>NZ_MJAJ01000035.1 GCF_001746365.1 Streptomyces sp. LUP30
CACGACGCCCGGCGCCGGAGCCGGGCGCCGGTCCGGGGAAGCAGCGCACGAGCCGTCCCCGTCCCGGGCCGCGACGGACGCTCCCACGACGGACGCCGGCCACACCCGCGGCGACCGTCCCACCGCCGATTCCACCGGCGCCACCGGCGCCACCGATGCCAACGACGACGAGGACACCGCGGAGAACCCTCTCCCGCCCGTCCCGCCGGAGGACGGCACGACGACCGCGGCGGACGGCGCCCCGCTCCCCGGCCCCGCTGCCACGCCCCCCGCCTCCCCCACCCCGTCGGCCCCGTCGGGAGCGTCCGCCCCCGCGCCCGACGCGACCGCGCCCACCGTGCCCGTCCCGGCGGCGACACCCGCCGGGCCCGCCCACCCCGACCCCACACCCGCACCCGCACCCGACCTGGGCGACACGATGGCGGCGCGCGCCCGCTCCCTGCTCGTCCCCGTCGCGGACGCCGAACCGCGCCCCGCCGCGCCCCCGTCCGTCGCCCCGGTCCTGCCGGGCAGGCCCGTCGCGGACCGGCCGCAGGTCCGCGCCCCCGGTCCGGTCCAGGGCGAGCAGCACGGCGTCGCCTGCCCGTGGTGCGCCACCCCCAACAACCCCGACCGGCACTTCTGCGTGCGCTGCGCGATGCCGATGACCCTGGAGGACCGCTCCTCCGTCCGCCTCCCCTGGTGGCGCCGCCTGTTCAACCGCAACGGCGAGACCCCCTGGGCCGGCGACCGCCCGCGCCTGCGCCGTACGTTCGACCGCGTCATGACCTGGGTCCTGGCGGCCGTCGTCCTCACCCTGTTGATCGTCGCCGGGGTGAACACGCCCGCGGCGGTCCAGGCCACCCGCGACCACTTCTCCAAGCGCGCCCCGGTTCCCCCGGACTCGGTCGCCGCGTCGCGGTCCTACCCCGGGCACAAGCCGGAGCTGGCCTTCGACAAGATCAACAACACCTGGTGGGGTCCGGGCGTCTCGCAGTCGGGCGAGGGCGAGTGGATCGAGGCCCGTTTCGCCGAGCCCACCCGCCTGCTGGACGTGATCATCACCTCCGGCACCTCCACCCGCCCCGACCAGCTCAGCGAGTCCGCGCTCCCGCACCGCATCAAGGCGACGATCACCCTGAAGGACGGCACGAAGACGACCCGCGAACTCACCCTCGATCAGAGCGCGGGCGGCCAGCGGCGCGCCTTCCGCGTCGGTGAGGTGACGAAGGTCCGCTTCACGATCGAGTCCTCGTACTCGGTCTCCGGGAGCAAGCAGGTGTCCATAGCCGAGATCGAGTTCTTCGGACGCTCCAGCGCGGGCTCGTCCTGACGCGTGTACGGCGGGAGTGGACGCTTCCCCTCCCGCCGTACACGGCCCTGTTCCCGTCGTGCTGTCCGCCCCGGTGAGCGGACAGCACGAAAGAGTCCCACCCCGTGTACGGGATGGGACTCTTTCTTCGCGGAGCGCCGGGCAGGCCTTGCACCTGCATCTCCCCGCAGGAAGCGGGGCGTCTTTCCTTGGACCACCAACGCAGAGGTCGTTCACCGTTTTTCGTTCCGGTGACCGGCTCAAGATCAAGCTTACCCCATTTCCGGGGCCTTGTTGACCAGGAACGACCGCTCGATGATCAGGCGACGTCCTCGACCTTCAGCTCCGGTCCGACGACCAGGGTGACCGCCCCCGCGGCGGCCGAACCGTCCGCCGTGGCCCGCAGACCGGGCAGCCGGGAGGCGAGAACGGCGGCCTGGCTCTCGAGGCCCGCGGGATAGGTCACCGTCGTCCTGGCGGCCGTGCCGCCGGGCGCGTTGCCCGTGCCGACGACGGTGTAGCCCGCGCTCCTCAGCTTCTCGGCGACGGACGCGGCGCGTCCGGAGACGCCGGTGCCGTTGAGGACCCGGATCTTCACGGACGAGGCGTACACCACGTTCTTCTTCGACGCCTCCAACTGCGCCTTGGTGATCTCCTTGTCCTTGGCCAGCGCGGTGAACAGGTCGGCCGCCTGCGGGTACTGCCAGACGACGTTGGCCTTGTCGGTGGGCTGGTCCGCCACCCGCCCGTAGTTGGGGACGGTGAGGAAGCCGAGACGGTCGCTCGGTATCCCCTTGAGTTCGTCGGCCAGCCCGTACAGCGGCTGGATGCCCGCCATGTCGGGGTCGGTCGTCAGGGACTTGGTGATCGACTGCAGGAAGCCGTACATCGCGTCCGGGCTGCCGAGCTTGGACTTGGCCTTCTTGGCCAGGGCGTCCATGAACTCCTGCTGGCGGCCGATGCGGCCGATGTCGGAGCCGTCGCCCACGCTGTAGCGGGTGCGGACGTATCCGAGCGCCTTCTCGCCCTTGACCGTCTGGCAGCCCGCCTCCAGGTCCAGGTGGGCCTTCTTGTCGTGGATGGCCTCCTTCGGGCAGACCTCTATGCCCTCCAGCGCGTCCACCATGCCCTTGAACCCGGAGAAGTCGACCGTCATGAAGTGGTCGATGCGCAGGCCGGTGTTGGACTCGACGGTCTTGATGGTGCAGGCGGCCGCCTCGGCGACCTTCCCGTTGCTGCCGCCGATCGCGAACGCCTCGTTGATCTTGAAGTGGTGCGGCGAGGACGAACTGCCGTCACCCTTCTCGCAGCCGGGTATCTCCACCCAGGAGTCCCGCGGGAAGGACACCACCGAGGCCCACTTACGGTCGGCCGGAATGTGCAGCACCATCAGCGTGTCCGACTGCATGGTGGTCAGGTCCTTGCCGTACTTGGCGTTCGCGCCCTCACGGGTGTCGGAACCGACGATCATGATGTTCTTCGAGCCGGGGCTGAGGTTCACCGGCCGGTCGGCGCCCAGCTTGTCGTCCACGTCGGCGGACTTGATGTTGTTGTTGAGGTCGTAGTAGATCCACGCACCGGCCCCGCCGGCTCCCACGAGGACGAGGCACGTCACGCCCGCGCTCCACGCGACGACCCGTCCGCGCCGGGTGAGCCGCGTCCCGCCGGGCCTGGAGCCGGCCGCCGTGCCGCCGCTCCCCCATCCGCCGGCAGCCCCCGCCGGAGTACGTCCACGCCTTCTCGATCCGCCCACCGGCGCTCGCCCCCTCCGCTTCGGCCGTTTCACCCCGTACACCGTGCTCGGTCGTCGGCGTCGGTCGTCCCCGAACGTCGGAACCCTACAGCTGCCTAGGAATACGTCCGAGAAGCACTGGCGACTCACAAGACCACCGGAAGCTCGGGTTGGTTGCCCCGCGCCCGGCGATGTGACAGACGTCCTGTCACATCGCCGGGCCGGACCGGGAGGGTCCGGCGGGGCGGGCCGGTTACGGCGCGTCGACCAGGTCGACCGGCGGGACCTTCACCGTGCGGGCGCCCTGGGTGCCGCCCAGGACGACCTTGCGCAGGGAGACGTTGTTCTTGGTGTCGGTCTCCTGCAAACGGTTCGCCGGGTTGGCGATGACCTGGATGTAGTAGGTGCCGTTGGGGAGGCCGGTGATGTCGAAGGACTGCCCGGGACGGTACTGGGTGTACGTGTCACCGGAACCGACGTCGAGGACCTCGCGCACGGAGATGGAGTTCTGCTCGCCGCAGGCGGTCGACAGATCGGTGTTGTTCGGGTGCCAGTTGGCGTTCTTCACCGTGTAGTCGATCGCGTCCGTGTTGGCGAGACAGAACGCCTCCTTGCCGCTCTTGACGATCTCGTGCTGGTCGGCGGCGAGCAGCCGGTAGCTGGCGAAGTCCGTGAAGTGCCAGTGCTCGTGGCCGGTGCGCGGGTCCCACTCCATGGTGCCGGCGGGCGCGTAGCCGACCTGCTTGCCCTTGGCGTCGTAGAAGTACTGGTAGGAGTCCATGAGTTCGGCGCCCGGCTTGCGGAATCCGTCCACGACGAGGGGGGCCGGGCCGGCGTTCCAGACGTTGGCGCTGAAGGCGAGGTAGTCCTTGCCGGGTGCATCGCCGTCCTCGCCGTCGGTGACGGCGATGTCCCAGGCCGGCAGCGAACGCAGGTCGGGCTTGGGCACGTTGGCGGGAGCGCCCGCCCGTCCGGTGGGCCGCGCGGCGGCGGCCTTCAGCGCCGGCGCGATCCGGGAGCCGTCGGTGTGACCGGCGCCGTCGCCCAGGTGGGCGAGACCTCGGGACTCCAGGGCGTGGGAGAGCGCGGACGGGGTGGGGGCGTCGGCGCCACGGGGGCCGTGGTGGTGACCGGCGGCCATGCCCGTCATGCCCTCCATGCCCTCCATCCCGGCCATGTCGTGGCCGCCGCCGTGGGCGGTGTGGTCGCCGGACGGCGTCGAGGAACGCAGGCCGACGCCCCCGCCCTCGCCGCCGGTCACCTGTCGCACCGTCACCTTGATGGTCGGCTGGTCGTTCGGGATGCCGAAGAGGTCGCGGTACTTCTTGGCGACCGACACCTTGGCCGTGTACTCGCCCGGGGCGAGGTCCACCGGGGCGTCGTAGTCGACGGTGCTGGAGTTGGACGCCCAGCCCTTCTCGACGCCCCAGACGGAGCCGAGCGTGAAGGGGTTCGTGGAGCAGCTCTCCGGATAGTGCGACGTGGCCGGGGCGTCCGGACGCAGTCGCCCCGAGGCGTTGTTGGGACAGAAGGCGCCCTGCGTCTTGCGCACCTCCACCCCGGCCGCGTTCTTGATGGACACCTCCAGGAAGCCGGTCAGCCCGCTGAAGTCCTTGACGGTGCCCGCCGGCAGCGTCCTCGTCGTCGTCTTCGTCCCGTTGCGCAGGATCTGCGTGGCGACGACGGGGTCCTTGTACGACTTGCGGGTCACCTTGAGCTCCAGCGGAGCGTTGTCGACGGTGACGTACGTGCCGAGGTCGAGGTAGACGCCGGAGTTCCCCTCGTACCGGTCGAGGATCACGGACTTCGACGCGGCGATCAGTTTGAGCTGCGGCTTGCCCGGCGTGCTCGCGACCGCCGCGTCGGCGCCGGGAGCTGCCCCGGCGACGGTGACGACGGTGAGCGCGGCCCCCGCGGCGAACGCCGCACGCGTAAGGCCCTTGCGATGGTGCTGTCTGGTCATCGGTTCCTCGTCTGCGAGTGCCATGGTCGGTGGCATCGGACTGGACAGCCCACACCCCGGCCGCCTTGCAGACGCACCCCCACGCGCCGAGCCGGACCTGTGAGCACCCTGTGAGAGGCCCAAATGGCCTTGCGGGGTTGCCTGTTGACAGGACAAGAAGCCAAATCCCCGCGCCGGGGGCAGCGGGACCGGACGCGGTCGCCGCCGGCCCCGACGAGCGCCGCCGTCCACCGCCGTAGCATCTGCGCCATGGCGGACTGGGAGATCCGAGCGGCCACGGCGGACGACGTCGAGCCCGTTGCGGAGGTGCGGGCGGTGGCGATGCGGGCCGATCTGGAGCGGCTCGGGCGCTACGACGAGCACCGTGTGCGGCAGCGGCTGCGTGACGCGTTCGTGCCCGCGCACACCTGGATCGTCGAGCTCGACGGCGTCCTCGCCGGGTGTGTGGCCCTGCGTCCGGAAGACGACGCGCACTGGCTGGAGCACTTTTATCTGGCCCCGCGTGCCCAGGGGCGCGGCATCGGCACCGCCGTGCTGCGGGAGGTGGTGGAGAGCGCCGACCGCGCGGGTCGGCGTCTGCGTCTCGACGTCCTGCGCGGCAGCGCGGCCCGCCGGCTGTACGAACGGCACGACTTCACGCTCGATCACGAGGACGCCGTGGACGTCTTCCTGGTCCGCGAGCCCCGTGACCGCCGCGCCGCTGCCGATGCCGGTGCCCGTACCCGGTCCGGGTGGTTCGGCGCCGGTTTCGGGACGGGAGAGGGAGCGACGGCCACATCATGAGCCGGTGCTCCGCTTCCTTCGCGCCCGACGGGCCCCGCTGACCGCGCTGTTCGCCGCTCTGGCGCTGCTCGCCGGACCCGCCTGCGTTCCGCTCGGGCGGGGCTCCGGGGCGCCGCCGGGAGCGTTCGGGGCGTACGTCGGGTACGACGACGCCGGGGTACGGCGGATCGCCGGGCTCGACGCGTGGCTGGGACCGGCCACGCCCCGGGTGGGCCACGCCTATCTGCCGGGGGACCGATGGAGCAACATCGAGGGGGCGCCCGGCTATCTGGAGCACTGGGCACGGTGGCGGCACGAGCGCGCCGACCGGATGTTCGTCCTGAACGTGCCGATGCTGGAGCGGACCGAGGAGCACGTGCCGGACGCCGTCGTGCGCGAGGAGCTGCGCAGGGGCGCGCGGGGCGACTACGACGGGCACTTCCGGGCGCTGGCCCGGCGGCTCGTCGGACTGGGGTTGCCGGACGCCGTGCTGGTGGTGGGGTGGGAGATGAACGGGGACACCTACACCCATCGCTGCGGGCCCGATCCGCGGGCCTGGCAGCGGTACTGGGTCCGGATCGTCGACGCCATGCGTTCCGTGGCCGGTCCGGCGGCGTTCCGGTTCGAGTTCACGCCCAGCCGCGGTCGGGACGCCGTCCCGTGGACCGCGTGCTATCCCGGCGACCGGCACGTCGACGTCGTCGGCATGGACGCCTACGACCAGCCCCACGGCATGTCCTTCGAGGAGCAGGTCGCCGAGCCGTACGGGCTCGCCGCGCACGTGCGGTTCGCGCGGGCCCACGGCAAGCCGGTGGCCTTTCCGGAGTGGGGTCTGTACCGCAACGGCGACGACCCCGACTACGTGCGCGGGATGCTGGACTGGTTCGCCGAACACCGGCCGCTGTACCAGACCATCAGCGACTACTGTCCGCACGGCGTGTGGCGCTGTGCCGGCAATCCGCGGTCCTCGGCCGTCTACCGGGCCCTGATCGCTGGTCCGTCCGGCTGAACCCGTCGTGCCGTGCGGCAGGGCGCGCGGACCGCACGCCGCGCCGGTCCGATGATCGCACGATGGGACGAGAACACCACGCGCGTCATCCGCGGACGCGGGCGCGCCTTCGCGCCGCGGTCGGGTCCGCCCTGCTCGCCCTCCTGCTGCTCGCCCTCGCCGTCGCGCCCGCCGGCGCCGAAGGGCGGGGGAGCGCCGGGAGCGCCGGGTTCCGCAAGGACGCCGCCCGCGCCGTCCGCGCGCACGAACAGGCCCGCGAACGGGTCGACCGGCTCCGCGAGGCCGACGCCCTGCCCACCCGGATCGAGGACGCCGAACGCCGCCGCCAGGCGCTGCGCTCCGAGCTGTGGGACCGGTTGCGGGCCGGGGCGAGGGAGACCGCCGACCCGGTCGCCGTCGATCCGTCCGGACGGCAGGGCCACTGCCCGTTCGGGGACCGCAGCCGCCCGCCCGAGCTGCGCGCCCGCCCCTGGACGGCCCCGGCCCGCCGCTACTGGCTGTCCGCCGGGTACGCCGCCCGGGGCTCCCGCTGGGCCCACCGGCACACCGGCCAGGACTTCGCCGTGGACTCCGGCACCCCGGTGTACGCCGTCGGCTCCGGCGTCGTCCGGATCACGACCTGCGGCGACGGCTTCGGCAACCAGGTCCTGGTCCGGCACGGCGACGGCTACTTCACCCAGTACGCCCATCTGTCCCGCATCGACGTGCGCAGGGGGCAGCGCGTGACCGCCGGGCAGCGCATCGGCCTCTCGGGCGCGACCGGCAACGTCACCGGCCCCCACCTGCACTTCGAGGTGCGGATCACCCCGTACGCCGGTTCCGCGGTACCACCCCTGCCCTGGCTGCGCCGCAAGGAGGTACAGGTGTCCGGGGACGCCGGTGACGCCCTGACCGCGGGGACGTCGGGCAGACGGGACCTTCGGAGACACGCCCTATCCCCGAGGCGGTGACGCGGCCGGCTCGTAGGTGGCCAGGGCCCAGATCACGAAGACGTCGAGCGCGATCTGGATGACCGCCCAGAACGGCGCGTACGGCAGGAAAAGGAACTGCAGGACCAGGCTCAGGGAGGCCAGCGCGATGCCGCTGACGCGGGCCCAGACGGCGCCCGTGAGCAGGCCCCAGCCGGTCGACGCGGCCACGACGCCCACGGCCAGCAGGACCCAGCCCCAGCCGATGAGGTTCATCTCGTAGACGTAACTGCCGATCCGCGCGTACACGTCGTCCCGGGCGATCGCCGCGATGCCCTGGAATGCGGCGAGGACACCGCTCACGAACATGATCACACCCGCGAAGACGACACCGCCGGCGGCCACCGCCCCGCCTCCCGGCCCGCCCGGGGGCCGGTCGGGCGGCGTGCCGGTGCCCTGGTGCGAGGGGTCCCACACCGGGGACCCCGACGGCTGTGCGTGCGGCTGGTCGCTCATGGCGTACCCCGTCCCTCGTCGTCCTCGGTCGTCCTCGGTCGTCCTCGCTCGACCATCCGTCCGGCCGGGGGACGCCACCACGGGGGTGTGCCGTTCGGGTGAGCCGGCATGCGGGCGCGGCGGTCCCGTCCTTCACTGGACACCGGGTCCGCACCCGGATCCGGTCAGCGACCTGGAGGAGAGATGGCAGCTCACCGCACCCGTCGGCAGAAGGGCGTGCTGGTGACGGCGGCCTGCGCGGCGGCGCTCCTCGGGGCCGCCGGGCTCACCGGCTGCTCCGGCGACGAGACCCCCTCGTCGGTGGCCAGCAAGGCCGCGTCCGCCGCGCAGTCGGTCGGCGCGCAGGCCACCGCGGCCGCGTCCTCGCTCGCCTCACTCGCCTCGCAGGCGTCGGAGGCGTACGCGTCGGCGACGGCGGAGGTGAACCGACGGTTCGACGAGATCAAGGGCGGGGTCGACGCCAGGGGCGACGTGAAGCTCGGCACGCCCGGCACCGACGGCGACCGCAGCACGGTCGAGGTCACGGCCGCCAACAGCACCGGTTCGACGAAGTCCTTCGCCGTCCAGGTCGACTTCGAGGACTCCGGCGGCGAACGGCTCGACACGGTCCTCGTGACGGTCTCCGACGTCCCGGCGGGCAAGACCGGAAAGGCCACCGCCCGCAGCAACCGAAAGCTGTCCGGCGAGGTGAGGACGGAGGCGGTCCGCGCGGTGCGCTACTGACCAGGACCGCCCCGGGAGCGAAGTGGACGGGCCGGTACGCCCGCACGGCGGGTCAGGCCATCCAGAAGAAGACGGCCGTCATCCGCTTCTCCTCCAGCGTCGTGCCGCAGTAACCGGTGGCGCTGTGCACGAGGTTGGCGTGGTAGAGGAGCAGCCGGTTGGGCTTGTGCGGCACCCGCACGTCCTCCTCGAAGGCGTCCGGCGCGACGAACCGCGTGCCGAGGGCCTCGACGAGGTTGTTGTGCGGCGCCTGGACGACGTTGCCGCCGAGCCGGCCGCCGGGCAGGGACTGCCGGTAGAAACTGGTCCCGCAGTCCTTGGGGACCGCCGGGTTGAGATACAGCACGGCCGCGTACCGGCACAGCGCCCGCGAGTCGGAGTGGGGACGCGGCGAACTCTCCCCCTCGCCCACGACCTGGACGCAGTTGTGGTTGAGGGTGCCGCCGCCGGGAGCCTGCTGCACCCACAGCCTGCGCGCCCCCGTCGCCTTCCTCACCAGCCCTTCCACGCGCTCGAGTTCGGCGGGCTCCAGCCCGGGCATGGTGCGCAGTCCCGGCCAGCTCTCCGAGGTGTAGGGGTGGCCCTCGACCCAGTCGTCCTTGGCGAGACACCGTTCCCGGATCGCCGTGACGTCCGCCTCGGGGAAGACGTCGTCGAGGACCCAGTAGTCACGGCCCTTGGTGGGCTTGCGGTAGGGCAGGACCGGGAGCGTGGCGGCAGCCCTCACGGGCTGGTGGGGCCGCTGTGGCATGGACATGCGGCGAATCTAGGCGGGGGTTCCGCCACGACTCGCCCTCCCGTTCGTCCGCACTCCTCCGCGAACTGGTCAACAGTTCGCCGGGCCGGTCAACGGTTCACCAACCGGGCAGGCCCCGGTGTTGCCCGCACGGATCGGCGAAGAGGTCGTCGGCGGTGACGGGGCGGCCTGACGGCTCCACCTCCGTGACGCGCCTCCTTCACGCCGTCCACACAAGAACTCCCGGAATTGTGGCCTCCATCACAGCATGTGGGGTCCGGGGCTGCTGAAGTGACCGGATGATCGGTCTCGTGATCCGCGTTCTCCCGTTCTGGGTGCGCGAACCCCTGCTCGTCGCCGTCGGCGTCCCCTTCAGCGGCCTCCTCTTCTATGCGGGCATCCGCGATCACGAGTGGATCGGGGTGGCCCTGGGCGCCGCCGTCGCCTTGTTCACCGCGGTCCGCGTGCACACCATCAACCGCGCCCTCAAGGCCCGCCGCCTGTCGAAGGCCGTCGAGGAGATGACGCGGACCGCGGGCGTGAAACGCATCGAGGGCATCTAGGCCTCGGCCGTGACCTCGTCGCCCACCGACACCCGGGCCGCCCGCCGCACCTCGAAGTAGGCGCCGAAGGCGAGGCCGCCGCCGTCCGCCCGGCGGTAGTCCGCGAGGGTGCGCAGGGGTTCCGGGCCGGAGCGCAGGCCGGTGCGCTGGTCGACCATGGTGACGGCGCAGCGGATCGTGACCTCGGTGAAGGCCAGTTCCGCGCCGCCGACGACGAGCCGGGCGGCGCCGTCCTCGGTGTGCGGGGCCTCCCAGCCGTCCACCACGAGGTTCGGGCGGAAGCGGTTCATCGGCAGGGGCGCGGCTCCGCGTGCGGCGACCCGCCTGTTCAGGGCGTCCAGGCTGGCCCGGGAGACGACGTGCAGGCGGCCGCCGTTGCCCGCCGGGCACCGGACCAGGGTGCTCGGGGCGCCCAGGACGTCGGTGAGCCAGGCATGCACGTCCGCGCTGTCCACCGGTACCGGCTCCCGGTGCGGGGCCCGCAAGGTCAGTTCGCCCCGGGTCAGTTCAGGCGTGATCACAGCGAGCGCGGGGTCGCCCCCCTGCCAGCGCAGGTCGCCCTTCTCGTCGGCGATCGCGTACGCGCGGTCGTGCGGCAGGCCCGCGCGGGTCAGCGTCGCCCCGGACAGCTCCGTCCCCGCGCATCCCTTCACCGGGTAGTACGTGATCCCGCTCAGTCTCGCGACCGTCATCCGTGGATCCCCCTCGTCTCCGTCGACCGCCCCTGCCGTCCTGCACACCCTCCGGCCCTCCGCCCTCCAGCCTTCCGGCTCTCCGGGGCACGGGGAGCTCTCTGGCCCTCCCTCAACTTTTCATGGATACCGGTGAGTCGGATCCGGTTCCCGGCCGTACTCCTGTGTGTCCGCCCCCACCGGGCACGGCACATCGACATAGCGGCGGAATCCCCGACCGGGCAGGAGGCACGGTGCCACTTTCGCGAAACATGATGGGAACCCTGTTCGTCGGCGGTGCGCTGACCCTGACGCTCAGCGCGCTCGCCTACCCATCGATGCTCGGACTTGACACCGTGTCGACCTCGACGGACCGGGTGATCGCCAACACCCAGTGGGGCCCGTTGACCGAGGGCGACCGGGACTTCGTGGTGAAGGTGCGGGCCGCCGGCCTGTGGGAGTACCCGTTGGGCCAGCTCGGGCTCCAGAAGAGCCAGACCCCGGCCGTTCGCACCGCCAGCAACCACCTGATCGACGGTCACGGAGCGCTGGACACCAGCTGCCGCAAGATCGCGCCGATGCTGAACATCACGCTGCCCAACGTCGCCAGCCCCCAGCAGGAGGGCTTCGTCACCCAGCTGAAGGCGGAGAGCGGCAAGCAGTTCGACGCCGACTTCGCCAACATCCTGCGCATGACGCACGGCTCGATCTTCAACACGATCGCCAAGATCCGGTCCACGACCAAGAACACGCTGGTCCGCGCGCTGGCCGACCAGGCCAACAACACCGTTCTGGACCACATCACGGTGATGGAGAAGACCGGTCTGGTCGACTTCGACACCACGCTGTTCAACCAGACCACGCCGCCGAAGCTGCCCAAGTCGGACCTGACCCCGCCGGTTCCGCCCGCCGGCCAGCCCATGATCGTCCTCACCCCGCCGCCGACCGCCACCTCCACCCCCCTGGACCTCAGCGCGGTCGTGGGCGGCAACGGCGCCCAGTAGGGGCGGGGCAGGAACAGCGACAGTGCCGGGGCTACGCCAGCCAGACCGTCGTGTCCGGGGGCAGCACACCGTCGTCGTCGAGGGGGACGCTGCTCAGCAGCACCTCGCCCGGCGGCGACGGCACGGACGCCTCGGACAGGTTGGTCACGCAGCGCCAGCCGTCATGGCGGGCGAAGGACAGCACGCCCGGCGGGGTCCGAGGCGCCCAGGTGAGCTCCTCGCCCTCCAGCAGCTTGCGCCTTAGCCGCAGGGCCGTGCGGTACAGCTCCAGGGTGGAGCCCGCCACGCCCTCCTGTGCCGCCACGGCGTACCGCGCGAAGTCCGGCGGCTGAGGCAGCCACGCGCCGGCCGCGCCGAAGCCGTACGACGGGCCCGTCGCCGTCCACGGCAACGGCACCCGGCAGCCGTCGCGGCCCTTGCGGACGCGGCCGCTGTGCTCCCACACCGGGTCCTGGAGCACCTCCACGGGCAGATCGGCCACCTCCGGCAGGCCAAGCTCCTCACCCTGGTAGAGGTACGAGGATCCCGGCAGCGCCAGCATCAGCAGCGTCGCCGCGCGGGCCCGTCGCAGACCGGCCTCCTCGTCGACGCGCGGGGCGCGGCCGCCCGAGAGGAGCCAGGCGTCGCCGTCCGCGCCCGGCGGGAGCATGAGGCGCGAGGCGTGCCGCACCACGTCGTGGTTGGACAGGACCCAGGTGGCCGAGGCGCCGA
The DNA here is from genome assembly GCF_001746365.1 of Streptomyces sp. LUP30. Taxonomy (GTDB): domain Bacteria; phylum Actinomycetota; class Actinomycetes; order Streptomycetales; family Streptomycetaceae; genus Streptomyces. Next base: position 12,590 of record NZ_MJAJ01000035.1, read on the forward strand.
CCTCCCGGGCCCCGGCCAGCGAGTCGGTGATGACCGCGCGGATCTCCTCCGCGTCCCAGCCGGCTTGCAGGTACTCGAAGTTGAAAGCCTGGTCGAGTTCGTCCGGGCGGGCGTAGAGCGCACGTCGCGCACCGGGCACCCAGGCCTCGGCCACGGCCGTGCGCGGCGGGGAGTAGGAGTCGAACAGGCGGCGCCAGTCGCGGTAGATCTCGTGGACCTCGTCGCGGTCGTAGAAGGGGTGGGCGCCCGGGGGCAGCCGGTGGAGGGCCTCCTCGCCGAACAGTTCCGGCGCGCCCAGGTCGCGCAGGGGCTCGGCGAGGTCCTTGGCGAGGGCGTGGGCCACGTCGACGCGGAAGCCGTCGACGCCCCGGTCGGACCAGAAGCGCAAGGTGGTGCAGAAGTCCTCGCGGACCTCCGCGTGGTCCCAGTTCAGGTCCGGCTGCTCGCGGGCGAAGAGGTGGAGGTACCACTGGCCGTCGGGGACGCGCTGCCAGGCGCTGCCGCCGAAGACGGACTGCCAGTCCGTGGGCGGGAGCGCCCCGGCCGGACCGCGCCCGTCGCGGAAGACGTAGCGCTCCCGGGCCGGGGAGCCGGGGCCGGCGGCCAGCGCCTCCTGGAACCAGACGTGCCGGTGGGAGGTGTGGTTGGGGACCACGTCGACGATCACCTTCAGGCCGAGGCGGTGGGCCTCGGTGACCAGTGCGTCGAAGTCCGCCAGGTCGCCCAGCCGGGGATCCACGTCCCGGTGGTCGGCGACGTCGTAGCCGCCGTCGGCGAGCTCGGAGGGATAGAAGGGGGAGAGCCAGAGGGCGTCCACGCCGAGGGCGGCCAGATGGGGCAGCCGGTCGGCGACGCCGCGCAGGTCACCGAGCCCGTCGCCGTCGGCGTCGGCGAAGCTGCGCGGATAGACCTGGTAGACGACGGCCTGGCGCCACCAGTCGGAGCGGTGGGAGGAGAAGTCGGTCACGAGGGAAAGCCTGTCCAGCTTGCCGGGAAAGTGAACGTCCAACCGTTCGGAGCTGATCGTTCCGCTCGTGGCGAAGGTGTGGCGGAAACTTGAACTCCCAGAGGTTTGAAGCAGGTTGACACGGGTCGGCCGTCCACACGACGATGGCCTCACACTGTGACGCCCGGGACCGAAGGGCCCAGTGCCTCTCCTGAGAATTCGACTGATCTGACCCATCAGTCTCACCCCTGGCACTCGCCAAGAATGGGATGCGCATGTCCATAGCGAGCCGAGTCACCGTACGCCGACTGCTGGGGACGGGCGCCGCTTCCCTCACCCTCTGCGCCGCCTCCGCGGCCGCCGCCTCGGGCGCCTTCGCCGGCACCGGGACGCCCGGCGGCGACGGCTGGAAGCCCGGCGGCCAGTACCAGCCGGGCACCGGCGCGGGCACCGAGACGGGGACCGACCGCTGCGAGTTCTCGCTCGACGGCACGCACTTCCAGGCCTCGGTCCGGGTCGACGACCAGACCCTGCGGCCCACCGAGGACGGCAAGGTCCACATCAAGGTCCGCGCCGCCGGCGACGCCTCGGCGTGCACCGCGTCCCTCGCCTCCTACCTCGCCCACGGGTCCAGCTTCCGCACCTCCGGCGAGCAGGTCTTCGTCGACTTCGACAGCGTGACGGTCAAGGCCGGCCAGACCGACGCCCTCGACATCGCGGTGCCCGACGCGGGCTGCTTCGCGCAGATCGACCTCTACCGGGGCGCGGTCAAGTTCGACGGCAAGACCGACGCGAAGGACGGCTTCGTCCACGGCGACCTGCCCAAGGGGCCGGACCGTCCCGTCATCAAGGACAAGCTGATCGCGGCCTGGAACGGCGGCACCAAGGACTGCGTCGTCACCGAGCAGCCGCCGCCCGCCACCCCGCCGGCGCCGTCGGGCAGCGCGTCCGGCACCCCCTCGGGCACGCCGTCGACCCCGGCGAGCACGCCGTCGGCCCCGTCGGACAGGGACACCGCCACGCCGTCGCCGTCCGCCTCCGACAGCGGCTCCCCGACCCCGGTCCCGTCTTCCTCCGAGTCGACCGCCGCCCCCGCCCCCACCCCCGACGGGGGCGGCGGCGGCCTCGCGGAGACGGGCGCCAGCAGCAAGACGCCCCTGATCGCGGGCGGCGCCGCGGCACTGCTCGCGGGCGGTGCGGCGATCGTCGTCGCCACCCGACGCCGCAAGGGCACCCGCGCCTGACGTCAGCGACGTCGATGCCGGTGGGGGGCGAGCGTCAGCCGCCCTCCACCGTCGTCAGCCACAGCTTCACGTAGCGCTCCACGTCCACGTCCAACGCCACGTCCACCAGGGTCTGTTCGCGCGCACCCTCGTGGATCTCGGACTCGCCGGGGCGCGGGCGGCGGTCGACGACCGTCTGACCGCGGGCCGGCCCGGGAGCGAGACTGACCTCCACCGGGAGAAGCTCGGTCGTCAGGCCCGCCGGGTCGGCCACCGCGCAGACCGCTCCCGCGTCGCCGAGACCGCCGGTCGGCGTGGGGTCGCCCGAGGTCGCCGGGTCGCGGTGGGCCAGCAGTTCGCCGGCCAGCCGCAGGCGCGGCTCCGGGCTCGCCCGCAGCCGCGCCACGTCCGCCGCGGGGACCAGGACCCGCTTGAACACGTCCAGCCCGTACATCGTGATCGGCACGCCCGCGGTGAGCAGGACCGCCGCCGCTTCCGGGTCGTGCCACACGTTGAACTCCGCCACCGGTGTGGCGTTCCCGGTCGTCACCGCGCCGCCCATGAACACGATCCGCTCGATGTTGCCGGTCACCTCCGGATGCGTGCGCAGCAGCAGGGCGATGTTCGTCAGGGGGGCGGTGGGGATCAGCGTGACCGGGCGCGGAGAGGCGAGGATCTCGCGGCGCAGCAGGGTCACCGCGTCGACGTCGACCGGACGGCGGGCCGGAGCCGGCAGGCCCAGGTCGCCCATGCCGTCGGCGCCGTGCACATGCCGGGCCACGCGCAGCGGCTCGATCAGCGGACGCTCGGCGCCGCGCGCGACCGGGACGTCCCCGGCGCCCGCCTGTTCCAGGACGGTCAGCGTGTTGCGGACCACCCCGTCCACGTCCGTGTTGCCCGCCACACAGGTCACCGCCCGCACGTCCAGGCCGGGGTGGCGCACGGCGAACAGCAGGGCCAGGGCGTCGTCGACGCCCGTGTCGCAGTCGATGATCACGGGAATGGGCTGCTCGGTCACCTGAGGACTCCTTCCGCACCACGGTCGTCCCCGACCCTATGCGGGCGCGTCCGACTCCCACAGCCGGACACCGCGCGCCGCCGCCCGCTCCCCGATCCGGCGGACCAGCTCTCCCACGGGCAGCGCGCCGGGCCGACGGCCGTCGCGCAGCCGGACGGCCGCCAGCCCGTCCGCCGCCTCACGCTCGCCGATCACCGCCTGGTACGGCGCTAGACGCGCGGCCCGGACCCTGGCCCCCAGGCTGCCCTGCTCCGGGCCCGCGAGCTCCGCCCGCAGTCCCGCCGCCACCGCCCGCCGCACCAGCTCCGCCGCCGGCTCCTCCTGTGCGCCCGACACCGGCAGCACCGCCAACTGGACGGGGGCCAGCCAGACCGGGAACGCGCCGCCGTGCTCCTCGACGAGATGCGCCACCGCCCGCTCCACACTGCCGATGACGCTGCGGTGCACCATCACCGGCCGGTGTCTCGCCCCGTCGGCGCCGACGTAGTGCAGGCCGAAGCGCTCGGGCTGGTGGAAGTCGATCTGCACGGTGGACAGGGTGGCCTCGCGCCCGGCGCGGTCGGTGATCTGCACGTCGATCTTGGGACCGTAGAACGCGGCCTCGCCCTCCGCCTCCTCGTACGCGATCCCCGAGCCGTCCAGGACCTCCCTGAGCAGGGCGGTCGCCCGTCGCCACAGCCCCGGGCCGGCCACGTACCTGCCGCCCTCGCCGGGGAGGGAGAGACGGTACCGGGAGGCACGGATCCCCAGGTCGGCGTAGGCGCTGCCGATCAGGTCGAGGGCGGCGCGGGCCTCCTCGACGGTCTGCTCCAGGGTGCAGAAGACATGCGCGTCGTTCAGCTGGATGGCCCGCACCCGGGTCAGACCGCCGAGCACGCCGGACGGCTCCGAGCGGTACATGCCGCCCAGCTCGGCGATGCGCAGCGGCAGCTCGCGGTAGCTGTGCGAGCGGGAACGGTAGATCAGGGCGTGGTGGGGGCAGAGGCTGGGCCGCAGCACGACCTGTTCGGCCCCCAGCTCCATGGGCGGGAACATGTCCTCGCTGTAGTGGTCCCAGTGGCCCGAGAGCTCGTAGAGCTCGCGTTTGCCGAGGACCGGCGAGTACACGTGCCGGTAGCCGGCGGCGCGCTCGGCCTGCCGTACGTACTCCTCCAGGGTGTGGCGGACGATCGCGCCGTCCGGCAGCCAGTAGGGCAGGCCGGCGCCCATCAGCGGGTCGGTGTCGAAGAGGCCGAGCTCGCGGCCCAGGCGGCGGTGATCGTGGTGGCGGTCGCGGTCGTGGTCGTTCACGGGGGGCTCCTCGCTCGCAGGGGGGCGAGGGACCGGGGAACGGCGAAGCCCCGGGGCGCTCGCCCCGGGGCTTCGGTCATCCAGTCGTGGATCAGCGCGCCGGGACGGTGTCCGGCGTCGTCGTGAGGGACGGCTGGGCGCGCTTCATGCCGGCGAAAGTAGCAACGGCGGCACGCGCCGCGCCAACCGTTTTCCCGCGCCGCCCACCCGCCCGCACCAACCCCGGTAACCCGTACGGACCGTCGCGCTGGTCGTCGGACGGCGCCGATGGTGCCGTGGGAGGACGCAGCCCGCGCGCACTCCTGGAGGCACCCCCCGATGACCCGTCGCACCCTCCTGGCCTCCACCGCCGTCGTCCTGGCCCTCACCACCGTCACCGGCTGCGCCACCCTCGGCCTGGAGCACCCGCCGACGGCCGCTCCGGCCCTGCCCACGGTCGAGCGGACGTCGGCCCGGCCCACCGCGCCGGCCGCCTCCTCCGCCCTCACCGACGCGCAGGCGCGGGCCTCCCTCATCACCGAGACCGACCTCGGCCCGCCCTGGACCCGGACCCGCGGCGCGGCCACCTGGCGGGACGGGATGCTCAAGGCGACCACGTCGACCGCCGAGTGCCAGAAGCTCCTCGACGACCTCTACGCCGACGAGCTGCTCGGCGGCCCCGCCCGTGCGGTCACCGCCCTGGACGACCCGGACACCGGCGCCCAGCTCCGCTACCAGCTCACCGGCCACCGCCCGGCGGACGTCGACCGCAGGCTGGCCTGGCTGAAGACGATGCCCCAGAAGTGCGCCCGGTTCGCGGCCGAGGCGACCGGCAAGACGGTGCTCGACGTGCAGGTCTCGGAGCTGCCCCTGCCGGAGGTGGGAGACGTCCGCCAGGGTCTGCGCGTGAAGGCGACGGTCCAGGTGAAGAACGGCGGCGACCCGACCGTCCTCACCCTGGACGTCGCCGCCGTGCGGGCCGGCCAGGACGCCTTCGCCCTCGTCGACGGCGGCCTGGGCGACGCCCCGAACGAGGCGACGCAGGCGGCGGTACAACTCGGCGTACGCCGACTGGCGGACGTCAGGAAGCAGCCCAAAGTCCAGGTCTGAACACCCCCGGCGGCAGGTCTGCCCCCCCCCGGCGGCCGGCGGAGCCGCGGCCCACGCGGCACAGACGGACGGCGCACGGACGGCGGACGGACGTTCACAGGGGCGGGGGCCGGTCGAAGCGGGTGTGGAGGGTGATCACCTCGTGGGCCACTTCGAGGACCGGGCAGCCCTGGGCGAAGGCGTGGCCGCGCAGCAGTGCGAGCGCCTCGTCCGCCGTGACGCCGAACTGCACCATGACCATGCCGGTCGCCTGGTACACCTCACCGTGGTCGGCGGCCAGCGGGCTGAGCCACCGGCCCGCGTCGTCCCGCCCGCCCCGGGGCAGCGACACCAGCGCCGACGTCACCACGTCGGCGACCTCCCGCGCCGTGCGCAGCTCGTCGGCGGCCAGCTCCCCGGGGACGGCCCGGTAGAGGTCGAGCGTGCCCACGCACACCGTGCGGTCGCCCAGCGGCAGCGCGTACACCGACCGCACCCCGGCGGCCGCCGCCTGCTGGGCGAAGACCGGCCACCGGCACGCGTCCCGGCGGGAGGACAGATCGCCGGCGCTGACCGGCGAACCCGTCGCGGCGGCCTCCAGACCGGGCCCGTCCCCCAGGGTGACCTCCAGCTCCATGACGTCGGCGGCCCGCTGCCCGCTCGCCCCCAGCGGCACGGACATCCCCTCTCCGCGCAGGGTCACGCCCACGTCGTCCACCGGCAGCAGCTTCACCACCGCGTCGCACAGCCGCTGCGGCACCTCCCGCGGGCCGGCGCCGCGCATCTCCCGGGCGATGACCTCGGCGACCCGGCTCCGTTCCTGGCCGCCCATGGTCCTCACCTCCGTGGCGGAGCGCGCCCACCTCCGACGGTCGGCCGGGTACCCCGTCACCGGCACGGGAACCGGCGGCGCGGACATGAGCAAGGGCGGGCATGGGCAGGGCGGACATGAGCAAGGGCGGGCATGGGCAGGGCGGACATGGGCAGGGCGGACATGGGCGGGGCGGACATGGGCGGGGGCCGGAAGCGCGCTACAGCGGCGGCTGGGCCGGGGCCGGACCCAGCGTCGTCGACCCCGGCGCCGTACGGTGCCCGAGACCTGTGCGGTACGCGTCCAGCGCCGCCTCGACCCGTCCCGTGCGCCGCAGCAGATCGCCCAGCATCCGGCACAGATCGGCGAGGTCGCCCGCCGCGCCCGCCCGCTCCAGCAGACTGAGCGCCCGCACGTAGTGCTCCTCGGCCGCCTCCGTGTCCCGCGCGTCCTCGGCGATGATGCCGAGCAGCCGGTGGGCGCCGGCCGAGTGCACGGCCCCCCGCTCGGAGGACAGGTCCCCCAGCACCCCGTGCAGCAGCGCGGCCGCCTCCTGGGACTTGCCCCTGCGGTGCAGCACGTCGGCCAGCTCGACGGCGACCTGACTGCTGTAGAGGGCGGCGCGCTGCGCGGAGTGCATGGCCTGCGCCTGCCTCAACTCGTCCTCCGCACGTTCCAGTTCGCCGTTCTGGGCGTAGACGTAGCCGCGCATCCAGTGGCAGTTGGCGAGCTCGGTGCGCAATTGGAGCTGACGGTAGAGCTCGGCGGCCTTGGCCAGCGAGGCGTCGGCCTCCGCGAGGCGGCCCTCGGCGAGGAGCGTCCGGGCCACCGACCGGTGCATCCGCGCCACGAGGGCCGGGTCGCCGACCCGGGGCGCGAGGGCGAGGGCGAACTCGGCCGCCTGGGCGGCGCGGGCCGCCGCCCCCATGTCCATGTACGGGCCGATGACGGAGGCGTACAGCAGCAGAAGCGCGTCGGGGTCGTGCAGCCCGCCCCGGTTGAGCTCGTCGAGGGTGGACTCCAGCAGGTAGACGGCGTAACGGAGTTCGCCGGCGAGGTAGTGGGCGACGGCCCGGCCGCGCAGGGCGGGGACGCGGGCCGTCAGCGGGGCGTCGGCGAGCCGCCGCTCGGCCCGCTCGAAGCAGCGCCGGGCCGTGTCCAGGTCTCCGGCGTCGATGCCGCACTCCCCGAGGCCGAGCAGCGCGGTGGCCTCTTCCGCGGCCAGCCCGTGCTCCTCGGCCTCCGCCAGGAGCACGGTGTACTGCCGGGTCGCCTCCTCTGCCTCCCCGGTGGCCAGCGCCCGCTGGGCCTCCGTGAGGCGCAGCCGCAGGTCGGTCACGAGCCGGGCGGGGCGGCCGGTGGCCAGTTCCTCGAAGTCGACGCCGAGCCGCTCGGCGATGTGCCTGAGCGCCTCGTCGGAGGGCCGCACCCGGCCGGCCTCCAGCGTGGAGACGTAGGCGGGGGTGTAGGTCGGCTCGGCCAACTGCCTCTGGGTGAGCCCTCGTTCGACGCGCAGGCGCTGCACCCGACGCCCGACGACCTCCGGTTCGTCCCGCTCTGCCACGCCGGTCCCCCAACTCGCCCTGTGCCTCTTGCCGTCGGACTGGCCCTGCCCCTAGGTTAAACAGCGAGTTAAGCACGCTTAACAGCTGGCTGACGTGAGTATCGCAGTCGCCGACGTTGCGAGGTAGCCGTGTCCGGACGCATCTCCGCACGCCCTTCCGCGCCCTGTGTCAGGGCCGTCGCCGCAGCCGTGCTGACCGTGACGGCGCTGATCACCGCGGCCAACGCGGGCCCGGCCACGGCCCCCGGCAGCGCTCCGCCCGCCCCCGTCGCCCGGCACGACACGGCGGAACGCCACTGACGCCCCTGACACCGGCGACGCCGCACCGGGACGCCCGGCCCGCGCCGCCGGGTCACCCCTGGGTCTGCAGCTGCCGCAGCTGTTCCTGGACGTGGTCCAGGGCGCCCTCGTGCCGGCCGGGCACCCGGCCGCGCAACCGGGCGAGCGCCGGCCCCAGCTCACGGGCGCTGGCCGCGCTGCCGATCCGCCCCCACTGGTGGTGCGCCCGGTCCACGGCCGCCTCCACGGCAGGCGCGTCCACCGGCTGACCGGCGTCCAGCCGTGCGGCGGCGACGGCCATCCAGATACGGCAGCTGCCCGCGGCGTCCCCCGCGAACATCGCCAGGTCCGCCCGCACCTCGGCCCAGTGCAGCGCCTCCTCGGAGCCGGCCCCCTGCGCCACCACGGCAGCCTGCTCCCACCGCGCGGCGAGGGCGTCGGCGTCCGCGTGCCGGCCGGACCGGACGGCGGCGGAGATGTCGGCGTGCGGATCGCCGCCCGGCGCCCCTCCCTGCTCCAGGGCCCGGGCGCCCCCGGAAACGGCCGGCGCCGGAACGGGCCGGGACGTGACAGGCGGAGACGGGGTGAGCGGAGACGGCGTGGTCACGGACCGGACGGGCACGGACTGGGCGGAGAAGGGCTGCACGGGCACGGACCGGACGGGCACGGACTGCACGGGCACGGACCGGACGGGGAAGGGCTGGGTGGGCAGGGGCGGGGCGGCGGGGTGGGAAGGCGGCGTCGGTGTCGCCTGGCCGGCGCGGGCGGGAATGACGAGGTCTCCCGTCTCCCCCTCGCCGGCGATCCGGGCCGTCGCCATCTGGTGCAGCCGGTCGAGCCCCGGCCGCCCCCCGCTGCGCAGTATCGTCGCCACCGCCTTCATGTACGAGGGCGCGGCGACCGTCCGTCGCCCGCGTCCGGCCGGCGGCGCGACCCTCCCGTACACGGTCACCGCGGGACCGCAGTCCAGGACGTTCCCCCGCAGCCACTCCCAGGTCTCCGCGTCCGCGTGCAGGTCCAGCAGCACCGTCGTGGCCCCGGCCGGCCGCAGCCGCAGCTCCTCCCGGAACCAGTGCCAGGGGAGCGCCGTGTACCGCACGGTGGACGGCGTGGTGCGCGCCAGCGCGAGATGCGGCAGCCGCTGGCGGCGGTCGAGCTGGAGCTGTCCGGCGACGTACACGGTCAGCGGCCCGGGCGCGGCCGCGGCGGCCCGCAGCCGGGTCAGCACGGCCTGCGGCTCCAGCGGATCGGCGAGCTCGACGACGTTCGCGGTGTCGGCGCCGGCCAGCACGGAGGGCGGCACGGCCGCCAGCACGGGGAGCACGGAGGCCGCGTCGACCAGACACCCCTTGCCCATGGGCGAGGCCGCGAGCAGCAGCACCGTTCCCGGCATGATCCCCTCTCGCATGGCCCCTCCCCCTGTCGATCACGTACGTCAGCACCGTAACCGCTGCTGCTGCAAAGAGGGGCCTCAGGACCGCAAACGTCCCCCTACGGGGCCTTCGTCGTCGTCCGCGGTCCCGTGCACGGCACGGCAGACCCGAGGACCGGGTCCACCGGGCCCTCCCGGCACTCCGGACGACGCGGAACTCGCCGGTGGCGCCGAAGTCGGCGCAGGTGACGGCCGCGAGCACGCGAGGTAGGCGAAACACGGGCGGACGGCCCCCGCATCCGGGCGTCCGCCCCGGGAATTCGGTCATCCGACTTGCCACGGCCGCGGCCGGGGTGTGACCTGGAAGCCGGGGGCGAGGAGAGAGAGGAGCGCTCTCATGGCTCATGCGGCACCGGCGTCGGGACTGCGGACCCCTTCCGCGCGAACCCGGACGCCCGACGTCTTCAGCGAACGGACCCACCGGATCGCGAGCTGGGCGACGGCCTCGGCACTGGGGCTCGTCTACGGCTACTGGGTCGCGGCCAACAACCGTTCCGGCGGCCCCATCACGGGCTGGAACATCCTGCTCGGGTTCGTGAGCGCGCTCGTGTTCGCGGCGCTGTGGACCGGCATCCACGCGCTCGCCCCCCAGATGCGGCGCGAGCTGCACGCCCTGCTGTGGGCGGCCTTCGCCGGCTGCGCCATGGGTTTCCTCTACGGCCAGACCGACGCGAGCGTCCTGCGCTCCGCGGGAATGGGGCTGACCATCGGAGCGGCCACCTTCGCCGTCCTGTTCTTCCGCTACTACACGCACGAGGACGCGGCGGGACACCGCATCCGCTGAACCCGGCGACCGCGCCACATGGGCCCCGGCGGTTCACGCCGGGGCCCATGCGTTCCCTCATCCCTCCACTCACCGGCCGACCGAGGACGATCAACTCCCGGCCGCCCGACGAGGTACCTGACGTCACGCCGTGCGCAGGAGCGGCCTCCCGACCTCTCCCCGCTCTCTCCGGGACCGGCCTTCTCCCCAAAACCAGGAAACACCCGTTCGGGTGAACCCTCCACCGGAGCAGGCGCGGACGGCCGGCCCCGGGGGCGTGCGGAGCGGCGGACGGGGCGAGCCCTGCGGGGCCGACGGGGCGGGGAGGCGGGCGAGCCCTGCGGGCCCGGACGCCACCCGTACGGCCGCGACGGGCTCGCGCCCCGCGCCCCGGGCCCGTTGCCTGGAGAGGTGTCCCCCAGCCTGCGGACCGCCCTCTCGGCCGTCCTCGTCGCCCTGTCCTGCCTGCTCGTGCCGTTCGGCGCGCTCGCGGCCTGGGCGGCGTACGGCCTCACCGACACCCGCGGCTACGTCACCGCGATGGCGCCGCTCGCCTCGGACCCCGCCGTGCGGGACGCCGTCGCCGACACGGTGGGCGACGGGGTGGCGCGCGAGGCCGGCATGAACCCCGTGTTCCTGCGGGACGCCGTCCGCTCGTTCACCGCGACCCGCGCGTACCGCACCGCCTGGGACGCCGGCAACACGGCCGCGCACACCGCGGTGATGAAGGCACTCCGCGACGACCGCGGCGACCGCGCCGACGGCCCGGTCACCGTGGACCTGGCGACCGTGACCGCCCCCCTCAAACGTCAGCTGACGGCCGATCACGTGCCCTTCGCCGAGCGGCTCCCCGTCGAGCACACCCGGGTGGCACTGCTCCCGTCCGACGACCTGGCCGCACTCCGGAAGGGTTACCGCGTGCTCGACGTCGCAGGTTTCTGGCTGCCCCTGGCCGCCGTCGCGTTCGGGGTCGCCGGCATCGCCGTCGCCGCCTGCCGTCGGCGGGCGATCACCGCGACCGCGCTCGGCACCGCCCTGGGCGGCGCGTTCCTGGGGCTCGCCGTCGCCGTCGGACGCCGACTGACCCTCTCCGACCTGCCCGACGAGGGCCGCCGTCCGGCCGCGGGCGCGGTCTACGACGCACTCACCGCCACCCTGCGCACGGCGTCCTGGCTGCTGCTCGCGCTCGGGCTGACGGTGGCGGCGGCGACCTGGCTCACCCACCCCCGCTCCCCGCTGATCCGCCGCCTGCGAGGCCGGCGAGCCCCCACGGCGCCGTCGCCCGCCCCGCCCGCGGAGCCGAGGCGAATCCGAGCCTGACACCGCCCGTCCCGCCGGAGCCGCCGAACGCACCGGGCCACGGCAGCCACCGGACCCACCGGACCCTGTCGGACGTCACACCCCGCCAGGGAGGTGGCCCGGCGAGCGGTGCTCATAATGAGCGCATGTCCCGCGCGTTCCCCATCGGCCTCACCCCTCCGGACTGGCTGGTGCGGAACCTCCGGTCCCAGCGGTCCCCCGTCAACCGGCCGGCCGTCGCCCGCGCCGCACTCGCCATGGCGCTGCCGCTGGCGATCGGCCTCGCGTCCGGACACACCGCCTACGGTGCGATCGCCTCCATGGGCGCGCTGTCCGGCGTCATCGGCGACACCGCCGACGCCTACCGCATGCGGATCCTCAACATCGCGATCCCCCAGCTGTTCGGAGCGGTGGGCGTCACCCTCGGATCCGCCGTCTACGGGCACGGATGGCTGGCGGTGGCCGCCGTCACCGGCGTCGCGCTGCTCTCCGGGATGATCTCGACGATCGGGGCCGTGGCGTCCGTGTCCGGGCTGCTGCTCCTGCTCAACTCCGTGGTGGGGGCCGGCCTCGCCCTGCCCGGCCCCTGGTGGCTGGCCCCGCTCCTCATGACCGGCGGCGGACTTCTGGTGCTGCTGCTCGCCCTGCTGGCCTGGCCGTTGCGCTCCGGGGTGCCGGAACGCACGGCGGTCGCCGCCACCTACCGCACGGTCGCCGACCTGCTGGCCGCCTGCGGCAGCCAGGTCCCCGGCGAGTACGAGGGCGCCCGGCACACCGTCACCCAGTCCCTCAACCAGTCCTACGACCTCGTCCTCGCCCGCCGCACCGGTCACCACGGCCGCAGCGCCGAACTGACCCGACTGGTCGCCGAGTTGAACGCCATCACCCCGGTGGTGGAGGCGGCCCCCGCGGCGCATCTGAACGGCCGGCCGCTCCCGGCGGAGGTCCCGGGGGCCGTGCTCCATCTCGCGCGGGCGGTGGAGACCGGCTTCACCGGGCCGATAGGGCTCCGCCTGCCCGAACCCGGCTCGGAGACCGCGCGCGCCGTCGACCACGCCCTGCGGCACGCCGCCGAGGTGGTCGCCGCCCCCGACCTCGACCCGCGAGGGCTCGACGACCGGCTCGGCCGTCCGGCCGGCCTGCGGGTCCGTGCGGCCCGCGCCGCCCGTGACGTCGCCCTCTCCGCCGCGTCCTGGCGCTACGGTCTGCGGCTGGCCCTGTGCATCGGCCTCGCCCAGGCGCTGGTCTCCATCGTCCCGGTGCCGCGCTCCTACTGGGTGGCCCTCACCATCACGTTCGTCATGAAGCCCGACTTCGGCTCGGTGTTCTCGCGGGCGCTGCTGCGCGCGCTGGGGACGGTGGTCGGCCTGGTGGTCGCGGCGGCCGTGCTGTCCCAGGTGCCGCGGGGATGGTGGGACGTGGCGGCGATGCTGCTGCTCGCCCCGCTGATCCCGGCCCTGACACCGCGCGGATACGGCTACCAGACCGCGGCGATCACCCCGGTGATCCTGCTGCTGTCGGACATCCTGAACCACCAGGGCACGGCACTCCTGCTGCCCCGCCTGGTGGACTCCCTGATCGGCTGCGGCATCGCGCTCGTCGCCGGGTATCTGCTGTGGCCGGAGAGCTGGCACACCCGGGTCGGCGACCGACTGGCCGACGCGGTCGCCGACACCGCCCGCTACGTCGACGCCGCCTTCGGCCCCGACGTCGACCCCGCCGAACGCGCCCGGATGCGCCGCCGTCTCTACCGCGACCTGTCCGTCGTCCGCACGGAGTTCCAGCGCGCCCTGACCGAGCCCCCGCCCACCGGACGCCGGGCCGCAGCCTGGTGGCCGCTGGTCGTCGCGGTGGAACGCGTGGTCGACGCGACGACGGCGGCCCGGGTCCGGGTCGGACACGGAGCGCAACCGCCGTCGCAGCCGGAACTCGCCCAGGTCACCCTGCAACTGCGGGAACTGGCCGACGGCCTGCGCGACACGGACGTGCTGTACCCCGTCCGCACCGACCTGACCGGCCCGCCCGACAGCGTCCTGGAATCCCTGCGCCAGGAGGTGGCGGCGGCAAGGGTGATCACCTCACCGCACTCGGGCGACTAGACGCCGACGCCCTGCCGGAGCGGGCATCGGGGCCGTGCCGAGGCGGTGTTGACACACCCCGGTTCCGCACACTCACCCCTGCCCAAGATCACCACACGGGGCCGCTAACCTTACGTGTCCGTCCTGGCCAGGGATTGACGGGATCAACTCATGCGAAGGGTTGCGCAAATGGGCATTCTCACTCTCCTGCGGAATGCGTTCGGCAGGTCCCGCAAGGGGCGTACCGCCGAGGCAGAGGGTGCGGACCAGGTTCCTTCGCAGGAACGAACCGCCACCGAGGGACGGGAGCAGGGGCAGTCGACCCCGGCCGCCCCCACGTCTCCGACCGAGCCGAAGCCGGACCCGACGGTCGCCAAGGTCCCGGAACCCCGCCCGGCAACCCAGGACGAACACGACCTCGTAGCAGCGGCCTTCGACCACGTATCGGTCCCGAAGCCCGCCAGGTCGACAGAATCCACCGCCCCGGCCCCCACGAGCCCGGGAGCGGTCACGGAGGCGGCCGCCGAGACCGGGATCACCACAGAAGCCGAGGCCGAGAGCGCGACCGACGCCGAGGCTGAGGCCGCCGACGCTGGAGCGAAGACGGGCGTCGACACCGACTCCGAGCCGAAGACCGAGGCCGAGGGCGCGGACACGACCGACGCCGCGGGCACGGCCGAGGCCGAGGCAGAGAGCGCGACTGACGCCGGGGACGAAGCCGGGAGCGCGACTGACGCCGAGGTTGCAGCCGAGGCTGAGACCAAGGTCGACGCCGAGGCGAAGACCGGCACGGTGGCCGAGGCCGCGAGCCTGGCCGAGGCCGCGACCGAGGCTGAGACCGCGACCGAGGCTGAGACCGGGGCCGGGGCCGACGCTGACACCCGCGCCGAGACGACGACCGAAGCGGACGTCGAGGGCGACGTCGAGGGCGACGTCGAGGGCGACGTCGAAACCGACGCCACGGCCGAAAGCGCGGCTGACGCCGTCGTCGAGGCGACGGCGGACCCCTCGGCAGCAGCTGAGGCTGCGGAAGCAGAGGAAGCCGACGTCGCGGCCGAGGCTGCCGCAGAAACGCCGGCGGCCGCGAGCCAGGACGAGCACGAGGCAGATGCCTCCGCCGAGGCCGAGGCCGAGCCCGAGGCCGAGCCCGAGGCCGGGACGACGGCCGAGGAGCCCTCCTCGGAACCCGCGCCGCAGACCGCCCCGGAGCCGACCGCCGAGGCCGAGGTCGAGGCCGAAGCCGAGGTGGCACCGGAGGCGGTCGAAGCGGAGCCGGAGTCGGCACCCGAGCCGGTGATCGCTGCGGAGCAGCCTGAGTCCGCCCCCGAGGCGGAGGCGGATTCCGAGCCCGAGCCCGAGGCAGGAGCCCCCGCCGAACCGCAGCCCGAGGCCGCGTCCGCGGCTGACGCGGGAGAGCCCGCGTCCGTCGAGGAGCCGGACGAGCCCGCGGCCACCGACGGCGAGGACGCCGCGCAGGAGACGCCCGCGGCCGCCGACGAGAGCCGCACCGGTGGTGCGGGCGGGGACGAGGCACAGGCTCCCGCCCGGCTGCCGGCCGAGGCCCTCGCCGGCCTCGCCACCGCCTACCAGGCAGCCGCCACCGCCCTCGAGAACAGCGGCCTCACCGGGGCCCGTGCCGACGTCTACCTCGTGCTGGACCGCTCCGCGAGCATGCGCCCGTACTACAAGGACGGCTCCGCCCAGGCCCTCGCCGAGCAGACCCTCGCCCTGGCGGCGCACCTCGACCCCGAGGCCAGGGTCCACGTCGTCTTCTTCTCCACGGAGCTCGACGGGACCGGGGAGCTGACCCTCACCGACCACGAGAACAAGATCGACGAGCTGCACGCCGGCCTCGGCCGCATGGGCCGTACCAGCTACCACGCCGCGGTCGAGGCCGTCGTCGGGCGCCACGAGAAGAACGGCACCCCGGGCGTCCCCGCCCTGGTGGTCTTCCAGACGGACGGCGCACCGGACGCGAAGACCCCGGCCACCCAGGCCCTGACCGACGCGGCGAAGAACCACCCCGACGTCTTCTTCTCCTTCGTCGCGTTCGGCGAGCACGACAACAAGGCCTTCGACTACCTCCGCAAGCTCAAGACCCCCAACACGTCCTTCTTCCACGCGGGCCCCGCCCCACGCGAGCTCACGGACGCCGAGCTCTACGAGGGCGTACTGGCCGTCTGGCGGCCGTAACACCCCACGGAGCCCCGTCGGGGGGTGGACGGGACGGAGCACATACCGTCCCGTCCACCCCCCGAAACGCGTGTGAGCCGACCTGCACGCGCCCAGTAGGATTTCGGGCATGGCGGCCACTGGAACCGAGAAGCAGGGTGGCAAGGCGTTCTACGTCTCCACCCCCATTTACTACGTCAACGACGCTCCTCACCTGGGCCACGCCTACACGACCGTCGCAGGCGACGTGCTCACCCGCTGGCACCGTCAGCGCGGCGAGAAGGTGTGGTACCTCACCGGCACGGACGAGCACGGTCAGAAGATCATGCGCACCGCGGAGGCGAACGGCGTCAGCCCGCAGCAGTGGGCCGACAAGCTCGTCGACGAGGCCTGGCGCCCCCTCTGGGAGCACCTGGAGATCGCGAACGACGACTTCATCCGCACCACGCAACAGCGGCACACCGACCGCGTCCAGGAGTTCGTGCAGGACCTGTACGACAAGGGCGAGATCTACAAGGGCGGCTACGAGGGCCCGTACTGCGTCGGCTGCGAGGAGTACAAGCTGCCGGGCGAGCTGCTCGACGGCGAGGGTGAATTCGCAGGTCAGAAGCTGTGCCCCATCCACAAGAAGCCCGTGGAGATCCTCAGCGAGGAGAACTACTTCTTCAAGCTGAGCGATTACGGCGACAAGCTGCTCGCTCTCTACGAGGCGAACCCCGGCTTCATCCAGCCCGAGTCCGCGCGCAACGAGGTCGTGAACTTCGTCCGGCAGGGCCTTCAGGACCTCTCCATCTCGCGCTCCACGTTCGACTGGGGCATCCCGATCCCGTGGGACCAGAAGCACGTGATCTACGTGTGGGTCGACGCTCTGCTGAACTACGCCACCGCGGTCGGCTACAACGAGAACCAGGAGAAGTTCGAGGCCACTTTCCCGGCCGACGTCCACCTGGTCGGCAAGGACATTCTGCGCTTCCACGCGGTGATCTGGCCCGCCATGCTGATGGCTCAGGGCCTCCCGCTGCCCGGGAAGATCGCCGCGAACGGCTGGCTGATGGTCGGCGGCGAGAAGATGTCGAAGTCGAACCTGACGGGCATCAAGCCGCAGGATCTGACCTCGCACTTCGGCGTGGACGCCTACCGCTGGTACTTCCTGCGCGCCATCGCCTTCGGCCAGGACGGCTCCTTCTCGTGGGAGGACTTCTCCGCCCGTTACACGAGCGAGCTGGCGAACGACTACGGCAACCTCGCCTCCCGCGTGGCCGCCATGGTCGGCAAGTACTTCGACGGCGTCCTCCCGGAGGCCACCGCCGACGGCGAGGCCGAGAAGGCGCTGCACGACGGCTTGGCGCAGGCGGTCGCGACGGCCGACCGGAAGATCGGCGAGGAGCTGGACTTCCAGGGCGGCATCCTGGCGGTCTTCGAGTTCGTCAAGCAGGTCAACGGCTACATCACGGAGCAGGAACCGTGGAAGGTCGCCAAGGACGCCAGTGACGAGGGAAGGGCCCGTCTCGCCACCATCCTCTACACCGCCGCGGAGTCGCTCCGGGCCGTCGCCGTTCTCCTGAACCCGGTCATGCCGGACACCTCCCAGAAGCTGTGGGACTCCCTGGGCGCCGAGGCGACCCTCGGTGCCCTCGCGGATCAGCGGGTCCAGGAGGCCGGCCAGTGGGGCATCCTGCCGGTCGGCACCACGATCACCAAGGGCGCGGTGCTCTTCCCGCGCCTGGAGGAAAAGCCGAACGCATAGCGTTCTCGTCGGCGCGACGGGGGCCCGGGAGACTCCTCTTCCTCCCGGGCCCCGCTCGGTCGGTCCGTACGGGTCGGCGTCAGCGGTGCTGTCGGCCGCGCGCAAAGGAGAAGATGTAGAGGAAAAGGCGGAGGGGTTCCCCCTGCTTCGGCATGTTCTCGCCAAGCCGTATGGTTTCCGCCATGGCAGTCCCCGAGGTCATTCCGATCGCCTATGAGCCGCGACACCGCACCGAGTCCATCGGTCGGTACGCGGACGGGCAGTTCCTCGCGTCGGTCACGTACGCCTTCCCCGAGGGCTTCCGTCTCGACGACGGCTGGGAAGAGCACAAACGCCTCTACACCGTGCTGCACACCTTCGACGCGGACGGCGTCTACCGCGACTCGGACATCTGGTGCGCCGGAACCTGGGCCGAGCAGCAGCGCGCCCCGCACGGCGACGACTCGGTCCTCACCCGCGCCCGCGTCCGCCTCGCCACCCTCCTGCGCAGTCTGCCCCGCCGCTCCTACACGGACATCGCCATCCGCCCCTTCCGACTCACCTACGAGAACGTCCTGTTCGGACTGGTGATCCGCGAGGACAAGGACGAGGACGGCCGGCCCGACACCTGGGCGGAGCTCTACCCGGACCGCCTCGCCTTCGCCGACCCGTGGGACGGCACGTACGACACCTGAGGCTCCGAGGGTCCGTCACCCACCGGAGCCTTCTCCCCGGGCCCCCCGGGTTCCCGGACTCCGCGGGCTCCCCGACGCGCCGCGGCACCCGCGAACCCCGCGCTACTCGAGGACGCCCGCGCCCGTCGTCGTCGCCAGGGTCGTCGGCAGGTTCTTCGCCGAGGTCTCCAGGCCTGACGTGAGGGTCGGGGTCCAGTTCACGGTCGTCTTCAGCTTCTTCGACGCGGCCGCGTTGTAGGCGGCGACCACGTCGGTCACCGTGCCGTTGACGAGGTTGCCGGAGCCCTTGACCGAGCCGGTGCCGTCGCCGCTGAGGAGCCTCGCGACCTTGCCGCCGGCCGGAACCTTCCAGTAGTTGTCCTCGGCGACGACCTGGGCCTTGGCGCGCGAGTTGATGCTGTACTGCGTCGCGTATCCGTCGAGAGTCGTGACGTCGTAGTAGTTGTTGTAGATGTGCACCTGACCGACACGGGTCAACGGGGCGCGCTGGACGATGCCCTTCCACACGTTGTGGTGGAGGGAGACACGCAGCCTGCCCGCGGGCTCGCTGTCGCTGCTGCCGATCAGCATCGTCTTGTCGTGGTCGGTGAACCGGTTGCGCGAGACGGTCACCAGGTCCGAGCTCTTGGTGATGTCCAGGGCGCCGTCGTGGATCTGGTACTCGCGGCCGTAGTACTTCGGGTTGGCGCTGTCGAGGTGGGGCGCGTCGGTGAACGAGTCGTGGTCGGCCCACACGTGGGTCGCGCCGCGCAGGGTGACGGAGTCGTAGGCGGAGTTCCAGTTGCCGTCCTCGCCGTCGGTCGGGTCCCACTGCGGGAAGCAGTCCTCGGTGGCGGCGAAGCTCAGGTTGCGGACGATGACGTTGTCCACGTTCTGGATCTGCAGCATGCCGCCGGATATCCCGGCGGCCGTGCCGGGGACGCCGACGACGCTGGTGTTGGCCGGCACCCTGAAGACGATGTTCTTCGCCTGCTTCGTCTGGGCGGCGGCGCGGGCCTTCTCCTGGGCGCCCGAGGGCAGCTTCGACCGGCCGTAGACGGCGGGGTCGTACGCCTTCAGATAGGACGACAGCGAGTAGCCGGTGCCCGCCGCGTAGTCCGCGCAGGTCACCTTCTTGCCGGCATCGTTCGTGTTGGCGTCGATCGTGCCCTTGACCTTGATGATCCGGGGTGCGGTGTCGGTGGCCGCCCCGAGGGCCTTCACGAGTTCGGCGCGCGTGGACACGGTGAAGGTGTGCGCCGCGTCGGCCTTTGCGCCACCGGTCGTGCCCGCGCCGGAGGAGGCCCAGCCGTCCTTCGCGGCGAGCGTCTGGTGGTACAGGTCGACGGTCCCGGCGTTGGCGTTCAGCACGACGACGCCGGCGCCGACGCCGGCGGCCACGGCTGCGGCCGTGATCACGAGGACATGGCGGGAGCGGAGGGACCGGCGATGGGAGGGAGCTGCCACGGGGGATCCTTACGGGAGGAGCGTGCTTACGTCCCGTCAGTGGTTGCCGCCGTGTGAAGAGTTGCCGCCCGAGGAGAACTTTTCTCCGGCCGCGTCGGGTGCGCGATCGAACGCCTTCACGCGTGTACCGGCCCCGCGTACCAGCCGGAGCTGCTACGACTACTCGGTGGACCTTCTTCGACCCCACCTTCTCCTCCTCGCCGAGATCTTCGGCATGCCCGGCCCCACGACCTCCTGGGTCCTGGCCGGCGGCTACGCGCTGCAGGCGCACGGACTGCTGCGACGCCCCCACGACAACGTGGACCTGGCGACGGAGAGCGCGGAGCCGATGCCGCTGCTGGCGGAGACCCTGGCCTCCGCGCTGACCGCTCTGGGCCGTCACGAGGCGACGCCGCAGGACCTGGACCCGCTGTCCGCGCACCTGTCCGTGCGGGACCGCGAGACCGGCGTCGCTCTGCGACTGGCGCTGCACAAGGAGACCTTCTGGAGCCCGCCCGTCCCCACCCCCAGCGGCCTGGCCCTCTCGCCTCAGGACGCGGTGGGCACGAAGATCCGGGCGCTGTACGACCGCGGGCTGGCGGTCGACCTGATCGACGCACGGGCGGCGAACACCCTCTTCACCCACCCCGACCTGGAGGAGGCGGGCCGCCGGCACGCCCGCGACGACTTCGACCTGCCCACGCTGCAGGCGCGGCTGGAAGGCACGGACCACTACCCGGATTCGGCGTTCACGCAGTACGGCCTCGCCGAACCCGACATCGCCGCCCTGCGGGCGTGGGCCCAGTCGTGGTCGACGGACATCGCGGAGAGGCTGCTGGAGGAAGGGGCGTCACCGGACGGATGAGCGAAGGGGAAACCCGCTCGTGCCGGAGCCGGAGCCGGAGCCGGAGCCGTGGCCGGAGCCCGCGTAGAAGCCTGGACCGGGGCCGGGACCGAGGCCGGGACCGAGGCCGGAACCGGGGCCGGAACCGGGGCCGGGACCGAGGTCGGGGCCGGAACCGGGGCCGGGACCGAGGTCGGGGCCGCGTTCCGGTCCAGGGCTGTGCGTGCCGCCCTCAGGTGTTCCAGCCCCTCCCTGGCCAGCCGGGTCGCCTCCCCGTACTCCGCCGCCGTACGGGCCGCGGCCAGCCGGGCCCTTGCCGCACGATGGCACTCCGCGGCGTTCGTCAGGGACCGGCCCGCCGTCTCGTCCGCCCCCGCCCACGCCCGAACGTCCGGCGGGACCAGGCCACCGGCCAGCCGCACCAGCCAGTGGTTGGCCTCGGCCTCGGCGTCCAGGCCGGACGCGGGCCGCCCGCGCCGGGGACGGCGCTGCACCGCCGCCGCCACCGCCGCTGCGCCGGCGATCAGCAGCACCGCAAGTGTGATCATCCATCCCGTAGACCCCATCGCCGGCTTCCTCCCTGGCCCCGCCGGCCGGTGTCGGCCGTCGTCCGTCCCGCTCCTCCATGAGACGGCAGAGCGCTGTGGGCGTCCCCCGGGATTGCTGTGGGGCTGCGGTGAGGTCGTCCTCGGGCCCGGCCGTCGCCTGCCCAGGTGGACGGCGATGCCCGGGACCGGGACCCGCTGGATCAGCCGGCCGACCCCGACCCTGTCGCCGACGCCGACGCCGAGGCGCTGGGCTGCGACGGACGGCCCTGGCCGTCCTCCGTGGCCTCCGGATCGACCCCGACCGTGAGCGTCGCGTGGACCCCCCTGCCGATGCGGCGTCGGTCGTAGCGCAGTCGCAGCAGGCCGCCCCGGGCGCCGCTCCGGTCGTAGATCGTGTCCTCGGCGAGGGTCGTGCGCTCGGCGTCGTTGCTCGCGTACGGCTCCACCGCCGCGGAGGCCAGGACGGACTCCTCGTCGAAGAAGAGCTGACCGGTGTGACAGGTGCGGCCGCCCTCGTACCCGGCGTCGGTCCACTCGCCGCCCACATGGACCTTGACGTGGATGTGGACGCACCGGCCGCGGTACCAGCCGGGGAACACCGTCCGGAAGGAGACCTGGCCGTGCCGGTCGGTCCGCCAGGTGCCGCGCAGGTAGCGGGTGTCGTCGGTGGGCCGGCGGTGGCCGCCTCCCGCAGGCGCGCCGGTGGGCGCGCCCGTCGGGGGTTCGCCCGTCGGGGGTTCGCCCGTCGGGGGTTCTCCGGTGGGTGCGGGACCGCCGCCGCCCCCGTTGCCCTGGTTCTCATAGCCGGAGTAGACGCCCGTCGCGTCGCAGTGCCAGATGTCGACGGCCGCGTTGCCGAGCGGTCTGCAGGTGTCGGAGTCGATCACGTTCAGAGCGAGGAGGAGCGGGATGCCCTCCCGGTCCTCGGTGATGTCCCGGCGGAGCTTGTCCGCGTCGATGTAGTAGGGGCCCTCGACGGTCTCCGAGGTGAGGCGGTAGCAGACCTCCGCGTCGGCGCCGGCCGCGGTCACGCCGCCGCGTTCGGAGGAGGCGCTCGCCGCGAAGGCGGTGCCGCCCAGACCCGCCGCCGCGATGCCGCCCGCGCCGACGGCCACGACCTTGCGACGCGTCCATCCCTGTTCGCTGTGGGGTTTCTGAGTTTCCGTCATAAGGCGGGGACGCTAGGGATCCCACCTGTCAGGAGCATGGGCAAGGGCTGTCAGTTGCCGGGAAGAACGAAAGTGGCCCGGAACCGACGTCGGTTCCGGGCCACCCGGCGTTTCTGCGCTTCTGCTCGTCCCGCCTGCCGCTCGCCCCGCTACTCGGGCTGCGGCGTCCCGCTACTTGGGCTGCGGCTTGCGCACCGACAGGTGCAGCTCCCTGAGCCGGGCCTCCTCCAGCTCCGTCGGCGCGCCCATCATCAGGTCCTGGGCGTTGCCGTTGAGCGGGAAGGAGATGGTCTCGCGGATGTTCGGCTCGTCGGCCAGCAGCATGACGATGCGGTCGACGCCGGGGGCGATGCCGCCGTGCGGCGGGGCGCCGAAGCGGAACGCGCGCAGCATGCCGGCGAACTTGTCCTCGACGGTGTCGCGGTCGTAACCGGCGATCTCGAACGCCTTGAGCATGATCTCGGGCTCGTGGTTCCGGATCGCGCCGGAGGACAGCTCGACGCCGTTGCAGACGATGTCGTACTGCCAGCCGAGGATGTCCAGCGGGTCCTGGGTCTCCAGGGCCTCCAGGCCGCCCTGCGGCATCGAGAACGGGTTGTGCGAGAAGTCGATCTTGCCGGTCTCCTCGTCCTTCTCGTACATCGGGAAGTCGACGATCCAGCAGAACCGGAAGACGCCCTCCTCGAAGTGCCCGGCACGCTTGGCGGTCTCGACCCGCACCGCGCCCATGATCTTCGAGACCTCGTCGAACTCGCCCGCACCGAAGAACACCGCGTGACCGGGGGTCAGCGACAGGCGCTTGGTCAGCTCGGCGACGTTCGCCTCGGTCAGGAACTTCGCGATCGGGCCGGTCAGCGAGCCGTCCTCGGCCACACGGACCCAGGCCAGACCCTTCGCACCCTGCGAGACGGCGAAGTCGCCGAGCTGGTCGAAGAACTTCCGGGACTGGCCGGAGACGTCCGGCACCGGCAGCGCACGCACGTGCTTGCCCGCGAACGCCTTGAACTCCGAACCCTCGAAGACGTCGGTGATGTCGACGAGCTCCAGCTTGGCCCGCAGGTCCGGCTTGTCGGAGCCGTACTTCAGCATCGACTCACGGAACGGGATCCGCGGGAAGGGCGAGGTCACGTGGCGGCCGCCGCCGAACTCCTCGAACAGCTCGGTCATGAGCTTCTCGATGGGCTGGAAGACGTCCTCCTGCTCGACGAAGCTCATCTCGACGTCGAGCTGGTAGAACTCACCCGGCGAACGGTCCGCGCGGGCGTCCTCGTCGCGGAAACACGGGGCGATCTGGAAGTAGCGGTCGAAGCCCGAGATCATCAGCAGCTGCTTGAACTGCTGCGGGGCCTGCGGCAGCGCGTAGAACCGGCCCGCGTGCAGCCGGGACGGCACGACGAAGTCGCGGGCGCCCTCGGGAGAGGTCGCCGACAGGATCGGCGTCGCCATCTCGTTGAAGCCCAACGCCGTCATCTTGTGGC
Organism: Streptomyces sp. LUP30; assembly: GCF_001746365.1. Classification (GTDB taxonomy): domain Bacteria; phylum Actinomycetota; class Actinomycetes; order Streptomycetales; family Streptomycetaceae; genus Streptomyces. The sequence continues at coordinate 36,418 of NZ_MJAJ01000035.1, forward strand.
GCATCGCCGAGATGACCGACGTACGCAGCATGATGTTGCGGTGCATGCGCTCACGGCGCAGGTCCAGGAAGCGGTACTCGAGCCGCCGCTCCTCGTTGACCCCGTCCTCGGCGTTGATCGTGAAGGGCAGCGGCGCGGCCGCGCCCAGCAGCTCGACCTCTCCGACCTCGACCTCGACCTCGCCGGTCGGCAGTTCCGCGTTGACGTTCTCCGCGCCGCGCGAGACGACCTTGCCGTCGATGCGGACCGTCGATTCCTTGGTCAGCTTGTCGAGGGCCTCGTACGCGGGGGTGCCCGGACGGGCGACGAGCTGCGTGATGCCGTAGTGGTCGCGCAGATCGATGAAGAGGATGCCACCCAGGTCGCGCCGATTGTGCAGCCAGCCGCTCAGCCGGACGTCGCTCCCGACGTCAGAGGCGCGGAGCTCGCCGCAGGTGTGGGACCTGTACCGATGCATCGTCGTTCATCCAGTCTTCGCGGATCGGGGTCTGTGTTTCATGGTGTTTCACGTGAAACAACCCCAGCGTACCGGGCACGTGGTGATCGACTCCCACCATTCCCGAGGGGCAGCGGCGACGGTGAGCAGTGGCACTCTTCGTTCCCGTCTTCTTAAAGTGGGGCAATGCGTACTGGCGAGCCGCTGCCCGCCGTGGGGGAGGTCCTTGTCTCCCTCGCGACCGGCGTGTGGCACTGGGACACCGCCACCGGGCTGGTCACGGTCGACGCCGAGGCAGCCCGGCTGCTCGGGCTGCCCGCCGAGGAGACCGTCCTCACGGAGGCCCAGACCCGGGCCCGTCTGCACCCCGTCGACTGGAACGAGATCACCGGCGTGGTGCAGCTCGCCGTCGCCGAGGGCACCCTCGCCGAGGTGCGGATCCGGATCATGGACGACCGGGGGCGGGTCGTGCGGGTCGTCCGCAGTCGCTCGAAGCCGTCCTTCGACCCGGTGAAGAAGGCGTACGAGCTGATCGGCACCCTCCAGGAGGTCACCGAGCCGACGCCGGGCACCGCCGCCGGCCGGACCGCCGTCACCGGCGACTGGCGGCGCTCGCGTGAGGCGTTCCTGCTGGACGCGGGCCGCGCGCTGGCCGAGGCACGCTCGACGGAGGAGGTGCTGCGGGTCGCGGCCGCCCTGTCGATGCCGGGCTTCTCCCCGGACGGACTGGCCGTCTTCGGCGTCACGGGCGACCGGCTGACGATCATCGGCCACCACGGACAGCAGCCCGGCGACGAGGTTCCCTTCACCCAGATGTCCCTCCAGACGGACTATCCGGCCGCCGAGGTCGTGCGCACCGGGCGGGCCGTCTATCTGTCCTCGCCCGAGCAGTACAAGGAGCGCTACCCCCTCACCTGGCCGATGGCCGCGCAGTTCGGCCGCCACTCGTGGGCGTTCCTCCCGCTGACCGTGGCCGGCCGCACGATGGGCGCGTGGATGGCGGCCTTCGCCTATCCGGTGGCGTTCACCCCCGACGAGCGGTCCGTGCTCACGACCGTCGCCAGGATGCTCGCCCAGGCGCTCACCCGCGCGAGCGCGGCGGAGACCCAGCGCGAGCTGACCGACGGCCTGCAGCGCTCCATGCTGCCGAGTCTGGGCCCCGAGATACCGGGCCTGACGCTCGCCGCCCGTTACATACCGACCGGCGGCGGCCTCCAGGTCGGCGGCGACTGGTACGACATGATCCCGCTGCCCGGGGGCGCCTCCCGGGCGAAACGTGGTGGAGGCCGGTTCGCCCTGGTCATCGGGGACGTCCAGGGTCACGATGTGCGCGCGGCGGGCCTCATGGGCCAACTGCGCATCGCGCTGCGGGCATACGCCGCCGAAGGGCACCGCCCCGACGCCGTCCTCTCCCGCGCCTCCGGCTTCCTGCACGGTCTCGCCGACGCGGACGGAGGCGCCGACCTGCGGTTCGCCACCTGTCTCTACGTGGAGGTCGACCCGGCGACCGGCGTTCTGGAAGCCGCCCGGGCCGGTCATCTGGACCCGGCGATCCGAATGGCCGACGGAACGGTGCTGGTCAGGGCGACCGCCGGCGGCCTGCCCCTGGGCATCGACCCGGACGCCGACTACCCCACGACCCGGCTCGTCCTGGAACCCGGCGAAACGCTGATGCTGTGCACCGACGGGCTCCTGGAGACCGGTGGCCACGACCTCGACACCGGCTGGCAGCGCGTCCGCAAGACCCTGGAGGCCCACGAGGGCGACCTCGAGGAACTGGCCGACGCCCTGGTCCAGGCGGTGCACGGCCCCTCCTCACACCACACCACCGGCCCCCTCGCGGACCGTCGCGAGGACGACATAGCCGTACTGCTCCTGTGCCGGCAGGGCGAGGGCGGCTGTGGTCCGGGAGCCGTCCCCCTGCCGGCGCGGCGGCTCGTGCGCCGTTCGATGCTGACGGTCGCGCAGGCCGAGCCGGAGCGGATCGCCGTCGCCCGCCAGCAGGTGCGCGAGCTGCTGCACGACTGGGCCTGCGAGGACCAGGTCGACTCCGCGGTCCTGCTCGTCTCCGAGACCCTCACGAACGTCCTCGTCCACACCGACGCCGACGCGCTGCTCGTCGCCGAGGTCACCGGCGCGCCCGGCGAGCGCCGGCTGCGTATCGAGGTCACCGACAACAGCGACGCCCTCCCGCACAAACGCCGCCCCGGCGAACTGGCCTCCTCGGGCCGCGGCCTCGTCCTCATCGAACTCCTCGCGCACACCTGGGGGGTGGCGCCCCGAGGCGAGGGCAAGAGCATCTGGTTCGAACTCTACGAACCCCAAAACCCCGGCAAACCTGCAGAATCGATGCCTCAACGTCCCCTATAAGGGTGAACCTCCGCAAGGGGCACACCCACCGATCGGGCATATGCCTAGCGTCCGAGGCGGAGGTGACGCTCGATGTACGAGCAGAACAACACACCGCCGCCTCAGTCGGCGGCACGGCAGGACGCGATCAACATCAACGACTTCGTCTTCGCGGCGACGGGGGCGCGGCTGAGGAGGCTAACGACACCGGACGGGGAGCACTGGTTCGTGGCGGCAGACGTCGCCACGGAACTGGGTTACGTGAACACGCGTCAAGCGCTCATCGCGCACGTTGCAGCAGACTCCAAGAAGACCTTGAACGACCTTGCGCAAAGCGTCTTCGGAGCAGACGCTTCACGCAACATCGCAGGTCACGGGCTCAAGAAGTCGATGAACATGGTCAACCTGAAGGGGCTCATCAGGCTCGTCAACGGATGCTCCAAGCCAGAGTGCGAGCCGTTCAAGGCCTGGGTCTCCGAGGTCATCAGGACTGTCCTTCACGACGGCTCCTACTCCCTGGAGCCGGCCCCCGTACTGGCCGCGGACTCCAACGGCACGGCCTACGTCATGCCTCAGCAGGTCGCCGACGCCATCGTGCGACTGGAAGAGCGGAACATTCGGGCGGACGAGATGCTGGCTGCGTTCCAGGAGGAGCGGACCGACCTACTGCGACAGATCACGCGCAGCCAGGACGTCATGGCCGATGCTCTGCGGGAGATCGCCGCTGCCCTCAAGCACCCCGTCGACCGCTCCCGGCGCTCGCCTGCCCCGGAACTGACGCCCCAGCAACTCCTCGCCCGATGGAAGGCGGAGAATCTCGTCGTCACAGAGGACACTCACGCGGTGGCCGCCTATCTGGCCCCGGCACTGCTGCACGGTGGGGCCAGGTATCGCGTGGAGGAGATCGCCGCCCACACGGGGCTGTCGCACGAGCGCGTGCATGACTGTTTGGAGCTGCTGTTCGAGCAAGGATGTGTGCGGCACGCGGGTCATGCAGAGGACGGGAGCCCGATCTGCGTTCTGCGGTGACGCGGTAACGGAACCGGATTGAGGCAGGGCCCGAAGTCGCAAAACCAGGTTGCGGCTTCGGGCCCTGTCGCAAGGTACCGGAACTCAGGCGGTCTGCGGGCCGCCCTCGGTCATTCCGTGGACCGCCGGGATGGTGCCCAGCCGCCCCTTCTGGAAGTCGTCGAAGGCCTGCTGGAGCTCGTCGCGGGTGTTCATGACGAACGGGCCGTAGTGGGCCATCGGCTCGCGGATCGGCTGCCCGCCGAGGAGGACGACCTCCAGGTCGGGCGTGTGGGAGTCCTGCTTCTCGTCCGCGCGGACCGTCAGCGAGGAACCCGCGCCGAAGACCGCCGTCTGGCCCAGCTGGATCGGGCGGCGCTCGGCGCCGACCGAACCGCGGCCCGCCAGGACGTAGGCGAGGCCGTTGAAGTCCTCGCGCCACGGAAGAGTGAGCTCCGCACCCGGCGCCAGGGTCGCGTGGACCATGGTGATGGGGGTGTGGGTGATCCCCGGGCCGGCGTGGCCGTCCAGCTCGCCCGCGATGACGCGCAGGAGCGCGCCGCCGTCCGGAGTGGTCAGGAGCTGTACGTGTCCACCGCGGATGTCCTGGTAGCGGGGGGCCATCATCTTGTCCTTGGCCGGGAGGTTCACCCACAGCTGGAGGCCGTGGAAGAGACCGCCGGACATGACCAGCGACTCCGGCGGCGCCTCGATGTGGAGGAGACCGGAACCGGCCGTCATCCACTGGGTGTCGCCGTTGGTGATGGTGCCGCCGCCGCCCTGGCTGTCCTGGTGGTCGAAGATCCCGTCGATGATGTAGGTGACGGTCTCGAAGCCGCGGTGCGGGTGCCAGGGAGTGCCCTTGGGCTCTCCCGGCGCGTAGTCCACCTCGCCCATCTGGTCCATCATGATGAACGGGTCGAGGTGGCGGTAGTTGATCCCGGCGAACGCACGGCGCACCGGGAAGCCCTCACCCTCGAAACCGCTCGGCGCGGTCGTGACGGTGAGCACGGGACGTGCGACCGCGTCGGCCGGTGCCGCGACGCGCGGCAGGGTCAGCGGGTTCTCGACGGTCACTGCGGGCATGTCCGTACCTCCTTGGGCGACGTACGTCCCAGTTTAGTTGAGCGTTGAACTTTCTGCCACCCGTAACAGCGAAAGCCCGGAGGGCATTCCCTCCGGGCGCTCCCGCCGGCGGGGCGGGAAAAGGACATCGGAACGCTCAGCCGTACATCCGGCGCATCGCGAAGTCGACCATCTGCTCGACCGCCTTCGCGTCGAAGACGATCCGGTGCTCGCCCTCCATGTCCAGGACGAAGCCGTAGCCGGTGGGCAGCAGGTCGATCACCTCGGCCCCGGTGATCACGAAGTACTTGGACTCCTTGCCGGCGTACCGGCGCAGTTCCTTGAGGCTGGTGAACATCGGGATCACCGGCTGCTGGGTGTTGTGCAGGGCGAGGAACCCGGGGTTGTCGCCGCGCGGGCAGTAGACCTTGGAGGTCGCGAAGACCTGCTGGAAGTCCTCGGCGGCCAACTGGCCGGTGGTGAAGGCCCGCACCGCGTCCGCGAGGGACGGCGGGGACGGCTCCGGATAGAGCGGCGGCTGTTGGCCGTAACCGCCGTGGCCGCCGGGCATCTGCTGCTGCGGCGGGGCGTACTGCTGCTGTGCGGCCCCGTCCATGGGCTGGCCGTATCCGTACATGGGCGCAAGCGTACCGAGACGGACCGGTCGGCGAGCGGCAGGGGAAGATCCCGCCGACCCCGGAAACCGTTCGGCGGTCGCCGCCGTCCCGTCGACTAGACCCTTCTCACACTTGGCCGAGTAGGGGTTGCGACTTATTACCGACGGGTAGCATCATCGTAGCTACTTGTTGGTACGTGAACTAGCGCGAGGATCCAGTGCCTCGCCGATCTCTCTAGGGAGCCGGGAGCCGTCGCCATGGGGCACTACAAGTCGAATCTCCGCGACATCGAGTTCAACCTCTTCGAAGTACTCGGGCGCGACAAGCTGTACGGCTCCGGCCCGTTCGAGGAGATGGACACCGAGACCGCGAAAAGCATCCTGGAGGAGCTGACCCGCCTCTCGGAGAACGAGCTGGCGGAGTCCTTCGCGGACGCCGACCGCAACCCGCCGGTCTTCGACCCGCAGACCAACACCGCGCCGGTGCCCGCGTCGTTCAAGAAGAGCTACCAGGCCTTCATGGACTCCGAGTACTGGCGTCTCGGCCTGCCCGAGGAGATCGGCGGCACCACCGCCCCGCCGTCGCTGATCTGGGGCTTCGCGGAGCTGATCCTCGGCGCGAACCCGGCCGTGTGGATGTACTCCTCCGGTCCCGCCTTCGCCGGCATCCTCTTCGACGAGGGCAACGACGTCCAGAAGAAGATCGCGCAGATCGCCGTCGAGAGGCAGTGGGGCTCCACGATGGTCCTCACCGAGCCGGACGCCGGCTCGGACGTGGGAGCGGGCCGCACCAAGGCGGTCCAGCAGGAGGACGGCTCCTGGCACATCGAGGGCGTGAAGCGCTTCATCACGTCCGGCGAGCACGACATGTCGGAGAACATCATCCACTACGTGCTGGCCCGTCCCGAGGGCGCCGGTCCCGGCACCAAGGGCCTGTCCCTGTTCATGGTCCCGAAGACGCTCTTCGACTTCGAGACCGGCGAACTGGGCGAGCGCAACGGCGTCTACGCCACGAACGTCGAGCACAAGATGGGCCTCAAGGCCTCCAACACCTGCGAGATGACGTTCGGCGACCGCCACCCCGCCAAGGGCTGGCTGATCGGCGACAAGCACGACGGCATCCGCCAGATGTTCCGCATCATCGAGTTCGCCCGCATGATGGTCGGCACGAAGGCGATCTCCACCCTCTCCACCGGTTACCTCAACGCGCTGGAGTACGCCAAGGAGCGCGTCCAGGGCCCCGACCTGGCGAACTTCATGGACAAGGCCGCGCCCAAGGTCACCATCACCCACCACCCCGACGTGCGCCGCGCGCTGATCACGCAGAAGGCGTACGCGGAGGGCATGCGCGCGCTCGTCCTCTACACGGCCTCGATCCAGGACGCCATCGCGGTCAAGGAGGCGGCCGGCGAGGACACCAAGACCGAGCACGCGCTCAACGACCTGCTCCTGCCGATCGTCAAGGGCTACGGCTCGGAGAAGGGCTACGAGCAGCTCGCCCAGTCGCTGCAGACCTTCGGCGGCTCCGGCTTCCTGCAGGAGTACCCGATCGAGCAGTACATCCGCGACGCCAAGATCGACACCCTCTACGAGGGCACCACCGCGATCCAGGGCCAGGACTTCTTCTTCCGCAAGATCGTCCGCAACCAGGGCGCGGCCCTGAACTCCCTCGCCGAGGACATCAAGAAGTTCCTGGCGCTCGGCACCGGCGGCGAGGACCTGGCGGGCGCGCGCGAGCACCTGGCCAAGGCCGCCGTCGAGCTGGAGGCCATCGTCGGCCTGATGCTGACCGACCTCGCCGCCACCGAGCAGGACGTCAAGAACATCTACAAGGTGGGCCTCAACACCACGCGCCTGCTGCTCGCCTCGGGTGACGTGATCGTCGGCTACCTGCTCCTCAAGGGCGCGGCGATCGCCGCCGAGAAGCTGGAGACGGCCTCCGCGAAGGACCGGGCCTTCTACACCGGCAAGATCGCGGCGGCGAAGTTCTTCGCGGCCAACGTCCTGCCCGGCGTCACCCTGGCCCGCAAGGTCGCCGAGGGCGTCGACCTCGACCTGATGGAGCTGGACGAGGCCGCTTTCTAGGACTCACCCGGACCACCCGGACACCCGGACAACGGCGGGGCGCTCTTCTGGGCGCCCCCGGCCGAGCACTCCAGCTCAGCACTCCACACTGTCCTCACGAGGGCCCGCTCCCATCGCCGGGAGCGGGCTTTCGTACGTCGTTAAGGTGAACCCCATGAGCGAACCCTCCCGCTTCGACCGCGGCCACACCGACGACCTCATGACGTTCCTGACGGCGAGCCCGTCGCCGTACCACGCAGTGGCGACGGCGGCCGAGCGGCTGGAGAAGGCCGGTTTCCGACAGGTCTCGGAGACGGACGCCTGGGACGGGACCAACGGCGGCAAGTACGTGCTGCGCGGGGGCGCGATCGTGGCCTGGTACGTGCCCGAGGGCGCCACGCCGCACACGCCGTTCCGGATCATCGGCGCGCACACCGACTCCCCGAACCTGCGCGTCAAACCGCAGCCCGACACCGGCGCGCACGGCTGGCGCCAGGTGGCCGTGGAGATCTACGGCGGCCCGCTGCTCAACTCCTGGCTCGACCGCGACCTGGGCCTGGCGGGACGGCTGACCCTGCGCGACGGCACGACCCGCCTGGTGGACGTCGGCCGTCCCCTGCTGCGCGTCCCCCAACTCGCCATCCACCTGGACCGGTCGGTCAACGCCGACGGCCTCAAGCTCGACAAGCAGCGCCACCTCCAGCCGGTCTGGGGTCTGGGCGGCGACCTGCGCGACGGCGACCTCATCGCTTTCCTGGAGCAGGAGGCCGGACTGGCCCCGGGCCAGGTGACCGGCTGGGACCTGATGGTGCACTCCGTGGAGCCGCCCGCCTATCTGGGCCGCGACGAGGAGCTGGTGGCCGGTCCGCGCATGGACAACCTGCTGTCCGTGCACGCCGGGACGGCGGCGCTGGCGGCCGTGGCGGCCGGCGGCGAGGAACTCCCGTGCATCCCGGTGCTGGCCGCCTTCGACCACGAGGAGAACGGCTCGCAGAGCGACACCGGCGCCGACGGCCCGCTCCTCGGCAACGTGCTGGAGCGTTCGGTCTTCGCGCGCGGCGGATCGTACGAGGACCGGGCGAGAGCCTTCGCGGGCACCGTCTGTCTGTCCTCCGACACCGGGCACGCCGTCCACCCCAACTACGCGGAGCGGCACGACCCGACGCACCATCCGCGGGTCAACGGCGGACCGATCCTCAAGGTCAACGTCAACAACCGCTATGCGACGGACGGCACGGGCCGCGCGCTCTTCGCCGCCGCCTGCGACAAGGCCGGCGTTCCCTTCCAGACCTTCGTCTCCAACAACTCCATGCCGTGCGGCACGACCATCGGCCCGATCACCGCCGCCCGGCACGGCATCCGCACGGTCGACATCGGCGTGGCCATCCTGTCGATGCACAGCGCCCGGGAGTTGTGCGGCGACGCCGACCCGTACCTGCTGGCCAACGCCCTGACGGCGTTCCTGCAGGGGTAGTCCGCCGCCTGTCGGGCCGGGCCCCCGGGCGGGCGCAGGGATCGGGCCCCGCATGGGAGTTCCCCGCGGGGGTACCCGGATGTCGGAGCCGGACCGACCGGTGATCCTGACAGGGAGGCGACATCATGGGCCTCGGCGGGTGCATCATCCTCATCGCCGTGGGAGCCATCCTCACGTTTGCGACCGACTGGCACATGCAGGGGGTCAACCTCGACCTGGTCGGCGTCATCCTGATGATCGTCGGCCTGATCGGTGTGACGACCTTCAGCAGCATCGCCCGGCGTCGCCGGGTCATGGTGCCGCCCGCCTCGACCACGGTGGTCGAGACCGAACGGCGTCACACCGACGGATACAGCGACGGCTACGGCGTCTGACGAACCGGCAGAAGGGGCGTCCTGAGCGTTCCGCACCCCGATATGTCCGGTACCTTTGTGTGAATATCGTGAAGAAACGGGACTCCTGAGGCCCGGCGGGAACACCTGCCGGGCCCGTACCGCTGCGCCGGCTCCCCCGCTCCGTGTTCACCGTCGCGGCCGGCACCCCCGCGGCCGACACCCCCGCCGTCGGCAGTCGGGTCAACCGTGTCGGGAAATCCCGTCGCCGACGGGAGACGTTCCTCCGCCCGGGGAAGCAGTACCCGTATGAGATTCCTCGTGCGCGACCGGCTCCTCGGGTTCGGTGACGACTACTGGATCGAGGACGACCGAGGCAACAAGGTCTACCTCGTCGACGGCAAGGCCATGCGGCTGCGGGACACCTTCGAGCTGAAGGACGTCCGCGGGCGCGTCCTGATCGACATCCACCAGAAGATGTTCGCCCTGCGGGACACCATGGTGATCGAACGGGACGGCGAACCGCTGGCCACGATCCGGCGCAAACGGTTGTCGCTGCTGCGCAACCATTACCGGGTGGCCCTGGCGGACGGCCGCACCGAGCTCGACGTCAGCGGCAAGATCCTGGACCGGGAGTTCGCGGTCGAGTACGACGGCGAACTGCTGGCCGTGGTCTCCCGTCGCTGGCTGCACGTGCGGGAGACCTACGGCGTCGACGTCGTGCGCGAGGACGCCGACATCGCGCTGCTGATCGCGGTGGCGGTGTGCGTGATCCACCTCGCCGACAAGGAGCGGGACGACAAGGACGGGGACGACTGAGCGGTCACCGGCGCGGGGGCCGCAGTCCGAGCACCCTGTCCTTGAGGGCCGGGAACTGCTCGCGGGTCTCGGACGCCTTCGCCGGGTCGAGGTCGACGGTGAGGATCTCCTCGCCGGCTCCCGCCTCCGCGAGGACCTCACCCCACGGATCGACCACGATCGAGTGACCCGCCTGCGGAACTCCGGCGTGCGTCCCGGCCGTTCCACACGCGAGCACGAACGCCTGGTTCTCGACCGCCCGCGCCTGGGCCAGCAGCGTCCAGTGCGCCCGGCGGCGCTCCGGCCAGCCCGCGGAGACGACTAGGGTCTCGGCGCCGGCGTCGACGAGACCGCGGAACAACTCGGGGAAACGGAGGTCGTAGCAGGTGGCGACGCCGACGGTCGTCTCGGGCAGACGGACCGTCACCAGATCCTCGCCCGCGGCCATCAGCACGGCCTCGCCCTTGTCGAAGCCGAAGCGGTGGATCTTGCGGTAGGACGCGACCAGCTCACCGGAGGGGGAGAAGACCAGAGACGTGTTGTAGAGGGCACTCCCGCCCTCGGCACTCCCGCCCTCGGCGCGGGCGTCGTCGGACGGAACCCGCTCCGGGATCGAGCCCGCGTGCAGCCACACGCCCGCGTCGCTCGCGGCCTTCGCCATCGCCTCGGCCGTCGGCCCGTCCAGCGACTCGGCCTCGTCGGCGAACTTCTCATAGGCGAACGCGCCCGTCGTCCACAGTTCCGGCAGCACCACGAGGTCGGCGGCGCCCGCCTGTTCCCGGACCAGTGCGGCCATCCTCGACCGCCGCGATTCGACCGATTCGTCCTCGTCTACGGCGATCTGGATCAGAGAGGCGCGCACACTACCACCGTCCTGGTATTCGAGTAGTCCACAGGGCCTACGATCGTCACACGAAAGCACTGCCGGGGTGCCTCACAGCAGCGTAACTTGGGGGTCCCCCCGATTCGAGCGCAGCCGAGACGGGGGGAGTCTCGAGACGCCGCCGACAGCGCCCGCTCCCGCTGGCAACGCCGCCACAGCCCACCCGAGTACCGATCGCCGAGGGGTCCCGTTTCCGTGAGTCTGCATCCCACCCTCCAGCCCTACGCCGACGCCTGGACCCACTCCATCGAAGCGATATCCGAGCTGGTGGAGCCGCTGGTGGAGGCGGACTGGAACCGCCGGACGCCCTGCCCGGGCTGGTCGGTGCGCGACATCGTCTCGCACGTCATCGGACTGGACTGCGAGATGTACGGCGACCCGCGTCCCATCCACACCCTCCCCCGCGACCTCTTCCACGTCACCAACGACCTGCAGCGCTACATGGAGATGCAGGTCGACGTCCGCCGCCACCACACGGCCCCCGAGATGACGTCCGAGCTGGAGTACACGGTCATCCGCCGCAACCGGCAGCTGCGCAACGAGTCGCGCCAGCCCACGGCGATGGTGCGCGGGCCGCTCGGCACCGAGCTCACGCTCGAGGAGTCCATGCGGCTGCACGCGTTCAACGTGTGGGTGCACGAGCAGGATCTGCGCGCCGCCCTCGGCCGCCCCGGCAACCTCGACTCGCCCGGCGCGCACATCACCCGGGACGCGCTCCTCGCCGAGCTGCCGGCGGTCGTCGCCGAGAAGGCCGACGCACCGCGCAGTTCCGCGGTCGTCTTCGACGTGCACGGCCCGATCGAGTTCCTGCGGACCATCCGCGTCGACATCCAGGGCCGCGGGACCCTGGAGACGGCCCCCGCGCTCGGGCCGGCCGCCGCGTTCACCCTCGACTGGGAGACGTACGTCCGCCTGGCCTGCGGCCGGGTGACGGCGGAGGCGGTGGCCGACCGGGTCAAGGCGGAGGGCGAGCCGGAGCTCACGGCGGCCGTCCTGCGGAACTTCGCGGTCACCAGGTAACCGGCGCCTGCCGGGAGCGGCGCCCGACGGAACGGGCCCGTCGTGACGATCACGACGGGCCCGTTCTGCGTGCTCAGCGGTTGACCGGAGGTCAGCCCAGCCTGGCGAAGCCGTAGTTCAGCAGCTTCGTCGCGTCGGCCGCGCGCACCGTCACGCTGGTGGACGCCAGCACCGTGCCCACGACGGTCTTGCCGTTGCGGGTGGCGGCGAAGACGAGGCAGTACTTCGCCTCCGGGCCGGAGCCCGTCTTCACGCCGATGGCGCCGCTGTAGCTGCTCAGCAGCGTGTTGGTGTTGGTCCAGGCCCCCATGGTGCGGATGGAGCCGGTCTTGGTGACGGTCTTGGCGGTGTACGACTTGGTCTTGACGACCGCACGGAAGTTCGCGTTCTTCAGCGAGTTGCTGGCGAGCTTCGTGAGGTCCTTGGCGGTCGAGTAGTTCGCCCCGCTGCCGATGCCGTCGAACGAGTCGAAGTGCGTGTTCGTCATGCCGAGCGTCTTCGCCTTGGCGTTCATCTTGGCGATGAAGCTCTTCACGCGCGCGGCCCGCGTCGTGCCCGTGCCGTACGTGTCGGCCAGGGCGTACGCGGCGTCACAACCGGACGGCAGCATCAGCCCGTAGAGCAGCTGACGGACCGTGACCTTGTCGCCGACGATCAGCCGCGCGGACGACGCGGTGTTCGCGACGATGTAGTCGCTGTAGGCCTTCTGGATGACGACCTTGGTGTCCAGGTTCAGGTTCGACTGCGAGAGCACGACGTTCGCCGTCATGATCTTGGTGGTGGAGCCGGTGGACAGCTTGCTGTCCATACCCTTGTTGTACAGCGCCGCACCGTTCGCGTTGTTCATCACGAAGCCGGTCTTGGCGGCGATCGTGGGCGTCGCGACAGCCTGCGCGGGCGCCGCGGTGAGGACCCCGGTCGCGAGCACTGCGCCGGCGGTGACGGCAACGGCGGTGGCCCTGCGGACTCGGATGCCCTTGATGGCGGTTATCAACTGAAATACCCCGATTACGTCGAATGCCCCTGCGGTACGGCCAAGTTCAAAGGGGGAAAGAGATGGGCCGCACATGTGTGACACGTAAGTAGCACACAAAGTTGTGCGTCTGCCGGGCAGAATTTCCGATTACTTGATCCGCCCCTTACCCGGACCCCACCCGCCGACGCCCGTCGGACCCCCTCCGCGGGTCCGCATCCTGGACCGCTCCCACCATGCGTACGTGTTGTATCTATCCTGTGGGCATGCAGTCCTCCGCTCCGCCCGCCCCCGTCCCCTTCCCTGTCCCCGTCAAGCGGCAGCCGGCCGCCGATCGCGTGTACGCGCACGTCAAACAGGGTGTCCTGGAACGCCGTTACGAGGGCGGCGCCCTTCTCACCGAGGGAGAGCTCGCCGAGGCCGTGGGGGTCTCGCGCACACCGGTGCGCGAGGCGCTGCTGCGGCTGGAGGCGGAAGGACTGATCAGGCTCTACCCGAAGAAGGGTGCGCTGGTCCTGCCGGTCTCCGCACAGGAGATCGCCGACGTGGTGGAGACCCGCCTGCTGGTCGAGGTGCACGCGGCGCGCAAGGCCGTGCCCGCGCCGGCCGCTCTCGTCGCACGCCTGGAGGAACTGCTCGCCCAGCAGCGGGAGCAGGCGGCGACGGGCGACCTGGCCGCGGCCGCCGTGACGGACCGCTGCTTCCACGCCGAGATCGTCCGCAGCGGCGGCAACGAGATCCTGTCCCGGCTCTACGACCAACTCCGCGACCGCCAGCTGCGGATGGGCGTCGCCGTCCTGCACTCGCATCCCGACCGGATCGCCAAGACCCTCTCCGAGCACGCGGAGATCCTTCAGGCGCTGCGCTCCGGCGACGCCGAGCGGGCCGTCGAGCTCGTGCACCGGCACATCGGCTGGTTCTCCCACCTCGCCCGCGGGGAGGTCCGATGAGCACCGTGCCCCGCGACGTGAACTCCACCCTTCCGGGTGACCCTCCCCCGGGCGGACGGCGCGCCATGGCCGTCTGGGGGATCGGCGTCTCGGTCTACTTCGTCGCGGTCATCTTCCGCACGTCTCTGGGGGTGGCCGGCCTCGACGCCGCCGACCGCTTCCATGTGAACGCCTCGGCTCTGTCGACGTTCTCGATCCTGCAGCTGCTCGTCTACGCCGGCATGCAGATACCGGTGGGTCTGCTGGTCGACCGGCTGGGCACGAAGAAGGTGCTGGCCATCGGCGTCGTGCTGTTCACGGCCGGTCAGCTCGGCTTCGCCTTCTCCCCTTCGTACGGCACGGCCCTCGCCTCGCGCGCCCTGCTGGGCTGCGGGGACGCGATGACGTTCATCAGCGTGCTGCGGCTGGGATCCCGGTGGTTCCCGGCGCGGCGCGGGCCGATGGTCGCCCAGCTCGCCGGCCTGGTGGGGATGGCGGGCAACCTCGTCTCCACCCTGGTCCTGGCTCGTCTGCTGCACGGCGTCGGCTGGACGGCGGCCTTCGCGGGCAGCGCGCTGGCGGGTGTGGTGGTGCTGGTCCTGCTGCTGCTGTTCCTGAAGGACCACCCCGAGGGCCATGAGCCCGAGCCGTTCCCGCACCGGGGCGCGGCCTACGTCCGCCGCCAGATCGCCGCGTCCTGGCGTGAGCCGGGCACCCGGCTGGGCCTGTGGGTGCACTTCACCACCCAGTTCCCGGCGATGGTGTTCCTGCTTCTGTGGGGGCTTCCGTTCCTGGTCGAGGCACAGGGTCTGACCCGGGCCACGGCCGGTGAACTCCTCACGCTGGTGGTCCTGTGCAACATGGTCGTGGGCCTGGTCTACGGCCAGATCGTCGCCCGTCACCACGAGGCACGGCTGCCGCTGGCCCTGGGCACGGTGGGCACGACGGCGGTGATGTGGGCGGCGATGCTGGCCTGGCCCGGCGACCGTGCGCCGATGTGGCTGCTCGTGGTGGTCTGCGCGGTCCTCGGCGCGTGCGGCCCCGCCAGCATGCTCGGGTTCGACTTCGCCCGGCCGGCGAACCCGCCCGAGCGCCAGGGGACGGCCTCCGGCATCACGAACATGGGCGGTTTCGTGGCGTCCATGACGACGCTCTTCGCGATCGGCGTGCTGCTGGACGCGACCGGCGACGACTACACGATCGCCTTCTCCTTCGTCTTCGTCCTGCAGGCCCTCGGCGTCAGCCAGATCCTGCGCCTGCGCAGTCGGGCCGCTCGGCGGGAACGGGAGCGGCTGGTGGCCAGCAGGGTGGAAACGGTGCACGTGCCGGCCTGAGGACGGCAGCCCGTCCCCGGGCGGCTCGACGAAGGGGAGCCGCGACCCGTGTGACCGGGGCGCGGCTCCCTCCGTCGGGCCGTACCGCTCAGCCCCAGGTGATCAGCTTCTTCGGCTGCTCCAGGATCGCCGCCACGTCGGCCAGCACCTTGGAGCCCAGCTCCCCGTCCACGAGGCGGTGGTCGAAGCTCAGCGCCAGGGTGGTGACCTGGCGGGGCTTGACCTTGCCCTTGTGGACCCACGGCTGCAGCCTGATCGCGCCGACCGCGAGGATCGCGGACTCGCCGGGGTTGAGGATCGGGGTGCCGGTGTCGACGCCGAAGACGCCGACGTTGGTGATGGTCACCGTGCCGCCCTGCATGGCGGCGGGCGATGTCTTGCCCTCCCTCGCCGTGGACACCAGGTCGCCGAGGGACTGCGCCAGCTGCGGCAGCGTCTGGGCGTGGGCGTCCTTGATGTTCGGGACCAGCAGCCCCCTGGGAGTGGCCGCGGCGATGCCCAGGTTGACGTAGTGCTTGACCACGATCTCCTGTGCCGCCTCGTCCCAGGACGCGTTGATCTCCGGGTGGCGCTTGACGGCGACCAGCAGGGCCTTGGCGATGACGAGGAGCGGGTTGACCCTGAGGCCCTGCATCTCCTTGTCCCGCTTGAGCTCCTCGACGAGCTTCAGCGTGCGGGTCACGTCGATCGTCACGAACTCCGTGACGTGCGGCGCGGTGAACGCCGAGCCGACCATCGCCGCCGCCGTCGCCTTGCGCACGCCCTTGACGGGGATGCGGGTCTCCCGGGCGGTGTCGTACGACGCCACGGCCGCGGGGGCCGTGACCGGGGCCGGCGTCGCCGGGACGGCCGGAGCCGGGGTCGCCGGCTCGATGGCCGGTGCGGCCACGGCGGCCGGGTTCGCCGCCGCGTGGACGTCCTCGCGGGTGATGATGCCGTCCGGGCCGGACGGGACCACGGTGGCGAGGTCGACGCCCAGGTCCTTGGCCAGCTTGCGGACCGGCGGCTTGGCCAGGGGCCGCTCCCTCACGGCGGGCGCGCCGCCGTGGCCGTTCAGCTCCGCCTGGATGGTGTCCGGGACCTGCGGGACGGTGATCTCCGGGCCCTTGCGCGGCCGGCGCTTGGTGGAGGACGCGGCCACGCCGTAGCCGACGAGCACCGGCTGGCGGCCCGAGCCCACCGGCTTCGCCGCCTCGGGCGTCGCGGTCCCGGCCGTCACCGTCCCGGGCTTCGGCCGGGATTCCTCCGGAGCGGCCGGCGTCTGCGTGGGGGCCTGCGCCGGTACCTCGGCGACCGGGACGGCGCCCGCGCCGCCCGCCACGTCCACCGCGATGATCGACGTGCCCACGTCGACCGTGGTGCCCTCGGGGAAGTGCAGCGAGCGCACGACGCCGTCGTAGGGGATGGGCAGTTCCACGGCGGCCTTGGCGGTCTCGACCTCGCAGACCACCTGGCCGTCCGTGACCGTGTCGCCCGGCTGGACGTACCACTTGAGGATCTCGGCCTCGGTGAGCCCCTCGCCCACGTCGGGCATCTTGAACTCGCGTACGGACGCTTCCGTCATCGTCGTCACGACCCTCTCCTCAGTACGCCAGGGCACGGTCGACGGCGTCGAGCACCCGGTCCAGGCCCGGCAGGTACTCCTCCTCCAGGCGCGCCGGCGGGTACGGGGCGTGATAGCCGCCGACCCGCAGAACCGGCGCCTCCAGGTGGTAGAAGCAGCGCTCGGTGATCCGGGCGGCGATCTCCGCGCCCGAGCCGAAGAACACCGGCGCCTCGTGGACGACGACCAGGCGGCGGGTCTTCTCCACCGATGTCTGGATCGAGTCGAAGTCCAGCGGGGACACCGAGCGCAGGTCCACGACCTCCAGGTTCTTGCCCTCCTCGGCGGCCGCGGCGGCGACCTCCTGGCAGAGCTTCACCATCGGGCCGTAGGCGACGAGGGTCAGGTCCGTGCCCTCGCGGACGACCTGGGCCTTGTGCAGCGGGCCGGGGATGGCCTCCGTGTTGACCTCGGCCTTGTCCCAGTAGCGCCGCTTGGGCTCGAAGAAGATCACCGGGTCGTCGCTCTGGATGGCCTGCTGCATCATCCAGTACGCGTCGGACGCGTTGGACGGGGAGACGATCTTCAGGCCGGACACGTGCGCGAAGAGCGCTTCCGGCGACTCCGAGTGGTGCTCGACCGCGCCGATGCCGCCGCCGTAGGGGATGCGCACGACGACCGGGAGCTTGACCTTGCCCAGCGAACGGGCGTGCATCTTCGCGAGCTGGGTGACGATCTGGTCGTAGGCGGGGAAGACGAAGCCGTCGAACTGGATCTCCACCACCGGGCGGTAGCCGCGCAGGGCCAGCCCGATCGCCGTGCCCACGATGCCCGACTCGGCGAGCGGGGTGTCGATGACGCGGCTCTCGCCGAAGTCCTTCTGCAGGCCGTCGGTCACCCGGAAGACGCCGCCGAGCTTGCCGACGTCCTCACCCATGATCAGGACCTTGGGGTCCGCCTCCAGGGCGTGGCGCAGCGACTCGTTGATCGCCTTGGCCAGGGCCAGGTTCTTGGTGGTTGCGGTGTCCGCCATCTCAGTTTCCCCCCGTACCCGCGGCGAAGCCGCTCTCGGATTCCGTCGCGAACGACGCCTGGTACGCGGCGAACTGCGCCCGCTCCTCGTCCACCAGCGCGTGTCCGTCCGCGTACACGTTCTCGAAGATCGCGAAGTGGTCCGGGTCCGGCATGGCGCGGACCGCTTCGCGCACTCGCCTGCCCAACGCCTCGCTCTCCGCTTCGAGTTCCGCGAAGAATCCCTCGTCCGTGTGGTTTGAGGCCTCCAGGTGGCGGCGCAGGCGCAGGATCGGGTCCTTCGCCTCCCAGGCCTCGCGCTCCTCGTCGGCCCGGTACTTCGTCGGGTCGTCGGAGGTGGTGTGGGCGCCCATGCGGTACGTGTAGGCCTCGACGAGGGTGGGGCCCTCGCCGTTGCGGGCCCGCTCCAGCGCCCACCGGGTGACCGCGAGGCAGGCCAGCACGTCGTTGCCGTCCACGCGGACACCCGGGAAGCCGTAGCCCTGGGCGCGCTGGTAGAGCGGGACGCGGGTCTGCTTCTCGGTGGGCTCGGAGATCGCCCACTGGTTGTTCTGGCAGAAGAACACGACCGGCGCGTTGTAGACCGCGGAGAAGGTGAAGGACTCCGCCACGTCGCCCTGGCTGGAGGCGCCGTCGCCGAAGTAGGCGATGACCGCGCTGTCCGCGCCGTCCTTGGCGACGCCCATCGCGTACCCGGTCGCGTGCAGCGTCTGGGAGCCGATGACGATGGTGTACAGGTGGAAGTTGTTGCTGTTGGGGTCCCAGCCGCCGTTGTTCACGCCGCGGAACATGCCGAGCAGGTTCGTCGGGTCGACCCCGCGGCACCAGGCGACGCCGTGCTCGCGGTAGGTCGGGAAGACGTAGTCGTCCTCGCGGGTGGCCCGGCCGGAGCCGATCTGCGCGGCCTCCTGACCGAGCAGCGAGGCCCACAGGCCGAGTTCGCCCTGGCGCTGGAGGGCGGTCGCCTCGGCGTCGAAACGGCGGGTGAGCACCATGTCGCGGTAGAGGCCGCGGAGGTCTTCAGGGGTGACACCGGAGACGTACTTGGCGTACTCGGCGTTCTTGGCGTTCTTGACCCGCTTGCCCTCCGGCGTCAGCAGCTGCACGAGCTCGGGCTCGGCGCTCTTCCTGGCGGTGGTGCGGGTGCGCTCGGTGCCGCTGGCGCCGGCCTTGCTTCCGGCGCTGCGTCGCGGCTTGTGCGCGGCAGTGCTCTCCACGGTCACGTGTGCTCCTCCGTCGGTCCGGCCCCCGGGGTCGCCGGGTGGCTGGGGTCCCCCCGGCTCTCCAAGAGCCTGAGGGAGCGGCTCACCTGTTTCCGACACCCGTGCACGGGGTGGGTGTCACTCGGTCGGACCAGGCGTGACAGGTGCCCCGGCGAGCGCCCTGCGGTCGACACGTTACCCAGTGCCTCACATTTCTGTGAAACCCCTCCTGACCTGCGTTTTTGCTTGGATTTCCAAGTAAATCGGCAAAGTCGGGAAGGAGCCTGGTCACAGCCTTGCAGGAGGCCGGAGCAACGGCACGTTATCCCGGGCACCCGCGCCACGGGAAGAGCATTCGGTCAGCGACCTGCGGCCGTTCGGGCGGTCGGAACGCCGGTCGACGGACCCCTGCGCGTGCCGGGCACTCCGGTCGACGGACCCCTCGTCGCCACCCTCGTCCACGCCCTCGTCGACGCCCTGCGGCGAGCCCCGACACGACCTGATGCGGCCTGATGCGACCTGATACGACCGAGCGTGACACCCGTTGTCGCTTGGTGACCATCTGTGACAACGGCCAGCTCACGGGCTCGACCGGTGGCCTAGCATCGGGCGCGTGCCGCGCTCCTGTGTACCCCCCTCAATGCCCCACGCGCCCCCTTTGGGCGCTCTGCTCCACCGGTACGCCGCCGGCTCCGCGCTCGCCTGCGAGCCCGTCGAGGAAGGGCTGCTCAACCGCGGATTCCGGCTGCGCACCACCCGCGGCCGCTACTTCCTCAAACACCACTTCGACCCGGACACCGCCGACCCCGCGTCGATCGCCCGCCAGCACCGGGCCACCGAACGGCTGGCCGGTCTGGGCGTCCCGGTCGCTCCCCCGCTGCCCGGCCGCGACGGCCGTACGGTCGCCGTGGTCGGCGGCCACGCCTACGCCCTGCACCCGTGGATCGAGGGCCGTCACCGGCACGGCTCCCAGCTCACCCCCGGCCAGTGCGGCCGCCTCGGAGCGCTGCTCGGGGTGGTGCACGCCAGCCTGGAGCACGTGATGCGCCCGTCGGCCGGGCAGTCGCCGGGGCGTGGAGAGCGGGTGCCTCCGGCGCGCGACCCGGAGCGCACCACCCCGACCGGGCGCGGCGCACGCGCCCCCCACCCACAGCACACCCCTGTCCCGGAGGCCATCACGCCTCCGACCGGTCCCTTCCCGCTCACCCGCCCCTCAGCCCCTGCCGCCCGCGCCGCCCCTGCCGAGCCGCCCGCCCGGGCCGAGCCGGAGCCCCCGGGCGGGCCCGCCGCCCCTGTCGGGTCCACCGCTGCCGGCCGGCCCGAAGCCCCCGCCCCGAGCCCCGACCCGGCGGACACCTTCGTCCTGATCGACGATCTCCTCGCGCGCGTGCGGCGACACCGCCCCGCCGACTCCTTCGACGAGCTCGCCCGCCACCGCCTCCTGGAGCGGCGCCGGCTCCTGGAACGGCACGCCGACCGGCGACCCCCGCCCGGCGGGCCGGTCGGCTGGGTGCACGGGGACTTCCACCCCTTCAACCTGCTCTACCGCGGGGACGCCCCCGCCGCCATCGTCGACTGGGACCGGCTCGGGGTCCAGCCCCGCGCCGAGGAGGCCGTCCGCGCGGCCGCGATCTTCTTCGTCCGGCCCGACGGCACGCTCGACCTGCCGAAGGCGAGGGAGTACGCGCGCGCGTACCGGCGGGCGGCGGGAGCCTCACCCCGCGAACTCGGCGCGGCCGTGCACCGCGTGTGGTGGGAACGGCTCAACGACTTCTGGATGCTGCGCTGGCACTACGAGCGCGGCGACACCCGCGCGGACTCCCAGTTCCCGGCGTCTTCGGCGCTCGCGGTGTGGTGGACGCGGGAGTACGACGCCGTCTGCGGGGCGTTCACGGACTGACCCTCCGGCCCCGCGGCTCAGCCCGCTCCCCCCACGGAACGCGCACGCGCGCGTGGAGCCCGGTCAGGGCCCACGCGCGCGTGAAGAGACAGAACGGCTCCGCCGGGCGATGACCCGGCGCCCAGGTCACCCGCCGCCGAGGCCCCCGCCGAGGGTGGTGTTGCCCGGGTCGGTCCCGCCCGTCTCGTTGCCCGTGGCCGGGGCGCTCGGCTCCGGCTGCGTGTCGGTGGGCTCGTCCGAGGGCTTGCTGCCCGTCTCCGCGTCCGTCGGCTCGCCGGTGGCGGACTGGGACGGCGACGAGGACGGTGAGTACGACGGCGAGTACGACGGCGAGTAGTGCTGGTTCGTGTTCGAACCGGTGTTGTCGTCCGAGGAGTCGCCGCTGGACGTGTCGCTCTCCTTGTCGCTGGGCTTCTCGCTCGGGGCGGAGTCCGAGACGGACGGGGAGGCGGAGGGCGACGGCGAGGTCCCGCCGTCGCCGGTTCCGGTGTTCTTGTTGTTCAGGGCGAGCGCGACGCCCGCGGCGATGGCGATCACCGCGAAGACGGCGAGGATCCACAGCTTGCCGCGGCCGCTCCCCTTGTTGCCGTGCCCCTCGAAACCGCCCTCGTCACCGCCGCGGTAACCGGTGGGCAGGATCGGCTGCGGGATCTGCGAGGTGCTGGAGCCGTCGCCGCCCTGCGGCAGCACGGCGGTGCCCGCGAAGCCGCCGGCGGGGGTGCCGCGGCCGTCCTGCGCGCCCACCGGGCCGGTGTTCCACGTGCCGGTGTGGGCTCCCTGGTCGTACAGCATCTGCAGCCCGTACTGGACCAGGCCGCGCATCTCCTCCGCCGTCTGGAAACGGTCGTCGGGATCCTTGGCGAGGGAGCGCATGACCAGGCCGTCCAGCTCGGGCGGGCACTCCCCGCCCGAGGTCTGCGACGGCGGCACCGGGATGTCCTGCACATGCTGGTAGACCACCGACAGCGGCGTCTCGCCGGTGAAGGGGGGCCGCAGCGCCAGGAGCTCGTACAGCAGACAGCCGGTGGCGTACAGGTCGGAGCGGTGGTCGACAGCCTTGCCGAGCGCCTGCTCCGGCGAGAGGTACTGCGGGGTGCCCATGACCATGCCGGTCTGCGTCATCGTCGTGGACGCGCCGTGCAGGGCGCGCGCGATGCCGAAGTCCATCACCTTGACGGCGCCGTTGTGCGTGATGATCACGTTCGCCGGCTTGATGTCGCGGTGCACGATGCCGTGCTGGTGCGAGTAGGCCAGCGCCTCCAGCACACCGGAGGTGATGATCAGGGCCTGCTCGGGACCCGGCGCCTCGGCGTTGAGGAGGAGGTCGCGGATCGTGCGTCCCTCGACGATCTCCATCACGATGTACGGCACGCTCTGGCCGCCCACGAAGTCCTCGCCGGAGTCGTACACGGCGACGATCGCATGGTGGTTGAGCCCGGCCACCGACTGGGCCTCGCGCGTGAAGCGGGCCTTGGACACGGGGTCCTCGGCGAGGTCGGCGCGCAGCAGCTTGACCGCGACGGTGCGGCCGAGACGTACGTCCTCGGCCGCGAACACCTCGGCCATGCCGCCTCGGCCGAGTCTGCGGGTCAGCCGGTATCGGCCGTCTCCGACGAGCCCTCCGTTGCCCCAGTTCTCCGGCGCATCTGACATACCGCCGCCAGTCGCCTCGGGGTCGGACGGGCCCTGAGCGCGCTGCTGTGCCATCAGTCCTCGCCGTCGTTTCTGCCCGCGGTGCGCGCGGTGTTGTCACGGTCTCCGTCGGCCACGCTACAGCCTCCACGCAAGCCGCCGGTCCGGGACCGATCCCCGGAACGATTCCCGGGACGGGCCCCGGCGCCGGTCCGGGACGGACCGGCCATCAAACCCGTACTCCGTGCAGCCGTGCAAATTCTGTGTACCGGCCGTACGGCACCTGTAACGCTTCCGCGACGCTTCTTTCTCGTAGGGTCACGGAACGGGCACCGAACTTGACGTGTCGGTGCCCTGCGGCAGACTTGGCCGGGAATAGCACTTTCGATCAACGACAGTCAACGGCGCCAAAGGCCAACGGGGGACGTGGAAGATGAGCCAGGACGGCGCGCAGGGCCGGTACGCGGGGCGGGCGCTGGCCGCCGGCCGCTATCAACTGCGCGACTTGCTCGGCGAGGGCGGCATGGCCTCGGTCCACCTCGCCTACGACGCCGTGCTCGACCGTCAGGTCGCGGTGAAGACCCTGCACACCGAACTGGGCCGGGAGCAGGCCTTCCGCGAGCGCTTCCGCCGCGAGGCGCAGGCCGTGGCCAAGCTCACGCACACCAACATCGTCTCCGTCTTCGACACGGGCGAGGACGACGTGGACGGGCTCACCACCCCCTACATCGTCATGGAGTACATCGAGGGCCGCCCGCTCGGCTCGGTGCTCGACGAGGACGTGCACCGCCAGGGTGCGATGCCGGCCGACAAGGCGCTGAAGATCACCGCGGACGTGCTGGCGGCACTGGAGATCAGCCACGAGATGGGCCTGGTCCACCGCGACATCAAGCCCGGCAACGTGATGATGACCAAGCGCGGCGTGGTCAAGGTGATGGACTTCGGCATCGCGCGGGCCATGCAGTCCGGCGTCACCTCGATGACGCAGACGGGCATGGTCGTCGGAACGCCCCAGTACCTCTCGCCCGAACAGGCCCTGGGGCGCGGGGTGGACGCCCGGTCCGACCTGTACTCGGTCGGCATCATGCTGTTCCAACTGGTCACCGGGCGGCTGCCGTTCGAGGCCGATTCACCGCTTGCGATCGCGTACGCGCACGTGCAGGAGGAGCCGGTGGCGCCCTCCTCGATCAACCGGGCGCTACCGCCGGCCGTCGACGCGCTCGTCGCCCGCGCGCTGAAGAAGAACCCGAACGAGCGTTTCCCGACCGCCGTCGCCATGCGCGACGAGTGCCTGCGCGTCGCCGCGTCCTTCCAGCCGGCCCCGCCGAGCATCGTCCCGGGCGCGCAGACGTCCAGCGGCGCGGGCGTCGGCTCGGCCGTCTTCCCGCCGGTCGGTCAGAGCACCCCGCCGCAGGGCAGCGTGCAGACGCCGTACCAGACCGGCCCGAACCCGAACCCCTACGGCGCTCCGACGCCCGCCGCGTCCTACGGCTATCCGCAGCAGGGCGGCTACCAGACGCCCGCTCCGGCGTACAACCAGCAGGCGCCGCACACCCCGCCGGCGTACAACCTCAGCCCCCAGCCGTCGACCGCGGTGCCCTCGGACGGCGCCCGCAGGAACACCAGGCCGGTCCTCATCGGTTCGGCCGTCGTCGCCGTGGTCGCGGTCGGGGGTCTGATCGCCAGCCTCACCGTGGGCGGCGGCACGCACGACGACGCCAAGGGCGGCGGCGGGACCGCGAGCTCCTCGGCGGCGGCGACGAAGGCGGCGAACTACCGCGCGCCGGACACCTCCAAGACGATCGACGCGACGGAGTGCTCCGAGCCGCAGGAGTCGTACAACGACCCCGCCAAGATCCGGGTGCCGAACTTCAAGTTCAAGTACATCGGCTCGGTCAAGGCGTGCTTCCAGGCCGCCGGCTGGCAGTACAAGATCACCAAGATCGACGAGAACACGTACGGCGACGGGGCGGTCATGGACCAGTTCCCCTCCGCCGACACGGACGTCGACCCCAAGAACATGCCCGAGATCGAGCTCAAGGTCTCCACCGGCAACCCGGCGTGACGGCAGGCCGACGCGTGCGAAGTCGTCCGGCCTCGTCCGACGTCATGTGAAAGGGCCCGGCGTCCGACGCCGGGCCCTTGACGTGTACTGCCGAGGACTTACAGGTACGGTCCGCCCGAACGGCCGCCCGCGGTGCGCGGGTCGTCCATGCCCTCGTGGCTCGCGCCGGGCGGCAGGGCGCGGCGCATCTGCTCCAACTGGGCCCGCGCGGCCATCTGCTGGGCGAAGAGCGTGGTCTGGATGCCGTGGAAGAGGCCCTCCAGCCAGCCGACCAACTGGGCCTGCGCGATGCGCAGTTCCGCGTCGCTCGGCGTCGACTCCTCGTTGAACGGCAGGGACAGCCGCTCCAGTTCTTCGACCAGCTCCG
The DNA here is from genome assembly GCF_001746365.1 of Streptomyces sp. LUP30. GTDB lineage: Bacteria > Actinomycetota > Actinomycetes > Streptomycetales > Streptomycetaceae > Streptomyces. Next base: position 61,440 of record NZ_MJAJ01000035.1, read on the forward strand.
GGGCCAGGCCGTCCTCCAGCTCCTTCACCGAGCTCGAGTGGATCTCCTTCAGCCGGGCCCGGCTCGCCTCGTCCAGGGGAGCCGCGCGCACCTCCTCCAGCAGCTGCTTGATCATGCTTCCGATCCGCATGACCTTCGCCGGCTGCTCGACCTGCTCCGTCACCGGGATCTCACGGGAGTCCTCGTCGGCGTCGATGCCGCCGAGCGCCATGCCGTCCTGGCCTACGACCAGGATTTTCTGGGCGTTCTCCGGCGACCTTTCGTTCCTCGGCATCTCCATGCCGTCATTCTCTCGCACGTCCCCACCTCATCACCGTGGTGCCCCCCGTGAAAGGTGATCCACCGTTTCCGTTCGGCGGAGTCCGGAATGCGGTGAAAATTCGCCGATGTAACGCTTGGTGGGTGTTTTCTAGGCGACCGGTCATCGGGAGGGGGTCACGCACGTGACTCCATGGCAGTGGACATGGTGCGGCACACGGGCGGCCATGACGGCCCTCGCGGGAGCCCTCGTGCTGTCGTACGGGGGTGCCGCGGCCTACGCGGCCGGCTCGGCGCACGGACGCCTCGCGGCCTACCCCCACGCACCCGCGTCGGCCACGCCCTCCCCCTCCCCACGCCAACCCGACCGGGCCGGCAGCCGCGCGGGCGAGGGACGCGAGCGGCCCGGACGGGAGGACGAGGGCGAGGACGCGACGACGCAGGACCCGAGCGGGGAGGACGTCTCCGGCGACGACCCCGACACGGGGGACGGCGAGGCGGAGACCGGCGACGGCGACCACGCCGACGACAGCGCGTCCCGGCCCCCCGAGGCCTCCGTTCCGGTGACCTCGGCGGAACCGCAGGACTCCGTACGGCAGGCGGCCACCCAAGGGGAGCGGACCGACGGCCCCGTCCTGCAGATCCTGCCGCTCGGCAGCGGGCTCGTCCTCATCGGCCTCGGAATCGCCCTCGCGATCGCCGCCCTCCGCCTGCGCCGCAGCTGACACCCCTGCCGAGCCGGACGGCACGGGACGGACAGCGCCGGCTTGAGCGGCTCCAAGCGGACGAACGCGAACGGCGGCCGCAGGCGGACTGCTCCAGGGACGGACGGCTAGGGCGCGACCAGCAGCACCTTGCCGACGTGGCCGCTCTCCTCCACCACCCGGTGGGCGGCGGCCGCGTCGCTCATCGGGACTTCGCGGTCGACGACAGGGCGCACCCGGCCGGCGGCGACCAGCGGCCAGACATGCTCGCGCACGGCCGCCACGATCGCGGCCTTCTCCTCCAGGGGACGCGCCCGCAGCGAGGTCGCACTGACGGCGGCACGCTTGCCGAGGAGCGCGCCGATGTTCAGCTCGGCCTTGGCGCCGCCCTGCATGCCGATGATCGCGAGACGGCCGTTGACGGCGAGCGCCTGGACGTTGCGGTCCAGGTACTTCGCGCCCATGTTGTCGAGGATGACGTCGGCGCCGACGCCGGCGGTGGCCTGCTTCACCTCGGCGACGAAGTCCTGCTCGCGGTAGTTGATCAGGATGTCGGCGCCCAGTTCGGCGCACTGCTCCAGCTTCTCCTTGGTGCCCGCGGTGACGGCGACCCGCGCGCCGACGGCCTTGGCCAGCTGGATCGCCATGGTGCCGATGCCGCTGGAACCGCCGTGCACGAGCAGCGTCTCGCCGGGACGGAGATGGGCGATCATGAAGACGTTCGACCAGACGGTGCTGGTCACCTCGGGGAGCGCAGCGGCCTGCCGGAGGTCGACGCCCTCGGGCACCGGAAGGAGCTGGCCGACCGGCACGGCGACCTTCTCCGCGTAGCCGCCGCCCGAGAGCAGAGCGCACACCTCCTCACCGACGGTCCAACCGGAGACATCGGGGCCGAGCGCGGCGATCCGGCCGGAGCACTCCAGGCCGGGATAGGGGGAGGCGCCGGGCGGCGGGTCGTAGAAGCCCTGCCGCTGCAGGATGTCGGCGCGGTTGACGGCGCCGGCCACCACCTCGACCAGAACTTCGCCCTCGCCGGGAACGGGATCGGGAACCTCGTCCCACACCAACGCCTCGGGACCACCAGGTTCGGGAATCGTGATCGCATACATGAGGACGACGCTACTCCTCGCCCCCGGCCGCGAGACCGCGGCGGAACGACGGGCGGGCGTCGGAGAGTTCAGGCCGGCGGCAGCGGCGGCACCCCGGGCATCCCGGGACTGCCGAGGTTGGTGTGTGCCCGGTCCGGCCCCACCCGCACGATCGAGACGAGCCGGTCCGTGGGCTGCAACACTCCGATCGCCGGGTCGTCGTAGGCCAGGACGCGATGCCCGCGCACGACACTGACCACCAGGTCGGCCGTCTCACGCGGACCGCGGCCCGCCTCGGCCTTGGTGACCGGCCGTTCGACCAGGTCGAGGCCGTCGCCCTGCTGGATGAGGTCCTCCATGACCCGGCCCGCCGCCGGGCTCAGCACGGACAGACCCAGCAACCGCCCGGCCGCCCCGGCGCTGGTGATGACCTCGTCGGCGCCCGACTGCTTGAGCAGCGGCGCGTTCTCCTCCTCGCGGACCGCCGCCACGATCTTCGCCCCCGGGTTGAGCTGGCGGGCGGTGAGCGCGACCAGGACGGCCGTGTCGTCGCGCTGGGTCGCGATGACGATCCGCCCCGCCCGCTGCACCTCGGCCCGCCGCAACACGTCGCTGCGCGTCGCGTCCCCGACCACGCCCTCGTAGCCCTCGGCCTTCGCCGCGTCGACCGCCTTTGCGCTCGGGTCGATCACCACGACCTGCTCCCTGCGCAGACCCGCCGCACAGGCCGTCCGGATCGCGGACCGACCCTTCGTGCCGAAGCCGACGACGACAGTGTGGTCGCGCAAGGGGACCTCCGGGGATCATGGACGACTGGGGGGCCAGGGAAACGTGTTGATTCATGACGGGCGTGAACCCGCCGGGAACCATGGTGCCCACCGATCGGATCACCGTCAGCAGGGGGCACACGATGAAGGACCACGAACGACAGCCCGGCCCGGCCAGGCTCTCACTGTTCAGGTCCCTCTGGTACCGCTCGCGCACCGAAGCCCGTGACGACGCCGAGGCGGGGCGCTCCATCACGATGCCTGTGCGGGTCGGCGTGCCCCCGCTCCAGCAGGTGCTGCGACGACTCGCCCTGGGGCTCCTCGTGCTGGCCGTCACCACACTGATCGTCTACGCCGACCACGACGGCTACAACGACAACTCGGACGGCGCCGTCGGCCTGCTGGACGCGGCCTACTACGCGACCGTCACCCTCTCCACCACCGGCTACGGCGACATCACCCCCGTCAGCGACACGGCCCGGCTCGTCAACATCCTGGTCATCACACCGCTGCGGGTGCTGTTTCTGATCATCCTGGTCGGCACCACCCTGGAGGTGCTCACCGAGCGCACCCGTCAGCAGGTCCGCATCCACCGCTGGCGCGCCCGCACCAGCGGCCACATCGTGGTCGTCGGATACGGCACCAAGGGCCGCCACGCGGTGGAGACCCTCGTCGGGCAGGGCATTCCCAAGGACCGCATCGTCGTCGTGGACGCCCAGCGCAAGGCATCGCTCGTAGCCGGAGACGACGGGCTGGTGTCGGTGACCGGGGACGCCACCCGCTCGGAGACGCTCGTCAAAGCCGAGGTGCAGAACGCCTCCCGGGTGATCGTCTCCCCCCAACGCGACGACACGGCCGCCCTGGTCACCCTCACCGCGCGTCAGCTGAACCGGCGCGCCACGATCGTGGTCGCCGCCCGGGAGGACGAGAACGTGCCGTTGCTCAAGCAGAGCGGCGCGGACACCGTGATCACCAGCTCCAGCTCCGCCGGACGACTGCTCGGCGTGTCGATGATCAGCCCTACGGTCGCCAGAACGCTGGAGAGCCTGATGACCATCGGCAGCGGCCTGGACCTCGTCGAGCGCCCGATCACCAAGACGGAAGCGGGCAAGGACCCCCGCGCCTGCGCGGATCTCGTCGTGGCCGTCGTCCGGGGCAGGGAACTGCTCGACTACACCGATCCCCGTCTCGCCCATCTGCAGCAAGGGGACCGGGTGATCACGGTCAGTCGAGCCGTTCCGGCTCCCGAGCAGGGATGACGGTGTTTCACGTGAAACACCGGCGAGGTTTCACGTGAAACGACGGCGCGTGTTTCACGTGAAACACGCGCCGATCCCGGCCGTCGCCCACGGCAGGTCCAGCACTTCCGCCTCCTGACCCGCCCGCGCCCCGCCGGGCGGTACGACGGCGAGGGCGTCGGCCGCCGCGATGCCGCGCAGCATGGCCGGACCGTTGTAGTGCAGCGGCACGGCGTGGTCGCCCCGCAGAACCACCGGGATGAGCCGGGTGTCGTAGGGGTGCCCGTGCACCGCCTCCCGCAAGGGCAGCGTGTACGGCTCGGGAGCGCCGCGAGCGGCGAGGGTGCGCAGCAGCGGCTCGGCGAGCGTGAGCAGGCCGGAGACGGCCGCGAGAGGGTTTCCGGGCAGACCGACGAGGTGCTGGCCGTCCTTGACGCGCGCCAGCAGCATCGGGTGCCCGGGGCGCACCTTGACGCCGTCGACGAGGAGCTCGGCGTCGATCCGGCGCAGGGTGGGGTGCACATGGTCGAGGGGTCCCGAGGCCGTGCCCCCGGTGGTGACGATCAGATCCGCGCCGGACGAGGTGACGGCCTTGTGCAGGGCCTTCGCATCGTCTCGGAGTCTGCGTACGGCGATGACCTCGGCGCCCAGCGCCCGCAGCCAGGGCGGCAGCATCGGGCCGAGTGCGTCCCGGATCAGGCCGTCGTGCGGGCGGCCCTCGGTGAGCAGCTCGTCACCGAGGACCAGCACCTCGACCCGGGGCCGGGGCACGGCGGTCACCGTGTCGTACCCGGCGGCGGCGGCCAGACCGAGCACGGCCGGTGTCACCACCGCTCCGGCGAGCAGCAGCTGATCGCCGGAACGGCACTCCTGGCCGCGCGGGCGAATGTCCTGGCCGTGTTGCATCTCGCGGGTCGGATGCAGTCGGCCGTTGTCATCGGTGCGGCCGTGCTCGCTGCGCAGCACCGCAGTGGTGTCCGGGGGGATCCGGGCGCCGGTGGCGATCCGGACGGCCTCGCCGTCGGCGAGGGGAGCGGGCGCGGCGCTCCCGGCGAGCACGCCCTCCTCCCGTACGTGCCAGGGTCCGGGACCCGCGACCGCCCATCCGTCCATCGCTGACGTGTCGAACGAGGGCAGGTCGGTGAGGGCGGTCAGCGGGCCGGCCAGAACCAGACCGAGGGCGTCGCCGAGGCCTACGGACACGGGGGCGGGGCGGGGGCCCGAACGGGCGGCGCGGGCCGCGATCGTCCGCGCCTGCGGCCAGGCGGTGGCGCGGTGGTGATGTTCCGCGGCGGCCCGGTGACCCGCGTCCACGGCCCGGGCGGACGGTGAGACGTCGGGCTCGCGCTGCGCGGGGCGGGGATCGCCGGTCGGGCGGCCGGAGCCGTTGCCGTCCTTCACGAGGGCGAGCGCCTCCTCGACATCGAGGTCCTCGGCGTCGAGGCCCTGCCGGGCGCCGTGCGGGGTCATCCGGCGTCCGGTCCCGGGCCGCCGGGGCCGGCGGCCTTGCCCTGCTCGGCCTCCTGTCCGGCCTCCTCCTCCGCTTCCCGGGCCCAGCGCACCGCCAGTGCGGCGGCCTTGCGGGCGGCGTCGGCGACGGCCTCGGAGCCGCCCCCGGCCTGCGCGGCCGCGTAGCCGACCAGGAAGGTGGTCAGGGGGGCCGCCGGCCGGGCCACACCATGGGCGGCGTCCCGGGCGAGGTCGAGGAGGACGCCGGTGTCGACGTCGAGGTCGACGCCCAGTTCGTCCTTGACTGCGGAAATCCATTCATCCAACACGTGGTCATGCTCCCTGATACGGGCCCTGGCAGTGGCGATGTCGTCCCAGGTGTCGCAGTCGAAGGACCCGACCGGGTCGGGGACGCGGGCAAGGTCGAGTGCGGCGGTCAGCCGGCGCAGGGGCAGCCCGGCGAGGCCGCCGTGGGCGGCGGCCAGCACCGCCAGTTCGCGGCGCAGCGCCACCGTGCGGTACGCGGCGACGAGCGGCTGGTCGCGGCCGGCCGCGTCGGTGAGCAGCACACCCTCGGCTCCGCCGGAGCGCAGGGCGGTCAGCAGCCGCCGCACGGTGTCCGGGGCGAGGAACGGCAGATCGGCGGAGAGCACGAGGACGTCGTCCGCCGTGACGCGGCGCAGCCCGGCGTCGAGCGCGGCGACGGGTCCCGCGCCGGGCGGGTCCTCGCGCGCCCAGCGCACGGGCCGGGCGGTGGGACGGGGGTCCGCGACGACGACGGTGGCACGGGCGTCGGCGCAGGCGCCGAGGACCCGGTCCAGCAGCGCGCGCCCGCCCACCCGCACACCCGGCTTGTCGGCCCCACCGAGCCGGCGGGCGCCGCCGCCGGCGAGCACGACGGCGTCGTGGGCGGGGGACTCGTTCGAGGTCACCCCCCGAGTATGGCGGCCGATGCCGGGGTTCGGGCCCCGGGACCATGACGAAGGCGGGGAGCGCGGCGCCCCGCCCTCGGTCACAGGGTGCGCAACAGCACCGCCGGCTGCTCGACACAGTCCGCGACATGGCGCAGGAAGCCGCCCGCCGTGCCGCCGTCGCACACCCGGTGGTCGAAGGTGAGCGAGAGCTGGACGACCTGGCGCACCGCGAGCTCGCCCTCGTGCACCCACGCTCTGGGGACGATACGGCCGACGCCGAGCATGGCCGCCTCGGGGTGGTTGATGATCGGCGTGGAGCCGTCGACGCCGAACACTCCGTAGTTGTTCAACGTGAAGGTGCCGCCGGTCAGCTCCGCGGGGGTGAGGCGTCCTTGGCGCCCGGCCTCGGTGAGCCGGGCGAACTCCGCGGTGAGCCCCTCGGCGTCCCGCGCATGCGCGTCACGGACCACCGGCACGACCAGGCCGCGTTCGGTCTGCGCGGCGAAGCCGAGGTGGACCTGGTCGAACTGGACGACCTCACGGGCGGCCTGGTCGACGCTGGAGTTGAGTTCCGGGAACCGGGCCAGCGCCGCGGTGCAGATACGGGCGAGCAGCGCGAGCAGCGAGATCTTGGGCCCGCCTGTCGTGTTCATCGCGGTCCGGGCCCTCATCAGCTCGGTCGCGTCGGCGTCCACCCAGCAGGTCGCGTCCGGGATCTCGCGCCGGCTGCGGGAGAGCTTGTCGGCGACGGCGCCCCGGACACCCTTGAGGGGGACGCGGCGGACACCGGTGAGGGCGGAAGGAGCGGCGGGCTGCTGAGCCGCCTGTGCCGCCTCTTCGCGCGGCACGGCCATCCGTAGCGCGTTCTCCACGTCCGCTCGCAGGATCAGCCCATCCGGTCCTGAGCCCGTGAGTTCCCGCAGGTCCAGTCCGTTCTCCCGGGCCAGCCTGCGTACCAGCGGGGAGATCACGGGGACGGGTCCGCCGGTCGCCTCGACCGGGGCCGCCGAAGACGCCGGGGCCACCGGGGCGATCGGGGCCGTGCCGTCGACCGTGACGGAGACGGCGGGCTCCGGCCGCGTGGAGCGGACCCGACGCCTGCGCGCGGGGGCCTCCGAAGTGCCGTATCCGACGAGCACGTTGCCCGAGCCCCCGGTGCCGGACCCTGCGTCGGCCACGGCGTCGGAGGCAGGCGCGCCGACCGCGACCGTGATCAACGGGGCGCCGACGGGCATTTCCGTGCCCTCCTCGCCGAAGCGGGCCGTCACCACGCCGCCGTACGGGCAGGGCACCTCGACCATCGCCTTGGCCGTCTCGACCTCGACGACCGGCTGGTCGACGGCCACGACGTCGCCCACCTGGACGAGCCAGCGGACGATCTCCGCCTCGGTGAGCCCCTCACCGAGGTCGGGGAGCTTGAACTCCAGTACCTGTGCCATCAGTTCCCGGCCTCCCACTGCAGCCGCGCCACGGCGTCGAGGATGCGGTCGACGCCGGGCAGGTGGTGGCGCTCCAGCATCGGCGGCGGATAGGGCAGGTCGAACCCGGCCACACGCAGCACCGGCGCCTCCAGGTGGTGGAAGCAGCGCTCGGTGACGCGGGCGGCGATCTCCCCGCCCGGGCCGCCGTAGGAGCCCGACTCGTGGACGACGACCGCGCGGCCGGTACGACGTACCGACGCGGCGACCGTCTCGTCGTCGAAGGGCACCAGCGAGCGCAGGTCGACGACCTCCAGGTCCCAGCCCTCGGCGCACGCCGCCTCGGCGGCTTCGAGGCAGACCGGAACCGACGGCCCGTACGTGATCAGTGTGGCGCTGCGGCCCGGACGCCGCACCACCGCTCGTCCGATCGGCTCGACGGCCGTCGGCTCCTCCGGGTTCCAGGCGTCCTTGGACCAGTACAGGCGCTTGGGTTCGAGGAAGACGACCGGGTCGTCCGAGGCGATGGAGGCGCGCAGCAGGCCATAGGCGTCGGCGACCGTGGCGGGCGTGACGACGTGCAGGCCCGGGGTCGCCATGTAGTACGCCTCGGAGGAGTCGCTGTGGTGCTCGACGCCGCCGATGCCGCCGCCGTAGGGCACGCGGACCGTGATCGGCAGGGGCATCCGGCCGCGGGTGCGGTTGCGCATCCGGGCGACATGACTGATGAGCTGCTCGAACGCCGGGTAGGCGAACGCGTCGAACTGCATCTCCACGACCGGCCGCAGGCCGTACATGGCCATGCCGACGGCGGTGCCGAGGATGCCGGCCTCGGCGAGCGGGGTGTCCGTGCAGCGGTCCTCGCCGAACTCCTTCGCCAGTCCGTCGGTGACCCGGAAGACGCCGCCGAGGGCGCCCACGTCCTCACCCAGGACGTGCACGGACGGGTCGGCGGCCATGGCGTCGCGCAGCCCGCGCGTGAGGGCCTGCGCCATGGTGGCGGGCTTGAGGGCCACGGTCGTCATCGGTGCGCGCCTTCCTGCTCGGCCTCGAGCTCGGCCCGCAGCAGCGCCTGCTGCTCGCGCAGCTGCGGAGTGGGCTCGGCGTACACGTGGGAGAACAGGTCCATCGGGTCGAGGGCCGGGTCCTGGTTCATCCGGGTGCGCAGGTCTGCGGCCATCACCTCGGCGGCGTCCCGCGCGGACTGCCTGGCGGCCTCGTCGAGGAGCCCGCGCGCGGTCATCTCGCGCTCCAGCAGCTGGATCGGGTCGTGCTCACGCCAGGTCTCCACCTCGGCGTCGCCGCGGTAGCGGGTGGCGTCGTCGGCGTTGGTGTGGGCGTCGATGCGGTAGGTGACCGCCTCCACGAGGGTCGGACCGCCGCCCTCGCGCGCCCGGCGCACGGCGTCGGCCAGCACCTCGTGCACGGCGGCCGCGTCGTTGCCGTCGACCAGGCGGCCCGGCATGCCGTAACCGACGGCCTTGTGGGCCAGCGAGGGAGCGGCGGTCTGCTTGGCGAGCGGGACGGAGATCGCGAAGCCGTTGTTCTGCACGAGGAAGACGACCGGCGCCTGCCAGACGGCGGCGAAGTTCAGCGCCTCGTGGAAGTCGCCCTCGCTAGTGCCGCCGTCGCCCACCATGGCGAGCGCGACCACGTCGTCGCCCTTGAGACGGGCGGCGTGCGCCAGGCCCACGGCGTGCGGGAGCTGGGTGGCGAGCGGGGTGCACAGGGGCGCCACCCGGTGCTCGTAGGGGTCGTAGCCGGTGTGCCAGTCACCGCGCAGCAGGGTGAGGGCCTCGACGGGGTCCACGCCGCGAGCGACGACGGCGAGGGTGTCGCGGTAGCTGGGGAAGAGCCAGTCGCGCTCCTCCAGCACGAGGGCGGCGGCGACCTCGCAGGCCTCCTGGCCGGTGCTGGAGGGGTAGACGGCGAGTCTGCCCTGCTTGGTGAGGGCGGTCGCCTGGACGTTGTAGCGGCGGCCGCGCACCAGCTGGGCGTACAGCCGGCGCAGCAGCTCCGGGTCGGCCTGTGCGGCCGCGTCGGTGCCGAGGACGCGGTACGGCTCCGCGTCGGGCAGCAGCGGCGCGGGGTCGGTACGGGGCTGCCAGGCCGGCGGCGGAGTCGGCCGGTACGTGCCCCGCTGCTCCATGACCGTCATGACGGCACCTCCTCGGGGATGCGGCTACGGGAGGCGTGTCGGCTGTGACCCGCCTCACCTACCGATTGTTCGGTCGTCGGCACATTTTGGCTACAGGCCCCCTCAGGCTGTGGACAAACGGTTCTCCACAGCCTGAGATGGACGCAGTACGTCCATGCTGGGAAGGCGGGGGGACATGGCACCTGAACAAATGGCCGAAGGGCCGGAGAACGGTGCCGCGCTTCCGCCGAGCAGCTCCACACCGAGCGGCCCCCCGCCGTCGACCGCTCTCCCGCCGTCGACCGGTCTCCCGCCGTCGGGTGGGCCCTCGCCGTCCGGCGGCTCCGGTCCCTCGCCGGCCGGCGGACCCGCGCCGTCGACCGGGCTTCCGCCGTCGGCCGGTTCCTCGCTGCCACCGGCGCGGCCGCTCGACGCCATCGACCAGGACATCCTGCAGATGCTCCAGGCGGACGGCCGGGCCTCGATACGGTCGGTCGCCGAACGGGTCCACGTCTCGCGGGCCAACGCCTACGCGCGGATCAACCGGCTCATCGACGACGGAGTCATCCGCGGCTTCGGCGCCCGCGTGAACCACGAGCGCGCCGGACAGGGCACGAGCGCCTACATCACCCTGAAGATCGTGCAGAACTCCTGGCGCACGGTGCGCGAGCAGCTCAGACAGCTGCCCGGCGCCTCCCACATCGCCCTCGTCGGAGGCGACTTCGACGTCCTGCTGCTGGTGCACACGCCCGACAACAGGGCGCTGCGCGAGGTGGTGCTGACCCGGCTCCAGGCGATCCCCGAGGTGCTCAGCACCCGCACGCTGCTGGTGTTCGAGGAAGAGGACCTGGAGCCACAGGGCTGAACGGAGGACCGAGCCCCAGGGCGTCGGTCCGGTCGGGTGAACGGGTCGGCTCGGGTGAACGGGTCAGCTCGGCTGAACGGGTCAGCTCGGCTGAACGGGTCCGGTCGAGGGGCTCGGCGCGGTCGGGGCCGTCCGCAGGCCCTCGAAGACCAGCCGCACCACCGCGTCGGCGACCTCGCTCTCGACCATCCCCCGGCCGCCGGGCCGGTACCACTCCACGATCGAGTTGATCATGCCGAAGACCAGGCGGGTGGCGAGCCGCACCTCCATGTCGCCGCGGACGTCCCCGTCGGCTGCGGCGGCCCGCAGCAGGTCGGCCACGCGGTGGTCGAAGTCCCGCCGCCGTTCCAGGGCCCACCGCTCGGTGTCGGTGTTGCCGCGCACACGCAGCAGCAGCGTCACGTACGGCAGCTCGCCGATCAGCACCTCGACCATGCGCCGGACGACATACTCCAGGCGGTGCGAGGCGTGCCCCACGCGCGCGTGCTCCTCGCCCAGGATCCCGAAGAGGCCGTCCAGGGCGCGGCTGACGGCCCGTCGCAGCAGTTCCTCCTTGCCGGCGACGTGGTGGTAGATCGACGACTTGGAGATGCCTGCCGCCTTGGATAGGTGCTCCATGGACGTGCCGTCGTAGCCGCGTTCGTTGAAGACCTGAACGGCTACGGAGAGCAGGGTCTCCGGGGTGTAGGTGTCGCGCTTGGCGGCGGTCACGAGGCGCCCTCCCGCTTCTCGGTGGCGTAGGAGTGCCGGTACAGCGCGAGGGACGGCGCGTAGCGGCCGCCGGGGTCGCGGTCGTGCAGGTCGTCGAGGAGGGAGTAGGCCCACATACGGCCCAGCCTGCGGCTCCATTCGAAGGGGCCGAGGGGGTAGTTCACGCCCAGACGCATCGCGGTGTCGATGTCCTCCTCGGTGGCGACGCCCTTGGCCACGGCGTCGTGCGCGAGGTCGACGATCCTGGCGACCGTGCGGGCGACGATCATGCCGGGGACGTCCCCGATGACGCTGACGTCCTTGCCGAGCGCCTGGAAGAGGCCGATCGCCTCGGACATGGTCTGCGCGGTGGTGTCCTGTGAGGCGGACAGGGCGATGCGGGTGGCCTTGCGGTAGTCCAGGGCGAGGTCGAAGTAGACGACGTCCCTGAACTCCACGGAGGTCTGGCCGTCGGCGAGCGCGAGCTGGCCGTCGCCCGGCAGCACGAGCCGCGTGCCGTGGTCCTCTTCCTCCTCGCGGACCTGGATGCCCGCCTCCCGGATCAGCGCGAGCAGCTCCGAGGCGGGGCCCAGGTTGCCCTCGGCGACGACGTAGGCGGGCGGCTGGGCCTTCTCCGCGGTGTGCGGTTCGGCGGGCTCGGCCCCCTCGCGGTAGTCGTACCAGCCCTGGCCGGTCTTGTGGCCGAGCCGGCCCGACTCGACGAGGCGGCGCTGCGCGAGGGAGGGCGTGAAGCGCGCGTCCTGGAAGAAGGACTGCCACACGGAGTGCGTCACCGACTCGTTGACGTCCTGCCCGATCAGATCGGTCAGCTCGAAGGCGCCCATCCGGAAGCCGCCCGACTCGCGCAGCACGGCGTCGATGGTGGCCGGGTCGGCGCCCTGTGCCTCGTAGACGGCGAACGCCTCGGCATAGAAGGGCCGGGCGATGCGGTTCACGATGAACCCGGGGGTGTCGGCGCAGGCGACCGGCGTCTTGCCCCAGGAGCGGGCGGTCTCGTACGCGCGCGTGGCCGAGGTGACGTCGGTGGCGTGGCCCGAGACCACCTCGACCAGCGGCAGCAGCGGCGCCGGGTTGAAGAAGTGCAGGCCCACGAACCGGCCGGGGTTGCGCAGGGCCCCGCCGACGGCGGTCACCGACAGGGACGAGGTGTTGGTGGCGAGCAGGCAGTCCTCGCCGACCACGTCCTCCAGCTGCCGGAACAGCTCCTGTTTGACGTCCAGTCGTTCGACGACGGCCTCGACGACCAGTGAGCAGTCGGCGAGGTCGGAGAGGTCCTGAGCGGCGTGCAGACGGGCGCGTGCCTCGTCGCGGTCGCCGGCCGCGAGGCGGTCCTTCTCGACGAGCCGGTCGAGGCGCGCGCCGATCGCGGCGGCCGCATCACGGGCTCGGCCCGGGACGGCGTCGTACAGCCGCACGCGGTGGCCCGCGACCAGCGCGACCTGGGCGATGCCCTGGCCCATGGTGCCGGTGCCGACGACGGCCACGGGGCTGCTGAGGTCGAGTGCTGTCATGTGCGCGATCCTCCCGCACGGGGTTTTCCACAGATGCGGCAGGCCCCCTTGTCCCGACCGATCGTTCGGTTACTCTAGCGGTGACTGGCTGTTCCCGCCCAGGTTTCCGCCAGGCCATGAGCTCGACGGAGAGTTCTCAAGACGAGGAGTTGGTCCCGCATGGCCGCCGCCGAACTGACCGCGCACGCTCTGATCGCTCAGCACCGGCCCACCCTCGACCAGGCCCTGGAAGCGATCCGCACCCGCGCGTACTGGTCCCCGCACCCGGAACACCCCAAGGCCTACGGGGAGAACGGCAGCCTGGACGCGGCGGCCGGCAAGGCCGCGTTCGACGCCGTCCTGAACACCCGCCTCGACCTCGGCCAGCCCGGCACCGACGACTGGGTGGGCGGCGAGGTGTCGCCGTACGGCGTCGAGCTGGGCGTGACGTACCCGCACGCGGACGTGGACGCGCTGCTGCCCGCCATGAAGGCCGGCCGGCGCGCCTGGCGGGACGCCGGCGCGGAGCTCCGCGCGGTGGTCTGCCTGGAGATCCTCAAGCGGATCAGCGACCGGACGCACGAGTTCGCGCACGCGGTCATGCACACCTCCGGCCAGGCCTTCATGATGGCGTTCCAGGCCGGCGGCCCGCATGCGCAGGACCGTGGTCTGGAAGCGGTGGCCTACGCGTACGCGGAGCAGGTCCGCACGCCCGGCACGGCGGAGTGGAGCAAGCCCCAGGGCAAGCGCGACCCGCTCGCGATGACCAAGAGCTTCACGCCGGTCCCGCGCGGTATCGCCCTGCTCATCGGCTGCAACACCTTCCCCACCTGGAACGGCTACCCGGGCCTGTTCGCCTCCCTGGCCACCGGTAACGCGGTCCTGGTCAAGCCCCACCCGCGCGCGGTGCTGCCGCTCGCGCTCACCGTGGCAGTCGCGCGGGAGGTGCTCGCCGCGGCCGGCTTCGACCCGAACCTGGTGGCGCTGGCCGCCGAACGTCCCGGCGAGGGCATCGCCAAGACCCTGGCCACCCGGCCGGAGATCAAGATCGTCGACTACACCGGCTCCACCGCCTTCGGCGACTGGCTGGAGGCGAACGCCCGCCAGGCGCAGGTCTACACCGAGAAGGCCGGCGTCAACACGGTGATCGTGCACTCCACGGCGAACTACAAGGGCATGCTCGCCAACCTGGCGTTCTCGCTGTCCCTGTACAGCGGCCAGATGTGCACCACCCCCCAGAACCTGCTGATCCCCCGCGAGGGCATCCGCACCGACGAAGGCCCGAAGAGCTTCGACGAGGTCGTCGCCGACCTCGCCCGCGCGGTCGACGGCCTCCTCGGCGACGACGCCCGCGCCAACGCCCTCCTCGGCGCGATCGTCAACCCGGACGTCAAGGCCCGCCTGGAGGCGGCGGCCGGCCTCGGCGAGGTCGCCCTCGCCTCCCGCGAGGTGAGCAACCCCGAGTTCCCGGACGCGGTCGTGCGCACCCCGGTGATCGTCAAGCTGGACGGGGCCAAGCCGGACGACGAGGCCGCCTACATGAGTGAGTGCTTCGGCCCGGTCTCCTTCGCCGTCGCGGTCGACTCGGCGGCCGACGCGGTCGCCCTGCTGGGGCGCACGGTGCGCGAGAAGGGCGCGATGACGGTCGGCGCGTACACCACGGACGGCGAGGTGGAGGAGGCGATCCAGGAGGTCTGCCTGGAGGAGGCGGCCCAGCTGTCCCTGAACCTCACCGGGGGGGTGTACGTCAACCAGACGGCCGCGTTCTCCGACTTCCACGGCTCGGGCGGCAACCCGGCGGCCAACGCGGCCCTCACCGACGGCGCGTTCGTCGCCAACCGCTTCCGGGTGGTGGAGGTCCGCAGGGACGCCTGAGCGCCCCGGGACAGCACCGCGAGGGGCCGAGGAGGGCCGCAGGACGTCCTGCGGCCCCCTGGGCGAGACCCGGGGCCTCAAGGGACGGGCGGTGCGCCGGTCGGCGTGCCCCCGAAGGCGCTCCAGTGGTACAGCGTCATGGCCACGCTGGTCGCGAGGTTGTAGCTGGAGACCTGAGGGCGCATCGGCAGGGCGAGGAGATGGTCCGCCCGCGCGCGCAGTTCGGTGGAGAGTCCGCTGCGCTCCGAGCCGAACGCGAGCAGGGCGTCGTCGGGGAGTTCGACGCCCCGGATGTCGTCGCCCTCCGGGTCGAGGGCGAACACCGGGCCGGCGGGCAGCTCGTCGACGTCCATCCGCTCCACGGCGGTGGCGAAGTGCAGTCCAGCCCCGCCGCGCAGCACGGTCGGATGCCACGGGTCGAGCGTGCCGGTGGTGACCACGCCGGTCGCCCCGAATCCGGCGGCCAGCCTGATCACCGCTCCCGCGTTGCCCAAATTGCGCGGATGGTCGAGGACGACGACGGGAGAGGTCCGGGGCACGCGTCCCAGCCGCTCCAGGTTGACCGCACGGGTGGGCCGCACGGCCAGGGCGGCGACCGCGGTGGGATGCGGACGCGGCACCAGGGAGGCGTACGCCGCCTCCGTGGCCTCCGTCAGCAGCCCGTCCAGCGTCTCGCGCACGTCGGGGGCGAGTTCCTCGGCGAGGGCGAGGGCCGCGCGCCGGTCGACGGCGACCGCCACCGGGATCTCGGCCCCGAAACGCACGGCGTGCTTGAGGGCGTGAAAGCCGTCGAGCAGCACGGCGTCGCCCGCGAGCCCGCGCCACCGGCCGAGCGGATCGCGGCCGGCGGTCACTGGGTCGGTCATGCCGTGAACCCTACGCGCGCGGGCGCGGCGTCCTCGTCGGCCGGCTCCGGCGCCGCCTTGCCACTGCCGTCGCCGTCCCCGTCGTCGCCGGAGAACAGCCGCTCACGCGCGCGTACCGCCCAGCCGCCGATCCGGTGCAGGAACGGAGTGGGCAGGAAGACGGCGTCGGTCGCGATCATCGCCAGGGAGAAGAACGGCAGCCCCAGCACGACGGCGATCACCGCGTGCTCGGTCATCATCACCGCGAGCAGCACGTTCTTCAACCGCCGGTTGGAAAGGGTGAACGGGAAGGCCACCTGCACGATGACGGTCCCATAGGTGGCGATCATGACCATCGTGCCGCTGGCGGACAGCAGGTCGGCGAGCATCGGCCAGGGCGAGAAGTAGTCCAGGTGCAACGGGTAGTACACGGCGGTGCCGTCCTGCCACCGCGAGCCCTGGATCTTGTACCAGCCGGCCGTCGCGTAGATCAGACAGGCCTCGACCATGATCACGACCAGGGCGCCGTTGTGCAGGACGTTGCCGATCACGTCGAACAGGATCCGCGGCTCCGTCGACTTCCTCAGTCGCCCCACGGCCCACCACAGCCCCTGCACGCACCACGCCGCCCACAGGAGCGCGGGAATGGTCCACTCGCTGTGGAAACGGTCCGCCACGGTCACCGTGATCAGTGCGCACCCGGACACGGCCCACAGCACGGGGCCGACCCGGTCCGTGACCCGCTCTCCCCGCGCGCGTGCCTCCTGCTCGCGCCGGGCCCGTCGCGCGTCCAGCGACCACACCCGGCCGCAGCGCATGAAGACCAGGTAGACCGACATCAGGTGCAGGACGTTGTCGCCGCCGTCGCCGACGAAGACGCTGCGGTTCTGCAGCGACAGCACGCCGACCATGAACAGCACCGACATCGCACGGGTGCGCCAGCCCAGCAGCAGCAGCGCGCTGGAGAGCAGCGCGAGCGCGTACACGACCTCGAACCAGCCCCGCCCGTCGGACCACATCAGGGCGGTGAACGCCCCGTTGGAATCGATCAGCTGCCGGGCCAGCTCCCAGTTCCAGGGGCCGTCGGGGCCGTAGAGCTCCTCACGGTGAGGGAACTCGCGCAACAGGAACAGCAGCCAGGTCACGCTGAAGCCGATGCGGACCACGGCGCTCTGGTACGGCGCGAACGCCGACTCCGTGACACGGGCGATGCCGGCGGACACCGACAAGGAGAACCGGTTCACCTCGTGCCTCCCTCGCTCGCGCCGTCCGGCACCGACCACCAGGACAGTTCGCGGTACACGGGGCTCGTCGACACCTTCTCGGTGCTCCACTTCGGCGGGGTCACATTGGTGGTCCGGGAGCGGACCTGGACCCGCTCGACGACGCCGCCGGCGGCCGCGCCGCCGCGCTCCAGCCGCAGCACCACGATGCGGCGCAGATACGTCTCGGCGAGAGCACCCCGGACGCCCACCGAGCGGTTGTCGTTGTCATGCGTCGCGGTGAAGAAGTCCCACGCGCGGCGCAGTTCGTTCTGCTGGGTGTGGCTCGGCACCAGGTTGCCGTCGATGGCCCGGCCGTCCTGTGCGGACAGGTCGTACCAGCCGGTGGTCCGCGATCCGCCGTCCTCGGTGCGCACCTGGGCACGGACCTGGACGGAGATGTTCTGCTGCAGCGGGTTCGGCGCGAACAGCTTCCAGTTCTGCTCGAACTCGGGGTAGATCCAGTCGTCGATCGCCTTGCCGTGCGCCTTGGTGACGGTGTTCGACGGCGCGACGTGCAGGAACACCATCCCGACCTGCAGGCAGACGACGACCGCGACGACGGCGAGCGCCAGCGCGGCGCAGACCTGATAGCGCGGGGAGAGGGCCGCCACACCCGTACGGGACGCCAGGGCACCGGCCTCAGGGCCACCGGCCCCGGGAACGCCGACCTGCGGTTCATGCGCCTCGGAAGCGACGGCCTCCGGCCTCCCGGCCCCGGGGGCGCCCGACTCAGGGCTGTCCGCCACAGGAGCGACGGCCTCCCGCTCACCGGGCTCGGGGTTGCCCGCCTCGGCGGCGTCGGGCCCGGAGGCGCGGGCGGCAACGGCGGCCGCCCTCTCACCAGCCCCGGCGCCCCCGGCCTCGGCGCCCCCGGCCTCGGCGCCCCCGGCCTCGGTGCCGCCAGCCTCAGCGGGCGATCCCGCCTCAGGGCTCGGGAGTCCGGATCGAGGGCCGGGCAGGGCGGCCCCGGCCCGCGGCGGCTGCGCCTCCCCCGGTCCGCTGCGCCCCTGTGGAGCGCCGGAGCCTCCGTCGTACGCGTCCATTCCGCCCCGTTCCCCGATCCCGGTCGTCCTCCGCGCTACGTCGCGCAATCGCGAACGGTACTCAGCATCACCCGTTCGGCGCAGCCCTCCCCCCGGCGGCACCGGGAACCGGCCGGGGGCGAGGCGGTTGTCCACAGGGGACGCCCGCAGGTTATCCACAGCGGTTGACACCATACGACGGCCGTCCCACCATGGAATCGCACGGACCGAACGATCGGTCGGGAGAAGGCTCGGGCAGAGCCGAGGCCGCGGCGCCCAGCCGGGGCCCTAGGTCAAGGGGGACCGCATGGCGACAGCAGCCGCGCACCAGACGGCCCGCACACACGGGCACGCCGGGCAGGAGGGCGGCATCGGCGCCGACGAGACGTACCAGCGCGTCTTCGACGCCACGGTGGCCGCCGACGAACGCATCGAGCCACGCGACTGGATGCCCGACGCCTACCGCGCGACGCTGGTGCGCCAGATCGCCCAGCACGCCCACTCCGAGATCATCGGCATGCAACCGGAGGCCAACTGGATCACCCGCGCGCCCTCCCTGCGCCGCAAGGCCATCCTCATGGCGAAGGTCCAGGACGAGGCGGGCCACGGGCTCTACCTGTACAGCGCGGCCGAAACCCTCGGCGCCAGCCGTGAAGACCTGCTCGACAAGCTCCACACCGGCCGCCAGAAGTACTCGTCGATCTTCAACTACCCGACCCTCACCTGGGCGGACGTCGGCGCGATCGGCTGGCTGGTGGACGGCGCCGCCATCACCAACCAGGTCCCCCTGTGCCGCTGCTCCTACGGCCCGTACGCGCGCGCCATGGTCCGCGTCTGCAAGGAGGAGTCGTTCCACCAGCGCCAGGGCTACGAACTCCTGCTGGCCCTCAGCCGCGGCACCCCGGAGCAGCACGCCATGGCCCAGGATGCGGTGGACCGCTGGTGGTGGCCGTCGCTCATGATGTTCGGCCCGCCCGACGACGAATCCGCGCACTCCGCGCAGTCGACGGCCTGGAAGATCAAGCGCCATTCGAACGACGAACTGCGCCGGCGCTTCGTCGACATCTGCGTCCCGCAGGCGGAGTCCCTCGGCCTGACGCTCCCCGACCCGGACCTGAAGTGGAACGAGGAGCGCGGCCACCACGACTTCGGCCCGATCGACTGGACCGAGTTCAAGGAGGTCCTCAAGGGCAACGGGCCGTGCAACGAGCAGCGCATCACCCAGCGCAAACGCGCACACGACGAGGGCGCGTGGGTGCGCGAGGCAGCCGCGGCCTACGCGGCCAAGCACAGCCCCAAGACGGAAGTGGAGCAGGCATGACCGACACCGACTGGCCCCTGTGGGAGGTCTTCGTGCGCTCCCGGCGCGGCCTCTCCCACACCCACGCCGGCAGCCTGCACGCGCCGGACGCCGAGTTCGCCCTGCGCAACGCCCGCGACCTGTACACCCGCCGCGGCGAAGGCGTCTCCATCTGGGTCGTGCCGTCCTCGACGATCACGGCCTCCTCGCCGGACGAGAAGGACCCGTTCTTCGAGCCGGCCGCCGACAAGCCGTACCGCCACCCGACGTTCTACGAGATCCCGGAGGGGGTGAAGCACCTGTGACGCGCGAAGCACCTGCGCCCACGGCGGCCCACACGACCACCGCCGCCCTCGCCCTGGGCGACGACGCCCTGGTGCTCTCCCACCGCCTGGGGGAGTGGATGGGCCACGCGCCCGTGCTGGAGGAGGAGGTCGCGCTCGCCAACATCGCGCTCGACCTGCTCGGCCAGGCCCGGATCCTGCTGTCGATGGTCGGCGACGAGGACGAGTTGGCCTATCTGCGGGAGGAACGCGCCTTCCGCAACCTCCAGTTGGTCGAACAGCCCAACGGCGACTTCGCCCACACCATCGCCCGCCAGCTGTACTTCTCCACGTACCAGCACCTGCTGTACGACCGGCTGGCGACCGGGCGGAGCCCGCTGGCGGGGCTCGCCGCCAAGGCCGTCAAGGAGGTCGCCTACCACCGCGACCACGCCGAGCAGTGGACGCTGCGGCTGGGCGACGGCACCGAGGTCGCCCATGAGCGCATGCGGCGCGCCTGCACGGCCCTGTGGCGGTTCACCGGCGAGATGTTCCGTCCCCTGGAGGGCCTCGGCGTCGACCCGGCAGACCTGGAACCGGCCTGGCTGGAGTCGGTGGGCGGCCTCCTGGGGCGGGCCGGTCTGGCGCTGCCCGAGGGGCCGCGCACCGGAGCGTGGGCCGCCGGCGCGGGCCGCGAGGGCCTGCACACCGAGTCGTTCGGCCGCATGCTCGCCGAGATGCAGCACCTGCACCGCAGTCACCCGGGGGCGACATGGTGACGCCCACCGCTCTGGAGGCGGAACTGTTCGCGGTCGCCGGCTCGGTGCTCGACCCGGAGCTGCCCGTGCTCACCCTGCAGGAACTCGGCGTGGTGCGCGCGGTGCGCCTGGGTGCCGCGGACGTCGTCGAGGTGGAGTTGACCCCCACCTACACCGGCTGCCCGGCGATCGAGGCGATGTCCCTGGACATCGAACGGGCGCTGCGCGAGCACGGGGTGCGTGAGGTGACGGTGCGCACCGTGCTCACGCCCGCCTGGTCGACGGACGACATCTCCGCCGAAGGGCGTCGCAAGCTGCGCGAGTTCGGCATCGCGCCGCCGCGCACCGTGCGCGAACCGGGGCCGGTGCCGCTGGAGCTCGGACCGACCCGAACCGGCCCGCCCACCGTCCACGCGCCGGCCGCGCCGGGCGCCGGCCACACGGTCCCGGGCGGGTCCGTGGCCGCGGTCGCCGACCCGGCCGTGGAGCCCGCCGCGGCGCCGGACCCGATCCGGTGCCCGCTCTGCGGCTCCGCCGACACCGAGCTGCTGAGCCGCTTCTCCTCCACCGCCTGCAAGGCGTTGCGGCGATGCCTGGCCTGCCGTGAACCCTTCGACCACTTCAAGGAGTTGTGATGGCGCGATTCCACTCGCTCCGGGTGGCCGCGGTGGACCGCCTCACGGACGACTCCGTCGCCCTCACCCTCACGGTCCCCGAGCAGCTGCGCGAGGAGTTCCGGCACGCTCCGGGACAGCACCTCGCCCTGCGCATGAGGGCCGGGAGAACCGACGCCGCCCTCGGCGCCGACAGGACCGGCAGGAGCGACAGGACCGGCGGGAGCGACGGGTTCGAGGTCCGGCGGACGTACTCGATCTGCTCGCCCGCGCCCGACCCCCACGGCCCGGGGCCCAGCACCCTGCGGGTGGGCGTGCGGCTGGTCGAGGGGGGAGCCTTCTCGACGTACGCGATGAAGGAGATCGGCGTCGGCGACGAGCTCGACGTGATGACTCCCGCGGGACGCTTCACGCTCGACCCCGCGCCCGGCCTCTACGCGGGGATCGTCGGCGGCAGCGGCATCACTCCGGTGCTGTCGATAGCCGCCACGCTGCTGGCCCGTGAGCCCTCCGCCCGCTTCTGTCTTCTGCGCAGTGACCGTACGGCCGCCTCGACGATGTTCCTCGAGGAACTCGCCGACCTCAAGGACCGCTTTCCCGAGCGTCTCCAGCTGGTCACCGTCCTCTCCCGCGAGGAACAGCAGGCGGGGCTCCCCTCCGGGCGGCTGGACCGGGAACGCCTGACCGGACTGCTGCCCTCGCTGCTGCCGGTGCGGCAGGTGGCCGGATGGTTCCTGTGCGGACCGTTCGGGCTCGTGCAGGGCGCTGAGCAGGCGCTGCGCGAGATCGGAGTGCCGCGGTCGCGGATCCACGAGGAGATCTTCCATGTGGACGCCGCACCGCAGCCCGCGCAGACGGCGGCCCCCGCCCACAGCACCGTGACCGCCCGGCTCGACGGCCGGGGCGGCAGCTGGCCCGTGCAGGACGGGGAGTCGGTCCTGGAGACGGTGCTGCGCAACCGCCCCGACGCGCCCTACGCCTGCAAAGGCGGGGTGTGCGGGACCTGCCGGGCCTTCCTGGTGTCCGGCGAGGTGCGCATGGACCGCAACTTCGCTCTGGAGCCGGAGGAGACGGACGCGGGGTACGTACTGGCCTGCCAGTCGCACCCGGTGACGGAGGCGGTGGAGGTGGACTTCGACCGCTGAGCCACCGCCCGTTCCCTTCTCCTAGAACCTGTTCTATCTTGACGACCCGTCAGATCAACTGACCCGTCGGGAGGACAGGCCGTGGACTTCACCTTCACCGAGGAGCAGCGGGCCGCGGCCGAGGCGGCGCGGGGAGTGTTCGCCGGGGTCGCCCCCGACAGCGTGCCGAGCCCGGCGCTCACCAGGGGCGCCGTGGCCGAATCCTTCGACCGCGCGCTGTGGGACAGGCTCGCGGCGGCGGACCTGCTGAGTCTGCTGCTCGACGAGCATTCCGGCGGCTCCGGCCTGGACGCGGTCGCCCTCTGCCTGGTGCTGCGAGAGTCGGCGAAGGTGCTGGCGCGGGTGCCGCTGCTGGAGCACAGCGCCGCCCTGGCCGCCGTACAGGCCTACGGTGGGGCGGAGTCGAGGTCGGCTCTGCTCACCAGGGCCGGGCGGGGCGAAGTCGTCCTGACGGTCGCCGCCAACGGCCGCACCGGCCACGGCCCGGCCGAACTCGCCGTCACCGCCCGGCCGGAGACCGGCGACGACACGGGCACCGGCACAGACTCCACCCCGGACACCGGCTCCGGCTCCGGCTCCGGCTCCGGGAACAGTGCGGGCGGCACGGGCGGTGGCGTGTGGGTGCTGGACGGCGTGCAGACGGCCGTGCCGTGGGCGTACGACGCCGACTTCGTCCTCGTTCCGGCGCGCACCGGGGACGACCGCAGCATCCTCGCCCTCGTGCCGCGCGAGCACCAAGGAGTCGTGCTCGCCGAGCAGATCTCCACCACCGGCGAACGGCTCGGCGAACTGCGCCTGGAATCGGCGCGGATCCCCGCTCGGGACGTCATCACCGCCGACGGCGCATGGGAGCGGCTTCGCACCCTGCTCGCCACGGGCACGTGCGCCCTGGCCCTCGGGCTGGGCGAGCGGGTGCTGCGGATGACCGGCGACTACACGAGCAAGCGCGAGCAGTTCGGTCACCCCATCGCCAGCTTCCAGGCCGTCGCCGTGCAGACCGCCGACCGCTACATCGACCTGCGCGCGATGGAGGTCACCCTGTGGCAGGCAGCGTGGCGGATCGCCTCCGGCGCGCCGGGCGCGCTGCCGGCGTCCGGTGACGTCGCCGTGGCCAAGATCTGGGCCTCGGACGGCGTCCGGCGGATCGTGCAGACCGCGCAGCATCTGCACGGAGGCTTCGGAGCCGACGTCGACTACCCGCTGCACCGGTACCACGCCTGGGCCAAACACCTGGAACTGTCGCTGGGCCCGGCCGCGGCGCACGAGGAGGCGCTGGGCGACCTGCTCGCCGCCCATCCCCTCGGCTGACCCGCCTGCGCGCCGCACGGGCACACAGGACCACGCCCACGGGACAGCCCGACAAGGTCGCTCCACACGGGCGTCCCACAGGGTCGTGGGACGAGACGGTCCTAGAGGACGAAGCCCGGCGTGCCCTCGTCCGTGACGACCGGGCGGCCCGTGGCGGCCCAGGTCTGCATACCGCCGTCGACGTTGACGGCGTCGATGCCCTGCTGTGCGAGGTACATGGTGACCTGGGCGGAACGGCCGCCGGAGCGGCAGATCACATGGACCCGGCCGTCCTGCGGCGCCGCCTCGGTCAGCTCTGCGTAGCGGGCGACGAACTCGCTGAGGGGAATGTGCAGCGCCCCTTCGGCGTGCCCCGCCTGCCACTCGTCGTCCTCGCGGACGTCCAGCAGGAAGTCGTCGTCCTTGAGGTCCCCGACCTCGACCGTGGGCACACCAGCTCCGAAACTCATGGCCCCGACGCTACCCGACCGACGCCAAGGCGCGACGGCGCGATGACGGCGGGGCGGCGTCAGCCCGCCAGCTCCGCCAGTTCCGCCTCGCGTGCGGAGACGTCGGCGAGAAGCTTGTCGGCGATCTCGTCCAGGAGACGGTCGGGGTCGTCGGGAGCCATCCGGAGCATCGAGCCGATCGCGCTCTCCTCCAGTTCGCGGGCGACCAGCGTGAGCATCTCCTTGCGCTGGGCGAGCCACTCCAGACGCGCGTAAAGCTCCTCGCTGGGGCTCGGGGTGCGTTCGGCGGGCGCAGGACCGGCCGCCCACTCCTCGGCCAGCTCGCGCAGCAGGACCTCGTCGCCCCGCGCGTAGGCCGCGTTGACGCGGGTGATGAACTCCTCGCGCCGGGCCCGCTCGTCGTCCTCCTGGGCCAGGTCGGGGTGGGCCTTGCGGGCCAGCTCGCGGTAAAGCTTGCGGGCTCCTTCGCTGGGCCGCACCCGGTCGGGAGGCCGCACCGACTGGTCCGTGAGCATCGCCGCGGCCTCCGGGAACAGCCCTTCGCCGTCCATCCAGCCGTGGAACAGCTCCTCGACCCCGGGCATCGGCAGCACCCGGGCCCGCGCCTCGGCGGCCCTGCGCAGATCCTCGGGGTCACCGGTGCGGGCTGCCCTCGCCTCGGCGATCTGCGCTTCCAGCTCGTCGAGCCGGGCGTACATCGGACCGAGTTTCTGGTGGTGGAGCCGCGAGAAGTTCTCGACCTCGACGCGGAAGGTCTCCACCGCGATCTCGAACTCGATCAACGCCTGCTCGGCGGCCCGCACGGCCTGCTCCAGCCGCGCCTCGGGCCGGGGCTGCTCAGCTTCGGGGGTCGTCACCCGACCAGCCTAGGGCCTCTCCGGCGGATCATGGCCGGACAAGCCCTGGCCGAGGCCGCGTCGAGCACGCTCGAACGCGCCCAGCGCCTCTGCGTACGCCGTTCGCAGGCGCACCCCGCCGGGCGCAGCCGTGACGCCCGACCCGGCTCAGACTCCCGTCTCGGCCGCGATCCTTCCCGCCCGTACCGCCGCGACGAGGTCCGTGTGATCCGCCTCGGTGCGGTCGGCGTAGGCCACGGCGAACGCCGCGATCGCCTCGTCGAGTTCCTCGTTCTTGCCGCAGTAGCCGGCGATCAGCCGCGGGTCGACGCTGTGGGAGTGCGCGCGGGCCAACAGGGCGCCGGTCATCCGGCCGTAGTCGTCGACCTGGTCGGCGGCGAGCGCGGCCGGGTCGACGCTGCCCTTGCGGTTGCGGAACTGCCGTACCTGGAAGGGGCGTCCGTCGACCGTCGTCCAGCCCAGCAGGATGTCGCTGACGACCTGCATGCGCTTCTGGCCGAGCACCACCCGGCGGCCCTCGTGGTCCACCTCCGGCGCGTCGAAACCGGCGGTCACCAGGTGCGGGACCAGCGCCGACGCGCGGGCCTCCTTCACCTGCAGGATCAGCGGCTCGCCCTGGTGGTCCAGCAGCAGGACCACATAGGACCTCGTCCCCACGCTGCCCGTGCCGACGATGCGGAAGGCGACGTCGTGCACCGCGTGACGGGACAGCAGCGGGTGACGGTCCTCGGACAGGGTGGTCAGATAGTGCTCCAGGGACGCGGCCACCGCATGGGCCTCCGCATCCGGGACCCGGCGCAGCACCGGCGCCGCGTCGACGAAGCGGCGGCCGCCGTCCTGCGTCGCCTCGGTCGACTTGGCCGCGAACCGCCCGCTGGTGTTGGCCCGGGCCTTCTCCGACACCCGCTCCAGCGTGCCCAGCAGGTCGCGGGCGTCGGCGTGGGAGACCAGTTCCTCGTCGGCGATGGCGTTCCAGGCGTCCAGCACCGGGAGCTTGGCCAGCAGCCGCATGGTGCGCCGGTAGGAGCCTGCCGCGCCGTGCGCCGCCCGGCGGCAGGTGTCCTCGTCCGCGCCGGCCTCCCGGCCCGCGAGCACCAGGGAAGCGGCGAGGCGCTTGAGGTCCCACTCCCAGGGCCCTTCGACCGTCTCGTCGAAGTCGTTGAGGTCGATGACCAGGCCGCCCCGGGCGTCCCCGTACAGACCGAAGTTGGCGGCGTGGGCGTCCCCGCAGATCTGGGCGCGCACGCCGGTCATGGGGGTGCGGGCCAGGTCGTACGCCATAAGACCCGCCGAGCCGCGCAGGAAGGCGAACGGCGTCGCCGCCATCCGGCCGACCCTTATCGGCGTGAGCTCCGGGATCCGGCCCCGGCCCGACTCCTCGACCGCCGCCACCGCGTCCGGCCTGGCGGCGTCCAGGACCAGTTCGGCGTGCGCCGACCGCGACACCCTGTGGCGCAGCTGCCGACCCTCCGCCTTGGGCGTCACGGGAGCCGCATCCGATCCCGCCCCGGCGGAACGCCCGGGGGGCCACTCGGCGAACCCTCGCACCCGGGGCAGCCTGCGCGCCTCGCCCGTTCCCGCCCCTGCACCCTCGGCCTCGGTCGCCATGACCGCCTCCCCCGCACGCGTACGCCCGTCGACCCGACGAGCCGAACATCAACTCGTGCAGACCGTACAGCCGCGGGCGTGGACCCGTCAGGCCCTGGAAGACGCGGTCCTCTCCGGCCGTCGTAGGGGATGTTTCACGTGAAACACCCGCGCACTTCTGCCGACCACGACCCTGAGATGTTCCTCACACACGGTGAGCGACCATGGCCTGGACCTGCCCCGCGCTCGAACCACTCCGGAACATGCGAAAGCCCCGTAGGTCATGGACCTACGGGGCTTTCGGCTGGTGCGCGAGGGGGGAGTTGAACCCCCACGCCCTTTCGGGCACTGGAACCTGAATCCAGCGCGTCTGCCTATTCCGCCACCCGCGCATTGGGTGTGTCTTCCGGCTTGTGGGCTGTTCGGCCTGCCGCCTTCCGACATGCAGAACATTAGCACGCGGTCCAGGGTGCGTTCACATCCCTTTCTGGCGGGCAGGGAGCAGGTGGGGACCCGTCGGCGGCCTCGTACGTCTCGGCGGTGACTGGTTCACGTATCAACCTCGTACCTATGGCGGCCGTCTCCCCAGGAGCCGGACGAGGAGCACAGCCAGGTGCGGGACACTGGTCCAAGGCCGCCTCTACGATCCTGGGCAGAAGCGAGTACGAGAAGCAGGTGGACGGAGAGGACATCGACACCCGTCGACGGGTGTCGACAGGGGGAACCAGCCGATTCACCGGCGCGTGGATACGATCAGTAAGCAGTACCAGGTAAGCAGCACGGCTCGGGACGACAGCCACTACGGAGGAGGTGCCCCATGGGAGTCCTGAAGAAGTTCGAGCAGCGTCTCGAGGGTCTGGTCAACGGCACCTTCGCCAAGGTGTTCAAGTCCGAGGTCCAGCCCGTGGAGATCGCCGGCGCGCTCCAGCGCGAGTGCGACAACAACGCCACCATCTGGAACCGCGATCGCACGGTCGTCCCCAACGACTTCATCGTGGAGCTGAGCACGCCGGACTACGAGCGGCTCAGCCCCTACTCCGGCCAGCTCGGCGACGAGCTCGCCGGCATGGTGCGCGACTACGCCAAGCAGCAGCGCTACACCTTCATGGGCCCGATCAAGGTCCACCTGGAAAAGGCCGACGACCTCGACACCGGGCTGTACCGGGTGCGCAGCCGTACGCTCGCCTCCTCCACCAGCCAGGCCGACGACGCGCCCGCCGGCGGCCGACCGCGCCCCGGCGGACCGGGCGGCGCCGCCTACCCCGGCGCCGGCGGAGCAGGCGCTCCGCCCATGCCGT
>NZ_MJAJ01000036.1 GCF_001746365.1 Streptomyces sp. LUP30
CCCACCTCGGCGAAACCGGGGAGCCGGCGCCCGGGCGTCCCGGCCGTCGTCGCCGGTGACCGCCTCCGCCGGAGCGGCTTCACGCGCGGGGCGGCGCCCCGGACCAGGCGACGACCGGCGCGACGCTCTGCGCCGCCGGCGCCGCGCCTGCGTCGAGCAGTCGGCTTCCGGTCAGGCGCCGACGTAGGCCGCGAGGTGCTCGCCCGTGAGGGTGGAGCGGGCGGCGACGAGATCGGCGGGCGTGCCCTCGAAGACGACCCGGCCGCCGTCGTGGCCCGCGCCCGGACCGAGGTCGACGATCCAGTCGGCGTGCGCCATCACCGCCGGGTGGTGCTCGACGACGATGACCGACTTGCCGGAGTCGACGAGGCGGTCCAGCAGGGCGAGCAACTGCTCGACGTCGGCGAGGTGCAGGCCCGTGGTCGGCTCGTCCAGAACGTACA
This sequence comes from Streptomyces sp. LUP30, assembly GCF_001746365.1. Classification (GTDB taxonomy): domain Bacteria; phylum Actinomycetota; class Actinomycetes; order Streptomycetales; family Streptomycetaceae; genus Streptomyces. Next base: position 444 of record NZ_MJAJ01000036.1, read on the forward strand.
CGCCGCCCTTCTCCGCCATATGGGTGGCCAGCTTGAGCCGCTGGCGCTCACCGCCGGACAGCGTCGTGAGCGGCTGGCCGAGAGTCAGGTAGCCGAGCCCGACGTCGGCGAGACGGGTCAGGACGCGGTGCGCCGCCGGCGTGTTCGCCTCGCCCCCGCCGAAGAACTCCTCGGCCTCGCCGACCGACATCGCGAGCACCTCGCTGATGTCGCGCCCGCCGAGGCGGTACTCCAGGACCGACGCCTGGTACCGCTTGCCCTCGCACTCCTCGCAGGGGGTGGCGACGCCCGCCATCATCGCCAGATCGGTGAAGACGACGCCGACGCCGTTGCAGGTGGGACAGGCTCCCTCGGAGTTGGCGCTGAACAGCGCCGGCTTCACTCCGTTGGCCTTCGCGAAGGCCTTGCGGATCGGGTCGAGCAGTCCGGTGTACGTGGCCGGGTTGCTCCGGCGCGAGCCGCGGATCGCACCCTGGTCGACCGAGACCACGCCCTCGCCGGGCGGCACCGAACCGTGCACGAGCGAGCTCTTTCCCGAGCCGGCCACGCCTGTGACGACCACCAGCAGCCCGAGCGGGATGTCGACGTCCACGTCGCGCAGGTTGTGCGCCGACGCGCCCCGGATCTCCAGCGCGCCGGTGGGCTTGCGCACCGTCTCCTTGACGGCGGCCCGGTCGTCGAGATGGCGGCCCGTGACGGTGTCGCCGGCCCGCAGCCCCTCGACGGTGCCCTCGAAGCAGACGCTGCCGCCCGCCGTGCCGGCGCCGGGGCCGAGGTCCACGACGTGGTCGGCGATCGCGATGGTCTGCGGCTTGTGCTCCACGACGAGCACCGTGTTGCCCTTGTCCCGCAGCCGCAGCAACAGGTCGTTCATCCGGCTGATGTCGTGCGGGTGCAGACCGGTGGTCGGCTCGTCGAAGACGTAGGTGACGTCGGTCAGCGAGGAGCCGAGATGGCGGATCATCTTGACGCGCTGGGCCTCGCCGCCCGAGAGCGTGCCCGAGGGGCGGTCGAGCGAGAGGTAGCCGAGGCCGATCTCACCGAACGAGTCGAGGGAGTGCCGCAGCGCGGTGAGCAGGGGCGCCACCGACGGATCGTCGAGCCCGCGGACCCACTCGGCCAGGTCGCTGATCTGCATGGCACAGGCGTCGGCGATGCTGACGCCGTCGATCTTCGACGACCGGGCGCCCTCGCTCAGCCGGGTGCCCTCGCACTCGGGGCAGACGGAGAAGGTCGTCGCGCGCTCGACGAAGGCGCGGACGTGCGGCTGGAGGGCGTCGATGTCCTTGGAGAGCATCGACTTCTGGATCTTCGGGATCAGACCTTCGTACGTCAGGTTGATGCCCTCGACCTTGATCTTGGTCGGCTCCTTGTGGAGCAGGTCGTGCAGTTCCCGCTTGGTGAACCTGTTGATCGGCTTGTCCGGGTCGAAGAATCCGCAGCCGGAGAAGATGCGGCCGTACCAGCCCTCCATGCTGTAGCCGGGGATCGTCAGCGCGCCCTCGTTGAGGGACTTGCTGTCGTCGTAGAGCTGGGTGAGGTCGATGTCGGAGACCGTGCCGCGGCCCTCGCAGCGGGGGCACATGCCGCCGGTGCGGGAGTAGGTCGCCTTCACCGCCTTCTTGGCGCCGCGCTCCACGGTGATCGCGCCGCTCGCCCGCACGGAGGCGGTGTTGAAGGAGTAGGCGCTGGGCGGGCCGATGTGCGGCTGTGCGAGCCGGCTGAAGAGGATGCGCAGCATCGCGTTGGCGTCGGTGGCCGTGCCCACGGTGGAGCGGGGGTCGGTGCCCAGTCTCTGCTGGTCGACGATGATCGCGGTCGTCAGCCCCTCGAGCACGTCGACCTCGGGACGCGCCAGGTTCGGCATGAAGCCCTGCACGAAGGCGCTGTAGGTCTCGTTGATCAGCCGTTGCGACTCCGCGGCGATCGTGTCGAACACCAGCGAGCTCTTGCCCGAGCCGGAGACGCCGGTGAACACCGTCAGCCGGCGCTTCGGGATCTCGATGCTGACGTCCTTGAGGTTGTTCTCGCGCGCCCCGTGCACCCGGATCAGGTCGTGGTCGTCGGCGACATGCGGCTCGGACGACTGCGCGTACGTCCTGCGGGCCTTGCTCATCGTCTCTCCATCCCTCGGGCGGACCGCCCGGTCGCTGCCGGCGTCGCCTGGCTCGTTCCGCTCGACGCCACGCTAGCCGGGGCGCGGGAGCCGGCGCTTCTCCCATCCTGACCGGTTGGTGGCGTTCAGGTTCGGACAGGCCAGGGACAGTAAACGACAACGCGGGACGAGAGCGGCTCGGAGGCGCTGAGATGGCCTGATTCGTCGTGCAGGATGAGGTGGATCATGGCCGAGGTGATGCGGGCTGTACCGGCGCGGCGCACAGGGGCGGGGGCGGGCGCTGCGAAGCAGAACGTCCAGCAGGACCTGGGGCCGGACCTGGGGCCGGACAGCGAACAGGACGCCGAGCAGGACACGAAGAAGAAACCCAGGAGGAAGGCCGAGCAGAAACGGTGCGGCTGCCCGGCGTCCACGTCGGACCACGCGCTCGGCGGGGCCGAGGAGCGCTTCCGGGGGCTCCTGGAGGCGGCGCCGGACGCGATGGTGATCGTCGACGACACGGGCATCATCAAGCTCGTCAACGCCCAGACCGAAGCGCTGTTCGGGCACGGCCGCGAGGAACTGCTCGGCTGCCCGGTCGAGTTGCTGATCCCGCACCGGTTCCACGACCAGCACACCGCGCACCGTCGCGGGTACACGACCAACCGTCAGGTGCGTCCCATGGGCGCAGGACTCGAACTGCACGGGCTGCGCAAGGACGGCACCGAGTTTCCCGTCGAGATCAGCCTGAGCCCGCTGGAGACCGCCGAGGGGCTGCTCGTGTCGGCGGCCGTGCGCGACGTCAGCGACCGCAAGGCGGCCGAGGCGCGCATCAACGAGCTGGCCGCGCTCGTGGAGTCGTCCCAGGACGCGATCCTCGCCAAGACCCTCGACGGGTACATCACCTACTGGAACGCGGCCGCCCAGCGCCTGTACGGCTACACCGCCGAGGAGGCCATCGGCCGGCACGTCTCGCTGCTGGCCCCGCCGGAGCTGCGGGGCGAGGTCCGCGAGCTGCTCAAGCGGCTGCGGCACGCGGAGAAGGTGGAGCACTACGAGACGCTGCGGTTGACCAGGTCCGGGGCGCTGCTGGACGTCGACGTCACGCTGTGGCCGACCCGGGACACGCACGGCAAGGTGGTCGGGGCCTGCGCCATCGTGCGTGACATCAGCGACCGCAAGCGCGCGGAGGCCGAGCTCACGGTGCTGTACGAGCAGCAGCGGCACATCGCCCTGACGCTCCAGCGCAGCCTGATGGGCACGCCGCCCGCGCTGCCCGGCCTGGCCACCGCGAGCCGCTACCGGCCCGCCACCCAGGGCGCCGGGGTGGGCGGCGACTGGTTCGACCTGATTCCGCTGGGCGCCGACCGGGTGGGCGTGCTCATAGGCGACGTCATGGGCCGTGGGCTGGAAGCGGCCGCCGTGATGGGCCAGTTGAGGTCGGCCGCGCACGCGCTGGCGAAGACCGGGATGCAACCGCGGCAGCTGATGACGGCGCTGGACACCTGCGTCGCCGACCTCGACGTCCCCGACCAGCTCGTCACCTGCTGCTATCTGGTGATCGCGCCGGACGCGGGCACGGTGACGGTCTGCTCGGCGGGGCATCTTCCGGTACTGGTCGCCGGGGTCGGCGAGGGCATCAGCCAGCTGCCCTGTCCGGTCAACGCGCCGCTCGGCGTGGGCGACGTGGTGTACGAGCAGTCCAGCTCGGAGATACCGCCGGGGGCCACGCTGGTGCTCTACACGGACGGCCTCATCGAGACGCCGGGCAGCGACATCGAAGAGCGCATCGACGAACTCTCCACCCTGCTGGGCCAGTTGTTCGTGGGCACACCCTGTCTGGAGGCCGCGGCGGACCATGTCCTCGCGGGGCTGCTGCCGGACGCCGAGGGCCACAACGACGACGTCACGCTGCTGCTGGCGCAGTTGCCGGCCGCGCCGCTGGCGGCCGTCACGACGCACCTGCCGGCCGTCCCGGCCTCCGTACCGCAGGGGCGTGCCTTTCTGCACAAGGCGCTCGTCGGGTGGAACTGCGCGCACAGCGCCGACGACGCACTCCTGCTGCTGTCGGAGACGCTGACCAACGCCGTCCAGCACGCCGAAGGCCCGATCGGCGTGCATCTGCACCGCACGGCCACCGATCTCACGGTAGAGGTCAGCGACCGCAGCCCGCATCTGCCCCAGCCGCGCACGGCGGTCGAGGACGAGGAGTCGGGCCGCGGCCTGATCCTGGTGCGGGCCCTCGCCGCCGGCTGGGGGGTGCGGCCGACGGACGAGGGCAAGACGACCTGGTTCACGCTGAAGCTGTGAGCCCCCGGTGCGGGCCGCCGCAGGCCGGAGCCAGGGCGTCGAGGTGCGCCTGGACGTAGGGCACGGCCACGGCGTGCAGTTCGCGTTCACCGTCGACGAAGGCGGGCTGGACGTTGACCTCGAAGACGACCCCGCCGTTCTCCGCGGCGAGGTCGACGCCGGCGAAGGGCAGCCCCACGGAGGCGGTGGCCGCGACGGCGAGTTCGGCGAGCCGGGGCGGGAGGTCCGACGGGGCGAGGTGCACGGCCGTGGCCCCCTGGCAGGTGTTGCACGGGGTGTCGGTGGCGGGCTGCAGGTGCTCGCGGGCGTGCACGACACGGTCTCCCAGGACGAACACACGGAACTGGTGGCGCAGACCGTCGGCGGTGACGTTGGCCGCGTCGCGGGACAGGAGCCAGTCGGTGCCGCGTTCGGCGTAGTAGGCGGCGGCGCGCTCCAGCCGGGCGGGAGTGTCGACATGGAAGGTGTCGTTGCCGCCGGTGCCGACGACGGGCCTGGCCCAGGTGTCGCGGCCTAGGCGCTCGAACGCGTCGGCCGCCTCGCTCGGGGAGGGCCGCGACAGCACCGCGGTCTCCATCTGGGCGATGCCGTCCCGCAGGAAGCGTTCGACGGTGAGGTTCTTCTCGGTGGCGGTCCGCCAGGCATCGGGACCGGCGGCGAGGGTCACCACGCCGTGGCTCTCCAGGAGTCGCTGGAAGCCGGCGAGGGCATGCCGGTGGTGCGGCGGGATCTCGTAGAGCAGGACGACGTCGGGGACGAAGTCCAGCCGCTGCTCGGGGACCTGCAGGCGTAACCGGTTTCCGTGCCGGACGCCGCGACCGGTTCCGCCGGTCGCGAAGTGCCGGGAGTCGACCCGGACGGGGGGTGCGCCGGTCAGCAGTTCCACGGCGTCGGCGAGGTACTCACGGCAGCCTTCGGGCGAGGTGGGGTCGGCGATCAGGGCGATGCACGGTCGGGACACAGCGGCCTCCAGGGGCTCTCGACGCGCACTCGTACCGCGGGCGGCCCACGCGCGGCCCGAGCGGTGTCACGGATGGTGCCTGTCGCGTGGGTGGTCGTCGCACCCGTCGCCCGGGGAGCCGCGCAGGTGTGCGGAGCCGTGCCCGGTCCGGACGGCGCCGGGCGGGGACGGGTGACCACGAGATGGTGGGGCTCGCCCCGCCGATGCCGCGCGCGGGGCTGGCCGACCACTGTAAGCACCCGGCGGGACGCCGTGCCAGGGCGCACGACGGTCCGCCTCCTGCCCCTCGTCCTGCGCCGTCCGCCCCGGTCCGTGCGCCCTGCGGGGCCGCGGGCGAGCCCTCGCCTCAGCCGTCCCAGGCCCAGTCGGCGACCTCGGGCAGATCGGTGCCGTGGGCGCGGATCCAGTCGTGGTGGCGCAGCCTGACGTCCTCCATCCGCTGGCGTACGGCGGCGGCCCGCACCGCGAGACCGGGGACGCGGTCGATGACGTCCATGACGAGGCGGTAGCGGTCGAGGTCGTTGCGGACGACCATGTCGAACGGCGTGGTCGTGGTGCCGATCTCCTTGTAGCCGCGCACGTGCAGGTTGCGGTGGCCGGTGCGGCGGTAGGCGAGGCGGTGGATGAGCCAGGGGTAGCCGTGGTACGCGAAGACGACCGGCCGGTCCGCCGTGAACAGGCCGTCGTACTCGAAGTCGCTCATGCCGTGCGGGTGTTCGCCGCTCGGCATGAGCCGGGCGATGTCGACGACGTTGACGACCCGCACGGCGAGGTCCGGCAGGTTGCGGCGCAGCAGCTGGGCGGCGGCGAGCACCTCCTGGGTGGGGACGTCGCCGGCGCAGGCGAGGACCACGTCGGGTTCGCGGCTTCCGTTCTCGGTGCCGGCCCAGGCCCAGACGCCGGCGCCCCGGGCACAGTGCACGCGCGCCTGGTCCATGGTCAGCCAGTCGAAGCAGGGCTGCTTTCCGGCCACGACGACGTTGACGTAGTCCCTGCTGCGCAGGGCGTGGTCGGCGATGGCCAGCAGGGTGTTGGCGTCCGGCGGCAGATAGACGCGTACGGCCGCGGGGCTCTTGTTCAGGATGTGGTCGACGAAGCCGGGGTCCTGGTGGGAGAAGCCGTTGTGGTCCTGGCGCCACACGTGGGAGGTGAGCAGGTAGTTGAGGGAGGCGATGGGCGCGCGCCAGGCCAGGTCCCTGGATGTCTTGAGCCACTTGATGTGTTGATTGACCATCGAGTCGACGATGTGGACGAACGCCTCGTAGCAGGAGAACAGTCCGTGCCGGCCGGTCAGCAGATACCCCTCCAGCCAGCCCTGGCAGGTGTGTTCGGAGAGGATCTCCATCACCCGGCCGTGCCGGTCGAGGTGTTCGTCGACCTGGAGGGTCTGCGCCTGCCAGGCCTTGCCGCCGGCCTCGTACACGGCCTGCAGACGGTTGGAGGCCGTCTCGTCGGGGCCGACGAGCCGGAAGTCGCGCCGGTCGGCGGTGGCGCGCATGACGTCCTCCAGCATCTCCCCCAGCACCTTGGTGGGTTCGTGTCGGGTGACGCCGGGCTTGTCGACGGGGACGGCGTAGGCGTCCGGGTCGCGCAGGGGGAGCTCGCGCAGCAGCAGTCCGCCGTTGGCGTGCGGGGTGGCGCCGAGCCGGCGGGCACCCTCGGGGATCCAGGCGAGGACGTCGTGGCGGGGGCGGCCCCGTTCGTCGAAGAGCTCCTCGGGCCGGTACGAGCGCAGCCACGCTTCCAGCTGCCGCAGACGGTCGGGATGGTCACGGACGGCCGACAGCGGCACCTGATGCGAGCGCCAGGTGCCCTCCACGGGCAGCCCGTCGACGTGGGCGGGGCCGGTCCAGCCCTTGGGGGTGCGCAGCACGATCACCGGCCAGCGGGGGCGCTCGCCCGCGCCGTCCTCGCGGGCCGCGCGCTGGATGGCCGCGATGCGGTCGAGGGCGGTGTCCATGGCCTGGGCCATCGCGCGGTGGACGGCGTCCGGCTCGTCGCCGGTGACGTGGATCGGGTCGTGGCCGTAGCCGCGCAGCAGTTCGTCGAGCTCGGGTTCGGGGATCCGGGCCAGCACGGCCGGGTTGGCGATCTTGTAGCCGTTGAGGTGCAGGATCGGCAGGACCGCTCCGTCGTGGACGGGGTCGAGGAACTTGTTGGAGTGCCAGGACGTGGCCAGCGGGCCGGTCTCGGCCTCGCCGTCGCCGATCACGCAGGCGACCAGCAGGTCGGGGTTGTCGAAGGCGGCGCCGTAGGCGTGGGAGAGGGAGTAGCCCAGCTCGCCGCCCTCGTGGACGGACCCCGGCGTCTCCGGGGCGACATGGCTCGGCACACCGCCGGGGAAGGAGAACTGCCGGAACAGCCGGGCCATGCCGGCCGCGTCCTGGGTGATGTCCGGGTAGGTCTCGGTGTAGGAGCCCTCCAGCCAGGAGTTGGCGACGATCGCGGGGCCGCCGTGGCCGGGGCCCCAGATGCAGAGTGCGTCGAGGTCACGGCCGCGGATCACGCGGTTGAGGTGGGTGTACACCAGGTTCAGCCCTGGCGAGGTCCCCCAGTGCCCCAGCAGCCGCGGCTTCACGTGCTCCGGCCGCAGCGGCTCGGTGAGCAGCGGATTGCCCATCAGGTAGATCTGGCCGACGGCCAGGTAGTTCGCGGCGCGCCAGTGGGCGTGCAGCGTCCTGAGCTCGTCGTCGGTGAGCCGGACGGACGTCGCTCGCGGGTCGACGGACATCTCGGGTTCCCTTCCCGGTCGGGTTGGCTCGCAGGTGTGTGCCGATCCGTACCTGCCCACCCTGCTCGTCCGCCGGGTACCCGACACGGCCGGGCGACCCGTACGGAGGAGCGGAGCCGTCCGTAAGGGGGCGTCCGCTACCCGGGCGAGCCCGCCCTGCGGGCGTCGAGGCCTTCGACGTGGGCCACGTTCTGCCGGTCCTCGGCGTCTCCGCCGGCTTCCGCGGCGAACCAGGCGTCCAGGATCTCCTTCAGCAGCGGCTCGGAGGTGAGGCGCAGGCTGAGGGCGAGGACGTTGGCGTCGTTCCACCGGCGGGCGCCGTCGGCGGTGTAGGCGTCGGCGCACAGCGCGGCCCGGACGCCGGCCACCTTGTTGGCGGCGATCGACGCGCCGGTGCCGGTCCAGCAGCACACCACGGCCTGCTCGGAGGTTCCGTCGGCCACGTCCCGGGCCGCGGCCGCCGAGCACACCGCCCATCGCGGGTCGTCGCCGGTGCGCAGCGCGCCGTGCGGGACGACGTCGTGCCCGCGTCCGCGCAGTTCGGCGACGAGGGCCCGGGCCACTGGTTCGTCCATGTCCGAGGAGACGGAGATCCGCATGCGGGGGAGCCTACTGAGAAAGGGCCGGCGCTGTCGCCCCGAGCGGCGTTCGTCAGCGGCGTCGGGGGACGTGGGGGGGGGACGTGGGGGGGGGACGKGGGGGCCCCGCGGGCCGCAGCCGAGCACACGGGCGACGAGGGCGCCGCGAGGCGGGCCACACGCCCGACGGCGGATGGCGGGTCGCCGCACGCATCCCCCACCGACGCGAACCCCTGCACGGGACCGGGGCAGGCCGGCGGCGCCCCGGCCCGCGCACCGCGGTCGGGCCGCCGCGCCGCACGCCGCTCACTGCGCGGCGCGCCACGTTCCGTTCGTGAGTCCGACCGGGTTGGCGTCCGGCACGATCCCGGAGTCCAGGACGGTGCGGGCGAGTGGTTCGAGCAGGCGGGCGAGGCGGGCGGTGGCTCCGGGGCCCAGGGCGGTCCACGGCGCCGCCGCGGCGGCGTCCGTGTCCGCTTCGATCTGCTCGCGGGCGACGGCCCCGGCCGCCGTGAGTCGCCCCTCCCTGTCGAGCCAGCCGCGCTCCGCCAGCTCCGCCTGGGCCGCCCGCCACGGATCGGCGCCCCACTGGCGGGTGCGCCGCTGGAACTCCGCGTCGGTCTCCCCCGCCGCGCTCTTGAGCGCCATCGCCGCGACCGGCCCCAGGCGACGGCCCACCAGCACCGCGACATGGCCGTCACCGCGGTGTTCGCGCAGGGTGGTCACGGCCTGCCAGAGCCTGACGTGGGGCTGCGCGGGCCGGGGCAGGGCCTGGTTGGCGGCGCCCAGCACGCGCCCCGCCGTGTCCGCGGCCGCGGCTGCCCGCCAGGCGAGGTCGGCCGCCTCGGCCAGTTCGGGGGAGGCGACGACGTCCGCGCCGTACAGGCCGGTCATCGCGGCGGCCACGGCGCGCTCGCGCGCCCGGAGAACCTGCTGCGGGGAGGCGAACTCCCAGGCGTCCGGCAGCGCACGCGCCACCCGGTCGGGGTGGAAGACGTGGAAGCAACTGGTGACGACGGCTGCGGGAGCGGGCCCGAGGGGCGCCGCGCGCAGGGCGAAGTACCCCATCCAGTAACCGCGCATCCCGAGGCCGTCGGCCGCCTCGCGTACCTCGGGGGCGAAGTAGACGAGCTGATGGACCGGCTCGAACCTCTCCCACATCGTCCGTGCGACCGTCTGGCTCACTTCCTGGTCCTCCCGGTTCGTCGTCTCGGCGTCGTCCGTCGCCGTCGGGCGCCGTCCGTCGCCGTCAGGCAGCATCCGTCATGACAGCGGTCATAACAACCCCGCCGGACGATGGCACGACCCTCCGGGAGACCGCACTCCCCGCACGCCAGGACACCGCGGCCGCGTCACGGCGTCGGGATGCCCGCCGGGCCGGTCCGGCGGGCGGGGCGGTCGAAGCGGACCGGGACGCCCGGCGAGTACAGGACGCTCACCGGGTCCCGCGTCGGCGCCGGCAGGCCCGCCGCCGCGATCAAATCCTCCTCGCACTCCACCAGTTCGGCCCGGTGCAGCGGCCAGCGCGGATGGGCGTTGGGCAGGTACATCGGGCGGCCGAAGAAGGCACTGTGCAAACCCCAGCGCGCGGTCAGGAAGTGCTCCAGCGCGGTGGGTTCGCCGATCGCGTCGCCCACGCGCACGGTGATCCGGCTGCGGGCGCCGCGCGGCGCGGGCCAACGGCGGCTGCTGGTGTAGGCGACGGTGTCGCCGTCGACGTCGATCGCCATGCGCGACCACGCGTAGGGCAGCCGGAAGCCGGCCCGCGCCACGGCCACCGGCACCAGGCGGGAGGCGTCCAGCGAACGGAAGACCACGCCCCGGCGCCCGTGCGCGTCCACCGAGTACAGACGGACGTTCGTCTCGGGGAAGGAACCGAGATAGGGCACGCCCGGCAGGCGGAACCAGCCCACGCGGTGCATCCGGAACGCCACGAGGCCGACGTAGGTGACGCCGTCGAGGGTGTCCGGGACGGTACCGGGCGGCAGGAGCCCGGCCACGTCCGCCGGGTCGGCCGCCCAGTGCAGGAAGGTCAGGTCCAGCCAGGACTGGGTGAGCAGCGGGCGCGCTATCGCGGACGGGGCGTCGGGCGTGACGGGGTGCGGGACCGGGGCCGGTGCCTGCGGGGTCTGGGACACCGTTCCAGTATCACGGAGGGCCGGACCGGACGGTCGGCCGCTGTGGCTGAGGACACATGTCGTTCCGAGGGGGTCTCGGGCTACGGTTTTCGGCAGCCCCCGCTTTCTCCACCGCCCTTCACCGGCGTTCACGGCCGTTCACGGCCCTTCGCCGCTCTTTCGTTACTGCCCCGCGCTTCCTCCCTGCCCTCGCTGCTCTTCGCTGCCGCACACCTCGGACGGCCCGCCTTGTTCGCTGACCTCTCCCCGCTCATCGCCGCCACCGCACAGTGGCTGACCCGGGCCTACCCGGCGAGCGGCGGCGCGCTCGCCGGAGCCCTGTGCGAGGCGCAGGCCCGGCAGGCGGCGACGGTCGCCGCCCGGCTGCGCTATCCGACCGCCACGGACGCCGCCCTGGTCGGCCTGGCGGGTCCGGGCGGCTCGGGCCGCCTGGACTGGGTCAGCGGCGCGGACGCCGTCGACGACGTGTCCGCCGCCGACCACGCCTGGCGCACCTGGGTGGACGAGGTGGTGGCGAGCTGGGCGGCCTGTCTGCTCGGCGACGCGGGCCTGGCCGCCGAGGCGGTGGCCGCGCTCGCCGGAGGCGACCACGGCCCGGGGACGCCGCCCGGCTTCCGGCGACTGGTCGCACCCGACGACCGCGACCTCGACGCGGCGGCACTGCTGCGCCACCCCGATCTCCTCGCCCCCGTGGCAGGCCTCCACCGAGCGCGGCTCCTGGCCCGCCTGGGACGGGGCCGGGCGCTCGTCGCCTGAGGCGGCCACGGGCGGACCTGCCGGGCCGGGCCCCGGCCGGTGTGGGCGCCGCGCGGCCGGTCCCTCACGCCCGGGACCGGTCGTCTCACTCCAGGTAGGCGGGGGCGACCGCGGAGGTCATCAGCGAGCGGGGCGCTCCCGATCCGTCGGCGGGCACGCTCCACAGGTCCGAGCCGTAGTCGCCGGGGAGGGCGTAGACGAGGGTGGCGTCGTCGGCCCACAGCGCCTGGTCGTCGACGGTGCGCCGCTCGGCGGTCGCCGTCTCCTTCATCGTGCGCAGATCCAGGACGTACAGGCGCCAGGGCGCGTCGGGCGAGGCGCCCTCGACACGTTTCTTGTAGGCGACTCGGGTGCCGTCCGGGGAGAGGGAGGGGCATTCCACGTTGCGGTGCACGGTGGTCAGGGTGCGCGCGGTGAGGTCGCCCCGGACGAGATAGGTCCGGCCGCCGGTCGCCAGCGTGGCGTAGAAGCGGGTGTCGTCGGCGAAGGTGACGCCCCAGACGTTGATGTCGGCGGCATCGTAGCGGTGGCCGTCCTTGACGATGTGGAAGGTCTCCAGGTTGTCGTCGATCTTCCAGGTGCGGGTGTCGACGACGGCGGTCCGGGTGGAGAAGTCCGTGCCGGCGTAGGAGTCCCCGCTGACGAAGACCGTCCAGGCCACCAGGTGGCCGGAGGGCGAGACGCGGGCCCTGGTGGGGATGCCCGCCGCTGGGAAGCGGTGCCGTTCACGCAGGTGCGCGTCGAGCACCACCGCCCGGTAACGGTCCTGGAGTGCGCCGTGCACGGCCTGCAGGCAGATGCCGGTGCCGGCCGCCGCGTGGAAGCGCAGGCACTTGACGCCGGACGCGGTGCGCGGCCCCTGCGGACGGTCGGCGGGCACGGTGGCGATCTCGTCGCGGTGCGGGCCCCAGGCCAGGTTGCGCACCAGCAGCCGGCGTCCCCCCGAGGACAGCAGCGAGACGGTTCCGGCCCGCACGGTCGGACCGTCCGCCTGCTGCTGGTCGCGCAGCCCCGACCGGTGCGCGGCGTGCAGCACGGCCCCCGCGCCGACGGTCCCCAGCAGCAGGACGGCGGCCAGCAGGATCACGAGGCGGGTCGTTCTGGTCATGCGGGCACCTCGTCGGGGCTGCGCAGGACGAACGCGGCGACGACGGCGCTGACGGCCAGCGCGGCCGCGGTGAGGGCGAGCGCCGTGCGCGGGCCCCACAGGTTCCAGGCCGCGCCGAAGGCGAGCGAGCAGGCGAAGCGGGCGAGCGCCTGCCCGGTGCCGACCAGCGCCTGTCCCGCGCCCTGGTGCTGCGCCGGGACGGCTCCGGCGGTGGCGGCCGCGAGGACGCCGTCCGTGGCCGCGTAGAAGGCGCCGTGCAGCACGAGGACGGCGATCACGGCCGGGATGCCGTGCCAGGGGCTCAGGACGAGGCCGTAGCCGACGAGCAGCACGCCGTGACCGGCCAGGAAGAGCCGCCGGCGGCTGACCCGGTCGGCCATGACGCCTAGGGGGACGGCCAGCGTGAGGAAGACGGCGGCGGTGCCCAGCGGCAGCAACGGGAACAGGTGGGCGGGCAGGTCCGCGTCGCGCTGCAGCAGCAGATACAGGAAGGAGTCGCTGACGGTGGTCAGGCCGAGCAGGGTGGCGCACAGGGTGAGCCGGCGCAGCCGCGGACGGCGCAGCAGGCCGAGCGCGTCGCGCAGCGTCGGCCGCTCCGGCTCGGGCGGCCGTCCCGGCTCGGTCGGCCGGGCGGCCGTCGCGGAGGTGACGTGCCGGGGCACGAAGAGCACGAGCACGAGAACGCCCAGGACGGCTACGCAGCCGCTGACCGCGAAGACCGCGTCGTAGCCGTCGACGGTGGCCCGCAGCACGGCGAAGGCGGCGAGCGGGCCGAGCAGCGCGCCGGTGGTGTCCATGGCGCGGTGCACCCCGAACGCCCGCCCCCGGTGTTCGGGCGCGGTGGCCAGCGAGATCATCGCGTCCCTGGGGGCGGTGCGCAGCCCCTTGCCGGTGCGGTCGGCCGCGAGCACGGCGCTGATCGCGGGGAGGCTGTGGGCGAGGAGCAGCAGCGGCTTGCACAGCGCCGACAGTCCGTAGCCGAGGCCCGCCACCGCCTTGTGACGGCGCCCTCCCCGGTCGGCGAGGTGACCGCCGGCCAGCCGCACCAGCGCGCCGACGCCGTTGTTGATGCCGTCGAGGAGTCCGAAGCCGAGCGGCGACAGACCGAGGCCCGTGATCACGTACAGCGGCAGGACGGCGGTGACCATCTCGGAGGAGACGTCCGTGATCATGCTGACCGCCCCCAGGGCCAGCACGGTGGCGGGCACAGCGGCCGGCCGTCGTCCCGGACCGGAGTCCGGGACGACGGCGGCCGCGGCGCCGCGGGAGTCCGCGAGGTACACCGGCGTCAGTTCCAGATGCCGGTGATGTCGGACGCCGAGGCGGCGTTGCCCGCGTGCGCGCTCAGCCCGGCCAGGTCCTCCAGCGTGCGCAGCACGTTGTAGTGGTTGTAGGTGGTGGAGCTGGAGCTGCCGGGCGTGACGTGCTGTCCGTAGAACAGGGTGGGGATGCGGTTGCCGGACAGCTTGTTGTCCTCGTCGAAGGTGACGGCGAGGACGCTGTTGTGGGTCGTGGCCCAGGCTGCGTACGCACCCAGGTTGTTCTTGATCCAGGTGTCGCCGGTGGAGACCGAGCAGTCGTGCATGTCGCTGCACAGGTTCGGCACGACGAAGGACACCTTCGGCAGGGTCGTGTAGTCGGTCGGGAACTGCGCGAAGGTCTTCGCGGTGTTCGTCGGCACGTTGGAGAAGCCGAACCACGGATTGTGCTTCTGTGCGTAGCTGCCACTGCTGCAGGTCGTCGAACCCTGGCTGGGCAGCGACTCGTTGTAGCTCGCCCATGTCTTGCCCGCGGCGATGAGCTCCGAGGCCAGGTTCGGCTTGGAGAGGGAGCCGACGGAGACGCAACTGTCGTCGGTGCGGCCCTGGTTGGAGCCGGAGAACAGCATGTAGTAGTTCGGCTCGCTGGGGTGGGTGAGACCGTAGGACTGGGTGAGGTCGGCTCCGCCGGCCTTCAGGGTGTTGTTGAGGTAGGGGGCGCTGGAGCTGCCTATCACCTGCGAGTAGGCGTGGTTCTCCATCACCACGACCACGACGTGGTCGGGGGTGGGGAGCGTGGCGGCCTGAGCGGTGGAGGCCGTGGCGGCCCACACCCCGATCGACGTGGCGGTGAGGGCGACGGCGCCTGCGAGAGCGGCGAGGGGGTGCCTGGTGCGCTTGGGAGCCTTGACGGCGGCCATGACTGTCCTCCGGACAGAAGCGACGATGGTGGGGGGCGGCGGCGGCCGTAACCCTACGAGTCCGAAGCCCACTCCGGGTGAAGAGCAGACGAACGGCAGACCACGCCGGGCAAAGGTCCCGTCAGACACCAGTAACGCACAACGGACCTCCCCCGGCACCCCGTGGGCGCCGGTGAGAACACCGACCAGGACACCGACCCACAGATACCCCTGACTCGCCGTGCAGGCAAGGCAGTTGACGTCCCGTCATCGCATCCGACTCCCCTGCGTGCCGTTGCGACCTGGTCCTGTCCCTGATCACCCCACCCCGGACGCCGCGGGTCGGTGACCACCGGTCACGTCCACGGGGTTCCGGTCGGGAGCGACCTCAGGCCAGGGCCAGTGCGGCCGAGACCAGGGCCCGCAGGCAGACGCTCTCGGCTTCCTCGTCCGGCAGGGAGAGATGCTGCATCGTCAGCCCTTCGAAGCCGGCCAGGAAGAACCTCGCGATCGTCCCGGCGGGCCGGCCGAGCTGGTGACCGGTGCGTTCGGCGGTCTCCTCGATCAGCTTCGCCGTCACCGTCAGGACCTCGCCGTAGTGGCTGCGAAGTGCCTCGTTCAGGTGCGGCGTGCGCAGGGCGAGCATGGTCAGCTCGGTGAGCAGCTGGTGCGAGGCGGGTTGTTCGAGCACGGTGCGCCAGAGCGCTTCGGCGAGAGTGACGAGGGTTTCCTCGAAGCTCGCGTCCGTGGGCGTGGCCCGTGTCACCTGGTCGACCAGATCGTGCGTGAGCTGTTCCATGACGGCCCGGTAGAGCTCCTCCTTCGTGCCGAAGGTGTAGTGCACGGTCGCCTGCGCCACGCCGAGCTCGGCGGCGATGGCACGGGTGCTCCCGGCCGCCACGCCCTCCCTGGCCATGAGGCCGATGGCCGCCTTGATCAGTTGCGGGCGGCGCTCCGCCGCGGATACATGAGCCATGACACGGATCCTATTCGACTCAGTCTGTCGAACAGGTCGCTCGACAAAGCGTCGGAAACACGGGCACGACCGTTCCCGCGCCGACGGCGGGCGGACCGGACGGACGGACCGGACGGACGGCCCAGGAGCGTTCGCCGCGGTGCGGGGCCGGCAGGTCCGACGGCAGCGCGGGAGCTGGTGGCGGCGGAGTCTGCACCCTACAGACGACACGTTCGAGCGACAATGTCAGACGTCCCAGTTGATTGATTTGGTCGCTCGACTTGAGCAAGTGATAAAGTCGGTCTTCGAAGGCAGCTCGGATGCCGTCCACGGCACCGGGACGCCTCCCTGCCCGCAGCCGCTCGAGGGCGCGGGCCGACCCGTTCCGCCGCTCCTCCGGCGTCCAACGGCTTCCGGCGTCCGCGACGCGACGTCCGGGACATCCCTCACCGACCTTCGGAGTTCGCCATGGCAGTCCTGCTGCATCGGCTGGGCCTCGGCGCCTACCGCCATCGCAAGCTGGTGCTCGGTATCTGGCTCGCGGTCCTTGCCGCACTCGTCACGTGCGCCGGCGTCTTCGGCGGCAAGCTCGACGACCGCTTCACCGTGCCGGGCACCGAGTCGCAGCGCGCGCTGGACACGCTCGGCAGGACCCTGCCCGAAGCCTCCGGAGCGGGCGCCCAGATCGTCTTCACCGCACCCGAGGGCCACCACGTCACCGAGGCCCGCTACACCGCGGCCATCGCCGGAGCCGAGGCCGCGGCCGTGAAGGCGCCGCAGGTCAAAGCCGTCATGGGCCCGAACGTCTCCGGGGCCGTCTCGGCCGACCGGAGCACGGCGATCGTGCAGGTGCAGTACTCGGTACAGCGGGCCGAGATCCGCCCCTCGTCCCTGGACGTGATCGAACGGGCGGCCGCGGCGGCCGAGAAGAACGGGCTCAGGACCTCGGTCGGCGGCAGCGCCTACGGCAGCAACGGCGTGCACATAGGTCCGTCCGAGATCATCGGTGTCGGCGTCGCCCTGCTCGTCCTCGTCGTCACCTTCGGCTCCCTGCTCGCCGCGGGCATGTCGCTGCTGCCCGCCCTGCTCGGTGTGGCCGTGGGACTCGCCGGGCTGCTCGCCCTCACTCCGGCGGTCAGCATCTCCTCCACCGCCGTCACGCTCGCGCTCATGCTGGGGCTGGCCGTGGGCATCGACTACATCCTGTTCATCCTGTCCCGCCACCGCCGGCAGCTTGCCCGCGGAACCGATCCGCAGGAGTCCATCGCGCTGGCCACCGGCACGGCCGGCAGCGCGGTCGTCTTCGCCGGCAGCACCGTGATCATCGCCCTGGCCGCACTCAGCGTGATCGGCATCCCTTTCCTGACCGTGATGGGTCTCGGCGCGGCCGGAGCCGTCCTCGTCGCGGTCCTGGCCGCCATCACCCTGCTCCCCGCCCTCGCCGGATTCGCCGGCACCCGGTTGACCCCGAAGTCCGGCGGCAAGCAGGCCCAGCGAAGCGCTGCTCCCGACGGATCGGACGGCAGGGCGACGCTGGGTGCCCGCTGGGTGAGGACCGTCGTCGCCAAGCCCCTGCTCACCGTCCTGGCCGCCACCGGCGTCCTCGTCGCACTCGCGCTCCCCGCGGCGGACCTGCGCCTGGCGCTGCCGGACAACGGCTCGGCCCCGGTCGCCTCCGCCGAACGCAAGGCGTACGACACGGTCAGCGACGAGTTCGGCCCCGGCTTCAACGGCCCGCTCCTCGTGTTGACCGAGACCCATGACCGGCCCGGGGCGCAGGCGGGCGCAAAGGCCGCCCGCGAGCTGCGGGACCTCAAGGGGATCAAGGCGGTGCTGCCCCCGCAGCCCACGCACGATTCCGCGCAGACCGTCATTCAGGTCATGCCCGAGACCGGTCCCGACAGTCCCCGCACCGCCCGGCTCGTCCGCGACATCCGTGCCGCCGCCCCGGGCATCGGCGAGGCCACCGGCGCGACCGTCGCGGTCACCGGCGCCACCGCCGTCAACATCGACGTCTCCGACCGGCTCAGCGACTCCCTGCTGCCCTTCACGGCGATCGTCGTCGGCCTGAGTCTGATCCTGCTGACCATGGTGTTCCGCTCGCTGGTCATCCCGCTCAAGGCCGCCGTCGGATTCCTGCTGTCCGTGGGCGCCTCGCTCGGCACGGTCGTCGCCCTGTTCCAGTGGGGCCGGCTGGCGGACATCCTCGGCCTGGCCCACACCGGCCCTGTCGTCAGCTTCCTGCCGGTCATCCTGATCGGCGTGCTCTTCGGACTCGCCATGGACTACGAGGTGTTCCTCGTCTCCGGAATGCGCGAGGAGTGGGTCCACACCGGTGCGGCCCGCGCGTCGGTGACCGACGGCGCACGGCACAGCGTCCGGGTCGTCACCGCGGCCGCACTGATCATGTTCACCGTGTTCGCCGGCTTCTTCCCGCTCGACGACGCCCTGATCAAGCCCATCGCCTTCGCGCTCGCCGTGGGCGTGGCCATCGACGCCTTCGCCGTCCGCCTGACCCTCGTCCCCGCGGTCCTCGCCCTCGCCGGACGGCACGCCTGGTGGCTCCCCGCCTGGCTCGACCGGGTCCTGCCGGACCTGGACGTCGAGGGCACCCGCCTCCAGAAGGCCTCGCGGGTGGTGCACAGGGAGCCCGAGCGAGTCTCCTGAACCGGCCGCGGCGCACCGCGGATCCGCCCTGCGCGCAAGGGCCCTGGCCCGGAGGCCCGCCGCCTCCGGGCCAGGGCCTCACCCAGCCCCGGCCCCCGCGACATCCCGGTCCGACCGCGTCCACCGCGACTACCGCAAGGCGTCCACCGGGAGCGCTGGGAGACGCACCCTCACCACCGATGCCGCTCATGCCCAAGTCCCGTGGATCGGCTTCGGGTCGGACGCGGAGGGCATACCTTCCCGAGTGACCCCGACGCCGCAGACGTCCAGACGTTCTTCTTCGGCATCGACGCCGACGACCACGCCGGTCGCCACTGCGCCGAATCCGCCGGCTTCACCCTCTCCGACCTCGAACCGGTCCACGAAGGGATGCTCCGCCACCGCCGCACCCGACCCGGTCGATCGCCGTCCGCGCCGCCGTGAGGAGCGGGAACATCAGCGAGCGACGACGCCCGGGGCACCTGGCGTACCGACGGCGGGCCACCGCCGCGTACACCCCGATCCCGACCGGGGCACGCCCATGACGCTCTCGCACGTGCCCTTCGCTGCCGCAAGGCAGATACTGCCGACAGGGGCAGATGGGCCGACACGCCCTCGACTGCCGGAGGATCTGACGGCCTGTCACCGACGTCGGCGTTCACGTCGGCGCCAGTACCGCCGCGCCCCGCCGGCGACCCGCCCGCGACCGCTGAGGACAGCCAAGGTCACATACCACCGACATCCCCTCTGAACAGCGAAGACGCAGGACAGCAACCCACCTGCCGGCCTCATTAGGAGATACCCATGAAGATGCTGATCAACGTTCCCGAGTCCGTCGTCGCGGACGCGCTGCGCGGGATGGCGGCAGCTCATCCCGACCTCACGGTCGACGTCGAGAACCGGGTGATCGTACGGCGGGACGCTCCCGTGGCCGGGAAGGTGGCGCTGGTCTCCGGCGGCGGCTCGGGGCACGAGCCGTTGCACGGCGGTTTCGTCGGGCCCGGCATGCTCTCCGCCGCCTGCCCGGGCGAGGTGTTCACCTCTCCGGTGCCGGACCAGATGGTGCGTGCCGCCGCGGCCGTCGACAGCGGGGCCGGTGTGCTGTTCATCGTGAAGAACTACACCGGTGACGTGCTCAACTTCGACATGGCGGCCGAGCTCGCCGAGGACGAGGGCATCCAGATCGCGAAGGTCCTCGTCAACGACGACGTCGCCGTCACCGACAGTCTCTACACGGCCGGGCGGCGCGGAACGGGCGCGACGCTCTTCGTGGAGAAGATCGCGGGGGCAGCGGCCGAGGAGGGACAGCCGCTGGAGCGGGTCCAGGCGCTCGCCCGGCAGGTCAACGAGAGCTCCCGCAGTTTCGGCGTGGCGCTCAGCGCCTGCACGACGCCGTCCAAGGGCAGCCCGACCTTCGACCTGCCGGCCGGCGAGCTGGAACTGGGCGTCGGCATCCACGGTGAGCCGGGGCGGGAGCGGCGGCCGATGATGACGTCCGGCGAGATCGCCGACTTCGCCGTCCAGGCGATCCTCGACGACATCACGCCCCGCAACCCCGTCGTCGTCCTGGTCAACGGCATGGGTGCGACGCCGCTGCTGGAGCTCTACGGCTTCAATGCTGAGGTGCAGCGGGTGCTGGCGCAGCGCGGAGTGGTCGTCGCGCACACGCTCGTCGGCAACTACGTGACGTCCCTCGACATGGCCGGCGCCTCGGTGACCCTCTGCGAGGTAGACGAGGAGCGGCTGCGGCTGTGGAACGCGCCGGTGAAGACCGCCGGCCTGCGCTGGGGCGTCTGAGAGAGCGACGCGAGCTCGGACCGAACCGACCATGCAAGGAGATCCAGTGCTCGACGCCGACTTCTTCCGCCGTTGGATGACGGCGACCGCCGTGTCCGTGGACCGCGAGGCGGACCGCCTCACCGCCCTCGACTCGCCCATCGGGGACGCCGACCACGGCAGCAACCTCCGGCGCGGATTCACCGCGGTGACCGCGGCGCTGGAGAAGGAGTCGCCCGCGACTCCGGGCGCCGTCCTGACGCTCGCCGGACGCCAGCTGATCTCGACGGTCGGCGGGGCCTCCGGGCCGCTTTACGGCACGCTGCTGCGGAAGACCGGCAAAGCGCTGGGCGACGCGGCGGAGGTGGACGAGCAGCAGTTCGCCGAGGCGCTGCGCGCGGGCGTGGACGCCGTGATGCAGCTCGGCGGCGCCGCGCCCGGTGACAAGACCATGATCGACGCGCTGGCCCCGGCCGTCGACCGCCTCGCCGACGGCTTCGGCGCCGCCCGCTCCGCCGCCGAACAGGGCGCGGAGGCGACGACACCGCTGCAGGCCCGCAAGGGCAGGGCCAGCTATCTCGGCGAACGCAGCATCGGCCATCAGGACCCGGGCGCGACCTCGGCGGCGCTCCTGATCGCCGCCCTGGCCGAGACCGAGGGGAAGTGAGGCGCCCATGAGCACGGAGAAGCCGGTCGGGGTGGTGCTGGTGTCGCACAGCGCGCAGGTGGCCGAGGCCGTGGCCGAACTGGCACGGGGTCTGGCGGGCGGCGGCGCGGCGGTGCCGGTGGCCGCGGCGGGCGGCACGGAGGGCGGTGGGCTGGGCACCAGCGCCGACCTGATCGCCGCCGCTGCCGCCTCGGTGGACCGGGGCGCCGGCGTCGCGGTCCTCGTCGATCTGGGCAGCGCGGTCCTCACGGTCAAGGCGCTGCTCGCGGAGGGCGACGAGCTGCCCGGCACCGCCCGCCTGGTGGACGCCCCGTTCGTGGAGGGGGCGGTGGCCGCCGTGGTCACCTCGGCGGCGGGCGCCGACCTCGACGCCGTGGAGGCCGCGGCGAAGGAGGCGTACAGCTACCGCAAGGTGTGACACGGACGGACGGCCCCGGCCGGGACGGAACGCCGACACGGCCCCGGACCGTCCGCTCCCGTGCGACCGGGAGCGGACGGTCCGGGACGACAGGCACCGACAGACACCGACAGGCACCGACAGGCACCGACAGGTTTGTGTCTCGTTCCCTCATCAGTCCGCGTCGTCCCTTCCGGGACCTTCGGCCTGCTCGGCGTCCGGGTGCGCTTGCGTCCCGGCGCCTTCCGTCCCGCCGGTCTGCGTCCCGGCCTCGCCGTCCGCACCGGACGTCCCGTCCGTCCCGTCCGTCCCGTCCGTCCCGTCCGGGTCTTCCTGCGGGGCGGCCGGTCCCGCGGCGGGCGCCCAGTCCTCCTCGGCGGCCCCTTCCTGCGGTGCCGTGCCCGCGTCGTTGGCCGGGGGCACGCCGGGCGGGGGTGCGGAGGGCTGGGCCGGCGGCGCGGCGGCGCTCGTTCCCCGGACGAACGTCCGTGCCAACCGCTCCCCCACCGCCACGGCGGACGCGTGGCTCTCGATCGGCGTCGCCCGGGCGTTCTTGAAGACGATGTACGTGACGCCCGAGGGCGTTCCGCCGCCGTGCGGGTCGGGGCGGATGCCGAGCGCCACGGCGGTGGCGTAGGACGCCTCGCCGATGATCTCGCGCGGCCCGATGTCTCCGACGACGGCGTACTCGACCCGGTCCCCGTAGACGACGGCCGCGACCGATCCCCCGCCCACCCCGTGGGCACGGTAGTCCCACAGCGCGCTGACCCCGGGCACCACGATGTAGGGCAGCGTCTCGGCGCTCAGATAGCGGCCGTCGGACTGCTGGTAGGCGGTGGCGCCGGAGAACAGCGGGTCGGTGCTGCTGTTGCACCGCAGGCTCGGGCTGCCGTCGCAGTCGATGTCCATGTCGGCCGTCCAGAAGACCGCCTCGTCGGTGCCGCAGACCGGGACCGTGGCGGGCGCGTCGTCATCGGTGCGGTATCGGCCGCGTGAGACGGGGGTGCAGTCCCGGACCCGGGCCAGCAGGTCGGCGGCGCGCACGGAGCCCTCCTGCCGGGACGGGGAGGCTCCGGCAGCGGCCGGGGCCGGGCGCGCCGCGACGGAGGGGGTGGCCGGGGCCAGCAGGGCCAGGCCGGCCGCGGCCAGCGTCAGCGACTTGACGCGCACGATGCGGGACCCTCTCGTGAGGAGGTTGACGGACACTCAGAACAATCTGGTGTCGACCTCACCACGCGGCCACTTCGAGGGGGCCGTACGGTGCACGACGCGCGGTGCGCGGCCACCGGGGAGGCGTAAGAGGAGCAGGCGGCGGCCCTGGGGCGAGCTCGCCGCGCCCGGACGCCCCCCTGCTACCTTGCCGAGCCATGAGCGACAGTGTGTACGTGGGCAATGCGGGCCAGGACGCGGCGCTGGACCGCGGGTGGCTGCTGGGGCATTTCAAGGACGCCTCCGATCCTCGGCACAGCGAGGACGTGGAGATCAAATGGGGCGTCCACCCACGGGGCGACGAACGGGCTCAGTGGGTGACCGGTGAAGAGCGCACGGCCCTCCTGGTCCTCATCAGCGGGCGCTTCCGGGTGGAACTGCCCGGGCGCAGCGTTCTCCTGGCCCGGCAGGGGGACTACGTCGTGTGGGGCCACGGCGTCGACCACTCCTGGTTCGCGGAGGAGGAGTCCGTGGTGCTGACGGTCCGCTGGCCCTCCGTCCCCGGCTACCGCGTGAGCGATGAGGACGATCCCGTCCAGGCGGCACGGTCCCTGCCCCGGTTCGGGTGAGAGAGGCGGATTTCGCCGCCGCCGCGGCCGCCTGCCGCATACCGTGAGCCCCGCTGACGCGCCCTGCCCGTGACGCCGGGGCCGGCGCGGGCGTTGGGCACATGGGAAACGGGAGGAAGTGCACGATGACCGAGGCTGCGGCGAGCGGACTGGACGAGCGTGTCCTGGGGCGTCGATGGACCGTGCGCCTGGACGCCGCCGAGCGGGGCAGCGCCGCGGTGCGGGTCTCGTGCAGTCGCCCGTCCTGTGAGCAGCAGCGTCTGCCGTCCGCGGCCGCCGGCCGTGCGGCCGCGGTCACCCACCTGAAGGCTCACCTGAAAGCCGCTGCGGCGCCTCGGGAAGAGGCGTACTGCGCGTGCCGGGCGGAGAGCTGCCACACCCACGTCCGGCCCGCCGACCGGCAGCCGCGCGCCCAGCCCTGGCGGTGCGGCGGTGCGGTCGTCCTGGCCGTGCTCACCGACCGGGAAGGCCGCTGGTGGCAGGCTCTGGAGTGCTGTTCACGGTGCGCGGCGGCCATGCCGGGCGCCAAGATCGTCACCACCGCGGCGGGCCCGGGCGCGCCCGCTCCCTCCGGCCCGACGATCAGCGTCCCGGCCCCGGCCGGCCGGCCGTCGGCCGCCCCCGCGGGCGCGCCCCGGTTCTCCGACGTCGCCCCCCAGGGCGCCGGCCCGCGTCCGGCGCCGTCTCCTCGCTCCGCCCCGGTACGGCACCGGCGGCCGCCCGGGAAGATCGCTCAGCGGATCGTCCCCCACGACCTTCAGCCCGAGGTCCTGCGTGACGAGCTCGTCGAGCTCGGCGATCTGTTCCGCGCCTACCAGAAACGCGCCGAACCCGACCTGGCGCTCCTCGCCGACCTGCACGACCGAAAGGCCCGCGCCTTCCTCACCTGGGCCGACGTCACCGACGACGTCAATCTGCGGCTGGAGGCCCGGCGCGCCGAGCAGGCCGCCGCCGCCGCCCGTTCCCAGCACCGGCACCGCACCGGCGGCGGCGCGGACGCCGACGGGCCGACCGTGGCCCGCCTGCTGAGCGCGCCGTCGCAGTGGCAGCACGCGCGTTCCGTCCTCGCGCACGTGGGCGACCACAGCCCGCTGCCGGGTCCGGAGGCACGGCTGCTGACGGTGATGCTGACCCTGCGCACCGCGCACACCGGCTCCGGCAACCTCGTCGGGCAGGACGTCACCGCGCTGGGCCTGACCGACCCGGAGGGCCTGGTCGAGCAGCTGACCGGGTGTGGCTGGCTCCGCATCCCCGGCACGGTGGCGGACCTGCTCGCCTCCCGGCCGGAGAACCCCACCCCGGTCACCGTCCCGTCCCTCGTCCCGCACGAGGACGACGCGGGACCGTTCGCGTTCGGCAAGAAGATGCGGCCCAAGCTCAGCGGCTGGGCCCAGAGGGTCGTCTCGGACAAGAAGCTCCGCAAGGCCAAGGCTCCCGCGGGGGCCCGGCTGCTCGCCCTGACGCTGGCCACCCGGACCGAGGCCGACGGACGGCTCGGACCCGGCGGCGAGGGCGTCGGCCTGGAGTCGCTCGCGGCCTGGTGCCCGGTGGGCCCCGACGCGTTGCCGCACGCGGTGGATCTGCTGATCGCGGCGGACTGGCTCACCGATGCCGCTCTGAGCGGCGCCGGTCTCACCGGCCGGCTGGCCGAGCGCGTCCTGCCCCTCACCTGTCCCCTCCGCTAGCCGGGCCGCGCCGGGCCGACCGCCGTCCGGGGCGGAGCGTCAGGGGGCCGGGCAGGAGGCCGGGGACCCGGCGGCCGTCTCGGCTCCGGGCCCCCGGGCGACTCCGCCGGCGCGGGATCAGCGACGACAGCGGTCCGCGCCACCGGCCTGAACTTCCGAGCCCTCAGGGAGAGTTCAGCCGCGAGGAGCTTCAGCATACGTAACGTCCGAGCGCGGTCGCCAACGGCGGCCCCGAGGGCCGTCCCGCCCTCTTGATGTGCCGGCGCGAGCACGCCATATTGGTCCGGACCATTGCCGCCGTGCCGGGCCGGGAGGCGAAGCCGTGCGACGTGTTGCGCTGGGAATGGCGGGAAGCGGGCTGGTGGCGGTCCTGGCGTGCGGCTGCGCCGTCGACGGCGGCTCCGACGAGGGGCGGGCGCCCGGCGCGCCGACCGGCGTCAGCGCCCGGGCCGGGAGCGCGACGAGCGTGCACGTGATGTGGAACGCGGTCGCCGCCGACCCCGAGGTCAGCGGCTACGAGGTGTACCGGGGCGCGAAGAAGGCCGGCGAGGTGTCCGGTTCCGCGCACATGCTGGACGTCGTCCGGCTCGCTCCGTCCACCGCGTACGTCTTCACCGTGCGGGCCCGCGGCGCCGACGGGCGGCTGGGCCCGCGCAGCCGGGAGGTGCGGGCCACCACGCCGGCCGCCGCCGCGGACCGCTCGGCCCCCAGCCCGCCGGGCGGGGTCACCGGCCGGGCGGTCGGGAGCCGGGCCGTCCAGCTGTCCTGGTCGGCGTCCACGGACGACCGCGCGGTGGTGTCGTACGACGTCTGCCAGGGCGGCGTGAAGATCCACAGCGTGGGAGGCGGCCAGACGGCGACGGTCGTCACGGGACTGCGGCCGCACACCCGCTACGCGTTCACCGTGCGGGCCCGCGACGCGGCCGACAACGTCTCCTCCGCCGGCCCGCCCGTGCGCCTCACCACCGCGCCGGGCGACGACGAGGGGCCGGACACCGCGCCGGGCGACTTCCGGGCCACCGTCCGTCTCGCCGACGGCGCCTACTACCTGGACCTCGCCTGGACGCCGCCACGGGTGGACGGCGTCGTCACGGAGTACCAGGTCGAGCTGGACGGGCGGCCGGCCACCTCGCTGGTCTGGGGCGGCGCCCCGCCCCGGGGGAGGGCGGCGTACAGCTTCTACGCGGGGCGGGAGGCGGGGGTCGGCCGGCGTGTGCGCCTGCGGGCGCGCCTGCCGGACGGCACCTGGGGCGCGTTCTCGGCGGAGCGGACGGTGACGACGGGCGAGAGCGGGTGAGCGGGCCTGCGCATGGGCCGTCCGGAGGAATCCGTCACCTGCCCGGGGGCAGCCCGGGTGCGGGGCGGACGCGAGGCGCATTGGCTGACCCTGAGGCAGCACGGGCGTACCCGATCCTCGGCGGCGCAAGGGATGTACCGCCAACCGTGCCGCCGCCGGAGGACATCCGATGCGCACTTCCCGTCTCCTCGTCCGCTCAGGGCTGACCGTGGCAGCCGCCGCCGCACTGCCCCTCACCCTGGCCTCCGGGCCGGCCGCCGCCCGGGCCTCGGGCATCTCCGTCAGCACGACCGGATCCACGGTGTCGGTCGTGACCGGCTCCTGCACCCAGATCAACGGCAGCTGGGGCACGGCGGCGCTGCTCACCCGCGGCCAGGCGAGCTTCTCGCAGGGCCGTCAGGTGGCCCTGTCGGGGACGGCCGCCGGGCAGTCCGCCGCCTGGTCGGCCGTCTCCCCGGGGACGTACACCGTCGTCGTCATGTGCTCGCGCGGCGACACCGCCGGCACCCAGTCCGTGATCGTCTCCGCCCCGTCCACCCCGACGATCTCCGCGACGGCCTCGCCCTCGCGGGGGGTGATGGGCGGGCTCGGCGGCGCGGCCCGCGACTACGGCACCGTCACCATGGCGGTGGGCGGCGCGCTGGTGGGGGCGGGCGCCATCGCGGCGGCCTGGTTCCTGCGCCGCCGCTCGAAGCCGTACCGGCTCTGAGGCCCGTCACCGCCCCTCGGGCCGGTCGACCGCGGCGGGCAGCCCCGCCAGGGCCTCGGTGAGCCACTGCGTCCAGAAGGTCTCCAGTTCGATGCCGGCGCGCAGGACCAGGTGCTGCAGCCTGGCCTGCGCGCTGTCCTCGCCGGGCGGGAAATCGCGCTTCTCGATCTCCTCGTACTCGGCCAGCTGCCGCCGGTGCAGCTCCAGATGGCGGCGCAGGTCGGCCTCCAGGCCCGCGGTGCCGACGACCGCGGCGGCGCGCAGCCTCAGCAGCATGGCGTCCCGGTGCGGCTTCGGGTCCTGGGCGGCCGCCGTCCACCGCGCGAGTTCGGCGCGCCCCGCGGGCAGGACCTCGTAGACCTTCTTCTGCCCGCGGGCCGGCTGCTCGGCGGGCAGGGCGCGGATGTGGCCCTCGCCCTCCAGCCGTCCCAGTTCGCGATAGATCTGCTGGTGCGTCGCCGACCAGAAGTAGCCGATCGACCTGTCGAAACGGCGGGTCAGATCCAGCCCCGACGAGGGTCGCTCGAGCAGGGCGGTGAGGATCGCGTGCGGGAGTGACATGACGTCATCCTAGGGACGGTCCCGAGGCCTCTACAGTGCCGCCGCCAGCTCTGTGCCCTGCTGCACGGCGCGCTTGGCGTCCAGTTCGGCGGCCACGTCCGCGCCGCCGATCAGGTGCACGGAGCCGCCGGCCGCGACCAGGGCGTCGTACAGGTCGCGGCGCGGGTCCTGGCCGGTGCACAGGACGATCGTGTCGACCTCCAGGACGGTGCTCTGCTCGCCGACCGTGACATGGAGTCCGGCGTCGTCGATGCGGTCGTAGCGCACGCCCGGGACCATCGTGACGCCCCGGTGCCTGAGCTCGGTGCGGTGGATCCAGCCGGTGGTCTTGCCGAGGCCGGCGCCGACCTTGCCGGTCTTGCGCTGCAGGAGGTGGACCGTGCGCGGCGGGACGGGGCGTTCGGGGGCGGCGAGACCGCCGGGGCCCTGGTAGTCCATGTCGACGCCCCACTGGCGGAAGTAGGCCGCCGGGTCCTCGCTCGTCTTGTCGCCGCCGTCGGTGAGGAACTCGGCGACGTCGAAACCGATGCCGCCCGCTCCGAGGATCGCGACGCGGTCGCCGACGGGCGCGCCGTCGCGCAGGACGTCGAGGTAGCCGACGACGCTCGGGTGGTCGACGCCCGGGATGTCGGGGGTGCGGGGGCTGACGCCGGTGGCGACGACGACCTCGTCGTAGTCGGCCACGTCCTCGGCGGTGACGCGCGTGTCGAGCCGTACGTCCACGTCGTGCGCGTCGAGCTGGTGGCGGAAGTAGCGCAGCGTCTCGTCGAACTCCTGCTTGCCCGGCACCTTGCGGGCGACGTTCAGCTGGCCGCCGATCTCGCTCGCCGCGTCGAAGAGGGTGACGTGGTGGCCCCGTTCGGCCGCGCCCACCGCGCACGCCAGGCCCGCGGGCCCCGCGCCGACGACCGCGACGCGCTTGCGCAGCCGGGTCGGGGCGAGGACCAGCTCGGTCTCGTGGCAGGCGCGCGGGTTGACCAGACAGGAGGTGATCTTCCCGCTGAAGGTGTGGTCGAGGCAGGCCTGGTTGCAGCCGATGCAGGTGTTGATGGCCTCGGGCGTGCCGGCCGCGGCCTTGTTGACGAAGTCGGGGTCGGCGAGCATCGGGCGGGCCATGGACACCATGTCCGCACAGCCGTCGGCGAGCAGTTCCTCGGCCACCTCGGGGGTGTTGATCCGGTTGGTGGTGACCAGGGGCACGGAGACCGCGCCCATGAGCTTCTTCGTCACCCAGGTGTAGGCGCCGCGCGGTACCGAGGTGGCGATGGTGGGGATACGCGCCTCGTGCCAGCCGATGCCGGTGTTGATGATCGTCGCGCCGGCCGCCTCGACCGCCTTCGCCAGGGTGACGACCTCGTCGAGGGTCGAGCCGCCGGGCACCAGGTCCAGCATGGACAGCCGGTAGACGACGATGAAGTCCTCGCCGACCGCCTCGCGCACGCGTCGCACGATCTCCACCGGGAAGCGCATGCGGTTCTCGTACGAGCCGCCCCAGCGGTCCGTGCGGTGGTTGGTCTGGGCCGCGATGAACTCGTTGACGAGGTAGCCCTCGGATCCCATGATCTCGACGCCGTCGTAGCCGGCCCGCCGGGCGAGGCGGGCGGCGCGGGCGTAGTCGTCGATGGTGCGCTCGACGTCGGCGTCGGTGAGCTCGCGGGGCACGAAGGGACTGATCGGCGCCTGCAGGGGGCTCGGCGCGACCAGCTCCCGGTGGTAGGCGTACCGGCCGAAGTGCAGGATCTGCATCGCGATGCGGCCGCCCTCGCGGTGCACGGCGTCGGTGATGAGCCGGTGCTGCTCCGCTTCCGCGTCCGTGGTGAGCTTGGCGCCGCCCTCGCCGGGCCGGCCCTCGTCGTTGGGGGCGATGCCGCCGGTGACGATGAGGCCCACTCCGCCGCGTGCGCGGGCCGCGTAGAACTCCGCCATGCGCTCGAAGCCGCGCTCGGCCTCCTCCAGGCCGATGTGCATCGAGCCCATCAGGACGCGGTTGGGCAGCGTGGTGAAGCCCAGGTCGAGCGGGCTCAGCAGGTGGGGGTAACGGCTCATGGCAGGCCTCCGTGCGCGGCGGTAGTCCCTCAGTTCTAGAGGACCGCACACGGGTTGTGCAACTAGTTGCACAATGAGGCCTGGCCCATGTGCCGCAGGTCACCGGCTCACCGGCTCACCCGTTCAGGTGCTCACCGGCTTTCGAGCAGCACGTGCAGTTCCCGTTCCTGGTCGCCGGAGGCCGAGGACAGGTCGCGTACCGAGAACACCGAGTCGAGCGTCGAGCGGAGCCGCTCGATCGCCCAGTAGCTGCCCTGCGCGTCGGCCTCGACGGACGACGAGAGCCGGGCCGGTTCGGCGCACTCGCGCGCTTCGGTGACCTCGAAGGTCCCGAGCCACACCATCGGGCGGGACTCGTGAAGCTGCTGCGGCTCCTCGCCGCTGTCGCGGTCGGACTCGAAGCACGCGTTGAGCGCGTCGAACACGATCCGGGCGTCCTCCTTGCTGCATCCGCTGATCTCGACGGAGACGGACTCCTCGTGCGATCGCTCGCGATCCATCGTGATCGCTCCTCTCGTGGGGTGGCGCGGCTGTGCGGGTTCCCCGCGAAGCGCTCCACATCCCCAGCAGAACATCC
Source organism: Streptomyces sp. LUP30 (assembly GCF_001746365.1). Taxonomy (GTDB): domain Bacteria; phylum Actinomycetota; class Actinomycetes; order Streptomycetales; family Streptomycetaceae; genus Streptomyces. Next base: position 30,373 of record NZ_MJAJ01000036.1, read on the forward strand.
CTTTCCGATCGGGACCAGCGACGGGCCGACGGCGCGAGCGGCCGCCGGCCTTGGGCTCAGCCGCGGGTGAAGCGGTACGTCTTGCTGTCGGTCAGCACACAGAACCCGGGCGAGACGACGATCACGCGCAGGGTGCCGCTGCGGCGGTCGTAGTCGACGCCCTCCGCCTCGAAGGAGCCCGAGCAGGAACTGCGCAGCGGAAGCTGACGCAGGGCCGTCACATGGCCGGTGACGTCCGAGCCGCCGTTCGGCTGCGCGGACAGGTCGATCTGCAGAAGGGGCTTGGTGACGCCGAAGAGGGTGCCGGCCGGGTCGTCCGAGGAGCACAGCAGGGTGGTCGGGCCGGTGAAGTCGCAGCCCTGGACGTCGCGCACGGCGTGGTCGAGGCGGACGGTCGACGCCTGGGGCAGATCGGCGGAGGGCGAGGTGCTCGCGTTCGCGCCGGGGGTCGGGAAGACGAGGAACCGGGTCATGGTGCCCCACTCGCCCGAGAGCATCCACTGGCTGTCCGGCGTGATCGCGACCCAGGAGTTGTTCAGGGCCTCGCCCGGGCCGAGCGCGTGGACGTACTCCGACCAGGCGCCGCCCGGCGCCTGCACCCGGTACATCTTCGAGCCCTTCGAGTCGCTCTGGTAGGGCTCGACGTAGTAGCCGCCGTAGGTGGCGTCCGGGTCGCCGACGTGGTTCCAGCCCCGGACCGACACGGACAGGGGGATGGTCCCGATGCCGGTGTAGCGGTTGGCGCCGCCCGCCGGCACCTCGACCGAGGCCAGTCCCTGGCTCTCGGTCAGCGGGTCGGCCCGGTCGGAGCCGATCTCGGTCCAGGCGTCCGCGGCGGCGGCCTGCGGGGCCGCGGACAGGGCGGTGACGGTCGCGACGGCCAGCGCGAGGAAGGAGGCGCGGGCGGTGCGGGCGGCGCCGGCCAGGGAGGCGCGACGGCGGACGGGGCGCAGGGGCATGGGTCTCCTCGTGAAGGGGGGGTGGGGCGCGCTCGGCGCACAGTCTGGCCCGTGATTGTGGTCATGTACAGACCAATCAGATGGACGGGGGCGGACCCTGAGGAGAACGGCGCGCCGAGCCGTACTGGAGGACCATGGAGAGGGGTGTCCGGGCGTGGGAGAAATGGCTTGAACGCGAGAGAACAGGGGGAGCCGGCATGGGGGACGACGTGCCGCACCGAGGTGCGGAGGCGGTGCAGGGCATGAGCGCACGCGGATCGTCCACGGGCGACGACGGCGGCCCCACCGGGCCCAGCGGCCTGCTGGACGTGCTGAACGTGGCCTCCGTGGTTCTCGACACGGACGGCCGTATCGCGCTGTGGAGCCCTCAGGCAGAGGAGCTGTTCGGCTATTCGGCGGCGGAGGCTCTGGGCAGGTACGCGGCCCGGGTGATGGTGCACGAGCGGCACGTCGACGTGGTGGTGAAGCTGTTCGCGGACGTCATGGCCACCGGCCAGAGCTGGGCGGGGGCGTTCCCCGTCCGGCGCAAGGACGGCACCACCGTGCTGGTGGAGTTCCGCAACATGCGGCTCATGGACGACCGGGGCGAGGTCTACGCCCTGGGACTGGCCGCCGACCAGACGACGGTGCGCCGGCTGGAACGCGACCTGGCCCTGTCCACCCGAATGGTCGCGCAGTCCCCCACCGGCCTCGCCGTGCTCGACACCGACCTGCGGTACGTGTCGGTCAACCCGGCGCTGGAGCGCATCAACGGCGTGCCGGCCTCCGGCCACCTCGGACGCACGGTGCGCGAGGTGCTGCCGTCGCTGGACGCCGACGCCCTGGAGGACGCGGCACGCCAGGTCATGCGGACGGGTGAACCGCTGGTCGACCGCTACCTGGCGGGACGCACCCCGGCCGACCCGCAGAAGGACCACGCCTGGTCGTGCTCCCTGTACCGCCTGGAGGACGCGCGCGGCACCGTTCTGGGCGTCGCCGTCTCGGTCAGGGACGTCACCGACCGGCACCAGGCGGCCGTCGAGGCGGAGGCGGCGCGCCGCCGGCTCGCGCTGGTCGCCGACGCCTCGGCCCGCATCGGCACCACCTTGGACCTGGAGCGCACCGCCCGTGAACTGACCGAGGTGGCCGTGCCGGAACTGGCGGACGTGGCCGCCGTGGATCTGCTGGACGCGGTGGTGGCGGGGCGGCGCACCAGCCTCGGGCCCGCCGAGCCCGCCGTCATCCGCGCCCTAGCGGTGCTGGCCGCCGACGAGCCGGACGCGCTGCGGGCGGCCGACCGGCCCGGAGAGGTGGCCCGTTACGCACCCGACCGGCTCGTCACCGAGTGCGTGCGCTCGGGCCGGCCGGTCATGCTGGCACAGGTGGAGGAGGCCGACCTCGCCCGCATCGCCAGCTCACCGGAGGCGGCCGCCCTGCTGGCCCGGGCGGGCGTGCACTCCTACCTGGCGGTGCCGCTCATCGCGCGGGGCGAGGTGCTGGGCGCCCTGGACCTGAAACGGACCCGCAACCGGGCGACGTTCAGCAACGACGATCTGCTGCTCGCCCGCGAACTGGCGGCCCGCGCGGCCGTGCAGATCGACAACGCCCGCTGGTACCAGAACGCCCGCACCACCGCGCTCACCCTCCAGCGCAGTCTGCTGCCGAGCCATCCGTCGGTCACCGGAGGCCTGGAGGTCGCCTCCCGCTACCAGCCCGCGGGCGCCACCACGGAGGTAGGCGGCGACTGGTTCGACGTCATCCCGCTGCCGGACGGCAAGACGGCGCTCGTCGTCGGCGACGTCATGGGCAGCGGCATCGACGCCGCCGCCACGATGGGCCGGCTGCGCACGGCGACGACCACGCTGGCCTCGCTCGACCTCGACCCCGCGGTGCTTCTGGAACACCTGGACCGCATCACCCAGGGCCTGGACCACTCCATCGCCACCTGCGTGTACGCCGTCCACGACCCACGGCTCGGGAGGTGCCGGATCGCCAACGCGGGGCATCTGCCGCCGGTCCGGGTGCGCCCCGGCCGCCCGCCGGAGCTGCTGGAGCTGCCGACCGGCGTGCCGCTGGGCGTGGGCGGGGTGGCGTTCTCCACGACCGACGTCGACTTCGCCCCCGGCGACCAGCTGGTGCTGTACACGGACGGCCTGGTGGAGACCCGCACCCACTCCCTGGACGAGCGCCTGGAAGCGCTGCTGGCCCTGCTCGACGATCCCACCCGGCCCCTGGAGGAGCTGTGCGACCTGCTGCTGGAGGCCTTGCACCACCCGGACAACCAGGACGACGTCGCCCTGCTGGTGGCACGGGCGCTGACCGCCGGATAGCCGGTTCACAGGTTCCCGTTACCGCTTCCTTATCCGGCTCCTCGGACAATCACAGACAGGTGCGACAAGGGCGTCGCCGTTCGTCGCCGAGGAGAGTGAGCCGCCATGCAGGAGCCCCAGGAACCGCAGGAACCGCAAGGCCCGCAGCGGCCGCCCGAGGGCGAACCGCTCCCGGGTCAGGCCATCGGCGCCGAGGCACGCGAGGGCGGCCCGGCAGGCGCCCCGTGGCGGCGCCGCCCGTCCCGCGCGCGGGCGCTGGTCGCGGCCACGGCCGTCGCGGTCCTGGCACTGGGCGGCACCGTCGCCTACGCGGCCACGTCGAACGGCTCCGGCGGCGGCTCGCCGTCCGCGTCGCCCTCCGCCTCCTCCTCCGAGGGGCCCGGCGGACGGCACGGTCGGGGCGGACCATGGTCCGGTCTCGGCGACGCGGCCCACGGCGAGGCGACCGTCAAGGACCGCGGCACCGGCGACTGGGTCGTCCGCGTCTGGCAGCGGGGCACCGTCGAGAAGGCGGACCGTTCCCGCCTCACCGTCAAGAGCGAGGACGGCGTCTCGTGGACGTGGACGCTGAGCTCGGACACACGCGTCTTCGGCGACGGCGCCTCCGGCTCAGGTTCCGGCTCCGGGGCCGCCGCGCCGAAGAAGGGCGACACCGTGTTCGTCGTCGGAACACGTTCCGGGGACACGAACACGGCCGATCGGGTCCTGTCCGGCTCCTTCGGCGACCGCGGCCGGGAGAATCGCGACCATGACCACGACCACCGCGGGGGCTTCCCCGGGCACGGCCCGTGGGACCGCGGGGGCCAGAACCGCTCCCCCGGCCCCACGGGCAGCGGCGCCGCTACCTGAGCCTGGTCCCGAGGATCACATGGGCCGACAGCTCCTCGTCCCGCGCCACCCGCACGGTCAGACCGCTGCGGGTGAACGCCTCCACGGCCGCCGGGGCCTGGCGCTCGCTGGTCTCGACGAGGAGGCACCCGCCGGGGGCGAGCCACTGCGGCGCCCCGGCGGCGACCCGGCGCAGCACGTCCAGTCCGTCGTCGCCGCCGTCGAGGGCGGTGAGCGGCTCGTGCTCCCGGGCCTCGGCCGGCAGCAGGGGCACCTCGCCGGTGGGGACGTACGGCACGTTGGCGGCCAGGATGTCGACGCACCCGCGCAGCCGGGCGGGCAGCGGCGCGAACAGATCGCCGGCGTAGGCGTGTCCGCCGTACTCGGCGAGATTGCGCCGCGCACAGTCCACCGCCACCGGGTCGATGTCCGCGGCGTGCAGCTCGATGGGCCCGAGCGAGGCGGCCAAGGCGGCGCCGACCGCCCCCGAGCCACAGCACAGGTCGACCACCACCGACGCGTGCGGCACCGCGGCGAGCGCCTCGTCGACGAGGAACTCGGTGCGGCGGCGGGGCACGAAGACGCCCGGTTCGACGCCGACGCGCAGTGCGTGGAACTCGGCCCAGCCGACGACGTGTTCGAGGGGCAGGCCCGCAGCACGGCGTCGCGCCATGGCGGCGGCCGCGTCCGCGGTGGGGGCCGCTTCGAGGATCAGCTCGGCCTCCTCCTCGGCGAAGACGCACCCGGCGGCGCGCAGGGCGAGGACGAGGGCGTCACGGGAGGACGGGGGCCGCGAAGGGGACGCGGAAGCGGCAGGTGTGAGGGGAGGCATGGAGCCGAGGAGCCTTTCGAGAAGCCGAAGAGCGCTCCCGCGATCGCCTAGGCGCGGCGGTCCACGCCGTCACGAGAGGAGAGCACCCGACCTGACACAGCGGTAATGGGTCTCACCTCCCGGCCTCGCGCGACCGGGAACCTCCGCGGCCGACGGCCACCCTACCCCAGCGCCCGCCCGCTGTTCATGACATCCCCGGCATTGAAGTTGTATTATACAACTGAGCGATCTGGGAGGAGAGGGCCGGTGGAAGCAGCCGACGCCGTGGAGACGATCCAGCGGGAGATGACGAGCTTCGCCCGGCGGGCCCGCGCCTCGGCGGGCCGGCTGCATCCCGAGCTGTCCCTGGTGTCGTACACGCTGCTCGGCCACCTGGAGGAGAGCGACGGCTGCCGGGCCACCGACCTCGCCGCGCACTACGCCCTGGACAAGTCCACGGTCAGCCGTCAGGTCGCGGCCCTGGAGCGCGCCGACCTGATCGACCGGCGCCAGGATCCCCAGGACCACCGCGTCCAGGTCCTCCACCTCACCGACGCCGGACGGCGCATCCTCGCCCAGGTCACCGAGAGCCGTCGCGCCGCCTTCCACGAGCGCCTGGCCGAGTGGCCGGCCGGGGACCTGGAGCGGTTCGCGGAGTACCTGGTGCGGTACAACGCCTGGCCCGGCAGCGCCCCGGACGGCGACTGAGCTCCGCCCCCGGAGAGCACGCCTAGGGCACCGGGACCGCCGCCGCCCGTCCCTCTCCCAGCCGCTCGGGCGTCCTGGCGGCCAGGAACGCCGTCCGTCGGCGCAGGCGGAAGCCCAGGGACTCGTAGAGGCGGACGGCGTTCGCGTTGTCCGCGGCGGTGTGCAGGAACGGCGTGTCGCCGCGTTCCCGGATGCCGTGGGCGACGGCCAGGATCAACCGCGTCGCCAGCCCCTCGCCGCGGAAGGCCGGGTCGGTGCACACCGCGCTGATCTCGGTCCAGCCCGGCGGTCGCAGCCGTTCGCCGGCGAGGGCGACCAGGGCGCCGTCCCGGCGTATCCCGAGGTAGTCGCCGAGCTCGATGGTGCGGGCCTCGAACGGGCCCGGCCGGGTGCGCGCCACCAGGTCGAGGATCTCCGGCACGTCGGCGGGGCCGAGCCGGACCGCCTCCGGATCGGGGGCCGCGTCCAGCCCGTCGTCCACGAACTGAGCGCCCTCAATCCGGAAGGTGATCTCCCAGCCGGCCGGGACCTCGCCCCGGAAGCCCAGCAGCGGAACCTCCGCCCCGGGACCGGCCAGCGCCGCGACGTCCGCCCAGTCGTCGGCGTCCGGTTCGGCCGGCATCGCCAGCCAGGGCGACACGTCGACGGGGTAGCGCAGGACGCGCCCCCGGCGTTCGGCGAAGTGCGCGTGCGGACCGGTGAGGGCGGCCAGCGCGGGATGGTCGAGCACGTGCCCGACCCCGCCGCTCGCTCCCTCGCCCGGCGCGTACCCGGCCGCGCTCACGCGCCCGCCCCGGTCTCCAGGACGACCTTGCCCCGGGCGTGACCGCTCTCGACCTCGCGCAGCGCCTCGCCGGCCCGCTCCAACGGGAACCTCCGGGTGACGTGCGGGTCCAGGTCGCCGCGCACGACGAGGTCCGCCACCGCCCGCAGGACGGCCGCGTCGCGGGCGCGCGCCACCCGTGCGCCGCCCAGCCGCTCCACCTCCTCGGCCGCCGCCCCGGCGGTGATCAGCCGCGAGCGGTCCCGCACCAGCCCGGCCGCCTCGTGCAGCACCTCGCCGCCGACGAGGTCGTAGACGCCGTCGGCGCCCTCGGGGGCGACCGCCCGCACGGCGTCCGTCCAGCCGGGGCCGGAGGGCACGTGAACGGCGCCCAGCGACTCCAGCAGGTCCTTCTTGCCCCCGCCCGCGACGCCCACGACACGCACCCCCAGGGCCCGGGCGATCTGCACGACGGCGACGCCCACCCCGCCGCCCGCACCCGTGACCAGCACCGTCTCCCCGGCGGACAGGCCGAGCTGGTGGACTCCGTCGTAGGCGGTCGCGGCGGCCACCGGGAGGGTCGCCGCGTCGGTGAACGACAGCTCGGCGGGCTTGTGCGCGGTGACGGCAGCGGCCAGCAGGACGTACTCGGCCCAGCTGCCGGCGACGGCGGAGCCGAACACCTCGTCGCCGGGCGCGAACCCGGTGACGTCCGCCCCGGTCTCCACCACGACGCCCGACGCCTCGTTGCCCAGGACCGCGGGGAACGCCCGCTCACCGCTCTCGCCGGGGCGCAGGAAACCCGTGCGCTGCTTCCAGTCGACGGGGTTCACGCCCGCCGCGCGCACCGCGACCAGCACCTGGCCCGGCCCGGGGCGGGGCCGCTCCAGATCGACGAGAGCCTCGGTCTCCGGGCCGCCGTACCGGGTGAAGACGTACGCCTTCGGCATTGCTCCCACTCTCCTTCGCCGGTGTCCGCCGTCCCCGGACCGCCGGACCCGCCGGACGTTCGGGGACGACACGTGCAAGGGTGCGCGGCCGGGCCCTATTCCCCGCCCGCGGGAGCGTTCACACGGCGTTGACGATCGACGGGCGGACCCGGTGCGGGGCGCCCCTGACTTGCACGTACGGTGGACTGCGCAAGCAACCGCCGCCCTTCACGCTGGAACCGCATGAACGTCACCCGAGGCTTCACCGGCCGCCCCCGCGTCGCCGATCCGGGGCTGCCCCCCGGCCAGTACGACGCCGGCGACGACTGGCCCGTGCTGTCCGCCGAGGTCACACCCGACCTGGCGCCCGCCGACTGGACCTTCCGCATCGACGGGCTGGTGCGGACGCCCCGCACCTGGGACTGGGACGAGGCGCACGCGCTCCCGGAGTCCGCCTACGAGGGCGACATCCACTGCGTCACGAGCTGGTCGAGGTTCGGGGTGCGGTTCGGGGGCGTCTCCCTGGACGCGTTCCTGGCGGCCGTACGCCCCGAGGCGACCGCGACCCACGCGGTGGCGTACTCCCACACCGGGTACACCACGAACCTGCCGCTGGCCGACCTGACCGGCGGACGCGCCTGGATCGCCTTCGACCACGACGGCGAGCCCCTCGCGGCCGAGCACGGCGGTCCGGCGCGACTGCTGGTGCCGCACCTGTACTTCTGGAAGAGCGCCAAGTGGATCGCGGGCCTGCGCCTCCTCGACCACGACGAGCCCGGCTTCTGGGAGCGGAACGGCTACCACGCGCGGGGCAACCCGTGGGAGGAACAGAGGTACTCCGGTGACTGAGGTCTTCGCCGCCCCGTCCCGGGCCGCCGCTCCCCCGTCCGGGACCTTCACACCCGTGACCCGGTTCGCCGTGCCCGGCCGGATCGCGGTCAGCGGCCGGGCGGCCTCCGAGTGGCAGACGGCGACGCTGACCGAGATCCGCCGCGAGACCCCGCTGGCGTCCACCTTCCGGTTCGCGACGCCGGCCTGGGCGGGGCATCTGCCCGGCCAGCACCTGATGCTGCGGCTGACGGCCGCCGACGGCTACACCGCCCAGCGCCACTACTCGATCGCGTCCGCGCCCGACGACGAGGGGCACATCGAGCTGACGCTGGACCACGTGGACGGCGGCGAGGTCTCGGGCTGGTTCCACACGACGGCCCGGCCGGGCGACGAGGTCGAGGTGCGCGGCCCGCTCAGCGGCTTCTTCGCCTGGCCCGGCGACCGGCCCGCGCTGCTGGTCGGCGCCGGGTCCGGCGTCGTCCCGCTGATGTCGATGGTCCGCCACCACCGGGCGCGCGGCCTCGACGTGCCGCTGCGGCTGGTGGTGTCCGCCCGCGGTCCCGAGGAACTGATCTACGCGCGCGAACTCGGCGCGGAGACGACACGCGTGTTCACCCGGAGCGCGCCCAGGGGCGCGCCCGTGGGCCGCCTCGACGCAGAGCACCTGGCGCCGCTGCTCGCCGAGGAACCGGCAGGCGGCTGGGAGGCGTACGTGTGCGGCTCGAACGGGTTCGCCGAACACGCGTCACGGCTGCTGGTCGAGGCCGGGCAGCCGGTGGACCGCATCAGGATCGAACGCTTCGGCTGACCCGGGCCGGACGGCCGGCCCTTCCCTCAGGACCGCGCCCGGGGCCTTGTCCGGGGCGCTGTCGAGGGGCCGTCGCGCACGATGCGTGAAACGATGTACTCCGAACGGAGTACCTCCCTCCGGTGGGCACTCGTACGCGTGACGGCGAGGAGGTCGACATGCGAAGCGGGGTGCGTGGCTGGCGTCGGCGGAACAATCCGCTGCGGCGCCGGTCGGATGTCGTCGAAGCGTGGACGGCGCTGGTCGTCGCCGTGCTGTTGCTGGTGGCCGCGCCCCTGGCCGGGGCGCTCGCGGGCCGTTGGGCCCATGACGACGCCCAGGCCGCCGCGGTCCGGCAGCGGGCCGACCGGCATCGGGTGAGCGCGCAGGTCGTCGGCCGCCCGCCCGAGACCATGCCCGCCGTGGAGGGCGGCAGACAGCAGACGGTCGCGGTGAGCGTGCGGTGGACGCCGCCGGGCGAACACGCGCGGACGGCCACCGCCCGGGTGCCGGAGGGCACACACCGGGGTGACGTGGTGGACGTCTGGTTCGACGACCACGGCCGCAGCGTCGCGCCGCCGCCGAACGACACCATGGTCTGGCAGCACACGCTCACCCTGGGCGTCTGCGTGGCCGGCGGCGCGGCGGCCTCGGTGCTGCTCGGGCACGTCGCCGTCCGCCGGGTGGCGATGCGTCACCGGCTGGCCGAGTGGGAACGGGAGTGGGAGCGCACCGAACCGGAGTGGACCCGGCGCAGGCCCGCCTGAAGCGTGCGAGGCAGTCTGGTGACGCCTCCCTCGCCCCCGTACGGTGTGATCATTCGTATGGGCAATTGACAAAAGGCGGTCCTTCATGGCCCTGTTCGACCTGTCCGGCGACGAGCTCCGCGCGTACCGCAGCGCCTCCACCGAGCCCGCGGATTTCGAGGCGTTCTGGTCCAAGACCCTCCAGGAGGCCCGCGAGCACGACCTGGACGCGCGCTTCGAGCCGGTCGACACGGGTCTGACCACGGTGCAGGTGTACGACGTGACGTTCGCCGGGTTCGGCGGCCACCCGGTCAAGGGCTGGCTGACGCTGCCCGCCGAGGCGGACCGACCGCTGCCCCTGGTCGTGGAGTTCGTCGGATACGGCGGCGGCCGAGGACTGCCGCACGAGCACCTGCTGTGGGCGTCCACGGGCCGTGCGCACTTCATCATGGACACCCGCGGTCAGGGCAGCGCATGGGGCGGCGGGGGCGGCACCGCGGACCCGGTGGGCGGCGCGCCCTCGTACCCCGGTTTCCTGACCCGGGGCATCGACGCCCCCGAGAACTACTACTACCGACGGGTGTTCACGGACGCGGTCCGCGCGGTCGAGGCGGCCCGATCGCATCCGCTGACCGACGCCTCGCGGACCGTGGCGGTCGGCGGGAGCCAGGGCGGCGGCATCACGATCGCCGTGGGCGGTCTGGTGCCCGACCTGGCGGCGGTCGCGCCCGACGTGCCGTTCCTGTGCGACTTCCCCCGAGCGGCGACGCTGACGGACCGTCATCCGTACCGGGAGATCGGCCTGTTCCTCAAGACGCACCGCGGCCGCGCCGCGGACGCGCTGCGCACCCTGTCCTATTTCGACGGCGTCCACTTCGCCTCGCGCGGCTCGGCCCCGGCCCTCTTCTCGGCGGCGCTGGAGGACCAGACCTGCCCGCCCTCCACCGTGTTCGCCGCCTTCAACGCCTGGTCGCACGAGGACAAGGCCATCGAGGTGTACGAGTTCAACGACCACGAGGGCGGCGGGCCGTACCAGGAGGCGGTCAAGCTGCGCTGGCTGCGCTCGTACGCCTGAGCCGCCGCACGAGGCGGACGTGCCGCCGGGGACGCGGGACGGCACTCCCGGTACGGGAACGGCGCCCCCGGAGCGACCGTGCCGGATCCCCGGGGTGACCGTGCCGGGTCCCGGGTGATCCGCGCCGATCGCCTTCCCTCCAGTCCGACCAGTCGGTACGTTCAGGGGGGTCCGGGCCGCACCGTCGCGGTCCGGACGTCCCGACCGCCCACGGAGGGCCCATGTCCGAGCACGTGCCACAGGTCCACGGCCACTGCGACCCGCGGTTCGCCGCACTGCGCACCGCCTTCGAGGAGAACTTCCGGGACCGGGCCGAGCTCGGCGCCGCGGTGAGCGTGACGGTCGACGGCGTGACGGTGGCCGACCTGTGGGGCGGCTGGGCCGACCCGGCGCGCACCCGCGCGTGGGAGCGGGACACGCTGGTCAACGTGTGGTCCACGTCGAAGGGGCCCACGGCGCTGTGCGCGCACATCCTCGCCGACCGGGGACTGCTGGACTTCGACGCCCCGGTGGCCGCGTACTGGCCGGAGTTCGCCGCCGCGGGCAAGGAGCGGGTGCTGGTGCGGCACCTGCTGTCCCACCGCGCCGGTCTGGCCGGGCTGCGCGAGCCGCACTCGCTCGAACAGCTCTACGACTGGGAGCTGACCACCGCGCGCCTCGCGGCCACCGAGCCCTGGTGGGAGCCGGGCACCCGGTCGGGCTACCACGCCCTGACCTTCGGCTTCCTCGTCGGGGAGGTCGTACGGCGGGTGTCGGGGCTGCGGCCGGGGGCCTTCCTGGAGCGGGAGGTGAGCGGTCCGCTGGGCGTCGACTTCACCATCGGACTGGCGGAGAAGGAGGCCCACCGGGCGGCGGAGCTGGTGCATCCGCCGGCCGCCTCGGCGAGCGAACAGGCCGCGATGTTCAGCCGGCTCACCCCTGCGGCCATCGCCGCGCTGACCAACCCCCTGGCAGGCGCGGACGAGGCCAACTCACCCCGATGGCGGGCCGCGGAGATACCGGCCGCCAACGGTCACGGCACGGCCCGGGCCGTGGCGGCGCTCTACGGCGTCTTCGCCGGCCGGGGCGCGTACGGCGGCCGGCGCGTCCTGTCCCCCGAGGGGGCCGAACGGGTGCGCGAGGGGCAGGGCGCCTGCCGGGACGTGGTCCTGGGGTCCGGGTTCGATCACGAGACGGAGATCGGGCTCGGGCTGTGGCTCAGCGGACCGAACGGATCGTACGGGCCCAACCCGCGCGCTTTCGGTCACGACGGGTTCGGCGGCTCCTGCGGACTGGCCGACCCGGAGGCCGGGGTGTCGCTGGGGTACGTGATGAACCGGATGGGGCCGCGCATCGCCGACGACCCGCGCAAGATGGCGCTGATCGAGGCCCTGTACGGCGCGCTGTGAGCGCGGTCGCGGCGGGGGCCCGGTGCGGGGCGGAGGGGCGGATGCGGGGCGGACCGGTTTCGGCCGATCCGCCGGTCCGCCCTTCCCTGCTGGTTTAGACCAATGCTAGATCTGGTGGCGCACCGAGTCCGAACGGACACGGCACGTCACCGACAGGAGGCGCGCGGCATGGCCCGCAGCACCATCCCCACCACCGACCACGTCCATCCGTACTCCGAGGATCGGCCGCTGTACTGGCGCATCGCGCAGAGGCTGCTCGGCGAACTGCGCGAGGGCACCCTCGCGCCCGGCGAACGGCTTCCCAGCGAAAGGAAGTTGGCCGCACACTTCGACGTCAGCCGGGAGACCGTACGGCAGGCCCTGGAGGTCCTGCGCCGCGACGGGCTGGTGGAGACCGACCGGCGGGGCAGTCACGCGGCCCTGCCGGACGGGCCGCTCGGCACGGCGTCGTTCCTGGCCTTCCCCGTGGGCGCACGGCCCGCGGACGATCCCTCGGCGGTGGCCCGCGCCGCCGTCAGCTGGGAGGCGCCCCCACCCGGGCACGCCGAGGCGCTGGGGCTGGCTCCGCGTCGGCCGACGCTGGTGCACCGCTACGAGTCGGCCCGTGCCGACGGCCGGGGGCTGCGCACGGCCGTCACGTCCTTCTCCGCGGTGGCGCTGACCGAGGTCGAGGAACTGGCCCGCTACCGCGACCGCGCCGACGCCGCCCCGGAGCTGCGGCGGGCCTACGACTGGATGCGGCGGGCCGGTCTCACCCTGCACCACCGCGATCTGATCACCCCACTCGACGACGCCCCCTCGATGCGGGTGACCCGGCAGGTGCACGACCAGTACGCGCGCCCCCTGGAGATCACCGATCTGGTGGTGGACGCCCGGCGGGAGGCGCTGGTCTACGCGTTCACGCTCCCGGCGGCGTGACGTCTGCGACCTCGCCGTCACCGTCGCCGTCGGGCATCCGCAGGGCCTCGACCATCCGCACCCGCGGGCTGCCGTCTCCCCTCGCGCCGAACTCGGGCAGGGCGCGAAGGGCCACGGAGAACCCGGCGTCCTCCAGGGCGCGCCGCACCTCGCCGAGCCGGAAGGCCCGGTAGTACATCACGAACGGAGGCCGCCACACGGCGTTGCGCACACGCATCGCCGCATCGAAGCCCAGGAGCATCCAGAAAGCCGGGGAGGACGGCCGCGGCGGCGCGAGGACGGGGAAGGCGAAGCGCCCCCCGGGTCGCAGCGCGCCGTGCACCTGGGCGAACAGGCCCGGCAGCTCGCGGGGCAGGAAGTGGCCGAACGCCCCGAAGCTCACGACGAGGTCGAAGGCGGCCGTGAACGGCAGGGCCCGCACGTCCGCCCGTACCCAGGACACCCGCGGGCCCGGCGCGGGTGTCCGCCCGCGTGCCACGTCGAGCATGCCCGCGCTGAAGTCGACACCGGTCACGCTGGTGCGGCACACCGTGGCCAGGACGTCGGCCCCGGCGCCCGTGCCGCAGCACAGGTCGAGGCCGTCGTCGTACGGGCCGGACTCCTTCAGGGCCGAGGCGACCGCGTCCAGGACGGAGTCGGGGGTGCGGAAGGGCGTGTGATCGAACTTCGGCGCCAGGAGGTCGTAGCCGTGCTCGACGGACGACAGGGCCTGGACGGCGAGTTCGCGCAGGGTGGGGCCTTCGGGGCTGAACATCGGTGTCAGCCTACGGCGGTGCGCCGCCGCAGGAGCGCCAGGGCCTGCTCGCACCAGCGCAGGTTGCCCTCCTCGAAGGCGATGCCGCCCATCAGGGTCAGATAGGGGCCGATCCGGTCGGCCCCGACCAGGTACTCGTCCTCGCTGCGCCCGTCGAGCAGGCGCTCGCGCAGTCGCTCGTAGCGGTCGAGCTTGCCGCGCGCCCAGGTCCGCCGCTCCTCGATCAGCGCACGCGCGGCCTCGGGATCGCCGGCGTCCAACGCCTGGATCTTGACGAGGAGCTCGTCCCGGACGGCGGTGGGCCTGCGCGGCGGGGTCACGGCGAAGGAGCTCAGGTCCTCCCGGCCCGCCTCGGTGAGGGTGAACATCCGCTTGTTGGGGCGGCGTTCCTGCTGCACCACCCGCGCCTCGATCAGGCCGTCCTGCGCGAGGCGCTCCAGTTCGCGGTAGAGCTGCTGCGGGGTGGCGGGCCAGAAGTTCGCGAGGGAGACGTCGAACGCCTTCGCCAGCTCGTAGCCCGAGGCCTCGCCCTCCAGCAGGGCGGCCAGCACGGCGTACTTGAGGGACATGTGGACACGGTAACAGCGGATGATTATTCTCATCCGCACCTACTCAACAAATTTACTGTCCACGATGGGGTGATCCGATGCGCGCGTTCCGTGAGGCGGTCGAGGCCGGCGATCTCGACGCCGTCGAGGCGCTGCTGGCCGACGACGTGGTGTTCACCAGTCCGGTCGTGTTCAAGCCCTACCCGGGCAAGGCGATCACCGCCTCCATCCTGCGCGCGGTGTCGCAGGTGTTCGAGGACTTCCGGTACGAGCGGGAGCTCGACGGGGGCGACGGCCGCGACCACGCGCTGGTGTTCACGGCCCGGGTGGGCGAGCGGCAGTTGTCGGGCTGCGACTTCATCCACCTCGACGAGAGCGGGCTCATCGACGAACTGACCGTCATGGTGCGCCCCATGTCGGGCGCGCAGGCGCTCGCGGCGGCGATGGGCGCGCGCTTCGACGAGATCGCGAAGGAGGCGGAGGCCCGGTCGGCCTCCGCCTCCTGACTCCGGTCCCACAGGACCGCTCAGGACGCTCAGCACCACCTCAGGAGCAGGTGTTCAGCCCCGCAGGTCACGCAGGGTCGCCCTGGTGTCCGTCTTCAGCCAGGCCGAGACCTCGGCGAGCTTCGGCGGATCGGTGTCGGTGTCGTACGAGGTGTAGTAGGCGCTGTAGCTCATGGTGTAGGTGACCCAGCCGTCCCGGACGGCGAGCGTGGCGTAGAGCGAACCGCTCGTCGAGCCGGTGGTGGTGTCGTCGCTGACGAGGTAGGCCTCGTCGCCGATGCCCGAGATGCTCTCCACGTCGTAACCCTTGTGGCTGTCGCCGTAGTTCTTCCAGGAGGCGGTGAACTCCGGTGCCGGGTCGGTCTTCTTGTGCAGGTCGAGCTGGGTGTAGAGGTAGGCGTCCGAATAGCTCGAACCGGACTTCTTCAGGCTGATGTTGCACAGGCCCTCGTCGAGGGCGTCGTCCTTGATGCCGTTGTGGCTCGGGGCGCTGTCCTCGGCCGTGTACTCCGCCTTGAACGAGGAGTAGTCGGTGGAGGTGCACAGGTTGGTCGGCGCCGCGTAGCCGCGCAGGTCCGCGTCGGCGCCGGACGCGGTCAGGAAGACTCCGGCCGCCCACGCGGCCGACGCCACCACCGCGCCGACCACGGCCCACAGGACCGCCCGTCCGGCGCCGCCGCCCCCCGTGGGCGACGGACCGACGACGGGGTACGGGGCCGGCTGGGCGTAGGGGTTGCCCGGCTGGGGCTGGACGGGTCGGCCTATCAGCGTGGGCTGCGCATAGACGCTCTGCGGACCGGTCTGGGTCGCTTGCGCCGCCGGCGGGAAACCCATCGGCCCGCCGGGGGCCGGCGACTGCGGATTCGGATAGGGGTACGCGCTCGGCTGGGCCGGCGCCCCGGACGACTGCTCCGGCTGCTCCGGCTGCTGCGGAGACTGAGGCGGCGTGGACATGACGTGAAGATAATGCAGGTATGGCGGTCAAGTCCGCTGCCGTCATGGATCGTTACTCTCTGGGGATATCTGCGATGAACCTGGCACAAGCCGGGTTGCTCACCTCTCCTCCGGGGCCGGCCCCACCGCCCACGACACCCCCCGCACCTCCCGCCGGGCGTACGAGGTCTCCGTCGCGGCCGATTGCTGTGCTACAGTGCGATTGGCACTTGTGTACGCCCCCTCCTGGGCGCCGGTGCCGGTCTCTCGAATCGCCGCCTCGTCACCCGCCGTCTCCGGCCGGTGCAGCGGCTTTCCCGCACCACCGCCCACGGCTCGACTTCGCCGTGCCGCGGTGCCGTTCCCGCCGCCCGAGGCGCGCAGTGCGCCCTCCCTCCGCGGCTGCCCCCCCCTTCGCATGCCTCATGCCTTCCGTCCGTGAAAGGACCGCCCCCCATGACCACCACTCTCGAACACCCCCCGGTGCAGCAGTCCCCGGCCCGGATCGGCGTCGGCGTCCTCGACGTCGACGCGAGCGGCAAGGGACGCCTGCGCCCCGCGGACTGCCTGCCCACGCCGCACGACGTCCAGGTCCCGGCCGCGCTGATCCGCCGTCACGGCCTGCGCAAGGGCGACCTCGTCGAAGGGGTGCGCGGCGCCCAGCGCACCCTCACCGAGGTCACCCGCGTCGAGGGCCTCACCCCCGACGCACTGCACGGCCGCCGTAACTTCCGCGACCTCACCCCCCTGCACCCCCACGAACGGCTCCGCCTCGAACACCCCGCGTCGGGTCTCGCCGGACGGGTCGTGGATCTCCTCGCGCCCGTCGGCAAGGGCCAGCGCGGGCTGATCGTCGCGCCGCCCAAGACCGGCAAGACGGTGCTGCTCCAGCAGATCGCCGCCGCCGTGGCCGGCAACCATCCCCGGGCACGGCTGATGGTCGTCCTGCTCGACGAGCGGCCCGAGGAAGTCACCGACATGCGGCGCTCCGTGCGCGGCGAGGTGTACGCCTCGACGTTCGACCGGGCGCCGGGACACCACACCGCCCTGGCCGAACTCGTCGTCGAACGGGCCAAGCGGCTCGTCGAGGCGGGCGAGGACGTCGTGATCCTCCTCGACTCCCTGACCCGGCTGTGCCGGGCCCACAACAACGCGGCGGCCGCCGGGGGCCGTACCCTCAGCGGCGGCGTCGACGCGACCGCGCTGATCGGCCCCAAGCGGTTCTTCGGCGCCGCGCGTGCCGCCGAGGAGGGCGGCTCGCTCACCATCCTGGCGACCGCCCTGGTCGAAACGGGCTCCCGCGCCGACGACTTCTACTTCGAGGAACTGAAGAGCACCGGCAACATGGAGCTCCGCCTCGACCGCGAGCCGGCCTCCCGACGCGTCTTCCCCGCCGTCGACGTCGACGGCTCGGGCACCCGCCGGGAGGAACTCCTGTACTCCCCGGCCGAGTTGACCGCCGTGCGCGGCCTGCGCCGGGCGCTGCGGCCCCGGGACGGCCGGGCGAACCTGGAGACCCTTCTGGAGCGGATGCGTGAGACCCCCGACAACGCGTCGTTCCTGCGCCGCATCCAGCCCACGCTGCCCGCCGCCTAGCCACTCGCCGGCCACCGCCGGACGGCCGGTGCGGCAGCCTCGCCGGACGGCCGCCGGAGGGTGCGGACCAGAGCCGGAGGGCAGCGGCGCGCGGCCGGGGACAACGGGCCGCCGGCCGTGCGGCATCCGGGTGCTCGCGCGGGCCCGTCCGGCACGGGCAGCGCGGGGAAGCCGCCATCGGTTCCTACGTTGATCATATGACGATCGGATTCTCTTCCCGGGCCGCATCGACGGCCTGCGCGTTCTGTGTGGCCGGCGTCCTCGCCCTCGGGCCCGCCGCGGCCGCCGCCCCGGCCGACACGGACCCGGGGCATCCCGGCGCACCGGGCGAAGCCCGCGCACCGGGCATGACGGTCCCTGCGCCGTCGCTGCTGTACCGGTCCGGCATCCAGGTCAGGCCGCATCGCGGCGCCCCCGAGGTCCCGGACGTCTCCGCCCTGTCGTGGCTGGTGTCCGACGCCGAGACCGGCGAGGTGCTCGCCGCGTCGAACGCGCACCGGGGACTGCCCCCCGCCAGCACGCTGAAGACCCTCTTCGCCCTGACCGTGCTGCCGGTGCTGCCCGGCGAGCTCCGGCACCGGGTGAGCGCGGAGGAACTCATGGGCATCGGGCCCGGCAGCAGCCTCGTCGGGGTCGCCGAAGGCCACACGTACCGGATCGCCGACCTGTGGCGAGGTGTGTTCCTCAACTCCGGCAACGACGCCGTGCACGTCCTGGCGTCGCTCAGCGGCGGCTGGCACACCACCGCCGTCCGGATGCAGGCCGAGGCACGGTCCCTGGGCGCGCTGGACACCCATGTGCGGTCGCCCGACGGCTACGACGCCCCCGGCCAGGTGTCGTCCGCCTACGACCTGGCGGTCTTCGGGCGGGAGGGGCTGCGCAACCCCGACTTCGCGCGGTACTGCGCGACCGCGGAGGCGGAGTTCCCCGGGGACGGAGGCGGGTCCTACGGCATCGCCAACACCAACCGGCTGCTCACCGGGGCGAACGGCGTCGAGCCGTACCCGGGACTGATCGGGATCAAGAACGGCTACACCAGCAACGCCGGCAACACCCTGGTCGCCGCCGCGCGTCGGGGCGGGCGCACCCTCGTCGTGACGGTGATGAACCCTCAGGCGGGCGGCGGGTTCACCGTCTACGAGGAGGCGCGGGAGCTGCTCGACTGGGGCTTCGCGGCAGCCGGACGGGTCGATCCGGTCGGCTCGCTGGACGCGCTGCGGGCCCGCCCGCGCACCCACCCACGGTCCGGACCGCAGGCGGCGCCCTCCTCGCCCTCCGGACCAGGGCTCGGGCCGTCCACACCGTCCACGCCGTCCCTCGCACCGTCGAAGCGGTCCGCGCCGCCGCCCACAGTGGCGACCGCGGCGACGGTCCGGGCCGACGTCGGCGACGTCGGCTGGTCGGAGGCGGCGCTCATCATGGGGGCCGCCGCACTGGGCGGAGCCGCCGTGGCGCTGGTGCTGCGGTTCGCGGGCCGCGGATCCCGGGGAAGGTGACCGACGGGCAGCCACACCAGCAGGCCGAGCGTGATCCAGGTGTAGGCGTTGGCGCCGAGGAAGCCGCCGACGCCGGACGCGCCGTCGAACCACAGCCACACCACGCTGGTGCACAGCACCGCGTACAGGGCGCCGGCGACACGCGGGCGCCCCGCGCGGATCAGCACGGCGAAGGACGGCAGCAGCCAGACCAGGTGGTGCACCCAGGTCACGGGACTGACCAGGCAGGCGGTGAGGCCGGTGAGGGCGAAGGCCGCCTGTCCGTCGCCCGCGTCCCACGCCCGCCGGGATCGCCACGCCCACCCGCACAGCACCAGCACGACCAGCGCCGCCCACACGGCCCGGCTCTCCACGCCCAGCCGGGCCAGCACCCCCTGAAGGGACTGGTTCGAGACGTAGTCGAGCCGGCCCACACGGGTCGTGTCCCACAGGGCCCGCGTCCAGTAGAAGCGCGAGGCGTCGGGGGCGACCAGCGCGGCGAACGCCGTCGCGCCGGCCGCCACGACGGTGGCCGATGCGGCCGCCCGTCGGCGGCGGGCGATGAGCAGCAGGCCGATGAAGAGCGCGGGCGTGAGCTTGACCGCCGCGGCCAGCCCGATGCCGGTTCCCGCCCACCGCGACCAGCCGGACCGGCGCGACCACCGAAGCTGCTCGAACCGTCGGACCCGATGGGGCGGGCCGTGCCGACGGGCCGGCCCATGAGCTCGAGGCCGGCGGGACGGGCGGGGCGAGCCGGACACCGGCGGACCGGACGACGGCGGACCGGACGCCAGCAGCCGGGCGTCGGCCAGGACGAGGGCCAGCAGCAGGAGGTTGACCTGGCCGAAGCTGATGGTGTCGCGCAGCGGTTCGAACAGGGTCAGCGCGCAGGCCGCGAGGCCGGCGCCGTACCAGCCGTGGCGCCGCCACCCGGGCCCGGCCAGCACCCGCACGACGAAGACCAGTGCCGCCAGGTTGAGCAGCAGGGCGGTCACGATCGCGGTGCGCAGGCCGAGCAGGGCCATGGGCGACATCACGACGGCCGCGAACGGAGGGTAGGTGAAGCCGTACGGCGTGCCCGGCACCAGGTAGTCGTAGACCCGGCCGCCGTCGTGGAGCCAGCTGTTGACGGTGCCGTAGTAGACGCGCAGGTCGAACCAGTCCCGCAGCAGCGGCACCGTGGCGGTGAAGACCGTGACGGCTAGGGCCAGGACGAGCACCAGCAGCAGCCGGCCGCGGTCGGTGCGCGGTGCCCGCAGGGCGGGGACGTTCCTCGGTGTCATGCCGTACGCCCCAGGGCGGTCGGCGACTGTGCCCCGAGCCGGGCCTGCCACAGGACGACCGCGGCGAGCGCGCCACCGCAGAGGGCCAGCAGCAGGCGGTCCGGATCGGCCGGGCCGCCGTCGGGGAGCACGGCCAGCGCGAGGACGCCGGCCACGGCCGCCGTCCGATGCCGTGTCGGGGTGTCGGGGGCCGCGGCGGCGATGAGGAACAGGCCCCACAGCGCGTACCAGGGGCGGATCGCCGGGCCGAACGCGGCCACCGCGGCGAGGCTCAGTCCGAGCGCGTACACCGGACGCGGGCGCAGCCGCCACCAGATGACCACGAGGGCGACGGCGGTGATCGCGAGCCCGAGACCGTGCCAGACAGGGACGGCCAGCGGCGCCAGGTCGCTGCCGAGGCCCTCCAGAAGGGCACGGGTGGCCCGCCCGAGCAGGCTGGTGAGGGCCCAGTTGTGTGCGGAGACCGGGGTGTCCAGGGCCGCTATCCAGCCGTATCCGGTGCCCGCGACGGCGGTCGCCGCGACCGTGGTGACGGCCGCCGCGCCCCCCGTCGTCAGCAGGACCGGGACCGGACGACGGCCCGCGCGCAGTTGCAGGACCACGACCGCGACGAGGCCCAGCGCGGCCGGGGCCTTGACCAGGGCGGCGAGGGTGACGAGGACAGCCCCGAGCACCGGACGGCGGCCGAGCGCCGCGACCAGGCCGACGCCGAGCAGCCCCAGCATGATCGCGTCGTTGTGGGCGCCGGCCACCAGGTGCAGCAGCACCAGCGGGTTGAGGACGCCGAGCCAGAGCGCGGCGGAGGGGTCGGCGCCGCTGTGCCGGGCGAGCCGGGGCAGGGCGGCCGTCATCAGCGCCACCCCGAACAGCGCCACGCACCGCATGCCGAGCAGTCCCGCGGACAGCGCGCCGCGGGTCAGGGCGGACAGGGCGGCGGCCAGCGCGAGGAAGACGGGCCCGTAGGGGGCCGCGGTCCGCCGCCACAGCGGGGCGACCTCCTCGGCGAGCGGCCCGCCGAGCCGGGCCGGACCGTGCGCGTACACGTCGAGGTGCGCGTGGACCATGGCTCCCTGGGCCAGGTAGCTGTACACGTCGCGGCTGAACAGCGGCGGTGCGATCAGCAGCGGCGCGGCCCACACGACGAGGACGAGCACGAGGGCGCGCGGCGACGGCGGCCGCGCGCCGCGCACCAGTCGGCCGAGCCGGATCCAGGCGGCGGTCAACAGCACCAGCCCGAAGTAGACGCCGACCAGCCCCAGGACGGCGTGCGCCGAGGAGGGGGCGAGGAGCTCTCGGGCGGGCAGGGCGCCGGCCGTCTCGCCGCCGAGCGCGAGACTCGCCGTGCCGGCCAGGCCCAGCACCTGACAGCGACGGAGATCGAGGGGGAAGGCATTGGCCGACACCCCGACATGGTGTCGACGCCGGATGGCCGCGGAGCGACCTTCCGCCCTCGGGGCGGCGGCCTGCGTGTGACCGGCTCGTGCGTTCGGGGCGGCGGCGATGAGTTCCGGCGGCCCGGGCGGTCTCCCCTGCGACGACCACCTGCCGAACAACCGAACGGACGTGATGAACGTGGCGAGCAGCTCCGACTACGCCAAGGTCAACGGTCTCGAGATGTACTACGAGAGCCACGGCTGCGACGACGGGGCCGGCCGGCCGCTGGTGCTGCTGCACGGCGGGGTGCTCACCGTGGGACTGTCCTTCGGGGCCCTCCTGCCCGCGCTGGCCGAGGGCCGGCGCGTCGTGGCTCCCGAGCTCCAGGGGCACGGTCACACCGCCGACGTCGACCGTGCCATGACGCCGGCGAACCTGGCCTCCGACGTGGTGGCGCTGCTCGACGTCCTGGGCATCGAGAAGGCCGACCTGCTCGGATTCAGCCTGGGCGGCCTGACCGCGCTGCACCTCGCGCTCGAACACCCCGAGCGCGTCGGACGGCTCGTGCTCGCGGCCACGCAGTACTCCCAGGAGGGCTGTCACGAGGAGGTCGTCACCCCCGACTACACCTCCGCGCGCCTCCCGAGCCAGGCCGACTTCCAGGAGATGACCGACGCGTACACGGCCGTCGCACCGCATCCGGAGCGCTTCCAGGACCTCATCGCCAAGTGCACCGCCGCGGCCCGGGCCCCGCTCCCCTGGACCGCCGACGACCTGCGCGGGCTCGGCGCGCCCACGCTGCTGGTGGTCGGCGACACCGACTTCGTGCGGATCGAGCACGCGGCCGAGATGCACCGGCTGATCCCCCGGGCTGAGCTGGCCGTCCTGCCGGCCACCACGCACATGGCGCTCATGCGGCGCACGACCCTGCTGCTCCCGCTGCTGACCGAGTTCCTGGCGGGCCCGGACCGGCCCGACCGGGACTGATTCAGAACACCGACAGCCCCGTGAGGGTCGTGAACCGGTCCAGGGCGGCCACGCCCGCCACCGAGTTGCCCCGTTCGTCCAGGCCCGGGCTCCACACGCACAGGGTGCAGCGGCCGGGAACCACGGCGATGACGCCGCCGCCGACGCCGCTCTTGCCGGGCAGGCCGACCCGGTAGGCGAATTCGCCGGCCGCGTCGTAGGTGCCGCAGGTCAGCATCACCGCGTTGACCTGCTTGGCCTGGCTGCGGGTGAGCAGCCGGCTGCCGTCGGCGCGCAGGCCGTGGCGGGCGAGGAACCCGGTCGCCAGGGCGAGATCGGCGCAGGAGGCGGTCAGGGAGCACTGGCGGAAGTACTGGTCGAGCAGGACCGGCACGTCGTTGTCGACGTTGCCGTAGGACGCCATGAAATGGGCCAGTGCGGCGTTGCGGTCGCCGTGCGCGGCCTCGGAGGCGGCGACGTCCTCGTCGAAGTCCAGCGCGGGGTTGCCGCTCTCGGCGCGCAGGAAGCCGAGGAGTTCGCCGGCCGCGTCCCCGGTACGGGTGTGGAGCCGGTCGGTGACGACCAGGGCGCCCGCGTTGATGAAGGGGTTGCGCGGAATGCCCCGCTCGTACTCCAGCTGCACCAGGGAGTTGAAAGGGTTGCCCGAAGGTTCGCGGCCCACGTGCTCCCAGAGTTCGTCGCCCTCGCGTGCCAGATCGAGGGCGAGGGTGAACACCTTGGTGATCGACTGCGTGGAGAACGGCTCCCGCCAGTCCCCCACGCCGTACACCGTGCCGTCGGGCTCCGCGACGGCCATGCCGAAACGGCGGGGGTCGCAAGCGGCGAGCGCCGGAATGTAGTCGGCCGGGCGGCCGCGCCCGGGAGTGTGCTCCATCTCCTCGGCGATGCGTTCCAGGACCGGCTGGAAGGCCGGGGACGACGTCATTGTCATGATCACCATTGTGCCTCCGTGCCGGTCCTGACGCGTTCGTCGCTGGTCATCGGTGTTCAGGCAGGCGTCACGCCAGAGGCGAGCCGCTGCCGGCGAGGACCTCGGGGCGCAGCAGGTCGGCCAGCCGCTCCGCGGGCAACAGGCCCTTCTCCAGTACGAGTTCGGCGACGCCCCGGCCGGTGGCGAGGGCCTCCTTGGCGATGTCGGTGGCCGCCGTGTACCCGATGTGCGGGTTGAGGGCGGTGACCAGGCCGATGGAGTTCTCCACGCTCGCGCGCAGCGCCGCGGTGTTGGCGGTGATGCCGTTCACACAGCGCTCGGCGAGCGTGAGGCAGGCGGCGCGCAGGTGGGTGATGGACTCCGACAGGGAGTGCAGGATGATCGGCTCGAAGGCGTTCAGCTGGAGCTGTCCGGCCTCGGCGGCCATGGTGATGGTGACGTCGTTGCCGATCACCTCGAAGGCGACCTGGTTGACGACCTCGGGGATCACCGGGTTGACCTTGCCGGGCATGATGGACGAACCGGCCTGGACCGGCGGCAGGTTGATCTCGCCGAGACCGGCCCGCGGCCCCGAGGACAGCAGTCGAAGATCGTTGCAGCTCTTGGACAGCTTGACGGCGACCCGCTTGAGCACGCCGGACATCTGCACGAACGCGCCGCAGTCCTGGGTGGCCTCGACCAGGTTGGCCGCGGTGACGAGCGGCAGGCCGGTGATCTCGGCGAGGTGGCGGCGGGCCGACTCGGCGTATCCCGCGGGAGCGTTGAGGCCGGTGCCGATGGCCGTGGCGCCCAGGTTGATCTCGTAGATCAACTGGACGGCCTCGTCCAGACGGTTGCGGTCCTCGTCAATCATGACGGCATAAGCCGAGAACTCCTGACCGAGAGTCATCGGGACCGCATCCTGCAACTGTGTACGGCCCATCTTGAGCACATGGCGGAACTCCACGGCCTTGCGGGCGAAGGAATCCTGCAGGACGGCCATCGCCTTGAGCAGTCCACGCACCGCGAAGACCGTCGCTATCTTGACGGCGGTCGGGTAGACGTCGTTGGTGGACTGGCCGAGGTTGACGTCCTCGTTGGGGTGCAGGTGACCGTACTGGCCCTTGCGGTGTCCGAGCAGCTCCAGCGCCCGGTTGGCGACGACCTCGTTGGCGTTCATGTTGGTCGAGGTGCCGGCGCCGCCCTGGACGACGTCCACGACGAACTGCTCGTGCAGCTTCCCGGCGCGGATCTCCCGGCAGGCGGCCACGATGGCGGCGGCCTTCTCGGGCGTCAGCAGGCCGAGCTCCTCGTTGGCGAGGGCGGCCGCTTCCTTGACCGCGGCGAGCGCGTCGATGAGGTGCGGGTAGGCGGAGATCGGCATCCCGGTGATGGGGAAGTTCTCCGTGGCACGCAGGGTGTGGACGCCCCAGTACGCGTCGGCGGGGACGTCCCGGTCTCCGAGCAGGTCGTGTTCGCTGCGGGTGACGGCGGCGGTCATGAGGGTGCGGCCTCTTTCTGAGGGCGGGGAGGGCGGAGAGGGGCGAGAAGGGCGAGGTCGGGGAGGGCGACCGGCTCGGGCGGTACGGGATGGCGTCCGCCCGAGCCGGTCGGGCGCCGGCCCGGCGGTGACCGGGACGGCGGTTCATGGGGCCGGGCACGTGGCCCGGCCGGGTCCGAGGACCGGCCGGCGGGACCGGGGGTCCGCCGGTGGCCACCGCGCACACTCGGTGGCCACCGGAGCCGTCAGGCGCAGGCCCGCACGGTGACCGGGTCCAGCGCGCGCACCGGGCGGACAGAGCCGACCGGTACGCCGCCACCGAGCAGCGGCTCGCCCGCGAACCCGGTGAGGAGTGCGGGGTCGACGCCGGCCCGGGCCAGGGCGGCGGCGGTGACCGGGACACGGGCCCGGTTCGCGCCGTCGGAGATCTTGACGGCGACGGAGCGGCCGTCCGGGAGGGCGGCGACCTGCACGCCCTCGAAGCCGTCCTTGGTCAGCAGGCCCGGCACGGCCCGCATCAGGGCGGCCACGTCCCGGCCGGAGCCGGAGGCCATCTCGGCGTGGTCGCGCATGGCGTCGGCCACCCGTGCCTCCGGGGTGCCGGGCGCCGCCGTGGTGATCCGGGCGGCCGCCCGGGCGAGTCCGTGCAGGGAGACCGAGAACAGCGGGGCGCCGCACCCGTCGACGGTGACCCGGGCGATCCGCTGCCCGCTGAGGTCCTCGACGATCTCGGCGATCGCCTGCTGCAGCGGGTGCGCCGGGTCGAGATAACCGTCGAGGGACCAGCCGTTGAGCGCGCAGGTGTACAGCATGGCCGCGTGCTTGCCGGAGCAGTTCTGGGCCAGGCGCGAGGGCGCACGGCCCTCCCGTGTCCAGGCGTCGCGGACGGCCGGGTCGTACGGCATGTCCTCGACGTTGCGCAGGTCGCCCTCGCCGACGCCGCCCAGCTCCAGGATCCGCCGGGCCCCGGCGAGATGACGCTCCTCGCCGGAGTGGCTGGCGGCGGCGAGCGAGAGCAGTTCGCCGTCGAGCGGCAGCCCGGCCCGGACCATGGCGACCGCCTGGACCGGCTTGAGCGCCGAGCGCGGATACATGGCGGCCTCGATGTCGCCGAGCTGGAGCTCGACCTCACCGTCCGCGCCGAGGACGACGACGGAGCCGTAGTGGATGCCCTCGGTCACCCCGCCTCGGACGAGATGGGCGACGGGTGCGTGGAGGGGTTCGCGGATCGCGGGGGCCTCGGCGAGGGAACTGCTGAACATCACTGCCTGATCGCTTGTGGGTTGGCGTGGGCCGGCGCAGGGGTCACGCGTCGGCCTTGGACGAGGTGCGCGCCAGGTTGCGGCGGACGGCGTACCAGCCCGCCACGAGCGCGGCAACGATCAGCGGCAGGCACAGCACGGTGGTGCGTCCGGCGCCGCCGTCGGCGTACATGAGGACCAGGACCGAGGCGAGGAAGAACAGCGTCACGAGTTCGGTCCAGGGTGAGCCCGGGAGTCGGTAGCCCGGGCGGGTCAGCTCGCCTTTCTGGGTCTTCTGCCAGAAGAGGAGGTGACAGATCATGATCATGCCCCAGGTGGAGAGGATGCCGATCGCCGCGAAGTTCAGGACGATCTCGAAGGCGTCCGCCGGGACGACGAAGTTCAGGGCGACGCCGAGGACACAGATACCGCTGGTCAGCAGGATGCCGCCGTACGGGACCTGGCTGCGGCTCATGACCGAGGTGAACTTCGGGGCGGAGCCGGACATCGCCATGGAGCGAAGGATGCGGCCGGTGGAGTACAGGCCGGAGTTGAGCGAGGACATGGCCGCGGTGAGGACGACGAGGTTCATGACCCCGCCCGCCGCCGGGATGCCGACGTTGGACAGGACCGTCACGAAGGGGCTCTCGCCCGACGTGTACTTGTTCCACGGCAGCAGCATCGACAGCAGGACCACCGAGCCGACGTAGAACAGGCCCACGCGCCACATGATCGAGTTGATCGCCTTCGGCAGGATCTTCTCGGGGTTCTCGGTCTCGCCGGCGGCGACGCCGACCAGCTCGACGGAGGCGTAGGCGAAGACCACGCCCTGGATGATCAGCAGCATGGGCAGCAGACCGTTGGGGAAGACGCCGCCGTTGTCGGTGATCAGCGAAGGGCCGGGCGCGGCGCCGTCCACGGGGTGCTGGGTGACCAGCAGGAAGATCCCGATGCACATGAAGATCACCAGTGCGCTGACCTTGACGATGGCGAACCAGAACTCCAGTTCGCCGAAGATCTTCACCGAGATGAGGTTCACGGTGAGGACCACCGCCAGGGCGATCAGGGCGATCACCCACTGGGGGATGTCGGAGAACATGCCCCAGTAGTGGGTGTAGGTGGCCACCGCCGTGATGTCGGCGACGCCGGTGGTGGCCCAGTTCAGGAAGTACATCCACCCGGCCGTGTACGCCCCCTTCTCGCCCATGAACTCGCGGGCGTAGGACACGAAGGCGCCGGAGGACGGGCGGTACAGGACGAGTTCGCCGAGGGCGCGCACCACGAGGAAGGCGAATATCCCGCAGACGGCGTAGGCGATGAAGAGGGAGGGGCCGGCGTCGGCGAGGCGGCCGCCCGCGCCGAGGAAGAGGCCGGTGCCGATGGCGCCGCCGATGGCGATCATGTTGACGTGCCGGGACTTCAGCGACTTGCTGTAGCCCGCGTCTCCGGCGTCGACGTGCGGGGTCGAGGGGCGCGTCTCGTCTTTGAGGTGCTGTTCGCTCACGCCTCGGGTCCGCCTTCCAGGGGAGAGTGCGCGCGCGGGGCGCGCACGATGTCGGTGAGGGTGGTCTCGACGCGGTCGAGGTGGTGGCTCATGGCCTCCACCGCATCGGGTTCGGAACCGTCGATCAGGGCCTCGACGATCGCCCGGTGCTCGCGGTTGGACTGCTCGCGCCGGCCGCCCAGCTCGTTGAGGAAGGCCGACTGACGCGCCAGTGCGTCGCGGATCTCCTCGATGACCCGGCGGAAGACCGGGTTCTGGGCGGCTTCGGCGACAGCCAGGTGGAAGAGGGTGTCCATCGCGACCCAGGCGGTGGTGTCCGTCTCGCGCTCCATGCGGTCCAGCAGGTGGGCGAGGTGGTCCAGGTTCTCCGGGGTGCGGCGCAGGGCCGCGTACCCGGCGACCGGGATCTCGACGTGACGGCGCACTTCCAGCAGGTCGCTGGCGGCGTAGTCGCCGAAGGTGGGGTCCTCGACGGTGTTCGCGATCACGAAGGTGCCCTTGCCCGTCTTGGCGACGGTCAGGCCCATCGTCTGCAGCGCCCGCAGGGCCTCCCGCAGTACGGGCCGGGACACCTCGAGGGTGCGGCAGAGCTCCGCCTCGGAGGGAAGCTTGTCGCCGATGGCGTACTCGCCGCGCTCGATGGCGCCGCGGAGGTGGGTGAGGACCGCTTCCATGGCGCTGACGCGCCGCGGAGTCCGACCACCTGTCTGGCTGTCTGACAGGTTCACGGGAGTGATACTCCGGGTGGCCCGAGGCCCCTGTCAAGACGGTCGAAAACAAAAATTCAGGGGGCGGGGCGCCTGAATGGCGACTTCCCGCCCCTTGAGGGATCCAGCGGTCAGCTGTCGAGGACCCCGGAGGCCAGCAGACCGAACAGCGCCAGACCGACGACGAGGCGGTAGACGACGAAGGCGTTGAACGAGTGCTTTGCGACGTACTTCAGCAGCCAGGCGATGGAGGCGTAGGCGACGACGAAGGACACGGCCGTGCCCACGGCCAGGGGCGCCGCCCCCGCGCCGGTGCCCAGGGCGTCCTTCAGTTCGTAGATCCCGGCGCCGGTCAGGGCGGGGATGCCGAGGAAGAACGACAGCCGGGTGGCGGCGACCCGGTCCAGGTCGAGGATGAGCGCGGTGGACATCGTGGCGCCGGAACGGGAGAAGCCGGGGAAGAGCAGCGCGAGGATCTGCGAGCTGCCGACCAGCATCGCGTCCTTGAACGAGGTGTCGTCCTCGCCGCGCTTGTGCCGGCCCATCTGGTCGGCCGCCCACATCACGCCGCTGCCGACGATCAGCGAGCCCGCGACCACCCACAGCGAGGCCAGCGGGCCCTCGATGAGCGGCTTGGCGGCGAGCCCCACGACGACGATCGGGATAGTCGCGTAGATCACCCACCAGGCGAACTTGTAGTCGTGGTGGTCGCGCTCCTCACGGTTGCGCAGTCCCCGGAACCAGGCCCCCACGATCCGCGCGATGTCCTTGCGGAAGTACACGAGCACCGCGGCGATCGCGCCGACCTGGATGACGGCGGAGAAGCCGACGACGGCGTCGTCGTCGACCGGGATGTGCATCAGGCCTTCGGTGATCTTCAGATGTCCGGTCGAGGAGACGGGGAGGAACTCGGTCACTCCCTCGACGGCTCCGAGGACGACGGCTTGGCCGACGGAGATGGCGCTCATGGAATCCAGTTCTGAGAAGACGAATCGGTCGACAGCGTTGTAGACGCTCCGGTGTCGTGCACAGTCCTACCAGGCCCGCAGCAGGCCGGAGGCAGGCCCGATTCTCCTACGGCCACGCCCACTGCCCGAGCGCCACCCCCGCGGACGCCGCCCCCAGCCCCGCCACCACGCTCGCGACGGCGTTGGCCGCGGCGTACAGGCCCGCACCGGTCTCGGTCAGCCGCAGCGTCTCGTAGGAGAACGTGGAGTACGTCGTCAGCGCGCCGCACAGGCCTGTTCCCAGGAACAACCGCAGGTCGGGGGCGACACCGCCGGCCCCGGTCAGCGTGCCGAGGACCAGGCAGCCGGCGACGTTGACGACGAAGGTGCCCCAGGGGAAGACCGAGTCGTGCCGGGACTGCACCGTGCGGTCGGTCAGGTACCGCAGCGGGGCGCCGATCATCCCGCCCACCACGACCACCAGCCAGTTCACAACCAGTTCTTACCCTTCATGCCCGAATCGCCCTGGTTCTCGCCGCGGCCCGCATACCGGATCACCTCGCACGGATCGAGGGTGACCATCCCCTCCGTGACCAGCTCGTCGAGCTGGGGCAGGAAGGCCCGCACCCGTTCCTCGGTGTCCACGACGACCACGGCCACCGGCAGGTCCTCGCTGAGCGAGAGCAGCCGGGACGTGTGGATGCGCGAGGACGCGCCGAAGCCCTCGATGCCGCGGAAGACACTGGCGCCCGCGAGGCCGGCGGCGTGGGCGCGGTGCACGATCTCCGTGTACAGGGGCTTGTGGTGCCAGGTGTCGTTCTCGCCGATGAGGACGGTCAGCCGCAGGGCACTGCCGGTCAGCCTGGTCATCGCTGCCTCCACAGGAGAACGCGGCGGGTCGCCGTGGCCGCGAGCCACACCGCGAAGAGGGCCGCGGACAGGGTCGCGGCGAGGTAGGCCAGGGCCGGGCCGGGCCGGCCCGCGCCGAGCAGCCCGCGGATGTCGACGGCGTACGTCGAGAAGGTCGTGAAGCCGCCGAGCACGCCGGTGCCGAAGAAGGGGCGCACCAGCCGGTGGGCGGTCACCGCCTCGGTGACCAGCACCAGGAACACGCCGATCACCGCGCAGCCGACGACGTTCACCCAGAACGTGACCCAGGGGAACCCGCCGGTCCGCGTGGGCCACCACAGCGCGGCCGCGTAGCGGGCCGCGGCGCCGATGCCGCCGCCGACGGCCACGACGGCGAGCACCGGGAGCTGTCCCGAACCGGTGGTCCGCCGTGGGGTGCCGGTACGGAGGCTCCCGGCCTCCGGAGCTGTCATGTCGTACGTCTCCCGCCCGGTCCCGGACCACCCCACGTCGTCGGAGTGATCACGACCGGGCACCAGCCTAACCCCGGCTCACCGGGTCAGGGGCGCCTCGCAGACCGCGAGGCCCCGCTCCAGGAGGCTGCCCAGAACGAGCCGGCCGCCGGTCTCGCAGACGCTCGTGACCATGCGGAATCCGGCGCGCCGCCGGGCGAGGACGGGTGTCCCCCCGCGGGACCGCAGCCGGGAGTACGGGACCACGGTCCGGCCCTCGTCGTCGATGGCGAGCACCCCGGTCCCGCCCCAGGGACGGTAGGGGACGTGGACGGCGAGGCGGGCGGCGCGGCGGCGCACGGCGGGTCCGGCGCGGTGCAGAAGGTCGAGCGGGGGCACGCGCGGGCCGGCCAGCGCCACCCAGACCGGGCCGTCGGGCGCTCCGCGCCACAAGTTGTCCGGGAACCCCGGCAGCTGCTCGACCAGGGGCTCGGCCCGGCCCGCCCGCGGGCCGGTGAGGTGGAAGCGGGTGAGCCGGCGGGCGCCGGTCTCCGCGACGATCAGGAAGGAGTCGTCGGCACTGCGCGCCAGGCCGTTGGCGAACTGCAGCCCCTCCAGGACGACTTCGGCCTCGCGGGCGCCGGGTTCGAGCCGCAGCAGGCGTCCCGTGCCGGTGTGCTCGACGATGTCGCCCATCCAGTCCTGCAGGGGATGGACCCGGCTGGAGACGGTGAAGTAGAGCGTGCCGTCGGGCAGTGCGACGACGTTGCTGCAGAAGCGCAGCCGCTCCCCCGCCGCCGACTCGGTCAGGACCCGGACGGCGCCGGCGCCGCCGTCGGGGTCGACGCGCAGCAGCGCGCCGTCGGCGCTGCACACCAACAGGTCGCCGTCCGGGAGGAGTTCCAGGCCGAGCGGGCGGCCGCCGATCTCTCCCACCTGCTCGACACGGGCCGTCGGCGGATCGTCCAGACCGTCCACGCGCAGGATCCGCCCGTCGGACACTCCGGTCAGTACCCGCCCTCCGGGGTCGGCGACGACGTCTTCGGGGCCCTGGCCCGGGAGGGAGAGGTATCCGAGAGGGACGAGAGCCGCCCGACGGTCCATGGGGTCCGCCCTTCCTTGAGGAGTCGGCCATCCTCGCAGGAGGGCCGAGCACCGGCGGAGGACGGCCGTGGTCCTTTGCCGGGGCTTTCCGCGGAGTGGTCTCCCCGTGCTCTGCGCCCCCTGGCGACGTCGGCTACCACCCTTTGTCGAACATGCGCGCCACTTCCGCGATGCGCATCTCGTCGCGCCGGTAGTAGGTGCGTCGCCTGATCCGCTTGGCGCGCAGCAGGCCGAGATCCGCGAGAAGCGTGAGATGGGTGTTCGCCACCTGCCGGCGCACGCCGAGTTTGGTCGCGATGACGTCGGCGGGGACGCCGTCCTCGACGGGGTCGCCGTGACGCTGGGACGGGAAGTGCCGGCACGGCTCCTTCAGCCACTCCAGGATGTCCAGTCGCCTCTCGCTCACCGGAGTCCTCAGCATCCTCGGTCCCCCTCCGCCCCCGACCCGGGGCTCCGTCGTACCGCGCCTTCCCACTCTCGCGCAGTGCAGGCCGCCGTGTCCCGCACTCCGGGAGCCTTGGCCGGGATCCAACGCCCCTGCCGCGCCCGGCTGTTCACCGTTTCGCGGAGAGACGGACAGGGGCCGCCCGCGCGGTGCGGACGGACCCCTGCCCGGTCGGACCCGACGCCTCAGCGGTGGCTGAACCACGCCATGGAGGACAGGGCCCTGTCGTCGTAGCCGAACAGCGCCTGGTTCTCCCAGCCGTTGCCGGACGAGGCGTCGGCCGGGTCCCAGCCGTTGCCGGCGACGGCCGTCCAGGTCGCCTCCCAGTAGAAGACGCCGAGACCGCGGCCGCCGGGGACGGCCTCCACGATGTTCGCGACGGTGTTCATCCAGGCGAGCTGCCCCGCGGCGGTCGCCGGGTAGCCGGTGACCAGCTCGCCCGTGGTGTCGATCTGGTTGACGAGGGCGTCGTCGCTGTCGAGACGGAAGGGGTAGGCCGTCTCGGCGATGAAGACCGGCTTGCCGTAGCGGGAGGCCACGTCGTCCAGGGTGGTCTGGGCGGCGGCCGCCGAGCCGTGCCAGTATCCGTAGTACGACAGGCCGATCACGTCGTAATCGATGCCGTACGTCTTGGCGTTGTCGAACCACCAGCGCACGGTGGCGTCGTCACCGGCGTTCGCCAGGTGCAGTGCGACGCGGGTGCCGGAGGAGACCGCCTTGACGGCGCTGTAGCCGGCGTTCACGAGGCCGGCGAGCTGCGACCAGTTGTCCGTGGAGCCCTCGGACCACAGCATGCCGCCGTTGATCTCGTTGCCGACCTGGACCATGTCCGCCGTGGTGCCCTGGGACTTGAGGGCGTTGAGGACGTCGTAGGTGTGTTGATAGACGTCGGTCTTCAGTTGACTGTAGGAGTGGCCGGTCCAGGCGGCGGGCTTGGTCTGCTTGCCGGGGTCGGCCCAGGTGTCGGAGTAGTGGAAGTCGACCAGCAGCTTCATGCCGGCGGCCTTGATCCGCTTGGCCATGGCCAGCACGCGTGTCTTGTCGTTGTAGCCGTCTGCGGGGTTCACCCACACCTTCAGGCGCGCGTAGTTCATGCCGGCGTTCTTCAGGATGGCCACCGCGTCGCCGGTGGCACCGGAGGTGGTCCGGTAGACGCCGCCCTTGGCCTCGCTCTTGGCGAGAGAGGAGATGTCAGCGCCCTTGACGGACAGACCGGTCGAGCCCGATGTGAAGGTCAGGTCGTCAACATTGATCCAGTTACCCGCGTTGGCGTCACTGTTGATGCTGATGGTGCACTGGTTGTTGGTCACCTTGATCGACGTGACGATCCGTACCCAACTGCTGGACGACACCGGCAGGTCGGTGCGCTGCTCCGCACTGCCGCAGTCCTTCAGCGCCAGGTACGCGGCTTTCTGGCCGCCCCCTGAGCGCACCCAGGCGGTGAGCTTGTAGGCGCCGTTGGCGAGCCCGGACAGGTACTGGTACGTCTCGACCTTGTAGGCGGAGGCCGAGTAGTGCGACAGGCGGTAGCTCCCGCCGTGGCCGCCGGACTCGGTGAAGGAGGCGGAGTTCTGTCCGGTCGCCGAGTACGTCGACCAGCCGGCCGGCGTCGCGGTGCCGGTCGCGTCGCTCTCGAAGCCGCCGTTGGCGAGGGTGGTGGCCGCCTGCGCGGTCTGTGCGGGCAGGGCGGTGAGGGCGAGTCCGGCGGCGAGCGGCAGCAGCAGGGCCCTGAGAGTGCGTCTGGGATGGAACATCGTCGTCCGTCGTCCCTTCGACGTGATGGGGATGGGGTTCCCTCGTGGAGAGGGACCCCCTCCGCCCGCGGCTCGCGGCTCCACGGGCGGAGGGGGAGTCGGCTCAGCCGTCGAGTCGCACGACCCGGACGGCTCCGGCCGGGACCGCGAGGCGGCCCGCGGCGCGTTCGCCCGTCAGCAGTTCGGCGCCGGGCGTCTCCAGCGGCACCTTGGCGTCGGCGGCGGTGTGGTTGATCGCGAAGAGGTAGCTGCCCGTCTCCCCGGAGCGGCGTACGACCTCGACGTCGCGAGGCAGGCCGGCGCGCGGGGCGATTCCCGCGTCCTCGGCGGCCCGGCCGAGCACGGCGTCCAGGCCGTCCTGGCCGAGACGGGTGGAGACGTACCAGGCGACGCCCTCGCCGAGGCGGTGCCGGGTGACGGCGGGGCGGCCGGCGGCGAGGCCGTCGGCGTACGTCCAGACGGTCTCGGCGCCGCGCGGCACCACGAACTCCGTCCAGACGTCGCCGCCGAGTTCGCGACCGTCGGGGCCCGTCAACCGCACGCTCTCGCCCTGGAGCAGCGGGGAGAACTCCTCGACCGTCAGGCCGAGGACGTCCCGCAGCGCCCCCGGGTAGGCGCCCTCGTGGACGGCGTCGTGCTCGTCGACGATGCCCGAGAAGTACGACACCACCAGGGTGCCGCCGTTCTCCACGTACGCCCTGAGGTTGTTCCCGGCGGCCTCGGTCATCAGGTAGAGGGCGGGCACGACGACCAGCGGGTACGCCGACAGGTCGGCCTCGGGACGGGCGAAGTCCACGGTGAGGTGGCGGTCGTACAGGGCCTCGTAGAAGGCGTCGGCGCGCTCGCGCGGGTCGGCGTCCTCGCTGGGGCGCCAGGCGAGGTTCTGCGCCCACCAGGACTGCCAGTCCCACAGGACCGCCGCGTCGGCCTCGGTGCGGGTGCCGCGCAGGGCGGCGAGGGAGTCGAGCGAGGAGCCGAGTTCGACGACCTCGCGCCACACGCGGGTGTCGGCGCCGCCGTGCGGGAGCATCGCCGAGTGGAACTTCTCGGCGCCGCGCCGGGACTGCCGCCACTGGAAGAACATGGCCCCCTCGGAGCCGCGGGCCACGTGCGCCAGGGAGTTGCGGGCCATCTGGCCGGGAGCCTTGGCCGGGTTGCGGGGCTGCCAGTTGACGCCCGAGGTGGAGTGCTCCAGCAGGATCCAGGGCGCCCCGGCGCCGACGGAGCGGGTGAGGTCGGCGGCCATCGCGAGATTGACGTGGGTGCGGCGGCCGTCGGTGATCAGGTAGTGGTCGTTGGTGACGATGTCGACCTCGCGGCCCCAGGCCCAGTAGTCGACGGAGTCGCACTGGCTGAGGGCGGTCATGAAGTTGGTCGTCACCGGGACGCCGGGCGCGAGCCGGTGCAGGATGTCCCGCTCCGCGCAGAAGTTCTCGCGCATGGTGGCGTCGGCGAACCGCTTGTAGTCCAGGGCCTGGCCCGGGTTGCCCACGGTCGGGGTGGCGCGCGGCGGGTTGACGTCCTCAAGGCGCGCGTAGCGCTGGCCCCAGAAGGCGGTCCCCCAGGCCTCGTTGACCGCGTCGACCGTGCCGTACGTCGTCGCCAGCCAGCGGCGGAAGTGGGCGGCGCAGGAGTCGCAGTAGCAGGCGGAGACGGGGACGCCGTACTCGTTGTGCACGTGCCACATCGCCAGCGCCGGGTGGTCCGCGTACCGCTCGCCGAGGCGCGTGGTGATGTTCGCCGCGGCGGCGCGGTAGTCCGCGTTGCTGTGGCATATGGCACCGCGGGAACCGAACTCGTAGCGCACGCCCTCGGGGGTGACGGGCAGCGCCTCGGGATGGTGGCGGTAGAACCACACGGGCGGCGCCACCGTGGGTGTGCCCAGGTCGACGCGGATGCCGTTCTCGTGCAGCAGGCCGAGGACGCGGTCGAGCCAGCCGAAGTCGTACTCGCCCGGCGCGGGCTCCAGGAGCGCCCAGGAGAAGATCCCGACGCTGACCATGGTGACGCCGGCCTCGCGCATCAGCCGGACGTCGTCCTGCCAGACGGTTTCCGGCCACTGCTCGGGGTTGTAGTCCCCCCCGAAGGCGAGCCTGGTGAGGCCCCTGGGGCTGGTCTCCGGCATGGATGTCTCCCGTTTTATCGATCATTTGGGAACGTGCACACACAGTGGCGGGCGTTCAGAGCCCAACATAACCGCACAGCAACAACCATTGACAAGTGTCCGGGATGTTTCTCTACTGTGAACGCTCACAGACAGCATGACGGGGCCTCGCGACGGTGGGGCCCTCGGTCGTGCGATTCGCGTGGCAGGTTTCCGCATCGGGCGGAAACCCAGGTCAGGGGAGAGATCCATGCCCAACACGAAGCGTCGGCGGCTCCTTGTCAGAGGCGCGGCCTCCGCCCTCGCCGTCACCCTCGGCGCCACCGCACTCGCCGCCTGCGGCTCGTCCGACGACGACGGCGGCAGCGCGTCCGGCCCGGTCTCGCTCACGTACTGGACGTGGACGCCCGGCATGGACAAGGTCGTGGACCTGTGGAACAAGGGCCAGGGCAAGAAGGACCGGATCACCGTCACGGTGAAGAAGCAGGCGTCCGGCGACACCCTGATCACCAAGATCCTCACCGCGCACAAGGCCGGCAAGGCCCCCGACCTGGTGCAGGCCGAGTACCAGGCGCTGCCGACACTGGTCAGCAATGACGCGCTGGCGGACATAGCGAAGAACGTCGGGGACGCGAAGGCCAAGTTCGCCGACGGGGTCTGGCAGCAGACGACGCTCGGCACGGACGCGGTCTACGCGGTGCCGCAGGACATCGGCCCGATGATGTTCTACTACCGCGCGGACCTCTTCAAGAAGTACGGCCTCACGGTCCCCGCGACGTGGGAGCAGTTCGCCCGGACCGCGCGCGCACTCAAGAAGAAGTCCCCCGGCACGGACCTCACCACCTTCTCCGCCAACGACTCCGGCCTCTTCGCGGGCCTCGCCCAGCAGGCCGGCGCCAAGTGGTGGACCACCTCCGGGGACAAGTGGAAGGTCGCCATCGACGACGCGGCCACCAAGAAGGTCGCCGACTTCTGGGGCGGCCTCGTCAAGGAGGGCGCCGTCGACAACCAGCCCATGTACACCCCGGCCTGGAACAAGGCGCTCGACACCGGCAAGCAGATCGCCTGGGTCTCCGCCGTGTGGGCCCCCGGCACCCTGACCACCGCCGCGCCCGACACCAAGGGCAAGTGGGCCATGGCTCCCCTCCCCCAGTGGTCGAACGGCGAGAACGTCACCGGCAGCTGGGGCGGATCCTCCACGGCCGTGACGACGGACTCGAAGCACAAGGAGGCCGCCGCGAAGTTCGCCGCCTGGCTGAACACCGACGGCGACGCCCTGAGCGCGCTGGCCAAGGAGGGCGGCATCTATCCCGCCTCCACCTCCGCCCAGCTCAGCGGCGCCTTCACCACTCCGCCGGACTACTTCTCGAACCAGGCGGACTTCTACACCCTGGCCGCCAAGATCGCCAAGACGACGGCGCCCTCGTCCTGGGGCCCGAACGTCAACGTGGCCTACACGACCTTCAACGACGCCTTCGGCGCCGCCGCCAAGGACCGGTCGGACTTCTCCGCCGCCCTGGCCAAGATGCAGTCGGCCACCGTCGCCGACATGAAGAAGCAGGGCTTCGAGGTCTCCGAGTGACCACCGCACACCGCCGGAGGTCGCACGGGGTCAAGGGGGCCCCGTACGGCTTCCTCTTCCCCGCGACGGTTCTGTTCGCCCTGTTCTTCGCGCTGCCCATCGGGTACGCGGTGTGGCTCAGCCTCCACAAGGTGCACGTCTCCGGGCTCGGCCTGGGCTCGGGCGCCCGGAAGGAGGTGTGGGCCGGCGTCGAGAACTACACCGACGCCCTCACCGACAGCGAGCTGCTCGACGGCGCGCTGCGCGTCCTCGGCTACGGCTGCATCGTGGTGCCGGTGATGCTCGGCCTGGCGCTGCTGTTCGCGCTGATGCTCGACTCCGACCGGGTGCGGCTCGCCCCGTTCACCCGGCTCGCGATCTTCCTGCCGTACGCCGTCCCCGGCGTCGTGGCGGCACTGCTCTGGGGCTTCCTGTACCTGCCGGACGTCAGCCCCTTCTACTACGTCCTGCAGAAGCTGGGCATGCCGCAGCCGGACCTGCTGGACGGCGGCCCGCTGTACCTCGCCCTGTCGAACATCGCGATCTGGGGCGGCACCGGCTTCAACATGATCGTCATCTACACCTCGCTGCAGGCCATCCCGGCCGAGGTGTACGAGGCGGCGAAGCTGGACGGCGCCACCCCGTTGCAGATCGCACTGCGGATCAAGATCCCGATGGTGGCGCCCTCGCTGGTGCTGACCTTCTTCTTCTCGATCATCGCCACACTCCAGGTGTTCAGCGAACCGACCACCCTCAAGCCCCTCACCAACTCCGTGTCCACGACCTGGAGTCCGCTGATGAAGGTGTACCGGGACGCGTTCGGCGCCGGAGACGTCTACCAGGCGGCCGCCGAGGCCGTGATCATCGCGCTCGCCACGCTGGTGCTGTCCTTCGGCTTCCTGCGGGGCGCGAACCGTCGCAACAAGCAGGAGGCAGCGCGATGAGTTCTCTTGCCGTCCACCACGCCCCCTCGGCGGCCGGCGCCGCGGGCAAGGCCCGCAGCCGTCCGCCGCTGCGCCGCCGGATCGCCCTGGTCCCCACCCTCACGTTGCTGCTGGGGGCGCTCTACTGCCTGCTGCCGGTGGCGTGGGTGGTGATCGCGTCCACGAAGTCCGGGCGCGA
The DNA here is from genome assembly GCF_001746365.1 of Streptomyces sp. LUP30. Lineage (GTDB taxonomy): Bacteria > Actinomycetota > Actinomycetes > Streptomycetales > Streptomycetaceae > Streptomyces. Next base: position 69,082 of record NZ_MJAJ01000036.1, read on the forward strand.
GCTGTTCACCACGTTCACGTTCCTGCCGGGCACGGGCTTCGCCGACAACCTGAGGGACCTGAACGCCTACCGCGACGGCGTCTACTGGCAGTGGATGGGCAACTCCGCCCTCTACGCCGGTCTGGGCGCGCTGCTGTCGACATGCGTGTCGGCGTTCAGCGGATACGCGCTGGCGATGTACCGCTTCCGCGGCCGCGAGACGATGTTCAACATCCTGCTGGCGGGCGTGCTGATGCCGCCGATCATTCTCGCCGTTCCCCAGTACCTGCTGCTGGCGAAGGCCGGCCTCACCGACTCGTACTGGTCGGTGCTGCTGCCGCAGATCCTCTCCCCCTACGGCGTCTACCTCGCGCGCATCTACGCCGCCGCGGCCGTTCCGGGCGACGTGGTGGAGGCGGGCCGTATGGACGGGGCGAGCGAGTGGCGGATCTTCACCCGGATCGCGCTGCCGATGATGATCCCGGGACTGGTGACGGTGTTCCTGTTCCAGTTCGTCGCGGTGTGGAACAACTTCCTGCTGCCGTACATCATGCTGAGCGACGACGAGAAGTTCCCGATCACCCTCGGCCTGTTCACCCTCCTCGAACAGGGCGCCAACACGCCGGCGCTGTACACGCTGGTGATCACCGGCGCGTTCCTCGCGGTGATCCCGCTCGTGGCGCTCTTCCTGGTCGTTCAGCGGTTCTGGAGTCTGGACCTGCTCTCCGGAGCCGTAAAGTCATGATTATGAACAATGGGGCCGGGGGCCGGCGCAAACCGCCGACCATCCACGACGTGGCGCGGGAGGCGGGCGTCTCGCGCGGCACCGTCTCGCGCGTCCTCAACGGCGGGCACTACGTCAGCCCGACCGCGGCCGAGGCGGTCAACGCCGCCATCCGCAGGACGGGTTACGTCGTGAACCGGCACGCCCGCTCGCTGATCACCGGCCGTTCCGACTCCGTGGGCTTTCTGCTGACGGAACCTCAGGAACGGTTCTTCGAGGACCCCAACTTCAATGTCCTGCTGCGCGGCTGCACCCAGGCGCTGGCCGCGCACGACGTCCCTCTGCTGCTGATGCTGGCCGGGACCGAGGACGAGCGGCGGCGCATCACGCGGTACATCACCGCCGGACACGTCGACGGGGTGCTGCTGGTCTCCAGTCACTCCGGCGATCCGATCGCGACCGAACTGCGCGAGGCGGGCGTGCCCCTGGTCGCGTGCGGCAAGCCGATCGGGATCGGCTCCAAGGTGAGCTATGTGGCCGCCGACGACCGCGACGGCGCCCGGGACATGGTGCGCCATCTGCTCGCGCAGGGCCGTCGGCGCGTCGGCGTGGTCACCGGACCGCTGGACACCCCCGGCGGTGTGGAGCGGCTGGCCGGCTACCGCGAGGTGCTGGCCGAGGCGGGCATCGCGTACGACGAGCGGATCGTCGTCTCCGGCGACTACAGCCGGGCCAGCGGCGAGGCCGGGGCCGAGCGGCTGCTGGCCCGGGCGCCGGACCTGGACGCGGTGTTCGTCGCGTCCGACCTGATGGCGCAGGGTGTGCTCACGGCACTGCACCGGGCGGGCCGGCGGGTGCCGGAGGACGTCGCGGTGGGCGGCTTCGACGACTCCCCCGCGGCGACCGCGGCCAGCCCCTCCCTCACCACCATCCGCCAGCCCTGGGACCGCATCAGCAGTGAGATGGTCCGGGTGCTGCTCGCCCAGATCGGGGGCGAGGAACCGGCGGCGGTGATCCTTCCGACGGAACTGGTCAAGCGCGAGTCGACCTGACGTCGGCGGAGCCGGCCGCGCGCTCCTTAAGGAGGGCCGGTGCGGCGGCGGCGCGCTGCTCGCGTCGGCCGCGGTCCGGGACGGGCGTGATGACGTGCGGAACGGCGGCGGGCGCGCGGTACCTCGTCAGGCCGGGCCGGCCGGTCAGGATCGCCGACCGGTCAGGATCGGAGAAGCCGTCCCGCCTTCCCCGGCCTAGCGTGAGGAGTGCGAGAACACGGACGTGTTCGTACGCACCGCACAGCGAGGAGGACGCCATGGCCGCCGGCCTGCAGACCATCATCTACCCCGTCAAGGACATCGTCCGGGCCAAGGCCCTGTTCAGCGCGCTGCTGGGGGTGGAGCCGTACGCCGACGAGCCGTACTACGTCGGCTTCAAGGCCGCCGGCCAGGACGTCGGCCTCGACCCCAACGGGCACGCCAAGGGGATGACCGGGCCGGTTCCGTACTGGCACGTCACGGACCTGCGCGAGCGGCTCGCGGCGCTGCTGGGGGCGGGCGCGGAGCTGCTGCAGGACGCCCAGGACGTCGGCGGCGGCAGGCTGATCGCCTTCGTGAAGGACGCGGACGGCAATCTGGTGGGACTGCTCCAGGATCCGACTGCCTGAGCACGGCCGCGCCGAACGCATGCACCCGCACTAGTTGCAACGTCAATGAATCGCCCGATCGGTGTACCGTGCGGGTATGGCAGCGAAAACGGCCGGGGCGGGCCTCGAGGAGCGGTGGCGGGACATCCTGTCGGTGCACGCGCGCACGATGTGCGAGATCGATCGGGCGCTCCATCCGCACGGCCTCGGTGCGAGCGACTTCGAGGTGCTCGACATCCTCGCCTCCGAGGCGCCCCAGGACGGCGACCAGTGCCGGGTGCAGAACCTCGTCGGCCGGGTGCATCTGAGCCAGAGCGCGCTGTCCCGGCTCATCGGCCGCCTGGAGAAGGAAGGCCTGGTGGAGCGGTCCGTCTGCCTGGAGGACCGGCGCGGGGTGTACGTCGCCCTGACCCGCAAGGGCCGTGACCTGCATGCCGAGGTGCTGCCGCTGCAGCGGCAGGTGCTGGAGCGGCTGCTGACCGGGTCCTGATCCCGGCGAGCGGCCGCCGGCCGTCCGCGGTCCTCCGCGGGCGGGACGCGGAGCGGCTGCCGGGCTGGGGGCCGTCCCCCGCCGCCCGCGCCACGTCGCCCCGGCGGCGACGGCGTCGCGACGACGCACTCACCGCCGAGGCGCCGGCGCCGCCCGGTCCGAGCGGGACGGGCGTGCCGGAGAGGCGCGGGCCCCGCCTCCCGTGTCTCAGCGCACGAGCAGGGTGCGCACCCCTTCGGAGGTCAGCGTCAGCGGGTGATCGCCCGCCCCGTCGATCGAGAGCGACAGTTCTCCGCTCGGCCACTGCGCGGCGAGCGCGGCGAGCGGCACCAGCCGATAGCGGTCGACCTCCGGCAGCAGGTCGGCCATCTCCGGCTCGGAGGTGAACACCGGCACAACGGGCGCGCCCCCGGGCTGTTCGAGGACGGGCAGGGCGACCGTGGTCGGGTCGGTGACGTCCTCGTCGGTGGCGTCGTCGGGCACCGGGACCAGCACGTCACAGTGCGCGAGCGTGTCCAGTGCGACGGTGTTCTCGGTGTCCCTGGCCAGCGCGTCCAGCGCGAGCGCGGCGGGATTGTTCGAGCGGTCGTGCGCGGGTGTCTCCATGGAAGCTCCCTGGTAGCGGCGGTCCGGCCTCGCGTACCCGACCGTGCGGGCCTCAATCCCCCGGCCGGGGCGGTGCCGCCACGTGGACGCCCCGGCCGCCCCGCGACCGTCGGCCCCCGGACGCGCGGCGACCGCCGGGCGCCCCTTCGTGACACACGCCGATCCGCGGGGTGCGCCCTCCATGGCCGGCAGATGCCCTCGGCTGCCCTGGCGGCTCGTGGTTCCACTCCGGGCGCCGGGACCTCGGGGCGCCCCGGCGCCGGGCGGTCACGGCTGGTGACGGCGGGCCGACTCATTCTCCTGGGCCATGCGCCTGAGCGCCATCAGCGCGGGCTCCAGGAGGACGGTCAGCAGAAGGGCGCGCTCGGCGGTCTCCAACGGATCGTCGAGTCCGTCGAGTTGGTCGAGATCGAGGACCGCGGTGCGCTCGGCGAGCCGCGCGTACGGCAGGAGCGTGCGCCAGTCGAGGGGGACCCCGAGCGCGCGCAGGGAGCTCAGGGTCTCGGCGAGGACGGCACGCGCGGGCGCCGCCTCGTGCACCCGCCATTCCAACTCCTCGACGAGGTCGGTGACTTCGGCCGCCTCCGGAGCGTCCTCGGCGGGTTTCCCGCCCACCCGGACCGAGCCCAGGGCCACGCCCAGCAGACGGTGGGTGTCGTCCGCGTGCTCGGTGAGGGCGTCGAGCACCTCTTTGGCGGTGCCCACCGACAGACCGCGCACGCCGGTCAGCGCACGGATCAGCCGGAGCCGGTGCAGGTGCTGATCGTCGTACTCGGCCTGCGTGGCCGCCGTCTGACGTCCCGGCGGGAGGAGCCCTTCGCGGAGGTAGTACTTGATCGTCGTCACGGAGACGCCGCTACGACGGCTCAGTTCGGAGATGCGCATGCGATCGGCTCCGGTTCGCTGTTCGGCCTTGCCATGAATATTGGATACCTCTACTGTCTAACACGGATAGTAGAGGTATCCAATATTCTTTCGCGCCGCCGGAGAGAAGGCATCAGTCATGACGCTGTCCGAGAAGAGCCCGGTCCTCGACGAACCGGTCGTCTCCGCCCCGCCGCCCGAGCGCCGCCGCATACCCCTGTGGCTCGCGATCGTCGCCGCGAGCGTGCCCATGTTCATGGTCGCGCTCGACAACCTCGTCGTCTCCACGGCCCTTCGCACCCTGGCCGTCGACCTGCGGGCGGACACCCGGGAACTGCAGTGGTTCGTCAACGCGTACGTGCTGAGCTTCGCCTGTCTGCTCATGACCGGTGCCGCGCTCGGCGACCGGTTCGGACGACGGCGGGTCTTCGTCGCCGGCATCGCCGTCTTCACCCTGGCCTCCGTCGGCTGCGGTCTCGCCGACTCCAGCGCCCAGCTGATCGCCTTCCGCACGGTCCAGGGCTTCGGGGCGGCAGCCGTGATGCCGCTGTCGCTGACCCTGCTTTCCCAGGCCGTGCCGGCCCGGCTGCGCGGCATGGCATTGGGCGTGTGGTCCGGGGTGAGCGGCCTGGCCGTGGCGATGGGCCCGGTGGTCGGCGGGGCGGTCGTCGACGGTCTGGACTGGCGGTGGATCTTCTGGATCAACGTGCCGGTGTGCTTGATCGCGATCCCGCTGGTGCTGTTCGCCCTCCGGGAGAGCTCGCTGCCCGGCGTCCGGCTCGACCTCGTCGGCATGGCGCTCGCCGCGGCCGGCCTGTGCGCGGTGGTCTGGGCCATCGTGCACGGCGACCCCGACGGCTGGACGTCGCCGAAGGTGCTGGGCACGTTCACGGCGGGCGCGGCGCTGCTGGCCGGGTTCGTCGCCTGGGAGGCACGGACGGAGGACCCGATGCTGCCCCTGTCGTTCTACCGGGCGCGGTCCTTCACCCTCACCAACATCGTCTCGGCGGCCATGTACTTCGGCGTCTTCGGCTCCCTGTTCCTGCTGGCCCAGTACCTCCAGATCGTGCCCGCGCGCACCCCGCTGGAGGCCGGCGTGCGCACCCTGGCCTGGACGCTGATGCCGATGTTCGTCGCGCCGGTGGCCGGTCTGCTCACCGACCGGGTGGGCGGCGGGCGGTTGATGGCTCTCGGACTCTTCCTCCAGGGTGTGGGGCTGGGCTGGATCAACCTGGTCGCCGACGTCGACACGGCGTACCCGTCGCTGGTCGGTCCCATGATCGTGGCCGGTGTCGGCATGGGCTTCGTGTTCGCGCCGACGGCGGCGGTCGTGCTCGGCTCGGTCGCCGGGCATCACGCGGGCAAGGCGTCCGGCGCCAACACCACGGTGCGGGAGATCGGCGGCGCCCTCGGCATCGCCGTGCTGAGCACCGTCTTCGCGGCGCACGGCGGCACCCGCGGACAGCAGGAGTTCGTGGACGGGCTGCATCCCGCGGTGTGGGTCGGTGTCGCGGTGGTGTTCGCCGGCGCCCTGTGCGCCCTGGCCATCCCGCGCCGGCAGCAGGCCCCCGCGGAGGCGTGATCCCTGCCGTGAAGGTCGGGGGGCAGGCGCCGCCGCGCGTCCGCGTCGCTCCCCGTCGCGGGGTCGCCTTCTCCCCCGCGCCGACCGCCTTCGACCGTACCCGCACACCTGAGCGCAGGCCCGCTTGAATGATCGAACGACCGCAGGGTTAGCATATGAGCGCCACCTAGCTCGAAAGATAGGCCCGTGACGCTCAACGACGATTCGTTCACTGACTGGAAGAACCGCGAGGAGATCGCGGAGTCGATGATCCCGATGATCGGGAAGCTGCACCGCGAACGGGACGTGACCGTCCTGTTGCACAGCCGCTCCCTGGTGAACAAGTCGGTGGTCAGCATCCTCAAGACCCACCGGTTCGCCCGGCAGATCGCGGGCGAGGAGCTCTCGGTCACCGAGACGCTCCCCTTCCTTGAGGCCCTCACCACCCTCGACCTCGGCCCCGCCCAGATCGACATCGGCATACTCGCCGAGAGCCACCGGGCCGACGACCGCGGTCTGTCGGTGCTGGACTTCACCGCCGAGGCCGTCGCCGGCGCCACCGGCGCCAACAAGATCGACCGCCGCGAGCCGCGCGACGTCGTCCTGTACGGCTTCGGCCGCATCGGCCGGCTCGTCGCCCGGCTGCTGATCGAGAAGTCCGGCTCCGGCAACGGCCTGCGGCTGCGCGCCATCGTGGTGCGCGGCGGCGGCACCCGGGCCGCCGACGACCTCGTCAAGCGGGCCTCCCTGCTGCGCCGCGACTCCGTGCACGGCCAGTTCCAGGGCACGATCACGGTCGACGAGGCCAACAACCGCATCATCGCCAACGGCAACGAGATCACGGTCATCTACGCCGACGATCCGTCCGAGGTCGACTACACGGCGTACGGCATCGACAACGCCATCCTGATCGACAACACCGGCAAGTGGCGCGACCGCGAGGGCCTCTCCAAGCACCTGCGGCCCGGCGTCGACAAGGTGGTGCTGACCGCGCCCGGCAAGGGCGACGTCCCGAACATCGTGCACGGCGTCAACCACGACACGATCAAGCCGGAGGAGCAGATCCTGTCCTGCGCCTCCTGCACCACCAACGCGATCGTCCCGCCGCTGAAGGCGATGAACGACGAGTACGGCGTGCTGCGCGGCCACGTGGAGACGGTGCACTCGTTCACCAACGACCAGAACCTGCTGGACAACTACCACAAGGCCGACCGGCGCGGACGTTCGGCGCCGCTGAACATGGTCATCACCGAGACCGGCGCAGCGTCCGCGGTCGCCAAGGCGCTGCCCGACCTCAAGGCGCCGATCACCGGCAGCTCGATCCGCGTCCCGGTGCCGGACGTCTCGATCGCGATCCTGAGCCTGCGGCTCGGCCGCGAGACGGACCGTGAGACGGTCCTCGAGTACCTGCGCGGCGTCTCGCTGACCTCGCCGCTGCGCCGTCAGATCGACTTCACCACGGCGCCGGACGCGGTCTCGATGGACTTCATCGGCTCGCGCCACGCCTCGATCATCGACGCCGGCGCCACCAAGGTGGACGGCGACAACGCGATCCTCTACCTCTGGTACGACAACGAGTTCGGCTACTCCTGCCAGGTCGTCCGCGTCGTCCAGCACGTCTCGGGCGTGGAGTACCCGACGTACCCGGCGACGAGCGTCTGACCGGACCCCGAGACACCGAACGGCGGGGGCGGACCCGTCAGGCGGATGTCTCCGGCCGGCCGGACTCGGCCCAGTGGGTGTGGAACGCGCCCGGACGGTCGGTGCGGCCGTAGGTGTGGGCGCCGAAGTAGTCGCGCTGTCCCTGCAACAGGGCGGCGGGCAGCCGCTCGGCACGCAGGGTGTCGTAGTGGGCGAGCGCGGCGGAGAAGGCCGGCACCGGGATGCCGCGGCGGGCGGCGGAGGCCACGGTCTCCCGCCAGGGCACCTGGGCGTCGGTGATCTCCATGGCGAACTCCATCTCGCCGAGCAGGCTGACCAGCTTCGGGTCGGCCGCGTACGCGGCGCGGATGCGGTCGAGGAACGAGGCACGGATGATGCAGCCGCCACGCCAGATCCGCGCGACCGCGCCCAGGTCGATCTTCCAGCCGAACTCTTCGGCCGCGTCCTGGATCATCTTCCAGCCCTGGTCGTAGGCGATGACCTTCGAGGCGTACAGGGCGTGCTCGACCTGCGAGGTGAAGCGCGAGGCCTCGGTGCGACTGAGCGGGGGCGTGGTGCCGCCGGGAAGTCCGGCGTAGGCGGCGCGCAGTTCGCGCTGGCCGGAGGAGGCCCGGGCGAACGTGGCCTGGGCGATGGCGGTGACCGGAGAGCCGAGATCCAGGGCGGTCTGCACGGTCCAGCGGCCGGTGCCCTTCTGACCGGCGGCATCGACGACGACGTCGACGAAGGCCCGTCCGGTGTCGGCGTCGGTGTGGGCGAGCACCTCCGCGGTGATCTCGATGAGATAGGAGCCGAGCCGGCCCTGGTTCCAGGTGCGGAAGATGCCGGCGATCTCGGCCGGGGTGTAGCCGGCGACCTGGCGCAGCAGGTCGTACGCCTCGGCGATGAGCTGCATGTCGGCGTACTCGATGCCGTTGTGCACCATCTTGACGAAGTGCCCGGCGCCGTCGGTGCCGATGTGGGTGGCGCAGGGCTCGCCGTCGACCTTCGCGCTGATGGACTCGAACATCGGGCCGAGGACGTCGTACGACTCGGGGGAGCCGCCGACCATGACGGCCGGCCCGTTCAACGCGCCCTCCTCGCCGCCGGAGACACCGGCGCCGACGAAGTGGAGGCCGCGCTCGCGCAGCGCCTCCTCGCGGCGGCGGGTGTCGGCGTAGTGGGCGTTGCCACCGTCGATGATCATGTCGCCGGGCTCCAGGAGCGGGGCGAACTCCTCGATGACCGCGTCGGTGACCTCGCCCGCCTGCACCATGATCATCAGTCGTCGGGGACGTTCGAGCGCCGCCACGAAGTCGGCGGCCGACTCGGCGGGGACGAAGGCGCCCTCGTGGCCGAACTCCTCGACCAGCGCGCGGGTGCGCCCGACGCTGCGGTTGTGGACGGCGACGGTGTAGCCGTTGCGGGCGAAGTTGCGCGCGAGGTTGCGGCCCATCACGCCGAGGCCGGTGACGCCGATGGCGGCGGTTGCGTTCACGAGGTACGTCCCTTGGATCGATGGCGCGGTCGGAGGGGCGGGCGGCCCCCGGTACCCCCAGGTACGGACCGTCGGCCGGTTCTTCTCGATTCCCCGCCGATTCCCTCACCGGGCGGGCCCCGGAGCCGCCCCACCGCGGCCCCGACCTGCCCCGCCCCGCCGACCCGACGCGGTCCACCGCGGGCCCGGACCGCCGGTCCACGGCCGTCCCTCCATGCCCCGCCCCGAATGGGCCGCCGCGCCACGAAACGGGCCGCCGCGCTTCCGCCGGCTACCGGCGACGCCAGGGCAGCGCCGCGGGGTCGGCCTCGGCGCTCTCGGCCCGGTGCAGGGCCTGGCTGATCGCCTCGCCGATGTCCCCGAACTGACGCACCTGTTCGGGGGTGAGGACGTCGAACACCGCCCGGCGCACGGCCTCGACGTGACCGGGAGCCACCTCCTCCAGCAGCGCCCTGCCCTCCTCGGTGAGGAAGGCGAGCTGACCCCGGCCGTCGGCGGGATCCTCCCGGCGGTCGACGAGACCGACCTCGCGCAGCCGGCTCACCGCGTGCGTGAGCCGGCTGCGCGTGATCTTCAGACGCTCGGCGAGGTCGGACATGCCGAGGGTGCCGTCGGGGGCCATGGAGAGGTAGGCCAGCAGGCTGTAGTCGGCGTGCGTCATCCCGGCGTCGCGCCGCAGCTGGCGGTTGAGGTGGTCGGCGAGCAGCGTGGAGAACTCGACGTAGGCCAGCCAGGCTCGGCGTTCGTCGGCGTTGAGCCAGCGGGGCGTCGTGGACATGGGCACACATTACGGGGTGCCCTGCGCGGGACCGGGGTCCGCCGATCCGGCGGCCCAGGAGGCCGTGCCGGGATCCGTTCGGTCGAGCTCGACGCTCCGGGCGCGGCGGTCGCCGGGGCGACCACGCGGGGTCCATGTCCGCGCGTGGTCGCCCGGGGCGCTCGTACCGCTCCCGCTCGCCGGCAGGCGCCGGGCGGCAGGGCATCGATGGCCCGATGGCTCGTCAGACGGTGCTGCACGCACCGCCGTTCAGCGTGAACGCGGTCGGTGCGGTGTTGGCCGCGCCCCTGCTTCCGAGGAAGCCGACGATGACCGAACCGCCGGCGGGAACGGTGGAGGTGTAGGCGGCGGGGTCACGGTCACCGAGCCGCCGCTCTGGGCGGCGGTCCCGCCCCACATGCCGGTGACGGACTGGCCGTCCGCGAAGGCGAAGGCGAGCCGCCAGCCGCTGATCGGGGTGGAGCCGGGGTTGCGCAGGGAGATCTCCCCCTGGAAGCCGCCCGGCCACTCCCCCACCACGCGGTAGCCGACGGCGCAGGCCACGGCGGGCGCGCCGGCGGTGGTGACGTTCACGGCGGTCGAGCGGGCGGAGCGGTTGCCGGCGGCGTCACGGGCGTAGACGGCGAAGGCGTACGCCGTGTTCGCCGTCAGGCCGGTCACGGTGGCGCTGGTGGCGGTCGACGCGGCGACGGCCGTCTCGGTGGTCCCGCTGATCCGCACGACGTCGTAGCCGGTGACGCCGACGTCGTCGGTGGCCGCGGCCCAGGTGAGGGTGGCCGAGGTGGCCGTCACCGCCGAGGCGGTCGGAGCGCCGGGGGCGGTGGGGGCCCGGGTGTCGCCCGGGGTTCCGCCGCCGAAGACCGTGGCCTCCTTCGCGGTCTGGGCGATCCCGTTGACGCCGTTGAAGATGCGCTTGCCCCAGGAACTGAGCCGGGTGGGATCGAAGTCGAGCGTCAGGTCGAGGATCGGGTCGGTGTTGCCGCTCCAGGACCAGGCCAGGTAGCCGAGCTCGAGCTGCTGGGCGGCGGCCATCATGGTGTCCTCGTCGGGGTCCCCGTACTGGTCCGCGGGACCGCCGAACTCCCCGATCAGAAGCGGCAGCTTGGCGTCGACGAAGGTGTTCAGATAGTCGGTGACCTCCGCGGCCGTGTCGAAGACGCTGTACATGTGGATCGAGAAGATCAGGTTGCCGGTGGAGTCGGCGTCGTACACGGACCGGGCGTTGGCCTTCATCACGCCCTGCCAGTCCTGACCCCAGTTGGGGGCGTCCACCATGATCGTGTGCTGGAGTCCGGCGGCGCGCAGCTTCTTGACCGCGGCGATCGTGGGCGCCGTCCAGCCCGCCGGGTCGGTGTTGCCCCACGGTTCGTTGCCTATGTTGACGATGATGTAGTCCTCCTGGCCGGCCAGGACGTCCTTGAGACCGATCCAGTAGTCGGCCGCCTGGTCGAGCGTGCCGGCCGCGCTGTCCTCGCCGTAGCCGGTGGTGTCGTGCACCTCCAGGACGCAGATGAGCCGGTCGGCCTTGCACTGGGTGATGACGTTCGCGACGTCGGAGGGGCTGTTCGCGCTCCAGCGGTGGCCGTCGGCGAGGACGACGCGCACGGCGTTGGCGCCCATGGCCTTGATGTCGGCGAGCGACTGCTGCGTCCGGCCCGGATACCAGGTGTGGGCGTGGTTGACGCCGCGCATGACGAAGTCGTTCCCGTTGCGCTCGACCAGGCGGCCGTCGCTGATGTGGAGACCGGAGGCGAGGCCTCCGGGCGAGCGGGCCTGGTCCTGGGCGAGCGCGACGGCCGGGCACAGTGCGCCGACGAGGACCAGGCCGAGGAGGGCCGCCAGCCTGGTCAGCAGCGTGCCCAAGGGGTTACCCAGGGGGTGCGTTCGTGCGGTGCTCGTGGTCGTGCTTCTTGTCGTTCTCACTGCGACTCCAGGAGTGAGGCCAAGAAACTCGGGCGGGAGAAGGGGGCGCTCCCGTGGCGCGGCATGTGGGAGCGCTCCCATGAAGCCATTACGTCGAGTACACGTCAAGATGTCGCGCACTCCTTCGACGCTCGGGCGCCGAGCGGCCCCGGCCGCCCTCACCTTTCCCCGCTCACCGTCCGCCGCATGGCCGAACGGGAGAGCCGCAGCTGCCGAACGGGAGGCGCTCGGCGGGGCCCACCGCACAGCGCATCGCGCGTCGTCGTTCGCCTCGGGCGAGGGCGACCTCCACGGACGGCCTCTTGACGCCGTTGACGACGTCGGACCGCACGCGCGGGACGTCGCCGGCCGGGCGGATGTCGGCGAGAGGGGGGATCACCATGCCGATCGGATGGAGGCCCCGGCGTTCCGACGATCCCGGCCGGCCGGGCAGCGGCCCCGCCCGTCAGGCGTCCTGCGTTCCTCCCCGGGCGAGGTCGGCGGCCCAGAACGTGCCGTCCGGGTAACGGTATTCGGCGATCGAGGCCGGGTACATCGCGGCGGAGAAGCCCGGGGCGAGCGGGGCCGTGTAGTGGCCGCCACGGATCACCACCGGCGCGGCGAAGTGCTCGTGAAGGTGGTCGACGTACTCGATGACCCGGTTCTCGGTGGTGCCGGACACGGCCAGGTAGTCGAACATGGCGAGGTGCTGGACGAGTTCGCACAGCCCCACTCCCCCGGCGTGCGGGCACACCGGCACCCCGAACTTGGCGGCGAGCAGCAGGATCGCGAGGTTCTCGTTGACGCCGCCGACCCGGGCCGCGTCGATCTGCAGCACGTCGAGGGCGCCGGCCTGGAGCAGCTGCTTGAAGACGACGCGGTTCTGCACGTGTTCTCCGGTGGCGACCTTCACCGGCGCGACCGCCTCGCGGATGGCGGCGTGACCGAGGATGTCGTCGGGACTGGTCGGTTCCTCGATCCAGTACGGGTCCAGCGCGGCCAGGGCGCGGGTCCATTCGATCGCCTCGCCGACGTTCCAGCGCTGGTTGGCGTCGACGGCGATGCGCACGCCGTCGCCGACGGCGGCGCGGGCCGTGCGCAGCCGCCGCAGATCGTCGGCACGATCGGCGCCCACCTTCAGCTTGATCTGGGTGAATCCGTCGGAGACGGCCTGCTTGGCCAGCCGGGTGAGCTTCTCGTCGGAGTAGCCGAGCCAGCCCGGCGAGGTGGTGTAGGCCGGGTATCCGCGCTCCAGCAGCACCCGTTCGCGCTCGGCCAGCCCGGCGCGCGCGTCCTGGAGCAGGGCGAGGGCGTCCGCGGGGGTGAGCACGTCGGCGATGTAGCGGAAGTCGACCTGGGAGACGAGCCATTCGGGGTCGGCGTGGGCCAGCAGACGCCACAGCGGCTGCCCGGCCCGCTTGGCGGCGAGGTCCCAGACGGCGTTCATGACCGCGCCGACCGCCATGTGCATCACGCCCTTCTCGGGCCCCAGCCAGCGCAGTTGGCTGTCGCCGATCAGATCGCGGTCGAGGGAGCCCGGGTCGGCGCACAACTCGTCCACCGACCGCCCCAGCACATGCGGGCGCAGGGCAGCGATGGCGGCGACCTGGACGTCGTTGCCGCGCCCGATGGTGAAGCTGAAGCCGTGGCCCTCGAGTCCGTCGCCGGCGTCGGTCCGCAGCACCACGTAGGCGGCGGAATAGTCGGGATCCGGGTTCATCGCGTCGGAGCCGTCCAGCTCCCGCGAGGTCGGGAAGCGGATGTCGTGGGTGTCCACCGCCACGATCCGGGCCGGGGTTGCGGTCAAGGGGGCGCCCTTCATGCTCGACGACATTGATACATCGGAGGAATTCCAGAACCGCGACTTTAGGGGGATCCGCCGACGCTGACAACACCCCCGGAAAACCCACGATTGCTCGGAGACAACCTCTTGTCAGCGCGGGTGACGCCGTCGTAGCGTCCTCGGCGTTCGAGATACATCGGAGGACTTTCCGCCTCCCCGACCGCGCTCGCGCTCTCCCCCCGCGGACCGACGCGCCCTGCCCCTTCCGTCCCTCACCTCGCGCGACTCCCATCCCTGGCAAGGAGAGAACCCGGCCATGAACCTCGCCCGCACCCGTTCCACCGCCGCAGCAGCCGGCGCCGTCATCGCGGCCCTCGCCCTCCTGACCGCGTGCAACCGCGACAGCGCCGGGTCGGACAGCGCGGGCGGCGACAGCCCCGCCGTCGGGATCGACCTGCCGCGTTCCGACTCCGACTTCTGGAACTCCTACGCCCAGTACCTCAAGAAGGACATCAAGTCCGACGGCGTGAACGCCCTGCCGCTGAGCAACTCGCAGAACGACGTCACCAAGCTGGTGGCCAACGTGCAGGTGTTCCAGAACACGGGCGCGAAGGCCGTCGTCATGGCGCCCCAGGACACCGGCGCCGTCGCCTCCACCCTGGACGCGCTCGCCGCGAAGAAGATCCCGGTGGTCAGCGTCGACACCCGGCCCGACAAGGGCGACGTCTACATGGTGGTCCGGGCCGACAACCGGGCGTACGGAACCAAGGCATGCGAGTACCTCGGCAAGCAGCTCGGCGGCAAGGGCAAGGTGGCCGAGCTCCAGGGCGCCCTGGACTCCATCAACGGACGCGACCGGTCCGAGGCCTTCGCCGCCTGCATGAAGCAGAAGTTCCCCGGCATAAGGGTGTTCGAGCTGCCCACCGACTGGAAGGGCGACGTGGCCTCCGCCAAGCTGCAGAGCCTGCTGGCCCAGCACCCCGACCTGGGCGGCATCTACATGCAGGCCGGCGGCGTCTTCCTGCAGCCGACGCTCGCCCTGCTGGAGCAGAAGAAGCTGCTCAGGCCGGCGGGCCAGAAGGGGCACATCGCGATCGTCTCCAACGACGGCATCCCCCAGGAGTTCGACGCCATCCGCAAGGGCCAGATCGACGCGACCGTCTCCCAGCCCGCCGACCTCTACGCCAAGTACGCGCTGTACTACGCCAAGGCAGCGGCCGAGGGCAAGACGTTCGCGGCGGGGCCCACCGACCACGGCTCCACGATCATCAAGATCCCCAACGGCCTGGAGGACCAGCTGCCCGCGCCGTTGGTGACCAAGGACAACGTCGAGGACAAGGCCCTGTGGGGCAACAACGTGAGCCGGTGACCCACCCGACCGGCGACAGCGCCCGCACCCCTGGAAGGACGGTACCCGTCATGGCTCACCCCCCGGCCGCGCCGGCGCACGGCGCCGGCCCGACCCCGGTCGCCGAGGCCGTCGGGATCGGCAAGCGGTTCGGCGCCACCGTCGCGCTGCGCGACGCCCGGATCGCCGTCGCGCCCGGCGAGTCGCACGCGCTGGTGGGCCGTAACGGGGCCGGCAAGTCGACCCTCGTGTCCCTGCTCACCGGACTGCGCCGGCCCGACACCGGCGTCCTGCGGTTCTCCGGCGAACCCGCCCCGCCCGTGGGGGACATCGACGCCTGGCGCGCCCGGGTGGCCTGCGTCTACCAGCGTTCCACGATCATCCCGGACCTGACCGTCGCGGAGAACCTCTTCCTGAACCGGCAGAGCGCCGGCCCGCTGCAGCCCATCCGCTGGCGGCAGTTGCGGCGCCGGGCCGAGGAACTGCTCGGCGAGTACGGGGTGGACGTCGACGCCACCGCGCGGGCCAGGGACCTCACCGTGGAACAGCGGCAGTTCGTGGAGATCGCGCGCGCCCTGTCCTTCGGCGCCCGCTTCATCGTCCTCGACGAGCCGACCGCGAAGCTCGACGCCCGGGGCATCGGCCGGCTCTTCGCCAAGCTGCGCGACCTCCAGCGCCAGGGCGTCGCCTTCCTCTACATCTCCCACCACCTGCAGGAGGTGTACGACCTCTGCACCACGGTCACCGTCTACCGGGACGCCACCCACATCCTCACCGCGCCGGTGACCGAGGTCGGTCACCAGGCTCTGGTGGAGGCGATGACGGGAGACACGACCGCCGCCGCGGCCGCCGGACCGGCGGCCGGCGGCCGGACCGGCGGACCGGACGAGCGCCCCGAGCTCCTGACCGTCGACGGGCTCACGCTCCCCGGTGTCTGCCGGAGGCTGTCCCTGTCGGTGCGCTCGGGCGAGGTCGTCGGGCTCGCCGGGGCGGCGGCCAGCGGCAACGTGCGGGTCGGGGAGGCGGTCGCCGGTCTGCACCGCGCCGAGGAGGGCCGGATCTCGGTCGGCGGCCGGGCCGTGCGCAGCGGCAGCGTTCCGTCGGCGCTGGCCGCGGGCGTCGGCCTCGTACCGGAGGACCGTCACCTCCAGGGTCTGGTCGGCAACCGCAGCGTGGCGGAGAACGCGACGCTCACCGTCACCGACCAGCTCGGCCCGTTCGGCACCGTACTGCCCTCCCGGACCCGGGTCTTCGCCCGGCGCATGATCCGCGACCTCGACATCAAGACCCCGGGTCCGGCCACCTCGGTGTCCGCGCTGTCCGGCGGCAACCAGCAGAAGGTCGTCGTCGCCCGCGCCCTCGCCACCGACCCCCGCGTGCTGGTCGCCGTCCGCCCGACGAACGGGGTGGACGTCAAGTCCAAGGAGTTCCTGCTGCGTCGTGTCCGCGAGGTCGCGGACGGCGGGAAGGCCGCGCTGATCGTCTCCGACGAGCTGGACGACCTCAGGGTGTGCGACCGGGTCGTCGTGATGTTCCACGGCCGCGTGGTCGCCGAGTTCGCCCCCGGCTGGCGGGACGAGCAGGTGGTCGCCGCCATGGAGGGCGTGGGCGTGGCCGATCACACGACGCCCGACACCGACGCCGGCGCCGGCCCCGGCGCACCCGGCACAGCCCAGGACGAGAGGTAGTCATGTCCGCCACCACCGATGTCACCGACCCCGCAGCCGGCGTGGCCGGGTCGACCGCCGAGGACTCCCGGCGCGGGCTCGATCTCGGCCGGTTCCGTGAACTGTCCCTGATCCCGGCCATCCTGGTCCTCGGGCTGATCGGGTTCATCGTCTCGCCGGCCTTCCTGACCGCCGACAACCTCATCGGCGTGGCCCAGCAGTCCACCGAGCTGAGCCTGCTGGTGCTCGCCACCGCTCTCATCCTGATCAGCGGGCGGATGGACCTGTCCCTGGAGTCCACGATCGGGGTGGCGCCGGTCATCGCCGTCTGGCTCGTGCTGCCGACGAGCGGCGCCCGGTTCACCGGACTCGGACTGCTGCCCGAGTGGACGGCGATTCCGCTCTGTCTGCTGGTGGGTGCGGTGATCGGCGCCGTCAACGGGTTCCTGATCCTGAAGCTGCGGCTCAACGGCTTCATCGTCACCCTCGGCATGCTCACGATGCTGCGGGGACTGCAGGTCGCCCTCTCGGAGGGCCAGTCCATCGTCGAACTGCCCTCGTCCTTCACCTACTTGGGCAAGGCGTCCTGGTGGGGCGCGCCCGCGGCGATCTGGATCTGCGTGGTGCTGTTCGCCCTGGGCAGCGCGGCCCTCGCCTGGCTGCGGCACGGCCGGGCGCTCTACGCGATCGGCGGCAACGCGGAGGCCGCCCGCACCGCCGGCATCCGTGTCGACCGGATCGTGTGGCTCGTCCTGATCACCGGCAGCGTGCTGGCCGCGTTCGCCGGCATCCTGTACAGCGGCCACTACGGTTCCATCTCCGCCACCCAGGGCAGCGGCTGGATCTTCCAGGTCTTCGCCGCGACCGTCATCGGCGGGGTGAGCCTCAACGGCGGCAAGGGGTCTGTCTTCGGCGCGCTGACCGGTGTGCTGACCCTCCAGCTCGTCGTCAACGTCATGACGCTGGCCGGTGTGCCACCGCTGTGGAACCAGTTCCTCAACGGCGCGATCATCATCGTCGCCCTGATCATCTCCCGCTTCGCCTCCGGCGAGCAGCAGGAGTAGGCGCACAGGAAGGCACGCTCATGGCGCTGACCGACGAGGCCATGGACAAGATCAAGGCCATGATCGTGGCGGGCGATCTCGCGCCGGGCTCCCGGTTGCCGAAGGAGGAGGTCCTCGCCGGACAGCTCGGCCTGTCCCGCAGTTCGCTGCGCGAGGCGGTACGGGCGCTGACCGCGATGCGGATCCTGGTCACCCGGCAGGGTGACGGCACCTATGTGTCCAGCCTGGAGCCCCAACTGCTTTTCGAGTCGCTCTCGTTCGCCTCGGACGTCTCCCAGGGCCGTGCGGCCCTGCACCTGCTGGAGGTGCGCCGGCTGATCGAACCGCAGGCGACCGGGCTGGCCTCCGCGCTGCTCACCCCCGCCGACCACGACGAGCTGGCCGCCCTTCTGCGGCAGTGCCGGTCCGCCGCGACGGTGGAGGAGTTCGTCGGCCACGACATCGCGTTCCATCTGCGGATCGTCGAAGCCGTCGGCAATCCGGTGCTGTCCATGCTGCTGCGCGTGCTGTCCACGCGCACCCAGCGGGTCCGCATCGTCCGGGGCACCCGGACCGAACGGGCCGTGGACCACGCCCACCGTGAGCACGACGAGATCCTCCGTGCGCTCCGGGCACGCGACGCCCCGCTGGCCGTGTCGACCGCGACGGTCCATATCGCGGCCGTGGAGCAGTGGCTGGCGGCCGGACTCGTACAGGACCCCGTGGGCGCGCTCTGACGGCGGCCGCCGCACACGGCGTCGGAATTCCCGCTCGCCGCCCGGCCACTGACCGAAATTCACCGCAGCACCGCGTGCGGAACTTCCCGAAGGGCTTCGGAAGTCGCTTGGGAAAGCGCTTCGGGAGGCTCCGGGCGAACCGTCTCCCCTTGACCTTTCGGTGACGGGAATGTGTGGATGTTGTACCCGCCCGTCGTGCGGTGCCTGCGTATAGGCCTTTCGGTACGGATTCGGTCCGTCGCCGCCGACCGGGACGGCTTGCGACGCTTTCTGCGGTGCAGTAACCAGGTGAACCATGAACCTGTTCACCCGCGGCGCGTCCGTCCGACGTCCGGCGCCCCCTGTCGCTCCGCAACTCACCGACGACACGCCCGGCTTCCGGCCGGATCCCGCCCTGGCGGCGCTGTCCGGAGAGTGGATGATCGACCCCGCGCACAGCCGCATCGGATTCTCCGTGCGCCACGCCCTGGTCACCACGGTGCGCGGGGCTTTCACCGAGTACCGCAGCCGGCTCTGGTTCGACGGTCGCCACCCGTCCCGCTCGCGAGCCGAGATCCTGCTGTCCACGGCCAGCGTCGACACCGGCGTGGAGCAGCGCGACGCCCACCTGATCGGCCGTGACTTCCTGGACGCGGCGAGTTATCCGCATATGCGTTTCACGAGTACCGCCGTGGAACTCGTCGGCTCGGACGTCTACCGCATGACCGGTGATCTCGCCATCAAGAACGCCACTCGCCCGGTGGTTCTCGAACTCACCTACATAGGGCATGTCACCGACCCGTTCGGATATGAACGGGTCGGTTTCGACGGCACCACCACGATCGACCGTTCCGAATGGGGCCTCACCTACAATGCCCGGCTGGCCGAGGGCGGTGCGATGGTCAGCGAGAAGGTGCGTCTGCAATTCGACATCGCGGCGATCCGCACTCCCGCCACCGACTGACCGCCGGCCAGGTGGCCGCCGCCATGGTCACGGTCACCCCGCCCGGCATCCCCGTCCCCGTGCCCGGCGAAGGCGTCGGCGGCCCCGACGGTCCGCTGCCGCGCCGCCTCGGCGCTCTGGAGTCCTTCGACCGCCGTTTCCCCGGTTTCCGCAGCGAGACACACGGGGTCACCCTCGCCCCGGACACCGGCGGCTACCTGATGGAATGCCTGCGCCCGACGGCGGACCACCCGACGGGCCCGGACGCGGACGGACGTCACACCGCGCCGCCGGTCCAACGCGGACACCCGGCGGAGCGTCCCGCCCTCCTCGTCGGTCGCTGAGACCCGTCCGAGGTCGCCGAGGCCCGTCCGGCGACGCCGGTCCCCGCCAGGTGCGGCCGGTCGCCCTCCCGACCGGTGCCGCGACGCGCAGCACGGCGCCGGATGCCGCGGTCGTCCGCCGCGCGCCGTGGCGGGCCGCGGGGACAGGGAGGCGGTCACCGCCCGGGGAGTACAAGGTCGACGGCTTCCGCTTCGACCTCATGGGGCACCACCCGAAGGCCAACATCCTCGCGGTGCGCAAGGCGCTGGACGCGCTGACCCCCGCCCGGGACGGCGTCGACGGCAAGAAGATCATTCTCTACGGG
>NZ_MJAJ01000037.1 GCF_001746365.1 Streptomyces sp. LUP30
GTCCACGGCGGCCGCGGCTTCGGCCTCGGCGGGTGCCGGGGCGGTGGCGGCGGTCTTGCGGGCGCGGCGCGGCTTGGCGGGTTCCGCTTCCTGGGTGGCCTGGGCCGGGATCTCGGCGGTGGTGGCCGTCGTCTCGGGCTGGGCCGCCTTGCGGGTGGTGCGGCGGCGCGGCTTGGCCTCCGTGCCCTCGGCCGTGTCGACCGTGCTCTCCGCGGCCACCGCGGTCTTGCGGGTCCGGCGCGGCTTGGCCACGACGGCCTCGGCGACCGGCTCGGCCTCCGCCTCCGTCGCCTTGACGGCCGCGGCGGCGGACTTGCGGGTGCGGCGCGGCTTGGCCTCCGTGCCCTCGGCCGTGTCGACCGCGGTCACGGCCTCGGCCGGAGCCGCCGCCGCTGCCTTACGCGTGCGGCGCGGCTTGGCCTCGGCTGCCGGAGCCTCGACCGCCTCCGGGGTCTGCGCGGTGACCGCCGTCGCCGCCGCGGCCTTGCGCGTGCGGCGCGGCTTGGCCTCGACGGCCTCCACGACCTCGGCCGTCTCCACGGTGGCCACCGCCGGGGCGGCGGCCTTGCGGGTGGTGCGGCGGCGCGGCTTGGCCTCCGTGCCCTCCGCCGTGTCCACGGCGGCCGCGGCTTCGGCCTCGGCGGGTGCCGGGGCGGTGGCGGCGGTCTTGCGGGCGCGGCGCGGCTTGGCGGGTTCCGCTTCCTGGGTGGCCTGGGCCGGGATCTCGGCGGTGGTGGCCGTCGTCTCGGGCTGGGCCGCCTTGCGGGTGGTGCGGCGGCGCGGCTTGGCCTCCGTGCCCTCGGCCGTGTCGACGGCGGTCGCGGCCTCGGCCGGAGCCGTCGTCGCTGCCTTACGGGTGCGGCGCGGCTTGACCTCGGCTGCCGGGGCGTCGACGGTCTCGACCGCGACGGTCTCGACCGCGGCGACGGCCTCGGTCTCGGCCACAGCAGCCGTCGCCTTGCGGGTGCGGCGGCGCGGCTTGGTCTGCGTGCTCTCCGCGGCTTCGGCCGTGTCGACGACGGCCTCGGCCGCGGGGGCCTCGGCGGTGGGCAGCTCCGTCACGGTCGCGGGCGCGGCCTCGGCGGTCTTGCGGGTCCTGCGGCGGCGCGGCGTGGCCGAAGCCTGCGTCGCGTCCTCCGCGGGGATGCTCGCGGTGTCCAGGGCCGGGCTCTCCACCGTCGCCACGGCGGCCGCGGCGGCCTCGGCGACGGGGGCGGCGGCGGCGCTCGTCGCGGTCGTCGCGGCGATCTCCGGCGCGGACCCGTTGCGGGTACGACGACGGCGGCGCGGGGTGCGCGGGCCGGCCGACTCCTCCGCCACGGTCACGGGCGTCTGCTCGGCCAGGGGAGCCTGCTCGGCAGCGGCGGTCCCGGTGGGTGCGGCCGTCGCGTCGAGGGGAGAGCCGTTGCGGGTACGACGGCGACGACGCGGTGTGCGCGCCGAACGCTCACGCTCGTCGGAGCGCTCTGCGGGCCGCTCGCCGGAACGCGACTCGCTCCGGCCGCCCCGGTCGCCACGGCCGCCGCGGTCGCGGCCGCCCCGGTCACCGCGGTCGCCGCGACCGCGTGCGTTGCGGCCGCCCGGCTCGCCCAGGTCCTCGAGCTCCTCGGCGTCGAGCCCGGCGCGGGTGCGCTCCGCGCGCGGCAGGATGCCCTTGGTGCCGGCCGGGATGCCGAGCTCCTCGTAGAAGTGCGGGGAGGTGGAGTACGTCTCCGGCGGGTCGCTGAAGTCGAGCTCCAGCGCCTTGTTGATGAGCTGCCAGCGCGGGATGTCGTCCCAGTCGACCAGGGTGATCGCGATGCCCTTGGCGCCCGCGCGGCCGGTGCGGCCGATGCGGTGCAGGTACGTCTTCTCGTCCTCGGGGGACTGGTAGTTGATGACGTGGGTGACACCCTCGACGTCGATGCCGCGGGCGGCGACGTCGGTGCAGACGAGGACGTCGACCTTGCCGTTGCGGAAGGCGCGCAGCGCCTGCTCGCGGGCGCCCTGGCCGAGGTCGCCGTGGACCGCGCCGGAGGCGAAGCCGCGCTGCTGGAGCTGGTCGGCGAGGTCGGCCGCGGTGCGCTTGGTACGGCAGAACACCATGACCAGGCCGCGGCCCTCGGCCTGCAGGATGCGCGCGACCATCTCGGGCTTGTCCATGTTGTGCGCGCGGTACACGTGCTGCTTGGTGTTCGCCACGGTCCGGCCGGCGTCGTCGGGCGACGTGGCGTTGATGTGCGTGGGCTGCGACATGTAGCGGCGCGCGAGACTGATGACGGCGCCCGGCATGGTCGCCGAGAACAGCATGGTCTGGCGCTTCGCCGGCAGCATGTTGATGATCTTCTCGACGTCGGGCAGGAAGCCCAGGTCGAGCATCTCGTCGGCCTCGTCGAGGACGAGGGACCTGATGTGCTTGAGGTCGAGCTTGCGCTGGCCCGCGAGGTCCAGCAGCCGGCCCGGGGTGCCGACGACGACGTCGACGCCCTTCTTCAGGGCCTCGACCTGCGGCTCGTAGGCGCGGCCGCCGTAGATGGCGAGGACGCGCACGTTACGGACCTTGCCGGCGGTCAGCAGGTCGTTGGTGACCTGCGTGCAGAGCTCGCGCGTGGGGACGACGACGAGCGCCTGCGGGGCGTCCGTGAGGGACTCGGGCGCGGCGCGGCCGGCCTCGACGTCGGCGGGGACCGTCACGCGCTCGAGGAGCGGGAGGCCGAAGCCCAGCGTCTTGCCGGTGCCGGTCTTGGCCTGTCCGATGACGTCCGAGCCCGACAGGGCCACGGGGAGCGTCATCTCCTGGATGGGGAAGGCGGTGGTGATGCCGACGGCCTCAAGGGCCTCGGCGGTCTCGGAAAGGATTCCGAGCTCTCGAAACGTCGTAGTCAGGGTGCTGCCTCTTCTGTGTGCGCGGTGCGAGGCGAGCGCGGGGGTCTTTGACGGACCGTGCCGGGGACGTCGGCGGCCTTACGGGCGAGCCGTGAAGGGCAAGCCGTTCGGCACGGGACCACTGCCGACGCTCTAGCGCTCGTACCGCTGGAGGGTGTCCCTCTGGCCGGCGTACGCAATGTGCCGTACGAGCCATGAGGGCTGTCGGGTCGGAGCCGATCGGGCCACCGACCGGGCATCCTCATACGTGCGGCCCGTCGAATATTCGGCAGGCGCATTACCACCATACCCCGGAATCGTGCACATGTGATGGCCGATTCGGTCACGTTGTGGTTGTCACAACGCCGGGGCCGGTCCCGTACGTCTTCGTTGTCACACTGACTGACCAGGGACTTCCACCGCGCGGGGAGCGGGCTATTGTGCGCTTCATGACGACCTCTGACAAGCCCGAGAACACTGCCGCCGCAACCGGGATCGCCGCCCAGGACTGGGCGACGGCCTCCGCCGACCCGCAGTACCGGGCCGCCGTCGTGGACTTGCTGGGTGCGCTGGCGTACGGCGAGCTGGCGGCGTTCGAGCGGCTCGCGGAGGACGCCAAGCTGGCGCCCACGCTGGAGGACAAGGCGGAGCTGGCGAAGATGGCGTCGGCCGAGTTCCACCACTTCGAGCGGTTGCGCGACCGGCTCACGGAAATCGGTGAAGGGCCGACGGTGGCGATGGAGCCGTTCGTCGCCGCGCTGGACGGCTTCCACAAGCAGACGGCCCCGTCGGACTGGCTGGAGGGCCTGGTCAAGGCGTACGTCGGCGACTCGATCGCCAGTGACTTCTACCGGGAGGTCGCGGCGCGGCTGGACGGCGACACACGGGGCCTGGTGCTGGCGGTGCTCGACGACACCGGCCACGCCGGTTTCGCCGTGGACCGGGTGCGGGGGGCGATCGACGCGGACCCGCGCGTGGGCGGTCGGCTCGCCCTGTGGGCGCGTCGGCTGATGGGCGAGGCCCTGTCGCAGTCCCAGCGGGTGGTCGCGGACCGCGACGCGCTGTCGACGATGCTGGTGGGCGGGGTGGCGGACGGCTTCGACCTCGCCGAGGTGGGCCGGATGTTCTCCCGCATCACCGAGGCGCACACCAAGCGGATGGCCGCGCTGGGGCTGGCCGCCTAGGGGCCGTGCTCACCGGGGCCGGCGTAGGGCCGGTGGGTGTGCTCGTGGACCGGGGCGGTTCCCCGGGGACTGTGCGGCGCGCTCACCGTCACCGATCTGGTGGCGCGCTCCTGCACCCCGGTCGCGCGTTCATGGACCGGCGCCGGGCCTACGCCGGCGCTGATCGTCGCCGGCGCAGGCCGGCCGGGCGCAGCAGGAGCGAGAGCGAGGCGGCGGAGACGATCGCCGCGCCGAGGAGGCTCGGCAGGGCCGATCCGGGGCCGAGTGCGCTGTGGGTGACGAAGTCGCCGAACAGGGCTCCCGCAACGCCCGTCGCGTAGACGAGGGTGTGGACCGGCAGGCGGTGGGACAGGCGGGTGACCGCCGCCCACGCGAGCACGACACCGAGCACAGTGGAGCCGAGCGCTTCCAAGATCATGTAGGTCCCTCCCAGACGGCGGGGCTGTGCACCGTGGTCGTAGCCCGTCATACCCGTGACCTGCGAAATGCAATCCTCCTTCGAGGGGGCTCGTACGCGCACGGGGAACGTACCCGGACCGCGAACGCGGGAGGGCCCGACGACCACTCGGTCGTCGGGCCCTCCCGCGTTCGATCGCCTACAGAGCGCCGAAGCCCACCTTGCGCGGGGCGGGCTCGCCCAGCTCGACGTAGGCCAGACGGTCGGCCGGCACCAGGACCTTGCGGCCGTGCTGGTCCACGAGGCTGAGCAGCTGTGACTTCCCGGCCAGGGCCTCGGCCACCACGCGCTCGACCTCCTCGGGAGTCTGACCGCTCTCCAGAACGATCTCGCGAGGCGCGTGCAGCACGCCGATCTTGACCTCCACGGCTATGTCCCTCCGACGGTCACGAGGTGCGCGGGCGTCCGCGCCGTACGCTGCACACATTAGCCCGGTGAGGGGACGTACACGGCGCGGCCGTCCACGCCAGGAGCGAACAGCGGTCGGGAACAAACGGCCGACCGCCCCACGCGGTCAGTGCTGATCGGTTCCGTGCAGCGGGAAACCGGCGATGCCCCGCCAGGCCAGCGAGGCCAGCAACTGGACCGCCTGGTCGCGCGGAACGCTGCGGTCGCTGTGCAGCCAGGAGCGGGCCACGACCTGGGCGAGGCCGCCCAGGCCGGAGGCGAGCAGCATCGACTCCGCGCGCGAGAGGCCGGTGTCCTCGGCGATGACCTCGCAGATCGCCTCGGCGCACTCGGTGGTGACCTTGTCGACCCGCTCGCGCACCGCGGGCTCGTTCGTCAGGTCCGACTCGAAGACCAGGCGGAACGCGCCGCCGTCGTCCTCCACGTACGCGAAGTACGCGTCCATGGTGGCGCGGACGCGCTGCTTGTTGTCGGTCGTCGAGGCGAGCGCGCCGCGCACGGCCTGGATGAGCGACTCGCAGTGCTGGTCCAGCAGAGCCAGGTACAGATCGAGCTTGCCGGGGAAGTGCTGGTAGAGCACCGGCTTGCTGACGCCCGCCCGCTCGGCGATGTCGTCCATCGCGGCCGCGTGATAGCCCTGTGCGACGAAGACTTCCTGGGCGGCGCCCAGCAGCTGGTTCCGTCGGGCACGGCGCGGCAGGCGTGTGCCCCGCGGGCGCGCCGCCTCTGTCTGCTCGATGGCTGTCACGCCGCCTCCCTAAGTCGTCCTCATGCGGTGAGCGCCGCGCCGCCATCGTACTTTTCGGTAACCGTGGCGCGCGCGGTGCGAGCGCAGAATTTCACGGACTGGACGACGACAAAAGCGGTAGATATGGTTTCGAAACATTATGTTCCGGGCATACTCGCGTCCCGTTCCAGCTCAGCGCCGTCAGCGATAGTCCTCCTCGTCGAGCGACACCACGCGTGCCTGTTCGACGAGGTCGGCCTCGTCCGCCCGGGCGGGGTCGACGTCCTCCAGGGAGTCGTCGCGCTCCGGCTTGACGTCCGTGGACTGCTCGGCGGCGTCGTTCTCCGGCGCCTCTACGTCGATCTCCCCGAAGTCGTCGTCCTCTTCGAACGTGCCCGGGTCGGTGGGGTCAACGGACATGGTGGGCTCCCTTCCTGCGAAAGTCCCTGCGGGGTGCAGGGGCCATGAGCGGGTGCCCTCGATACGAGCCTAGGAGACACCCGATCCGGACGCTATGCGATCGCTGTGCAGGGTGCCCCCGTTCAGCGCCGGTATGGCGCCGGTGCGGCAGGGAGCGGCAGCCGCTCGCGGTGCGTCCGGCCCCGCGTGTGACGGCGAACACACAAAGGCGCGTGTGATCGTCTCGTAACATTGCCGCATGTCTTCGACCGAGCTGCCCTCCGTGCCGCCGACAAGTGTGCTGCCGAAGGCGACCGCGGTACGGGTCGCGGAGGGCGAGCGGCTGCGGTCGGTCGGGCTGCCGGGCGTCACGCTGACGGTGCGCTCCAGGCCGCCCGCGCGCGAGGGGCTCCCGCCCGCGCTCTATGTGCACGGGCTGGGCGGCTCCTCGCAGAACTGGTCCGCCCTGATGGCCCTGCTCGACGGGGTCGTGGCGAGCGAGGCCGTCGACCTGCCGGGCTTCGGCGACTCCCCGCCGCCGGACGACGGCAACTACTCCGTCACGGCACACGCGCGTGCCGTGATCCGCTATCTCGACTCCGCCCGACGCGGGCCCGTCCACCTCTTCGGCAACTCCCTCGGCGGCGCCGTGTCCACGCGCGTCGCCGCGGTCCGGCCCGACCTGGTGCGCACCCTGACCCTGGTGTCTCCCGCGCTGCCGGAGCTGAGGGTGCAGCGCACCGCGGTGCCCACGGGGCTGGTCGGACTGCCCGGCGTCGCCGCACTCTTCAGTCGGTTCACCCGGGAGTGGACGGCCGAGCAGCGCGTCCGCGGTGTCATGGCGCTCTGCTACGGCGATCCCGGGAAGGTGAGCCCCGAGGCGTTCCGGCACGCGGTCGAGGAGTTGGAGCGGCGGCTGCAACTGCCCTACTTCTGGGACGCGTTGACGCGCTCCACACGCGGGCTGCTCAGCGCCTACACCCTAGGTGGCCAGCACGGCTTGTGGCGGCAGGCCGAGCGGGTCCTCGCCCCGACGCTCCTCGTCTACGGCGGCCGCGACCAGCTCGTCGGCTTCCGCATGGCGCAGCGGTCCGCCCGCGCTTTCCGCGACTCCCGACTGCTCACCCTGCCGGACGCCGGCCACGTCGCGATGATGGAGTACCCCGAGACGGTCGCGCTGGCCTTCCGGGACCTCCTCGCCGAGACCACGACCGAGACGTCGGGGGGCTGAGGCCGACGTGGGACGCCACAGCCGGCGTGGGCCCGCCCCCAAGGGCGGCGCCGAGGGCTCGTCCGGGGTTCCGTCACAGGGATCAGCGCACAGACCCCCTCAGGGAACCCCGGGGGGACCGGCACAGGGGCCTTCGCAGGGCGACACCAGGGGCGGCCGCGTCCGCGGTCACGACGGCCCTTCGGCGCACGGAACGCCCGGCTTTCCCGACGCGACGCCCGGCCGCGGGGTCCCGCAGGTGCGCGGCGGTCACCCCGAGCAGCGTGAAGCCGGAGGCGGCTGGGGTGAGTTGAGGGAGCGACAGGCGGGTACCGGGCAGCCCGTGATACCGCGTCAACGACCCAACCCCGAGGGCGGCCCGCGTCAGGGCCCCCGCCCGGGCCCGCGTCAGGGCCCCCGACAGGACTACCTCGCCGCCTTCGAGGAGGAGGACGACGACGTCTTCGCGCGCGCCGGGACGCCGTACGCGTCGACGCGCACGCGTGAGGGGAGCCCGCCCGCCTCGGCCGCCGGCGCCCGCACCGTCTCCCGTGGCGCCCACCCGACCGCGTCGGTGGGCCTCGACGTGGCCGACGAGACGGCGTCCGCCGGCGCGCCGGCCCCGGCCAAGGGCGCCAAGGGACGGACGTTCACCGGCATCGCGGCCGCCGCCGTCACCACGGTGCTGGCCGTCGTGGTGGCCGGGCAGGTCGCCGACGGGCGGGACGACACCGTCCGCCCGCAGGCCGCGGTCGATCGGGCGGGCGTCGCGGGCGGCACCGCGCGCAGGGACGACCGGCCCACCCCTTCGGCGTCCACCGGCGCGATCCCGCTCACCTACGCGCAGCGGATGGCCGTCAGGTATCCCCTCGGCGCCAGGCTCAAGGGGTCGGGCCGGTTCGACGCGGTCGCGGGCGTCGCCAAGGCGCCCGGCAAGGGCCGGAAGTACACCTACCGCGTGGACGTGGAGCAGGGCCTCGGACTCGACGGCGCGCTCTTCGCCGAAGCCGTGCAGCAGACGCTCAACGACGACCGCAGCTGGGCGCACGGCGGTGCGCGTACCTTCGAGCGCATCCACTCGGGCAAACCCGACTTCGTCGTCACGCTCGCCAGTCCGGGCACCACCGCCGTCTGGTGCGCCAAGTCGGGTCTGGACACCACCGAGGACAACGTCTCCTGCGACTCGGCCTCCACCGAGCGCGTGATGATCAACGCCTACCGATGGGCGCAGGGCTCGAAGACCTTCGGCGACGAGATGTACGCCTACCGGCAGATGCTGATCAATCACGAGGTCGGTCACCGTCTCGGCTTCGGCCACGTCTCCTGCGACAAGGACGGCGAGCTCGCGCCGGTCATGCAGCAGCAGACGAAATTCCTCGACCACGACGGGATCCACTGTCTGCCCAACCCCTGGGCCTTCCCCGGAAGTTGACGCGCAGAAAGTTCGAGGCCGGCATGGGGCTGCTGCTGGTCACCCATGACGTGGGCGTCGACGACGTGCTGGTGATGCGGCACGGGCGGCTGGTCGAACAGGGACCTGCGGGAACCGTCCTGGGGGCCCCGCGTACGACTACACCCGTGAACTGCTCGCGGCCGACCCGCGGGTCATCGTCTGCGACGAGCCGGTCTCGGCGCTCGACGTGACGACCCAGGCCCAGGTCGTCGCCCTGCTCGGTGAGCTCCAGCGTGAGCTCGGGCTCGCCCTGGTCTTCGTCGCCCACGACCTGGCCGTGGTGCGCCAGGTCAGCGACCGGGCCGCGGTGATGCGGCAGGGCCGGGTCGTCGAGGAGGGACCGGCCGACGAGGTGTACGAGTCGCCGCGGGACCCGTACACCCGGCGGCTGTTGGCCGCCGTGCCGGCGCTCGCCCCCGCGGTCGCGGCCCGGCGGCGTGCTCGGCGACGGAGCGCGCGGCGACGGGAGCCCGCCCCGACCTGACCGCGCCGTGCGGGCCGCGGCGGAGCGTGACGTCCGGGCGTGACGTAATGTCCGGGCGTGGCGTAACGTTTCGCGGTCGGATGATCTCCTAGCGCGACAGAACGCGACCTGCACGGGAAAGTTACGTCCGTTCACCCCTTTTGGTGGTGCGATGGACAACCGTCCGTCGTACCACCGCCTTGTCCGCATACGTTCGTCCCGCTGCGAGCCGCCGGGTCAACGGCGGCTCCCCAAACGGGAGATCGGGGACGCGCGTGCGCATCGGACTGCTTACGGAGGGTGGCTATCCGTATGTGAGCGGTGACGCCGGGGTCTGGTGCGACCGGCTCGTGCGCGGGCTCGGGCAGCACCGGTTCGACGTCTACGCGCTCAGCCGGGCCGAACACCAGGAGGAAGCGGGCTGGGTCGCGCTTCCGCCGCAGGTCGGCCGGGTGCGCACGGCGCCCCTGTGGAGGGCCGAGGAGGACGGGGTCGCCTACGGGCGGCGCGCGCGCCGGCGTTTCGCGGAGTGCTACGAGGAGTTGGCGGCCGTCCTGTGCGAGGGCGGGTCCCCGGAGGCGACTGCCCCTGCCGGAGTCGGTGCCACCGCTCAGGCGGACCGTTTCGCCAATGCGCTGTACGGCCTCGCCGAGCTCGCCCGGGACGAAGGCGGCCTCGTGGGGGCGCTCCGTTCCGAGGGCGCGGTGCGCGCCCTGGAGGGCGCCTGTCGCGCGCCCGGCGCGCTGCGCACGGCGCGCGAGGCGCGCGTGCCCGATCTGCTCGCCGCCGCGGCCCACCTCGAACGCGCACTGCGCCCCCTCTCGCTCGACTGGTACGACGACCAGGGCGGCGACGAGGGCGAGGGCCTCGCCTCCGTCGACCTGTGCCACGCCACGTCCGGCGGCGCGGCGGCCCTGCCCGGGCTGCTCGCCCGGCACTTCTTCGCTGTGCCGCTGCTGGTGACCGAGTACGGGGTACGGCTGCGCACGCACTACCTGAGCGCGGGCGGCCCCCCGTCGCCGACGGGCGACGGGAGCATGCCTTCCGCCGAGGCCGCACCCGCCGTGCGCGCCCTGCTGGCCGCCTTCCACGGCCGGCTCGCGGCAGAGGTCTACCGGCAGGCCGCCTGTGTCACGCCGGGCAATGCACACGCCCGCCGCTGGCAGGAGCGCTGCGGCGCCGACCGCGCCAAACTGCGCACCGTGTACCCCGGGATGGAGGCGTCCCGCTTCGCAGAGGTGGGCGACGCCCCGGACACGGCCGACCCGTACACCCTCGTCTGGGTGGGCCGGGTGGAGCCGGCGAAGGACCTGGTCTCCCTGCTGCACGCCTTCGCCGAGGTCCGCAAGGAGGAGCCCAGAGCTCGCCTGCGGATCGTCGGCGCCGGGGCCGGCGCGGAGGGCCGGGCCTACCTCGGCCACTGCCGGATGCTGGCCGCGCAGCTCTTCCCCGACGAGGCGGACGGACCGCACTGCGTCGGCGACAACCCGGTCTCCTTCGCGGAGGTCGGCGACCCGGAGGCCCCCACCCTCGCCGACGTGTACGCGGCCGGCGCGGTGGTCGTGCTGTCCAGCGTCGTCGAAGGTTTCCCGGTCGGCCTGGTCGAGGCGATGTTCTGTGGCCGCGCGACCGTGTCCACCGACGTGGGCGCGGTGGTCGAGGTCATCGGCGGCACGGGACTGGTCGTCCCGCCGCGCAATCCGCGGGCGCTCGCCGAGACGTGCGGGGCGCTGCTGCGCGACCCCGAGCGGCGTGCGCGCCTGGGCGCGGCCGCGCGCGCTCGCGCCCTCGAACTGTTCACCGTCGAGCAGAACGTGGCGGCGTTCCACGGCATCTACCTGGAGCTCGTCTCCCGGGCCCCGGTGAGCCCGTACGTCTTCGACGACGACGGCGAGCCCCGGCCGTTCGCCGTCCCGGCCGAGGCGCGGCTGCCGGGCCTGTGGATCGACCTGGCCGCGCGAGGCGCCGCCCGGCAGGGCCCGCCCAGGACGGTGGGGCCGCCGGCCCGGGAGGCCTCGCCGGTCGCCGCCACGGAGGGAGCACGATGAGCGGGCTCGGCGAACTGGACCGGCCCGGGGCGCCGGGCGGCCCCGCGGCGCGCTCCGACGCGGGCACCGGCCCCGACGGCCGCGGGCCGGGTGTGTCCCGCCGTGGGGCGGCGGACCCGGTGAAGGCCCTGATGCACCGTCATCGCGAGCTGTGCGAACGGGCCGTCGATCCCCTGGAGATCGCGGCGGGTCTGGAGGCGCACGGGGTCACCGACCGCACCGCCGCGCGCTTCCGGCACCGGGACGTCTTCTCCCTCGCCGAGGAGATGTACGCCCGCGTGCCCCGTGACGCCGACGCGCCCCCGCCCGCCGCACCCACAGCCCTTCCCCGGCCCCGACCGGACTGGGCGCTGCTCACCCTCCTGCCGGGGGTCCTGTGCGCCGCGGCCCTGACCGGCGTACGCCTCACCGACGGGCGGACCAGCCTGCTCGTCGCCGCAGCGGGCCTCCTCGCCGTGGTGCTCGCCGTCCACGCGGCGCTGCGCCGGGGCCCGCTCAGCGGGCACCGGCGCGCCCACCAGGGCCTGCAGCGGACCGAAGCCTGGACCTGCTGGCTCATCGGGTACGCCGCTCTGGGCGACGGCCTGCTGCGTGCCGCCGTCCACGGTGGCCCCGACGCCCTGCCCGACGGTACGGCGGGCGGCCCCTGGCCCTTCGCCGCCGCCTCCCTGCTGACCCTCGCTCTGGCCTGCGCGCCCGCGGCCTGGAGCGCCCACTTCCTCGCCGTGCAGGCCCGCCGCCGTCTGAACTCCAGCCGTGGCCTGGAGGAGTTCGCGGCGGGTGTGCAGCCGCTGCTGCTCGCCGCCCTCGCCCTGTTCCTGTGCGCGCTCACCGCCCTGACCGCCCTCTGCGCCACGGTTCTGGGTGAGCCCGCCGACTACGCCCCGATCCTCACCCTGGGCGCCCTCCTCTTCCTCGCCCGCCTTCTCACCGTGCACGGCTTCGCCCACGTCCCGGCCGTCGTCATCGCGGCCGTCGGCGCGGCGGAGGTGCTCGCCCCGGCCACCGTCTTCGCGGGCCGCCTGCCCGAATGCGGCTTCCTGGCCACCCCCGTGGAGAGCCTCATGTCCGCCTGGGGGCCGGCCGGCGTCCCCTCCCTCGTCTGCGCGAGCGCCGCCCTGATCCTGCTCATCCACGCGACCCGCACGCTGACCAGGGCCTCCGCCCACGTCCGAACGGACCAGCCGTGCTGAACCGAGTCCGCCATCGCCCGCACCTCCGGCCGCCTCGCGCGACGCAGCCCCCACCGTGCCCCGAGGGCACGACGCGCGCGTGTCTCCACCCGGCCGCAACCCACCGCAACACCCTCGAAGGAGAGACCAGATGACCACCTCCCGATCCGGAGCGACCGGTGCCACCGGTGCCACCGGGGCACCCGAGGTCGCCGGAGCACACGGGGTGACCGGAGCCCCCGCGGCCCCCGCTTCCGCCGCGACGCACACCCCGGGAGCCGCACGATGAGGGTCCTGCTGATCGGAGCCAACGGTTACCTCGGCCGCTTCGTCGCCGATCGTCTGCTCGCCGACCCGGCCGTCCAGCTCACCGCGCTCGGCCGCGGCGACGACGCCGACGTCCGCTTCGACCTCGCGTCCGGCAGCCCCGGCGCGCTCACCCGGTTCCTCGACGCGGTCCACCCCCAGGTCGTCGTCAACTGTGCGGGCACCACCCGCGGCGGCGCCCGCGAACTCACCCGGCACAACACCGTCGCCGTCGCCACCGTCTGCGAGGCCCTGCGCCGCAGCGGCTGCGGCGCCCGGCTGGTGCAGATCGGCTGCGGCGCCGAGTACGGCCCGAGCCAGCCCGGCTCCTCCACCGCCGAGGACGCCGTGCCCCGCCCCGGCGGCCCGTACGGCGTCAGCAAACTCGCCGCAACCGAACTCGTCCTCGGCTCCGGCCTGGACGCCGTCGTGCTCCGGGTGTTCTCGCCCGCGGGACCCGGCACGCCCGCCGGCTCCCCGCTGGGCCGGCTCGCCGAGGCCATGCGCCGCGCGATGCAGTCCGGCGACGGCGAGCTCAAGCTCGGCGGCCTCGGCGTCCAGCGCGACTTCATCGACGTCCGGGACGTCGCCCGCGCCGTGCACGCGGCCTCCCTCTCCGCCGCGCAGGGCGTCATCAACATCGGCTCGGGCCGCGCCGTCCGGCTGCGGGACGCGGCCGCGGTCCTCGCGCGCGTGGCCGGGTACGGCGGCGCCCTCCACGAACTCGACGGCCCGCCCGGCGGCCACCTCAGGAGCGCCATCGGCCATCCCCGACTCGAATCCGACCACGCCGGGCCGGTCGCGTACCCGTATCCGGACGGCTGCGGCAGCTGGCAGCAGGCCGATGTCCGCACGGCCCGGGACCGGCTCGGCTGGCGGCCCCGCATCAACCTCGAGGAGTCCCTGGCCGACATCTGGATGGAGGCGGCATGTCGTATCTGACCGGAACACCGGCGGGCACCGCGAGCGCCGGGACCACCGGCGTCCGCACCGGCCTCGGCGTCCCGGGCCTCGCGCACCCCCTCCTCGCGCCGGCCGAGTGGGCCGAGCTCACCCGCCCCGGCCGGCCGCTGCACTGGGTGGTCCTCGACGTCGCCGACGGGCCCGGCGTCCGGCCCGACCCGCGCTGCCTGGAATCCGCGGGCCGTCTGCGCAACGCGGGCGTCCGCGTCCTCGGACGCCTCGACCTCCGCCACGGCGCCCGCGCCTTCGCCGAGGTCGTCTCCGACGCGCGGCGTCACCTCGACTGGTACCAGGTCGACGGCTTTCTCCTCGACCACTGTCCGGCCGAGCGCGCCGCGCTCCCCGCGGTGCGCCGTACGGCCGACACCCTCCGGACGCTCCATGGCACACCCCACCTCGTCCTCGGACACGGAACCCACCCGTACCCCGGCTACGCCGAGCACGCCGACCAGTTGGTCACCTTCCGCGGCCCCTGGAACGACTACCGCTGGTCGCAGGTGGCGGAATGGACCGCCGAGCATCCGCCCGAGCGCTTCTGCCACCTCGTGCACGGGGTGCCGCGCTGTCATCTGGACGAGGCGCTGCGCATCGCCCGCTGGCAGGGCGCGGGGACGATCTGGTTCACCGACGGCGCGGGCCTGGCCGACCCCTGGGAGACCATGCCCGGCTACTGGGACGAAATCGTCTCGCGCATTGGAACAGGTGTCTCGGAATGAAGAAGGCCGTGGCAGTGTTACGGGGAGAACAACTGTAGTGATCGACCGACCAACGGAGTCCCCGTGTCGCTGCCACCCCTGGTCGAGCCAGCCTCTGAGCTCACCGTAGACGAGGTCCGACGGTACTCCCGCCACCTGATCATCCCCGATGTGGGGATGGACGGGCAGAAGCGGCTGAAGAACGCCAAGGTGCTCTGTGTCGGCGCCGGCGGCCTGGGCTCGCCGGCGCTGATGTACCTGGCCGCGGCGGGCGTGGGCACGCTCGGCATCGTGGAGTTCGACGAGGTCGACGAGTCGAACCTCCAGCGGCAGATCATCCACAGCCAGGCCGACATCGGCCGTTCGAAGGCCGCGTCCGCCCGCGACTCCGTTCTCGGCATCAACCCGTACGTGAACGTGGTCCTTCACGAAGAGCGGCTCGAAGCCGAGAACGTGATGGAGATCTTCGCTCAGTACGACCTGATCGTCGACGGCACGGACAACTTCGCGACCCGCTACCTGGTCAACGACGCGTGCGTGCTGCTCAACAAGCCGTACGTGTGGGGCTCGATCTACCGCTTCGACGGACAGGCCTCGGTCTTCTGGTCCGAGCACGGTCCCTGCTACCGCTGCCTGTACCCGGAGCCCCCGCCCCCCGGCATGGTCCCCTCCTGCGCCGAGGGCGGCGTCCTGGGCGTGCTGTGCGCGTCCATCGGCTCCATCCAGGTCAACGAGGCCATCAAACTCCTCGCGGGCATCGGTGAGCCGCTCGTCGGCCGCCTGATGATCTACGACGCCCTGGAGATGCAGTACCGGCAGGTCAAGGTCCGCAAGGACCCCGACTGCGCGGTCTGCGGCGAGAACCCGACCGTCACCGAGCTCATCGACTACGAGGCCTTCTGCGGCGTCGTCTCCGAGGAGGCCCAGCAGGCGGCGGCCGGCGCCACGATCACTCCCAAGCAGCTCAAGGAGTGGATCGACGACGGCGAGAACATCGAGATCATCGACGTCCGCGAGCCGAACGAGTACGAGATCGTCTCCATCCCGGGCGCCAAGCTGATCCCGAAGAACGAGTTCCTGATGGGCACCGCCCTGGAGGGTCTGCCGCAGGACAAGAAGATCGTCTTGCACTGCAAGACAGGTGTCCGCAGTGCGGAAGTCCTCGCCGTGCTGAAGGCCGCGGGCTTCTCGGACGCCGTGCACGTCGGCGGTGGCGTGATCGGCTGGGTCCACCAGATCGAGCCGAGCAAGCCCGTCTACTGACGGAGCCGTCAGCTCCGCCCACCGGGTCGCCCGGTCGGATCGGCGGGGGCCGCGCGTACCACGAGTGCGCGCAGTCCCCGCCGTCGTCATGAGCAGACCTTGCCGTCCTTCGGCACCGTCCCCTTCAGCAGATAGGCGTTCACCGTCGAGGCGACGCAGGCGTTCCCGCTCGTGTAGGCGCCATGTCCCTCGCCCTTCCAGGTGAGCAGCACCCCGACCCCCTTGCCGAGTTCGTCCGCCATCTTGCGCGCGCCCTCGTACGGTGTCGCCGGGTCCCCGGTGTTGCCGACCAGCAGGATCGGCGCCGAGCCCGCCGCGCTCACCTCCGGGGTGTCGTACTGTCCGGCCACCGGCCAGTCGTGGCACCAGCCGGCCGTGTCCCAGCCCAGGAAGTCCCCGAAGACGGGCGAGATCTTCTCGAACTCCGCCAGCCGCTTCTTCGTCGCCTCCGCGGTCGGCCTCTGCCGGTCGTCCAAGCACGATATGACCCGTTGGGCGTGGGCCGACGTGCCGTAGTGCCCCGAGGAGTCGCGGTCGTTGTAGCCGTCGGCGAGCGCCAGAAGCTCGGTGCCGTCCCCGTCCTTCGCCGCCGCCAGCGCGCTGGTCAGGCGCGGCCAGCTCTGCTCGCTGTACAGCGGCACCACGATGCCGGTGAGGGCGAGCGTCTGCGTCAGCCTGCGCCCGCCCGAGGCAGGCAGCGGCGCGGCGTCGAGCCGGTCCAGCAGGTCCGCGATCTCCCGGGTGCCTTTCTTCGGGTCCTCGCCCGTCGACTCGAGGTAGTCGTCGAGAGCCCGCTGGAAGCCGCGCGCCTGGTTCTGCGCATGGCCCACCGCGTCGGCTGTGGGGTCGACGACGGCGTCCAGGACGACCCGCCCCACGTTCTTCGGGAACAGGTGGGCGTACACGCCGCCCAGTTCGGTGCCGTAGGAGATGCCGAAGTAGTGCATCTTCCGATCGCCCAGGACCTGACGCATCAGGTCCATGTCGCGGGCGGTGTCGGTCGTCGACGCGTGCGCCATCAGCTTGCCCGCCGCCTTCGCGCAGCCCTTGCCGAAGCCGGTGGCGTCCTGGAAGAAGGCCCGTTCCTCCTCCGGGGTGTCGGGGGTGTAGTCCAGCGACTCGGCGGCCTGGATCTCCTTGTCGCTGCGACAGCGGACGCCCTCGCTGGCCCCGACCGAGCGCGGATCCCAGCTCACCAGGTCGTAGTGCTCGCGCAGCGTGGAGAACGTGGGGCCGAAGGCGGGCAGCGTCGAGACGCCCGAGCCGCCGGGCCCGCCGAAGTTGACCAGCAGCGAGCCGGCCCGGTCGCCTCCGCTCGCGCGCGACCTGGCGCGCACCAGGGCGATGCCGATGGTGTCGCCGTCCGGCCTCGACCAGTCCAGGGGTGTCTTCAGCGTGGCGCACTGCCAGTCGCCGTCCGGCGCGGCCGAGTCCGTGGTGTCCTTGCAGCGTCCCCAGTGCAACTTCTGTCCGGTCAGCGAGGCGGGCGGGGCGATCGCGGCGCCCGTCGTCGCGGAGGAGCCGGTCGAGGCGGGTGCGTCGGCCGTGCTCCCCCTACCGTCCCCGCTCCCGTCACCGTCCCCGCTCGCGCCGGACCCGCCGCCGCAGCCCGTCGCCAGCAGTGCGGCGGCGGCCCCCAGCGCCGTCCACCGTCCCCATCGCGCCATTGCGCTTCCCCCCTCGCGGGCCGCCCGCGCTCGGCGGCGGGCGGCTGTCAGGCCATAGTAGGCGGCGGGCGATCCGCCCGCCGGAGCCTGTGGATAACCTTTTGACCTGCGGCTTTTCCGGAAGTCGAGACATCCGGAGGGGTGGGGCGCGGAGCGCGGCGGGTGTCAGGAGCAGACGGTTCCGGCGGCGGGCACGGTGCCGTTCAGCAGGTAGCCGTTCACCGCTTTCTGCACGCACTTGTTCTTGCTGTCGTACGCGCCGTGGCCCTGCCCCTTGTACGTCAGCTCGACCCCGACACCCCGGCCCAGCGCGTCCACCATCTTGCGCGCGCCCGCGTACGGGGTCGCCGGGTCTCCGGTGTTGCCCACGACCAGGATCGGCGCCGACCCCTGCGCGCTCACGTCCGGATGGTCGGCGGCGCCCGGCACGGCCCAGTCGGTGCAACTCACCATGCCCCAGGCCAGGAAGTCCCCGAAGACGCGGGACGCGGCCCGGAACCGGGGCAGCCTCTCCTGCACGTAGGCGGTCGAGTAGCGCGGCTTGTCGTCGGCGCAGTTGATGGAGACGTTGGCGGCCGTGATGTTGCTGTACTCGCCGTTCTCACTGCGCCCGTTCATCAGGTCGGACAGCAGCATCAGGGTCTGGCCGTCCCCCGCGTAGGCCTGCTCGAGGCCTTCGGTGAGGTACGTCCAGAACTCCTTGGCGTACAGCGCCTGCGCGATGCCGTTGGTCGCGGCGCTCTGGGTCAGCACCCGCGGGAAGATGCCCGGGATGGGCTTGCGGTCGAGGGCCCGCAGAAGTTCCGTGATCCGGTCCTCGACGTCGCGCGCGGTGTTTCCGACGGGGCAGTCCTCCGTCTTGGACGTGCAGTCCTCGGCGAAGTTGTCGAGCGCGAGCTGGAAGCCCCTGGCCTGCCCGAGCGAGCCCTGCTCGGACGTCTGCGTGGGGTCGACGACCCCGTCGAACACCGCCCGCCCCACGTTCTTGGGGAACAGGTGGGCGTACACGCCGCCCAGTTCGGTGCCGTAGGAGATGCCGAAATAGTGCATCTTCCGGTCACCGAGGACCTGACGCATCAGGTCCATGTCGCGGGCCGCGTCGGTGGTCCGCACATGCGGGAGCATCTTCGCGGAGTTCTTCTCGCAGGCCGCGTTGAACTTCTTGGTGTTCTTCAGCAGGGCGGTCCGCTCCGCGGCGTCGTCGGGCGTCGAGTCCTGCTGGAAGTAGGCGTCGAGCTGCTGGTCGTTCTCGCATCGCACGCCGGCGCTGCGGCCGACTCCGCGCGGGTCGAAGCTGACCAGGTCGTAGCGGGTGCGCAGGGCCGCGTACTGGTCGCCGAAGGCGGGCAGGGTGGACACGCCCGAGCCGCCCGGGCCGCCGAAGTTGAAGATCAGCGAGCCGATGCGTCTGTCGCGTTCGCCGTCGGCCCGGGCCCTGATCAGGGCGATGTCCACGGTGTCGCCCTGGGGGTCCGCCCAGTCGAGGGGCGCTTTCATGGTGGCGCACTGCCATGCGCCGCCGTGCGGCAGCGGAGAGGGTGCACTGCCGCCTCCTTCCGCCTGCGAGGGGGCGGGGCAGTCCTTCCAGGTCAGCTTCTGGGCCGTCAGCCCCTCGTCGCCTGCCTCGTCGCCGCACCCCGCCACCAAAGAGGACAACAGCGCGCAGGCGGCGGTCACGGCGGCGAGGCGCGGACGGGAGGGGTTCGGCATGAACCCATCCTGCGGCGGTGCGCGGGCCTGCGCGCGGGGCGCGGGCCCGTACGAGGGAAAGCCGTCCGGTTCGGTCGGGCGGTCCCCTACAGGGCGCCCTTGCGGCTCAGGTGGTTGAAGGCGAGCCAGCCCGGGAGGACCGGCAGCCACAGCGTCAGCAGACGGAAGAGCAGCACCGCGGGAGCCGCGACCTCCTTGGGGAGCCCGACCGCGATCAGGCCGACCGTCAGGGTCGCCTCGACGGCGCCGACTCCGCCCGGCGTCGGTGCGGCGGAGCCGAGCGCGTTGCCGGCGAGGAAGACGACGGCGACGCTGGCGATGCTCAGCGACGTCGACCCGTCGCCGAACGCGCGGATCGACGCGTCCAGGCACATCACGAAGCACGCGGTGAGCAGAAGCATGCCGCCGATGCCGGTGACCAGCTTCTGCGGCCGCTGGAGCACGTCCAGCATGCGCGGCACGACGCCGGCGAACAGGGACCTCACGCGCGTGGAGACGAACTTGCGCAGGAACGGCACCGAGGTCACCACGAGCACGAGCACCGCCACCGTGAGCAGACCCGCGATGACCGTGCGGGACGGCGACAGCGACGGGGTCTTCTCGGTCCCGGTCAGATAGCCGAACGACAGCAGCATCAGGATGTGGCAGCCGAGCCCGAACAGCTGCGAGGCGCCGACGCTGGCCACCGCGAGACCCGGCCGCACCCCCGCGCGCTGCAGGAAGCGCGTGTTGAGCGCGACCCCGCCGACCGCGGCCGGAGCGACGATCTTCACGAAGGACCCGGCGACCTGGGCGCCCACGGTCCGCGGGAACGGCACCCGCTCCGGGACGAAGCCCAGCAGGCTCATCGCCGCCGCCACGTAGCTCAGTGCGGAGAACAGCACGGCGGCGGCCACCCAGCCCCACTGCGCGTTCTCGATGAGCGGGCCGAACTCGATGTGCGTGAGCTGCGTCAACAGGAAGTACGCGCCGATCGCGCCCGCGATGAAACTCATCAGGGTGCGCGGCCGGACCCGTTCGAGCCGGGCCGGTTCGACCGGCGCCTGGGGGCGGATGAGCAGCACCTCGTGCCGGATCTGCGTCAGCAGGTCCTCCTCGCGGGCCCCCTCCACCGCCTCGTCGATGGCCCGCTTCTCGGCCCGCGCCTCCGCGCGTTCGGCCTTCTTGCCCGGTTTCTCGAGGGCGACGGTTCCGGCGTCGTCGTGGTGTGTCGACTCCAGTCGCGCCTGCTTGGCCTGCTGGGAGGCCTGGAGGACAGCCTCGCGCTCCCGCTGCGCCCGCTCGCGTGCCAGCCTGCGCAGCGTCGCGCGCGTGGAGCGCGTCAGCGCGATGGGCTGCAGCATCGGCAGACAGTCCGCGACCGCGTCCGGTCCGAGCACGCCCACCGCGGAGGCCACCGCCCGCTCGGCGCCGACCCGCAGCCCGAGCGTCGTCACCAACTGGGCGACGTCCATGCGCAGCAGCAGGTCGCCGGCCGCGATCTCCCCGCCGCGGAGATCGGTGAGGATCACCGTGCCGGAACGATCCACCAGGATCGCGTCGCCCGCGAGCCGGCGGTGCGCGATCCGCCGTGACTGCAGCGCCCGCACCTGGTGCCATGCGTTGCGCAGCAGATCGTCGGTGATCTCCTCGTCCGCCAGCGAGTCGAGGGTGCGGCCGCCGGTGTGCTCGTAGACGAGTATCACCGCGTCGGGCCCGAGTTCCGAGGTCGCGATCAGCTTCGGCGCGTTGGCGCCCGCCGCGATGGCCGCGTAGGCGAGCAGCGCCTCCTGCTCCAGCGCCTGGCGCAGCGACTGCAGGCTGCTGCGGGTGGCGAAGCCGCGCAGGGCCAGATTGCGCCACGCGCGGTAGAAGAAGCCCTGGGCCTGCTGCTCCCGGTCGACGACCGTGACGTCCAGCGGCGGGCCGTCCTCCAGGGTGACGAAGTAGCGTCGGCCGCGGTCTCCCTCGGCCGCGTCGGGAACCTCCTCGCGGGCCGCGCTCACCGGGCGGAACCCGACGTGCCGCAGGCCCGCCATCAGCGTCCGTCCCGTGGGGCGTACGTTCGGCGAGCCGACCGCGTACAGCGTCCCGTACGCGACGGTCCAGCCGATCAGCACCGTGAGGATGATCGAGAAGGGTGTCGTGTAGCCGGTGACGAGCATCGAGAAGGCGTCCAGCAGCAGCACGATCCACAGCACCGAGCGCCAGCGCGGCCGCCGCGACATGCCGACGGCGGTCATGTAGGCGATGACGGGCGCCAGGTAGCCGTGCACCGGGTCGGTGAGGGCGTGGATGTCACCGGGGGAGGGCTGGGTGAGCGCCTCCTGGATCGATCCCGGAGCGCCCTTGGCGACCCAGAGGTCGGTGGCGAGGGTCACGCCGTGCGCGAGGACCGCCGCGAGCACGCCGTCGGCGATGCGCAGTCCGTCCCGCTTGATCAGCCGCTCGATCGCGAACGCGACGGGCACCAGCAGGATCGCGATGCTGGACGCCAGTCCGGCGATCTTGATCAGGAGATCGGGGGCCTGACCGGTGCCCTTGTTGATGTCCTGTTCGAGGCCCGAGGTCGTTCCGTGTGCGAAGGCGGCGATGGCCAGCAGCACGACGACGGCGAGCACGCCGATCAGCAGGCGCATCAGGTCGGAAGGACGGTGCACGCGCGCGGGAAGCAGGGGTTCGTCGCCCTCCACCTCGTCGATGTGCACCTCCTCCAGTGCCTCGTCGGCGACGTCCGGGCGCGGCGCGGCGTCAGAGGTGCCTTCCGCGCCCTCAGGT
This sequence comes from Streptomyces sp. LUP30, assembly GCF_001746365.1. Taxonomy (GTDB): domain Bacteria; phylum Actinomycetota; class Actinomycetes; order Streptomycetales; family Streptomycetaceae; genus Streptomyces. Next base: position 21,727 of record NZ_MJAJ01000037.1, read on the forward strand.
CGCACGCCCTGCTGCTTCATCGTCTCTTCTTGGTCTCGTATCACCGGTCACCGCCCGCACGATGGTGGCATGCCGCACCGACACACGGGGGCATCAGGGTGCAAATGCGGGGGCGCACAGTCTGCCCGACGGGCCGCCGGGGTGCGAGAGGCACACGGAGTCGCGGGCCCGTCGCATTGTCGGTGCCGTGGGGCAGGATGGGGCGGATGAGCGAGCAGAGCCTTCCGGACGACGCCCGCCCGGAGTACACCGACGCCCTGCCGGAGTACGCCGAGCGGGTCCTCGAGGTCGCGGAGCTGATCCCGCCCGGGCGGGTCATGACGTACGGAGACGTCGCGGAATGGCTGGAGGAGGGCGGGCCGAGACAGGTCGGCCGGGTGATGGCGCTCTACGGCGGCGCCGCCCCCTGGTGGCGTGTCGTGCGCGCGGACGGGGTACTGCTCCCCGGCCACGAGCTGCGGGCGCTGGACCACTACCGCGCCGAGGGCACCCCGCTGAAGGAGGCGGGCAGGGCGGCCGAGGGCCATGTGCCGCGTCTCGACATGAGACGGGCGAGATGGGACGGCGGCGAAGACACGGGAGGTCACACCTGACAGCTTCCGCCATCGCAGGGGGCCGTGGGGACCTTGTGGCTCGTACGGGGGAAACAGCGCGAACAGGGCACGTCCGTGGCATGGCGTACGTTCGAGGGGCGAGGGACGCGCGCGGTGTGCGGGCCGGGAGAGCCGTGTGGGCCGGGAGGGCTGTGCGGGCGACCCGGGTCGCGTGGGCGCCGAGGGCCGCGTGGGAACAACCGGAAGCTGTCTTTCCGGGTTGCCGGTCGGCGTAGCGTCGGCCGCACACGTCCCCCTCATCCCGCGATCACCGCTCTTCCCGAGCGTCGCTCCGTCAACCAGCACACCCACCAGGACCGGCGAACCACGTGAGCTCCTCTTCCTCCACCAGGCGCCTGTCGCACCCCCAGGGGCGACAGGGGAACCGTGGCGCTTACCGACTGGTGCGTACCCCGGCGGCCCGGGTGGACCCCCCTCGTCTGGACGCCGCCCAGCGCTCGGTGGTTGACCACGGCACCGGTCCGCTGCTCGTCCTGGCGGGTCCGGGCACGGGGAAGACCACCACGCTCGTCGAGTCCGTGGCGGCCAGGATCGCCCAGGGCGGCGACCCCGCGCGCATCCTGGTGCTCACCTTCAGCCGCAAGGCCGCCGTCGAACTGCGCGACCGGATGGCCCATCGCATGGGCGCGGCCCACGCGCCCCAGGCGACCACCTTCCACTCGTACTGCTACGCCCTGGTCCGCGCCCACCAGGACGCCGAGCTGTTCGTCGAACCCCTGCGGCTGCTGTCCGGCCCGGAGCAGGACGTGGCGGTCCGCGAGCTGCTCGCCGGCCAGCTCGACCTGCAACGCCTCGGCCTCGCGCATGTGCGGTGGCCGGACGAACTGCGCGCCTGCCTCACCACCCGCGGTTTCGCCGACGAGGTCCGGGCGGTGCTGGCCCGAAGCCGCGAGCTGGGCCTCGACCCCGCTTCCCTGGACGCCTTCGCCCACCGCATCGGCCGTCCCGACTGGCGGGCCGCCGCCGCCTTCCTGGCCGAGTACCTCGACGTGCTCGACCTGCACGGTGTGATCGACTACGCGGAACTCGTCCACCGCGCGGTCCTCCTCGCCCACCGCGCCGAGGTCGCCGAGCGGCTCGCCGCGCAGTACGACGCGGTGTTCGTCGACGAGTACCAGGACACCGATCCGGCCCAGGTGCGGCTGCTCCACGCCCTCGCCGGCGGCGGCCGGACCCTGGTGGCCTTCGGCGACCCCGACCAGTCGATCTACACCTTCCGAGGCGCCGACGTGAACGGCATCCTGGACTTCCCGCACGCCTTCCCGCGCCCCGACGGCCGTCCGGCGCCCGTCGAGGTCCTGCGCACCTCCCGTCGCTCCGGAGCCGCCCTGCTGGCCGCCACCCGGCTGCTGACCCAGCGGATGCCGCTGACCCGCCTGCCCGCCGAGAAGGTCCGCGCGCACCGCGAACTCTCCGCCGCACGGGACGGCGGCAGCGTCGAGGTCCACACGTATCCGACCCCGGGCGCCGAGCTCGACAACGTCGCCGACATCCTGCGCCGCGCACACCTGGAGGACGGCGTGCCGTGGCGCGAGATGGCCGTCCTGGTGCGCGCAGGCTCCCGCACGATCCCGACGGTCCGCCGCGCCCTCACCGCGGCGGGCGTCCCCCTCGACATCGACGGCGACGACCTCCCCCTGCGCCACGAACCGGCGGTCGCCCCCCTGCTGACGGCACTCCGGGCGATCGCCACGGCAGAGACCGCCCCGCCGACGGCGGCCGCCTCGGCGCCACCCGGCGAGGACGCCGACACCGAGGACGCCCACACCGAGGGCGCGCACGCCCCGGGGACGGCGCAGGATCCAGAGGGCACCCGGGACGACGACGGCACCGGGGACCCCGACGATGCGCAGGGCGCGGAGGCGGGAGATTCCGTGGAGCGCGCCCAGGACGCCGGAGGGGCCGACGCCTGCTGGCTCGACACCGAAACCGCCCTCACCCTGCTCGCCTCGCCCCTCGCCGGCATGGACGCCGCCGATCTGCGTCGCCTCGGCCGTGCGCTGCGCGACGAGGAGCGGGCCGCCGGGAACCCGCTGCCGCCGCCCTCCGACGTCCTGCTCGCGCGAGCGCTGGCCCAGCCGGAGCGGCTGGTGGCCCACGACCCGGCCTACGCGCGCGGTGCCCAGCGCCTGGGCGCGCTGCTGGCGACGGCCCGCGAGCGTCTCGCGCGTGGCGGCACGGCCGAGGAGGCGCTATGGGACCTGTGGGACGGCACGCCCTGGCCCGCGCGCCTTGAACGGGCCGCCCGGCGCGGCGGCGCGGCCGGCCGCAACGCCGACCGGGACCTGGACGCCGTGTGCGCCCTGTTCGCCACCGCCGCGCGAGCGGAGGAGCGCACCGGCGGGCGCGGCGCGCTGAACTTCCTGGCCGAGATCGAGGCCGAGGACATCGCCGCCGACACCCTCGCCCGGCGGGCCGTACGTCCCGACGCGGTGCGTCTGATGACCGCCCACCGCGCCAAGGGCCTGGAGTGGAGCCTGGTCGTGGTGGCCGGTGTGCAGGAGGGCCTGTGGCCGGACCTGCGCCGCCGCGGATCCCTCCTGGAGGCCGACCGCATCGGGCGCGACGGACTCGCCGAGCCGCTCACCCCGGGGGCGCTGCTCGCCGAGGAGCGCCGCCTCTTCTACGTGGCCGCGACCCGCGCGCGGGAGCGACTCGTCGTCACCGCCGTGAAGGCGCCCGCCGACGACGGCGACCAGCCCTCCCGCTTCCTGACCGAACTCGGCGTCGAACTCAAGGACGTCACGAGCCGCCCCCGCCGCCCCCTGTCGGTCGCCGCTCTGGTCGCCGAACTGCGCGCCACCACGGTGGACCCGCGCGCCTCCGCCACGCTCAGGGAGGCCGCCGCCCGTCGCCTGGCCCGGCTGGCGGCCCTCGCCGACGAGGACGGCAGGCCCCTGGTGCCGGCCGCCCACCCCTACCGCTGGTGGGGCATGTTCGAGCCGACCGAGAGCAAGGTGCCGCTGCGCGACCGCGACCAGCCAGTCGTGCTCTCCGGCAGCGCCCTCGACCAGCTCGCCAACACCTGCGCGCTGCAGTGGTTCCTGGGCCGCGAGGTGAAGGCCGACGCCCCCGCCACGGTCGCCCAGGGCTTCGGCAACGTGGTGCACGTCCTCGCCGACGAGGTCGCCTCCGGGCACACCCCGGCCGACCTGGACGTCCTCATGGAACGCCTCGACTCCGTGTGGAACGCCCTGGCCTTCGACGCCCCCTGGAAGTCGGCGCAGGAGAAGGCGCACGCGCGCGTGGCGCTCGAACGCTTCCTGCAGTGGCATGTGATGGACCGCGCGGGCCGCACACCGGTCGCCAGCGAGCACGACTTCGACGTCACGCTCGAAGCGGGCGAGTACGAGGTCCGCATCCGCGGCCAGATGGACCGAGTGGAGGCCGACGGCGACGGCCGCGCCTATGTCGTCGATTTCAAGACGGGCAAGCAGGCGCCCACCGCCCGCGAGGTGGAGCGCCACCCCCAGCTCGCCGTCTACCAGCTCGCCGTGCGCGAAGGCGCCGTCGACGAGGCCTTCGACGGCGTACGGCCCGTACCGGGTGGGGCCGAACTCGTCCAACTGCGCCAGGGGGCCGCCAAGCGGGACGGCGGCGAGGTCCTGCCCAAGGTGCAGGCCCAGGAGCCGCTGGAGGGGGAGTGGGTCGGCGACCTGCTCGCCACGGCGGCCGGCAAGGTCCTCGACGAGCGGTTCACCCCGACCGCGGGCCAGCAGTGCGCCCACTGCGCCTTCCGCGCTTCGTGCAGCGCCAGGCCCGAAGGCCGGCACGTGGTCGAGTGAGCCGAGCGGCTGGAACGGCTCGAGGGCGTCGAGCGGATCGAGGACGTCGAGCGGATCGAGGACGTCGAGGGCGTCGGGCGCGACAAGCGGGCGGCGCCTGTCGGGGGAGCGGGGGCCGGAGGATGCCGGGCCGTGTCGTCCGGCGCGAGTGTGACGGACCGCACCACCCCCGCTGACCTGTGCGTCCTCTGGACTGCGGGGCGATTTGTCATCGAGTGTCAGTGCCCGCCGCTAGCCTCTCCCCATGCCCGCCCGTATCAACGATCCCGAGCAGCTCAAGGAGCTCCTCGGGATCCCCTTCACCCCGGAGCAGACGGCCTGCATCACCGCGCCGCCCGCCCCGCAGGTGATCGTGGCCGGAGCCGGGTCGGGCAAGACGACGGTGATGGCGGCGCGCGTGGTGTGGCTGGTCGGCACCGGCCAGGTCGCTCCCGAGCAGGTCCTCGGCCTGACCTTCACCAACAAGGCCGCCGGGGAACTCGCCGAGCGCGTCCGCAAGGCACTGATCAGGGCAGGCGTCACCGACCCCGACGTGATCGACCCCGACAACCCGCCGGGCGAGCCTGCGATCTCCACCTACCACGCCTTCGCCGGTCGTCTGCTGACCGATCACGGTCTGCGCATCGGGCTGGAGCCGACGGCCCGCCTGCTCGCCGACGCCACCCGCTACCAGCTCGCCGCGCGCGTGCTGCGCGAGGCGCCCGGCCCCTACCCTTCGCTCACCCGCTCCTTCGCCGACCTGATCAGCGACCTCCTCGCGCTCGACGCCGAGCTCGCCGAGCACCTCGTGCGTCCCGAGGACCTGCGCCGGTGGGACGCCGAGCTGCTGCACTCCCTGGAGGGGGCCAGACTCACCAACGCCGATCTGCGCAAGGTTCCCGAGACGGCCGCCGCCCGGCGCGAACTCGCCGATCTGGTGCTGCGTTACCGGGCCGCCAAAAGGGAGCGGGACCTGCTCGACTTCGGCGACCAGATCGCCCTGGCGGCCCAACTGGCCCAGGTTCCCGAAGTGGGCCCCCTTCTGCGGGACGAGTTCCGCGTGGTCCTGCTCGACGAGTACCAGGACACGTCGGTGGCCCAGCGCATCCTCCTGGCGGGCCTGTTCGGCGGCGGCACCGGCCACCCCGTGACCGCCGTCGGCGACCCCTGCCAGGCGATCTACGGCTGGCGCGGCGCGTCCGTCGCCAACCTCGACGACTTCCCGGAACACTTCGCGCACGGCGACGGAAGCAGGGCGCGGCGCCAGTCGCTCAGCGAGAACCGCCGCAGCGGCGGCCGCCTCCTGGAGCTCGCGAACGGCCTCGCCGAGCCCCTGCGTGCCATGCACGCGGGCGTGGAGGCCCTCAGCCCCGCCCCCGGCGCCGAACGCGACGGGGTGGTCCGCTGCGCCCTTCTGCCCACGCACGCCGAGGAGATGGACTGGATCGCCGACTCCATCGCCCATCTCGTGCGCACCGGCAAGGCGCCCGGCGAGATCGCGGTCCTGTGCCGCACCGCCACCGACTTCGCGGAGATCCAGGGCGCGTTGGTCGCCCGGGACGTCCCCGTCGAGGTGGTGGGCCTGTCCGGGCTCCTGCATCTGCCCGAGGTCGCCGACCTCGTCGCCGTCTGCGAGGTCCTGCAGGATCCCGGAGCCAACGCGTCCCTGGTCCGGCTGCTCAGCGGCCCGCGCTGGCGCATCGGCCCGCGCGATCTCGCCCTCCTGGGGCGGCGGGCCCGGCTCCTCGTCAGCCACGCGCGCGGGAACGGCGACGACGACCCGGACCGCCGCCTCGCCGAGGCCGTCGAAGGGGTCGACCCGTCCGAGGTCATATCGCTGGCGGACGCCCTCGACACCTTCCTCGAGACGCCCCTGTACGGCGACGGCGGCACCGGGGACGACGACGGGCTGCCCTTCTCGCCGGACGCGCGCGTGCGCTTCGCCCGCCTGGCCACCGAACTGCGCGACCTGCGCCGCTCGCTGGCCGACCCCTTGATGGACGTCCTGCACCGCGTCCTGGCCGTCACCGGGCTGGAGGTCGAACTCTCGGCGTCCCCGCACGCCCTGGCCGCCCGCCGCCGCGAGACCCTGTCCAACTTCCTCGACATCGCCGCCTCCTTCGCCGCCCACGAGAGCGAGGCGAGCCTGCTGGCCTTCCTCGGCTTCCTGCGCACCGCGGCCCAGTACGAGAAGGGTTTGGACAACGCGCTCCCGGGCGGCGAGAACACCGTCAAGGTGCTCACCGCGCACCGTTCCAAGGGCCTGGAGTGGGACGTCGTCGCCGTCCCCGGCCTGGTCGACGGCACCTTCCCCAGCGGCCAGGGCCGCGAGAAGTGGACCGCGCAGGCGAAGGTGCTGCCGCACGAGCTGCGCGGCGACGCCGACACGCTCCCCGACGTGCAGTCCTGGGACGCGCGGGGCATGAAGGCCTTCCACGAGGCCATGAAGGAGCATCAGCACACCGAGGAGCTCCGCCTCGGCTACGTCACCTTCACCCGCCCGCGCTCCCTCCTCCTGGGCTCCGGTCACTGGTGGGGCCCCACCCAGAAGAAGCCCCGCGGTCCGTCAGCCTTCCTCCAGGCCCTGCACGACCACGGTGCGGCCGGACACGGTGAGATCGAGGTCTGGGCGGACGAACCGGAGGAGGGCGAGGAGAACCCCGCCCTGCACCGGGCGACGCTCGACCAGGTGTGGCCGCTCCCGCTGGACGACACCGCGCTGGCCCGTCGCCGGGCCGCCGCCGAGACCGTCCTCGCCCACCTGGAGCACCTCGCCGCGCACGAGGACGGCCGACCGGCGGCCACCCATGACCCGGACGCCTACGACGACCCCGACTGGCCCCCTCCGCCGGACGAGGACGAGCCGCCCGAGCCGCCCTACGACGAGGCCGACCTCTACGACGAGGACGAGCCGCCCTACGGCGAGGCCGACCCCTTCGAGGACCCGCCCCTCGAGGGCTCGCTCTTCGAGGAGCCGTCCTCCCAGGACACGCCCTTCCCGGGCACGCCTTCCGAGCCCGCGCCCTTCACGGACGGCCCTGTCGACGCCCGGCCCTCCGTGCCCCACCAGGCCACCGGCCCCGAACTCGACGCCCCCCGCCCGCGCGGGAACCGCCTCACCCCCGAGGAGGCCCGCGCCGTCGCCTCCTGGGACCGCGACCTCGACGCGCTCGCCGGGGAACTGTTGCGCGCCCGCCGGAGCGTCACGGACGTCCCCCTTCCGGCGACCCTGACCGCCTCCCAGGTGATGCGCCTGGCCGAGGACCCGGACGGTCTCGCCCAGGAACTCGCGCGCCCCATGCCGCGCCCCCCACAACCGGCCGCGCGCCGGGGCACCCGGTTCCACGCCTGGGTGGAGGCCCGCTTCGAGGAACTGACGCTCCCCCTGCTCGGACCGGACGAACTGCCCGGCGGCGACGCCGAGATCGCCGACGAACGCGATCTGCAGGAGCTCAAGGACGCCTTCGAACGCACCGAGTACGCCCACCGCACTCCGTACCGCGTCGAGGCGCCCTTCCAGCTCGCCCTCGCCGGCCGCGTCGTGAGGGGCCGCATCGACGCCGTCTACAAGGAGGGCGACGGAGACTCGGCGACCTACGACATCCTCGACTGGAAGACCCACCGCGCCCGTACCGCAGACCCCCTCCAGCTCGCGCTGTACCGGCTGGCGTGGGCCGAGCAGCAGGGCGTCCCCGTGGAATCCGTCACAGCGGGGTTCCTGTATGTGCGCACCGGCGACGTCGTACGCCCTCCGGGACTGCCCGATCGTGCCGCGCTGGAGCGCCTGTTGACCGGGGAAGAGACCGTCGGGAGCGACCGCGGCGCACCGGCCGGGCGAGCACAGCGCGATCGAGGGCCCGGCGATGATGTCGGCGCGGGCCGATAGGCTCGTGAGCATGAGCCATCCCGTTGACAGTGCCGTCAGCGCCGTCCGCACGTACATCGAGCAGCACCGCGCCGCCTTCCTCGACGACCTCGCCGAGTGGCTGCGCATCCCGTCGGTGTCGGCCCAGCCCGACCACGCACCCGACGTACGGCGCAGCGCGGACTGGCTCGCCGCCAAACTGAGGGAGACCGGTTTCCCGACGGTCGAGGTCTGGCCGACGCCGGGTGCGCCGGCCGTGTACGCCGAGTGGCCGTCCGGCGACCCGCAGGCTCCCACCGTCCTGGTCTACGGCCATCACGACGTGCAGCCCGCCGCCCGTGAGGACGGCTGGGACACCGACCCCTTCGAGCCCGTCGTGCGCGAGAACCGCCTCTACGCGCGCGGGGCGGCCGACGACAAGGGCCAGGTCTTCTTCCACACCCTGGGCGTACGCGCCCACCTCGCCGCCACCGGCCGCCCGGCCCCGGCCGTCACCCTCAAGCTGCTGATCGAGGGCGAGGAGGAGTCCGGCTCCCCGAACTTCCGCGACCTGGTCGAGCGGCAGGCGGAGCGGCTCGCCGCGGACGCCGTGATCGTCTCCGACACGGGCATGTGGTCCGAGGACACCCCGACCGTGTGCACCGGCATGCGAGGTCTCGCCGAGTGCGAGATCCGGCTCCTCGGCCCCGACCAGGACATCCATTCCGGCTCCTTCGGCGGCGCCGTGCCCAACCCGGCCACCGCGGTCGCGCGACTGGTGGCCGCCCTGCACGACGAGCACGCGCGCGTGGCCGTCCCCGGCTTCTACGACGGCGTCGTCGAACTCACCGACCGCGAGCGCGAACTCTTCGCCGAGCTGCCCTTCGACGAGGAGGAGTGGCTGCGCACCGCCAGGTCCCACGCCGCACACGGCGAGGCGGGACACTCCACCCTGGAACGCATCTGGGCCCGCCCCACCGCCGAGGTGAACGGCATCGGCGGCGGCTACCAGGGCCCCGGCATCAAGACGATCGTCCCGTCCTCGGCGTTCGTGAAACTGTCCTTCCGGCTCGTCGCCGGCCAGGATCCCGAGCACGTCGAGAAGGCCGTCCGCGCGTGGGCCGCCGACCAGCTGCCCGCCGGGATCCGGCACGAGATCACCTTCGGTCCGGCCACCCGCCCGTGTCTGACCCCGCTCGACCACCCGGCGCTGCAGTCGGTGGTCCGCGCCATGGGCCGCGCCTTCGACGCACCCGTCCGCTTCACCCGTGAGGGCGGCTCCGGGCCCGCCGCCGACCTGCAGGAGGTCCTCGGCGCTCCCGTGCTCTTCCTCGGCATCTCCGTTCCCTCGGACGGCTGGCACGCGCCGAACGAGAAGGTCGAGCTGGACCTCCTCCTCAGGGGCGTCGAGACCGCCGCCCACCTCTGGAGCGACCTCGCGGACAACTGGCGTCATGCGCCCTGACGTCCCCGATCGGCCCGGAGCGCCCGCGCGCGGGGCGCACACTGGACAGACCGCCCCGCCCCGCGACCCCGCACCCGAACCGGTCGTCCCCTGCTGTACGTCCCGCTGAACCGCCCGCCGAAACAACCGTTCCACCGGGGGAGTTGGAAGTACCCGTGACCACCTGGACCGACCAGAACGCCGATCGACCCATCTCGCTCACCGCGCCGAGCGGCGTCGACCGGGCCGCCCACCACCGGCTCGACGAGGCCTGGCTGGCCGCGGCGTGGAGCCACCCGACGACGCGCTGCTTCGTCGTCTCCGGCGGTCAGGTCCTCATCGACGAGACGGCCGACGCCCGCACCGAACTCGTCATGACCCCGTCGTTCGAGGCGCCCCTCACCGAGGCGCACCGCTACTTCCTGGGGACCGACGACGACGGCGTCAGCTACTTCGCCCTGCAGAAGGACGCGCTGCCCGGCCGCATCGACCAGTCCGCGCGCCCGGCCGGACTGCGCGAGGCGGGACTGCTGCTGTCACCCCGCGACGTCGGGCTCATGGTGCACGCGGTCGGCCTGGAGAACTGGCAACGCACCCACCGCTTCTGCTCCCGCTGCGGCGAGCGCACGGTCATCGCCGCCGCCGGTCACATCCGCCGCTGCCCGGCCTGCGGCGCCGAGCACTACCCGCGCACCGACCCCGCGGTGATCATGGCCGTGACCGACGAGGACGACCGCATCCTCCTCGGCCGCCGGGTCCACTGGCCCGAAGGCCGCTTCTCCACCCTGGCCGGCTTTGTGGAGCCGGGCGAGTCGATCGAGCAGTCCGTGCGTCGTGAGGTCTTCGAGGAAGCCGGCATCACCGTCGGCCCGGTCGAGTACATCGCCAGCCAGCCCTGGCCCTTCCCGTCCAGCCTCATGCTGGGCTTCATGGCCCGCGCCACGTCCACCGACATCGACGTCGACGGCGACGAGATCCACGAGGCCCGCTGGTTCTCCCGCGACGAACTGGGCGCCGCCTTCGAGTCCGGCGAGGTGCTGCCCCCCTACGGGATCTCCATCGCGGCCCGCCTGATCGAACTCTGGTACGGCAAGCCGCTGCCCACCCGCAGCGCCTGACCCGACACAGGCGAAGGGCGGCCCCGAGAGCTCGGGGCCGCCCTTTCTCGCACGGCTGCGCCTGGTCACGCGCCGGACACGATCACACGCCGATCTTCTGCTTCACCTGCGCCAGCGACGGGTTCGTCAGCGTCGAACCGTCGGGGAAGAGGACCGTCGGCACCGTCTGGTTTCCGCCATTCGCCTTCTCGACGAACGCGGCGGAATCCGGGTCCTGCTCGATGTTGATCTCGGTGTACGCGATGCCCTCGCGGTCCATCTGCTTCTTCAGCCGCTGGCAGTAGCCGCACCACGTGGTGCTGTACATCGTCACGGTGCCCAGCATGTCTCTCGTGCTCCTTCGGCGGGTCGGGGGACAGGCGATCCTACGGGGACAACGCACGCGGCAGGGCTGCCATTCCCCGCGAGCCGAGCCTCGGCGCGGGCGCCGAGGTGACGCTCGCCGCATTAGTACGACTGCGAGGGCCCGCCTGTGGACAACCGACCCGTCCGCCTCCGGGGACCTGGCAGCATGGCTGTGTGACAGCAGCAACGCACTCCTCCCTCTTCCCGCAGGCACCGGACTCGGCCGACGCGGTGCTCGAAGGGCTCGACCCCGAGCAGCGCGAGGTGGCCACCGCCCTGCGCGGTCCGGTGTGCGTGCTGGCAGGAGCCGGTACCGGCAAGACCCGGGCGATCACCCACCGCATCGCCTACGGAGTCCGCGCCGGCATCCTGCAGCCCTCCAGCGTGCTCGCCGTCACCTTCACCAACCGTGCCGCCGGGGAGATGCGGGGCCGACTGCGCCAGCTGGGAGCCCAGGGCGTCCAGGCCCGCACCTTCCACTCCGCGGCCCTGCGTCAGCTCCAGTACTTCTGGCCGAAAGCGATCGGTGGCTCTCTGCCCCGGCTCGTCGACCGAAAGATCCAGCTCGTCGCGGACGCGGCCGCCGCCTGCCGCATCCGGCTCGACCGGGGTGAGCTGCGGGACGCCACCGCGGAGATCGAATGGTCCAAGGTCACCCAGACCGTCCCGGCCGACTACGCCCTGGCCGCCGCCAAGGCGGGCCGCGAGATCCCCCGCGATCCGGCCGAGATCGCCCAGCTCTACGCCGCCTACGAGGACATGAAGCGGGCCCGCGGGGTCATCGACTTCGAGGACGTCCTGCTGCTGACCGTCGCCGTCCTGCAGGACCGGCACGACATCGCCGAGCAGGTGCGCGCCCAGTACCAGCACTTCGTGGTCGACGAGTACCAGGACGTCAGCCCCCTCCAGCAGCGCCTGCTCGAGCTGTGGCTCGGCGAGCGGGACGACCTGTGCGTGGTCGGCGACGCCAGCCAGACGATCTACTCCTTCACCGGGGCCACCCCCGACCACCTGCTCGACTTCCGCACCCGCCACCCCGGCGCCACCGTCGTCAAGCTCGTGCGCGACTACCGCTCCACGCCGCAGGTCGTCCATCTCGCGAACGGTCTGCTCGCCCAGGCCCGCGGCCGCGCCGCGGACCACCGTCTGGAGCTGGTCTCCCAGCGCGCGCCCGGACCGGAGCCCGCGTACTCCGAATACCCCGACGAGCCGGCCGAGGCGGAGGGCGCGGCCCGCCGCATCCGCGAGCTCCTCGGCGCCGGCGTCCCGGCCGCCGAGATCGCCGTCCTGTTCCGTACGAACGCGCAGTCGGAGACCTACGAGCAGGCTCTGGCCGACCTCGGCGTCCCGTACCAGCTGCGCGGCGCCGAACGGTTCTTCGACCGGCCCGAGGTGCGCAAGGCGGGGGTCGCCCTGCGCGGCGCGGCCCGCTTCGGCGGCAACGACGCGCTTCTGGAGGACGCCGTCGATCTGCCCTCCCAGGTGCGTGCCGTCCTCTCCGGCGAGGGCTGGACCAACCAGCCGCCGGCCGGCTCCGGGGCCGTCAGAGAGCGCTGGGAGTCGTTGGCCGCGCTGGTCGGCCTCGCCCAGGACTTCGCCGCCGCCCAGCCCGGCGCCACCCTCGCCGACCTGGTGGCCGAGCTCGACGAGCGGGCGAGCGCCCAGCACGCCCCGACCGTGCAGGGCGTAACCCTCGCCTCCCTCCACTCGGCCAAGGGCCTCGAGTGGGACGTCGTCTTCCTCGTCGGCGTCGCCGAGGGCATGATGCCGATCACCTACGCCAAGACCGACGAGCAGATCGAGGAGGAGCGCCGTCTCCTCTACGTAGGGGTCACCCGGGCCCGTGAACGTCTCCATGTCTCCTGGGCGCTCTCCCGCTCGCCGGGCGGCCGCCCCAGCCGTCGTCCCAGCCGTTTCCTCGACGGCCTGCGCCCCGGCTCGGGCGCCGCAGCCGGCCGCGTCGGGGTCGGAGGCGCCGGAGGCATCGAGCGCGGCTTCACCGGCGGGACGGCGCTCGCGCCCGCCGCGCCACGCCGGACGCAGCGCAGCCCGGCCCGCTGCCGGGTCTGCGGACGGACCCTGACCGACGCCGGCGAGATGAAGCTGATGCGCTGCGAGGACTGCCCTTCCGACATGGACGAGGGGCTTTACGAACGACTGCGGGACTGGCGTGCGGTCCAGGCCCGGCGAAGCGGACAGCCGGCGTACTGCGTCTTCACGGACAAGACGCTGATGGCGATCGCCGAGACCGTGCCCGAGGAGGAGGGCGAGCTCGCGCGGATCCCGGGGGTGGGCGTGCGCAAGCTCAACCGCTACGGCACCGACGTTCTCGCCATCTGCGCAGGCCAAGACGTTGCGGGGGGCGACGCGGAGGACTGAGGGGCGAGGCGCGGGACATTGATCCGAACTCGTCGGAAAAATAGTTTGCGCATGCCCCGGCAATCCCCATAGGTTCTTAGACACGGGAACGGCGGCCTTCTCCAAGGCCCTGCTTCCGTGCTGTACTTGCATATCCGTCGGACCGGCTCACCCCGGTCCCCCGAGACGCCGAGAGGAGGCGATTCCAGTGATCATCATCAACCGCAGCTCCGCCGCCAAACTGACCGATCTCTCGGTCGTCTCCACGTGCATGCTCGGCGCCTCCACCCTGGGCACCGGTCTGTCCGGCATCAGTGCCGGCCGGCTGGCGTCCTCCTCCGTTGCCTCCGCGGATCTTCCCGTCCGCGAGCGCAATGAGCGACCGACCAAGGCACTGGAAGCAGTAAAGGGACAGGCGCATGCCTATGCCTTTGCGGCAGCCGGTGCCGGATTCCGGAAGCAGACGACGCAGCACCACCTGATGTGGGCCTTCCGTGGGCCGGAACCCTGGAGTGATCCAGCCTGATCGTCGATCAGGCCGGTGCCTTCAGGGCCGCGGAACCCCACCCGGGATCCGCGGCCCTTCTGTTTGTCCCGAACCAGGGGACGACGGAGCGAAGGGGCCTCGGGACAAGAAAAGAACCCGGTACCCGCCGACAACCGGTCCTACCGGACCGGACCGACCAGACGAGGAAAAACACACCGTGCAACTCGAAGCGCACGCCCCGTCCGTACCGCCTTCCGACACGTTCCCCCCGCCCGGCCTCACGAAGGACCCCACCTTGACCCCGCTCACGGCGCTCACCGCGCTCGACGACGCCATCGAGAACCTCGGCGTGCCCGTCCCCTGCCGTTCCTACGACCCGGAGGTCTTCTTCGCCGAGACCCCCGCCGACGTCGAGTACGCCAAGTCCCTTTGCCGCACCTGCCCGCTGGTCGAGGCCTGCCTCGCCGGTGCCAAGGAGCGGCGCGAGCCCTGGGGTGTCTGGGGTGGCGAGCTGTTCGTCCAGGGTGTCGTCGTCGCCCGCAAGCGGCCGCGTGGTCGCCCGCGCAAGAACCCGGTCACAGCATGAACATCGCAGGAACGATCGACCGCCCCCTCACGCAAGACCCCAAGAAGCAGGCCCCGATGAAGCCGTTCACCAGCGAGCCCGCAGGCTCCGCGACCGAAGACGTCACCACCACCGGCGCGTACGACTCGCGTCAGAACAGGACCCGCGAGATGCAACTCATCCCAGAAGCCCTGGCTCGTGCGCATATGCACGACCGACTGCGCGAGGCCGAGCAGGGGCGCCAGGCCGCGCGCCTGCTGGCCGCTCGCCGGATGCAACGTCGGGCCGAGCGCGCCTCGCTGCGCGCCCGCCGGGCGCTCGCCATGGCCGTGATGCAGTAACGACACCCACCTGAAGCGGTGGCCTCCCGACTCACCGGGGGGGCGAAGCTCTCCCCGCGGGGGCCGGTCCGTCCGAACGGACCGGCCCCCGCGGTGCGTTGTAGAGCGAACCGCCGGGTTGCGGGGCTATCGTCCCGAGGATGACGCGTCCTCCCGGAGACAGCGACCGAGCCGGAGACGGCGACCGAGCCGGAGACGGCGACCGAGCCGGAGACAGCGACGGAGCCGGAGACCGCGAGCTAGGCGACTCCATGCGCTCGCCCGGCCTCGTGGCGTGCGGGCGCTGCGGTGCGCAGGCCGCGCAGCCACCACCCGTCACCTGGACCTGCTCGGTGGAGCGCGGCGCGCGACGTTACTTCTGCGAGGCCTGTGCGCGCGACAACCTCAGGGCGATCGAGGGGCGACTGGACTCGGACTGGTGGTGAGAAGCGTCACACCACCCCTCTCCTCAGGCCTCCGCGACCGAATCCTCTGCCTCCAGCTCCTCCAGCTCGTCCAGTGCTTCCTGGTCGTCGGGGGCCTCCTCCGGGAGGAATCCGGGCAGCCACTCCTCCAGCTCCGCGCGCAGTCGCACCGTCGCGCCGAGCTGGCACAGCACGCCGATCGTGCTCAGTGTCACCCGGTGTATCAGCAGGTAGGCCGGCGGCAGGTTGAGCTGCTTGCCCAACTGGTGGGCGGGGGAGCGTATGTCGGCGATCCTGGCCGCCTGACTGCGCATCCAGCCGCGGGTGAACGTGAACTCCTCCACCCGGGCCGGCTCGATGATCGGCAGGAGGTAGTCGAGGACCGCGTCGGGGTCCAGCTCGATGGACTCCTTGACGAAGCCCTCCCTGCGGAGGAGTTCGTAGACCGCCTCCGCCTCGCCGTCCAGCGTCATGCGCAGCGACTCACCGATCGGATCGGGCAGGCCGCCCGGGAGCCGGTCCACGGTGCCGAAGTCCAGCACGCCCAGCCGCCAGTCGTCCTCGCCGCCCGGTCCGCCCGGCAGGAGACGGAAGTTGCCGGGGTGCGGGTCGGCGTGCAGCAGGCCGGTGCGTGCCGGACCGGAGAAGAGAAAGCGGGACAGCAGCTGACCGGCGCGATCGCGCTGCTCCTCGGTCCCGTCGGCGATCACCTCGGAGAGCGGCACGCCGTCCATCCACTCGGTGATCAGGATCTGGTCGCACTGGTGGACGACGGCGGGAACCACGACGTCGGGGTCGTCGACGAACTCCTCCGCGTGGGCCTGCTGGGCCCGCGCCTCCAGGCCGTAGTCGAGCTCCTCGGAGACCCGGTCCCTGAGTTCCGTGATCAGCGGCTTGACGTCCATGCCGGGGATCAGCGGGCCCAACAGCCTCGCGAACCTGCTGAGTTGGTTCAGGTCGGACAGGAGTGCCGCGCCGGCCCCGGGATACTGGACCTTGACCGCGACCTCCCGGCCGTCGTGCCACACCGCTCGATGCACCTGGCCGATCGAGGCTGCCGCCGCCGGCTTGTCGTCGAACTCCAGGAACAGCTCGGACCAGTCCTCGCCGAGCTGCGCCGTGAGCACGGAGTGCATGGTGCGGGTCGGCATCGGCGGCGCCGCGTCCTGAAGCTTGGTGAGCGCCGCGCGGTAGGGGCCGGCCACCTCCTCGGGCAGGGCGGACTCGAAGACGGACAGCGCCTGTCCGAACTTCATCGCTCCGCCCTTCAGCTCGCCCAGCACCTTGAAGAGCTGCTCGGCGGTGCGCTGCTGCAGCTCGCGGCCGACGATCTCCGCGGACTCGCCGACGATCCGCTTGCCCAGGCCCCAGGTCGCCCGCCCGGCGAAGCCGAGCGGGAGCGCGGCGAGCTTGGCGGTCCGGGTGACCGCCTTCCGGGGAAGATCAGACATGCGCCCTCCAAGTCCCAGACAGCCGCGTCGCGTCCGCCGTACGGCGATGCTCCGTCGGATGCCGATGCCTGTCCATTGTCGCGTGTGCTCCCCGGTCCTCGGAGGGGTGTTCCCGCTCACCTTTGCGCGCGGCCCCGCACGGGCAGGCGGAGTGGGGCCGTACCGGTCGTGCGCGCCACTGCAGGGTGGGGGAGCTGACCTCCCACCGTGCGCCTTCGCCCGGCGGGGTCCGACCGTCGAGGAAGGCGAGGGCATGGGCGGCGGCCAGTCCGGCGACGGCCGTGGCCAGGGCCAGGTCACAGGCGCGTACCGCGCGTTTTCCGCCGGAGTGCCACTGGGCGACCAGCCGCGGCCAGGCCGGATCCCGGTCGATGCGCTCCTGCTGCAGACAACCCGCGCAGCCCGTCTCGCCCGGCAGCACCAGCGGACCGACGACGCCCGTGCCCTCCACGACGCCGGTATAGAGATGGGGTGTGCCCGAGGCAATCAGAGGATCCGCCGCCGAGGGCGCGGGCGCGTGCACGGACACATCGTCCCGCGGGGCGAGGATCACCAGGCTGAAGCCCGGGGTGTCCGACCCGTGCGGAGCCCCCGGGGACCTGCGCGGCGGGCGGTCCGGTGCGGCCCGGCGTACGACACGGCGGGCGGACTCGTCCCGGCGCTCACCGATCGACTCGGCCGGGAGGCCGCCCGGAGCGACGTCCTCCGGCTCCACCCGGCCGCCGTCCTGCACCTCCACCCCGCCGACACCCGCCCCCGACAGCAGGGCGGCGAGCACCGCGCCGACCCGGCCCGCGCCCCGCACCTGCACCCGCAGCCCGCGCCGGGCGGCCAGGTGCTCGATCGCGTCGCCCGGTTCCGGCGTGAGAAGGGACAGCGCGGCGAGATCGGGGCGCAGCCGGTCCATGACCTCCCTCTTCTCCCGCAGCGCGGCGGCGTCCGGTCCGCCGCCGCGCGCGTCGTCGAGCAACCCCGCCCGGGCCAGCCGGTCCACCAGCCGGTCGACATGGCCGTCGGGCAGATCCATGCGGCGGCCCTCCTCCCGTAGCAGCGGCAGCCCTCGGGTGCCGTCCAGCAGGTCGAGGAAACTCCCGGTGGCCGTGTCCACCGGGCCGAGCGTCAGTGCGTGCGCCGGCGTCATCCCGAACTGCACCGTGTTGAGGTCACGCCAGCCGCGCCGCAGCGCGGGCTTCACCGTCGGATGCATCGAAGGCCCCCGTATGCCTGGAAACTCCCCGTGACGTCGACGGAGCGGGGCGTGGGGTGTCCTCGCTCCGCCGACGAGTGCCAGCATGCCCGGCCCCGCCGGAGCCCGCCGAAAGTTGTCCACAGGCAGCGGTGTTCATCGTACAAATGCGTCGTACGAGGCAAAAGTGACGAGAGAGATCGGAACCGAACCGCCCCGGAGTCGGGACTTCCCCCATGTGCAGCGGGTAACGTCGGGGCGTGTCCGCCGACCCACTGCACCGCGCCGGAACACCACAGCGCAGTACGACGAGCCAGCCGCCGAGCGGCCCACGGGCGAGCGCGATCGAGGTCCGCAGAAGCGCCCGTCGACGCCGGACGGTCTCCGCGTACCGCGAGGGCGACCGCACCATCGTGCTGATCCCCGCCCGGATGTCCGAGGCCGAGGAGCAACGCTGGGTGAACGTCATGCTCGACAAGCTCGCCGCGCAGGAGAGCAGGCGGGTGCCGGGCGACGCCGAGCTGGCCGAGCGCGCGGAGCGGCTTTCGGCCCAGTGCTTCGGCGGCCGGGCCCGGCCCGCCTCGGTGCGCTGGGTGACCAACCAGAACACCCGGTGGGGGTCGTGCACCCCGGCCGAGGGCAGCATCCGGCTGTCGCACCGGCTCAAGGGCATGCCCGAGTACGTCATCGACTACGTCCTCGCCCACGAGCTCGCGCACCTGCTCGTGCCCGGCCACGGCCCCGACTTCTGGCGGCTGCTGGAGGCGTACCCGCGCACCGAGCGCGCACGCGGCTACCTGGAGGGCGTCGTCGCGGCCGAACGGCTGCCCCACCCGCCGGGCGCACGCGCGGAGTGACCTGCGCCGCGCGCGGTGAACCCGTCCGACCTCATGCGACGCCGGTTGTGTACCGGGTCTGTACCGACATCGTGCGTTGTCCGACTTTGCCGTTAGCCTGACGCGACGCACTCGCAATCGGGATGGGGGACGGTCGTTACGCATGCCCAGGGAATTCCAACGCGGCCACAAGGCCAAGATCAGTGACCTCACCGCGGGCACCGATCTGTACGTAGGCGTGCAGATCACCGCACCCGGCCTGACCTTCGACATCAGCTGCTTCGGCCTCGACGCCGACGAGCGGCTCTCGGACGACCGGTACTTCGTCTTCTTCAACCAGCCGAAGTCTCCCGAGGAGTCCATCCAGCTCCTGGGCGCCCAGGCCGGCGACACGGAGTCCTTCCGCATCACCCTGGACCGGATCCCGCCGCAGATCCAGAAGCTCTCCTTCACGGCGACCCTCGATGGCGCCGGGCAGATGTCGCAGATCGGTCCCGGCCATCTCCGCATCGTCGCGGGCGGTGAGGAAGTGGCCCGCTACGCGTTCAGCGGCGCGGAGTTCACCACCGAGCGGGCCGTGATGCTGGGCGACTTCTACCTGAAGGACGTCTGGCGGTTCGCGGCCGTCGGCCAGGGCTTCGACGGCGGCCTGGACGCGCTGCTGAAGAACTTCGGCGGCGAGGTCGCCGAGGAGGAGGCGCCCGCCGCGCCCGCGCAGCCCCTGACCGGCGGCGCCGCTCCCGGCTTCGCTCCCCCCGCGTTCGGAGCGCCCTCGGCGCCGGCCCCCGCCCCGCATCCGCCGCAGCCGGTCGCTCAGGGCTTCGCGCCCCCGCCCGGCGCCACTCCGCCGCCCGCCCCGGCGCCCGCGCCCTCGGTGCACGCCGCGCCGACCATCATCGCGCCCCTGGCCCCGCCCGGCAGCGGCCATGTCCCGCCCCCGGCCCCCGCCCCGGCGCCCTACGGCCAGCCGCCGCACCAGCCCTACGGGCAGGGACCCGCGCCGACCGCGCCCATGCCGCCCGGCTACGGCCAGCAGCCCCAGGCGCCGCAGGCCCCGCCCGGCTACGGACAGCCGGCTCCGCCGCCCGGCTACGGCCAGCAGCCGCCGTTCGGGCAGATCCCGGGCCAGCAGGCCTACGGCGTGCCCCAGGGCGCCCCGCAGGGCGGCGCCGGTGTGACCGCCGCTCTCCAGCAGTTCAAGGAGACGCCCACCGGGCAGCGCTGGACGCAGCAGAACAAGAAGCTGATCCGCGTCGACCTCGGCATGGGCGGGCAGCCGGTGCTCGCCCGTCAGGGCAGCATGGTCCTCTACCAGGGCAAGGTCGACTTCAGCTACAAGGGCGCCGGGTTCGCCGGGCGGATCGTCGGCAACGCCACCGGCCAGGAGATGCAGCTGATGCGCTGCACCGGCCAGGGGCAGGTCTTCCTCGCCGAGAACTCCACCCATGTGCACCCCATCGAACTCCAGGGCGACGCGATCTGCGTCTCCGCCGAGAACGTCCTCGCCTTCGACGAGAGCCTCCAGTACGAGGTCCGTCGCATCGAGGGGCACGGCATTCCCGGCGGCGCGCTGTTCACCATGCAGTTCCAGGGCACCGGCACCATCGTCGTCAAGACGCACGGCACCCCCGTCGTCCTGCCGGTCACGCCCACCACGTTCGCCGACTGCAACGCCGTCGTCGCCTGGTCGGCCGCCTCCCAGGTGGTCGTCTCCAGCCAGGTGCGGATGCGCCGCAACGCCTACCCCGGCGACACCGGAGAGAGCGTCAACCTCCAGTTCCGGGGAGCTCCCGGCAACTTCATCGTCGTCCAGCCGTACGAGGTCTGAGGGAGCCCGTCATGAACCAGCCGCTCGCGGGCTACGCCCCCGCACCCGTCACCGCCCGCATGGAGAACCACGGCAACCACATGCTGAAGGTCGCCATGCAGACCGGCAACGACCTCTTCGCGCGCGTGGGCTCGATGGTCGCCTACGAGGGCTTCGTCCAGTACGAGCCCAACCCGCCGGCCGTGCGCCAGATCGCGCGCGACTGGATGACCGGCGAGGGCGCGCCCCTGATGAAGTGCACCGGCGACGGTCTGCTCTACCTCGCCGACTACGGCGCCGACGTCGTCGTGATCAACCTCAACGGCGACGGCATCTCCGTCAACGCCACCAACCTGCTCGCCTTCGACGCACACCTCACCTGGGGCGTCGAGCGCGTCAAGGGGCTCGCGAAGTTCGCCGGGCAGGGCCTGTGGAACACCAAGATCAGCGGCCAGGGCTGGGTCGCGCTGACCTCCCGGGGCAAGCCGATCGTGGTCGACTGCGGCGGCGGCGAGGACGAGACGTACGTCGACCCCGACGCGCTCGTCGCCTGGTCCCCGAACCTGAAGGTGAAGGGCAAGCGCAGCTTCAAGGCGCAGTCGCTCATCGGCCGGGGCAGCGGCGAGGCCTACCAGATGGCCTTCTCCGGCCAGGGCATCGTCGTCGTCCAGCCCAGCGAGGACAGCACCGACCGCCTCCGGGTCCGGGGCTGAGGGGGAGCCAGAAACGTCATGCAGAGCCCACTTTTCGCGCACAACGACTCGCAGACCCAGGAACGCTGGAGTCTGCAGAACAAGCAGATGCTCCGGGTCGCTCTGGAGGGCCACGACGACATCCTCGCCCGCAAGGGCACGATGGTCGCCTACCAGGGCCTGATGGAGTTCGACGCCGAGTACCGGAGCAACCAGCAGGGACGCGCGCGGGCGTACACCGGCGAGGGACTGGACCTGATGCGCTGCCACGGGCAGGGCACGGTCTACCTCGCCAACCTCGCCCAGCACATCCACGTGATGGACGTGGAGCAGGACGGCCTCACCGTGGACAGCAGCTATGTGCTCGCCATGGACTCCTCGCTGCACCACGAGGTCATCGCCGTCGACAGCCTCTACGGCATCTCCGGCTCCGGGAAGTACCAGCTCAACATCACCGGTCGCGGCAAGGTCGCCCTGATGACCTCGGGCGCGCCCCTGATGATGCAGGTCACACCGGACAAGTACGTCAACTGCGACGCGGACGCCATCGTCGCCTGGTCCACCGGGCTGCGGGTGCAGATGCAGGCGCAGACCCACTCCTCCGGGGTGTGGCGCCGACGCGGCAACACCGGTGAGGGATGGGAGCTCAGCTTCATGGGCTCCGGCTACGCGCTCGTGCAGCCCAGCGAGCTGCTGCCGCCGCAGAACGCGGCGATCGGCTCCGGTCTGGCCGCCCAGTACGGCATGGGCCAGCAGGGGGCGCGCGGTCAGAACCAGGGCAACGTCTGGAGCTGATCGTCCGGCGGACGACCACGTAAGGGGCGGCCAGCCGGTACGCCGCCCCTTACCCGTTCCCGTTCACAGCCGCGCGCGGGTCGCCTCCAGCAGGCGGACGACCGACTCGTCGGCGACCTCCGCCACCTGCGCGTACGGGAACCAGCGCAGGTCGAGGGACTCGTCGCTGATGGCCTCCACGGACCCTGCCGGGGCCAGCGCCGCGTACTGGACGTCGTAGTGCCAGGCGCACGGCGTCGGATGCCGGTCGAGCCGGACCGGGCCGCCGGGCAGCAGGGTCAGCCCCGGGACGCCCGACTCCTCGGTCCCCTCCCGCAGGGCGGCGGCCGCCAGGGTCCCGTCGACCGGCTCGCAGTGCCCGCCCATCTGCAGCCACATCCGCAGCTTCTTGTGGAGCGTCAGCAGCACCCGCTCCTTTTCCGGATCGATCACCAGCGCGCTCGCCGTGACATGCCCGTCCCCGCAGGCCTTCCACATGCCGTCCGGATGCGCCGCCAGATGGTCCAGGTAGGACTGGCGCAGCTCCTCCTGGCCCTCGTACCCCTTCAGGACGAGGACCGCGTCGTCGTACAGGCTCACTCGGTGTCGTCGCCCCTGGAGTCGCTCTCGTCGCCGTCCTTCTTCAGGCCGCCGTCCTTCTTGAGGTCGTCGTCCTTGGTCAGGTTCGGCTTCTCGCCGGGACCGCCGCCGCTCGCGGCCTCGCCGAGCATCTTGTCCAGCTCGGAGAAGTCCATGTGCTCGCGGTGCACGAAGCCGTCCGGGTCGTCCAGGTCGGAGGCCGTGGGCAGCATGTCCGGGTGCGCCCACAGGGCGTCGCGGCCGTCGACCCCGCGCGCGTCCGTCAGCGAGGCCCACAGGCGGGACGCGTCGCGCAGGCGGCGCGGACGCAGCTCCAGACCGATCAGCGTCGCGAACGTCTGCTCGGCGGGCCCGCCGGAGGCCCGACGACGGCGCAGCGTCTCGCGCAGCGCGTCGGCGGACGACAGACGCGGCTTCGCGGCCGCGTGCACCACCGCGTCCACCCAGCCCTCGACGAGCGCCAGAGCCGTCTCCAGACGGGCCAGCGCGGCCTTCTGCTCCGGGGTGTCCTCCGGCTGGAACATGCCCTGCTGCAGCGCGTCCTGCAGCTGTTCGGGGTTCTGCGGGTCGAACTGGCCGACCACGTCCTCCAGCTTGGCGGTGTCGACCTTGATCCCGCGCGCGTAGCCCTCGACCGCGCCGAACAGGTGGGAGCGCAGCCACGGCACATGCGCGAACAGGCGCTGGTGGGCGGCCTCGCGCAGGGCGAGATACAGCCGCACCTCGTCCTGAGGCACGCCCAGGTCCTTGCCGAACGCCGCGATGTTCACCGGCAGCAGCGCCGCGCGCCCGGCCGGACCGAGCGGAAGGCCGATGTCGGTCGAACCGACGACCTCGCCCGCGAGCACGCCGACGGCCTGTCCGATCTGCGAGCCGAACATCGCCCCGCCCATCGAGCGCATCATGCCGATCAGCGGGCCGGCCATGGCCTGCATCTCCTCCGGCAGGACGTCGCCCATCGCGGCGCCGACGCGTTCGGCGACCGGGTCGACCAGTTCCTTCCACGCGGGCAGAGTCGCCTCGACCCACTCCGCGCGCGACCACGCCACCGCGGAGCCGGCGCCGGACGGCAGGGAGGTGGCGTCGTCCAGCCACAGATCGGCCAGGCGGACGGCCTCCTGCACGGCGGTGCGCTCGGAGGAACCGACGCTCTCGTCCTTCACGCCGTCGGACGTGCCCTGTGAGACCGTCTGGCGGGCGATCTGCTTGGCCATGTCCCAGTTCACCGGCCCGCCCTCGTACGAGAGCATCTGACCGAGCTGCTGGAACGCGGCCCCCAGGTCGTTGGGGTTCAGCGAGCCGAACATGGCGGCGAGGGGGTTGTCGGCGCCGGGGCCGCCCGGAACGCCGAAGCCTCCGGCCCCGGGCAGCGAGCCGAAGCCGAACGGGTTGGCCGGTCCCTGACCACCGCCGCTCTGCGAGTCCTTCTTCTTGCCCTCGTCGCCGTCTTCCGGCTCCTCCGGCGGAAGGCCGAATCCGAATGGGGTGTCACTCACGGGGTTCCTCGGCTGGTAAGGCCACCGGTTTCTCGGCCGGCGGCGACTGCCCTGCAACACCACCCAGCGTAGACACCCCGGCTCGATCGGGCCTCGGTGCTTCGCCGACTCCTGGCCTGCGGCAGGATGGATGCCACCTGGTACGTACGCTTCACTCGCGCCCGTATGCCAAGACAACCGCTGGAGACACCTGGTGAGTTCCCCAGATCCGCAGGTTCGCGCAGCGCGAAACCGATCGACCCCGGGCGGTTCGCGCGGGCCCGTCGTCGCCGTGACCGGCGCGGCGAACGGGGTGGGCGCGCTGCTCACGGAGCGCCTCGCCGCGTCGGAGGAGGTCAAGCAGGTCGTCGCCATCGACGAGCGGCGCGGCGACTGCGACGCGGCGCAGTGGCACATCCTCGACGTCCGCGATCCCGCGATCGCCGACAAACTGCGCGGGGCGGACGTCGTGGTCCATCTCGCACTCGACCTCGACCTGGGGAGTGACGCCGCCGCCCGGACGGCCTACAACGTGCGCGGTACGCAGACCGTGCTCACGGCCGCCGCGGCGGCCGGAGTGCACCGCGTCGTGCTGTGCACCTCCGCGATGGTCTACGGAGCGCTGGAGGACAACGAGCTGCCGCTGTCCGAGGACGCCGAGCTGCGGGCGACGGCCGAGGCCACCGGCGTCGGCGACCTGCTGGAGGTCGAACGGCTCGCCCGGCGCGCGCCCCGGGCGCATCCGGGGCTCAACGTCACCGTGGTGCGGCCCGCGATCCTGGTGGGCGGCACGGACACCGCGCTGACCCGGTACTTCGAGTCGCCGCGGCTGCTCGTCGTCGCGGGCTCGCGGCCCGCCTGGCAGTTCTGCCATGTCGAGGACCTGGTGAGCGCCCTGGAGTACACCGTCCTGGAGAAGGTCGACGGAGAGCTGGCCGTCGGGTGCGACGGGTGGCTGGAACAGGAGGAGGTCGAGGAGCTCAGCGGCATCCGCCGGATGGAGCTGCCGTCGGCGGTCGCGCTGGGCGCCGCGGCCCGGCTGCACCGGATCGGGCTGACGCCGTCCCCGGCGGGCGACCTGGCCTACACGATGTACCCCTGGGTGGTGAGCGGCAGTCGGCTGCACGACGCGGGATGGCGGCCGCGCTGGACCAACGAGGAGGTCCTCGCGGAGCTGCTGGAAGAGGTCTCCGGGCGCCACACCGTCGTCGGACGGCGGCTGGGACGCAAGGACGCGACCGCGGCCGGCGCGGCCGGTGCGACCGTCGCGCTGCTGGGAGCGGCGGCTGTCGTACGGCGCGCCCGCAAGGCCCGGCGGAGGTGAGCCGCGGGGGCGCGCGGGATCGTGCCCGCGCCGCCCCTGGCCCGTCGGACAGGCGCGTCGTTTCGTAGGTCGCTCCGAACCGGCACGCGCGCGTACCGGGCGATCACGCTATTCCGGCTCGCCTCCCGGGTGCGGCACGATGGGGGTATGGCAGCCATCGACGACCATCCGGGCGAGCACGCAGCGCAGGACCCCATCAAACTCATCGCCGTTCGCGACACCGCGCTCTCACTGGACGAGGTCTTCAGGGCGGTCGGGGACGACGCGGCCGGCGGGACGGCGCTGTTCGTGGGCACCGTGCGCAACCACGACGGGGGCGCCGACGTCGACGCCCTCGGGTACTCCTGCCACCCGAGCGCCGAGGCCGAGATGCGCCGGGTCGCGGAGAAGGTCGTCGCCGATCACCCGGTGCG
Source organism: Streptomyces sp. LUP30 (assembly GCF_001746365.1). Taxonomy (GTDB): domain Bacteria; phylum Actinomycetota; class Actinomycetes; order Streptomycetales; family Streptomycetaceae; genus Streptomyces. Next base: position 47,569 of record NZ_MJAJ01000037.1, read on the forward strand.
TGCGCTCGCGGCCGTCCACCGGGTGGGGGACCTCGCGGTGGGAGATCTCGCCGTCGTCGTCGCCGTGTCCTGTCCGCACCGGGGCGAGGCGTTCGAAGCCTGCCGGAAGCTGATCGACGACCTCAAGCACGAGGTTCCCATCTGGAAGCACCAGAAGTTCTCGGACGGGACGGAGGAGTGGGTCGGCGCCTGCTGACCCGCGGCCCTCGGCGGGCGTGGCTCCGGCCGCCGCCAGGTCACCCGTCCGGTTGCGTAACCGCACCCCTGCCGTGAGCGTTGTCAGTGCGGACGGTTAATCTGCTGATCAGTCAGTTGCGGTGGTTCGTCGGTTGGGAGGTCGGCATGGCGGCGCTCGTCTGGTTGCTCATTCCGCTGGTCGCCGCGATCGGCGCGGGCCTGTGGGGCAGTTGGGCCAACCGGACCCGCAAGGCCCGCAGCGACGGCCCCGAGCTGGACGGATACGCCCGCTTCCGCGAAGCCATGGAGAAGCCCCACTCGCGTACGTGACCCGGGTGGCATCCCTGACGGTGCGCTGACAGACCCGTCCCGTAATGTCGAGGCATGCCACGCCGCACCGCGACGATGCTCGCCTCCACCCTGATGCTGATCGCGCTCCTGTGCGCGGGAGTGCTCATCCCCGTCCCGTACGCGGAGATGTCCCCGGGGCCGACGGTGAACACGCTCGGCGACCACGACGGCGAGCCGGTGCTGCAGATCTCGGGGCGCAGGACGTATGCGACCAGCGGCAACCTGAACATGACCACCGTGCGGGTCACCAGCGCCGACTACCGGATGAACCTCGTCGAGGCCGTCTACGGATGGCTCGCGCACGACACCAAGGTGGTCCCGCACGACACGCTCTACCCGGACGGCAAGACCGAGGAGCAGTCCACCCAGGAGAACGCCGAGGAGTTCAGCCAGTCCCAGGAGAGCGCCAAGGTGGCGGCCATGAAGGAGCTGAAGGTCCCCGTGACGTCCTGGGTGATCGTCTCGACCGTGGTGAAGGGCTCCCCGGCCGAGGGCAGGCTGCACGCCGGCGATGTGATCAAGGCCGTCGACGGGGCGGCGGTGAAGCAGCCGGGTGACGTCGCGAAGCTGGTGACCAAGCACAAGGCGGGCGAGAAGGTCGTCTTCACCATCGTCCCGGCCAAGGAGCAGGCGGCCGCCGAGAAGGCGCACAGAGCGGCGACCGGGACCCAGGACGTCGCCGTCACCACCGCGACCTCGACCGACAGCGGCCAGAAGCGGGCCATCGTCGGGATCTCGGCCGGGACCGACCACACGTTCCCGTTCACCGTCGACATCAAGCTCGCCGACGTCGGCGGCCCCAGCGCCGGCCTGATGTTCGCCCTCGGCATCTACGACAAGCTCACCCCGGGCAGCCTCACCGGGGGCAAGTTCGTCGCCGGCACCGGCACCATCGACGACGACGGCAAGGTCGGGCCGATCGGCGGCATCGAGCTGAAGACGGTCGGCGCGCGCAGCCAGGGCGCCCAGTACTTCCTGACGCCCGCCGACAACTGCGCGGCCGCCGCGAAGGACACCCCCTCGGGGCTCAAGCTCGTCAAGGTGAACACCATCGACGACGCCCTCGGCGCCCTCAAGGACATCCGCAGCGGCGACACCGCCGACCTGCCCAAGTGCACGAAGTAGCCGCAGGGCCACCCCGCCGAGGCTCGGGAGGCGCTACTCGGCGAACGTCGCCGACAGCGCCTCCGCGAGGCCCGGCACCAGGCCCGCGCCGGTGAGGACCTCGGTGGGGGCGTCCTTCTCCCGCAGCCGCAGGGCGGAGTCGCGGGTGCCGTCGCGCAGGACGCCGACCGTCATCCGGACCTCCTGCCGGTCGGGGTGCTCCGACACCCACTTCGCGAGCTTCCCCTCGCTCAGACCCTGAGGGACCTGGGCCTCTGCGGACGGCGGCAGCATCAGGCGTTCCACCGTGAGGGCGCAGCCGACCACCGCGTCGGGCCAGGCGATCGTGGCGAGGAACTCGTCGAGCGGCTTGTCCGTCGGCACCTCGTCCTGCTCGATGGGGGTGAGGCCGGTGATCTCGGGCTCGTCCTGAAGGCCGAGCTGTGCGGCGAGCGACGGTTCCTGGGCGCGCAGCCGAGCGGTGTCTACGAGGGCGAAAAGGCGGGCGGGCTGGTCCCAGCCGAGGCCGGAGGCGTACTCGTCGATCTCGAGCACGGCCCGGGTGAGCGGGCTCGCCGCCATGGGAGTGTTGGACATGGTCACAATCCTCTCTCGTTCCTGGCCGGAATCGGGAACCGAGTAAACCGTGAGTAAGTTGCATAGGTGTGGGCCCGCGATCACGGGGGGCCACCAACGGTCCACGAACACGCGGGCCTGACGGATCTACTGCGACTTTCGAGGTGCGCACCTTGGCTTTCCAGATGCCGGACCGCGGCGGAGGCCCCACGGGGCCGCGGATCAGAGTGGGCCGCCCGTCCCGGCGTGTCCGGACGCTGCTCACGACACTGGGCGTCCTGGCCGTCCTGGGTATGGCGTTCACCATGTTCGCCGGGTTCTGGACGGACTGGCTCTGGTACCGCTCGGTGCACTACTCGTCGGTCTTCACCACCACGCTGTGGACCAAGATCGGGCTGTTCTTCGTCTTCGGTCTGCTGATGGCCCTCGCGGTCGGCGTCAACATCTGGCTGGCGCACCGGCTGAGGCCGCCGCTGAGCGCGATGTCCGTGGAACAGCAGAGCCTCGACCGCTACCGCATGGGCATCGCGCCGTTCAAGACGTGGCTGCTGCTCGGCATCACCTCCTTGGTCGGCCTGATCGCCGGCGCGTCCGCGGCGGGCCAGTGGCGGACGTGGCTGATGTGGGTCAACGGGGTGTCGTTCGGGCAGAAGGACCCCCAGTTCCACCTCGACGTGTCCTTCTTCGCCTTCGACCTGCCCTGGTACCGGTTCCTGCTCGGCTTCGGCTTCGCCGCCACGATCCTCTCCCTGATCGCCGCCGCGCTCACCCACTACCTCTACGGCGGGCTGCGGGTCACCAGCCCGGGCGCGCGCGCCACCGCCGCGGCAACCGGGCATCTGTCGGTGCTGCTGGGCATCTTCGTCGCCCTGAAGGCGGTCGCCTACTGGCTCGACCGCTACGGCCTGGCGGTGAAGTCCAGCGACTTCAAGGCCACGGACAACTGGACCGGCCTGCGCTACGTCGACGCCAACGCCTATCTCCCGGCTAAGACGATCCTGTTCTGCATCGCCGTCATCTGCGCCCTGCTCTTCTTCGCCACCCTGTGGCGGCGCACCTGGCAGCTGCCGGTGATCGGCTTCGGCCTGATGGTGCTCTCGGCGATCCTCATCGGCGGGCTGTACCCGGCGATCGTCCAGAAGTTCCAGGTCCAGCCCAACGAGCAGGCCAAGGAAGCCCCGTACGTCGAGAAGAACCTCAAGGCGACGCGCGAGGCGTACGGCATCGACGGCGCGCAGGTCACCGAGTACTCGGGCACCAGCACGACCAAGGACAAGACGACGCTGCGCGACGACGCCGACTCCACCGCGAGCATCCGCGTCCTGGACCCGAACATCGTCTCCCCGACGTTCCAGCAGCTCCAGCAGATGCGCAAGTACTACGCGTTCCCGACCAACCTGGACGTGGACCGCTACAACGTGAAGGGGTCCGACGAGGACACCGTCATCGGGCTGCGCGAGCTGAACCTCGCGGGCGTCGACAAGCAGAACTGGATCAACAACCACTTCCGCTACACGCACGGTTACGGTGTCGTCGCCGCCAAGGGCACCACGTCCGACGCCGAGGGGCGCCCGGTCTTCACCGAGTCCAACCTGCCCTCCGAGGGCGAGCTCGGCACCTACGAGCAGCGGGTCTACTACGGGGAGAAGACGACCACGTACTCGATCGTCGGCGGTCCCCAGAAGGAGATCGACTACTCCGACGACCAGGGCGAGAAGACCACCAGTTACACCGGCGAGAGCGGGGTCAATCTCTCCAGCCCGGTCAACCGCGCCGCGTACGCGGTGGCGTTCGGCGAGCCGCAGATCCTGTACTCCGGCGCCATCGGCGACGGTTCGCGGATCCTGTACAACCGCACGCCCAAGGAGCGCGTCGAGGCGGTCGCCCCGTGGCTGACCATCGACGGCGACGCCTACCCGGCCGTGGTCGACCACAAGATCCAGTGGATCGTCGACGCGTACACGACGACCAACGGGTATCCGTACGCCTCCCGTACCACCCTCGGCGACACCACGGCCGACTCGCTGACCGCGGCCAACGACAACCGTGCGGTGGTGGCCCAGCAGAACCAGGTCAACTACATCCGCAACTCGGTGAAGGCGACGGTCGACGCGTACACCGGCGAGGTCAAGCTCTACCAGTGGGACACCAAGGACCCGGTCCTGAAGACCTGGATGAAGGCGTTCCCCGGCACGGTGAAGGCCAAGTCGTCCATCTCCCCCTCCCTGATGGCGCATCTCCGCTACCCGCAGGACCTGTTCAAGGTCCAGCGCGAGCTGCTCAGCCGCTACCACGTGAAGGACGCGACGACGTTCCTCAGCGGCAGCGAGGTGTGGCAGGTGCCGGACGACCCGTCCAACAAGTCGGGCGACGCGGTGCCGCCGTACTACCTGAGCATGAGGATGCCCGACCAGAAGGCGCAGGCGTTCTCGCTGACGACGACGTTCACGCCCAACGGCCGTGACAACCTGAGCGCGTTCATGGCGGTCGACTCCGAGGCGGGCACCCCCGACTACGGCAAGATCAGAGTCCTGAAGCTGCCGACGAGCACGACCGTCGACGGGCCCAAACAGGTGCAGAGCCAGTTCAACTCCGAACAGGACATCGCCGAGTCCATCAGACTTCTGAAGGGCGGTGACTCCGACATCGAGTACGGCAACCTGCTGACGGTTCCGCTCGACGGTGGCCTGCTCTACGTGGAACCCGTCTATGTGCGCGGTGGCGGGCTCAAGTACCCGCTGCTGAAGAAGGTGTTGGTGACCTACGGAGGCAACACCGCCTTCGAGGACACCCTGGACGAGGCCCTCGACAAGGTCTTCGGCGCGCAGGGCCCGACCCCTCCGCCGACGGACACGGGCGGGGGCACGACCCCGCCGCCGGCATCGTCCAACCCGACGGTCCGCCAGGCGCTTGCCGATGCCCAGAAGGCTTTCGCGGCCGGCCAGGAGGCGCTGAAGAAGCCTGACTGGGACGCGTACGCCAAGGCGCAGAAGGATCTGGAGGCCGCGCTGAAGCGGGCCGAGGACGCGCAGGCCCAGGCGGACAAGGGCGGCAAGGCGAGCGCCAGCCCCAGCCCGACGGGTTCGGCGAGCCCTCGCGCCGGCTCGGGCAGCGGCTCGGGCACGGCCGACAGCAAGGCGACCGGCAGTCCGAGTCCCGGTCCGAGCTAGCGGCTGATCAAGTCCGCTCCGCGTCGTGGTACGGTTGTGGAACACGACGCGGGGTGGAGCAGCTCGGTAGCTCGCTGGGCTCATAACCCAGAGGTCGCAGGTTCAAATCCTGTCCCCGCTACTGAAGACGAAGGCCCGGATCCGGAAACGGATCCGGGCCTTCGTGGTGTGCGAACGCATGTGCCGGGGGATCGATGGCCGCGCCGGGGTGGGGAGTTGAGCGATCTGTGTTTGACTTGTCTCTCTGTGGGCATGTCGACAAAACGCTGAAGTGACCTTACGGGCCGCGGTATACCAGGTGTACCCGGGTTGCGGGTGGTGCGACGATGGACGTTATGGGGGACAAGGCAACTCTGTTCGAGACAGGGCGGTTTGTGCAGCCTTCCGGTGAGGAAGCGACCCCGGACGAGAGCCGGGACGAGACGGCGGACGCCGTCGAGACGGGGGAGGCCGTCGAGGAGATGCGCCTGCGACTCGCGGCGGAAGCCGGCGACGTCGAGGCCGTGAGCGTCCTCGGGGCCATGCTGCTGCGCCGTGGCGACCTCGACGGAGCCGAACCCCATCTTCGCGCCGCCACCGCCGAGGGCGACCGGGCCGCGGCCAACAACCTGGGCGTCCTCCTCCACCAGCGCGGCTATCCCGACGAGGCCGCCGGCTGGTGGCGGGTCGCCGCCGTCGCCGGATCCGCCGCCGCCGCGCACGCTCTGGGCCGCCACTGCCGGGAGTGCGGGGACGAGCCGGCCGCCGAGTACTGGCTGCGCCAGTCCGCCGAGCAGGGGCACGCCTTGGGCGCCTACGCGCTCGCCGACCTGCTGGAGCACCGTGGGGACGCCGCGGCCGAGCGGTGGATGCGGGCTGCCGCCGAGCGCGGGCACCGGGAGGCGGCGTACCGACTGGCCCGTGCCCTCGACCTGAAGGACCACGAGCAGGGCGGCGAGCTCGGCGAACGCAGGAACCCCCCTGCGGGCGGCGCGTCGGACGGACGCGGACAGGACAACGGTGTCGCCCAGCGGTCGGAGGCCGAACAGTGGTACCGCCAGGCCGCCGCGCGCGGCCACCGCCGGGCCGCGCTCCACCTCGGGACGATCCTGGAGAAGCGGGGCGACCTCAAGGAGGCCGGGCGCTGGTATCTGACGTCCGCCAAGGACGGCGAGGCGCGCGCCGCCTGCGCGCTCGGGTTCCTGCTGCGCGACGCCGGCGACACCGAGAACGCCGCCATCTGGTGGCTGCGGGCTGCGCAGGAGGGCGACGGCAACGCGGCGAACGCGCTGGGCGCGCTGCACGCCGAGCAGGGCCAGACCCAGACCGCGGAGCGCTGGTACCGGGCGGCGATGGACGCCGGCGACGACAACGGCGCCTACAACCTCGCCCTGCTCTGCGTCGAGCAGGGTCGCACCGCGCAGGCCGAGCAGTGGTACCGCCGCGCCGCCTACGCCGGGCACCGGGAGGCGGCCAACGCTCTGGCCGTCCTGCTGCTCCGGGGCGGCGACACGGCCGGGGCCGAGCCCTGGTTCTCCAAGGCCGCGGAGGCCGGCAGCGTCGACGCCGCGTTCAACCTCGGCATCCTGTTCGCCGGGCGGGGCGAGGAGGCGGTCGCCCTGCGCTGGTACGAGCGGGCGGCGGCCGCCGGGCACACCGAGGCGGCGCTCCAGGTCGGCATCGCGCGGCTGCGGGACGGCGACGAGCAGGAGGCCGAGCGGCATCTGCGTTGCGCCGCCGGTGGGGGCAGTGCGGAGGCGGCGTACCGGCTGGCGGCCGTGCTCGACGCGCGGCGGCCGCCGCAGTCCGCGCACGAGCTCGGGGAGATCGTGCACGAGAAGACCGAGTGCGAGGAGTGGTACGAGCGGGCGGCGACGCAGGGGCACCGCCGCGCGCAGGTGCGGGTCGGCATGCTGGCCGCCGCCCGGGGCGATGTGGTGGAGGCGGCGCGGTGGTACCGGACGGCCGCGGAGGCCGGTTCGCGCAACGGCGCCTTCAACCTCGGGCTGCTGCTCGCGCGGGAGGGCAGCGAGCCCGAGGCGGCGGTGTGGTGGACGCGGGCGGCCGATGCCGGGCACGGGCGGGCGGCGTTGCGGCTGGCCCTGGTCTACGCGCGTCGCGGGGAGCTGGCCGAGGGGCAGCGGTGGGCGGATCGGGCGGTGTCGCTCGGACCGGCGGAGGTGGCCGAGCGTGCGGCGCGGTTGAGGGACGCCCTGCGGGAGGAGCTGTCCGCGTGACGGTGCCCTCGGCTTGGGTGGTGTCCGGTCGCCCGTTCCGCTGCGGGGGTATTGATTTGCCTTCGGGCCTGGCCTTCACGTAACGTTGCGTTCATCGACGCGGGGTGGAGCAGCTCGGTAGCTCGCTGGGCTCATAACCCAGAGGTCGCAGGTTCAAATCCTGTCCCCGCTACTGAAGGCCGAGGGCCGGAATCCGAAAGGGTTCCGGCCCTCGGTCGTATGCTCGGGTCGCGCGATGCCCGCCACGCCGACGGGGCCGGCGTTTACGCCGTCGCGCAGTCGGGGCAGAGGCCGCGGTAGGTGACCTCGACGTCGGAGACCGTGAAGCCGAAGCGCTCCGAGTCCGGGAGGTCGGCCAGCGGGTTGCCGCTCGGGTGGACGTCCTTGATCGCGCCGCACCGGGCGCACACCAGGTGATGGTGCGGGCGGTGCGCGTTCGGGTCGTACCGCTTGGCGCGCCGGTCGGTGGCGACCTCGAGGACCTCGCCGAGGGAGACCAGTTCGCCGAGCGTGTTGTAGACGGTCGCCCGGGAGATCTCCGGCAGCCGGACGACGGCCCTGGCGTGCACCTCGTCGGCCGTCAGGTGGACGTGTTCGCCGTCGAGCACCTCGGCCACGACGCGCCGCTGCGCGGTCATCCGCCATCCGCGGCCACGCAGTCGGTCCAGAAGGTCACTCATGATTCCAGCCTAACAGTCAGCGCGACCAGGTCCCGAACGGGTGTGACTTTAGATCCGGGCTTGGCTTGGACCGATTCCACTGTAGGACGGCGTACGGCCTTGGTCGAGCGGCCGGGCCGGCGCCCAGCAGCGGATGATGTCGCGCACCGAGACGATGCCGGCCGGCCCGTGGTGGTCGAGGACGATCAGGTGCCGGAAGCCGCCGTGGGCCATCGCCCGGGCCGCTTCCTCCAGCGTCCAGGTCGGGGCGGCGAAGACGACGTCGTCCGTGGTGTGGGCGTGGGTGCGTTCCGCGTCCGGGTCCTGGCCGAGGCCGAGGGAGTTGAGGATGTCCCGCTCGGTGAGGATGCCGATGCCGCCGGCGTCGGGATCCAGGACGACGGCCGCGCCGACGCGGCGGGCGGACATCAGGGCGGCGGCCTGACGGAGGGTGTGTGCGGGGCCGATGGTGAGGACCACGGTGCTCATGGCGTCACGGACGAGCATGGCTGGAGCCACCTCCTAAGAATCCACGGCATGCGTGCCGGGATTCACAAGTTCACAAGTGGGGGTGCTGTCAGCGTGACAGGTAAAGCCGGGGTCAACAAGAGGGCGCGCGCGTCCAATTGAGGGCGCGCGCGCTCATCTGTGGCGCGTGGTGGTGCTCGTCAGTAGCGCTGGTTGAGGTGGTCCAGCAGTTCGTCGTGGAGGAGGCCGTTGGAGGCGGCCGCGTTGCCGCTGTGCGGGCCCGGACGCCCGTCGAGGCCCGTGAACGTGCCACCGGCCTCCGTGACGACGATCGCCGTGGCCGCCATGTCCCAGAGGGAGAGCTCGGGCTCGGCGCACATGTCGATCGAGCCCTCGGCGACCATCATGTACGGCCAGAAGTCGCCGTACGCGCGCGTGCGCCACACCGCTCGGGTGAGGTCCAGGAAGCCGTTCAGACGTCCCCGCTCCTCCCAGCCGCTGAGCGAGGAGTACGCGAAGGAGGCGTCCGACAGCTCCGAGACGCGCGAGACGTGCAGCCGGGTCGCGGCGGACAGGCTGCGGCCGCTGTAGGCGCCGTGTCCCTTCGCGGCCCACCAGCGGCGGCCCAGCGCGGGTGCGGAGACGACGCCCACGACGGGCTGGAAGCCCGTCTCCCCCGCCTCCATCAGCGAGATGAGGGTGGCCCACACGGGGACGCCCCGCACGTAGTTCTTGGTGCCGTCGATCGGGTCGATCACCCAGCGGCGGGGGCCGGTGCCCTCGACGCCGTACTCCTCGCCCAGGATCGCGTCCCGGGGCCGGGCCCGCTGCAGCTGGCCCCGGATGAGTTCCTCGGCGGCCTTGTCCGCCTCGCTCACCGGGGTCATGTCCGGTTTCGTCTCGACCTTGAGGTCGAGGGCCTTGAAACGGGCCATGGTCCCGGCGTCGGCGGCGTCCGCGAGGACGTGCGCGAGTCGGAGGTCGTCGAGGTAGTCCGGCATGTGACGAACCGTATCCGGCGGAGGCGAGCGGGGGCCACAGGGGACCGCGAGGTGGACGGCCCGCGGGGGGCGCGCGCGGTCCGGTGACCGCCCCAGTCAGGCCGCGAACCCTTGACAGTGCTTCCTCGCGCGTCAAACCTGGGGCGCAGAGCCGCTCGCTCCCGGGAGGCGATGATGCCTGCAGCGCGGGAATCCCTGCTGGACGCCGCCTTCGCGGCGCTTGCGCTACGGCCGTGGGCCGCGGTGCGGATGGTGGACGTCGCCGTGACGGCCGGGGTGTCCCGGCAGACGCTGTACAACGAGTTCGGCAGCAAGGAGGGCCTGGCAAGAGCGCTGGTCCGGCGCGAGGCCGACGGATACCTCGCCGGGGTCGACCGGGCGCTGGCCGTGCACGGCGACGCCCGGGACAGGCTCACCGCCGCCGCCGAGTGGACCGTCTCGGCAGCCCGCGACAACGTGCTCGTACGGGCCGTCCTCACCGGCTTCTGGAGTGAGCGTCTGCCCACGCCGACGCTCTCGGCGGTCCCGTCCTCCTCCGCCGTGCCCGCGCAGCGGCGGGCGGACGGGCCGCTGCCCTCACCCGGCGATCTGGTGGGCGCCGTCCGCGACCGGGCGGTGGCCGTGTTCTCCGGCCCCGGCGCGGTCCGGGCCGACACCGGCGAACTGGCCCGCTGCTGCGAACTCGCCGTCCGCCTCGCCCTGTCCTGCGTGGCCGCGCCGCCGTCCGGCGAGGACGGGGTCGCGGACCTGGTGCGCGGGGCCCTGCACCGACACCCCGGGAGTCAGGGGCAGGCCCCGTCCGGCGGGCCGGGTCCTAGTGAGCCGAGCCCGACAGCTGCAGCCCGATCACCCCTGTGATCACCAGACTGATCGAGATGATCTTCAGGGTCGACACCAGGTCGCCTAGGAAGACCATGCCGTAGATCGCGGTGCCGGCCGCGCCGATGCCCGTCCACACGGCGTAGGCGGGACCGACGTCCAGCTTCTTCAGGGAGAGGGTCAGCAGACCGAAGCTGCCCAGGGCGAAGCAGCTGAAGGCGACCGTCGGCCAGAGCCTGGTGAAACCGTGCGACAGCTTGAGGCAGACGGCGAAACCGGTTTCGAGCACTCCGGCCACGACGACCAGCAGCCACGCCATGTGCTGTCCCTCCGTTTGACCGGCCCGGTCAGGCTCGGTGCGATTATGCACTTGCCGGAGTCGGGGCGACGCAAACAACGCGGTGGTCAGTAGGCCGTTCGACGGTGGTCAGTCGCCTTCCGTGCGCTCCCGGGTGGACAGCAGCCGACGCAGGGAGTAGAGCCGTGCCGGGTCGGCGTGGCCCTCGGCCACCCACGCGTCCAGCGCGCAGTCGGGCTCGTCGTGACTGCACGCGCGCGGGCAGCCCTCCGTGCCCGGCACCAGGTCGGGGAAGGCGAGGATCACCCGGGACGGGTCGACGTGGTGCAGACCGAAGGAGCGGATGCCCGGGGTGTCGATCACCCAGTCGTCCGTGCCGGCCAGCGGCAGGGCCAGCGCCGAGGTCGTGGTGTGGCGGCCGCGGCCGGTCACCGCGTTGACATGGCCGGTCACGCGCCGTCGCTCCAGCGGGACCAGCGCGTTGACCAGCGTGGTCTTGCCCACGCCGGAATGACCGACGAACGCCGTGGTCCGCCCGGCGAGAAGCTCGCGCACCCGCTCCGCCGCGTCGCCGTTCTCCAGCTCCTCACGGCTGGTGACGACATAGGGGATGTCGAGATCGCCGTACAGCTCCAGCAGCTTGTCCGGCGACGCCAGGTCCGACTTCGTCATGACCAGGAGCGGGGTGAGGCCGCCGTCGAACGCCGCCACCAGGCAGCGGTCGATCAGCCGGGGACGGGGCTCGGGATCGGCCAGCGCGGTGACGACGGCGAGCTGGTCGGCGTTGGCCACGACGACGCGCTCGTAGGGGTCGTCGTCGTCCGCGGTGCGGCGCAGCACCGAGGTGCGCTCGGCGATGCGGACGATGCGGGCGAGGGTGTCCTTCTTGCCGGACAGGTCCCCGACCAGGGCGACCCGGTCGCCCACCACCGCGGCCTTGCGGCCCAGTTCGCGGGCCTTCATCGCCAGGACGATCCGGTCGTCGACCAGACAGGTCAGCCGGCCCCGGTCGACGGTGAGGACCATGCCGTCGGAGGCGTCCTCGTGCTTGGGTCGGGTGTGCGTACGAGGCCGGTTGCCCTTGCGGTTGGGGCGGCTGCGGATGTCGTCCTCGTCGGTGTGCTTGCCGTAGCGGCGCATGGTGAAAGTCCCTGTATCCCTATCCCCCGAGCATCCCGGTCCACAGTTCCGGGAAGTCCGGCAAGGTCTTCGCCGTCGTCGCCACGTTCTCGATCTGCACGCCCGGCACGGCCAGGCCGATGATCGCACCGGCCGTCGCCATGCGGTGGTCGTCGTAGGTGTGGAAGATCCCGCCGTGCAGCCGGCGCGGACGGATGTGCAGGCCGTCGGCCGTCTCCGTGACGTCGCCGCCCAGCTCGTTGATCTCCTTGGTCAGCGCGGCCAGCCGGTCCGTCTCGTGCAGCCGCAGATGGGACACGCCCCGCAAGGTGGACGGGGAGTCCGCGAGGGCGGCGACCGCGGCGACGCCCGGGGTCAGCTCGCCGACGTCGCCCAGGTCGACGTCGATGCCGTGGATCGATCCCGAGCCGGTGAAGACCAGTCCGTAGTCGGCCAGTTCGCAGGAACCGCCCATCTCGGTGAAGATCTCGCGCAGCCGGTCACCCGGCTGGGTGGTACGGGCCGGCCAGTCCGGGATCAGCACCCGGCCGCCCGTCACCAGCGCCGCCGCCAGGAACGGCTGGGCGTTGGACAGATCCGGCTCGATCGTCAGGTCCCGGCCCAGCAGGGCGCCCGGTGTGACCCGCCAGACGTTCGGCTCGCCGCCCGACTCCGGGCTGTCCACCTGGGCGCCCACCGCGCGCAGCATGTCCACCGTCATCCGGATGTGCGGCATGGACGGCAGGGACGAGCCGATGTGCCGGACCTCCACGCCCTGGTTGAAGCGCGGGGCGGAGAGCAGCAGCGCCGACACGAACTGCGACGACGACGAGGCGTCGATCTCCACCGTGCCGCCGTCCAGCCCGCCCGAGCCGTGCACGGTCAGCGGCAGCGCGCCGCGGTCGTCGTCGTCGATGCGCGCGCCGAGGACGCGCAGCGCGTCGATGACGCCGTTCAGGGGACGCTCGTACGCGCGCGGATCGCCGTCGAAGCGGACGGGGCCGTCGGCGAGGGCGGCGACCGGCGGGAGGAAGCGCATCACCGTGCCGGCGTTGCCGACGTCGACGGTGGCGGGCCCGCGCAGCCCCGCGGGCAGGACGCGCCAGGCCTCGCCGGCGCGGTCCGGGCCCGCCGCCACGGAGGAGCTGGACGAGACGGTCTCCTCGATGCCGACGCCCATCTCGCGCAGGGCGGCCGCCATCAGCAGGGTGTCGCGGGAGCGGAGCGGGCGGCGCAGCCAGCCGGGCTCGGAGGCGAGCGAGGCGAGGACGAGGGCACGGTTGGTGACGGACTTGGACCCCGGCACGTGGACCGTCGCGTCGACGGCCTCGCTCGCGTGCGGGGCGGGCCAAAGGGCGGTGTGGGCGGGGTTCACGGGCATGCGCCCACTTTAGTCCGCGGCCGGGATCCGGGTGCGTCGCCGTCCGGCCCGCCCGCGCCCCGCGGCCGGCCCCCGGACCTCGGTCCCGCGGGCCCGCTCCACGCCCTCGGCGGCCCACCCCGGGCAGGTCACAGCCCGAGCAGCCACCTGCCCCCGCCGAGCAGTGCGCACAGGCTCACCGCGTGGAAGAGGAACAGCCACAGGCCGGCCGGCACATGGGTCAGGCGGGACAGCTGGTCCGCGTCCGAGTCGCCCGCGCCGCCGCGCGAGCGCTTCGCCTGCAGCTCGAAGGCCGGCCGCACGCCGCCCAGCAGCAGGAACCACACCACCGCGTACGCGAAGGCCGCCTGCACCTGAGGGCCGGCCAGCCACGACACGAGCAGGAACGTGCCGCCGGTGAGGACGACGGTCAGCGCGCCGTACGCGTTGCGGATCATCACCAGCATCACCAGCAGCAGCGCCGTCGCCGCCCAGAGCAGCAAGGTGATGCGGCCGGCGCCCAGGAGGGCCGCTCCGCCCAGGCCGAGCAGCGGGGGAGCGGTGTAGCCGGCGGCGGCGGTCAGGATCATGCCGAGGCCGTGCGGCTTTCCCCGGCTGACGGTCAGGCCGCTGGTGTCGGAGTGCAGCCGTATCCCGGTCAGTTGGCGCCCGGTCAACAGCGCGACGAGGCCGTGGCCGCCCTCGTGGGCGATGGTGATGGCGTTGCGGGAGAGCCGCCACAGGCTGTGCGGCACGACGACCGCGAGGGCCGCCACCGCGGTGGCGATCACCACCCACAGGTCGGGGTCGGTCTGGGTGCCGACGAGCCGGTCCCACAGGTCGGGCAGCGCGAGGGCGGCGGTGCTCTCCATAGTGTCGGGTGGCTCCCGTTCTCTCCGAGGAGTCTGGCAGTGTGGCACGTATGTGCGGACGGTATGCAGCGAGTCGCAGACCCGAGGATCTCGCAGGAACCTTCGGGATCGAGACGTGGGTGCCCGAGGAGTCCCTCGAGCCCGATTACAACGTGGCGCCGACCAAGGAGGTCTACGCCGTCCTGGACCGCCCCCTGAAGGACGCCGACGACAAGCGGCCGGTTCGTCAGCTGCGCAGGCTGAAGTGGGGACTGGTCCCGTCCTGGTCGAAGACGCCCGAGGGCGCGGCGCGGATGATCAATGCCCGCGCCGAGACCGTCCACGAGAAGCCCTCGTACCGGCGGGCGTTCGCCGCCCGGCGCTGCATCCTGCCCGCCGACGGGTACTACGAGTGGGTCACCGGCGTGCAGGAGCGGGACCTGGAGGTGGAGGGGAAGAAGAAGCGGCCCCGCAAGCAGCCCTACTTCGTGCTCCCCGCCGACGGCGACGTGTTCGCGATGGCGGGCCTGTACGAGTTCTGGAGGGACCGGACCCTGCCCGACGACCACCCGCAGGCCTGGTGGGCGACCTGCTCGGTGATCACCACCGAGGCCGAGACGTCCCCGCTCGCCGTGGCCCCCGCCGACGGGCCGCACGCCCTCGCCGACATCCACCCCCGGATGCCGCTGATGCTCACCCCGGACCGCTGGGACGCCTGGCTCGACCCGGCGCGCACGGACGCCGACGACCTGCGCTCCCTGCTCGCTGCGCCGCCGGCCGGGCTGATGCGCGCCTATCCGGTGTCGACTGCCGTCAGCAACGTCCGCAACAACGGGCCGGAGCTGCTGAAGGAGCTGGAGGGGCCCGAGGAGGGCACACTCTTCTGATGTGACGAACGAGACGGGCACGACCGGCCGGGCCGGCGAGACCGATGTGACCGGCGAGACCGGTGAGACCGGTGAGACCGGTGAGACCGGTGAATCCCGCGAGACCCGCGAGACCCGGGTGACCCGGGTGACCCGCGAGACCGTCGAGACCGAGGCGGGCACCGCCCGCATCACCTGGCACCAGGCCGGGACGCCGCGGCTCGTCCTCGCGGTGAGCCACGGCGCCGGGGGCGGTGTCGAGGCCCGCGACCTCCAGGCGCTCGCGGCCGTGCTGCCCGGGCACGGCGTCGGCGTCGCGCTCGTGGAGCAGCCGTGGCGGGTGGCCGGCAAGAAGGTCGCGCCCGCACCGAAGACCCTCGACGTCGGCTGGCGCGGGATCTGGCCGGCCGTCGTCGCGCCCGGGCTGCCGGTGATCGCCGGAGGACGGTCGGCGGGCGCACGGGTGGCCTGCCGCACCGCGACCGAACTCGGCGCCCACGCCGTGCTGGCGCTCGGCTTCCCCCTGCACCCGCCGGGCAGACCGGAGCGCTCCCGCGCGGCCGAACTGCTCGGGGCGGGGCGGCCGACCCTCGTCGTCCAGGGCGCCAACGACCCGTTCGGCAGGCCCGACGAGTTTCCCGAGGACGGGTACGAACTGGTGCAAGTCCCTTACGGCGATCACGGGTTCGCCGTGCCCAAGCGGGCTCCCGTCACCCAGGAGCAGGCGCTGGAGGTCGTCACCGCCGGGGTCGTGAGGTGGGCCCGGTCACTCATGTGAACGGGTGGGAATGCGCGGGGGACGGGCGCTGTTGAGGCGGACAGAAGTGCTGAGAGACAGGCACCGACGTCAGTGGGAGAGGAAGTCCGCCGCATGGGTTCGACCATCTGCCCGCCCGCCATCCACCATCACCCGGTGGACGGGCTCCGCCCGGCAGAGACAGAGTCCGGTTCCGGCCGCAGCAGCCGCGCCGACCTGGACTGGACGGTTCTGCATGCGGCCAAGGCCACGCCTATTCGAGCGGCGGCGGGCACGGGTAGTCGTCTATCCTCCGATTCGAGTGGGATCGGTTTCGGTTCCGCCCGCGATCTTGAGGAGGTGGGTCCGGTCACCGGTACCGACGCAGGGACCGACAACGGCCAGGCGGAGCTGCCCGAGGGCCAGGGCATGAGCGGGGAGACCGCAGCGGAGTCCACCGCCGAGCGCACTGCGCGCTTCGAGCGGGACGCGCTCGAGTTCCTCGACCAGATGTACTCGGCCGCGCTGCGCATGACGCGCAACCCCGCGGACGCCGAGGACCTGGTGCAGGAGACGTACGCCAAGGCGTACGCGTCCTTCCACCAGTTCCGGGAGGGCACCAACCTCAAGGCCTGGCTGTACCGGATCCTCACCAACACGTTCATCAACTCGTACCGCAAGAAGCAGCGCGAGCCCCAGCGCTCCGCGGCCGAGGAGATCGAGGACTGGCAGCTGGCGCGTGCCGAGTCGCACATGTCCACCGGTCTGCGCTCCGCCGAGTCGCAGGCGCTGGACCACCTGCCCGACTCGGACGTGAAGGAAGCGCTCCAGGCCATCCCCGAGGAGTTCCGGATCGCCGTGTATCTCGCGGACGTGGAGGGCTTTGCGTACAAGGAGATCGCGGACATCATGGGGACACCCATCGGCACGGTGATGTCCCGGCTGCACCGGGGCCGCCGTCAACTGCGCGGCATGCTGGAGGACTACGCCCGTGAGCGCGGGCTGGTCCCGGCCGGCGCCGGAGAGTCGAACGAAGCGAAAGGTTCGGGCTCATGAGCTGCGGAGATCCGCACGAGACGGACTGCAGTGAGGTCCTCGACCACCTGTACGAGTATCTCGACAGCGAGATGCCGCCACTGGACCGGGACAAGTTCCAGCACCACTTCGAGGAGTGCTCCCCCTGCCTGGAGAAGTACGGGCTGGAGGAGGCCGTGAAGAAGCTGGTCAAGCGGTGCTGCGGGCATGACGACGTGCCGAGCGACCTGCGCGCCAAGGTCCTCGGGCGGCTGGATCTCATCCGCACCGGCCAGGCCGTCCCCGAGCACGACGTGACCGCCACGCCGCAGGAGTCCTGACCCCGGCCGCACCCCGTTCCCTCGGGATCCGGATGCCGTCCGCGTCACCCGAATGTGCTAATCCGCGGGTGATACGCCCGCGAAGCCACCCCCGGCCGTCCTAGGCTCCTGAGCCTGGACAGGCACGGCTGGGGGAGGCGTCATGGAGGGGATTCCGGCGCGGGCACGCGGATACGTCGCCTGCGCCGCCCTCGGCGCCCTGCTCTGTCTGCTCCCGCTGCCGGGCGTGCGGACCCCCTGGTGGGCCGTCGCCCTGCTCGCCGCCCTGTACGCCGGGGGCGAGCAGATCGCCCGGCGCAGGTTCGCCGGCACCTTCCACCCCGTGCTGCTCGCCGGGGCCTTCCTGCTCGCACCGCCCGCGGCCGCCCTGGTCCCGTTGCCCGGGGCGCTGTTCTCGCACGTCGAGCAGTCCCCTGCCCTGCCGCGCCGGATCTGGCGGGCGGCCCAGTCGGCGCTCGCCGTGTGGGCCGCGTCCCGGGTGCACGGGGCGCTCGGCGGCCGTGAGGCCGTGGCCGCCTCCGACGTGCCCTTCGCCCTCGTGCCGGCCGGCGCGGCCGTGCTGGTGTTCTGCGCCGCGCTCGCCCTGCTGGACGGCGGGATGCTCGCGCTCGCCGAGGGCCTGCCGCTGCGGCAGTCCTGCCGCGGGCTGTTCCTGCGCTCCCTCGCTCCCCTCGCCGTGCACGGGCTGGCCGGGCTGATGACGGCCGTGCTGTGGCGCAGCCCCTACGGTCCGGTGGCCGCACTGCTCGTGCTGTTCCCGATGGGCGTGTCCTGGTGGGTGTTCGCGCAGTACCACCGCGAGCGCGCCGCCCATCAGGCGACGATCCGCGCGCTGGTGCAGGCGGTCGACATCAAGGACGGCTACACACGCGGACACAGCGAACGCGTCGGACAGGCTTCGATGATGATCGGCCGTGAACTCGGCATGGACGAGGCCCGGATCGAAATGCTCCGCTTCGCCGGCATCCTGCACGACGTCGGCAAACTCGGCGTCCCCACGCGGCTGTTGCGCAAGAACGGACCGCTGACGCCCGAGGAACGCCGGGTGATCGAGCTGCACCCCGAGTACGGGCACGAGATCACCCGGGGCATCTCCTTCCTCGGCGAGGCCCGCTCGGCGATCCTCCACCACCACGAACGCATCGACGGCACCGGCTATCCCTACGGCCTGGCGGGCGCCCAGATCCCGGAGCCCGCGCGCGTGGTCGCCGTCGCGGACGCCTTCGACGCGATGACGTCCACCCGGTCCTACAGCCGGGCCCGGCCGGTCGAGGCGGCCCTGGAGGAGCTGCGCCGATGCGCCGGAGCACACTTCGACCCCCGCATGGTCACGGCGCTGACCCGGGTCGTCGAACGGGACGGCTGGCGTCCGGTGGTGACCGCCGAGGAGACCGGGTCCGCCCTTCCCTCGCCCGCCCGGCCCTCCGACGACCGCTCCGAGGCGCGCCGATGACCGGCCGCCGTGCCCTCGTCGCCCTGCGCACCGCCGCCGGCCTCCTCGTGGCTCTCTGCCTCCTCGTCACGTTCCTGACCGGCGTGGACCAGCGGCCCATGGCGCTCGCCTTCGGGATCCTCGTCGCCGTCGGTGAGCTGCCCCTCCTGGACCCCAGGCTCCTCCCGGTGGAGACGCCCGCCGACGGGCCCGGACCGCGCGAGCGCGCGCCGCTCGGCGCGGCCGGCGCGCTGGCGTACGCGCTGGTCGGGGAGCACGCCGGACACCCCACCCACCACGGGGTCGCGCAGGTCGTCGTGGTCGTCGCCGCCGCGTCCCTGCTGGGCGGCGTGCCGTACCTGGCGCGCGGAGAGGGCCCCGTCCTCGACCACCTGGTCCGGCGTGTCCTGGCCGTCGGGTTCGCCGCCGTCTGCTTCCAGCCCCTCTACAACCGCGGGGCGTTCGACGGCTGGAGCGGTCCCGCCTACGCGCTGCTGCTGCTCGCGCTGCTGGTCCTGACCGTCCTGTGCGACGCCGTGGTCGCCGCCGCCCTCGCCTGCTCCCGCACCGGCTGGCCGTTCGCCCCCCTGCTGCGGGACGAACTGCGGGCGGTGCCCGGGATCGGCTCGGCGGTGTGCGCGACGGGCGCGGTGATGGCCCTCGCGGTCGCCGTGGTCGGGCTGTGGGCGCTGCCCGTGTTCTCGGTGCCGCTGCTGCTCACCCAGCTGTCCCTGCGCCGCTACGCGGCCGTGCGGGCCACCTACCGGCAGACCATCGCCTCCCTGGCCCGCGCCACCGAGATCGCCGGGTACACCCCGGCCGGGCACGCCCGCCGGGTCGCGGTCCTCAGCCAGGCCGTGGGGCGCGATCTGAGACTCCCGGAGCCCGAGCTGACCGTCCTGGAGTACGCGGCCCTGATGCACGACATCGGACAGCTCAGCCTCGTCGACCCGGTCCCGGCCGGGGCCACCGCCGGCCTGCCCGCGGCGGAGCAGCGGCGGATCGCGCTGCTGGGCGGGGCCGTCGTCCGTCAGACGGGGGCGAGCGCCCAGGTGGCGACGGTGGTGGAACGGCAGGCCGACCCCTACCCGGAGCAACCGGTGTCGGCCCGCATAGTCCGGGTGGTGAACGCATACGACGAGAAGGTTCGGGGCAGCGGTCCCGGCGGGGCCCTGAGCGCCCTGGAGGAGCTGCGTCTGGGCACCGGCGGGGAGTATGCGCCCGAGGTGGTCGAGGCGCTGGCCAGGGTGCTGTCGAAAGGCCGTCTGACCTTGCCCGCGGGTGGGTAACCCATGGGTAATGAGCGGCCCTGCGGCCACACGTGGTTGGATGCGAGGGAGAGAGTGTCCGGGGGCACTGGCCAGCCCACAGAACGGAACTGGCAGGCGGGAATCGTGAGGATCTTCGGCAAGGGACGGCACCGGCCCTCCGCCTCCTGGCGGCAGGCCACCGATCGCGCGTTCACGCTGATCGGCGACGGGCGGTACGAGGACGCGGGCGCGCTGCTGACACGTGCCGCCGACCTGGAGCCCTGGCTGTCCGAGTCCTGGTTCAACCTCGCCCTGCTGCACAAGTTCCGGCACGACTGGGAGCAGGCCCGTACGGCGGGTCTGCGGGCCGTCGCGCTGCTCGACCGCGGTGCCGGGGCCCCCGACTGGTGGAACGTCGGCATCGCCGCCACCGCCCTGCAGGACTGGCCGCTGGCCCGCCGGGCCTGGCAGGCCTACGGACTGCACGTGCCCGGCGAGGCCACCGGCGCGGGCGAACCCCTCGGGATGGAGCTGGGCAGCGCGGCCGTGCGGCTGTCGCCCGAGGGCGAGGCCGAGGTGGTGTGGGGGCGGCGGCTGGACCCCGCCCGCATCGAGGTGCTGTCGATCCCGCTGCCCTCCTCCGGGCGGCGCTGGGGCGAGGTCGTGCTGCACGACGGGGTGCCGCACGGCGAGCGGACCACGTCGACCGGCCACTCCTACCCGGTCTTCGACGAGATCGAGCTGTGGGCCCCGTCCCCGGTGCCGACCTGGGTGGTCCTGCTGGAGGCGGCCACCGAGTCGGACCGGGACGCGCTGGAGCAGCTGGCCGCCGACGCGGGCTTCGCAGCGGAGGACTGGTCCTCGTCGGTCCGGTTGCTGTGCCGGATGTGCTCGGAGTCGCGGATGCCCTCCGACGAGGGCGACGGCGAGCATCTCGACCCGCACGACCACAGCGAGCCCGGTCATCCGGGCCCGCTCGGCCATCGCACCGACGGCCAGCTGTGGGTTCCGGAGCGGGAGTGCGGGGTGGCCGCGCCGGCTTCGCTCGTCCGGGGGCTGCTGGACGGGTGGGTCGCCGACAGCCCCGATTCGAGGGACTGGCGGGATCTCGAAGAGGTGTGCTGACCGACGTCGGCCGCGCGTTCGCCGGGGCCGGCCGCTTCCCCGCTTCCGGCTTCGCCTGAGCCGAGAACCCGGTCGCGGCGGAGCCGCACATCGATACGGCCCGCGTCCCCGAGGGGGGCGCTGCCCGTACCCTGTATCGAGCATTCACCCCCTGTCTGTTTGAGGAAGGCATCGTCGGTCATGGCGCAGCAGGACACCGATCAGCAGCACGCGGGCGTGCTCCCCGTGGACGACGAGGGCTTCGTCATCGACACCGAGAAGGCGCAGGAGCGTGAGCTGGCCTGGCGCGAGGCCGGCGTCTCACGGCCGATCACCGTCGTCGGGAACCCGGTGCTGCACAAGGAGTGCAGGGACGTCACCGAGTTCGACGAGGAGCTGCGGCAGCTGGTCGCGGACATGTTCGCCTCGCAGCACACCGCCGAGGGCGTGGGCCTGGCCGCCAACCAGATCGGCGTCGGTCTGAAGGTGTTCGTCTACGACTGTCCGGACGACGAGGGCCTGCGGCACACCGGCGTCGTCTGCAACCCCAGGCTGGTGGAACTGCCCGCGGACCGGCGGCGGCTGGACGACAGCAACGAGGGCTGTCTGTCGGTGCCCACCGCCTACGCGCCGCTCGCCCGCCCCGACTACGCCGAGGTCACCGGGCAGGACGAGCACGGCAACCCGATCAAGGTGCGGGGCACCGGGTACTTCGCACGGTGTTTGCAGCACGAGACGGATCACCTGTACGGGTACCTCTACATCGACCGGCTGTCCAAGCGGGAGCGCAAGGACGCCCTGCGGCAGATGGCCGAGAACGAGCCCCGCTACCCCGTGGTCGCCAACGACTGAGCACGACCCACACCCGAACGACGCCTGGCCGGGATGCCTCCCGCCAGGCGTCGTTCGTATGTCCGTCGGACGTTCGATCGTTTACGCACATGTACCGCACATCTGTTGATCCATAACCAGTCATGCAGGGGCGGATTCTCGGCATGTTGGGGTAGTGAATGAAGCAAATCCGTTCCCAGAACGGTCAGTTGTAGTGCTGAATGGGAAGTGCGGGGATACGCAACGGCGCACGCCCGGCACGGCGGGAGGGGTGTGCGCCCACTGGCGGCTGAGAGGGGTTGTTCGTGCCAGCTTTCCCATACAGCACCACATACAGCACCACTGCGACGGTGACCGCGCCCGCGGTCCCTCCCTCGCTCTCTCTTCCGGTCATCGAGGCGGCGTTTCTCCGGCAACTGCATCCGTATTGGCCCCAGTTGCAGGAGAAGACCCGCTCCTGGCTGCTGGAAAAGCGGTTGATGCCGGCGGACAAGGTCGCCGAATATGCCGACGGTCTGTGCTATACGGACTTGATGGCCGGCTACTACCTCGGCGCACCGGACGAGGTCATGCAGGCCATCGCGGACTACAGCGCATGGTTCTTCGTCTGGGACGACCGGCACGACCGTGACGTCGTGCACGGCCGGGCCTCGTCCTGGCGGCGACTCAGGTTCCGCTTGCACGCGGCTCTGGACTCCCCGGCGGCTCATCTGCGCCATCCGGACCCGCTGGTCGCCGGGCTCGCGGACGCAGTGGCCCGGCTGTACTCCTTCCTTCCCGACACCTGGAACGCGCGGTTCGCCCGTCACTTCCACACCGTGATCGAGGCGTACGACCGCGAATTCCACAACCGAGTCGCAGGGCGCATTCCCGGTGTCGAGGAATACCTCGCGCTGCGACGGCTGACCTTCGCGCACTGGATCTGGACCGATCTGCTGGAACCGAGTGCGGGCTGCGAACTCCCGCCCTCGGTACGGAAACACCCGGCATATCGGCGGGCGGCCCTGCTGAGTCAAGAATTCGCCGCCTGGTACAACGACCTCTGCTCGCTGCCCAAGGAATTGGCGGGCGACGAGGTGCACAATCTCGGAATCAGTCTCATCACCCATGAGGGAATGACCCTCGAAGAGGCGGTCGAAGAGCTTCGCCGACGCGTCGACGAATGCATATCCGAGTTTCTCGTCGTCGAGAAGGACGTTCTGCGCCTCGCCGACCGACTCGAAGACGGGACGGTACGCGGACGGGAACTCGGCACCGCCGTCAGGGCCTGCCTCGGAAATATGCGCAACTGGTTCAGTTCCGTCTACTGGTTCCACCACGAGTCCGGCCGCTACATGGTCGACAACTGGGACGACCGGTCCACGCCCCCGTACGTCAACAACGAAGCGGCAGGTGAGAAATGACCGTCGAGTCGGTGAAGCCCGTGACCTCCGGGACCCGGGAACCGAGTGAGCCACCGGTGGCGGGTGGCGGAGTCCCGCTCCTCGGGCACGGCTGGAAGCTGGCCCGCGACCCGCTGGCCTTCATGGCCCGGCTGCGGGACCACGGCGACGTGGTACGCCTCAAGCTCGGCCCCAAGACGGTGTACGCCGTCACCGCGCCGGAGCTCACCGGGGCCCTGGCGCTCAGCCCGGACTACATCATCTCCGGGCCTCTGTGGGAGTCCCTGGAGAGCCTGCTCGGCAAGGAGGGCGTGGCCACGGCCAACGGGCCGCTCCACCGCCGCCAGCGGCGCACGATCCAGCCCGCGTTCCGGCTCGACGCCATTCCCGGCTACGGGCCGATCATGGAGGAGGAGGCGTACGCGCTCGTCGAGCGCTGGACGAAGGGCGAGGTTCTCGACGTCACCGCGGAGGCCTTCCGGGTGTCCGTGCGCATCTCGGCCCGCTGTCTGATGCGCGGCAGCTACATGGACGCCCGGTCCGAGCGCATCACCTCCGCGCTCGCCACCCTGTTCGCCGGTATGTACCAGCGCATGGTGGTGCCGCTCGGGCCGCTTTATCGAGTGCCGGTTCCGGCCAACCGCAAATTCAACCGGGCGCTGGCCGATCTGCACCGGCTGGTGGACGAGATCGTCGCCGACCGCAGGGCATCCGGTCAAAAACCGAACGATTTGCTGACGGCTTTGCTGGAGGCGAAGGACGAGAATGGCGAACCCATCGGGGAACAGGAGATCCACGACCAGGTGGTCGCGATACTCACCCCGGGCAGCGAAACCGCCGGCTCGGTGGTCATGTCGTTGCTCCACGTGCTCACCGAGCACCCGGATCAGGTGGACAAGATCCGCGAAGAGGTGAAAAACGTTGTCGGCGACCGGCCGGTCGCATTCGCCGACGTCCGAAAGCTGCAGCACACCGCCAATGTCGTGGTCGAGACCATGCGGCTGTATCCCGCCGTATGGATATTGACCCGGCGCGCGGTGACCGACACGGAGCTCGGCGGATACCGCATTCCCGCCGGAGCGGACATCGTGTACAGCCCGTACGCGGTTCAGCGCGATCCGCGGTCGTACGAGCGGCACACGGAGTTCGACCCGGACCGCTGGCTGCCCGGCGGCTCCCCGAAGCTGCCGAAATACGCCATGACGCCGTTCGGCGTCGGCAATCGCAAGTGCCCGAGCGACCACTTCTCGATGGCCGAGCTGACGCTGATCACGGCGGTGGTGGCGAACGCGTTCCGCTTCGAGCCGGCGCCGGGCTCGGA
This sequence comes from Streptomyces sp. LUP30, assembly GCF_001746365.1. GTDB lineage: Bacteria > Actinomycetota > Actinomycetes > Streptomycetales > Streptomycetaceae > Streptomyces. The sequence continues at coordinate 72,015 of NZ_MJAJ01000037.1, forward strand.
CAACCGGACGCACATCGGCATCACGCTCCGGCCGCGCCGGCTGCTGCTGCGGGCGACACCGGGGTGAGAGCCGCTGCTCAGGCCGCGGCGCGTGGACCGCGGAACGTGCGTCGGTAGGCGTTGGGGGTCGTCCCCAGCGCCTGCACGAACTGGTGGCGCAGCGCGCCCGCCGTGCCGAACCCGGCCCGCCAGGCGATCGCGTCCACCGTCTCGTCCGTCGCCTCCAGCAGCTGCTGCGCCAGCAGCACGCGCTGGCGCAGCAGCCATCGATAGGGGGTGGTGCCCGTCTCCTGCTGGAAGCGCCGGGCGAAGGTGCGCGGGGACATGTGGGCGCGTTCGGCGAGCTGCTCGACCGTGACCTCCTCGTCGAGGTGCTGCTCCATCCAGGCGAGCACCTCGCCGACGGTGTCGCACCGCGACCGGGGCAACGGCCGCTCGATGTACTGGGCCTGGCCGCCGTCCCGGTGCGGTGGCACCACCATCCGCYGGGCGATCCGGTTGGCGATCTCGGGGCCCTGCTCCTTGCGGACGATGTGCAGACAGGCGTCGATGCCCGCGGCCGTCCCGGCCGAGGTGATCACCGGGTCCTCGTCGACGTAGAGGACGTCGGGTTCGACCCTCGTGCGCGGATACTCCCGGGCCAGCTGCTCGGCGTGCCGCCAGTGGACGGCGCAGCGCCGCCCGTCCAGCAGGCCCGCAGCGCCCAGCACGAACGCCCCGGAACAGACGCTGAGCACGCGCGTGCCCCGGTCCACGGCCCGGCGCAGCGCGTCGAGCAGCTCCGGCGGGAACTCCCGGCTCCCGTACGTCTCCCCGGCGGGGACGGCGATCAGGTCGGCGCTCTCCAGCCGTTCGAGCCCGTGCTCGGTGCCCAGGGTGAAGCCCGCGTGGGTGCTCAGCGTCGGCCCCTCCGCGGAAGCGACGGCGAAGTCGTAGACCGGCAGCCCCTCGTCGCTGCGGTCGATCCCGAAGACCTCGCAGACCACGCCCAGCTCGAAGGGGTGCACACCGTCCAGCAGGATCACGGCCACGTTGTTCAGCATGCCGCCAGTGTGCACCGGAAGTGGCAGTAATTTGAAGGTGTACGGCAGTCCTGCCACTGTCAGGAGCGTTCACCGCGTACGACGCTTACCTCATGAACGCACTCAGTGAGTACCTCACCGTCCTGGCCCTCTTCCTCCTCCTCGCGGGTCCGGCGCTCGTGGGACTTCGCCACGAGCGCCGGCTGGACCGTCAGGTGAAGGCCGCTCAGGCCACGCGGCCGGCTCGGTCCGCGACTTGGACTCAGAAGTCCTCGTCCAGGTCGACGGTGCCCTCCACCGCGACCTGGTACGCCGACGGACGGCGCTCGAAGAAGTTGGTCAGCTCCTGAACGCCCTGCAGCTCCATGAAGGAGAACGGGTTCTCCGAGCCGTACACCGGGGCGAAGCCGAGGCGCGTGAGGCGCTGGTCGGCGACGCACTCCAGGTACTGCCTCATGGAGTCGGTGTTCATGCCCGGCAGGCCCTCGCCGCACAGGTCGCGCGCGAACTGCAGCTCGGCCTCGACCGCCTCCCGGAGCATGTCGACGACCTGCTCCTGGAGCCGGTCGTCGAAGAGCTCCGGCTCCTCCTTGCGCACGGTGTCGACCACCTCGAAGGCGAAGCTCATGTGCATCGTCTCGTCGCGGAACACCCAGTTGGTCCCGGTCGCCAGGCCGTGCAGCAGACCCCGGCTGCGGAACCAGTAGACGTACGCGAAGGCCCCGTAGAAGAACAGGCCCTCGATGCACGCGGCGAAGCAGATCAGGTTGAGCAGGAAGCGGCGGCGGTCGGCCTGGGACTCCAGCCGCTCCAGCTTCTCGACCTCGTTGATCCACCTGAAGCAGAACTCGGCCTTCTCGCGGATGGAGGGGATGTTCTCCACCGCGTCGAAGGCGGCCGCCCGGTCCTGCGGATCGGGCAGGTAGGTGTCCAGCAGCGTCAGATAGAACTGGACGTGCACGGCCTCCTCGAACAACTGCCTGGACAGGTACAGGCGCGCCTCGGGGGAGTTGATGTGCTTGTACAGCGTCAGCACGAGGTTGTTCGCCACGATCGAGTCGCCCGTCGCGAAGAACGCGACCAGCCGGCCGATCATGTGCTGCTCGCCCTCGGACAGCTTCGCGAGGTCCGCGACGTCCGAGTGGAGGTCGACCTCCTCGACGGTCCAGGTGTTCTTGATGGCGTCCCGGTAGCGCTCGTAGAAGTCGGGGTAGCGCATCGGGCGCAGGGTCAGCTCGAAGCCCGGGTCGAGCAGGTTCTTCTCGGTCTTCTCGGGTGCGGCGGTCATTACTGGCAGGCCTCGCAGGACTCGGGGTTCTCAAGGGAGCAGGCGACGGCGTCGGGGTCGGCCGCCTGCTGCACGGGGATGGTGGTCTCGGGCTGCGCCTGGGCCCGGGCGGCGCGGGCGATGCGGGTCGCCGGGCGCGAGCGCAGGTAGTACGTCGTCTTCAGGCCCGACTTCCAGGCGTACGCGTACATGGAGGAGAGCTTGCCGATGGTCGGCGTCTCCAGGAACAGGTTCAGGGACTGGGCCTGGTCCAGGAACGGGGTGCGGGCGGCGGCCATGTCGATCAGGCCACGCTGCGGGATCTCCCACGCCGTGCGGTACAGCGCCCGCACCTCCGCCGGGATCCACGCGAAGCCCTGCACCGAGCCGTTCGCGTCGCGCAGCGCCTCACGGGTGCGCGCGTCCCAGACGCCGAGCTCCTTGAGCTCCTGCACCAGGTACGAGTTGACCTGGAGGAACTCGCCGGACAGCGTCTCGCGCTTGAACAGGTTGGACACCTGCGGCTCGATGCACTCGTACACGCCCGCGATGGAGGCGATGGTGGCGGTGGGCGCGATGGCGAGCAGCAGCGAGTTGCGCAGACCGGTCGCCGCCATCCGCTCGCGCAGGGCCGCCCAGCGCTCCGGCCAGGCGAACTCGACGCCGTAGTGGTCGGGGTGCAGCACGCCCCTGGCCGTACGGGTCTTCTCCCAGGCGGGGAGGGGGCCGTTGCGCTCGGCCAGGTCGGCGGAGGCCTCGTACGCGGCGAGCATCACGCGCTCCGCGATACGGGTGGAGAGGGCCTTGGCCTCGGGCGAGTCGAAGGGGACGCGCAGCTTGAAGAAGACGTCCTGCAGACCCATCGCGCCCAGCCCGACCGGACGCCAGCGGGCGTTGGAGCGGCCCGCCTGCTCGGTCGGGTAGAAGTTGATGTCGACGACGCGGTCGAGGAAGGTGACGGCCGTGCGGACGGTCTCGTCCAGCCGCTCCCAGTCGATGTCGCCGCCCGCCGTGTCGACGAACGCGCCCAGGTTCACCGAGCCCAGGTTGCACACGGCCGTCTCGCCGTCGTCGGTGACCTCCAGGATCTCCGTGCAGAGGTTGGAGGAGTGGACGACATGACCCGGCTCGGCCGTCTGGTTGGCGGTGCGGTTGGCGGCGTCCTTGAACGTCATCCAGCCGTTGCCGGTCTGCGCGAGGGTGCGCATCATGCGGCCGTAGAGGTCACGGGCGGGAATGGTCTTCTTGGCGAGCCCCTTCGCCTCGGCCGACCGGTAGGCCGCGTCGAACTCCTCGCCCCACAGGTCGACCAGCTCGGGCACGTCGGCGGGCGAGAACAGCGACCACGGCTCGTCGGCGTTGACCCGGCGCATGAACTCGTCCGGGATCCAGTGCGCGAGGTTCAGGTTGTGCGTACGCCGGGCGTCCTCACCGGTGTTGTCGCGCAGTTCCAGGAACTCCTCGATGTCGGAGTGCCAGGTCTCCAGGTAGACCGCGGCCGCGCCCTTGCGCCGCCCGCCCTGGTTCACCGCGGCGACCGAGGCGTCCAGCGTCTTCAGGAACGGCACGATGCCGTTGGAGTGCCCGTTGGTGCCGCGGATCAGCGAACCGCGGCTGCGGATGCGGGAGTACGACAGACCGATGCCGCCGGCGTGCTTCGACAGCCGGGCCACCTGGTGGTAGCGGTCGTAGATGGAGTCCAGCTCGTCCAGCGGGGAGTCGAGGAGGTAGCAGGACGACATCTGGGGGTGCCGGGTGCCGGAGTTGAAGAGCGTGGGGGAGGACGGGAGGTAGTCCAGCCGGCTCATCAGTCCGTAGAGCGCGGCGACCTCGTCCACGGCGCGGACCGTGTCGTCCTCGGCGAGACCGGAGGCGACGCGCAGCAGGAAGTGCTGGGGCGTCTCGACGACCTTGCGGGTGATCGGGTGCCGCAGGAGGTAGCGGCTGTGCAGGGTGCGCAGTCCGAAGTAGCCGAAGCGGTCGTCGGCCCGCTCGTCGATCAGCGCGTCGAGGCGGGCCGCGTGGACGCGCACGAACTCGGCGGTGCGATCCGCGATCAGGCCCTCGCGGTGGCCGACCGCGACCGACTCGGTGAACGACGTGACGCCCTGGGAGGCGGCCTCCGCGGCGATGCTGATCGTCAGCAGCCGGGCGGCCAGCTTCGAGTAGGCCGGGTCCTCGGAGATCAGGCCGGCGGCCGCCTCCGTGGCCAGCTCGCGCAGCTCCGCGGTGATCTCGGAGGCAGCCCGTGCAGACCGGCCGCGCAGGGCCGCGGCGGCGACCCGGCCGGGGTCGGCGTCGGGCAGATCGGCGGTCAGCTCGGTCAGGGTACGCAGCAACGCGGTCCCGGGACCGTCGGTCTCCAGTTCGGCGACTGAAACCGGTTCGGCTGGCGCGATGGTCACGTGGGGCACTCCCTCGCTCGGCGGGGGGCCTGGCGCAGGGCAGGGGGCAGCACACGAGCGCGCGGGGGCGTCGCGTCCACCGGCCCACTCCGCGAGGCCCGGACGTCAGGGGCCCGGACCGGACGGCCGGGCACGCTGTCGGCAGGACCTCGGACTGAACAGGCGTGCCCATATGGGTATGGATGCACGCGAGTACACCGTTGCGGGACAGTTCCGGATTCGCACCGGATTCCCCTGCGGCGACAGCGAGCATGAGCATACATCTTGTGCCCACCCGTCACGCCAACCCCAGATGTAGTGTCGTGGTGGTTTCAGAGCGTCAACTGATAGGTGAGCAGAGTGATGTCGGGCGACTCCGGCAGGGGGCTCCAGTCCCGCTCGGGTGTGCGGGCGAAGCCGAGGCGTTCGTAGATCCGGTGGGCGGCGCGCATGGTGCGCTGCGTCGACAGCACGACCGTCGTGCAGCCCTCCAGGGCGCGCGCCCGCTCGACGCAGGCCCGCACCAGAGCCTCGCCGACCCCGCGGCCGCGGGCCGCCCGCCCGACCGCGAGCATCCTGATCTCCGCCTCGCCGGGGCGCGCGATGTCGGCCATGGGGCCGGGGCCCGGGACGAAGGTGAGCCCGCCGAGCACGCGCTCGTCGGCCACGGCCACCAGGACCTCGGCGGCGGCCGCCCGCTTCGCCACGTCCTTCAGCTCGTGCAGATACGAGTCGCTCTCGCCGAAGTCGAGGAGGCCGTCGTCCAGATAGGCCCGGGCGGTGAGCTCGCCGAGGGCGTCGTGTTCGGCAGGCGCGACCTGCCGTATTTCGAAGTCCATTGACCCGAGTGTGCCGGAGGCCCGGGTTGCGGAGCGTGCCGGGAGTGCTTCCATGGAAGTAGCCGTCGGCGCCGCGTGAATCCTCCCTCCGCGAGTCCTCCGTACCGGGAACGCTTCCGGAACTCCGAAGGAGAACGCCATGACGAGGGTCGTCCGCCATCCGCCCGGCAAGGAGCGACCACGCGACGCCCCGATGGCCACCCTGCCCCTCCGACGTGCGGGAACCCGGGCCGGACACGCGCTCGTCGGCGGCTGGCACTCCCTGACGATCCGTCTGGAGGCCCGCCGGGGCGTCACCCGCCCCAGAAAGTGGCGCCGATGCGTCTCCTACGCCAACGTCACCAGGGCGATCTGGGTGGTGGCCGTGCTGACGCTGCTCGCCTGGATCGGCGAAGGGGTGTTCATCCTCATCACGCAGCACACGACCAGCTTCGAGAAGTGGCGGCGGGGCAACCAGGGGTTCGACATCGTCCTCAAGTTCGTCGGTCCGGTCCTCGCCGCCTCGATCGCCGCCGCGCTCTTCCTGTTCTGGTGGTACCGCTGGACCAAACGCCGCTACCTCGCCAAGGCGCTGCGGGATCCGCGCGGCCTGGTGCCCACCGCCGGCTACGACACCCGCGAGATCGTGGGCCGCGAGGACATCGCCCAGGTCATCGCCGAGCGGCTGCGGGAGCGCGACACCCGGCGGCCGTACCTGCTCGTCGGCGGCGTCGGAGCGGGGAAGACGGCCGTCCTCGTACGGCTCACCGAACTCCTGGCCCGCCAGAACGCCGTACCGGTGCCCGTCAGACTCCGGGACGTGGTGGACGGCGCCGACCTCAACTTCGAACGTCTGGCCAGGCAGCGCTTCGCCCAGGAAGCGCCCAAGGGCATTCTGGCGCGCAGCAAGACCGACCGGGTGTGGCAGCAACTCCTCGCCGACGACAAGCCGGTCGTCCTCGCCGACGGCCTCGAGGAGGCCCTTCTCGACGACGGCCGGCAGCAGAACCGGGACAACGTCATCCGCCGGGCCATCGAGCGCGCCCACGAGGAGAAGCTGCCCCTCGTCATCGCCTCCCGGCCGCACAGCCCGCTGGAGACCACCTCCGCCGCCATCGTGGTGCTGGAACCGCTCAGCGAGGAGGAGGCGCTGCGCTTCGTCGAGGCGGGCGTACCGGAGACCGACGAGGGCCGGGTGGACTGGATCGTGGAGACGGCCGAGGTGACCGAGTCGCCGATCTACCTCCAGATCGCCCGTGAGCTGCACCGGCGGGACATGCTGGAGCTCGACCGTCCGGACCACGATCCGCAGCACAGCGGCGTCCACCGCCCCGACCGCGCCACCCTGCGGCTCCGGCTGCTGGAGACCTGGGCCGAGGCGCTGTGCGAGGGGAAGCTGCGTGACGACGTCGCCCTGGTCCCGCAGGAGCGCCGGGACACGCTCGAAGTGGTCTGCGCCCTGGCCTGCGTCGGACTCCTCCAGGACAAGCTGGAGGTCGGCTTCGCGGAGTTGCTCGACCCGGACGTCCTGCACCCCGGCCCCTGGCGGCGCGCATGGGCCCGAGCCGAGCACCTGTGGGCCGACCGCGGCTTCGACCAGTACGGAAAGCGCTGCAAAGCCTCCTCCGACTGGCACCGGCAGCAGATCTGGGACGCGCTGTGCGAGCGGCTCGGCGACGAGGAGCGCAGGCGGCTCCGCGAGGGCAACCTGGACCAGTGTCATGCCGTCCTCGCCCGCTTCGCGGCCCAGGCGAGCAGGCTCAGACTGGTGGAGGGATCAGAGCACAGGATCCGCTTCCCGCACAGCATCGTCCAGGCCTACTTCGGCTGTCGCCTGCTGGGTCAGTTGGGGGAGCGGGGCGCCGCGGACCTGGCCGAGCAGGCGCTGCAGCCGCCGGGACCCAGCCGCGAACTGCTCATCGCCCTCGTCCTGTTGTCCCGCGGGCAGACGGCCCCTTCGGCCCGGGAGCACGGGGCCGGGACGCGGAGGGGGATCGCGGATCCGGCGGGGCAGAAACCCGGGCGGGGCCACCTGCTCGCCCGCCGTCTGTGCGCCGCCGCGGGCCGCCGCACCGACGACCCCAAGGCCCTGGACCTCTACGCGGCCGCCCTGGAGATCGAGAGCGCCGAGGCCGACCCGAGACATCTGCGCGAAATCGTCACCGCGGTGCGCGCACACTGGCCCGGCATGAGGGGGGACCGGCGAACCCTGAGGGACGCCAAGCGCAGAGTGCTCAAACAGCTGGGAGCCGCGCTGCGGCTGGTCTCCGACCGGATCGACACCACCCCGCTGTACTGGGAGCTCTTCCAACTGGCCATCCGCGAACCCTCCTACTCCATCCGTCTCGTCGTCGCCCAGGAGTTCGGGGCCGGGGGCAACGCGGCGTTCGCCGTGATCCGCGAGCGCGTCGGCCTGAACACCGACCCCGTGCAGGAGTACAACGACCGGCTCGACAGGCTGCGGGCCTGGAAGAGACGGGAGTACGAGGCCTGGGCCGCGCGCATGGGGAGTGCGCGGGCCGCCCGCACGTCCCGGGGGAGCGCGTCGGACGAGGACATCGGGCGGCTGCAGGAGGACCGCAGGGAGCTGAACCGGCGCTACCGGGAGCGACGGGTCGACCTCTTCCGGGAGTTCGTGATGCGGGCCTGGATGCTCCCGATGCTCCTGGGCTCCGTCGACGAGGCCCATCGCGACGAGGCCCGGGAACGCCTTGCCAAATGGCTGCGCCACCTCGACCCGGAGTTCACCGGTGGCGCCCCCGATCTCCCCCTGGCTCTCGAGGCCGCGCTGGCTCAGGGCTTCAAGTACGCGGCCAACCGGCGCCGACGACACCCGCACACCTACCTGGGCGGCCGGGACGATCTGATCCGTCAGGCGGAGACCGTGCTGCAGCAGTCGCGCTGCTGGTACTCCCAGCTCAGCCTGCTCCAGGCGCTGTGCCTGTGGGAGCTTCCGGACGCGGCCGGCGGCCACCCCGACGGGCCCCAGCCGTTCCAGCTGCTCGGCGGGGCCGGCGCCGTGCAGACGGTGGAGCGCTGGCTGTCGATGGCGGGCACGGTGAACGCGCCGCCGGGACGCCCGGGCGGGCGCGGCGGACCCGGCCGGCGGTGTCTGCATCCGTTCGTCGCGGAGGCCGGCGACCTGGCAGCCCTCGCTCTGGAGACCGGGCGGCCCGAGCGGTTCCTGTGGATCGACGAGAAGGGCGTCGCGGACAACATCGGCGCCCGCGCGGGCGGCACCGGGGGACACCGCAGGCACAGCCTGTGGATTCCCCCCTCGGTCGGCTGGAGCACCCTCGACGCGCGTGCCCAACGTCTCGTCGCCGACGTACTGGTGATGCTGAATCTCGTCGAGCGGGACGGGCACCCGGACGAGGTCGAGGAACGCCTGGCCCGCATGGAACAGCCCGGGATGTCGTTGCCGCCGTGCATCCGTACCGACCGGGAGCCGTTGCGGCCCGGACTGCGCCTCGGCACGTCGACCCCGCCCGCACCGGGTACGACCTGTCTGCCCGACTGCAAGTTCCAGCTCTGCCCGTACCCTCCCCGGGGCAGTGTGCCCCGGGGAGAGATCCGCGAGCCGTTCTGCCGTCAGCAACAGGCCCTGCTGCCCGGCAGCGTCCGGCGCCTGCTGCCCCGGGGGCTGCGCAGGAAGACCCCGCGCTGGGTCGGCATGCGCGTCCGTGAACTGGACCGCTTCTGGGACGTGATGGCGCGCCGGACACGCGACTAGGAGACGGCACGACCCCGGAGCGTGTCCGTCCGCCTCAGTGGGACGCGCCCGCCGTCGCCGGCGGCAGTTCGACCTGCACGCCCGGGTCGCCCGCGTCCGCCGTGTAGTCCTCCGGCTTCGTCTCGTCGATCCCGTCGGGGGCCTTGGCCGCCTTCAGGACGAACGTCAGGACCACCGCGACGACGACGTTGAGGACGAACGCCGTGAGGCCGATGTAGCCGATCTCCCCGATGCCCGGGATCTCCTTCGACGAGCCGCCGAAGTGCTTCTGCGTGGGGGAGGCCACCCCGTAGGCGGCGAAGGTGCCGTAGACCATGCCGACCGCCCAGCCGGCCAGCAGGGCCCAGCGGTGGAACCAGCGGGTGAACAGGCCGCCGACCAGGGACGGGAAGGTCTGCAGGATCCAGATCCCGCCCAGCAGCTGGAAGTTGATGGCGACCGTCTTGTCCATGGTGAGGACGAAGACCAGGGCGCCCACCTTCACCAGCAGCGAGACCAGCTTGGAGACCTTCGTCTCCTGTGCGGGCGTCGCGTCCGGCCTGATGAAGTCCTTGTAGATGTTGCGGGTGAAGAGGTTCGCGGCCGCGATCGACATGATGGCCGCCGGCACCAGCGCGCCGATACCGATCGCCGCGAACGCCACACCGGCGAACCAGGACGGGAACATGTCCTCGAACAGCTGCGGGATGGCGAGCTGGCCGTTGGTGACCTTGACGCCGGCCGCGATCGCCATGAAGCCCAGCAGCGCGAGCAGGCCCAGCATCAGCGAGTACAGCGGCAGGATCGTGGTGTTGCGGCGGATCACCTCACGGCTGCGCGAGGACAGCGTCGCGGTGATGGAGTGCGGATACATGAAGAGCGCCAGGGCCGAGCCCAGGGCGAGCGTCGCGTACGTCCACTGGCCCGGTTCCGCCGGCGCGAGCGCGCCGCGCGGCTTGCCCGTCGCCGGGTTGGTCTGGCTGAACGCGTGGGCCGCCTTGGCGAAGATGTCGTCGAAGCCGCCCAGCTTGATCGGGATGTAGATGATCGCCACCGCGATGACGATGTAGATCAGCGTGTCCTTCACGAACGCGATGAGCGCGGGGGCCCGCAGACCCGAGGAGTACGTGTAGGCCGCGAGCACGCCGAAGGCGATCAGCAGCGGCAGGTCCTTCACGAACCAGTTGGTGTTCTCGCCGCCGCCGACGCCCATCACGTCGAGCACGGCCTGGATGCCGACCAGTTGGAGCGCGATGTAGGGCATCGTCGCCAGGATGCCGGTGACGGCGACCGCCAGCGACAGGCCCTTGGATCCGAAACGGCCCCGCACGAAGTCGGAGGTCGTCACATAGCCGTGCTTGTGGGACACCGACCACAGGCGGGGCAGGAACGTGAAGATCAGCGGGTACACGAGGATCGTGTAGGGCACCGCGAAGAAGCCGGCCGCGCCGGCCGCGTAGATCGCCGCCGGCACGGCGACGAAGGTGTACGCGGTGTACAGGTCGCCGCCGAGCAGGAACCAGGTCACCCAGGTGCCGAACGACCTGCCGCCCAGGCCCCATTCGTCGAGGCTGTCGGTGTCGGCCTTGCGCCAGCGCGCGGCCAGGAAGCCCATGACCGTCACGGCCAGGAAGAAGAAGATGAAGACGGCGAGCGCCACGCCGTTCACGCCGTCCTTCACTCCGACGCACCGCCCTTCGGGGAGGAGGCCTTCGGGGAAGAACCGGGGGAAGCCGGGACGGCGGCCGCGCGGCCGCGCTGGTCACGCTGCCACAGCTTGTACGCCGTCACGGTCAGCGCGGCGGAGAGGGGCACCCACAGCATCTGGTACCAGTAGAAGAAGGGGATCCCGATGAACGCCGGGTCCACCTTCGCGTACGAACCCACCCACAGCATGGCCGCGAAGGGCGCGAGCAGACAGAGGGCGATGACGACGCGCACAGGCGTCACCACCGGCCCTCCGGTCACTTCCGGGGTCTCTGACATCGGCGGCTCCGTCCCCTCATCCGATCGCCTTGATCACAGGTGTAATGCGCAGGCAATGTAAGTGACGGATAAGCCCAGCGGAAGGCCCTCCACAGACCCTCTACTCGGCGGGCCTTTTCAGCCTGGCCACGAACTTGTACCGGTCGCCCCGGTAGACCGATCGCACCCACTCCACCGGCTGACCCTTCCTGTCCAGCGAGTGGCGGGAGAGCATCAGCATGGGCAGGCCCACGTCGGTGCCGAGCAGACCGGCCTCGCGGGGGGTGGCCAGGGAGGTCTCGATGGTCTCCTCGGCCTCGGCGAGATGGATGTCGTAGACCTCGGCCAAAGCGGTGTACAGCGAGGTGTACTTGGCCAGCGACCGGCGCAGGGCCGGGAAGCGCTTCGCCGGCAGATGGGTCGTCTCGATCGCCATCGGCTCGCCGTTGGCCATGCGCAGACGCTCGATGCGCAGCACCCGGCCGCCGGCCGTGATGTCGAGCAGCCCGGCGAGGCGGTCGTCGGCGGTGATGTAGCCGACGTCCAGCAGCTGTGAGGTCGGTTCGAGTCCCTGCGCGCGCATGTCCTCGGTGTACGAGGTGAGTTGCAGCGCCTGGGAGACCTTGGGCTTGGCGACGAAGGTGCCCTTGCCCTGGATGCGCTCCAGCCGCCCCTCGACGACGAGTTCCTGGAGGGCCTGGCGGACGGTCGTGCGCGAGGTGTCGAACTCGGCTGCCAGGGTGCGCTCCGGCGGGACCGGCGTGCCGGGCGACTGTGTCTCCGTCATGTCGAGCAGGTGCTTCTTGAGACGGTAGTACTTGGGCACACGCGCGGTACGGACGGTCGCCCCACCCTCGTTCTCCGCACTGCTGACGTCGGTGCTCATGGCCTGCCTTCCCGGCTGCGGGTGCCGAAACGGCCGACACAACGTCGGCCGTGGCTCACATCGTGGCACGGACGCGGCGATGCGCGCGCCATCGTTCCGTGATCCCTCTGTATACCGTCGCAACCTTTGCTGGTCTAGTCCACCACAGCAAATGGTCTACCCGGTCGGCCGCCTCCAGGGTCGATGTTTTCGAGGGCTTCTTACTTAAAGGTTCCTGCATATGTAGGTCCCATAACGGCTGGTCGGAGGGGGTTCGGCCACCCTTGACAGGCTTGGTGGCCTGAGCCAAGCTCTGCGCACTGGTCTACACCATTGGTTCAGATCGAGGTCCCGGCCCGTGGGCGGGGGGTGTGGCATCCCTGAGGAGGATGGCGTGAAGCGCAAGCTGATAGCCGCGATCGGTATCGCGGGCATGATGGTCTCCATCGCGGCGTGCGGGGACGACAGTGGCAGCGGGGACTCGAAGGGCACGGACGCCAAGGAGCTGACCGTCTGGCTCACCGTCGACGCGCAGAACAACTGGCCCGAGCTGGTGAAGGCCGCCGACGCCGCCGTGCAGAAGAAGCACCCCGGCGTCAAGATCAACCACGAGTACTACGGCTGGCCGGACAAGAACGCCAAGCTCGACGCGGTCCTCGCCACCGACAAGGCCCCCGACGTCGTCGAGATGGGCAACACCGAGATGCTCGGCTACATGGTCAAGGGCGCCTTCGCTCCCCTGGACACCGCCAAGTTCGACAACTCCTCCGCCTGGCTCGACGGCCTCAAGGCGTCGGTGACCTACGACGGCAAGACCTACGGCGTGCCGTACTACGCCGGCGGCCGCGTCGGCAACTGGCGCAAGGACGTCTTCGCCGCGGCCGGCGTGAAGTCCACGCCCAAGACGTACGCGGAACTGACCGCCGCCCTGGACAAGGTCCAGAAGAAGGAGGGCGACAAGTTCTCCGCCTGGTACCAGCCCACCCGCGACTGGTACGCGGCCATGTCCTTCGTCTACGACGCGGGCGGCTCCATCGCCAAGGAGGACGGCGGCCAGTGGAAGGCCGACCTCTCCTCGCCCGAGTCGATCAAGGGCCTGAACGAGTTCAAGACGGTCGTCGACACGTACATGCACGGCGACAAGACCAAGGACGAGTCCGACCGTTACATCGTCTACGGCCAGGGCAAGTCCGGCATGATCTTCGGCGCGGCATGGGAGGGCGCGACCTCCGCCGACCCGAAGAACGACAAGACCGGCAAGCTCAAGGACAACCTCGAGAACTTCGTGATGCCCGGCCCGTCCGGCAAGAACCTCCCCGTCTTCCTGGGCGGTTCCGACCTGGCCGTCCCGGTCAAGTCGCACGCCCAGGGCCTCGCCGCCGAGTGGATCAACGCGTTCACCGGCCCCGCCGGTCAGAAGGGCTTGATGGCCAAGGGCAACCTGCCCAACAACAAGACCGACCTCGCGACCCTCAAGAACGACCCGGCGACGGCCGTCCCGGCCACCGCGGCCGAGTCCAACTGGTTCGTCCCCATGGCCCCCGGCTGGGGTCAGGTCGAGAAGGCCCAGGTCCTGCAGACCATGCTGCAGAGCATCGGCACCGGCAAGAAGTCGGTCGAGGCCGCCGCGAAGGACGCGGACGCCGCGATCGACAAGGTCATCAACAACAAGTGACCTGAGGGCAGGGCCCCGCAGCGAGCAGGGCCCTGCTCCCCGTACGACCCGAGGGACCGCTGAGGAGCGCGCGGATGAGTGCCGCAGACACGACCACTGCCGAAGTGCCGCCGACGCGGCAGTCGCCACCGCCGCCACCGGCCGGCGAACCCGACGCCAGGAGGCCACGCGGCGGCCGCGGTTCCGGCGGGACCGCGACCCCCTGGCTGCTCCTGGCGCCCTGCCTGCTGGTCCTCGCCCTGGTGATGGGCTATCCGCTGGTCCGGCTGGTCACCCTCTCCTTCCAGAAGTTCGGGCAGTCCCAGCTGTGGGGCTTCCAGCCGGCCGAGTCGGTCGGGTTGGACAACTTCACGGGTGTGCTGGGCGACGGCGAGTTCTGGCAGGTCGTCCTGCGCACGATCGTCTTCGCGGCCGGGTGCGTGATCGTCACCATGGTCCTCGGCATGCTGGTCGCGCTGCTCCTCCAGCGCGTCTCGGGCTGGGTGAAGACCCTCGTCAACATCGCGCTCGTGGCGGGCTGGGGCATGCCGGTCATCGTCGCCACCACCGTCTTCAAATGGCTGTTCGACTCCGACTACGGCATCCTCAACGCGGTGCTGAGCAGGCTGCCCGGCGTCGACCTGATAGGCCACAACTGGTTCGCGAGCGGACCGCAGGGCCTCGCGGTGATCATGCTGCTGGTGATCTGGGGCGCGGTGCCCTTCGTGGTGATCACCCTCAGCGCCGGCCTCACCCAGGTCCCGGCCGAGCTGGAGGAGGCGGCCCGCCTCGACGGCGCCGGCGCCTGGGGCGTCTTCCGGTACGTCACCCTGCCCATCCTCAAGCCGGTCATCGTGATGCTCACGACGTTGTCGGTCATCTGGGACATGGGCGTCTTCCCCCAGGTCTTCGTGATGCGCAACGGGCATCCGGAGGCGGAGTTCCAGCTCCTGACGACGTACTCCTACGACCGCGCGTTCGTCGTCAACGACTACGGCCAGGGCTCGGCGATCGCCCTGGTCACCGTGGTGCTGCTGCTCGGGGTGGTCGCCGTCTACATGCGCCAGATGCTGAAGATCGGAGAGGTCGAATGAGCGCCATCGCCTCCGGGGCGAACCCGGCGGGAGACCGGTCCCGGCGCCGGAAGTCCAAGGCCGGCTGGAACCTCCTCGGCCTGTTCGTCTTCGCCGTCGCCGGCTTCCCCGTCTACTGGATGCTCAACACGGCGTTCAAACCGGCGAAGGACGCCATCGACCCGGACCCGAGCCTGCTGCCGACGGGTCTCACCCTGTCCAACTTCAGCCGCGCGCTGGACATCGCCGACTTCTGGGGCCCGGTGGGCCGCAGCCTCATCGTCTCGCTCGCGGTCGTCGCGATCGGCGTCGTCGTCGGACTGCTGGCCGCCCTCGCCATCTCCCGGTTCGCCTTCCGCGGCCGCAAGATCGTGATCGTCGGCATCCTGGCCGTCCAGATGATCCCGCTCGTCGCCATGATCATCCCGGTCTTCCTGCTCCTGAACGACCTGGACCAGTACGACAAGCTCTCCGGTCTGATCATCACGTACCTGACCTTCATCCTCCCCTTCACGGTGTGGACCCTGCGCGGGTTCATCGTCAACATCCCGAAGGAGCTGGAGGAGGCCGCGATGGTGGACGGCTGCAGCCGCACCGGGGCCTTCGTCCGCGTCGTCTTCCCGCTGCTGGCCCCCGGCATGGTCGCCACCTCGGTCTACGGCTTCATCCAGGCCTGGAACGAGTACCTGTACGCCCTGATGCTGCTCAGCCAGAAGAACCAGACCGCGACCGTGTGGCTCAGCAACTTCTCCACCAAGCACGGCACCGAGTACGCCCCGATGATGGCCGGCGCCACGATGATGGCCGTACCGATCGTCGCCCTGTTCCTCCTCGTCCAGCGCAAGATGGCCGCGGGGTTGACCGCGGGCGCCGTGAAGGGATGACGCCCCCGATGACGACAATCGCCAGCGGCACCGACACGCTCACCCGTGACGCCCTGACGGTCCTGCAACCCGGATTCCCCGGCACCACCGCCCCCGACTGGCTGCTGCGCCGGCTCGGCGAGGGCCTGGCGTCGGTGGGACTGTTCGGCAGGAACATCGCCTCGCCCGAGCAACTCGCCGCGCTGACCGCCCAGTTGCGCACCGAACGGGACGACGTCCTGGTCGCGATCGACGAGGAGGGCGGAGACGTCACGCGCCTGGAGGTGCGCACCGGCTCCAGCTTCCCCGGCAACCACGCGCTGGGCGCGGTGGACGACGTCTCGCTCACCCTGGAGGTCGCCGCCGAGCTGGGCCGCCGCCTCGCCGAATGCGGCGTCAACCTCAACTGGGCGCCCTCCGCCGACGTCAACTCCAACGCCGCGAACCCGGTGATCGGCGTGCGCTCCTTCGGCGCCGACCCCGGCCTGGTCGCCCGGCACACCGCCGCCTACGTCACCGGCCTGCAGTCGGCGGGGGTGGCGGCCTGCACCAAGCACTTCCCGGGCCACGGCGACACGGCGGTCGACTCCCACCACGCGCTCCCGCGCATCGACGCCGCCCCGGCGGTGCTGACCGAGCGCGAGCTGACCCCCTTCCGCGCGGCCATCGCCGCCGGCACCCGCGCCGTGATGAGCGCGCACATCCTGGTCCCGGCCCTGGACCCGGTCCACCCGGCGACCCTGTCGCCCCGCATCCTCACCACGCTCCTGCGCGACGAGCTCGGCTACGACGGCCTGATCGTCACCGACGGCATGGAGATGCAGGCGGTCGCCGCGACCTACGGCATCGAGCGCGGCAGCGTCCTCGCGATCGCCGCCGGCGCGGACGCCATCTGTGTGGGCGGCGGCCTCGCCGACGACGACACCGTGCGCCGGCTGCGGGACGCGCTGGTCACCGCCGTCCGCTCGGGCGCCCTGCCCGAGGAACGCCTCGCGGACGCGGCGCACCGCGTCCGGTCACTGGCGCGCTGGACGGCGGCGGGCCGAGGGCAGGCGCCCGCCAGCGGAGCCGCGGC
>NZ_MJAJ01000038.1 GCF_001746365.1 Streptomyces sp. LUP30
CCGGYGGCACCGGCCGGGCCGGCGGACGGCGCGCTCCCGGAGAGGGGCCCGTGCGCCCGGCCCGGCCGGGCGGTGCCGGGCTTCGCCGCGTTGCGCACCAGGTAGGCGGCCACGCCGAGGACCGCGGCGGTGATCAGCGCGGCGGCCCAGTCCGGCAGGCCGATCCCGAGGGCCAGACCGAGCGCGACCGCGACGGCTGCGCCGGCGTAGAGGGCGAGGGCGCCGGAGGCGGCGTACAGCATCGCCGTGCGGCGCTGCTTGCGGGTCTGCTCCCGCAGCTCCTCCCGGATCGTCTCGCGCGCCACCTGCGCCAGTTCGTCGACGAGATGCCTGTCCAGATGCTCCATGTGGTCGATGCGCTCCATGGCCGTCGGGTACCCGCGGTCACGCCGCCTCACGCCCGGCGAGCGGCGGGCCGGGTGCGGCGGCGAGCGGGCCGGAGGAGGGATCGCGTGAAGGATCACCCGGTCGCCACCGCCCCAACTAGGCTCGTGCGCATGGACATTCTGGGAGCCACACTGCGTGTCTGCGTCGACGATCTGGATGCCTCGGTCGCCTTCTACGAGCGGCTGACCGGCACCGCCGCGCTGCGCTTCGAGCGGGGCGGGGTGCGCGTGGCCGCCGTCGGCTGCTTCCTTCTGATGAGCGGGCCGCCGGCCGAACTGGAGGTGCTGCGCAAGGTGGCCGCGACGATCGCCGTCACGGACGTCGACGAGGCCCTCAAGACCCTCACCGAACTGGGCGCGGACGTCATCGCGGGCCCGGTGCCGACGCCGGTGGGCCGCAACCTCATCGTCCGGCACCCGGACGGGGCGGTGTACGAGTACGCGGACCGCAGCGGCCGGTGAGCCCTCCGGCGCACGGCGGGAATTCCCGGCGCGCGCCGACCGCACGCCCGTACAGTTCCTCCTTCGACGGCCGACGCGAAGGAGCGACAGTGAGTGAGCAGCACACCTACCGGGTGATCGTCCGCGGCACGTGGGACGGCCTCGCCGAGGAGGCCCGTGCCCGGCTGCTCGCCGAGGCCGCCGACCACGGCCTGACGAGCATGCGGTTCACCGAGGAAGGCACGCTGTCGTACGAGCCGTCGCCGCTGAAGCACTTCTCGATGCGCTTCGTGGTGGTCTCCGACGCGGCGGACGGCGAGGAGATGGCGGGCGCGCTCGCCGAGGAGCGCGCCGAGACGACGCTGCGCGCGCTGGGCTGCGGATTCACCGGGCTGAAGTCGACGGTCACCGACCTCGACACCATGAAGATCAACCGGAAGTCCGCATCTCGGCGGTGATCGCCCACCGCTCGTGGTCACGCCACTCCCCGTCGATGTAGATCATCTTCGGGGAGAACCCCTCGCGCCGGAAGCCGCAGGCGCGGGCCAGGGCGATCGAAGCGGTGTTGCCGGGTTGGGCGTTGATCTCCAGCCGGTGCAGCCGCAGCGGCCCGAAGGCGTGGCCCACCGCGAGGCCGAGGGCCTCGCGCATCAGCCCGCGTCCGGCCGCGTGCGCGAAGACTCCGTAGCCCAGCGCACCGGACTGGAACGCGCCCTGGACGATGTTGTTGATGTTGACGAACCCGGCGATCGCCCCGTCCTCGCGGGTGCACACGAGGAAGCCGACCTTCGACGGGTCCTCGATGAGCCGGCTCGCGTAGGCCGTGTACGCGTCGGCGGTGGCCGGCGGGTACAGCCACGGGTGGTGGAGGTCCTTGCTCTCGCGGACCCGGGCGGTGAACTCGGGTCCGTCCGCGTAGGTGAAATGGCGTAGCCCGACACGGGGCCCCTCGGCGAGGTACGCAGATCCGGTGTGCGGCATCCGGACAGCGTACGACGCGGCTATTTCCGCCGGGTCCTGGAGTAGGCGAAGTACGCCCCGCACAGCGCGCCGATCAGGCCCGTGGCCAGCAGGGCCGTCCACAGCGGCATCGTCACCACGGGGACCAGCAGCCGGATCTCCGTCGCGCGGGTGTTCCCGAAGACGAAGACCAGGGCGAGGACGGCGAGCACCAGCACGGCGATCCGGCCGGGCGTCGCCGCCGCGCCGAAACCGCCGCTCCTCCCGCCGCCCTCGGCGGTCTTCGACTTCGGGGTCTTCGGGGTCCTGGGGCTCATGGGACCAGCGTGGGCCGGGCGGCGCGCGCACGCGCGGTGGGACTTCCCTCCGGGTGACGCGGCCGCCGGGTCAGCGCAGCGCCGGGGCGTCCAGGGTGAGGGTGCCCTCGTCCGCGTCGAGTACGGCGGCCACGCCGAGGGGCACGGTCAGCGCCCCCTCGCAGTGCCCGAAGCCGAGCTCCTCGACCACGGGGACGCCGAGGCCGCCGAGCCGGTCGACCAGGACCGGGCGCAGGTCCTCGTAGGGGCCGCACCGGTCCCAGGAGCCGAGCGCGACGCCCGCGACGCCGTCCAGCCAGCCGGTGCGCAGCAGTTGGGTCAGGGCACGGTCGACGGCGTACGGGGGCTCACCGACGTCCTCGATCAGCAGCAGGCCGCCGCGGGCGCCGGCCCGGGAGTGCGGGGTGCCGTAGCCGGTGGCGAGGAGCGTCAGGCAGCCGCCCAGGGTGACGCCCCGCGCCCGTCCCGGGGCCAGGGGGACGCCGGCGGAGCGGAGCGTGCGGACGGTCTCGGGGGCGAACAGGGTGGCGCGGAGGTGTTCCTGTGCGCGGGCGTTCTTGACGAAGTCGATGCCCGCGGCCACCGGGCCGTAGAACGTGGCCAGGCCCAGACGGACGGCGAACGCCTCGTGCAGGGCGGTGCTGTCGCTGAAGCCGACGAAGACCTTCGGTCCGGCCGCCCGCATGGCGTCCCAGTCGAGCAGGTCGACGAGGCGCTGGGCGCCGTAGCCGCCGCGTGCGCACAGGACGACGTCGACGCTCGGATCGCACCAGGCATGCTGCAGATCGGCCGCCCGCTCGGCGTCGGCGCCCGCGAGATGGGGCAGGCTGCGGTGCCGGTCCAGCACATGGGGTGCGACGACCGGGTCGAGGTCCCAGCCGCGCAACAGGTCGAGGCCGGCCTGCAACCGCTCCTCCGCCACCGGTCCGCTGGGCGCGACGACCGCGACCCGGGCGCCGGGGGCCGGCCGCGACGGCCGGACGAGTTCCTTCACCGCACAAGCTCCAAGCTCGCCGCACCGGGCGGATTCAGCCCGAAGACCTGAGCGTACAGCGACAGCTCGGCCTCCAGGGCGCGGACCGTCGTCGCCGCCCGCCGGAAGCCGTGCCCCTCGCCTTCGAACGCCAGATACGCGTGCGGAACCGGCCGCCCGGCGAGGCGACCGAGCCGGTCGAGGAACCGTTCGCACTGGGCGGGCGGGCAGATCACGTCGTCCAGGCCCTGCAGGAGCAGGAACGGCACGGTGATCCGGTCGGCGTGCTCGACGGGCGAGCGCTTCGCGTACCGTGCGGGCACCTCGGCGAGGGGTCCGACGAGACTGTCCAGGTAGCGCGACTCGAAGTCGTGGGTCCCCCCGGTCGCCCAGCCCACCAGGTCCAGCACCGGATAGCGGATCGTGCCGCAGGCGTAGACGTCGGTGCCGGTCAGCGAGGCGGCGGCGGTCCAGCCTCCCGCGCTGCCGCCGCGGATCGCCAGCCGCTCGCGATCGGCGGCGCCCTCGTCGGCGAGGGCCAGGGCGACGGCCGCGCAGTCCTCGACGTCGACGACGCCCCACTGCTCGCGCAGCCGCTCCCGGTACTCCCGGCCGTATCCGGTCGACCCGCCGTAGTCGACCTCGGCCACCCCGATGCCCCGCGAGGTGAAGTAGGCGATCTCCAGGTCCAGGACCAGCGGGGCGCGGTCGGTGGGCCCGCCGTGCGCCCACACGACGTAGGGCGGCAGTTCGTCGCCGGGGGCGACGACGGCGGGATGGTGGGGCGGATAGACGTGCGCGTGGATCTCACGGCCGTCGGGCCCGGTGAAGGTGCGGATCCGGGGCTCTGGACAGTAGGCCGGATCCACCGCGTCGTCGTGTGCGGCGCCGATCACCCGGGCCCGGCCGGTGCGGGCGTCCAGTTCCACCACCTCGTACGCGGTGCGCGGACTGGCCGCGACCGCGACGACGGCATCGCCCCGCACCGCGAGGGTGGGCGCGAACTCGGTCCACGGTCCGGCCGCGTCGACGAGTTCGCCGCTCTCCGGGTCGAGGATGCCGAGCGCGGTGGCCCCCCGGCCGTGGACGACGGCGACCAGCCCGTTCTCCAGCGGTGCGAACCAGCGCTGTCCCAGCTTCCAGAGGGCTCCGCCGAATTCCTCCGCGCGCGGGCACACGGGTTCGTGGTCGCGGTACACGTTCCACCAGCCGCTGCGGTCGCTCGTGTACAGCAGGCCCTCGCCGGCCGGCCGCGCCGCGCCGTCCGGCGGCCACCCCCCACGGCCCGCGGGCCGGGTCCAGTCGACCTGTGCGATGGACTCCCCCGGCCCGCCCGCCACCACGCGTGCGTCGCTCAGACGGCCGTCGTCCGTGACGTCGGCGACGACGACGTCCGTGCCGTCCCAGGGCATCAGCGGATGGTCCCAGGCCAGCCAGGCCGCCCGCCGTCCGTCGGGCGAGAGGCGGGCGCCGGTGACGAAACGGCGGCTGTCGTCGGTGAGTTCGCGTACCGCCGTGCGGTCGCGGGCGGCCGAGCCGTCCAGCGGCACGGCGGCCAGGACGCGGCGCACATCGGTGGGTGCGTCGCCGGTGAACTCCTCCAGCACGCACCAGACTTCGCCACGGTCGAGCAGCAACTGCGGCTCCGCCCAGCGCAGTCCGCCGCCCACCGGGGAGAGGGGGGTGAGCGGGCGCGGCTCGCCGGCCCGGTCGGGCGCGTAGGCGTACAGCCGCTGGTCGGCGAAGTGCGTGAACACCAGGAGGAGTCCCCCTGCCGCCACCGCGCCGGCCCAGGGGTGGCCGCCGTACTCGACGACGCGGCTGCGGACGTTCCAGGGGGCGGGCAGGGCCGACTCCTGCGTGCCGTCCACGCGCCGCCGCATCAGGGTGCGGCGCCCGTCCTCGGCGGGCCGGGGCGCGGTCCACCACACCTCGTCGCCGACGAAGCCGACGTGGTCGGGGCGCCCGTCGTGGGCCGCGGCCAGCGACGCGTCGATCGGCGACGGCCAGGAGCCGTAGGGCATGACCTGCACGTCTTCTCCGTCCGCCTACGCCGTCCGCAGAAACCGGTCGAGGACGCGGACGCCGAAGTGGAGCGCCTCGACCGGGACCCGTTCGTCCACGCCGTGAAAAAGCGCCTGGTAGTCGAAGCCCTCGGGGAGCTTCAGCGGCGCGAAACCGTAGCCGGTGATCCCGAGCCGCGAGAACTGCTTGGCGTCCGTGCCGCCCGACATGCAGTACGGCACCACGTGCCCCTCGGGCGCGAACTCCTCCACGGCGGCGCGCATCCGGGCGAACAGCGGCGCGTCCACCGGTGCCTGCAGAGCGACTTCGCGGTGGTGGAACGCCCAGTCGACGTCGGGGCCGGTGAGTTCGTCCAGGGTGGAGCAGAACTCGTCCTCGGTGCCCGCGAGATAGCGGCCGTCCACGAAGGCGGCTGCCTCTCCAGGAATCACGTTCACTTTGTAACCGGCTTCGAGCATGGTCGGGTTGGCGCTGTTGCGCACCGTCGCCTCGACCAGGGCGGCGGCCGGCCCCAGCTTGGTCAGCAGGGCGTCCACGTCGTCCAGATCGCCGTCCACGCCGTACAGCGCGGCCAGTTCGGTGAGTGCGGCGGCGACGGTCGGCGTGAGCCGGGGCGGCCAGACGTGCGCGCCGATGCGGGCGACGGCCGCCGCCAGCCGGGTCACCGCGTTCTCCCGGTTGACCTTGGAGCCGTGCCCGGCGCGTCCTCGCGCGGTGAGCTTCAGCCAGCCGGTGCCGCGCTCCCCCGCGGCGATGGGGTAGATCTCCCGTCCGGCGCCGTCGTGGAAGGTGAACGCGCCCGATTCGCCGACGGCCTCGGTGCAGCCGTCGAACAGATGCGGGTGGCGGTCGGCGAGGAAATCGGAGCCGTCCTCGGCGCTCGCCTCCTCGTCGGCGGTGAAGGCGATGACGAGATCGCGCCGGGGCCGCACGCCCTCCCGGGCCCAGGCCCGCAGCACGGCCAGGATCATCGCGTCCATGTTCTTCATGTCGACCGCGCCGCGCCCCCACACGACCCCGTCGCGCACCTCCCCGGAGAACGGGTGCACGCTCCAGTCGGCGGGCTCGGCGGGGACGACGTCCAGATGGCCGTGGAGCAGCAGCGCGTCGGCGGACGGGTCGGCGCCCTCGACGCGGGCCACGACGTTGGTGCGCCCCGGGGTGCGCTCCAGCAGGGTGGGCTCGATGCCCGCCTCGGCCAGCAGTGCCGCGGCGTACTCGGCGGCGGGCCGCTCGCGGCAGTCCCCGCCGCCCCGGTTCGTGGTGTCGATGCGGATGAGGTCCGAGGTGAACCGGACGACCTCGTCCCGCGCCTGCGTGTCAGCCATGCCGCTCCTGCTCGTCTTCCTGCCGCTTTCCCGCCGCTCCCGCCGTTCCGGGCGCTCAGCCGTACTGCTCCTCGATCGCGGCCGAGACGATCGTGGTGACCGCCTTGAAGGTGCGGATCCCCTCGTACATGGTGTCACTGGTGTACGCGGCCTTCCGTTCGCCGATGCGGGCGACTCCGGGCACGACGGTGGCCGCCGTCGCGAGGTGCTCGGCGTCGAACTCCACCGCCACGGTGAACGGGCCGCCCGCCAACGGTTCCTGACGGACCGCCAGAGCGGCCGCCGTCTTCGCCGCGGCCCGGATGTCGGCGGCGGTGCGGGCCGGGGTGCGGCACACGGCGGCGTAGCGCGAGACATGGTCCTTGACGGCGACCTTCAGCGCCTCGGGCGCGTAGCCGAGCGCGTCCTCGCAGGCCACGTCGTCGCCGGTGACCAGCACGACCGGCACACCGTACTCGGCAACGACGTGGGCGTTGAGCAGTCCCTCGCTGGCGCGGACGTCGTTCAGCCAGACGCCGGTGATCGAGTTGGCGAGATAGGTGTGGGCGAGGACGCCTTCGGCTCCGGCGCCCGCGTGGTACCCGACGAACGCGATGCCGTCGACGTCGCCGTGCTGGACGCCCTCCACCATGGAGAGGGCCTTGTGCCGGCCGGTGAGCATCTCGACCCGCTCGTCGAGCTGTTCGAGGAGGAGGTTGCGCATGGTCCAGTGGGCCTCGTTGACCAGGACCTCGTCCGCGCCGCCGTCGAAGAAGCCCAGCGCGGCGGCGTTGACGTCCGAGGTGAACATCGACCGGCAGCGCTCCCACTGCGGGGTCCCGGGCAGCACGTCGGCGGGCCAGGTGACGCCGGTGGCGCCCTCCATGTCGGCGCTGATGAGGATCTTCACGTCCGCTCCCTGCCGTCTCCGGGTCCACCGCTCCAGGAGGCCCGAGCCTAACCGGCCGCCCCGCACGGGAAGACGTCGACGCGGCCGACCGGGAGCGTGCCGTGATCTGCGCACACACACCGGCACAGCGGCACAGCGATACGGCGACGCCACGGACGGGGCCCTGCCATGCCCAGGCACACCACACTGCCGCCGGAGCGCTGCGAGGCTGACGTCTCGCAGCTTCTCATCAGGGGTCGGTGCGTTGCTTCAGTCCCCCTGACACGGCGCGGCGCGGACATGTGACAGGCGTCGGCACGGTCTCCGTGTGCGGGCGGTCACCCGTCCCGGGCGATCACGAACCAGGTCGACGGCAGCTCGATCCTGGTGCCGTCCGGCGCGAACTCGGTAGTACTCAGAGGCAGTTCGCCGGACGCCAGGACCGTGAGACCGGCGGTCCGCAGATAGCCGGACACCGCGTCGTCGGCGACCTCACCGGGGGCGATGCCGTGCCGGAAGACCGGCGCCAGCTTCGGCGGCGGACCGGCCGGGTTCTGCGCCAGCGCACCGAGGACGGGCCGGGCGGCCTCCGACAGTTCCACGAGGAAGGCACGGCCGCGCCGGCCCACCAGCGCGGCGATCCCGTCCACCAGCGGCTGCCGGTCGGCGGGCTCGCACTGGTGCAGCACGCCCCGCATATAGACGTTGGCGTCCCCCACCTCGGCGTGCAGGGCCTCGGCGTCGCCCTTGTCCGCCGCGTCCAGCTGCCGGTAGGCGGCCGCGCGGGCGGGATCGGCGCGGCGGGCGTGGTCGAGGGCGGCGGCGGACAGGTCGGCGCCGACCACCTGCGCGAAGCGGTCCGCGAAGTACCGGGTCTGGGTGCCGTTGCCGCAGCCGAGGTCCACCAACGGCAGTTCGGCATCGGTCAGATGGGGCTCGAAGAGGGCGAGGTGCAGGGCGGCGGTCACCTTCGGGTCCGCGTCCCAGAACACCTCGCCGGGCTCCTGCGGGGCCTCCCGCCAGAAGCCCTCCCACGCCGCCCGGTACCGACTCGCCACGCTCATGCCCAACTCCCCAGGACGCAAGGCCGATCCGCCGTAAGCGACGGGCGAGTACGGTCTATCGCTCCCCGGTCGCCGCTACAAGCGCGGTGCGCATTCCTTCACGCGGCGTCCGGGATCCGCACGCCGTCGCGCGCCGGCCGGGGCGGCCCGGCGGCCTCGCTCAGCGACGCGCCGGCGGCAGCGTCAGCTCGAACCACACCGACTTCCCCTCCGCCGTGCGGCTGGCGCCCCACTCCCGGGCCAGCGCGCTCACCACGCGCAGCCCCCGCCCGGCCTCGTCGCCGGGTCCGGCGCTCCGCAGGTCGGGCAGTTCGTGATCGTCGTCGTCGACCTCGCACAGCAGGGTGTCGCCGCGGACGAGGCGCAGCGCCACGGGACCCCGACGGGAGTGCCGTACGGCGTTGGTGACCAGCTCGCTCACCATGAGCTCGGCGGGCTCGGCGAGCGAGCCCAGCCCCCAGCCGTGGAGCTGCTCGCGGACCAGGGCGCGGGCCCGGGCGACCTCGACCGGGTCGACGGCGAGGCGCCATTCGGCGACGTCGTCGGGTTCTATGCCGCCGAGCCGGGCCATGAGCAGAGCGACGTCGTCCTTGCGGTCGCCGTGGCCGGTCCGGGAGAAGGTCGCCGCGAGGGCGCGGACGATGGTGTCGCACGCGTCGTCCATGGAGGCGGCCGGATGGGCGGCGGACTCGCACAGGGCCGCCAGGCCCACGCCGATGTCCTCGCCGCGCATCTCCACCAGCCCGTCGGTGCACATCACCAGCCGGTCCCCCGGCGCCACGCGGACGCGGACGGCCTCGAAGGGGACCCCGCCGACCCCGATGGGCGCGCCGGTGGGCAGGTCGAGCAGCTCGCTGCGACCGTCGGCGGCGCGCACCAGCACCGGGGGGATGTGGCCCGCGTTGGCGAGCTGCAGCTCGCCGGCGATCGGGTCGTAGACGGCGTACAGGCAGGTCGCGAGGTAGGAGTCGCCCAGTCGTTGCGCGAGATCGTCGAGATTGCGCAGGAGTTGGGCGGGCGGCAGGTCGAGGGCGGCCATGGTCTGCACGGCCGTGCGCAACTGGCCCATCATGGCGGCGGAGTTGAGACCGTGCCCCATGACGTCGCCGACGACGAGCGCGGTGCGCGCTCCGGGCAGCTTCACCGAGTCGAACCAGTCCCCGCCGACCCGCCCGAGCAGCGTGCCCGGCAGATATCGGGTGGCGAGGTCGCAGCCCGCCCTGCGCGGCGGGATGTGCGGCAGCATGCTGTCCTGGAGGGTCTCGGCGACGCTCTCCTGGTGGGTGTACATGCGCGCGTTGTCGAGCACCAGGCCCGCGCGGGCGGCGAGTTCGGCGCCCGTGACCCGGTCCATGTCGTTGAAGAGGGCGCGCTCGCGGTGACGCAGCAGGATCATGAAACCGAGGACGACGTCACGGGCCTTGAGCGGGACGACGAGCATGGAGCGGCCGGTGATCAGGGGCCTGATGTCCCGCTTCTCGAACTGCGAGGCGATTGCGTGGCCCATCTGCTCGCTGATCCGGGGCACCAGGACGGGCTCGCCGGTGGTCATGCACTGGAAGAACGGGGTGTGCTCGGGAAACGGCATGGCTTCGCCCACCGGCACGACGTCGTCCCAGCGGCCGGGTTCGTCGGTGTGCTCGAGGGCGACGCGGTGCCACAGGGTGGTGGTGTCCGGCACGCCGTCGGGGAAGCCCTCGCCGGCGACGACCTGTTCCCGCAGATAGGTGCCGGCGACGTCGGTGAAGCGCGGGACGACGGCCCGGCTGACCTCGACGATGGTGCGGGACAGGTCGAGGGAGGTGCCGATCTTCCCGCTGACCTCGTTGAGGAACTCCAGCCGTTCGCGGACGGCGACGTACTCGAGGTCCTCGCCCTCGTCGGGCGGATCCTGCGGTATGGGCAGCCCTTCGGCGGCGGCACGGGCGGCGCGCTCCCGGCGCGCCCGGCGTTCGACGCGCCGGGCCACGCCCCAGTCGGGGGTCACGGGCACCCGGTCGTTCTGGCTGAACTCCATGACGGGGTAGCCGAGTTCGAGGACCTGCGCGACGATGCGGGCGCTGTCGCCGACGCTCATGCTGGGCAGGATCTCGGGCAGCCGGCGGGCGAGTTCCTCGGCGCCGGGGAAGTCGGTGTGCAGGGCGAAGCCGGGTGCGATGCGTTCGACGGCCGAGGGGTCCGTCGGTCCCTCCGGGCGCAGGGCCGTCGCGTCGGCGGCCAGCACGAGCAGCCGTTCCGTCCCCGGGCCGACCAGCGGGTAGGCCCACCACAGCACGTCGACGCGCTCATGGCCGCCGTCTCGCGAGGGCACCGTCAGCCGGGCCCGTCCGGCGGCCGGGTAGCCGAGCCGGCGGTCCAGGGAGGAGCCGAGGCCCGGCCCGAGGCCGTCGTAGGCGGCGTACTCGCCGTAGGCGTCGTCGGCGAGATCGTCGTCGGGGTCGGGGAGCGCCCCGGAGACGGGGAGCAGGTCGATGGCCGGCTGCCCTAGCGCCTCGCCCTTGGCGACGCCGAAGAGCCGGCGTGCGCCGGCGCTCCAGTGGGAGACGAGGCCCTCGCGGTCCACCACGACCACGGCCAGGGGGACGCGCCCGGCGTCGGCGTTCCCTTCCCCGCGCTCCGGGCGCGGCGAGCCCCGTCCCGCCTCGCTCGTCGCCTCGATCCCGGCTCCGCGGCGGGGAGACACGTCCCTCTCGGTGCCACGGTCCATGGCGCAGGCCCTCTCTCCCCAGAGCTGTGCAAGATCTGTCCCGCTGTCCCCACCGTACGGCGCACGCCGGTCGGCGCGGGCCGCAATCCTGGAATTGGTTTCACCCGGTTGCGCCGGGGTACGCCGCACGTCCGGGCGGCCGTTCGCACGGTCGCTCCTCGTGGCCGAGCCGCAGGTCGCGTTCCGTACGGCCGCCTCCGGCCACCCGCAGGACGGTGGCGGCCGGCGGATAGCCCGCGGCGATGACGGTGTACTCGCCGCAGGACAGATCGACGAAACGGAACGTGCCGTCGGCTCCCGTGGTGAGGGTGTCGACGACGTTGCCCGCCGCGTCGAGCAGGGTGACGCGCGCATCCTCGACCGGGCGCCCTCCGGTGGCCCGGACGGTGCCGCGCAGCAGGGCGCCGCCGGCGAGTTCGACGTCCTGACGGGTCTCGCGGGACACCTGGACGCAGACCGGCACGGCGGCCGGGCGGAAGGCCGGCGCGGCGGCGGCGAGCGTGTACTCCCCGGCGGCCAGCCCGGTGACGACGTATCCGCCGTCGCGGTCGCTGCGGACGGCGGCGACGACCTCGCCGCGGGCGTCGGTGAGGGTGACCGTGGCGTCGGGCACCGGGGCGCCGTCGGCGGTGACGACGGCGCCCGCGAGCCGGCCCGCCCCGCCGAGGACGATGTCGAGTTCGACGGGGCTCTCGCCGACGGTGACGGAGACGGCCTGCGGCTGGTGGCCGCCGGCCGCGGCGATCAGGACGTACGTCCCGCTGCCCGGCGTGGACAGCGTGAACCGCCCGTCGTCGCCGCTGGCGCCCCGGCCGGTCTGCCGGCCGCCCGCGTCGACGAGGGTGAGCGCCGCCCGGCGTACGACGCTCCCGCCCGAGTGACGGACCGTGCCGCGGACACAGGCTCCCCCGGCCGGAGCGGGCGGGAGGGCTGGTGCGGCGTCCGTCTCGGCGTCGTGGTGGGGCACCAGCGGTTTCTCCTTGAGGAAGAAGGCGATGAGCAGCCCGAGAACGAGCACCGGCACGAGGCAGAGGAAGATCCTCGGCATGGCGTCGGCGTAGGCCCGGACGTAGGCGTCGCGCAGCGGGGCGGGCAGCGCGTGGACGAGTTGCGGGGTGAGCGACTCGGGGTCGGGCAGAGCGGCGCCGGAACCGGCCGGCAGGCGGGCGCGCAGGGAGTCGGCGAGCCGGTCGGCGAACAGGGTGCCGAAGACCGCCGCGCCGACGCTGCCGCCGATCTGTCGGAAGTAGGTGTGGGCGCTGGTGGCGGTGCCGAGGTCGGCGGGGCGCACGGAGTTCTGCACGGCCAGGACGAGGACGGGCATCACCAGGCCGATGCCGGCGCCGAGGACGGCCATCCAGAGGCTGTACTGGAGCCGTGGCGTGTCGGCCTCCAGCCGGGACAGCAGCCACATGCCGAGAACGGACAGGGCACTGCCGAGGAGGGGGTAGATCCGGTAGCGGCCGGTGTGGGTGATGAGCTGGCCGGAGAGGATCGACGCGCCGACGACGCCGCCCATCATGGGGAGCATCAGCAGGCCGGACTCGGTCGCGCTGGCCCCGTCGACCATCTGCAGGAAGGTGGGCAGATAGCTCGCGGCGCCGAACAGGGCGACGCCGGTCACCAGGCCGACCAGGGCGGTGACGTCGAAGACGGGGTCCCTGAACAGCCGGAGCGGGATGAGGGGTTCGGCGGCCAGGCCTTCGACGAGGACGAAGCCGACGGCCGCGGCGGCCGCCCCGGCGCCGAGACCGAGGACGACGCCGGAGTCCCAGGCGTATCGGGTGCCGCCCCAACCGGTCAGCAGCACCAGGCAGACGGAGGCGGCGGCGAGCAGCAGGGCGCCCACGACGTCGAACCGGGGTTTCGCGGCCGGCTTCGGCAGTTTCAGCACGACGGTGACCACGGCGAGGGTCAGCAGCCCGAAGGGGACGTTGACGTAGAAGCACCAGCGCCAGGACAGGTGGTCGGTGAAGTAGCCGCCGAGCAGGGGGCCCGCGACCGAGGCGAGGCCGAACGCGGCGCCGATCAGGCCCATGTAGCGGCCGCGCCGCCGGGGCGGCACGATGTCCGCGATGATCGCCTGCACGCCGGTCAGCAGTCCGCCCGCGCCGACGCCCTGGACGGCGCGGAAGGCGATCAACTGGTCCATGGTGTGCGCGCGGCCGGCGAGGGCGGAGCCGACGACGAAGACGACGATCGCGAACTGGAAGACGCCCTTGCGGCCGAGGAGGTCGCCGAGTTTGCCGTACACCGGGAGGGTGACGGTGGCGGTGAGCAGGTAGGCGGTGATCGCCCAGGACATCCGGTCCAGGCCGTGCAGTTCGCCCACGATCCTCGGCAGGGCGGTGGCGACGATCATCTGCTCCAGCGCCGCGAGGAGCAGCGCGAGCATGAGGGCGAAGAAGACCAGCCGTACCCGGCGCCGGCCGGGCCCCGTCGCACCGGCGGGCGACGGCGGCGGGGCTTTCGCGGGAGTCGCCGTGACCGGCTCGTCCAGCACCGGAGTGGTTGCGCCCATCTGCCGTTCCCCTCGTCGCACCCGCCACACAGTTGTCGCGTAAAGCGACAACCACGGGCAAGTGCGACGAGTTACGGGGCCGTCCCGGTCACAAGGGAGAACCACTCGATCCGGTGATGGCGTTCAACGCACCCGGAAGGCAGGGGCGTTGATCTACTTCTCGACCTCGGCGGCGAGGTTGGCGAGGACGGCGTCGTAGATCCGGCCGAGGCCCTTGGGGGCGAAGGTCTTCTCGAAGAAGCCGCCGATGCCGCCGGCGCCGTTCCACGTGGTGGTGACGACGACACGGGACCTGCCCTCGCCGGCCGGGGTGACGCGCCAGACGGTGACCATCGAGGAGTTGCGGTCCTTCTCCACGAGCTCGCCGTCGGTCGGCTCGGCGACCTCCAGGAGGCAGTCGCGCACGCGCTTGCTGGTGGCCTGGAGCTTCCAGTGGACGAGGGTGCCCTCGCCGTCGCCGCCCTCGCGCACCTCGTACTCGCTGAAGTGCTCGGTCAGCAGATTCCCGCGCGTGCCGCTGTAGTCGGCGATCGTGTCGAACACCTTGTCCGGGTCCGCCGCGACGACCCGCTCGGTGGTGGCCTCGACCTGCGCCATGGGGTTCCTCCAGGTCCGTGTTGCTCAGGGTTGCTCAGGGTTGCTCAGGGGTGCCTCAGGTTCGGGGCAAGCCAACCACCCCGGTCCGCGGCCGCCCAAATCGGGGTCGCCGAAGCGATCGTCGAGCGATCGGAAACCGGTCCCGAAAGGGACGCCGCACGATCATGGGAACAGATGTTCTATTGTGTGCTCAGTGCTACCGAGGAGGCGTCATGCGCTGGGAGAACCTCACCGTGGAGACCCGCCACGACCGGCCGGCGGACGCCGCGCTGTTCGGGGCGGACGCGGTCACGACAAGGACGTTCGACACGCCCGAGTTCGCCGGCATCACCTTCCACGAGATCCGCGCCCGTTCGATCCTCAACCGGGTGCCGGGCGCCTCCCGGATGCCGTTCGAGTGGACGGTGAACCCCTACCGCGGCTGCACGCACGCGTGCGTCTACTGTTTCGCCCGCCGCACGCACAGCTATCTCGACCTCGACACCGGGATCGGCTTCGACACCCAGATCGTCGTCAAGGTGAACGCCCCGGAGCTGCTGCGCCGTCAGCTCGCCTCGCCCCGCTGGCAGGGCGAACACGTCGCGATGGGCACGAACGTCGACTGCTACCAGCGCGCCGAGGGCCGCTACCGGCTGATGCCGGGCATCCTGTCGGCCCTGCGCGACCGGGCGAACCCCTTCTCCATCCTGACCAAGGGCACCCTAATCCTGCGCGACCTCGACCTGCTGCGGCAGTCCGCCGAGGTGACCGACGTCGGGGTCTCGGTCTCCGTGGGCTTCACCGACACCGAGCTGTGGCGCACCGTCGAGCCGGGCACCCCGGCCCCGCAGCGCCGCCTGGACGTGGTGCGGACCCTCACCGACCACGGCATCGGCTGCGGGGTGCTGATGGCGCCGGTGATCCCGTTCCTGGGCGACGAACCGGCTCAACTGCGCGCCACCGTCCGGGCGATCGCGGCCGCCGGGGCCACCTCCGTCACCCCGCTCGCGCTGCATCTGCGCCCCGGCGCCCGTGAGTGGTTCATGGCCTGGCTCGGGCAGCACCACCCCCACCTGGTGCGCCGCTACGAACGGCTGTACGCGGACGGCGCCTACGCCCCGAAGTGGTACCAGCGCCGGATCACCCGTCAGGTGCACGAGCTCGCCGAGGAGTACGGCATCGGCCCCACGCGCGCGGGGACGCCGCGCCGGATCCGGCCGCCCGCCCCGGTCGAGGAGCCCGCCGGGTCGGGGCCGACGCAGCTCACGCTGCTCTGAGCGCGTTCGAGCGCATCCGGCTACTCGAACGGGTCAATAAAGCCCAGAACAGGTATTTCCGGACGATCTTTCCGGGACGATCCGGCAAGGGCCGTGACCTGCGCGGTCCGTCTTCTTCGGCCCCTTCGTCCCGGGAGCAGTCCATGAACACACGCGCAGCCGTGCTGTGCGCCGCCGCCGCAGTCGTGGCCGGGACGGTCACGGCCGTACCCGCCGGCGCGAGTCCGTCGCACCCCGCGGCCCCCGCCCCTGCCTCCGTTTCCGCCTCCGCGGCGAAGCTCGCCTGGAAGAGCTGCGGCATCGCCGACCGCCCGGCGTTGCAGTGCGCGTCGCTGAAGGTGCCGCTCGACCACGCCCGGCCGGGCGGGAAGCAGATCACGCTGGCGCTGTCCCGCGTCCCGCACACCGCGAAGACGTACCAGGGCCCCCTGCTCGTCAACCCCGGAGGGCCCGGCGGTCAGGGACTGAGCCTCGCCGGCTTCGTCGCCTCGGCGCTGCCCAAGGCCGTCGCGGCGCAGTACGACGTCATCGGCTTCGACCCGCGCGGGGTGGGCAGGAGCACGCCCGCCCTGAACTGCAGGCCCGGTCACTTCGCCCCCGTCCGCCCGGACTCCGTGCCGCTCACCGAGGCGACCGAACGGGCCAACCTCCGGCGCGCCCGGTCCTTCGCCGAGGCCTGCGGCAAGAAGTACGCCGACGTCCTGCCGTACATCGACACGCTCGACGCCGTACGGGACATGGACGCGATCCGCGCCGCGGTCGGCGCCGCGCGGCTGAACTACTTCGGCTACTCGTACGGCACCTACCTCGGCGCGGTGTACGCCAAGCTCTACCCGCAGCGGGTGCGGCGCCTGGTGCTGGACTCGATCGTCGACCCGACCGGCGTCTGGTACGACGACAACCTCACCCAGGACCTCGCCTTCAACGACCGCCACCGCGCGCTGATGGCCTGGATCGCCAAGTACGACAAGACCTACAAGCTGGGCGCCGACCCGGAGCAGGTCGAGAAGAAGTGGTACGCGATGCGGGCCGCCCTGGCGAAGAAGCCGGCCGGCGGCAAGGTGGGCGCCTCCGAGCTGGAGGACACCTTCATGCCGGGCGGTTACTACAACGGTTACTGGCCTCATCTCGCCGAGGCGTTCGCGGCGTACGTGAACGCCTCCAACGCCGCCCCGCTGGTCGAGGCGTACGAGAACTTCGCGGCGGTCGACACGGCGGGGGACAACGGCTACAGCGTCTACACCGCGGTGCAGTGCCGGGACTCCTCCTGGCCCGGCGACTGGGACGAATGGCGCTCCGACAACTGGTCGGTGTACGCGAAGGCGCCTTTCATGACCTGGAACAACGCCTGGTACAACGCGCCGTGCGCGTTCTGGCCGACCCGGTCCCTGGCTCCGGTGAACCTCCTCAACGGCGACCTGCCGCCGGTCCTGCTGTTCCAGGCGACGAACGACGCGGCCACCCCGTTCGAGGGCGGCGCGACGGTCCACGCCCTGCTGCGCGGCTCCAGTCTGGTGGTCGAGGAGGGCGGCCAGAACCACGGCATCACGCTGAGCGGGAACGCCTGCCTGGACAAGCACCTGGCGGCGTACCTGGCCGACGGCGTCGTGCCGCGCGGGAGCGGCGAGGCCGACGCGGTGTGCCCCGCCCAGCCCGACCCCGAGCCACTGGCGTCGAAGGTCGCGCAGCGCTCGGCTCACGGCTCGACGCTGCACGGGCTGCTGGGCTTCCGCGGCTGAGCGCCGCGGGCCCGCCCACCGAGGGGGGACGTCGTCGGACGCGTGGTGCACCCTGGGCGCATGAGCGAACCGACCAGGGTGGCCGCCCCCGGCGACCGCCTCCCGGCCGGCCCGACCGTACGGGTCGCGGCGCTGGTCCGCCCGGAGTTCCCGAGGGAGATGGAGGCGTTCGCGGTGGTGGGCGGGTGACCGCGGCTGCGGCCCCGCTGGTACGGGAGATGGCGCTCGCGGACGTCGAGCGCGTCTCGGAGATCCGCGTGCGCGGCCGGCAGTGGGCCTACCGCGGGCTGATGCCGCAGGCGTACCTGGACGCGCTGAGCGTCGCCGAGGACGCCGAGCGCCGCCGGGCAGGTTTCGGGAAGGGCGGGCCCGGCGTGGTGAACCTGGTCGCCGAGCGGGCCGGGACAGTGGTGGGCCGGGCCGCCCAGGGCCCTGACCGGGACGGCGAAGTCCTCATGGGTGACGCCGAGTTGTACGCGCTCTATGTGTCCGTCGAGCACATCGGCACCGGCGTCGGGCGCGCGCTCCTGGAGGAGGCGGCACGGCGGGCCGAGGCCCTAAGGCACCCCGGCATGCGGCTCTGGGTGCTCAAGGACAACGTCCCGGCCCGCCGCTTCTACGCCCGTGCCGGCTTCCACGCGGACGGCGCCGAGGAGCCCTTCGAGGTGGCGGGCGTCGCCGTGCCCGAGGTGCGCCATCGGGGACGCCTGCCCCTGGGCGGCGCGTTCCGTGCGGCGCTCTGAGGGTGTGTCACCGCTGCCGGGGGATCCGCGCGAGGGCGTGCACGGCGGCCTGCGCGAGCACCGGGTGGGCCAGGGCGTCGTTCAGCACCGGCCGGGCCCGGCCGTCGCCCAGCGTGCCCAGCCCCTCGACGCAGGCGAGGGCCACCCGGCGGTAGGGGTCGTGCGGCCGCAGCCGCCGCTGCAGTGTCGTGATCAGCGCGGGCACCGACTCGGGCGCGCGCAGCTCCACCAGCAGCCGGACGGGATGCAGCGCGTAGGCGACCCGCAGTTCGTTGGTGGCCAGGGCGGCCGCGGCGCGGGCGGTGCGGGGGTCGCCGAGGCGGGCGAGCGCGTGGGCGGCGGAGGCGCAGCGCGGAGGGTCCCGGTGGTTGAGCAGCAGGACGAGCGTCTCGAAGGCGCGCCGGTCCCCGGCGAGTCCGAGCCGGAACGCGGCCAGTTCCCTGGCCCACAGGGGCTGTCCCGGCTCGGTGAGCAGGTCCGCCAGTTCGTCGGTGTCCGCGGCGCCCGCCAGCCGCTCGTACGCGGGCGTCGCGCCGGACTCGCGCCGTAAGCGCTCCGTGAGGGATCGCAACTCTTCGTCCATGTGCCGAGCCTAGGACAGGCTCCGGGGGCGTACGGCGCGCAGCGGCGCACGGGAGCACAACCGGGCGCACGACCCGTGCCGCCGCCGACGCCGGGAAGACCGCGCAAACGCACGCTTCGTCCCGCTCGGGACCGCTTCGGCCCAGGCCGGGCCCACGGCGTTCCCGGCCGGTGACGTGCGGCGATGACCGGCGCCCGGGACGGCTGAGGCGAGCACGGAGGGCGCCTTCGATCAGTGGCGGTCAGGTTCGGCCGTCCGGAGATCAAGTTCGTTCGCTATAGCGAATTCAACGAGCGGAAAGGGGTGGCTACGAGCATCAGTACTATCCCCGTTCAACAGTGCGGCGGGAACGTTGCTACTGATAAGTAACGCGTCGTCAGGTGGTGTCCGGGCGCCCAGGAAAGGGTCCCGGGACACCCCCCTGATGATGTGACCCATCGATGCGAGCCGATGAGCTCCTGCACCGAGGCGCCGGCGGCGCCATCGTTTTGTCCGAAGGGCCCTGAACAAAATGAGTCCTACTTTGACACTCGACCCGTCCCACCACACGGAACTGATACGCAGTCTGTTCCACAAGGTGCAGTTCGACACGTTCGAGGCCTACGACGACCCTCGCTGCAACGTCACGGCCCTCACCCAGGAGGCGTTCACCAGGACGCTGCCCCTCCTGCCTGCCGGGACCGGCGTGCAGGAGGCGTACGAGCGGCTGATGGACGTGAGCATGCAGCTCGCGGCCGACGACCTGAGGGCGCGTCAGGACTGCTGCGGTCCGTGCGAGATCCACCTGGTCCCGCTCGTCTCGCTCTACGGCTTCCGGTTCGGTGAGGTGGACGACGGGTTCCAGCCGTGGCTGGCCGCGGTCGACGCCCTCCCGCAGCCGGACCGGGCGGTCTACCGGCTGATCGCCTTCCACGGGTGGACCAACGCCAGGACCGCCGAGGTGCTCGGCCACTCCCAGGGCTGGAGCAGCAAGGTCATGAGCCGGGCCAGGGCCCGTCTGACATCCGCCGGCGTCTGTGTGGAGGAGCTCCAGAGGGGCTTCTTCGACGTGGAGATCCACAGAAGGAAGGAGAAGCCATGACCCATCCGACGGCGTACCGCCGCAAGGCGCGTCTGATCGACCATGCCGCTCCGCCCACTCCCCAGGAGTGGCTGGAGCACGATGCCCGGTACCTCGAGGACATCACGGCCGAGATCGGCCGCAGGGCAGCCGGCGGCGACCCCGCCGCCGCGCCCTGGGCGTCGCCGCTCTACTTCGACGCGACCGCGCGCGCGGAGTCCGTCACGGGACGCGCTCTGCTCGCCCTGCGGCACCTGTCCGGCGAGGCGGTCGCCCGCCTGGTCCTGCTCGGCCGGGTGCTCCACGGGGAGCGCACCCGGCCCGCTGCCGACCCGGCGGCGGAACGGCAGCCGGAGAACGACCGAGGCGGCCAGGAGGGGCGCGTCCGCCGCAAGGAGGGCAGCGTCAGCCCGCCCGCCCGCGGCGGCCGGCCCATCGTGGCGCAGCTGGACGGCGCGGAGGCGCTGGCCGGCTGACGCGCCGAACAGCCGCCGCTCCCCCGGCTCCGGCCCGAGGAGCGGCGGCACCCGGCGCACCGCCCCCGCACCCACGCCCGGGACCGCGCCCCGGCGCACCCCGCACGTCGCCCCCCACCGCATCACCCCGCCCCCGCCCGAGAACGGAACGAGCACGACGATGGCGACTCACGGCACCCCCGCGGAGAAGAACACCGCGCACGACACACCCGACGTCCGCACGGAACGCCGCCGGCTCCTCGCCCTGCGGACGGTCATCCGTCTCCTGGTGGCGGGCTGCCTCGCCGCGGTCGGCGTGGCCGTCTGGCAACTGCCCGGCCACCCCGTGCTCGCCGGCGTGTACGTCGGACTGGCCTCGGTGTGCGTGGCCGGGATCGGCGTGTGCGTGACGCTGTATCTGTACCTGCGCCGCGACGGCGCCCGGGGTGCGGCCGCCTCGGAGCCCGACGCGTGACCCGGTGCGGAACACGTCACAGAACAAGGGCTGGCGCGCTCGTTACCCACCGGTTAACCTCATACGAGCGAGTCACCCCCTCGCAGTACCTCCTCGTGGCGGCCTGGTGACGCAGTCGCCGCGAGATGTCGGTTCGGTACCACGTGTACCGCTGTACGACCCGGCCACGGGACAGGGCCGGTCGGATCCGCCGTTCGTCTCCGGGCGTGTGCACGCCCACGGCGACGGCACCGGGCGTGTGCGCTCGCAGCCCGCCAACACCCGCATCCTTCCGTGCACCCGGTGCGCCCGGGCCTCGCAGAGGTCTCTCCGGCGCACCCGGGCGCGTTTCCCGTCGTCACCCTCATTCCTGGAGTCCCGCGATGGCCGCTCCCCTGTCCGACACCCCTCTGTCCCCGCTCCGGACGATCGCCGTCATCGGCCTCGGCACCATGGGCACCGGCATCGCCGAGGTCCTCGCCAAGGCCGGCCGTGAGGTGATCGGCGTCGACGTCAGCGAGGCCCAGGCCGCGCGGTCCCTCGCCGCGCTGGAGACCTCCACCGCCCGCGCCGTGCAGCGCGGGCGGCTCACCGAGGAGCAACGCACGGCCGTCCTGGGCCGCGTCCGCGTCTCCACCGACCTGGGCACGGCCGCCGACGCCGACCTGGTCATCGAGGTGGCACCCGAGTCGTACGAGATCAAGCAGCAGATCTTCCGCGAGCTGGACTCGGTCGTGCGGCCCGAGACCATCCTGGCCACCGGCACCAACGCGCTGTCCGTCACCCGTCTCGCCGCCGAATCGGCCCGCCCGGAGCGGGTGCTGGGCCTGCACTTCTTCAACCCGGCGCCGGCCATGAAGCTGGTCGAGGTGGTCTCCTCGGTGCTGACCGCGCCGGCCGCCGTCGCCGCCGTCACCGAGCTGGCCCTCGACCTCGGCAAGGAACCCGTCGCGGTGGGCGACCGGCCCGGCTTCGTCGCCGACGGCCTGCTGTTCGGCTACCTCAACCAGGCGGCCGCGATGTACGAGGCCCGCTACGCCTCCCGCGAGGACATCGACGCCGCGATGCGGCTGGGCTGCGGACTGCCGATGGGTCCGCTCGCGCTGCTGGACCTGATCGGCGTGGACACCGCCCGCACGGTCCTGGAGGCCATGTACGCCGAGTCCCACGACCGGCTGCACGCCCCCGCACCCATCCTCAAGCAGCTCAGCGAGGCCGGCCTGACGGGCCGTAAGTCGGGACGCGGCTTCTACACCTACGACGCCCCCGGCAGCGCGACGGTCGTCCCGGACGCGCTGACTCCCCTGTCCGGCGGAGCCGGGACCGTGGGCCGCCCGGTCGCCTCGGTCGGGGTCGCGGGCTCCGGCACCATGGCCTCCGGCATCGCCGAGGTCTTCGCCAAGGCCGGATACGACGTCGTCCTCGCCGCCCGCAGCGAGGAGAAGGCGCAGACCGCCAAGGCCCGCATCGGCAAGTCGCTCTCCCGCTCGGTCGACAAGGGCCGGCTGACCGCGGAGGCCGCCGCCCAGATCCTGGACCGGATCACTCCGGCCGGCTCCTACGACGCGTTCGCCGACGTCGACCTCGCCCTGGAGGCGGTCGCCGAGGACCTGGAGGTCAAGCAGCAGCTGTTCGCGACCCTGGACAAGGTCTGCAAGCCCGGCGCGGTCCTCGCCACGACGACCTCCTCGCTGCCGGTCGTCGCCTGCGCCCGCGCCACCTCGCGCCCACAGGACGTGATCGGCATGCACTTCTTCAACCCGGCGCCGGCGATGAAGCTGGTCGAGGTGGTCCGCACGGTGCTCACGGCCGAGGACGTCCACGCCACGGTCCGCGAGGTGTGCGTGCGGATCAAGAAGCACGCCGTCGACTGCGGGGACCGCGCGGGCTTCATCGTGAACGCGCTCCTCTTCCCGTACCTCAACAACGCGATCAAGATGGTGCAGGAGCACTACGCGACCCTCGACGACATCGACGCGGCGATGAAGCTGGGCGGCGGCTACCCGATGGGCCCCTTCGAGCTGCTGGACGTCGTCGGACTCGACGTCTCGCTCGCGATCGAGAAGGTCCTGCACCGCGAGTTCCGCGACCCGGGACTGGCTCCGGCCCCGCTCCTGGAGCACCTGGTGGCCGCGGGCTGCCTCGGCCGCAAGACCGGCCGTGGCTTCCGCGAATATGCCCGCCGCTGACGGGCCCGGCGACCGCCGCCCGGCGCGCGGGGACTGGGGCGGGCTGCTCGGGCCCGCCGGCCGGTCCCCGTCCGCCGGGGCCGGGGCAGGACCCGGACCTGCGCACCGAGCTGCGCACATGCAGTACGTTCAGGTCATGTCCCAGCCCGCCAGGTCCTCACGCACACCCGTCACGCCCGACGCGCCCGAGAGCGCCGCGGGCGGCCGCGCGGCCGCCCAGCGGCTCAAGATGCGCCGAGAACTGGCGGCCGCGGCCATGGAGCTGTTCTCGACCAAGGGCTACGAGGCGACCACGGTCGACGAGATCGCGGCCGCGGCCGGGGTCGCCCGCCGCACCTTCTTCCGTCACTTCCGCTCCAAGGAAGAGGCGATCTTCCCCGACCACGACGACACCCTGATCCGGGCGGAGGCCGTCCTCAACGCGGCCCCCGCGCACGAGCACCCGCTCGACACGGTGTGCCGTGGCATCAAGGAGGTC
Organism: Streptomyces sp. LUP30; assembly: GCF_001746365.1. Lineage (GTDB taxonomy): Bacteria > Actinomycetota > Actinomycetes > Streptomycetales > Streptomycetaceae > Streptomyces. Next base: position 23,145 of record NZ_MJAJ01000038.1, read on the forward strand.
ATGAAGATGTACGCGGCCCGGCCGGAGATCTCGGTCGCCCGCTACAAGCTGACGCGCGAGGTGCCCACCCTGCGCGAGGCGGAGATCGCGTCGGTGGCCCGCTACGAGCGTCTCTTCACCCGCTACCTGCTCGGCCACTTCGACGAGCACGCGCACGACGACGACGCCAACGACGACCCGCTGCTGGCCGAGGTCGCCGCGTCCGCCGTGGTCACCGCCCACAACCACGTGCTGCGGCGCTGGCTCAGGGCGGGCGGACAGGGCGACGTCGAGGCCCAGCTCGACCACGCCTTCGCGATCGTCCGCCGCACCTTCGGCACGGGCATCGGGGCCGGGCGCAGCGGCGCGGGCGCCCCGCAGCCCGCTCCCGCGGCGGTCTCCGCGCAGGGCGAGGTGCTGGTGACGGTCGCCCGGACCGACGCCTCGTTGGACGAGGTCATGCGCACCATCGAGCAGGCGCTCAAGGAGCGCTGAGACCCTCCGCGCTGCTGCTTCCCGCTGTGATGACGGCCACCCCACGGGGTGGCCGTTTTGGCATGTCAGAGCACCTTTTGGCGCGGATTTCAGACCGCGTTCGATCGATCATCGCTCATGTGTTACGTAAAGATTTCATCTGAGTGGAAGTTCTGGCACTCAGTGCCTTGCGAGGTGACACGCGGTGTCATACGTTGAAGGTGTCCGGGCGGCCGGCGTGCAGCGACCATACGTACGCCGGCTGTCCCCGCAACCCCATGGATTGCGCGCCCGGACGCCTGCGTCACAGGCAACCTCCCGCGCCACAAAGCGCCGCCGAACAGCACACCCGCCGAACCGACGGCACCTTCCATCCCACCCTCAGCAGCACCGTCGTAACCCTCAGCGCCCCTCCCTCAGGGCGTTCACCGCCGGAGGCAACACCGTGACCATGCAGAAGATCCTGGACGCGATCCAGTCGCCGGACTCCACCCCGGCCGACTTCGCCAACCTGCCGCTCCCCGAGTCCTACCGCGCGATCACCGTGCACAAGGACGAGACGGAGATGTTCGCGGGCCTGGAGACCCGGGACAAGGACCCGCGCAAGTCGATCCACCTGGACGAGGTCGCCCTGCCCGAGCTCGGGCCGGGCGAGGCCCTGGTCGCCGTCATGGCCTCCTCGGTCAACTACAACTCCGTGTGGACCTCGATCTTCGAGCCGGTGTCGACGTTCTCCTTCCTGGAGCGCTACGGCCGGCTCAGCGAGCTCACCAAGCGGCACGACCTGCCGTACCACATCATCGGGTCCGACCTCGCGGGCGTGGTCCTGCGCACCGGCCCGGGCGTCAACGCCTGGCACCCCGGCGACGAGGTCGTCGCGCACTGTCTCTCCGTCGAGCTGGAGTCCTCGGACGGCCACAACGACACGATGCTCGACCCCGAGCAGCGCATCTGGGGCTTCGAGACCAACTTCGGCGGCCTCGCGGAGATCGCGCTGGTCAAGTCCAACCAGCTGATGCCCAAGCCGGACCACCTCAGCTGGGAGGAGGCCGCCGCCCCGGGCCTGGTCAACTCCACCGCCTACCGGCAGCTGGTCTCCCGCAACGGCGCCGGCATGAAGCAGGGCGACAACGTCCTGATCTGGGGCGCGAGCGGCGGCCTCGGCAGCTACGCCACGCAGTTCGCGCTGGCCGGCGGCGCCAACCCGATCTGCGTCGTCTCCTCGCCGCAGAAGGCGGAGATCTGCCGGTCGATGGGCGCCGAGGCGATCATCGACCGCACCGCCGAGGACTACCGGTTCTGGAAGGACGAGAACACCCAGGACCCCAAGGAGTGGAAGCGCTTCGGCAAGCGCATCCGCGAGCTCACCGGCGGTGAGGACATCGACATCGTCTTCGAGCACCCCGGCCGCGAGACGTTCGGCGCCTCCGTGTACGTCACCCGCAAGGGCGGCACCATCACCACGTGCGCCTCGACCTCGGGCTACATGCACCAGTACGACAACCGCTACCTGTGGATGTCCCTGAAGCGGATCATCGGTTCGCACTTCGCCAACTACCGCGAGGCCTGGGAGGCCAACCGGCTGATCGCGAAGGGCAAGATCCACCCCACGCTGTCGAAGGTCTACTCCCTGGAGGAGACCGGCCAGGCCGCCTACGACGTGCACCGCAACCTCCACCAGGGCAAGGTCGGCGTCCTGGCGCTGGCCCCCCAGGAGGGTCTGGGCGTGCGCGACGAGGCCAAGCGCGCCCAGCACATCGACGCCATCAACCGCTTCCGCAACATCTGAGACACCAGAGGTCATAGATGACTGAGCGTCAGTTCGCCGAAGGAAAGCGGGAGAAGGACCGGCCGTGGCTCATGCGCACGTACGCCGGCCACTCCACGGCCGAGGCGTCCAACGAGCTGTACCGGCGCAACCTCGCCAAGGGCCAGACGGGTCTGTCGGTCGCGTTCGACCTGCCCACCCAGACCGGCTACGACTCCGACCACGTCCTCGCCCGCGGCGAGGTCGGCCGGGTCGGCGTCCCGGTGGCCCATCTCGGCGACATGCGCAGGCTGTTCCAGGACATCCCCCTGGAGCAGATGAACACCTCGATGACGATCAACGCCACCGCCATGTGGCTGCTGGCGCTCTACCAGGTCGTCGCCGAGGAGCAGGGTGCGGACGTCACCCTGCTCCAGGGCACGACCCAGAACGACATCGTCAAGGAGTACCTGTCCCGGGGGACGCACGTCTTCCCCCCGGGGCCGAGCCTCCGTCTCACGACGGACATGATCGCCTACACGGTGTCCCACATGCCGAAGTGGAACCCGATCAACATCTGCAGCTACCACCTGCAGGAGGCCGGGGCCACGCCGGTGCAGGAGATCGCGTACGCGATGTCCACCGCGATCGCCGTGCTGGACGCGGTCCGTGACTCCGGGCAGGTGCCGGCCGAGAAGTTCGGCGACGTCGTCGCCCGTATCTCCTTCTTCGTCAACGCGGGTGTCCGCTTCGTCGAGGAGATGTGCAAGATGCGCGCCTTCGGCCGCATCTGGGACCAGGTCACCCGCGAGCGCTACGGCATCGAGAACCCCAAGCAGCGCCGCTTCCGCTACGGCGTCCAGGTCAACTCGCTGGGGCTGACCGAGGCGCAGCCGGAGAACAACGTCCAGCGGATCGTGCTGGAGATGCTCGCCGTGACGCTGTCGAAGGACGCCCGCGCGCGTGCCGTGCAGCTGCCCGCCTGGAACGAGGCGCTCGGGCTGCCCCGGCCCTGGGACCAGCAGTGGTCGCTGCGCATCCAGCAGGTCCTCGCCCACGAGAGCGACCTGCTGGAGTACGAGGACATCTTCGAGGGCTCGCGCGTCGTCGAGGCGAAGGTCGCCGAACTGGTCGAGGCGTCCCTCGCGGAGATCGAGCGGATCCAGGACATGGGCGGCGCGATGGCCGCCGTCGAGTCCGGCTATCTCAAGTCGCAGCTCGTCTCCTCGCACGCCGAGCGCAGGGCCCGGATCGAGTCCGGGCAGGAGAAGATCATCGGCGTCAACATCTTCGAGACGACCGAGCCCAACCCGCTGACCGCCGATCTCGACACCGCGATCCACACGGTCGACCCGGCGGTCGAGGCCCGCGTCATCGCCTCCCTGCAGAACTGGCGCGACACGCGGTACCAGCCGCCCTTCAACCACCCGCGCCCGTGCAAGGCGCTGGAGAAGCTGAAGGAGGCCGCGAAGGGCACCGCCAACCTCATGGAGGCCACCCTCGAGTGCGCCCGCGCCGGAGTCACGACCGGCGAGTGGGCCGGGGCGCTGCGCGAGGTGTTCGGCGAGTTCCGCGCGCCGACGGGCGTGTCGTCGGCGCCCGTCGCGGTCCCCGCGGAGGAGGGCTCGGCCATGGCCGACGTCCGCCGCAGGGTCGACCTGACCGCGAAGGACATGGGCGTCGGCAAGCTGCGCTTCCTGGTCGGCAAGCCGGGCCTGGACGGGCACTCCAACGGCGCCGAGCAGATAGCCGTGCGCGCGCGTGACGCCGGGTTCGAGGTGGTCTACCAGGGCATCCGGCTGACGCCCGAGCAGATCGTGGACGCCGCGCTGGAGGAAGACGTCCACGCCGTGGGTCTGTCCATCCTCTCCGGTTCGCACGCCCAACTGGTGCCGGACGTCCTCGAACGGCTCCGTGTGGCCGGTGCCACAGACATCCCGGTGATCGCCGGTGGCATCATCCCGAATGGAGACGCCGAGCAGCTGAGGGCTGCCGGCGTGGCCGCGGTCTTCACCCCGAAGGACTTCGACATCACCGGAATCATCGGCCGCATCGTCGACGAGATCCGCAAAGCGAACAAGCTCGACCCCCTGGAGGTCCCCGCATGACTGTCAACCGTCTTCGTCCGCGGCGCTCCTGTCTCGCGGTCCCGGGCAGCAACCCCCGCTTCCTGGAGAAGGCGCAGGGTCTGCCGGCGGACCAGGTCTTCCTGGACCTCGAGGACGCGTGCGCGCCGCTCGCCAAGCCCGAGGCGCGGCACACCATCGTCAAGTTCCTCAACGAGGGCGACTGGACGGGCAAGACGCGGGTCGTGCGCGTCAACGACTGGACGACCGAGTGGACGTACCGTGACGTGGTGACGGTCGTCGAGGGCGCCGGGCCCAACCTCGACTGCATCATGCTGCCGAAGGTGCAGAACGCCCAGCAGATCGTGGCCCTGGACCTGCTCCTGACGCAGATCGAGAAGACCATGGGCTTCGAGGTCGGCAAGATCGGCATCGAGGCGCAGATCGAGAACGCGCAGGGCCTGAACAATGTCAACGAGATCGCGCAGGCCTCGCCGCGCATCGAGACGATCATCTTCGGCCCGGCCGACTTCATGGCGTCGATCAACATGAAGTCGCTGGTCGTGGGCGAGCAGCCGCCCGGTTACCCGGCGGACGCCTACCACTACATCCTGATGAAGATCCTGATGGCCGCCCGCGCCAACGACCTCCAGGCGATCGACGGCCCCTACCTGCAGATCCGCAACGTCGACGGCTACCGCGAGGTCGCCGGGCGCGCCGCGGCCCTCGGCTTCGACGGCAAGTGGGTGCTGCACCCGGGCCAGGTCGAGGCGTCCAACGAGATCTTCTCGCCGTCGCAGGAGGACTACGACCACGCCGAGCTGATCCTGGACGCGTACGAGTACTACACGTCCGAGGCGGGCGGGAAGAAGGGCTCGGCGATGCTCGGCGACGAGATGATCGACGAGGCCAGCCGCAAGATGGCGCTGGTCATCTCCGGCAAGGGACGGGCGGCCGGCATGCGGCGCACGTCGAAGTTCGAGACCCCCGACAACTAAGGAGCGCTGAGCGCGATGCAGTTCGGACGCACCTACGAGGAGTTCGAGGTCGGGGCGACGTACAAGCACTGGCCGGGCAAGACGGTCACCGAGTACGACGACCACCTCTTCTGTCTCCTCACCATGAACCACCACCCCCTCCACATGGACGCGAACTATGCGGAGAAGACGACCGACTTCGGCAAGAACGTCGTCGTGGGCAACTACATCTACTCGCTCCTGCTCGGCATGTCCGTGCCGGACGTCTCCGGCAAGGCGATCGCCAACCTGGAGATCGAGTCGCTCAAGCACGTCGCGCCGACGTTCCACGGGGACACGGTCTACGGTCAGACGACCGTGCTGGACAAGTGGCCGTCGAAGTCGAAGAACGACCGCGGGATCGTCTACGTCGAGACCAAGGGCTACAAGCAGGACGGCACGCTGGTCTGCGTGTTCCGCCGCAAGGTGCTGGTGCCGACCGAGACGTACATCAAGGAGCGCGGCGGCGAGCAGCCCGGCCGCCCGGAACTTCAGGAAGGCTGATCGATGGCCCGCCTCGCCCAGACCGCCGGTCTGACCGACGTCCAGCAGGAGATCCTCTCCACCGTCCGCGACTTCGTGGACAAGGAGATCATCCCGGTCGCGACCGAGCTGGAGCACCGCGACGAGTACCCGCAGCAGATCGTCGACGGCCTCAAGGAGCTGGGCCTGTTCGGTCTGATGATCCCCGAGGAGTACGGCGGTCTGGGCGAGTCGCTCCTCACCTACGCCCTGTGCGTGGAGGAGATCGCCCGCGGCTGGATGTCCGTCTCGGGCATCATCAACACCCACTTCATCGTGGCGTACATGCTCAAACAGCACGGCACGCAGGAGCAGAAGGACCACTATCTGCCGAGGATGGCGGCCGGCGACGTCCGCGGCGCCTTCTCCATGTCGGAGCCGGCCCTCGGCTCGGACGTGTCCGCGATCACGTCGAAGGCGGTGAAGGACGGCGACGAGTACGTCCTGAACGGCCAGAAGATGTGGCTGACGAACGGCGGAACCTCGTCCCTGGTGGCCGTTCTGGTGCGAAGTGACGAAGGACACCCGGAGGGCACCGCCCCCCACAAGTCGATGACGACCTTCCTGATCGAGAAGGAGCCCGGCTTCGGAGAGGTCCGCCCCGGCCTCACGATCCCCGGCAAGATCGACAAGATGGGCTACAAGGGCGTCGACACCACCGAGCTGATCATGGACGGCCTGCGCCTTTCCGCCGATCGGGTGCTCGGCGGGGTCACCGGCCGAGGTTTTTACCAAATGATGGACGGGGTCGAGGTTGGGCGCGTCAACGTCGCGGCGCGTGGCTGCGGCGTCGCTCAGCGTGCCTTCGAACTCGGCGTGCGGTACGCCCAGCAGCGCCACACGTTCGGCAAGCCGATCGCCCAGCACCAGGCGATCCAGTTCAAGCTGGCCGAGATGGCTACCAAGGTCGAGGCCGCCCATGCGATGATGGTGAACGCCGCACGCAAAAAGGACTCGGGAGAACGAAACGACCTCGAGGCAGGGATGGCGAAGTACCTCGCCTCCGAGTACTGCAAAGAGGTCGTGGAGGACTCCTTCCGGATCCACGGCGGGTACGGCTTCTCCAAGGAGTACGAGATCGAGCGCCTCTACCGCGAGGCCCCGATGCTGCTCATCGGTGAAGGCACCGCCGAGATCCAGAAAATGATCATCGGGCGCAGATTGCTCGAGGAGTACCGGTTCCAGGGCTGATTGTCCGAGTTGGGGGTGTTTTCTTCGAGAAGAAGATCACACCCCGTCAACTTCCCCCGGCCGTCGACTCCGCTTCCTGGCTTACCCAGTTGTGGCCCCGAACCGCTACGATCGCGGAAAGCCGCCGTCCCCCGTCGAAGCGCGGCATCATCCGCTACGAAGGTCATCCATGCCCCACAGCCAAACCTCTGCACACCGCGACAGCCTGGTAGGCGCACGCCTCGCGCGCGGAGCATCGCCGTGGCTCCTGCCGACCGTCGCCACCGCAGCCGTCAGCCTGCTGCGCGCCCGCCGCTCGGGCGCCGCCAAGGCCGTCGCCGTGCCCGCCACCGCTCTCGCGGCGGGCATGCTGTGGTTCTTCCGCGACCCCGAGCGCGAGATCGCCCCGGGCCGGGTCATCTCCCCCGCCGACGGTGTGGTGCAGAGCATCATGCCGTGGAAGGACGGACGCACCCGGGTCGCGATCTTCATGAGCCCGCTCAACGTCCACGTCAACCGCGCGCCGCTGGCCGGCACCGTGACGTCGGTCGAGCACATCCCCGGCGGATTCGTACCGGCGTTCAACAAGGAGAGCGAGAACAACGAGCGCGTCGTCTGGCACTTCGACACCGAACTCGGTGACATCGAGATGATCCAGATCGCCGGAGCCGTCGCGCGCCGCATCGTCCCCTACGTCCCCGAGGGCACGAAGGTCGAGCAGGGCGAGCGGATCGGCCTGATCCGTTTCGGCTCGCGCGTCGACGTCTACCTGCCCGAGGGCGTGGAGGTCGCGGTCGAGGTGGGGCAGAAGACCGTGGCAGGGGTGACTCGCATTGACCGTGATTGACCCGGAGACCCAGGCGGGCTGGGTGCCCGAAGCGGACGACGTGGACGACGACGAGGAGATGCCCCTCTCCCTGCGGCTGTCGATAGCGGACACCCTGACCCTCGGCAACGCCACGTGCGGCTTCATGGCGGTGTACTTCACCACCACGGGCATCCTGATCCCGCACCTCACCGGCAGCCAGGAGTCGGGCATGGCCCGGCACAGCGCCGCCACCGCCGTCATCCTGATGCTCTGCGCGGCCGTCTTCGACCTCTTCGACGGCCTGGTCGCGCGCAAGCTCCGCTCCTCGCCGATGGGCGCCGAGCTGGACAACCTGTCGGACCTGATCAGCTTCGGCCTGGCCCCGGCGTACTTCGTCCTGGTCTACGGCATGGTCGCCGACGACGCGCACCAGCGGGTCGCGGCGGTCGGCGCGATCGTGGTGCTGCTGGCGGTAGTGCTGAGGCTCGCGAGATTCTCGTGCGTGACCGTCAAGGACGGCACGTTCCAGGGCATGCCGTCGCCGTTCGGCGCGCTCACGGTCGTCTCGATCGTCCTGCTGGAGCTGCCCTTCGCGGCGACGCTGATGGCCATCCTGGGCACCGCCTGGCTGATGGTGAGCCGGGTCGAGTACCCGAAGCCGCGAGGCCGCCTCGCCGGCGCGATGCTCGCCTGGATCGTCCTGTCGATGGGCCTGCTGGCGGCCTGGGCGTTCGACGCCCCGAGCGGTCAGCTGCTGCTCCAGACGGGTTGCGCGCTGCAGCTGGTCATGGGCGCGGTCATCCCGCTGTTCGCCACGGCCCGCCGGGTGAACAACTTCCGCGACAACCGGCGCGAGGCCCGTGCGGCGCAGCTGCCCTGATCCTCGTCCCACCGTCGAACGGGTGTGGCCCGAGCCTGAGAAGGCTCGGGCCGCACCCGTTTCCACACCCGTTTGACGGGTCAACTACCTCTCCCCCACACCCATTTGCCGGGCTCGGGAAAGAAGAGGACGGTGGAACAAGGGGGATTCATAGGGATTCGCTGGGACATGTCCCGTGCGATGGATCTCTGTCCCGTGCGATGGATCGGAGGACGACCATGCCTGCACACACCCCCACGGACCACTTCGTCGCGCACGTCTCCACGATCCCGGCGAACGCGGGCCAGAACGTCAAGCTGTTCGTCCGGGAGTACGACGGCACCAAGCCGGGCCACACCCCCCAGCCCGTCCTGATGCTCCACGGCAGAAGCGTGCCGGCCGTCGCCGGGTTCGACCTGGTGCTCCCCCCGGGGGCCGGCGGCGCACCGACCCGGTACAGCTGGGCGCAGGACCTGGCCGACGACGGCTACGACGTGTTCCTCATGGACCTGCAGGGCAGCGGACGCTCACCCCGCCCCCAGATGGACAACCCGTGCAACGCCAACCCCGCCCAACAGCAGGACGTCCTGGTTCCCAACCCCCTCGCCGCGCCGTGCGCACCCGCCTACCCACACCAACTGGGCAACTCGGAGAGCGAGTGGGCGGAGCTGAAGACCGTCGTCGAGTTCATCAGGGCGCTGCCCGGCAAAGACCATCCGATCGACTTCGTCGGCTGGTCCGCGGGCGCATTCGTCATGGGCCCCTACACGCTCCAGCACCCCGATGACGTCAAGAGTCTGCTCCTGCTCGCGCCGATCTTCCCGCCGCAGGGCCGCTGGTCCACGAAGCCCGCAGACCCCTTCGGGCGCCCGCCCGACGCGACGACCCTGCCGCTGTCCCTGCCGGCCGTCACGTTCGGCTACCCGATGAACGTCGGCAGCAAGACCGGCTTCAAGAGCGGCTGGGACAAGGAGCAGGCCGGCCCGACGCAGCGCGAACCCGACGTCGCGGACAAGGTGTGGGCCGCCTTCATGGAGAACGATCCCGTCGGCAGCCAGTGGGGTCCCGCAGTGTCGCCGGGCGTGTTCGAGGGCGTCCTGCGGTACCGGAACTCCTACTGGTGGGGATGGAACGAGCAGACCGTCCCGCACAAGGACCCCACGGGCGCCTTCGTCCTCGGCGACCGGGTGCCCGTGCTCATCCTCTACGGCGAGCAGGACACCCAGGCCAACACCCCGGCGACGCTCCCTCCGGTCCTGCACTTCTCCGTCCCGGACCTCTACCGGGCCGTCCCGGGACCGGACAAGCTGATGTTCGAACTGGCCATCGCCGGCCATTCCGTGGTCTGGGAACGCAACGCCAAGGTCGTGCAGCGCTTCGCCAGGCAGTGGCTCGACAAGGGCAAGGTCGAGGGCCTCACCAGCGGCAGCTTCTACCGCGACGAGTACGGCGCCCTGTTCCCCGTCGTCTAGCGCCCCGCGCTCAGGTGAGGAAGTCCCGCCCGATCCGCTCGGCGACCCGTTCCAGGAGGGGCCCCGCGTCCGAGACGCACACGGCGATGTCCGGCTCGACGTCGGTCAGCGGGTACGCCCGCCGGATCCCGGCCCGCCCCAGCGCCTCGGGCGGGAGCTTCAGCCGCCCGCACACCGCGACGACCTCCTTGCCGGCCGCGCGGGCGGCCGCGGCGACGCCCGCGGGGGCCTTGCCGTGCAGGGTCTGCTCGTCGAGCGAGCCCTCCCCCGTGATGACCAGCTCGGCCGGTTCCAGCGCCGCCGCGAAGCCCAGCACGTCGAGCATGACCTCGATGCCGGCGCGGAAGCGGGCGCCGACCAGCAGCGCGCCGTAGCCGATGCCGCCCGCCGCACCGGCGCCGGGAGCCGCGGCGTGCCCGGCCGCCCTGGGACCCACCTCGGTCTCCAGGACCTTCGCGTAGTGCGCGAGCGCCGCGTCCAGCGCCTCGACGTCGTCCGGCGAGGCGCCCTTCTGCGGCCCGTAGACCGCCGCCGCGCCCTTCGGGCCGGTCAGCGGGTTGTCGACGTCGCTCGCCAGGACCAGTTCCACGGTCGAGAGCCGAGGATCCAGCTGCGAGAGGTCGGCCCGCGCCAGGTCCGCGAGGCCGCCGCCGCCCGGCGCCACCGGCTCGCCGTCCGCGTCGAGGAAGCGCGCGCCGAGCGCGGTCAGCATGCCCGCGCCGCCGTCGGTGGTGGCGCTGCCGCCGACGCCGAACACGATCGTCCGCACGCCCTCGTCCAGCGCGGCGCGCAGCAGTTCTCCCGAGCCGTACGTGGACGCCGTGAGCGGCGCGAGGACGCCGGCGGGGAGCCGTTGCAGCCCGCTCGCCTCGGCCATCTCCACGACCGCCGTGTCGCCGCGCACCGCGAACGCCGCGTCCACCTCGTGCCCGAGGGGCCCGGCGACCCTGATCTGCCGCCGCTCGAAGCCGGCCGCGACCGCCGCCGCCACGGTGCCGTCACCGCCGTCGGCCACCGGCAGAGCCGTCACCTCGACGTCCGGTACGGCCCGGCGCAGCCCCGCCGTCACCCGCTCGGCGACCTCCACGGCCGTCAGCGAGCCCTTGAACTTGTCCGCGGCCACGAGCACCCGTCGGGTGCCCTGCGCTGCAGCGTCCGCCACCTTGCCATCCCCTTGCTCTCCGGGCCCCGCGCACGTCAGGGCCAGTCGCGCCGCTGTGACCTTAACCTCAGGACGCCCCCGCCGTCATGCGGCGACCGCACCCTGGACCGGCCCGCGGGCCGTGTGCGGACCGGGGGAAGCCGGGCGGGACGCGCAGGAATCGGGTAGACCGGAGGAATGACTGCTGTGGGCGACGGACCGGAACTCGCCGACCGCGTCCTCGGAGGCTGGCTGGGCCGGATCGCGGGCAACATGCTCGGCAAACCGGTCGAGCGGGGCGAGGTGTGGACGCGCGAACGCATCGACCGCTATCTGCGACGGGCGGACGCCCTGCCGCTCACCGACTACCTGCCCGAGCCGGCCGACGACGAGGACGCCCGGCTGCTGCGCCCGGAGTGGCGCAGCTGTGTGCGCGGCCGCGTCCACGGCAGCTGCCGTGACGACGACGTGGACTACGCGATCCTCGGACTCGACCTGCTGGAGACGCACGGCTTCGGCTTCAGCACCGAGCAGGTCGGCGACCTGTGGCTGCTGCGGCTGCCGTATCTGCAGACGTTCACCGCCGAGCGGGCCGCCTACCGCAACCTCACCGCCGGCCTGAAGCCGCCGCTGACGGCGACGTACGACAACCCGTACCAGGAGTGGATCGGCGCACTGATCCGCGCCGACGTCCACGGCTGGGCCTGCCCGGGCCTGCCCCGCCGCGCCGCCTCCCTGGCCCGCCGCGACGCGGTGCTCTCGCACACCGGCAACGGCGTGTACGGCGCGATGTTCGCGGCGGCGCTCGTCTCCGCGGCGTTCACCGCGCCGACGCTGCGTCACGCGCTGGACGAGGCGCTCGCCGTCGTCCCCGCGAGCAGTCGCCTGGCGCGTACCGTGCGCCGGGTCGTCTCCCTCCACGCCACCCGCATGAGCTGGGAGGACACCCTCGCCACGATGACGCAGGAGACGGCCGGCCTGAGCTGGATCCACACCGTGCCGAACATCGCCGTCCTCACCGCGGGACTGCTGTACGGCGACGGCGACTTCACCGCCACGATCGCGCTCACCGTGCGCGGCGGCCTGGACACCGACTCCAACGGGGCGACGGCCGGTTCGGTGGCCGGGGTCCTCACCGGAGCCTCGGCGATCCCGCCCCAGTGGACGGAGCCGCTCCAGGACACCGTGCGCAGCGCGGTGTTCGGCTTCGACGGCGTCCGCATCAGCGACCTGGCGCGGCGGACCGTACGGCTGGCCGAGGCGCAAGGCCTTCCCGGGGAGAACCGGCCGGAGACGGAACGGGCCGGCGCACCGCCGTCTACCCTTCCCTGATGAGCACTTCCCGCAGCGACTTCGCCGCCTATGTAGCATCCCTGCCCCGTGTCCTGGCCGGAGCGGCCGCGATCTTCCGTGACGCCGAAGGGCGGGTCCTGCTCGTCGAACCCAACTACCGGGCGGGCTGGGCCCTTCCGGGCGGCACGATCGAGTCCGACGACGGCGAGAGCCCGCGCGGGGGAGCACGGCGCGAGACGCTGGAGGAGATCGGACTGGACCGCGAGCTCGGACGGCTGCTCGCCGTGGACTGGGTGCTCGGTCCGGACCGTCCCCCGCTGGTGGCGTACGTGTACGACGGCGGCGTCCTGGACGAGGACGACCTCGGGGCGATCCGGCTGCAGGAGGCGGAGCTGCTGTCCTGGCGGCTGGTGCCGCGCGAGGAGCTCACCGACTTCCTGCTGGGCTCACTGGGCCACCGGGTCCTGGCGGCGCTGGACGCCCTGGCGGACGGCTCGGGGACCGCCGAGCTGGAGAACGGCCGCCCGGTGAGCTGAACACCCGTCCCACCGCACGGAGCGGGAGGGCGACTCGGCCGCGCCGGGGCGACACCGGCCGGGCCCGGCCGCCGGTGCGATATCCGTTCGCGGCAGCCGGATCCCCCGGCCTACTCTCCACCTCATGAGCAAGCCCCTCGTCGCCCTCCTCAGCGGAGCCGGCATCTCCACCGACTCCGGCATCCCCGACTACCGCGGACCCGACGGACTGTGGCGGCGCGATCCCGAGGCCGAGAAGCTCGTCACGTACGCGTCCTACATGGGCGACCCCGAGGTCCGTCGGCGGTCCTGGCGGATGCGCCGCCGGCTCGGGGTCCTGGCGGCCGAGCCCAACGCGGCGCACCGGGCGGTGGTCGAGCTGGAGCGTTCCGGTACGCCGGTGCGGGTGATCACGCAGAACGTGGACGGGCTGCACCAGCTGGCCGGGATGCCGGCCCGCAAGGTGTTCGAACTGCACGGCACGGCACGGGAGTTCGTGTGCACGCGATGCCCCGCGCGAGGACCGATGGAGGAGGCGCTGGCCCGGCTCGACGCCGGCGAGGACGACCCGCCGTGCCTCGGGTGCGGCGGCATCCTGAAACCGGCGACCGTGATGTTCGGAGAACACCTCGACCCGGAGGTGCTGGGCCGGGCCGCCGCCGTCGCCAAGGCGTGCCAGGTCTTCCTCGCGGTCGGCAGCAGCCTCCAGGTTCATCCCGCCGCCGGGCTGGTCGGTGTGGCCGCCGACCACGGGGCCCGGCTGGTCGTCGTCAACGCCGAGCCGACGCCGTACGACGAGATCGCCGACGAGGTCGTCCGGGAGCCGATCGGGACGTCGCTGCCCGCACTGCTGCGCGAGCTCGCCGGTTCCGGCGCGGTCTGAGGGCCAGGGCGCCTCGCGCCCGCTCCTAGAACAGCGTCCCGCCGGACGCGGCGCCTCTCTCGAAGTCCAGCAGGCGCTGCTTGCGGTCCAGGCCGCCGCCGTAGCCGGTGAGGCCGCCGCCCGCGCCGATCACGCGGTGGCAGGGCACGATGATGCCGATGGGGTTCCTGCCGTTGGCCAGGCCCACCGCGCGGGAGGCGGCGCGGCTGCCGAGGGCCTCGGCGAGTTCGCCGTAGCTTCTGGTCTCGCCGTAGGGGATCGTCCGCAACTGGTCCCAGACGCCGCGCTGGAACGGGGTGCCGTGCAGGCGCAGTTCGAGGGTGAACTCCTTGGACTCGCCGGCGAAGTAGGCGGTCAGCTGCTCCTCGGCTTCGCCGAAGAGGCTGTCGTCGCGGGGTCCGAAGTCCTCCTCGGGCGGGCGGTGGCGCTGTCCGGTCATGTAGAGGCCGCACAGGACGCCGTCGTCCGCGACGAGCGTGAGGTCGCCGTAGGGGCTGTCGATGACGGTGTGCTGTTTCACGGAACGTCCTTAGACAGGGAGGAAGTTGACGGGGTGGCTGTCGGTCGCCCACAGGTACTGGACGGCGTACGCCCGCCAGGGTCGCCATGCGGCCGCGCGGGCGGTGAGCGCCGCAGGGGTGGAGGGCAGTCCCAACTCCTTTGCGGCGCGACGGATTCCGAGGTCGGTGGGAAGGAACGCGTCGGGGTCGCCGAGGGCGCGCATCGCGATGACGTCGACCGTCCAGGGCCCGAAGCCGGGTAGCGCGAGGAGTTGTTCGCGCACCTGCGACCAGTCGCTCTCCACCCCCAACTGCAGTTTCCGGTCGGCCAGTTGACCGACGAGGTGGGTGAAGGTGGCGCGCCGGGTGCGGGGCATCGCCAGGGAGTCGGGGTCGACGGCGGCGAGCGCCTCGGGGGTGGGGAAGAGATGGGTGAGGCCGCCTTCCGGATCGTCGACCGGATCGCCGTGGGCGGTGACCAGTCGGGCCGCGTGGGTGCGGGCGGCAGCGGTGGAGACCTGCTGGCCCAGCACGGCGCGGACCGCGAACTCGGCCTCGTCGACCGTGCGCGGCACGCGGCGGCCGGGCGCCTTGTCCACCAGGGGCGCGAGCACTGGGTCCGTGCGCAGCTGGTCGTCGACGGCGACCGGATCGGCGTCCAGGTCGAGCATGCGCCGGCATCGGCTGATGGCGACGGTGAGGTCGCGCAGGTCGCTGAGGGTGAGGCGGCAGCCGATGTGGTCGGGGTTCGGGGTGAGCGCCACGACGCCGTGCCCGTACGGCAGCCGGAGCGTGCGGCGGAACGCGCCGTCCCGCCACTCCTCCACTCCCGGGACGCCGGTCGCGGCCAGGTGCCCGAACAGGTTGTCCGGGTTGAGGGGGGCGCGGAACGGCAGGCGCAGGGCGAGCGTCCCCGGGGTGGCCGCGGGGAGGGGGGGAGTGCGGTGCGGGACACGGGCGCGCAGTGCGCTCGGGGAGAGCGCGAAGACCTCGCGGACGGTGTCGTTGAAGGTGCGCACCGAGGAGAAGCCGGCGGCGAACGCGACGTCCGCCATGGGCAGTTCGGTCGTCTCGACGAGGAGCCGGGCGGTCCGGGCGCGCTGGGCGCGGGCCAACGCCAGGGGGCCCGCGCCGACTTCGGCGAGGAGCTGGCGTTCCACCTGGCGGCTGCTGTAGCCGAGGCGGGCGGCGAGGCCGGGCACGCCGTCGCGGTCGACGACGCCGTCGGCGATCAGTCGCATGGCGCGGGCGACGAGGTCGGCGCGCTGGTTCCACTCCGGTGAGCCGGGGCTGGTGTCGGGCCGGCAGCGCTTGCACGCGCGGAAACCGGCCTGCTGGCAGGCGGCCGCGCTCGGCTGGAAGACCATGTTCTCCGGCTTGGGCGGCACGGCCGGGCAGCTGGGACGGCAGTAGATGCCGGTGGTCAGCACCGCCGTGAAGAACCAGCCGTCGAAGCGCGCGTCCTTGGACTGCACGGCGCGCACACAACGCTCTCGATCGGTGTACATCCCGTTCCGCATGCGTCCAGCATCGCCCCGCGGCCGCTCGTCCGCTGGCGAGAATCCGACATCGACCTCGCGCGTCCCGCATCGCCGCGACATCGTGCGATCAGGGCGCGGACGGGGCGGCCGGCGTCGTGGGCGAGCCGGTCCTGCCGGGGCCCCGCCGATGAGGAAATCGACTGCGAACTCGCCGGACTCGCCGGAGTGTCCGTCGCCGAAGATCGCCGGCCCACGGGTCGAGCAGCGGAGCGCCGGGCATCGGCGCAGGGTTCCCGGCGATCAGCCGGGCGGGCAGGACGGCCTCCTCGCGGCCCGGCGCCTCAGGCCGCCCTCCGCGGCCACGACGCCAGGGACCGGATCACGAACACGTCGATCGCCATGACGGTGATCGACCAGAGCGGTTCGTACGGCAGGAACAGGAACTGGGCGACGAGGCTCAGGGCCGCGAGGAGGACGCCCGGGCGGCGGGCCCGGGCCACGCCCTTGAGCAGAGCCGCGCCGGTGGCGGCCGCGAGGGCTCCGAGGACGAGATGGATCCAGCCCCAGCCGGTCAGGCTGAGCCCGTAGACGTAGGAGCCGACGCGCGCGTAGACGTCGTCGGCGGCGACGGCTGCGATGCCCTGCAGGACGGCGAGGACGCCGCCGCACAGCATCAGGACGCCGGCGAAGAGCACGCCGTCGCCGGTCCGGCCGCCGGGCGGAGGGAGCCGGCGCGGTCCGCCGCGCGGGACGGACCAGGCGGTGCCGATCTCGCCGTGCGGGCCGCCGGCCGGTTCGCCGTCCGAGGAGGCCGGGCTCATGGGGCGTGCTCCCTTCCCGGTGGTCGGTCCGGTGGAGGTCAGCACATCCCGGGCTCGCGGCCACGGCGAGCGCGGCGGGCCCGTCCGGGTGAACGGCTCCGCCGCGCACGGCACGCGGAGCTACATGTTGATCATGTGGCCGGCCAGGCCGTGGACGGCCTCCTTGACGGCCTCGCCCAGGGTGGGGTGGGCGTGCACGTTGCGGGCCACCTCGTGGACGGTGAGGTCCCACTGCTGGGCCAGGGTCAGCTCGGGGAGGAGCTCGGTGACGTCGGGGCCGATGAGGTGACCGCCGAGGAGCTCGCCGTACCGGGCGTCGCTGATCAGCTTGACGAAGCCGGTGGCGTCGCCGAGGCCGTGCGCCTTGCCGTTGGCGGTGAACGGGAACGTGGCGACCTTGACGTCGTGGCCGAGCTCGCGGGCCTGGGCCTCGGTGTAGCCGAAGCTGGCGATCTGGGGCTGGCAGTAGGTGGCGCGCGGGATCATGACGTAGTCGAGCTCCATGGTCTCCGCGTCCGCGAGGGTCTCCGCGGCGATCACGCCCATCGCCTCGGCGGTGTGCGCGAGCATGAGCTTGGCGGTGACGTCGCCGATGGCGTAGATGTGCGGCACGGAGGTGCGGCAGCGGCCGTCGACGTCGATCGCGCCGCGCTCGGTGACCTTCACGCCGGTGTTCTCCAGCCCGTAGCCGGTCACGTTCGGGGCGAAGCCGATCGCCTGCAGGACCTTGTCGGCCTCCAGGACCTGCTGGGCGCCGTCCTTGCCGGTGACGGTGACCCGCACCCGCTCGCCCGACTCGTCGATGGACTCCACGCGGGTGGAGGTGAGCACGTCGATGCCCAGCTTCCGGTACTGCTTGGCGAGTTCGGCGGAGATGTCGGCGTCCTCCAGGGGCGCGACCCGGTCCAGGAACTCGACGATCGTGACCTTGACGCCGTAGTTGTGCAGGACGTAGGCGAACTCGATGCCGATGGCGCCGGCGCCCGCGATCACGATCGACTGCGGGAGGTCGTCGGCGAGGATCTGCTCCTCGTACGTCACCACGCGGGCGCTGCGCCGGGTGCCGGGGAGCAGCTTCGGGGTGGCCCCGGTGGCGATGACGCAGTGGTCGAAGCCGATGGTGCGGGTCTCCCCGCCGGCGCCGGTCACACGCAGGGTGTGGTCGTCGAGGAAGTCGCCGCGGCCGTCGAACTCGGTGATCTTGTTCTTCTTCATCAGGTAGTGGACGCCCTTGACCCGGCCGTCGGCCACCTTGCGGCTGCGGCGGTAGGCCTCGCCGTAGTCGAAGGTGACCTGGCCTTCCGCCTTGATGCCGAAGGTCTTCGCCTCGCGCGTGAAGATGTGGGCGAGTTCGGCGTTGCGCAGCAGTGCCTTGGTGGGGATGCAGCCCACGTTGAGGCAGACGCCGCCCCAGTACTTCTCCTCGACGACGGCGACGCGCTTGCCCAGCTGGGCGGCGCGGACCGCGGCGACGTACCCGCCGGGTCCGGCGCCGAGCACCACGACGTCGAAGCGTTCGTCCTGCTCGGGCATGGAGTTTTCCTTTTCCGTGGAGTACCTGGTGACATGTTCCGTGGAGTACCTGGTGTACATGCCGACCCTACGAGATCCCCGCGGAGTCCGAGGACGCGGACGGCGGGGGGCGACGGGCGGGGCACGGCCGGCGCCGACCGTGCCCCGTCTCCCCTGCTGAACGCGATTGCTACGACGTTGCCGTGCGCCGCCTGGAGACCTTCGTCGCCTCGGCGACATCGGTCAACGGCCGCAGCCGGTAGGTGTACGCATAGTCGCGGTCGGCGAACAGCTTGTACTCGTCGTGGGTGTGCGCGCCCCAGCTGTTGTCGCCGCCCACTCCCATCTGGCGGTGGTTCACGCGCAGGACGACCTCCTTGCGCGGGGTGAGCTGATAGTCGTGCCGGGCCCCGACCGACAGGTCCTCGGGGGTGAAGTGCGAGGCGTTGACCTCCAGGAGCGGCTCGCCGCTGACGAGCAGGCCGACGCCGTCGCCGTCGGTCAGGGCGACCCAGCGGACGTCGGTCTTGTTGCCGCTCTCCTGCGGACGCAGGTAGGTGGTCCGCTGTCCGGTGACGGTGCCGGAGTAGAGGCCCACGTCGGTGGCGTCGTTGCGGTCCCAGTGGTTCTCCTCGGGACCGCGCCCGTAGTAGTGCAGATGCTCCAGACGGGACGGCAGGAACAGCAGGGTGCCCACCTCGGGAATGTACGGCAGGTTCGCGGCGCCCGGGTGCAGCGTGTTGTCGACCTTGATCTCACCGTTGCCGAAGACGGTGTAGGTCGTGGTGTACGACGACGGCGTCGTCGTGGGCAGCGTGCCGGCCACCTTGATCTCCACGGCCCGGTCGCGCAGCGCCCGCACGCTCACCCCGCTCACCTCGCGGTGCGCTCCGGCGTCGCGCCAGGTCTGGTTGCGGGTGTGCTGGCCGTTGCCCCGGTCGTTGTCCGTGGGGGCACGCCAGAAGTTCGGCGCGGGACCGGAGACCAGGAGCGGGACGCCGCCTGCCCGGTACGAGGTGATGACGCCGGTCCGCTTGTCGACGGTGACCGAGAAGTCCCTGCCCGTGACGGTGACCGACGTCGCGCCGTCCCGATGGCCGAGCGCCGGGACGGCGCCCAGCGGCACGGGGGTGACGGCGGGGGCTGCGGCGTCGACGGCGAGCTGCTGCCGGGCCACCTCATGGCCGGACCTCGCCCACTTCGTGCTCTCCCTGGTGGTGAACGACAGCTGCAGGAAGTACTCCGCGCCCGGCGCGGGATCGCGCGGCAGCCTGAACGGCACGGTGACGTCCTTGCTCGACAGCGGCCCGACGTCCAGCTGAGCGCGGCTCAGCCGTCCGCTTTGCACCGTCCTGCCGTCGGCGACGAGCTCCCACCGTCCGTCGAATTCACGGACGTTGGTGAAGAGGTACTCGTTGGTGAGGGTGACGGCCGCGCCGGGGGCGAGCGTGCGGCCCACGGCGGGCGCGGCGCCGATCGCCTGGTAGATGCGCTTGACCTCGGCGGACTTGCCGGTCAGCCCGCGGTCGGCGGTGACGATGCCGTCGCCGGAGAAGGCCCCGTCGTTCGGGTTGTCGCCCCAGTCGCCGCCGTAGGCGTAGAACGTCCGCTCGCGGGGCCGCTGCTCGGAGAAGGCGACGGTGGCCGCGTCGAACCAGAACCGCACGCCGTCGTCGCCGGGACCGCGGCCGGCGTCGGCCAGTTCGGCGGCGCTGAGCGCCCGGGCGTACACGCGCGCCCGCCGGACGGAACCGCTGAACTCCCGGGTCGGGTTGTCGACGTCGGTGCCCAGGGACACGGGCGCGGTGTTCACGGCGGGGCGCACGGAGGTGGTCCGGGTGGCCCGGACCACGCCGTCGACGTGGAGGGTCAGGGTGCCCGCCGTCGCGTCGAAGACGCCCGCCACATGGTGTTCCGCACCGGTCCATCCGTCGGGCAGGGCCCAGCCTGCGGTGACCCACTGGCCGCTGCCGTAGATGAAGAACTCCAGCGTCCTGTCGGTCTGCTTGAGGGCGTACTGGGTGTCGCCCTTGGCGAGGATGGGCTGGTGGTAACCGGTTACGCCCGGGGTGACCCAGGCCTCCAGGGTGAGGGATCCGGTGAGGTCGAGGCGCGCGTCCCGGGCGAAGACGGTGCCCCCGTGGACGCCCTTGTCACGGGTGAAGTCGCCGCTGGGGGCGACGATCTCACCTCGCAGCCCGGCGGGTCCGGCCTCGGTGAACAGCTTGCGGGTCGGGGTGGGCCAGTCGAGGGCCTGATCGACGAAGTCCCAGATCCAGCCGCCCTGGAGCACGTCGTAGCGGCGCACCAGATCCCAGTACTTCTTGAAGTTCCCGCTGGAGTTCCCCATGGCGTGGGAGTACTCGATCATGACGTACGGCCGGGTGTCGCCGGTGTCCTTGGCCCGTGCCTCGACGCGGGCGGGGCTGTCGTACATCTCGGAGCGGATGTCGCTGATCCCCGGGCGGTCGTCGCCCTCGTACTGGATGACACGGGTGGTGTCGTAGGAGCGGATCCAGTCGTGCATGGCGGTGAAGGTGCTGCCGCCGCCGGCCTCGTTGCCGAGGGACCAGATGACGACCGACGCGTGGTTCTTGTCGCGGTGGACCATGCTCTGGGCGCGCGCCACGCAGGCCCTCGTCCACTCGGCGTGGTCGCCGGGGTACTCGCCCCGGATGCCGTGGGTCTCGAGGTTGGTCTCGTCCACGAGGTACAGGCCGTACTCGTCGGCGAGTTCGAGCCAGTGGGGGTTGTTGGGGTAGTGCGAGGTGCGCACGGTGTTGATGTTCAGCCGCTTGATGACGCCGATGTCCTCGACCAGGTCCGCCCGGGTGAGGGCCGAGCCGCGCCGGGGGTGCATCTCGTGACGGTTGGTCCCCCGCAGTGACACCGGCTTGCCGTTGATGCGCATCAGGCCGTCCTTGAGCGCGAACTCGCGCAGACCGACCCGGTGGGAAAGGGTTTCGATCACTTTCCCGGCCTGGTCGCGCAGCCGGAGCACGGCGGTGTAGAGCTCGGGGTGTTCGGCCGACCACAGGCGTGGCGTGGGCACGGCCTTGGCGGCCCGGACGGTCGTCTCGTCGCCCGCACCGAGTGCGACCGCCTGCTGCAGCGGCCGGGACCAGACCGGGTGCCCGCGATCGTCGTAGAGCTGGGTCTCGACGGAGTACCGGCCGGCCCCCTGTCCGCCGTAGTCCCGCACACTCGCCGTGACCGACAGCTCGGCGGCCCGGTAGTCCTGGCTGAGCGGGGTCTCCAGCCGGAAGTCGCGCAGATGCACGGCCGGCGTGGAGTAGAGGTAGACCGAGCGGAAGATGCCGCTCAGCCGGATCATGTCCTGGTCCTCCAGCCAGTCGCCGTCGGAGTAGCGGTAGACCTCCACGGCGACCTGGTTGACGCCCGGCTTGAGGTGCTCGGTGATGTCGTACTCGGCGGGGTCGTAGGAATCCTCGTGGTAACCGACCAGCTCGCCGTTGATCCACACGTAGTGGGCGGACTTGACCCCCTCGAAGTGGAGGAACGTCCGGCGTCCCGACCAGCCGCGCGGAACCGTGAAGGTGCGGCGGTACTGGCCCACGGGGTTGTAGCGGGTGGGCGCTGCCGGTGGCTGCGCCTCCTCGCCCAGGCCGTTGGGGCCCCACCACGGGTAGGTGATGTTGATGTAGATCGGGCGGTCGTAACCGTGCAGCTGCCAGGCGGACGGGACGGGGATCGTGTCCCAGCCGCTGTCGTCGAGGTCGGTGCGGTGGAAGTCGACGTCGCGGTCGCCCGGGCGGTCGGCGTAGGCGAATCTCCAGGCGCCGTCCAGGCTCAGCCGGTACGGGGAGCGGGTGCGGTCGGCGGCCAGGGCCTGGTCGAGGTCCGCGTACGGCATGAGCGTGGTGTGCGGGGCCTCGGCGCCGAGGCGGAAGACGTCGACGCGGCCGTTCCACTCGGGGGCGGCGTCGGCCGCGAGGGCGCGGTGGGCGGCCGAGGGCGCGGACAGGGCGAGCGCGCCGAGGGCGGCGGCCGACCCTTCGAGCAGACGGCGACGGCTGACCGCCGGCCGTGGGGTGCGGTGCGGCTCCGCCCACCGGGGGCGGTCCGGTCGGTCCATGGACGACTCGTGCGGGTGGGTCATGACCACGACCTTCCTCAAGGCGAACCGTGCGGCTCTGCACGGACGGAGGGTGCGTCAGATCTTGTCCACTCCTGTTGGATAAACGAACATAGACGCGCCGCGATGGCCGAATATCAACTCTCTTCGGCGCAACGCCACTTGGTGCACTCGGCTCCCCCGGTGCCTTTTGGGCGACTCCCGTCAATACACGTCACGCACGTACCGCTTGTCGGAGGCGAGTTGCTTCACGTAGGCCGCCGCCTCCGCCTCCCCCAGGCCCCCGTGGACGACGGCGACGTCCCGCAGCGCCCGGTCCACGTCCTTGGCCATGCGCGAGGCGTCGCCGCAGACGTAGAAGTGGGCCCCGTCCCGGAGCCACGACCACAGCTGGGAGCCGTGCTCGCGGATCCGGTCCTGTACGTAGACCTTGGCCCGCTGATCGCGGGAGAAAGCGGTGTCGAGACGGGCGAGGGCGCCGTCGGCGAGCAGGGCGGTCAGCTCCTCCTCGTAGTAGAAGTCCGTCGCCCGGCGCTGCTCGCCGAAGAACAGCCAGTTGGGACCCCGGTGCCCGCGCTCCCGGCGCTCCTGAAGGAATCCGACGAAGGGCGCGACGCCGGTGCCCGGCCCGACCATCACCATCGGGGTCGCCGGATCGGCGGGCGGCCGGAAGTGCGGGGAGCGCTGCACATGGACGGGAACCTCGGCGCCGGGCCCGGCGTCGGCGAGGAACGGCGAGCAGACGCCCTGCCGCGGCCGGCCGGCCAGGTTCTCGTACCGCACGACGGAGACCGTGAGCGAGACGAGATGGGGGTCGGTGAGCGGACTGGACGATATGGAGTACAGCCGCGGTTGCAGCCGTCCCAGCTGCTCGGCCCAGTCCTGTGCGTCGGCCCGGACACCGAACTCGGCCGCCACGTCGACGGCTTGACGGCCCCAGGACCACTTCGCCAGCTCGTCCTTGTTGTCGGGTCGCAGCAGCTTGCGCAGCTCGCGCGGGTCGCGGGTGCGGTCGGCGGTGAAGCGGAGCAGTGCCGGAGTGATGCGGGTGATGTCGAGATGGCGCAGCAGCGCCTCGCCGAGCGGTGCCTCGCCGACACCGTTCAGCCGCACGCGCGAGTGGGCGTCGAGACCGGTCACGGCCAGCCACTCCGCCACCAGGTCGGGTGAGTTGAGGGGGCGCACCCCGAGCGCGTCTCCGGCCTCGTAGACCAGCGGGGTCTCGCTGTCGCGGGTGTCGAAGGTGAAGCGCCGGACCTCCTTGCCGGACCCCGGACGGCTCAGCAGGCGGTTGCCGGTGAGGCGGGCGGTGACGGGTGCGGGCCGCCGGGTGCGGGCCGGGGCCCCGGGGGGAGGAGCGGCGGCGGGCGGGACGGCGACGGTCGGGACGGCGTTGGTCGGGACCCCGATGGTCGGGGCTGACGCGAGGGGGCTTGCCGTGACCGTGGGCGACGTGATCGAAGGTGACGCGATCGGATTCGACGGGACCGGAGTCGGCGGGACCGCATTCGGCGTGACCGGAGTTGCGGTAACAGCGTGGGGAACCGCTTTCGCAACGGGGGCCGACTGCCCCGCGGAGGGCTCGGACGTCACTGCGGGCTGCAGCTCCGTGGCCTCCTTCAGCGCCGTGAGCACCTGGTCCAGCCAGGCTTCCGCCTCCGTCTCGTAGTCCGGCTCGCAGTCGGTGCGCGGGGCCAGCCGGAGCGCGCCGAGCTCGTCCATACGGCGGTCCAGCCGCCGTCCGTGCCCGCAGAAGTCGTCGTACGAGGAGTCCCCGAAGGCGAGGACGGCGTAGCGGCGGCCCTCCAGCCGGCCGGTGCCCAGCTCGGCGAGGCCGTCCCAGAAGCCGGCGCCGTTGTCGGGCGCGTCGCCGTCGCCGAAGGTGCTGGTGATCAGCAGCAGATCGGCGTCGGAGGGCAGGGCGGCGGGGTCGGCCTCGTCCATGGCGACCAGGGAGGCCGCGTGTCCGCCCTCGGTGATCCGTGCGGCGGTGGCGGCGGCGAAGTCCTCCGCGGTGCCGGTCTGCGAGGCCCACAGGATCACGACCTGCCGTGCCGGGGCGGACGCAGGGGCCGCGGCGGTGCGGGAGTACATACCGGCCAGGGTGCCGTTGACCCAGATGGCGTGTTCGGGGCTGAACGGCGCGTCCGGCGGCAGCACCGGCACCCCTGGCGCGCCGGCCGGGATGCCCGCGAGGAAGCCCACCAGGTACCGCCGTTCCAGCTCGGTCAGGACGGGCGGCGGGGCGGGATCCAGACCGAAGACGGCGGCCGCCGAGGGCTGGACCGCCGTGGGGACGAGCGTCCCGCCGGCGAGCCGGGCCGGGACCTCGCCGGGGACGGCGTCCGTGACAGTGGCAGAGCCGAGAGCAGCGCCTGCGGCCGTGGCCATGGCCCTGGCCCCGGCCGTGGCGGGGACGAGGGCCTGTGTGCCGACGGGGACGGCCGGCGTCGTGGCGACCGGCGCCTCGGCCGACGGAAACTGCACGGAAACCGGTGTCGACACCTTCGTCAAGGACACCGCGCACACCTTGAGTTCGGGCTGGAAGGACAGCGGGTCGACGGCGTCGCTGGTGACCGCGTTCACGCTGAGGTACTCCCCGAACAGGTCGTTCCAGTGGAAGGGCGCGAAGCAGGACCCGGGCAGCACCCGGTCGGTCACGACGGCGGGCAGAACGGCACGCCCGCGCCGCGAGGCGACCTCGACGGAGTCGCCGTCGGCGAGGCCCAGCGCGGCCGCGTCCTCCGGGTGCACCTCGACGAACGGCCCGGGGTCGAGCTTGTTCAGCTTGGCCACCCGGGCGGTCTTGGTCAGGGTGTGCCACTGGTGCTGCAGACGGCCCGTGTTCAGGACGAACGGGTAGTCGTCGTCGGGCATCTCGGCCGGCGGGACGTGCGGACGCGGGTGGAAGACGGCCCGGCCCGAGGGCGTGGGGAAGGTGAGCGAGCCGTCGTCGTCGACGTACCGGACCGGGTTGCGGTCGGGGCCGTCGGCGGTGGCGGCCGGCCACTGCACGGGGGCCGCGCGCAGCCGGTCGTACGTGACGCCCCGCAGGTCGTAACCGGTTACGGGGTTGTGGGCCTGCTTGATCTCCTCGAAGATCTGCTCCGCGCTGTCGTAGGAGAAGGCGCTTTCGTAACCCATGGCGCAGGCGACGGCCGCGATGAGCCGCCAGTCGGCCATGGCCTCTCCCGGCGCGTCGGCGGCCGGGCGGGCGAGGGTGAGATTGCGCTCGCTGTTGATCAGGACGCCCTCGGTCTCGGTCCACAGGGCGCCGGGCAGGACGACGTCGGCGTAGGCGTTGGTCTCGGTGTCGGCGAAGACGTCCTGCGTGACGACGAACTCCGCGGCTTCCAGCCCCTCGATGACCGTCCTGCGGTTGGCGACCGAGGCGACCGGGTTGGTGCAGATGATCCAGCAGGCCTTGATGTCCTTGTCGGCCAGCTTGCGGAACAGCTCCACGGTGCCCTTGCCGACGCCGTCCGCCCTGATGGTGCCCGGTTCGATCCCCCACATCCGCTCGACGAAGGCACGGTCGGCGTCCACGAGGACGGAGCGCTGCCCGGGCAGCCCCGGCCCCATGTAACCCATTTCCCGGCCGCCCATGGCGTTGGGCTGACCGGTGAGGGAGAAGGGACCGCTGCCCGGGCGGCAGATCGCGCCCGTGGCGAGGTGCAGGTTGATGAGCGCGTTGGTGTTCCAGGTGCCGTGCGTGGACTGGTTGAGGCCCATGGTCCAGCAGCTGGTCCACTCCCCCGCCTCACCGATCAGCCGGGCGGCCTCCCGCAGGTCGGCCTCCGGTATGCCGGTGAGCTCCGCGACGGTGGCGGGCGCGTAGTCCGCGAGGAACTCCGGCATCGCCTCCCAGCCCTCGGTGTACGCGGCGACGAAGTCGGGGTCGGTGTGGCCGTTCTCGTGCAGAAGGTGCAGCAGACCGTTGAGCAGGGCGAGGTCGGTGCCCGGCCTGACCTGGAGGAACAGGTCCGCCTTGGCGGCGGTGGCGGTGCGGCGGGGGTCGACCACGATCAGTTTCGCACCCGCTTTCACCCGGTCCATCATCCGCAGGAAGAGGATGGGGTGGCAGTCGGCCATGTTGGAGCCGATGACGAGGAAGACGTCTGCCCGGTCGAGGTCCTCATAGGAGCCGGGCGGACCGTCGGCGCCCAGAGACAGCTTGTAACCGGTTCCCGCGCTTGCCATGCACAGTCGGGAGTTCGACTCGATCTGGTTGGTGCGGAGGTAACCCTTGGCGAGCTTGTTCGCCAGATACTGCGCTTCCAGGCTCATCTGGCCGGACACGTAGAGGGCGACCGCGTCGGGGCCGTGCTCGTCGACGATCTTCCGCAGCCGTCGCGCCGTCTCGGCGATGGCCGTCTCCACGGGGGCGGGCTCCGGCTCCTCGCCGCGGTCCGAGCGGACCAGGGCGGTGCTCAGGCGGCCGGGTGCGGCGAGCATGTCGGCGGTGGTCGCGCCCTTGGTGCACAGCCGGCCGAAGTTCGCCGGATGCCGCTTGTCGCCGGACGCCTTCAGCACGGTACGGCGGCCGTCGGGCCCGAAGGCGATGTCGAGGACCATGCCGCAGCCGACACCGCAGTACGAGCAGACCGTGCGCACCTTCGTCTCGGTCGCGCAGTCGGTCCGCGGGTCCGGCGCGGCCACGGGCGCCCCTTTCTGTCTGGCGATCAGCCTGGTGAGAGGCTCTTCTGCAAGCCTCCACGACCGTACGAACCGTGCATTACACAGGTGTCTCCCGGACCGGCGGCCGGGGGTTAAGCCCGGCGCACAGCGAGCGGCGGCCGGATGTGAGCGACCGATCCGCCCCACCAGGGGGCGGTCGGGTCGCCCACCGTCCAGGCTGAGCTCCGTCCGGACGGGGACCCCCGGGGCGGGGGCCGAGGAGCGTTGGGGGGGGCGGAGGGGCGGAGGGTCGAGGAGAGCATGGAGGGGCCGAGGAGCCGAGGGGGCCGAGGAGCGTGGAGGAGCCGCCGAGTGCGGGGAGACCCTTTGCCTGGACCTGATGGCATGGTCGCGTCAAATCTGTCACGCTTCCGGCAGCCGCCGCGCGCACCGCCCTCCGGCACACCCACACCGTGAGGGACAGCAACCGAGCAGGCGGCCGGAAACCCGGCCGCCGCAAAGGAGCCATGTGTGAGACCCACGCCCCGCAAGGCCCTCGCCGCGAGCGCACTCACCCTCGCCGCGATGGCCGCCGTCTCGCTTCCCGCCACCACCGCGGCAGCCGCACCGGCTGCCGCTTCGTCCGGGAGGGTCGCGTCCGCCTCGTCCGTCACGCCCCTGGACGCCGGCCCGGCGGCGGCCGTCGCCCCCCGCAAGGCCGTCCCCGCGCAGGTTGCCGAGCCCCGGGGCTCCGCCGCCGCGGACGGTCCCGTGTCCGGAAAGGCGGCCCCGGCGGCCGCCGTCTGCGCGCCCGCCCAGGTCGTCGCCAACGGAGGCTTCGAGAGCGGCGTCTCGCCGTGGACGCAGTCCTCGACCAGTGTGATCACCAGCCGCACCGGCCAGACCGCTCACGGCGGCGCCGCCTTCGCCTGGCTGGACGGCGTCGGCGGCACCCACACCGACTCGCTCTCCCAGAGCGTCACGATCCCGTCCGGATGCGCGACCGCCACCCTCACCTTCTGGCTGCACATCGACACCGCCGAGACGACGTCGTCCACCGCGTACGACAAACTGACGGCCAAGATCGGCACGACGACCCTGGCCACGTACTCCAACCTCGACAAGAACACCGGCTACGTGCGCAAGTCGTTCGACGTGTCGGCCTTCGCCGGCCAGACCGTCAGCCTCGCCTTCACCGGCACGGAGGACTCCAGCCTTCAGTCGAGCTTCGTCCTCGACGACATCGCGCTCGACACCTCCGGCGCCACCGTGCCGCCGGCCGACTCCACCCGCACCCCGGCCGCCCCGTCGTACACCGTCAGCCTCACCGGCAACACGGCCGGCACGGTCTGGACCGGTCACGAGAGCGCGACCTTCACCAACGCCTCCTCCGCCCCGCTCAGCGAGGTGTACCTGCGGCTGTGGGACAACTACCACGGCACCTGCTCCGCGATGCCGATCACGGTCGGCAACGTGACGGGCGGCACCGCCGGCGCCCTCTCGGTCGCCTGCACGGCGTTGCAGATCACCCTCGCCGCACCCCTGACCCAGGGACAGAGCGCCACGATCGGCTTCGACCTCGGCATCACCGTGCCCAGCGGCGCCGACCGGTTCGGCCATGACGGGGCGTTCGCCTTCATCGGCAACGCGCTGCCCGTGCTGGCGGTCAAGGACGGGGCGGGCTGGCACCTGGACCCGTACACGAACAACGGCGAGTCGTTCTACTCGCTGGCCGCCGACTTCAAGGTCACCCTCGACCACCCGACGAGCCTGCTGGTGCCGGCCACCGGGACCTCGGTCGACACCGCCGGCTCCAGCGGCCGCACCGTCACCACGGCGACCGCCACCAAGGTGCGCGACTTCGCGTGGGCGGCAGGCCCGTTCAGCAAGATCTCCGGGACCTCTGCCGCCGGGACGGCGATCAACGTCTACTCCGTCACCGGCATCAGCTCCGCCGACGCCCAGTCGATGCTCACCACCGCCAAGAGCGCCGTGGACGCCCACGCGGCCCGCTTCGGCGCGTACCCCTACGGTGAGCTGGACGCGGTCATCGACAACAACTACTGGTTCGGCGGCATGGAGTACCCCGGCTTCGTCCTCGACCTGGTCAGCACCACGGCGCTGACCCACGAGATCGGTCACCAGTGGTGGTACGGGATCGTCGGCGACGACGAGTACAACAGCCCCTGGCTGGACGAGTCCTTCACCGACTACTCCACCGACCTGGCGCAGGGCAAGACGGGCAGCGGTTGCTGGAGCAGCGTCTCGTGGGCCTCGTCGGCAGAGAAGATCACCGACTCGATGGCCTACTGGGACGCCCACTCCTCCCGGTACTCGACCGTCGTCTACGGGTACGGGAAGTGCGCTCTGCACGATCTGCGGCGGCTCATCGGCGACACGGCGATGGCCAAGCTGCTGAAGGACTACGCCACTTCGCACTGGTACGGCGTCTCGACCACGGCCGAGTTCAAGGCCGCCGCCCAGGCCGCCACGACCACGGACCTGACGTCGTTCTGGACCACTCACCGTATCGACGGGTGATCCCGGACCGTCGGTCGGCCTGCCGGGCGAAGGCCCCGTAGGCCCGCTCGTCGAAGAGGACGAACCTGATCTCCTCGGCATGCGTCCGCGCGGCCCGGACCGTCTCCACGGCGGTCCGGGCCGCGTCGTCCGTCGGCCGGCCGTGGATGCCCGCCGAGACCGCCGACCGGGATCGGGCAGACGAGCCGAGCGGGAGCGGTCGGCCGTGGTCGTTCGGCTGCCGGTGCGAGGGGACGCGCAGGGCGTCTCGCGGGTCCCAGGCTGCCTCACCCCTCCTCCGGCGCAATAGACGCCGAGCGCCCGCATGTCGTTGGCGGTGAACACAGCGGTGGGGCGATCGGGGCGGGACAGCAACTACCGCACTGCGCACCCGTGTTCGCGCGTGATCCGGGTCGTCACCACCAGGCCGGGCTCCACCGGCAGTCCGGCCTCCGCGAGGACGGACGAGTACCCGGACAACCTGGCGGGGCAGAAGGAGTGGTCAGGCCCGCTGATCATCACGAGGCCGGGCCGCCCGCGGTCCCGGCGATACGGCGGCCGAACTCCTCGCCCGGTCGGGGGAGTCGGTGACGATGTCGTCCAGGCCCTCGATGAACCGGCCGGCGCAGGGGTGGTGGACGGCTGCGGCGGGCGGCGCCGGACAGCGACCCTGCCCGGCGAGCCGAGTCCGCCCGCACCCACCTGCGGGCCTCAGCCGAGTCGCTCGGCGAACGCCTCGTACGCTCGGGCGTCGAAGAGGACGAACCGCACTTCTTCGACGCCCGTCGGCGTGTTCAGGACCGTCTCCACGGCAATGCGGGCCGCATCCTCCATCGGCCACCGGTACACGCCGGTGGAGATCGCCGGGAACGCGACCGTCCGCGCACCCAACTCGTCCGCCACGCGCAGAGACTCCCGGTAACAGGAGGCGAGAAGAGGGGCATCGCCGCCGCCGGCCTGCCAGACCGGCCCCACGGTGTGGATCACCCAGCGCGCGTCCAGCTCACCCGCGGTCGTGGCGACCGCCTGGCCGGTGGCGAGCCCCTTGCCGTAGGAGGAGGCGCGCAGACGGCGGCAGTCGGCGAGGATCTCGGGGCCGCCCCGGCGGTGGATCGCACCGTCGACGCCACCGCCGCCGAGCAGTGAGGAGTTGGCCGCGTTGACGATGGCGTCCACGGACTGGCGTGTGATGTCGCCCTGGACGAGGGTGATCGTGGTCATGACCGTGTGTATACCAACGGGAACCGCCGTCCGCTCACCTTTGCTGCCGCAGACTGCGCCACACGGCCTTCGCCGCGTTGTGGCCCGACATGCCGTGCACACCCGGCCCGGGCGGTGTGGCCGACGAGCAGATGAAGACGGCCGGGTGCGGGGTGGCGTAGGGATACGCGGTCAGCTTGGGACGCAGCAGGGCCTGGAGCCCGGAGACCGCCCCGGTGGCGATGTCCCCGCCGACGTAGTTGGCGTTGCGGGCGGCGAGTTCGGCGGGGCCGGCCGTGGCACGGGCGAGGACGCGGTCGCGGAACCCCGGGGCGAAGCGCTCCAGTTGGCGTTCCATGACGTCGGTGAGATCGCCGGTCCAGCCGTTGGGCACATGGCCGTACGCCCAGAAGACGTGTCTGCCGGCCGGGGCTCGGCTGGGGTCGACCACGCTGGGCTGCACCGTGATCATGAAGGGTCGGTCGGGCGCCCGGCCCTCGCGCGAGACGGCCCGCAGCGCGGCGCCGATCTCCGCGCTGTCCGCGCCGATCTGCACGGTGCCGGCGCTCCGGGCCTCCTTCGCCGTCCATGGGACCGGCCCGTCGAGGGCATAGTCGATCTTGAAGACGCCGGGTCCGTACTTGTACCCCTCGTAGTGGTTGCCGAAGCCCGCGATGCGGGCCAGGGCGGTGGGCGAGGTGTCGAAGACGTAGGCGCGAGCCGGAGGCAGGTCGTCCAGGCGCTTGACGTCGTAGTCGGTGTGGATGCTGCCGCCGAGGTCCTCGAGGTAGGCCGCGAGCGCGTCCGAGAGGGACTGGGATCCGCCGCGGGCCACCGGCCAGCCGCGGGCGTGCGCGGCGAGGGCGAAGACGAGGCCCACGGCACCGGTGGCCAAGCCGGTCAGCGGGGCCATGACATGGGCGACGAGCCCGGCGAAGAGGGTCCTGGCGGGCTCGTCGCGAAAGCGCCGGACGAGCCAGCTGGACGGCGGCAGGCCGACCAGGCCGAAGCGGGCCAGGGTGACCGGGTCGCGCGGGAGCGCGGTCAGCGGCAACGACATGAAGTCGCGGGCCAGGGTGTCCCACTTGGGCAGGAAGGGTTCGACCAGGCGGCGGTACGCGCCCGCGTCACGTGGGCCGAAGGAGGCGGCCGTCTCGGCGACCGACCGGGACAGCACCGCGGCGCTGCCGTCGAGGAACGGGTGGACCATGGGCAGCTCGGCGTGCAGCCACTCCAGGCCGTAGCGTTCCAGCGGCATGGCGCGGAAGGCGGGCGAGTTGACGCCCAGGGGGTGTGCGGCGGAGCACGGGTCGTGACGGAAGCCGGGCAGGGTGAGTTCCTCGGTGCGGACTCCTCCGCCCACGGTGCCCCGCGCCTCGAACAGCGCCACGGAGAAGCCGCGCCTGGCCAGCTCCACCGCTGCGGTCAGCCCGTTGGGCCCCGCTCCCACCACGACCGCATCGAGCATCGACGGCACTTCGACCCCTTCGTCAGCCGGTGGCCCCGTAGACCGGTGGCCCCCGCAGTCAGGATATGCCGGGGGTAGGACGACACCCGCGGCGCGGGGGGACGAACCGGAGATCGGATCCGCTCACGCCGAGTGGCCCCACGCCCGGTCGACGGTCCGGCACGCGGACGGAGGCGGGCCCCACGCACGACCGGTGGTCCGACGCACGACCGGTCGCCCGCCGCACGACCGGTGCTCCCACGCATGGCAGGACGCCCGACGCGCCGCCGGTGCTCCCGGGCACGGCCGGTGCTCCCCAGCGCGGCCGGTGCTCCCGAACGCGTGGTGGGACCGTTCAGGAAGCCTCTCGGAGGGGCTCGCCGGCCGAGAGCAGATCGGTCACGCGCCGGGCCGTCGCCGCGTCCCGGGCCGCGGTGAACGGCAGGGAGTTGCCGCCGGTGACGCGGAACGGCTCGCCGGTGAGGGTGAGATGGGCGCCGCCCGCCTCCTCGACCAGCAGCAAGCCGGCCGCGTGGTCCCAGGCCGCCTCCCAGGAGAACGCCGTGGCGTCCACCTCGCCCCGGGCGACGGCGAGGTACTCCAGCCCGGCAGACCCGCAGGGGCGCGGGGCGATGCCGTCCGTCCACAGCGGCAGCAGGGCGCGCTTCTGCTCGTCGGTCGTGTACAACGGGTGCGAGGTGGCCACCGTCAGGGCGCGGCCGGGTTCGGGCGGGCCGGCGAACAGCCGCTCGCCGTCCAGGAAGGCGCCGCCGCCCCGTACCGCAGTGGCCAGTTGGTCGCGGGCCGGGGCGTAGGTCCAGGAGGCGAGCAGGACGCCGCGCCGGACCAGCGCGACCAGGGTGCAGAAGCCGTCGTCGCCGTGCACGAACTGACGCGTTCCGTCGACGGGGTCGACGATCCACACCGGCGTGTCGCCCTGTATCGCCTCGTACGTGGCCGGGTCGGCGTGCACGGCCTCCTCGCCGACGACGACCGAACCGGGCAGGAGGGCGCCGAGGGCCTCGGTGAGGAACAGCTCGGCGTTGCGGTCGGCGTCCGTCACCAGGTCGTGCGGGCCGGCCTTCTGGTCGACCTCGTGCGCCGCGAGCTGCCGGAAGCGGGGCATGATCTCGGCCGCGGCGGCCTTGCGGACCGCCTCTTCCACGTCGGCCGAGTGGCGGGCGAGAAACTCGTCGATGGTTTCCGTGTCTTCGATCATGCCTCCATGAGAGCACGCCCCACTGACAATCCCTGCCCGCCCGGTGCATCCCGGGTGGAATCGGTGTGAAGAACAGGGGCGCCGTCGCTCCGCGCGCGGGTCAGCGGCCGACCGCGTATCCCTGCATCCCGCGCGGGTTGGCGGCCGCCGACAGGATGCCCGTCGCCGGGTCTCGGGCGACCGCGCACAGCCGGCCTTCGGACCACGGGTCGCCGACGGTGATGTCATGGCCGCGTCGCCGCAGCTCCTCCACCACCTCCGTCGGCATGCGGGACTCCACCGTGACGCGGCCCGGCCGCATCCCGCGCGGGTAGAAGGAGCCGGGGAATCCGTCGTTGTGCCAGTTGGGGGCGTCGATCGCGCCCTGGAGGTCGAGCCCGCCGCGGACCCGCGCGCGGAGGGTGACGGCGAGCAGGAAGTGCAGCTGCCACTGGTCCTGCTGGTCGCCGCCGGGGGTGCCGAAGGCCAGCACCGGCACGCCGTCGCGCAGGGCGATCGAGGGGGTGAGGGTGGTGCGCGGACGACGGCCGGGGGTCAGCGAGTTCGGCAGCCCCTCCTCCAGCCAGGTCATCTGCAACCTGGTGCCGAGCGGGAAGCCCAGTTCGGGCACGACCGGGTTGGACTGCAGCCAGCCGCCGCTGGGCGTGGCGGCGACCATGTTGCCCCAGCGGTCGACGACGTCCAGGTGACAGGTGTCCCCTCGGGTCTCCCCCAAGGCGGTGACCTGCGGCTCGCCCGGCACGGGGAACGCAGTGCCGTTGGCGAGCGTCGGCTCGCCGACGCCCATCGGGCTGAAGCCGGGGGCGTCGTCGGCCACCACGCAGGCGTGGCCGCTCAGTCGTGGGGGACGCCCGCCGGGGCTGCCGGGCCGCAGTTCGTACGACGCCTTGTCGCCGATCAGCCGCCGTCGCCGCGCGTTGTAGCCGTCGTCGAGCAGCTCGGCCAGCGGGACTTCGGCCGCGTCGCCGTACCAGGCCTCGCGGTCGGCCATGGCGAGTTTGCAGCCCTCGACCAGCAGATGGACATAGTCGGCGGAGCCATAGGCGGGCAACTCGGAGGGGAGCAGGGCGAGTTGCTGGAGGAGGGCCGGTCCCTGGCTCCAGGGTCCCGCTTTGCAGACGGTCCAGCCGTTCCAGTCGTAGGTCGCCGGCGTCTCGTACGTCGCGGACCAGGCGGCGAGGTCGGCGGCGGTGAGGGCGCCGGTGTGGCGCTCGCCGCTGGTGTCCAGGGTGGGCCGGGCGGCCTGCCGGACGAGCGCCTCGGCGACGAATCCGGTCCGCCACACCTCCCGGGCGGCGTCGATCCGTGCCTCCCGGCCGCCCGTCCCGGCGGTCTCGGCGAGCAGCCGCTTCCAGGTGGCGGCGAGGACGGGGTTGCGCAGCAGTTCTCCGGGGCGAGGCGGCCTCCCCTCCGGCAGGTACACCTCCGCGGACGAGGTCCATTCCGTCTCGAAGAGCTCCCGTACGGTCTCGACGGTCGCGCCGACGTCGTCCACGGGTGCGTGTCCGTGCTCGGCGTAGCCGATGGCGTACTTCAGGACGTCGTCGAGGGACTTGGTGCCGTGGTCGCGCAGCAGGAGCATCCAGGCGTCGAACGCGCCGGGCACCGCGGCGGCGAGCGGTCCCGTCCCGGGCACGAGGTCGAGGCCCAGCCCCCGGTAGTGCGCGACCGTCGCGCCCGCCGGCGCCACGCCCTGGCCGCACAGCACCCGCACATCGCCGCCGGCCGGGGCGAGGAGGACGGGCGCCTCACCGGCGGGCCCGTTGAGATGCGGTTCGACGACGTGCAGGACGAAGGCGCCGGCGACGGCCGCGTCGAAGGCGTTGCCGTCGTCCTCCAGGACGGCCATGGCCGACTGCGAGGCCAGCCAGTGCGTGCTGGACACCATGCCGAAGGTTCCCTGAAGCGTGGGCCGGGTGGTGAACCGCATCCCTCACCGCCTCCTCATGACGCGTCCTCGGAAACCCGCCACAGTATGCACGGGCCCGGTGACCGCGCAGAGAGCGCCAGGTCGGTTCGTCGGCCCGCGCGACCGCCCCGGGCTCGTCGCCGCCCGCCGTCGGGCCGTCCAGGCGCTCCGGGGTACGGGAGATCAGCGCGACGGCCCGCGACGGCGTCGAGGCGCGCGGATTCGCCGCGGACGTCCTCGACGCCGACTCCCCCGGCGCGGCCCCGCACGCGGGGCGCGAGTGACCCTCCCGCCCGGACGCCGTCGCATCACTGGCGGGGCCCGGACGGCGTCACCGGTCCGCGCAGGCGCCTCGGAGGAGCCCTTGATGTGCAGAGAATGGCAATGAAAGGGACAATTTAGACAGCTTTGCGATGGGCAGCCGTCCCATCTCCCGTCTCCCATCCCCCGTCTCCCCCGTCTCCCCCGACGGACCATGAACAGGCAGGTCGGACCATGTCGAAGAAACCACGTTCGTCCGAGCCCCCGCACGGCGAGGGCCCGAGCCGTCACGAGGGTGCCGGACAGCACGGCTGGTCACCCGATGTGGACGAGACCCGTCAGCAGGACAACCCGAGCGCCCACCGTTCCTTCCATGCGGCCGAACACGGCGAAGCGAGGGGCCGGGGCCGCACCAGGTCCGCGGAGGAGACGAAGTCCGTTCCCGGTGACACGGTCAAGAGTCCCGGCGCACGCGGAGAGGAGTACGGCGACGCGGACGAGAAGGGCCGCCGCGACACCGGCCGCAAGGGCCGCTCCCAGCGCCCCAGCGGCGCCAGGGACGCCTCCGCCACGACCGGCGTGGACCCGCAGGATCCGCCGGCCGGGCGCCGCCGGGGCTGAGGGCGGGTATCAGCAGATCCGCGGCAGCTGCTCCCCGATCGGCAGATCGACCACCCGTGTCCCGCCCAGGCCCGTACCGGCCACGACCATGCCGGGATGCGCCTCGACGGCCTCGCCGATGATCGCGGACTCGGCGCCCAGCGGATGCGCGCGCATCGCCTCCAGGACGGCATCGGCGTGCTCGCGCGGGACGAACGCCACCAGCTTGCCCTCGTTGGCGATGTACATGGGGTCCAGACCGAGGATGGCGCAGGCGTTGGCCACGGCCGGCGGCACGGGGACGGCGCGCTCCTGGACGACGACCCCCGCACCGGAGGCCTCCGCGATCTCGTTGAGCGCGGCGGCCAGGCCGCCCCGCGTGGGATCGCGCAGCACGTGCAGATCCGAGGTGACGCCGAGCATGGTGTCGACGAGGCCGCCGAGCGCCGCGCAGTCGCTCTGGATCTCCACTCCGAACTCCAGGCCCTCGCGCACGCTCATGACCGCCACTCCGTGTGCGCCGATGGCGCCGCTGACGATCACGACGTCGCCCGGGACGACCCGCTGCGGGCGCAGGTCGACGCCCGCGGGGACGAGACCGATGCCGGCGGTGTTGACGTAGATCCCGTCGCCGTGTCCGGCCTCGACCACCTTGGTGTCGCCGGTGGCCACCTCGACACCGGCGGTGCGCGCGGCCGCGCCCAGCGCCTCGGACACCCGCCTGACCACGTCCAGCTCGACCCCCTCCTCCAGGATGAACCCGCAGGAGAGGTAGGCGGCCCGGGCGCCGCTCATGGCGAGGTCGTTGACGGTGCCGTTGACCGCCAGGTCGCCGATGCAGCCGCCGGGGAAGAACAGCGGCCGTACCACGTAGGAGTCGGTGGAGAACGCCAGCCGGGCGCCGCCCAGGGAGAGGACGGCGGCGTCGCCCAGCTGGGCCAGGACCTCGCCCCCGAAGGCGGGGGCGAAGATCTGCTGGACCAGTTCGGCGGAGAGGACTCCACCGCCGCCGTGGCCCATGACGACGCGGGGCCGGTCGCGTACCGGCGCCGGACACGTCCACGACTCGAGGTCCAGGACAGGGGCGGGGACGGGGGCGGGAACATCGGTGGTGTCAGACAACGGGGCTCGCCTCCCGGGCCGCGGTGGTGGGCACGTCCAGACGGCGGTAGAGGTAGTAGGCGGCGCAGGCGCCCTCGCTGGAGACCATGGTGGCTCCCAGGGGCGTGCGGGGGGTGCACAGGGTGCCGAAGGCCTCGCACTCGTGCGGCTTGAGCAGCCCCTGCAGAACCTCTCCGCTCCGGCACTCGGCGGGCTCCTGTGTCCGGATCCCGCCGACCGAGAAGCGGTGCTCGGCGTCGTGGTCGCGGTACTTCGACGACAGCCGCCAGCCGCTGTCGGGGATCACCCCGATACCGCGCCAGGCCCGGTCGGTGACCTCGAAGACGTCCTCCAGCATGGCCCGGGCGGCCGGGTTGCCCTCCGGGCGGACGGCACGGGCGTAGGCGTTGTCGACCGTGTGCTCACCGCGCTCCAGCTGGCGGACGGCCCGGCGTACGCCTTCGAGGATGTCCAGGGGTTCAAAGCCGGTCACCACGATCGGGACGCGGAAGCGTTCCGCCAGTTCCGGGTACTCCTCCACGCCCATCACGCTGCACACGTGCCCGGCCGCGAGGAAGCCCTGCACCCGGCAGCTCGGCGACGACATGATCGCCTCGATGGCGGGCGGCACCCGGACGTGGGACACCAGCATGCTGAAGTTGCGGACGCCCAGCTTTCGGGCCTGGTGGACCGTCATGGCGTTGGGAGGCGCCGTCGTCTCGAAGCCGATGCCGAAGAACACCACCTCGCGGTCGGGGTTCTGGCGTGCGATCCGCAGCGCGTCGAGCGGCGAGTAGACGACGCGTACGTCGCCGCCCTCCCCCCGCACCTGGAACAGGTCGCGTCCGGTGCCCGGCACGCGCAGCATGTCGCCGAAGGAGCAGAAGATCACCCCCGGCCGGGAGGCGATCTCCAGCGCCTTGTCGATGACCTCCAGCGGGGTCACGCACACCGGGCAGCCGGGCCCGTGGATCAGTTCGACCTCGTCCGGCAGCAGCTGGTCGATGCCGTGGCGGATGATGCTGTGCGTCTGGCCTCCGCACACCTCCATCAGCGCCCACGGCCTGGTCACCGTGGCGTGGATGTCGTCGAGGAGCCGGCGTGCCAGTTCCGGGTCCTGGAACTCGTCGATGTACTTCACTTCCGCACCTCCTGCACAGCGTCCTCGCCCGCCTGCACGGCCGCAGCCGCCTCCCAGGGATCGCCGAACTCCTCCTGCAGCATGCCGAGTTCGGCGAAGAGTTCGAGCGTCTGGCGGGCCGACTCCTCGTCCAGCCGCTGCAGGGCGAAGCCGACGTGGACGATCGCGTACTCGCCGACCTGGAGGTCGGGCAGGTACTCCAGGCACACCTCCTTGACCACGCCGCCGAAGTCGACGGTGGCCATCCGGGTACCGTCCCGGTCCTCGATGTCCAGCACTCTGCCGGGTACCGCCAGGCACATGGGCCTCTCCTCGCTGTCGGTCGCGCGTTGCTCAGTCGGTGGCTCGGTCGGTGGCTCGGTCGGTGGGCACGGCCCGGGCCGCCACCATCAGCTGGCCCAGCGCCAGGCCGCCGTCGTTCGGCGGCACCAGGTGGTGCCGCAGGACCGTGAAGCCGTCCTCGCGCAGGGCGACGGCGCAGGCCGAGGAGAGCAGCGTGTTGGCGAACACCCCGCCCGTCAGGGCGACGGTGTCCAGCCCGTGCCGCTCCCGGGCCAGCGCGCAGATCCGGTGCACCAGGCCGGTCACGGCGCGGTGGAAGCGGGCCGCGACCACGGCCGGCCCGACGTCCGCGCGCAGGTCGTCGACGATCGCCGCCAGCACCGGCGCCGGGTCGGCCCGGATGGCGCCGCCCTCGCCCTCTCGCGCCGCGTGCAGGGCGAAGGCGTAGGCGGTGGAGTCCCCGGCGGGTGCGTGCAGCGCGGCGCCCTCCAGCTCGACGGCGGCCTGCGCCTCGTATCCGGCGCGGTGACACACCCCGGCGAGAGAGGACACGGCGTCGAAGAGCCGGCCCATGCTGGAGGTGGGAACACAGTGCAGGTCGCGCTCCAACTGCCTCTCCAGCAGTCTCAGTTCGTCGGGAGGACAGGCGCTCGTGCACGCGAGGTCCGCGGACCAGGGGATCCCGGCCGCCCTGAGGTGGGCGAGCGCCATGCGGTACGGACGGCGCACCGCGGCATCGCCACCGGGCAGCGGGACGTACGCGAGGCGGCCGAACCGGGTGAAGCCGTCATAGTCCGCGAGGAGGAACTCCCCGCCCCACACGGCGCCGTCGTCGCCGTGGCCGGTGCCGTCGAAGGCGACGCCGATCACCGGCCGGGCGCCGTCCAGCCCGTGCTCGGCCATCGCGGAGGCGATGTGCGCGTGATGGTGCTGGACGCGCACGACGGGGCGGTGCGCCGCGTTCCGGTCGGCCCACCGTGCGGAGCGGTAGCCCGGATGCCGGTCGGACGTCACGGTCTGCGGCTGAACCCCGGTGATGAACTCCAGCTGTTCCACGGCCCGTTCGAAGGCGCGCTGGGTGCCGACGTCGTCCATGTCGCCGATGTGCGCCGACAACCAGGCCTGTCGGCCCTCCCCCAGACAGAAGGCGTTCTTCAGGTCTCCCCCCACGGCGAGGGCCGGCCGCACGGGCAGCGGCAGCGTGAGCGGCAGCGGGGCGTAGCCCCGGGAACGGCGGATCACCAGCGGGTGTCCGTCGCAGACGCGGACCACGGAGTCGTCGCACGGGACATGGATCGGGCGGTCGTGCGTGAGCCAGGCGTCGGCCAGATGCGCGAGCCGCTCCAGGGCCTCGGCGTCGTCGGTGACGATCGGTTCGCCGGACACGTTGCCGCTGGTCATGACGAGCAGCCGCGGGCCGTCCGGGTCGCCCGGCAGGCCGAGCAGCAGATGATGCAGGGGCGTGTACGGCAGCAGTACGCCGAGGTCGGGACTGCCGGGCGCGACGGCCTCGGCGGGCCGCGGCCGCCCGGCCGTGCACGACGGGTGCGGACGCCGTCTCATGAGGACGACCGGCCTGGCCCGGTCTTCGAGCAGGCTCCGCTCCTCGGGGCTCACCCGGACGAGATGGCGGACGTCGTCCGCGGTCCTGGCCATGACGGCGAACGGCTTGTCCCCGCGCGCCTTGCGGCGTCGCAGGAGAGCGACCGCCGCCGGATTCGTGGCGTCACAGGCCAGGTGGTACCCGCCCAGGCCCTTCACGGCGAGGATCGCGCCCCTAGCCAGCAGTGCGCGTGCCTCGGCGACCGGATCCCCCTCGACGGCGTTCGGGGGCCCCGGCCGCCGGGCCACGAGCAGCCGCAACCGCGGCCCGCAGGCCGGGCAGGCGACCGGCTGCGCGTGGAAGCGGCGGTCGGCCGGATCGGCGTACTCGCGGGCGCAGTCGGGGCACATCGCGAAGTCGGCCATGGTGGTGTGGGCCCGGTCGTAGGGCACACCGGTGACGATCGTGAAGCGCGGGCCGCAGTGGGTGCAGTTGACGAAGGGGTGGCGGTGGCGGCGGTCCGCGGGATCGGCCAGCTCGGCGAGGCAGTCCGCGCAGGTGGCGGAGTCCGGGGAGACGAGGGTGCGGGCGGGTCCGTCGGTGCGGGAGGTGAGGATGGTGAACCCGGCGCCGCCGACGGGAGGCAGCTCCCGGTGGTGGACGGAGTCGACGCGGGCCAGCGGGGGCGCCTGAGCGGCGATCCGGTCGCAGAACCGGGCCACCGCCGAGGCGGCGCCCTCGACCTCCGCGACGACGCCCTCCGGGGTGTTGGTCACGTGTCCGGCCAGGGCGAGTTCGGTCGCGAGGCCGTACAGGTAGGGCCGGAAGCCCACGCCCTGCACCACTCCCCGAACGGTGACCATGCGGCGTCGCGGGGTGTCCTCGGTGACGGCGGCCGGAGACTGCGGAGCGCTCACGGGTGGGTGTGGGCCATGGTGCCGGCGGCCTCCGGATGCGCGTGGGTGTGACCGTGGTGGGGGTGCGACCGGGCCATGACCGGCGCATGGACGGGCACGCCGTCCGCGGCCGCCAGCGCCCGGTCGAGCAGTGCGCCGACTCCCTCTCCCCGGCGGGCCGAGGTCAGGATCACCTCGACCCCGGGGTTGACCTGCTCGACGTTCGCGCGGAAGGCGTCCTCGTCGAACTCGACGGCCTCGGCGATGTCGGTCTTGGTGACCACGACGAGGTGGGCGAGCCCGAAGGCGGTGGGGTACTTGAGCGGCTTGTCCTCGCCCTCGGTCACGGACGCGAGAGCGACCCTCAGCGTCTCCCCGAGGTCGTAGGAGGCCGGACAGACCAGGTTGCCGACGTTCTCCACGAACAGCAGCCGGGTGCCGTCGGGCAGCCATCCGTCGAGGTGCCCGGCGAGCATCCCCGCCTCCAGGTGGCACAGCCCGTCGGTGAGGACCTGCTTGACCGGGACGCCCGAACGCGCCAGGCGCGCCGCGTCGTTCTCGGTGGCGAGGTCGGCGCTCAGCGCCGCGACGGGAACGGACCGCTCCCGCGCCCGCAGCAGTTCCCGTTCCAGCAGCGCGGTCTTGCCGCTGCCCGGACTGGACAGCAGGTTGACGACCGCGGTGCCCCGGCCGGCGAGGTGGGCGCGCAGTTCATGGGCGCTCGCGTCGTTCTTCGCGAGTACGGCCTGGCGCAGGTCGACGACACGGCACATGGTTCAGCGCTCCTCGGAGATCGGTTCGCGGGTGGGCGCCTGCGAGGGGCCGCCGTCCATCCAGTGCACGTCGACGATCTGCAGTTCCCGGCCCGCGAGCAGCTCGGTGTCCGTCCCGTCGCAGCCGGGACAGGTCAGCCGGGGCGGCATGCCGACGGCCCATTCGTGTGCGCACGGCGTGCAGCGGGCCCGCCCCGGCACGGCTTCGGTGACCAGTTCGGCGCCTTCCAGCAGGGTTCCGGCGCAGACCAGTTCGAAGCAGAAGGCGAGGGCGTCGGGGACGACGCCGGCCAGTTCGCCCACCTGGAGCCGTACCGACCGCACCGCCGTGACGTCACCGGCCCGCTCGGCGGCCTCAGCCACCTGGTCGACGACGGCCAGCGCGACGGACATCTCGTGCATGGGTCTCCGTCCTTGTGCGCCCTTGGCTGCGGTCGGCCTTCATTAGAGGCGCGCGCCGCCCGGTCGCACGGCCCGGCACGCCGTCACCGGCCGGCGGGTACGCCGTTCGACGCAACCGCACGGCACACCGGTGGCGCCCGCGGTTCACATCCGTCGGATCCGCAGATAGCGCCGCACGTCGGGAAGCACCTCGACGCCGAGGGCCACCAGGGCCGCCAGGGCCGCTCCGCCGATGACGAACTTCTTCATCCCGTCTCTCCTCTTGTCGAGATCCCGCCGGCCGTGGCCCGCGGCGCGGACTCTCCCGGCTCGGCGCAGCACAGCAGCTCTTCGATCAGCCGGACGGCCTCCGGCACGGCGTCGGACACCGGCGTGCTCAGGCCGATGCCCTCGTCCACCGAGGCCGGTTCGCATCCGACGACCAGGACGCGGCGGGGCGGCTCGCCGCCGGTCCCGGCGCACAGGGCGCCCAGCAGCGCGAGGACGGCGTCCGGGGTCATCCGGTGGCCGTCCAGCGCGGGTGCGGGCGGCGAAGGGCTGCCGCCCGCACCGCCCGCGTCGTGTTCGATCACGTACAGCGTGCCGGGGGCTTCGCCGCGCGCCGTGGCGTCCACCAGGACGAGGGTGTCGTAGCCGTCCAGGAGCTGGTAGGCGAGGTGCACCCCGCGCACCCCGATGTCCACGACCTCGACGTGTGCGGGCAGGGCGCGCTCGGCGAGCCGGCGGGCGGTCTCCACGCCGAAGCCGTCGTCCGAGAGGAAGATGTTGCCGATGCCCGCCACGAGCGTCCTGGGAGCTGCCGGTGGGGAGGGGTTCATGCGTCGTCCTCCGGCAGGGTGACCTCGTCGGGCTGGAAGTACAGGAACCGTCCCTGTTCGCGGCGGATGTCGGCGCCCGGGTCGCCGTCGACGGTGACCGCCAGGTGCACCGCGCCGTCGACGTCGTGCAGCACCGCCTCGACCGTCGCGGTGCGGCCGTGCAGGAAGATGTCCTGCGCGTCGGTGCGGCGCCGGCCCGGGCGCAACTCGACGCGGCTGCCCTTGCCCACGCGCCGGCCGTCCACGACCACGTGGTCGCGCGCCGGGTCGAAGCCCGCCTCGCTCGCGGGGTCCCACCAGGGGGTGTCCGGGCGCTGCACGCCGTGCTCGTCGGGGAAGCCGTCGTCCGGGGCCGCGGGGCCCCGGCCGGTCGCCTCGCGCAGACCGCGCACCGCTCCGTGCAGCCGTTCCAGGACCTCGGGCGGCATCGAGTCCGCCAGCTCGATCACGGCGGCCGCCCGTTCGTCGGTGCCGCGGGCCTCGCGTTTCTCCTCGTCGGTGAGGGCCGCGGTGCGCAGCGCGAGGATCTCGTCGATCTCGGTGGCGTCGTAGAGCGCGCCGGGACTCTCCGGCGCGATGGCCGGGTGGTCCTCCAGGATGATCGGCGAGGACAGCACGAGGTCGGCGCTGCCTCGTTCGCCGGCGAGCACGGGCCAGGTGTGCAGGTTGCGGCAGGCGGCGACCGCGCCCTTCGCCCACTCCGGGGGATCGGTCATCGACACGAACGATCCGGCGCTGAGGGCCATGAGGAGGTGGGTGGCCACCAGGGAGTGCGGCAGCGCGGCGTCCCGGCCGGCGTCACGGTCGTCGGACGGTGTCCAGCCGCTGGTGTTCTCGACGACGGCGGTCAGCCGCACGGCCCGGTAGGGGCCTTCGAGCTCGCGGGCCGACAGCCGGATCGTCCCGCTGATCTCCTCGTACCGCCGCAGCAGTCGGCCCACGGTGCGGCCGGCCGCGTCCAGGACCGGTTCGGCGTCCTCCCCTGCGGGGCGTCGGAAGGGATGTGTGACGCCGTCGCCGAGGAGGTCGTCCACCGGGGCGACCACCTCGACGCGCTCCTCGGTTCCCTCGTCCCAGGGCATCAGCACCCGGTCGTCGAGGCGGAGTTCGGCGACCGTGTCGAAGCCGCCGTCCGGGCGGGCCCGTTGCACCGTGCGCCGTCGGGCGCGCAGGAAGCGCACCTCGACCGAGAGGGTCGCGCCCGCCCTCGGTTCCATCAGGCATTCGGTGTGCTGGAAGTCGTGCTCCTCGCACTCGGCGCCCCAGCCGGGCGGCACCAGCACCCCGAACTGCCAGCGCAGCCGGTTCTTGGCCGCCGAGGCGCGGTACGGATAGAGCACATAGCCCTCGAAGAGGACGGCGTCGGCCACCTGCCGGGCGAGGGCGAACCGCGCCTCCGTCTCGGAGGCGAACGCGGTCACGGTCACGGGTCCGTCCTTCCGGTGGTGCCGGTCAGCGCGCGCAGCGGGTCGCCGCGGGGCGGATCGGCGGCGCCGCTGTCGTCGAGGAGGGACGTGAGGGTCGCCTCCCAGGAGGGCAGCGCGCGCCGGGAGCGGTAGGCGAGGAGGGCGTCCATGGTGTCGCGGGGCAGCCGGATCCAGCCGCATCCGGGGAAGTGCTGCTCGACCATCTCCCGCCAGGTCGCGACCGGCATCCGGAAGGCGGCCTCCCGGTCCCAGGGGACCGGTTCGACCCGGAAACCGCCGGCTCCGGTGAACGCCGTGCCGGAGAACAGCATCAGCAGC
This sequence comes from Streptomyces sp. LUP30, assembly GCF_001746365.1. Taxonomy (GTDB): domain Bacteria; phylum Actinomycetota; class Actinomycetes; order Streptomycetales; family Streptomycetaceae; genus Streptomyces. Next base: position 67,974 of record NZ_MJAJ01000038.1, read on the forward strand.
GGGACCTCGCCGCCGCTGAGAGCGGCGAGGTAGCGGGTGGCCGCGATGTCCATGTCGTAGGTGCAGGGCACCACGAGGTCGGCTTCGGTCTCGCCGGTGAAACCGGGGACCATGAGCGAGATCTGGGCGAACTGCACCGGCTGAAGGGTGCTGCCCCAGCGGGAACGCTCGCCGAAGAGGTCCGCGAGGCCGTCGGCCTCGGCGGAGTCGTAGCTGCGGCGGGCCGGTTCGACGCGGATCTGGCAGCGCAGCGCGAGGGCGTGCACGGGGCTGTCGCCGGAGGCGGTGACGCGCAGCCGGAAGACGAGGGTCGGTCCGGCGGCGTAGCGGTCGGCGCGGACTCCGGTGCAGGCGAAGGAGAACTCCGTCACGGTCGCACCGCCTCGTCCACGGGCCGGGCGCGTCGCGAGACGTCCGCGAAGAACGCGTCCAGCGCGGCGCGGGCCTCGGCCCCGCCGTCGAAGCCCTGCCACAACAGGCGCATGCGGCCGACGAGTTCGTAGCAGACGTCGATCGGTACGAGGTGGCACTCGAAGCGGCCGTCGGTGCGGCGCAGCAGCAGCGCCTCCACGTCGGGTTCGAGGAGACCGGCGAGGGGGCTGCGGCCGAGGACGGCCGCCCAGGTGGCCGGTTCGAGTTCGCTCTCGGTCGCTCCGGCCGGGCTCGGGTAGAGGGCGACCAGCCGGTCGAGCGCCGCATTGCGGAACAGGAAGGCGACGCCGACGGGGATCTGCAACGCGTCCCACGCGCTCTCGTCGATGCGGTGGCCGGGGTCGGTGAGGTAGCGGGAGGGGACCGTGCGGAAGCGGCCCGCGGCGGCGCCCGGCTGCTCCATCAGCAGCGCACAGGCGGTGCAGGCGCAGACGAGGGCGCGCTTCTCGGTGTCGACCAGGTGGCGATGGTCCGCCTCGGGCACGGTCACGGCGCACAGTTCGCACCGCTCGGGCCGGGGCGCCCGCTCGGTGCGGAATCTGCGCAGGCCGACGGGGTGCGCGCGCCGGACGGGCGCCGGGGATGCGCTCATCGGGTACCCGTCGGCGCCGGCCCGGTGCCGATCTGCAGGAGGGCGGGCCCGGCGGGCTCGGTCCGCACCTCGACGGCCGTGACCTCCGGTGCGAAGCAGGCGAGGGCCGCCTGCGCGGCTTCCCGGGCGCTTGCGCCGGAGCCGCAGCCGCAGCCGCCGGCCTCCTGGGTCCGCAGGGTCAGGGCGCCGCTCTCCTCGTCGAAGTCCTCGACGTCCAGGGCGTGTTCCCGGACGCTGTCGAGGGCGCGGGCGATGCGGGTGTCGCGGTCCTCGGGGTGCAGGTCGTGCAGGACGAGGAGGCTCGCGACGAGTTCGTCGCCGAGCAGGTCGGCGAGGGCGTCGCCCGGAGCGTCGGACAGCAGGTCCAGCACGCGGGCCAGGCCGGAGCCGTAGAAGTCCATGAGGGAGCGGACCAGTTCCTCGGCCGCCGCCGCGGCGGCCGGGTCGCTCCCGGCCAGCCGGTCCAGCACCTCCTCGACACGGCGCCCGGTCTGTTCCGCGTCGACGGGTCGCGCCGCCGTCGGGGCGCTCATCCGCCCAGTCCGCTCAGGCCGGTGGGCACGTGCATCGACTTCACCGTCTTGCCGCCGCCGACGTACATGTGGACGCCGCAGGGCAGACAGGGGTCGAAGCTGCGGACGGCGCGCATGATGTCGATGCCCTTGAAGTTCTCCGGGGTGTTCTCCTCGAAGATCGGGGTGTTCTGCACGGCGTCCTCGTAGGGCCCCGGCGTGCCGTAGGAGTCGCGGACGCTGGCGTTCCAGGGGGTGGGCGGGTAGGGGTGGTAGTTGGCGATCTTGCCGTCCCGGATGACCATGTGGTGGGAGAGGACTCCGCGGACCGCCTCGGTGAAGCCGACGCCGATGCCCTCCTGGGGCACCTCGAACTTCTCCCAGGTCTGGGTGCGTCCGGCGCGGACCTCCTCGAGGCCCTTCTCGGCGCAGTGCAGGGCGACGGCGGCGGCGTAGGCCTGGAAGTAGGTGCGCGCGCGGTTGCGTTCCAGCGCGTTGGACCACTTCGGGATCCGCCACTCGAAGGTGGTCTCCGGCTTGGTCATGGTGCGCGGCAGGTTGATGACCACGCTGTGCCCGGTGGCCTTGACGTAGCCGATGTCGACGAGCCCGGACAGGGCGGTGGACCACAGGCGGGCGATGGGGCCGCCGCCGGTGTCCAGGGCGAGGTGGTCCTTGCCGTCGAACCAGCGCGGGGACATGACCCAGCTGTACTTGTCGTCGAAGTCCCGCTTCTGCGGGGCGGGGATGGTGTGCTGGTTCCACGGGTGGCGCGGGTCCACCGGGTTGCCGAGCGGGTCGTGGGTGACGAACTGCTGCTGGCCCTGCCAGTCCTCGTAGTAGGAGCTGCCCAGCAGGATGCGGATGCCGAGGTTGATCTCGGTGAGGTCGTTGGTGACCAGTTTGCCGTCGACGACGATGCCGGGCGTGACGAACATCCGCCGGCCCCAGTCCGTCATGTTGGCGTAGGTGAAGTCGCAGTACTCCGGGTCGTTGAGCGCGCCCCAGCAGCCGAGCAGGACACGGCGGCGGCCCACTTCCTCGTAGCCGGGGAGCGCCTCGTAGAAGAAGTCGAACAGGTCGTCGTGCAGGGGCACGACGCGCTTCATGAACTCGACGTAGCGCATCAGCCGGCTGAGGTAGTCCGTGAAGAGCTGCACGGAGGCGATGGTGCCGACGCCGCCCGGGTACAGGGTGGAGGGGTGCACATGGCGGCCCTCCATCAGGCAGAACATCTCGCGGGTGTAGCGGCTGACCTGGAGGGCCTCGCGGTAGAACTCCCCCTCGAGGGGGTTCAGCGAGCGCATGATGTCGGCGATGGTGCGGTAGCCGTGCTCGGCCGCGTGCGGGGCCTCGGTCCGCTCGGCGAGTTCGAGGACGCCGGGGTTGGTCTCCCGGACCATCTTCTCGCAGTAGTCGACCCCTACCAGGTTCTCCTGGAAGATGTTGTGGTCGAACATGTACTCCGCGGACTCGCCGAGGTTGATGATCCATTCGGCGAGGTGCGGCGGCTTCACGCCGTAGGCCATGTTCTGCGCGTACACCGAGCAGGTGGCGTGGTTGTCGCCGCAGATCCCGCAGATGCGGCTGGTGATGAAGTGGGCGTCGCGCGGGTCCTTGCCGCGCATGAAGACGCTGTAGCCGCGGAAGACCGACGAGGTGCTGTAGCACTCCGCGACCCGCTTCTGCTTGAAGTCGATCTTCGTGTGGATGCCGAGGGAGCCCACGATCCGGGTGATCGGGTCCCAGGCCATCTCCACCAGGCCGCTGCCGTCGCCGGCCGCCTTCGTCGTTGCCATCGTCTTTGCCGTGCCCTTCGTTTGCGCGGGGGGTTCGTGGTGGGGTGCGCGAAGCAGAAGCGGGTCAGTCGTGGGTCACACGCGGATCAGTCCTGACGGAGCGTCACCAGGGCGGCCGGTAGCCGGTGGTGATCTTCTCTCCGGTACGGCGCCACCTGGGCTCCTTGTCCACCGTCTTCGCCGTGATCGAGCGCAGCTTGCGGACCACTGCCCCGTAGGCGCCGCTGGCCGTGCTGGAGACCTTGGCGCCGGGCGGCTCGTCCATGAACGGCATGAACTTGTCGGGGAACCCGGGCATGGTGCAGGCGATGCAGATGCCGCCGACGTTCGGGCAGCCGCCGATGCCGTTCATCCACCCGCGCTTGGGCACGTTGCACTTGACGACCGGACCCCAGCAGCCCAGCTTGACCAGGCATTTCGGCGAGTCGTACGACAGGGCGAACTCGCCCTGCTCGTAGTAGCCCGCCCGGTCGCAGCCCTCGTGGACGGTGGCCCCGAACAGCCAGGTGGGCCGCAGTTTGTCGTCCAGCGGGATCATCGGCGCGGCGCCGGTCGCCTGGTAGAGCAGATACGTGAGCGTCTCGGAGAAGTTGTCGGGCTGGATCGGACAACCGGGGACGCACACGATGGGGATCCCGGCGTGGGACTTCCAGTCCCAGCCGAGGTAGTCCGGCACGCCCATCGCGCCGGTCGGGTTGCCCGCCATGGCGTGGATGCCGCCGTAGGTGGCGCAGGTGCCGATCGCGACGACCGCGAGGGCCTTCGGGGCCAGCCGGTCGATCCACTCGCTGGTGGTGATGGGCTGGCCGGTCTCCGGGTTGTCGCCGAACCCGCACCAGTAGCCCTCGGGCTTGATCGCCTCGTTGGGGATGGACCCCTCGACGACGAGGACGAACGGGTCGATCTCGCCCCGCTCCCCCTTGAAGAACCACTCGATGAACGTGTCCGAGCCGCCGACCGGGCCGCATTCGAAGTCGATCAGCGGCCAGTGGACGGCGATCTTCGGAAGGCCCGGCAGCACGCCGAGCACGATCTCCTCGATGCTCGGCTGCATGGCCGCCGTCAACGCGACCGAGTCGCCGTCGCAGCTCAGCCCCGCGTTGATCCAGAGAATGTGGATCGTGGGTGTCTCGTCGGCGGGCGCAGCGCCGACCGTCTTCGCCGTCGCCTCAGTCATGGGACCGCCTCCTGGGGAGGTAAGGGATGAAAGCCTGCGTTTCGGCCGTCGAGTTCTTCGTAGCAGTCCTACGGCGGTGATGAGACGGCGGAGAGGGCCGTTCAGGTGACGTCCGCGGCAGTGGGGGCCGGGCCCGTTTGCGCAACCGCGGGCGGACCGAGGTGCGGCGGGGTGCCCGAGGGCCGCTCCTTGTGGACGAAGCCCCGACGCAGCGCGTGGTAGGGGGCGTCGGGATCGTCGAAGGTCCGGCGCATCAGGGTGAGCTCGCGCTCACGGAAGCCGGCCAGCGGGGTCGCGCTCTGCAGCCGGTCCAGCTCCGTCTTCTTGGCGGCGATCCGTGACGCGGTCGCCGGCAGGGCGGCCAGCCGGGCCGCCAGGCCCCCGACCTCCCGCGCGAACTCACCGGGACCGGTGTCGACGACGCGGTCGACGAGCCCGAGGCGCAGTGCGCCCGCCGAGCTCACCGGCAGGGCGTCGCGCAGGAGCCGCTCGGCCGTCTCGGGCCCCACCCGGCGCGGCAGCGTGTGGGTCCAGTACTCCGAGCCGTACAGGCCCATCAGGCGGTAGTGCGGGTTCAGCACGGCGCCCGAGCGGCACCACACCTCGTCGGCCGCCAGGGCCAGCATGACGCCGCCCGCCGCCGCGTTGCCCGCGACCGCCGAGACCACCAGCCGGTCGGTCGTCGTCAGGACCGCCTCGACCAGGTCGTCGATGGCGTTGATGTTGGCCCAGGATTCGGCGGCCGGGTCGTCGGCCGCCTCGATGACGTTGAGGTGGATCCCGTTGGAGAAGAAGTCCCGTTCGCCGCCCAGCACCAGCACCGAGGTGGGCCGCCCGCACGCTTCCCGGTAGGCGTCGAGCAGTCGTCGGCACTGCTCGGTGCTCATGGCGCCGCCGGGGAAGGAGAACGACAGGAAGCCCGCGTTCCCGTCCTCCCGGTAGCGGATGTCGGTCCAGGTGCGGTGGGGTGTGCCGGACGACAGGGGCGCGGCCTTCTCGGGCAGCGGCGGCAGCAGCTCGCCCAGGGCCCGCACGGCGGGCAGTTTGAACGTGGGGGGCTGTCCCGGGGTGCGCCGGGGCCGCAGCTCGGGGATCCACACGGCGCCGTCCCGGGTGGCCCGGCAGATCGCCCCGGCCCTGGTCGCCAGCAGCTCGCCGGGCCGGCCGCGCAGCACGCCCTCGGGGTGACCGCCGTGCAGGTACCACTCGCCCCCGAGGAGCGTGTCCAGCACTCCGGGCTGCGAGTCCGCCGCCCTCAGCTTGCGCAGCACGGTCCGTGTGGAGTCCTCGGCCCAGTCGATCCGCCGGACGCTCTGGTCGAGGTACGGACGCGGGCGCAGGCGCGCGTCGGCCGCGCATGCCCTGTCCTGCTTGCGCGGCACGTGAGCGCCCCCGGCGAAGCGCTCCACCGCGAGCAGGACGGCCTCGAGCGCGGCGTCGGCGATCTCGCCCCGGTACAGCTCGCTCTTGGACGCCTCGGGAAGCCGGCAGGGCGCCTCGGCCCACACATCACCGGCGTCCATCTCGGCGTCGGCCTGCAGCACGGTGACGCCCCACTGGTCGATGCCCTCGTGGATCGCCCAGTCGAGGGAGGACGGCCCGCGGTCGCCCACGGGCCCGGGATGGACGACGAAGCAGGGGTAGGCGGCCCAGACCTCCTCGGGGATCGCCGACTTCAGCATCGGCGCCACGACGAGCTGCGGGGCGTGCCGTCGCACGGCGTCCGGCAGCGCGCCGCCCGGGAGGGCGAGTTCCACCGCCACCCGGTGGCCACGGTCGCGCAGTTCGGCGTGGACGCGCTGGGTCAGGCTGTTGAACGCGCTGGCCAGGATCAGGATGTGCACGGCTGCCTCCGGGCGGACGAACGGCAGGCAGCGATGGCCGCCGATGCGATCCTCGGCCACGGCGGAGCGCCGCCCCCGGCGGCAGGCGGCACGGTCATCCGAAAGCGGGCCCCGATCCGCCGTCCGGCCTCACCGGCCGCCGCCGCGGCGGCGGCATGGCCCTCCGGCGGCACGGGCGCCCCGGCGGCCCCGGGTCAGCGGTTCTCGACGGTCACCGTCGCCGCAGACCGCTGGTGATGCGCTCCCACGGGGAGCGGGTGGCGCCGAAATGGGTCTCGTGCGCCCAGATGTGCGTGCAGGAGCGGCACTGGAGGTGGAGCAGGCTGCCGACGTGGGACAACAGATAGCGCCAGTGCTCGGAGCAGGTGCGCCCCTGCTCGCACGTCGCACACCCACGACGGTCGTCGCAGTTCGGGCAGGCCACCCAGGCGCGGCGCCCCGGGTCCGCCTGCGGGTCAAGCGGCAGCATGGCCGCCTCCTCGCCGCGGAAGCACACCGGCCGCGACCAGCTCGTCGTACACACGCTGTTGCTCCGGGCTGAGGCCGGAGTACAGCAGCCCGTACGCCGCCTCCTCGCCGCCCAGCGCGGCGCCGGGGTCCCAGCCGGGGCCGAGGGCGTCCAGGACGTGGGCGCGCCGGAGCATCTCGTGCGCGCTCAGGTCGACCACCAGGTCGGTCAAGGGCGGGGCGTCGGTGCGGTCCGCCGCGGGCCTGCTCGCCGCGGCGGGTTCGTCCGGTTCGCCGGGAAGGGCGCGGTCATGGGTGGACATGCGACAGAACGTAAGGAAGCGATCCTCGCCCCGGCAAGAGCGGGTGGGAGACGTCACAACGGGACCGTCCGCGGGCGGGCCGGGCGATCCGGAGGGTGCGTCGAGCCCGGTTTCTCCGGATACACGCCAATGAACCGGGAATGCCGGGCCCTTGACGCGGCCCTTCGTCACCGCCCGTGCACACAGCGAGTTTTCGCTTCCGCCCCACAGGGAGTCGTGTGACACTGACGTCCACTGTCCGCACCGCGGACTCCGTCCGCACCGTCCCCCACGAAAGTGCGCCGTGCGCTCTCTCCCACTGCCGCTCACCCTCACCGCGCGCCTGTCCCCCGTGGCCGTGCTCGCCTGCGCGGGCTGGGCGCTGACGTCCGGACCGCTCACCGCGACGCAGGACACCGCGGCCAAGGACACACAGAAGACCCGGTCCGAGACGGCTTCCGGGCCCTCCACGACGACCGTGTCCAAGACGTACGGCGCCGCGCCGGCCCCCTGCACCAGTGTGGCCGCGAAGACGATCACCACGCTGGTGCCGGGCGTCAAGCCGGCCGGCAAGGAGATCCCGTCCACGGACACCGGGCTGCGCCGCACCTGCTCGTGGAACGCGCTCAAGGGCTACGACTACCGCTGGCTCGACATCTCCTTCGAGATCATGGACTCCGACGACGCGGCGCAGAGCTCGTACAAGGAGCGCATCAAGGAGAAGAGCGGCGGCGGGGTGGTGCCGGGGCTCGGGAACGCGGCCTACTCCGTGGTCAACCTGACGACGGAGGACAAGCAGCAGACCCGGGAGGGCGTCGTCATCGCCCAGGTGGCCAACGCGCTGGTCGTCGTCAACTACAACGGCAGCGACTTCGAGTCCAAGAAGGCGCCCGCCACCGACGAGATCAACAAGGGTGCGATCAGGGCGGCCAAGGAAGCGGTGGCCGCCCTGCAGAACGGGCCCGGAACCTGAGCCCTCCCCCGTGTGACGGCGCGAGCGGCACCGAACGGCCGCAGGAGCGTGAGCGCTCCTGCGGCCGTCTTCCGTGGCGGGTGCGCCGTCGCGCGGGTCAGGCGTCGGCCTCCTCCTGACGTCCCCGCAGCAGCATCAGGGCCAGGTACACGACGGTCGAGGCGCCGAGGCCGACCGCCCAGCCGTAGTCGGCGAGGGGCTTCAGCGCCGGGATGGGCCGGCCGTCGATCAGCGGCTTGAAGCCCGCGCCGCCGACGGCGAGGACGCCACCGGTCACGAACGCCACCACGGCCCGCCAGTTCCAGCCCGCGTCGTACCAGTAGCGGCCGCCCGAGCGGTACAGGTCGGTCAGGTCGAGCTTGCCGCGGCGCAGGATCCAGTAGTCGGCGATGAGGATGCCCGCGACCGTGCCCAGCAGACCGCCGACCAGACCGAGCCAGGTGAAGATGTAGCCCTGCGGGTCGGAGTACAGCTTCCACGGGAAGATCAGCACACCGAGGACGCAGGTGACCAGGGCGCCGGTGCGGAAACTGATCTTCCGCGGCGCGATGTTGGAGAAGTCGAAGGCCGGCGAGACGAGGTTGGCGGCGATGTTCACCGACAGGGTCGCCACCAGCACGGTCACCAGCGCGAACAGCAGCCCGAAGACGTTGTCCGTCTTGGCGGCGAGCTGTACCGGGTCCCAGACCGTCTCACCGTAGACGGCCTGCGAACCGGAGGTGACCAGCACCGACAGCAGCGCGAACAGCGTCATGGTCGTCGGAAGCCCGAGCGCCTGTCCCCAGGTCTGCGCCTTCTGCGACTTGCCGTAGCGGGTGAAGTCGGGGATGTTCAGCGACAGCGTGGACCAGAACCCGATCATGCCCATCAGGGACGGCCAGAACAGTTTCCAGAAGTCGCCGCCCCAGCCCAGCTTGGACGGCTGGTCCAGCAACGGGCCGAAACCACCTGCCTTGTTGCTCATCCAGATCAGCATCACCAGCGCGCCGACGAGGACGAAGGGCGCCGCCCAGTTCTCGAAGCGGCGGATCGTCTCCATGCCCCGGTAGATGATCGCGACCTGGAGCGCCCAGAAGAGCGCGAACGACAGCCACATGGTCCAGGCGTACCCGCCGATCTTCCCGGCGTCGGACCAGCCGTTGCCGATCAGCTTCCCGGCGAGGAAGTAGATCGCCTCACCGCCGATCCAGGTCTGGATGCCGAACCAGCCGCACGCCACCAACGCCCGCACGATGGCCGGGAGGTTGGCGCCGCGGACGCCGAAGGAGGCCCGCGCGAAGACCGGGAAGGGGATGCCGTACTTCGGCCCCGCGTGCCCGGTGAGCAGCATCGGGACCAGCACGATCAGGTTGGCCAGGCCGATGGTGAACACCGCCTGCTTCCAGTCCATGCCCACGGCGATCAGACCGGAGGCCAGCGTCCACGACGCCGTGTTGTGGGCCATGCCGACCCACAGCGCGGAGAAGTTGTACGTCGTCCAGGTGCGCTTCTCCACGGGGACCGGCAGCAGGTCCTCGTTGGCGTAGGGGCCGCTGGGCTGCGGCGAACCAGGGGCGATCTCCACCCGGCCGTCGGCCAGGGTGACTTGAGAGGTCGGCGGTATGGCCGTGGGAGCGGTGTCGGTCATGGGCAGGCCAATCAAACGAGGGGCGGATCCGGAAAGGCCGTGCGGGTCTCCGGTCCCCTCCTCCGGGGAGGTGGAGGAGGGGTGAACTGGAGTGGGGGGATGGGGAGTTGCTCCTGAGGACGAGCGGGCGGGGCCCCTGGGGACGGGCGGGGTCAGGCGTTGACGGCCGGGATCACCGTCGTGCCGTACGCGTCGATGGTGGCCTCCTGCGCGTCGTGCATGTCGTAGACGGCGAACTGGTCGACGCCCAGCGCGCGCAGCGCGGTCAGCTTCTCGATGTGTTTCTCGACCGGTCCGATGACGCAGAACCGGTCGACGATCTCGTCCGGCACGAACGCGGTGTCGGGGTTGTCGGCCCGCCCGTGATGGGAGTAGTCGTACCCCTCGCGCGACTTGATGTAGTCGGTGAGTTCGTCGGGGACGGCGGCGGAGTGCGCGCCGTACTTGGAGACCAGGTCGGCGACGTGGTTGCCGACCATGCCGCCGAACCAGCGGCACTGCTCGCGCGCGTGGGCGAGCGCCTCGGGCGAGTCGTCCTCGGTGACGTACGCCGGGGCGGCGACGCAGATCTTCACCTCCGCGGGGTCGCGCCCTGCGGCGACGGCGGCGTCCTTGACGGCCTTCACCATGTACTCGGTGAGGTAGAGGTCGGAGAGCTGGAGGATGAAGCCGTCGGCCTCCTCGCCGGTCATCTTCAACGCCTTGGGGCCGTAGGCGGCCATCCAGACGGGGAGGTGCGCGTCCTCCTTGATCCAGGGGAACCGGACGACCGTGCCGCCGAGGTCGGCCTCCTGGCCCGAGCCGAGCGCCCGGATGACCTTCATGGCCTGGCTGATCCGGGCCAGGGTGTTCGGGGCGCGGCCCGCCACGCGCATCGCGGAGTCGCCGCGGCCGATGCCGCACACCGTGCGGTTGCCGAACATGTCGTTGAGGGTGGCGAAGGTGGAGGCGGTGACCTCCCAGGTGCGGGTGCCGGGGTTCGTCACCATCGGTCCGACCGTCAACCGGCTGGTGTTCGCCAGGATCTGACTGTAGATCACGAACGGTTCCTGCCAGAGCACGGCGGAGTCGAAGGTCCAGCCGTGGGTGAAGCCGTTGTCCTCGGCACGCTTCATCAGCTCGACGACCTTCGAGGCCGGCGGGTCGGTCTGCAGGACGAGTCCGAAGTCCATGTGCGCTGCTCCTAGTTGAGGTACTGGCAGGTGGAGCGCGGGGTGTAGACGCCGTGACCGGCGTGTCCGGTGTACTCCCGCTCGGTGATGACGAGTTCGCCGCGCGACAGGACCGTCTCGACGCGGCCGGTGAGGCGCCTGCCCTCGTACGCCGAGTAGTCGACGTTCATGTGGTGGGTCTCGGCGGAGACGATCTGCTCGGCGTGCGGGTCGTAGATGACCACGTCGGCGTCGGCGCCGGGGGCGATGGTGCCCTTCTTGGGGTACATGCCGAACATGCGGGCCGGGGTGGCGCAGGCGATCTCGATCCAGCGGCGGCGGCCGATGTGCCCGTCGACGACGGCCTGGTGGAGCAGGTCCATACGGTTCTCGACGCCCGGCAGACCGTTGGGGATCTTCGAGAAGTCGCCCCGGCCGAGTTCCTTCTGGCCCACGAAACAGAAGGGGCAGTGGTCGGTGGAGACGACCTGGAGGTCGTTGGTGCGCAGTCCCCGCCAGAGCTTGGCCTGGTGTTCCCTGGGCCTCAGCGGTGTGGAGCACACGTACTTGGAGCCCTCGAAGCCGGGCTCGGCGAGGTTGTCTGTGGACAGGAAGAGATACTGCGGACAGGTCTCGCCGAAGACGTTCAGTCCCTCGTCGCGCGCGCGGGCCAGTTCCGCGACCGCCTCCATCGCCGACACGTGGACCACGTACAGCGGGGCCCCGGCGACCTGCGCGAGCTTGATGGCCCGGTGGGTGGCCTCGGCCTCCAGGAGGGCCTTGCGGACCTCGCCGTGGTACCTCGGGTCGGTCTCGCCGCGCGCGAGCGCCTGCTCGACGAGGACGTCGATGGCGATGCCGTTCTCCGCGTGCATCATGATCAGTCCGCCGTTCTCGGCGGAGCGCTGCATGGCGCGCAGGATCTGACCGTCGTCGCTGTAGAAGACGCCGGGGTAGGCCATGAACTGCTTGAAGGAGGTGACGCCCTCCTCCACCAGCAGGTCCATCTCCTTGAGCGTGTCCTGGTTGACGTCGGAGACGATCATGTGGAAGCCGTAGTCGATCGCGCAGTTGCCCTCCGCCTTGGCGTGCCAGGTGTCGAGGCCTTCGCGCAGGCTGCGCCCCACGCTCTGCACGGCGAAGTCGACGATCGTCGTCGTGCCGCCCCAGGCGGCCGCCCGGGTGCCGGTCTCGAAGGTGTCGGAGGCGAAGGTGCCGCCGAACGGCAGCTCCATGTGGGTGTGGACGTCGACCCCGCCCGGGATGACGTACTTCCCGGTGGCGTCGATGACCCTCTCGGCGGTCCAGGCCCCGGCGGCCGGGGTGCCGGAGGCGGCGAGGGCGGCGACCCGGCCGTCCTCGATCAGGACGTCGGCGTGGATCTCGTCGGACGCGGTGATGACGAGGCCACCCCGGATGACGGTACGGCTGCTCATACTCCCTCTCCTGCCGTGTTCAACACTGGTGTCGTGCCTGGAGGGCGCCGCCGGTCGGGCCCCCGTGCACCGGACCGGCGGCGGCTGCGGCCGGTTACGGCGCGGTCAGCGGGGGGTAGGCGTCGGGGCGGCGGTCCCGGTAGAACTGCCAGCGGTCGCGCACCTCGCGCAGCTTGGCCATGTCGAGGTCGCGGACGACGAGTTCGCTCTCCTTGTCGCTCGCCACCTCCCCGACGAACTGGGCCTCCGGGTCCACGAAGTACGAGGTCCCGTAGAAGTCGTTGTCGCCGAGCTCCTCGACGCCGACCCGGTTGATCGCGCCGACGAAGTACTCGTTGGCGACCGCGGCCGCCGGCTGCTCCAGCTGCCACAGGTACGCGGACAGGCCGCGCGAGGTCGCCGACGGGTTGAACACGATCTCCGCGCCCTCCAGTCCCAGCGCGCGCCAGCCCTCCGGGAAGTGGCGGTCGTAGCAGATGTAGACGCCGATCTTGCCGACGGCCGTCTCGAAGACCGGCCAGCCCACGTTCCCGGGCCGGAAGTAGAACTTCTCCCAGAAACCCCTCACCTGCGGGATGTGGTGCTTGCGGTACTTGCCGAGATACGAGCCGTCCGCGTCGATCACGGCGGCGGTGTTGTAGAGGACGCCCGGCTGCTCCTCCTCGTACATCGGCAGCACCAGGACGATGCCGTGCTCCTCGGCGAGCGCCTGGAACCGCCTGACGATCGGCCCGTCGGGGATCTGCTCGGCGTACTCGTAGAACTGCGGGTCCTGGACCTGGCAGAAGTACGGTCCGTAGAACAGCTCCTGGAAGCACAGGACCTGGGCACCCTGCGCCGCCGCGTCGCGGACCGCCTGCTCGTGGACCTGGATCATCGATTCCTTGTCGCCGGTCCAGGCCGTCTGGAAGACGGCGGCACGGATCACTTGGCTCATCGGGACCTCCGGTCGCTCGGTGTACGAGGAGCCTAGGAAGCCGGACGTCCCGCTCTGAGTTGCACGCTGTCACGCCTGAGGGCGTTCGGCGTGGCACCGTGTCACGTCTTCGTCGCCCCATGTTTCACCACCGTTTTCCCAGGTCGTTCCATGTTTCCGGGCGGTTGCCCGCGCCCTGCGGTCAGCTCTGCTGCGCGTCGTGCGCGAGGAGCGCGATATGCACCGAGGCGGCCTGTTCGAAGTCGTCGAGGTCCACGCCGAGCCGGCCCTCTATGGCCTCCAGCCGGCGGTACAGCGCCGGCCGGGAGACATGGTGGAGCTGCGCGGTGCGGGACTTGTTGCGGCCGGTGGCCAGATAGGTCCGCAGGACGGCGAGCAGGTCGTCGCCGGCCGCGCACAGCAGTCCGTCCAGCTCGCGCTCGGCGAAGGACTGCACATGCGGGTCGTCCCGCAGCAGCCGGACCAGGCCCCGCAGATGGACGTCCCTGAGCCGGACGACGGCCGGGAGGTCGAGCGCGGCCGTGGAGTCGGCCACGGCGTCCGCGACGTGCTGGGCCTCGCGCAGCCCGGCCGGCACGTCGTCCCACACGCTCCGCGGGTCGGCCGCCGCGACGACGGTGCGGGGCTGCCCCGACTCGGTGCGCAGCCGGGCGGCGAAGTGGACGGCGAGCGCCTCGGCGTCCTGGTCGCGGGCGAGGCTCAGCAGCACGGCGGTGGCCCCGTCGGCGAGCTCGGCGACCAGTCCCGGCAGACCCAGCAGCCGCAGCAGCCGTTCGAGCCGGGCCAGGTCGCCGTCCCGTACGACGAGCGGGACGAAGGTGCGCCGGTTGACGGGCAGGCCGGCCGCCCGGGCCCGGGGCAGCAGGTGCCGCGCCGGGACGACGCCGGAGACCAGGTCGGTGAGCAGGCTCTGCGCGGACTGCTCCTCCCAGGTGTGGGCGGAGGCGCCGGCGAGCATCCGGTGCAGGACGAGGGCCTCGGCGGCCCGGTCGGCGAGCAGCCGGCCTCCCGCGGTGTCCCCGCGGTGACCGCAGAGCATGATCTGCCCCCACCGCTCGCCGCGTCCGCCCAGTTCGGCGCGGATCCAGCCGTCGCCCTCGGTTCCGCCGGCCTGGCGGGCGATGCGCTCCCAGTCCCGCAGCACGTCCTCGACCGCCGAGCGCTCCCCCGCCGTGGCCAGCACCCGGTGGGCGAGATTGGTGACGACGACGGGACAGGCGGCGTGCTGGGCGATCTCGTCGAGCAGCCGTTGCAGCGGGGCGCCCGCGGTGATCAGTGCCGTCAGGGCGGTCCGCACGGCCTCCGACAGGCTGACGGCGGCGAACTTGCGGCGCACCAGCCGGGACTGGACCTCCTCGGTCAGCTCGGCGAAGGGGAAGGGGCGGTGCAGGACCACCATCGGCAGTCCGCACCGCTCGGCGGCGCGCCGCATCGCGTCCGGCGCGGTGGGGAAGGCCCGGCCCAGGCCCAGCACGACGGCCGCGGCCTCCGCGCGGTGCAGGGAACGGATGTACTCGGTCTGCGCGTTCTCGTCGCCGGCGAGCAGCACCCCGGTGGTCAGGACCATCTCGCCGCCGCTGAGCATCACGCCGACGTCGGCCGCCTCGGCGACGTGCACCCAGCGCACCGGCCGGTCGAGCTGGGACGCGCCGGCCACCACCTCGGGCTCACCGGCCAGCACCCTTTCCAGGGACAGGACCTGACGGACCGACAGTGCGGGTTCCAGCGGCTCCACGGGGCCCCAGGGCTCCAAGGCGATGGTCATGGCGATGTGTTCCCTTGGCTCAGGCCGGCGCTACTGCGTGCTCCTCAGCGCGCTTTCGAGGATCGCGGCGCCCTCCTCGGCCTCCGCCACGGTCAGGGACAGCGGTGGGGCGATGCGCAGCGCGCTGGTGTCGTGGCCGCCGCCCTTGCCGATGAGCAGCCCGCCGACGCGGGCGGCCTCCAGTACGGCGGCCGCGCGGTCGGGGTCGGCCAGGTCGGTGCCGGGCCGGGTCAGTTCGACGCCGATCATCAGCCCGCGCCCGCGCACCTCCCGGACGCCCGGGTCCTGGGCGACGACGGCCCGCAGCCGCTCGATGAGCAGTCCACCGACCCGCCGGGCGTTGCCCTGGAGGTCGTGTTCCAGCAGGTAGGAGAGGTTGGCGAGGCCGGCGGCCATGGTGACCTGGGTGCCGCCGAAGGTGGAGATGCTGTTGGCGTCCAGACAGTTCATGATCTCGGAACGGGCGACGACCCCGCCGATGGACGTGCCGTTGCCGATGCCCTTGGCGAAGGTGACGATGTCCGGCGGGCCGTTGTCGGCGTGCGCCTGCCATCCCCAGAAGTGCTCGCCGGTGCGGCCCCAGCCCGTCTGCACCTCGTCGGCGATCCACAGGATCCCGTGGGCGTCCAGCACCTCGCGGAAGGCCGCGTACAGTCCGTCCGGCGGCGAGGTGAAGCCGCCGACGCCCTGGATGGGCTCCGCGATCAGGGCCGCGGGCGCGCGGGTGTGCCCGAGCAGGTCCTTCAGGTCCGCGACACAGGCCTCGACGAAGGCGGCGTCGTCGAGAGCCGCGAACGGACCGCGTCCGCGCACCCCGCCGTGCACGTACAGCGTCTGCAACGGGGACAGCGAGGTCGGCGACCAGCCGCGGTTGCCGGTGATGCCGACCGCGCTGAAGGAACGCCCGTGGTAACTGTTGCGCATGGCCAGAACGGTGTTGCTGCGCCGGTGGGTCGTGGCGAGCAGCAGCGCCGTGTCGTTGGCCTCGGTGCCGGAGGTGGTGAAGAAGACGCGGGCGTCGGGGATGCCGCTGACGTGCGCGATCCGCTCGGCCAGCTCGACCATGGGCCGGTTGAGGTAGAGCGTCGAGGAATGGATGATCCGCCCGGCCTGCTCGCTCACCGCCTTGGTGACCTCGGGCAGCGCGTGCGCGGTCATCGTGGTGAGGATGCCGCCGAAGAAGTCGAGGTACTTGTTCCCCTCGGCGTCCCAGACGTGCCGGCCCTCCCCGTGGGTGATCTCCAGCGGGTCCTCGTAGTAGAGGGCGAGCCAGTCGGGCAGGACACCGCGGTGGCGGTCGTGGAGTTCGCTCACGGCTGCACCAGTCCGTCGTAGGCGTCGGGGCGGCGGTCCCGGTAGAAGGCCCACTGCTGCCGGACCTCCTCGACCAGGTCGAAGTCGAGGTCGCGGACGACGAGTTCCTCGTCCTTGTCGCTCGCGACGTCGCCGACGAACTTGCCGCGCGGGTCGACGAAGTACGACGTCCCGTAGAAGTCGTTGTCGCCGTACTCCTCGACGCCGACGCGGTTGATCGCGGCGACGAAGTACTCGTTGGCGACCGCGGCCGCCGGCTGCTCCAGCTGCCACAGGTGGGCGGACAGGCCTCGGTGGGTGGCGGACGGGTTGTACACCAACTGGGCGCCTTGGAGGCCGAGTTGCCGCCATCCCTCGGGGAAGTGACGGTCGTAGCAGATGTACACGCCGACCCGGCCGACGGCCGTGTCGAAGACGGGCCAGCCGGCGTTGCCCGGCCGGAAGTAGTACTTCTCCCAGAAACCCTTCACCTGCGGGATGTGGTGCTTGCGGTACTTGCCGAGGTAGGAGCCGTCGGCGTCGATCACGGCGGCGGTGTTGTAGTAGAAACCGGACTGCTCGACCTCGAAGACCGGCACGACGATCACCATGCCCGTCTCGCGCGCGAGCTCCTGCATACGACGCACGGTCGGCCCGTCGGGCACCGGCTCGGCCCAGCGGTAGTGCTCCGGCTCCTGGACCTGGCAGAAGTAGGGAGCGTTGAAGACCTCCTGGAACCCGATGATCTTCGCGCCCCTGCGGGCCGCCTCGCGGGCGTGCTCCTCGTGTTTCGCCACCATGGACTCGGTGTCGCCGGTCCAGGTGGCCTGGACCAGTGCGGCACGTACGACGTTGGCCATGAGCTGCTCCTTCGACAGGACGTCAGAGCCTCTACGCCCGTAGACGAAGGTCGTAGAGGGACGAACGTAAGCCTCCAGGACGGGCTTGCCAAGACCATCGTCGTTAACCCGCGGAGTCGATCGCGTTTCACACTCCTGTGGGTGAGTCGCGGACCGTCCGGCCCAGCGCCGACCGCCCGGACCGACCGGATGCGTCCCGCGGCCGACGGAACGCGCCCGGCGCGGGCGGCGGCCCGCTCAGGCGGTGAACCCGGCGACCCTGAGGGCGTGCACCAGATCCCAGCGGCGTTCCTCGGAGACGGTGCGGGCGGCCTGCAGCAGCAGCGGGACGAGGGCCCGCGGGTCCGGGGCGACGCTGCGGGCGGCCTCCTCCGGGGTGCGGACCCGGACGTAGGCGTCGAGCAGCGCGCGGGCCTCACGGTGTCGGCCGTCCCCGACCAGGGCGAGGACGGCCTGTCCGATCTCGGCGGCCGGGCGGGCGACGCCCTGCCGCAGGATCTGCGCGCCGTCACCGGTGCGCCCGACCGCGACCAGCGCGTCGGCCGCGGCGACGAGCCGCTCGGCCGGCAGGGAGGCCGCCTCCCAGAGCAGGGTGGTCCAGTCGGCGACCAGCCCGGTGCGCTGCAGCTCGGCCGCGAGCAGCGGGATGCGGGCGGCCGGCCAGCAGGCGAGCTCCACCAGCAGGGCGTGCGCCTCGCCGCTGCGGCCCTCGGCGCGCAGCCGCACCAGCCGCTGCACCGCCTCGACGGTCTCCCGCCGGGCGACCGCGTCCAACGGCTCGCGCTGCGGCTCGGCGTCGCGCGCCACGTGCTCGGCGGCGGCTCCGGCGAAGCGGGCGCCGCGCAGGG
>NZ_MJAJ01000039.1 GCF_001746365.1 Streptomyces sp. LUP30
CGGACGTGGAACGCGGCTCGGGATCCCGCGCCGATCGGCCGCCGGTCGCGGGGCGGGCCGTCCCGGCGCCTTCGGCGGCGGCCGGTCCCGTCGGGTCCGTCGGGGCGCCGTCCGGCGTCGGGGGCCGGGACGGACGGGGCGGAGCCGTCGGGCGCGGGGGCACGCCGGGCTGGGGAGGCACGTCGGGTCGCGGGGGGACCGAGGCGCGGCGTGCTTCCGTGCTCATGCGCCCCCCGTTTCTTCGTCCCCGGGCCGTCGTTCTGGTACGCGGGCCGTCGTTCTCGTCGCCCGGCGGCCCGGGCGGACGCGGCGGTCCGTTCCGGGCAGCCATACCCGCACGGGCGGAGCGGCATCCCGACGCGGGCGTCCGGTCGGAGCCGTCCCTGCGTGCGTGCGCGTCACTCTACGGCTTGTCGCCCGGCAAACGGGAACCCGTCCCTGCCGCCGGGGGCTTCTGCCCGGAACGTCCCCCTACCCTGCGGTAATCCTGTCTGGCAGGCTGCGTGCATGACTGCGCGCGCCGCCGACCGGGCCCGTTACGACCGGGCCACCGCCCATCTCGACGCTCCCCTCGCCCTCGTGGACCTGGAAGCCTTCGACGCCAATGCCGACGATCTGGTGCGCCGTGCCGGGGGCAAGCCGATCCGCGTCGCCAGCAAGTCGGTGCGCTGCCGAACGCTGCTGGAGCGCGTCCTGGCCAGGGACGGCTTCGCCGGGATCATGTCGTTCACCCTCGCCGAGTCCCTGTGGCTGGCCCGCTCGGGATTCGAGGACATCCTCCTCGCCTACCCGTCGGCCGACCGCAGCGGCTTCGCGGAGCTCGCCGCCGACCCCAAGCTCGCGGCCGCCGTCACCGTCATGGTCGACGACGTCGCCCAGCTGGACCTGATCGACGCGGCGCGCGGCGAGGGCGCCGAAGTGGTCCGCGTCTGCCTGGAGCTGGACACCTCGCTCAAGTTGCTCGGCGGCCGGCTGCGGGTCGGCGCCCTGCGCTCCCCGCTGCACTCCCCCGCCCAAGTGGCGGACGTGGCGCGGGCGGTGTCCCGGCGGCCCGGTTTCCGGCTCGTGGGGATCATGGCGTACGAGGGACACATCGCCGGTGTGGGGGACGCCGTCGCGGGGCGGCCCTTCCGCTCCCGGGCCGTCCGGCTGATGCAGGCCGCCGCCCGGCGCGAGCTCGCCGAACGGCGCGCCGCGGTGGTGCGCGCGGTGCGGGCCGTCGTCCCGGACCTGGAGTTCGTCAACGGCGGCGGCACGGGCAGTGTGCAGCACACGGCAGCCGAGGACGCGGTCACGGAGATCGCGGCCGGTTCGGGGCTGTACGTGCCGCGTCTGTTCGACAACTACACGTCGTTCAGCGGGCGTCCGGCCGCGCTGTTCGCCCAGCCCGTCGTGCGGCGGCCCGGGGTGGGGATCGTGACCGTCCTCGGCGGCGGGTATCCCGCCTCCGGCGCGGCCGGGCCCGACCGGCTGCCCGTGCCGTATCTGCCCGAGGGGCTGCGGTACGACCCCCAGGAGGGCCCCGGCGAGGTGCAGACCCCGCTCATCGGCTCCCCCGCCGACGATCTGCTGATCGGCGACAAGGTGTGGTTCCGGCACGCGAAGGCCGGTGAGCTGTGCGAGCGGTTCGACGAACTGCACCTCGTCGAGGGGGACTCGGTGACGGCGACCGTGCCGACCTACCGGGGCGAGGGACGCACGTTCCTGTGATCCGGAGCGCGCTCTACAGCGGCGTCACGTAGGCGCCCGAGATCCCGCCGTCCACCAGGAAGTCGGTGGCGTTGACGAAGGAGGAGTCGTCGCTGGCCAGGAAGGCGACGGCGGCGGCGATCTCCTCGGCCTCGGCGAACCGGCCCACCGGGATGTGGACCAGGCGGCGGGCGGCCCGCTCCGGGTCCTTGGCGAACAGCTCCTGCAGCAGCGGGGTGTTGACCGGGCCGGGGCACAGGGCGTTGACCCGGATGCCCTCCCGGGCGAACTGCACGCCGAGTTCACGGGACATGGCCAGCACACCGCCCTTGGACGCCGTGTACGAGATCTGCGAGGTGGCGGCGCCCATCCTCGCCACGAACGACGCCGTGTTGATGATCGAGCCCCGGCCCTGGCGCCGCATGTAGGGGATGGCGGCCTTGCAGCACAGGTAGACGGAGGTCAGGTTGACCTCCTGGACCCGCTTCCAGGCCTCCAGGCCGGTCTCCAGGATGGAGTCGTCGTCGGGCGGCGAGATCCCGGCGTTGTTGAACGCGATGTCGACGCTGCCGTAGGTGTCGTGAGCGGTCCTGAAGAGTGCCTCGACCTGCTCGGGGTCGGTGACGTCGACCTTCACGAAGAGGCCGCCGACGTCTTCGGCGGCGGCCTTGCCGCGGGTCTCGTCGACGTCGCCGCAGACCACGTGCGCCCCCTCGGCGGCGAGCCGGCGGGCGGTGGCGAGGCCGATGCCGCTGCCGGCTCCGGTGACGACGGCGGTCCGGCCCACGAGCCGGCGGCAGACGATCTCTCTGGTCACTGTGCGGGGCCCTCCGTGCTGATGAAGACGTTCTTGGTCTCGGTGAAGGCGGTCAGGGCGTCCGGACCCAGCTCACGGCCGACGCCGGACTGTTTGTAACCGCCGAAGGGGGTCCAGTAGCGGACGCTGGAGTGGGAGTTGACGGACAGGTTCCCGGCGCGCACGGCCTGCGAGACGCGCAGGGCGCGGCCCACGTCCCGGGTCCAGATGGAACCGGAGAGGCCGTAGGGGGTGTCGTTGGCGAGCCGGATCGCGTCCGCCTCGTCCGTGAAGGGGAGCAGGACGGCCACCGGCCCGAAGATCTCCTCGCGGGCGGCGGCCGAGTCGGGCGCGGCGCCGGTGAGGACGGTCGGCGGGAACCAGAAGCCGGGGCCCTCGGGCGCTCCGCCGCGCAGCGCCTCGGCGTCGTCGGGGACGAACGACCGTACGCGGTCCACCTGCTGACGGGAGATCAGCGGGCCCATCTGCGTGCCTTCGTCGGCCGGGTCGCCGACCACGACGGCGGCCAGTTCGCGCGCGAGGTGGTCGGCGACCTCGTCGTACACCGACTCCTGGACGAGGATGCGGGTGCGGGCGCAGCAGTCCTGGCCGGAGTTGTCGAGGAACGAGAACGGGTCGACGGCCCGCTTCAGGTCGGCGTCCGCGAAGACGACGTTGGGGCTCTTGCCGCCGAGTTCGAGGGTGACGGGCTTGACCTGGCCGGCGCAGCGCTCCATGACCTCGCGCCCGGTGCGGGTGGAACCGGTGAACACGATCTTCGCGACGCCGGGGTGGTCGACGAGCGCCCGTCCGGCGACCGCGCCGTGGCCGGGCAGCACCTGGAAGAGGTGCTCGGGCAGGCCTGCCTCCAGGGCCAGTTCGGCCAGGCGCAGGGCGGTGAGCGGGGTCGTCTCGGCGGGCTTGAGGACGACGGCGTTGCCGGCGGCGAGGGCCGGGAAGGAGCCCCAGGCGGCGATCGGCATGGGAAAGTTCCAGGGGGCGATCACGCCGACCACGCCGAGGGGCTCGTGGAAGGTGACGTTCCAGCCGCCGGGGGCGGGGATCTGCCGGCCCAGGAGCCGCTCCACGCCGCCGGCCGCGTAGAGCAGCAGGTCGCGGGCGTTGCCGGCCTCCCAGCGGGCGTTGCCGAGCAGATGACCGGCCTCGCGGACCTCCAGCAGCGCCAGTTCCTCGACGTGGGCGTCGACGACGTCGGCGAAGCGGCGCAGCAGCCGGGCCCGGTCGGCTGGGGCGGCGGCTGCCCAGGCGGTCTGGGCGGCGCGCGCACGGGTGACCGCGCGGTCGACGTCGGCCGCGTCGGCGGCGGGGACCGTGGCGATGACCTCCTCGGTGGCCGGGTCGAGGACGGTCAGCTCGTGCGGGAACGGCTCGGGCGGGCGCTGCTCGCCGGAGGACGGCGCGTGCGGGTGGGACACGGCAGGACCTTTCACAGGCGTTCGAAGGAGCGGCGCAGCTCCCAGTCGGTGACCGCGGCGTCGAAGGCGGCCAGCTCGACGCGGGCCATGTTGCGGTAGTGCGCGACGACCTCCTCGCCGAAGGCGGCTCGCGCGATCGGGCTGCCCTCCCAGAGCTCGGCGGCCTCGCGCAAGGTGGTGGGCACATGCGCGTAGTCGGCGGTGTAGGCGTTGCCGGCGCAGGCTTCGGGCAGCTCCAGTTTCTGTTCGACGCCGTGGAGGCCCGCGGCGATCAGCGCGGCCACCGCGAGGTGCGGGTTGACGTCGCCGCCGGGCAGCCGGTTCTCGAAGCGCATGGAGCGGCCGTGGCCGACGACCCGCAGCGCGCAGGTGCGGTTGTCGTGCCCCCAGGCGACGGCGGTCGGGGCGAAGGAGCCGGGCTGGAACCGCTTGTAGGAGTTGATGTTGGGGGCGTACAGCAGGGAGAAGTCGCGCAGGGCGGCGAGCTGTCCGGCGAGGAAGTGGCGCATGAGCCCGGACATGTGGTCCGGGTCCTGGTCCGTGCCGGCCATGACGTTCGTGCCGTCGGCGTCGGTGAGCGAGAGGTGGATGTGGCAGGAGTTGCCCTCGCGCTCGTTGAACTTGGCCATGAAGGTCAGCGAGACGCCCTCTTGCGCGGCGATCTCCTTGGCGCCGGTCTTGTAGATCGCGTGCTGGTCGCAGGTGACGAGGGCTTCGTCGTAGCGGAAGGCGATCTCGTGCTGCCCGGGGTTGCACTCGCCCTTGGCGGACTCGACGGTGAGTCCGGCGCCCGCCATCTCGTTGCGGATACGGCGCAGCAGCGGCTCCACCCGGCCGGTGCCGAGCACCGAGTAGTCGACGTTGTACTGGTTGACGGGGGTGAGGCCCCGGTAGTTCGCGTCCCAGGCGGCCTCGTAGCTGTCCTTGAAGACGATGAACTCCAGCTCGGTGCCGACCTGCGCGGTGAGGCCGTGCTCGGCCAGCCGCTCCAGCTGGCGGCGCAGGATCTGGCGCGGGGCGGCGGTCACGGGCGATCCGTCGTGCCAGGCCAGGTCGGCGATCAGCATCGCCGTTCCGGCGTTCCAGGGCACGCGCCGCAGGGTGGAGAGGTCGGGACGCATGGCGAAGTCGCCGTAGCCGCTCTCCCAGGAGGACATGGCGTACCCGTCGACGGTGTTCATCTCCGTGTCGACGGCGAGGAGGTAGTTGCAGCCCTCGGTGCCGTGCCGGAGGACCTCGTCGAGGAAGAATCCGGCGGCGAACCGCTTGCCCTGGAGCCGCCCTTGCATGTCGGGGAAGGCGAGGACGACAGTGTCGATCTCACCGCCCGCGACGAGGGCGTGCAGTTCCTCGACGGCGAGCGGGGGTGTGCGGTCTGCCACGGGAGGGCCTCCTCAGGCTTCCTGGCTTCCGTCGCCTTCTGCGGGACGGCGGTCGATGGCCATAAGGTATTGCGGAGAACCATTGCTTGGGAAGGGGGCGCGGCCTGATGGCGGTGAGCGCTGACGGCGGACCGGACGACCGGCTGACCCCGGTGCTGCGGCCGGTGCGGGCCGGGAACGGCTTCGAGGAGGCGCTGGAGCAGATCCTGCAGGTGGTCCGGCTGGGGCTGGTGCCGGGGGGTGGCCGGCTGCCGGCCGAGCGGGAGCTGGCGGAGCGGCTCGGCATCAGCCGGGTGACGCTGCGCGAGGTCCTCAAGGTGCTCCAGGACCAGGGGCTGGTCGAGTCCCGCCGGGGCCGGTACGGCGGGACGTTCGTGCTGCCGCGCACGGACGGCGGCGGCGAGGACGAGCTGCGGCGGCGCGTCGCGGAGACCGACGTCGAGGACGTGCTGCGCTTCCGGGAGGTGCTGGAGGTGGGCGCGGCGGGTCTGTGCGCCGCGCACGGGCTGTCGGACGAGCGGGCGGGGCGGCTGCGCGCGGCCCTGGCCGGCACGGCGGACGCCCCGCTGGCCGACTACCGCCGCCGGGACACGCTGCTCCACCTGACCCTGGCCGAGCTGTGCGGCTCCCCCTCGCTGACGGCGCAGTACGCGGCGGTGCGGGCCACGGTGAACGACCTGCTGGACTGCATACCGCTCCTCGTGCGCAACCTGGAGCACTCCCAGCGCCAGCACGCGGCGCTGGTGGAGGCGGTGCTGGACGGCGACGCGGACGGCGCGCGGGAGATGATGCGGGAGCACTGCGCCGGGACGGCGGCCCTGCTCAGGGGCTTCCTCACCTGAGGGGCGCGCACGCAGGGACCGTACAATGGTATGAAGGCGGTCCATTGAACGGCCGGAGGGGCACATGACGACTACGGCGGAGGCGACGGCGACCGGGACCGACGCGGCGGGCCCAAGGCCGCTGATCGGCGTCAGCACCTATCTGGAGTCGGGTGCGCGCTGGGGCGTGTGGGAGCTGGACGCGGCGCTGCTGCCCGCCGGATACCCGCGGCTCGTGCAGCGGGCCGGCGGACTGGCCGCGATGCTTCCGCCGGACGCGCCCGGACACGCGGCGGCGACCGTGGCCCGCCTCGACGCACTGGTGATCGCGGGCGGCCCCGACGTCGAACCCGGCCGCTACGGCGCGGAGCCGGATCCCCGCACCGGGCCGCCTGCGCGGGAGCGCGACGCCTGGGAGCTGGCCCTGATCGAGGCGGCGCTGGCGGCCGGCCTGCCGCTGCTCGGCATCTGCCGCGGCATGCAGCTCCTGAACGTCGCTCTCGGCGGCACCCTGACGCAGCACCTCGACGGGCACGTCGAGGCGGTGGGCGTCGTGGGCCGCCACCCGGTCGAGCCGGTCCCGGGCACGCTGTACGCCCGGGTGGTGGCGGAGGAGACCTCCGTGCCGACCTATCACCATCAGGCGGTGGACCGCCTGGGCGCGGGGCTGATCGCGGCGGCGCACGCGGCGGACGGCACCGTGGAGGCCGTCGAGCTGCCGTCCGCCGCCTGGGTGCTGGGGGTGCAGTGGCATCCGGAGATGGGCGAGGACGTCCGCGTGATGCGCGCCCTGGTCACCGCCGCCTCCCGCCCCGGGGCCCGGACCACAGGCCCCGCTCAGTGACGGACGCCGGGCGCGGGGCCGGTCAGCCTCGGGTCAGGGTGAGGAGTTCCCGCGCCGGGCCTGTCGGGCGGTGCCCGGTGGGCCACACCGCGCGCAGGTCCCGGGTCAGCGACACCCCGTCCACCGGAATCCCCACCAGCCGCCGCAGTGCCAGCTCCTCGCCCACCGCGAGTTCGCTCAGCACCGCCGGTCCGGCCCCGCTCACCGCCGCCGCCTTCACCGCCGTCGTCGAGGAGAGTTCGATCAGCGGGCGCGCCAGGCCCCCCAGGGCCGTGTCGAGCACCTGACGGGTCCCCGAGCCCTCCTCCCGCAGGATCAGCGGCGTCGAGGCCAGCTCGGAGGCGTCCAGCGGCCGTCGGCGGCGGGCCCACGGGTGGCCGGGCGCGACGACGACGAGGAGGCGGTCGTGCGCTATCACGGCGGAGTCCAGGCCGGCCGGCACCGTGAGCCCCTCCACGAAGCCGAGGTCCGCCTCCCCCGTGAGCAACCGTTCGGCGACGGCCGCGGAGTTGCCCGCGAGCAGCGACACCGCCGTGTCCGGCCGCCCCGCGCGCAGCGCGAGCAGCCAGCCCGGCAGCAGGTACTCGGCGATCGTCATGCTGGCCGCCACCCGCAGGCGCGAGTCCCGCCGGTCCCGCAGCGCCTGCGCCCCCGCGTCGAAGGCCCGCGCCGCCTCGACGACCCGCCCCGCCCAGTCCGTCACCAGCGCGCCCGCGTCGGTCAGCCGGGAACCGCGCGGCGAACGGTCCACCAGGGCCACGCCCAACTGGCGTTCCATGGAACGGATCCGGCTGCTCGCGGCGGGCTGGGTGATGCCGAGCTCCCGCGCGGCCGCGCCCAGGCTGCCCAGCCGGGCCACCGCCAGCAGCAGCTCCAGCGCGCCCAGGTCCGGGACCCGGTGCGCGATCGAGCCGCCGCCGTCGCGTCGGTCTTCCTCCACACTCCCCATAAGCCCAGCTTATGCCCCCATAGAGACATCCTCCCTGGTCGCGGCCGCACCAGCGGGCGACCGTGGAGGCATGGTCACCGCCGCCCAGCCCCTGTCCGCGCTCGCCCGCCCGCGCGCCGCCGCCGTCCGTCACCTCGGACCGAACTGGTACGCCACGGTGATGGGCACCGCGATCGTCGCGACCGCGGGCGTCGCGCTGCCGGTCCGGGTGCCGGGGCTGCGGCCGCTGTGCGCCGCGTTCTGGGCGCTCTCCCTCGTCCTCCTGACGGCATTGCTCGCCGCCCGCGCCCTGCACTGGCGACACCATCGCGACCAGGCCCGCGCGCACCTCCTCGACCCGGCGACGGCCCCGTTCTACGGCTGTCTCGCGATGGCGCTGCTCGCCGTCGGGGGCGGCGCGCTCGCCGTGGGCCGGGACTGGATCGGCGTCGACGCCGCGGTCGCCCTCGACGCCGTGCTGTTCACGGCCGGCACGGTGATCGCCCTCACGGCCGCCGTCGTCGTGCCGTACCTGATGGCCGTGCGTCACCGCGTGGCGGCCTCGCAGGCCACGCCGGTGTGGCTGCTGCCGCTCGTCGCGCCGATGGTGTCCGCCGCGCTCGGCCCGCTGCTGGTGCCGTATCTGCCGGCCGGACAGCCACGGCAGACGCTGCTGTTCGCGTGCTTCGCGCTGTTCGGACTGAGCCTGCTGGCCACGTTCGTCATGCTGCCGCTGGTGTTCGGACGGCTGGTGACCGGCGGACCGCTGCCCCTCGCGCTCACGCCGACCCTGTTCCTCGTGCTGGGGCCGCTCGGCCAGTCCACGACCGCCGCCGGGAAGTTCGCCGAGGTCGCTGCGGGCGTGGCGCCGGGGGCGGACGGCCGCCCTCTCGGTGGGCCGGGTGGTCTCGGTGGTCTCGCCGTGCTCTACGGGGTGCCCGTCATGGGCTTCGCGCTGCTGTGGCTGTGTCTGGCCACCGCGCACGTGGCGCGGGCCCGCCGGCACGGCATGGGCTTCGCGATGACGTGGTGGGCGTTCACCTTCCCGGTCGGCACCTGTGTGACCGGGTCGGCCGCGCTGGCCCGGCACACCGGGCTGGTCGTCTTCGACGTGCTCGCCTGCGCGCTGTACCTCGTGCTGGTCGTGGCCTGGGGCGTCGTCGCCCGGCACACCGTGCGCGGACTGCTCAGCGGTGCGCTGCTCGCAGCGCCTCGCCCAGCGCCTTCGGGGCCTCGGCGAGCGACGGGCCGTACCACGTCAGGTGCCGTCCGCTGACCAGCGCGCAGGGCACTGCGGGGAAGGCCTCGGGGCCGTCGTCGGCGGTGAAGCGGTAGGGCTCGTCCGGCAGCACGACGAGGTCCGGCGCGGCCGCCCGCAGCTCCTCGACGGGGATGCGCGGATAACGCTCGGGGTGACCGGCGTGGAGATGGTCGACGCCCAGGCGGGCCAGCACGTCACCGGCGAAGGTGTCCCTGCCCAGCACCATCCAGGGACGGCGCCAGATCGGCACGACGGCGGTCCTGCGGCCGGCGAGAGGCGGCGGCGCCGCCCAGGCCTCCTCGGCCCGCGCCAGCCAGTCCGGTCGGGAGGGTCCCCCGCAGGCGTCGAGGACCCGCGCCAGCTCCCGGAAGGCCTGCGGGACGTCCCGGACCTCCGTCACCAGGACCCGCAGTCCGGCCGCCCGCAGAGCATTCAGGTCCGGTTCCCGGTTCTCCTCCTCGTTGGCGATCACCAGATCGGGGGCGAGGGCGACGATCCGCTCCACGGCGGGATTCTTGGTTCCGCCGATCCGGGTGACGTCCAGGTCCGCCGGGTGGCTGCACCAGTCGGTGGCCCCGACCAGGACGCCGGGGACGGTGGCGGCCACGGCCTCGGTGAGCGACGGCACCAGGGAGACGACCCGCACTACCGCTTCCGCCCCCGGTCCCGTACCGCCTCGATGTGCTCGGCCACCGCGACGACGACCACGCGGGTGTCGGCCACGGTCGCCCGCCAGCGATGGCGGACGCCGCCGGTGAGGTACAGGGTGTCGCCGCGGCCGAGCCGGTAGGCGCGGCCCTCCGCCTCGATCTCCACCGCGCCGTCGGCGACGTACAGCAACTGGTCGTTGCGGTACTGGAATTCCCGCCCGGCGTCGTGGTCGCCGGTGAACTCGGAGGCGTGCATCTGGTGGTGCCCGCGCACCAGTGAGCGGGAGCGGGGCCCGGCGTCGGGCGCCCGGCCCTGGAACTGTTCGGCGACCTCGGCGCGCACGACGTCCACGCTGCAGGCCGGGTCGGCGGCGGCGAGGAGCTCGACGGCGGTGGTGCGCAGCGCGTCGGCCACCTTCTCCAGGGAGCTCGTGCTGGGCCGCGCGCGGTCGTTCTCGATCTGGCTCAGGAAGGGCACCGACAGGCCGCTGCGCTCGGCCACGACGGCGAGGGTGAGCTCCAGGGAGCGGCGCCGGCGGCGCACGGCCGCGCCCACCCGCAGGGGCTGTTCTTTGTGGTCGCCCATCGCTCCGGCTCCCTCCTTCGCTCGTCGGCACCGTGTGCCCGGTGTGCTCGCGGACACGTCTGGTGAGTTCTCTGCACCCTATGCAGGTTCGGCAAACCGTTTCACGTGCCCGCCACATCGAGGACACGCGGGGTGACGCGCGACCTCACAGTTCACGCCAGTCGACCGGAGCCCGAGGGCGGCGGGTGAGGGGCCGCCCTCCCGTTGTCCGGTTCAATGCGCGGGCGGCCCTGAGTGTTCCCGCTCGTCCCCGGCGTCACCGGCGGTCCGGCTCGGGGATGAGTGTAGCTCTGCGTGGTTGGCCGAATTCCTCCCCTCTGCTCCCAGGGCGGAAGGGCTCCGGGCTGCCGGCGCGAAACGTGCCGAGAGGGCGGGAGGGGGCGCGGGAACGGCGCGAGGGGTGCGCCCCGGCGCTGGCCGCGAGGCCATGCGCCGGTGCCCGTCCCTCGTCGCTCGATCTCGGCGAGCAGCGAGCAGCGAGCAGCGAGCAGCGAGCAGCGAGGCGTGGAGCCGTCGACGACGGTGCAGGCGCCGTCGAGGCCCTGCTCACCCATGACCGTGCGGCATGATGCGTGGCGTGACCGGACGACTGATGCTTCTCGACACCGCCTCGCTCTACTTCCGCGCCTACTTCGGCGTCCCCGACTCCGTGAGGGCGCCGGACGGCACGCCGGTGAACGCCGTGCGCGGTCTGCTGGAATTCATCGACCGGCTGGTGAAGGACCACCGGCCGGACGAGCTGGTCGCCTGCATGGACGCGGACTGGCGGCCCCAGTGGCGGGTCGACCTGATCCCCTCCTACAAGGCGCACCGCGTCGCCGAGGAGCGCGAGAGCGGGCCGGACGAGGAGGAGGTGCCGGACACGCTCTCGCCGCAGGTGCCGATCATCGAGGCGGTCCTGGACGCGCTCGGCATCGCGCGCGTGGGGGTGCCCGGCTACGAGGCGGACGACGTGATCGGCACGTTCACCGGCATCGCGAAGGGCCCGGTGGACATCGTCACCGGCGACCGCGATCTCTACCAGCTGGTGGACGACGCGCGCGGGGTGCGCGTGCTGTACCCCCTGAAGGGCGTCGGCACGCTGCAGCTGACGGACGAGGCGTGGCTGCGCGAGAAGTACGGCGTCGACGGGCGCGGGTACGCCGATCTGGCGCTGCTGCGCGGCGACCCGAGCGACGGCCTGCCGGGCGTGCCGGGCATCGGGGAGAAAACCGCGGCCAAGCTGCTGGCCGAGTTCGGCGATCTGGCCGGGATCATGGCGGCGGTCGACGACCCGACGGCGAAGCTGACCCCGTCGCAGCGCAGGCGGCTGGACGAGTCCCGGCCGTATGTGTCCGTGGCGCCGAAGGTGGTCAAGGTCGCCGACGACGTGCCTCTGCCGCAGGTGACCACCGCGCTGCCCCGTGCTCCGAGGGACGCGGCGGCACTGGAAGCACTCGCGCAGCGCTGGGGGCTCGGCGGGTCGTTGCAGCGACTGCTGACGACCCTGGCGGTCTGAGAGGGGGGCGTCCCAGGGAAGCGATGCTAACTTAGGTTAACCTAAGTGCATCGACATGGGAGGCCGACATGGCAGAACGTCCGGCACGGAAGCCGCGCAAGCCTCACTCCGCGCAGGTCGTCCGCACCGAACGGCTCACCCCGCACATGCAGCGCGTCGTGCTCGGCGGTGAGGGCCTGGCGGAGTTCACCGCCGGGACGTGCACCGATCACTACGTGAAACTGCTCTTCGGTCCCGAGGGGGTGAACTACCCGGAGCCGTTCGACTTGGAGCGGATCCGGGCCGAGTTCCCCCGCGAGCAGTGGCCGGTGACGCGGACGTACACCGTGCGCCGCTGGGACGCCGAAAACCGCGAGCTGACCCTGGACTTCGTGATCCACGGCGACGAGGGCCTCGCCGGGCCGTGGGCGACGCGCGTGCAGCCGGGCGAGACGGTCCGCTTCAACGGCCCCGGCGGCGCCTACACGCCCGACACGGCCGCCGACTGGCATCTGCTGGCCGGCGACGAGAGCGCCCTGCCCGCCATCGCCACCGCCCTGGAGTCGCTCCCCGCCGGCGCCGTCGCCCACGCCTTCGTCGAGGTGGCGGGTCCCGAGGAGGAGCAGAAGATCGACTCCGACGTGGAGGTCGTCTGGCTGCACCGCGGCGAACGGCCGGTCGGCGAGCGGCTCGTCGAGGCCGTACGGGCGCTCCGCTTCCCCGAGGGCCGCGTGCACGCGTTCGTGCACGGCGAGGCGGCCTGCGTGAAGGAGCTGCGCAAACTGCTGCGCGTCGAGCTGCAGATCCCGCGCGAGGACCTGTCGATCTCCGGATACTGGCGGCTCGGCCACAACGAGGACGGCTGGCAGGCCTCCAAGCGGGAGTGGAACGCCCGCGTGGAGCAGGAGCAGGAGCAGGAGCCCGGGGGCGGGACGCCGACCGCGTGACCTCGGCGGCGGGCGGCCCGCACCCAGGGAGCGGGCCGCCCGCCGACTCGCGCCGGAGGGGCGTCAGGGTGCGCCGGCCGCCCTCGCCGACCGCCGGCGCAGCCCGAACCGCCGCAACTACACCGACCGTTGGTAGGACCGGAACGTCCGTATGGACAGCCACACGGCCGCCGTCGCGAGCGCGAGCAGCGCCCCGCCGCGGACGAGCACCGAGCCCCAGTCCGGGTCCGCGGACAGGGCCGAGCGTCCGGCTGTCATCGCCCAGTCCAGCGGGTTGAAGCGGGCCACGTGCCGCATCCAGCCGGGCATGCGCTCAGGCGCCATGAACGCACTGGAGAGGAAGGTCAGCGGCAGCAGCAGGAACGTGTTGACGCCGATGATCGACTCCCGTTCCCGCACGAGCATGCCCAGGGCGTTGGACAGCGCCCCGAAGACCGTGCCGAGCAGCACCGACGCGACGACCAGGACGGCGACGCCCTCGATCCCGCCCGGGTAGTCCGCCCCGCCCGCCAGCCCGAGCAGCACGATGACGACCGACTGCAGGGCGGTGACGATGCCGTTGTGCACGACGTTGCCGTTCATCAGCGCGGCCCGGCTGGCCGGAGTGGTGAGGAAGCGGTCGAGGGTGCCGCGCTGGATCTCCTCCAACGTGCCCATGCCCGCCCAGAGGTTGGAGGCGAGCGCGCTCATCACCACCACTCCCGGCACCAGATAGTCCAGATAGGAGCCGGCGCCGAAACCGCCGAGCTCGACGACGCTCTTGAAGAGGCTGCCGAAGAGGAACAGCCAGATCACCGGCTGGATCAAGGTGATCACGGCGTAGGCGGGCTGACGGGCGGACACCATCAGCTGACGTTGCGTCATATACCAGGTCTGGACGATCGCGGTGCTCATCGCGCACCCCCGGCGAGCGCGAGGGCCTCGGTGGTCCCGCTTCCGGCCTCGGCGTAGCGTCGGCCCGCGTACCGGAGGTAGACGTCGTCGAGGGAGGGCCTGGCGACGGTCGCGGTGGCGACGGCGACCCCGGACCGCTCCAGCGCGCCGAGCAGGGCCGGCATCGCGGCCGCCCCGTCCTGGGCGCGCACACTGACCCGCGGCCCGTCGAACATCACCTCGGACACGCCCGGCAACGCGCTCAGGGCGCCTTCCAGGAGCACCCGGCCGGTGTCGCCCGGCGCGGTGCGCAGCTCCAGGTGCACGGCGTCGCCGCGGAGTTCGCCCTTGAGGGAGTCGGGCGTGCCGGTGACGACGACACGGCCCCGGTCCACGATGGCGACCCGCTGGGCGAGCCGGTCGGCCTCCTCCAGATAGTGCGTGGTGAGCAGGATCGTCAGCCCTTCCTCGTCGGCCAGCCGGCCGATCTCGTCCCACATCGCACCGCGGACCTGCGGGTCCAGGCCGGTGGTGGGCTCGTCGAGGAAGAGCACCTCGGGCCGGTGCACCAGGCCGAGCGCCACGTCGAGCCGGCGCCGCATGCCGCCGGAGTAGCTCTTGACCTGGCGACGGGCGGCCTCGGTGAGCGCGAAGCGTTCGAGCAGTTCGTCCACCCGGCGGTCCAGGACGGCGCCCTTCACGCCGTAGAGCCTGCCCTGGAGGCGGAGGTTGTCCCGGCCGGTGGCGACCGGATCGGCGCCGGAGTTCTGCGCGACCACGCCGATCACCCGGCGCACCCGGTCCGGATGGCGCAGCACATCGTGTCCGGCGACGGTGGCGGAGCCGGAGTCGGGGCGGGCCAGGGTGGTGAGGATCTTGACCGCGGTGGACTTTCCGGCGCCGTTGGGGCCGAGCAGCCCGAAGACGGAGCCGCTCTCCACGGTGATGTCGAGGCCGTTCAGGGCGGTGACCTGACCGGGGTAGGTCTTGACGAGCTGACGCGCCTGCACTGCGGGCGCACGAGTCTTGCTCATGGCGATGCTGCTCTCTGTGTGAGCGGACATGACTGCCGATCCGCCGCAAGAGCACCGGGCTATCCTGGGTGTGCCGCACCTCGATCGCCTGGAACTGCCTCACGGCGGGTTCGGTTCGGGGTTCGAGACCCCGGCGGGACTGCTGCGAACAGTCCTGCCGGGGCCCTTCTCAGCTGCTGACTTCCTGCGGTGACTCCCCTGCCTCGTGGAACCGCCGCCACTCCCGCACTCCGGGCAGCGAACCGTTCCTGACCTCGTCGAGGAAGCCGCCGACCCACTGGGCCTGCGCCTCGACCATGTGCAGCTGGTACTCCGTCTCGACGAGGAAGAGCCTCGGCACCGTCTCGTAGGCCTTCTGGAGCACGCCCCGGCCGCCGGCCAGCTGGAGTTCCAGCGCCGTCAGCCTCGACTCCAGCAGGCGCACCACCTCGTCCGGCGGCAGCGCAGCCATCAGCGAGAGGGCGGTCTCGAAGATCGGGTACTCCTTGGCCGGGACGGCGAGCAGGTCGGACAGCCACTCGGCCATCTCCTCGCGCCCGGCGTCGGTGAGCCCGTAGACCGTGCGCTCGGGCCGGTTTCCCTGCCGCTCCACACCGGTCACCTCCACGAAGCCGTGCTTCTCCAGGTTCTGCACGACCGTGTAGAGCGAGCCGTAGTTCGTCTTCGTGCTCGTGTCCTTGCCCTGGCTGCGCAGGGTCTGGGCGATCTCGTACGGATGCATCGGCTTCTGCCACAGCGTCGTCATCACGGCGAGCGCCAACGGGTTGCCGAGTTTGCGGCGCTTCCTCGCCACGGACGATCACCTCGCTTCCGAATATCCGTAGCCGAACATATCGCGACCTTCACCTCTGGACAAGAGACGCGACATAACGCGATCGAGTGACCTTTCGGGAACGTGAGGACTTGGGCCCGCCCCGGACACGGCGGCGTGACGCGGACGAAACAGCGCGTCCCTAATTTCTGTCGCCCGACAGGAATTACCGTCCCCACTGGGCCAAGGCAGGTTCCGCCGTGACGACAACGACACCCACCGACGTACGCCCCGACCCGCCGCACTCCCCCGACGCCGGCGACGGCTCCCTCGCCGAGTTCGGCTACCGCCAGGAACTGCACCGCAGCCTGGGCCGGTACGCCTCGTTCGCCGCCGGGTTCTCCTTCATCTCCGTCCTGACGACCGTCTTCCAGTTCTTCGCCTTCGGGTACGCCTTCGGCGGCCCGGTCTTCTTCTGGGCCTGGCCGGCGGTTCTCGCCGGCCAGCTGCTGGTCGCCGCGTGCTTCGCGGAACTGGCCGCGCGCTACCCGATCTCCGGCGCCATCTACCAGTGGTCGTCGCGGCTGTCGACGCCCTCGTTCGGCTGGTTCGCGGGCTGGATCATGGTGATCGGGCAGATCGTCGTCGTCGCCGCGGCCGCGCTGGCCCTGCAGATGGTGCTGCCGGCCATCTGGTCCGGCTTCCAGCTGATCGGCTCCGACCCGGCCCCCACCTCCCCGGACGGCGCGGCCAACGCGGCCCTGCTCGGGGTGCTCCTGCTGGTGCTGACGACGCTCGTGAACATCCTGGACAACCGCGTGATGTCCATGATCAACCGGATCGGCGTGACCGCCGAGATCATCGGCGCGGTGCTCATCGTCGTCCTCCTGCTCACCCACTCCGAGCGCACCCCCGGCATCACCTTCCACACCGAAGGGGCGGCTGGCGGCGGCCTGTTCGGGGCGCTGCTCGTGGGCTCGTTCACGGCTGCCTACGTGATGATCGGCTTCGACAGCGCGGGCGAGATGAGCGAGGAGACGCACCACCCGAGGCGCACCGCGCCCCGCACGATCCTCACGGCCCTCGGCGCGGCCGGCCTGCTCGGCGGGCTGATCGTGCTGGGCGGCCTGCTGGCCGCGCCCAGCCTGACGGACGGACGGCTCGGGGTCGACGGACTCAGCTACGTCCTCACCAGCAGCCTCGGCGACGGGGTCGGCAAGGCACTGCTGGCGGACGTGGTCGTGGCGATCGCGGTGGCGACGCTGGCCATCCAGACCGCGGCCTGCAGGATGCTGTTCTCCATGGCCCGCGACGGTCAGCTCCCGTTCTCCGCCCGCCTCGCCCGCGTCAACGGCCGCACCGGCATGCCGAGCGCCCCCGCACTGGTCGTCGGCGCCCTCGCCGCCGCCCTGCTGCTGCTGAACTTCGCCTCGCCGGACGCTTTCCTGGCCATCGGCACCACCTGCATCGTGATGCTGTACCTGGCGTACGCGATGGTCACCGGCCCGCTGCTGCTGCGCCGGCTGCGCGGCGGGTTCCCCTCGGGCGGCACGGACGAGACGGGCGCCCGCCTGTTCTCCCTGGGCCGCTGGGGCGTTCCGGTCAACGCCCTCGCGCTCCTGTACGGCCTGCTGATGACGGTCAATCTGGCCTGGCCGCGTGCGGCGGTGTACGACCCGGCGGGCGGCCACTGGTACTTCCAGTGGTTCACCGTGCTGTTCCTCGGTGCGACGGTCGCCGTCGGCGTGGCCTACCGGGCCTGGCGCAGGCGGTCGGCGGAGCCCGCCGGGGCCGTGCCGGAGGCGGCTGCGGCGTGAGGCCCGCACGCGCGCGTGCGGGGAGCGGTCCGCTCAGTCGCCCTGCACGCGCGCGTGGACGTGCATGTCGTGCCAGCCGTCCGGGTGCAGGCAGGCGCTGCGCCTGGTGCCCTCCAGGGTGAAACCGGCCTTGCCGGCGACCCGGCAGGAGGCCTCGTTGGCGGTGGCGTGATGCAGTTCGAGCCGGTGGAAGCCGATCTCGTCGAGGGCCCAGCGCGTCAGGGCGGTGGTGGCCCGGGGGGCTACTCCCCGGCCGCGGGCCGTCCTGGTGGTCCAGTACGCGACCTCCGCGACGCCCTCGTCGAGCAGGATGCTGCGCAGCGCCACCCGGCCCAGCAGTTCGTCGGTGTCCGAGTCGACGACGGCCCACTGGGCGGTGCGCTCCTCCTCCCAGGCCGCGCGCCATTCCCTGATCCAGCCGGTCACCTCTTCCTCGGAGTCGGCGGCGCGGATGTGCCACTGGTGCATCGCCGGGTCCTGGAAGGCGGCGTGCACGGCGGGGGCGTCCTCGGGCCGCCAGGGACGCAGGAGGAGCCCGTCGCCGGTGGGGAGCACGGGTTGCGGGGCGCCCGAGAGGGTCCGGGCGGGCAGGACGGGGCCGACTGTGTAGGGCATGAACCGCATCCTGCCGACGGCACGCGAGGAGTCAACCGACTTTTCCGTCGCCGTACGCTTGACCCCGATGAGACGTCGTACGCCGCCCCCGCCCTCTCCGCTGCCGCAACGCGACGGGATCGACCCGGTGCGGGTGCGGCTGCCGGGCGAGGGCTCCTGGGCCACCGTCCGGGAGTACCTGGTGGAGCGGCTCGGCGCGGCGCGTGCCGGGGTCGTGGACGCCATGCTGGAGGCCGGGCACATCGTCGGCGCCGACGGGCGGGCGGTGAGGGCGGACACGGCCTGTGCGCCGGGGACGTTCGTCTGGTACCACCGCGAACCGCCGCCCGAGACGCCCGTGCCGTTCCCGCTGGAGATCGTGTACCGCGACGAGCACCTGGTCGTCGCCGACAAGCCGCACTTCCTCGCCACCACCCCGCGCGGCGGTCATGTCGTCGAGACCGCGCTGGCCCGGCTGCGGCGGGAGCTGGGCGTCCCCGCGCTGGGCGCCGCGCACCGGCTCGACCGGCTCACCGCCGGTCTGGTCCTGTTCGTCGTGCGCCCGGAGGAGCGCGGCGCGTACCAGACGCTGTTCCGCGACCGCCGGGTGCGCAAGGTGTACGAGGCCATCGCGCCGTACGATCCCGGGCTCGCGCTGCCCCGGACGGTGCGCAGCCGGATCGTCAAGGAGCGGGGCGTCCTGGCCGCCTACGAGGTGGCGGGCGAGCCGAACGCGGTGAGCCGCGTCGAGCTCGTCGAGCACGGGGCGCGGGGGCTCGGCCGGTACCGGCTGCTGCCCGCCACCGGCCAGACCCATCAGTTGCGCGTCCATATGAGCGCGCTCGGCGTGCCGATCCTCGGCGATCCGCTGTACCCGGAGGTGGCCGACCCCGTGCCGGCCGGCGACTTCCGGCGCCCGCTGCAACTGCTGGCGCGGGAGCTGGAGTTCACCGATCCGGTCACCGGGCGGCGGCACCTGCTGCGCAGCGGGCGCGCCCTGGACGCCTGGGCGTCGTACGACCGTTGGGCCGCCGCCCCGCAGCCGCGGGACGACCGGCCGCCGGACGCGGTTCAGTAACCGCGCCACCAGGCGAGGAAGCGCCGCCAGGCGTTCGGCCGGCGGGCCGGGCCCGTGGGCTGCGGGGTGGCCGGCGCGGACTGCGGCGCGGGCGCGGGCGTCTGCGCCGGGGCGGCCGCCGGCTCGCGGACGGGCGCCGGGGCGGGCTGCGGCGCCGTGCCCACCGGCGGCGTCAGGCGCTGCGGCGGGATCGGGGCGTGGCTCGGCTTGTGCTTGACGTCCTGCTGTTCCTTGGGTTCGAAGCGCACCGGCAGCGCCACCAGGTGCCGCGAGGCGATCGACATCGTCCACCGCAACTCGTCCTCGGCGCAGTCGAGTTGCACGTCGGGCAGCCGCATCAGCAGCGCGTCGACACCGACGTCGGCGATCGCCCGTCCGATGTCCTGGCCGGGGCACTCGTGCGGACCGCTGCCGAAGGCGAGGTGGGAGCGGTTGCCCTGCATGTGGGCGGACAGGTCGGGGCGCACCCGGGGGTCCACGTTGCCGGGCGCGGGCGCGAAGAAGAGGCCGTCGCCGCGGCGGATGCGCTGGCCCCCCAACTCCGTGTCCTGCTTGGCGAAGTAGCCGAAGATGGTGCTGAAGGGGGGCTCGTCCCACAGGGACTGCTCGACCGCCTCCGCCACCGTCATCTGGCCACCGTTGAGCCGGGCGAGGAAGCGCGGGTCGGTGAGGACCATGCGCAGCGCGTTGGAGAGCAGGTTGACGGTGGCCTCGTACGCGGCGAAGAGCACCAGGCGCAGATGTTCCCTGACCTCGTCGTCGGTGAGTCCCGCCGGGTGGGTGACGAGGTGGCTGGTGAAGTCCTCCTCGGGCTTGGCGCGGCGGCGGGCGGTGAGCCGGGCGAGGGCCCCGACGACGTACTCATGGCTGGAGACGGCGGTCTCGCTGCCCTTGAGGGCGTCGCGGGCGGCGTGCACCATCTTGTCGTTGTACTCGTCGGGCATGCCGAGGACGTGGCACATCACGGCCATCGGGAGGTGCTCGGCGAAGTCGCCGACGAGGTCGGCCCGGCCCTGCTCGCAGAAGCGGTTGACCAGGCGCTGACTTGAGCGGTTGATGTAGCGGCGCACACTGCGGTCGTCGATGGTCGCCATGGCCGCCGTGACCGCGCCCCGCAGCCGCTTGTGCTCGTCGCCCTCGGCGTGGGCGCAGATGGGCTGCCAGGCGATGTGCGGCATCAGCGGGTGGTCGGGCCGGACCCTGCCCTGCAGCAGCTGCGACCAGATGCGGCTGTCCTTCGTGAACTGCGAGGGCGTGCGCACCATGCGCAGGTTCTCGGCGTGTCCGAGGACCATCCACATCGGCAGGTCGTCGTGGAGCAGGACCGGCGCCACGGGGCCGTGTTCCTCGCGCAGCCGCTCGTACAGTTCGTTCAGGTCCTCCGCGCCGGGGCCGTACAGGCGGGCCAGTCCGCCGGGGCCCCGCACGTGCGCGGGGCAGCCGGGCGGCGGGTCCAGGGCGAGGTCGCGCGGGCCGGTCGGGGTGGGGTGTTCGGGAGTCACAGGGGGTCGCTCCGCAACTGTGCTGAATCCGGCGTCGTGCCGGATCCGGTGTCGGTGGATGGTGGTGCCGTGCGGGTCAGGTGAGGCTGCGGCTCAGAGCCAGGGAGTGCAGGAACCGCATGAGGGTCATCAGGACGTCCCGGCTGGAGGCGCGACGGCGGACGTCGCACTCCACGATCGGGATCTCGGGCGGCAGGTCGAGCGCGGCCCGCAGGTCATCGAGGGGGTAACGGGGTCCGTCGGGGAAGGTGTTGACGGCGACGACGAACGGCACGCCGCCCTCCTCCAGCCGGCCCATCACCTCGAAGCTGACCTCGATGCGGCGGGTGTCGACCAGGACGACCGCGCCGAGCGCGCCCTCGAACAGCCCGTTCCACAGGAACCAGAAGCGTTCCTGGCCGGGCGTCCCGAAGAGGTAGAGGACGACCTGCTCGGTGATGCGGATACGGCCGAAGTCCATGGCCACGGTGGTGGCGGTCTTGGTCTCGGAGCCGTAGTTGTCGTCGACCCCGATACCCGCCTGGGTCATGGTCTCCTCGGTGGTCAGCGGCCTGATCTCGCTGACGGAGCCGACCATGGTGGTCTTGCCGACGCCGAAGCCGCCCACGATGACGATCTTCGCCGCGGCCGTGGTGGTGTGCGGCAGATGGTCCTCGGCCCGTGGGCCGGGGATCGTGTCAGAGCCGTTGAAGTCCATGCATCACCGCTTCGAGAAGGGAACGGTCGGGGAGCTGCTGCCGGACGATGGGGGCCCGCGCCTGGACGAGCTCGGCCGCCAGCATCTCGGTGAGCAGCACCGTCACCACGCTGAACGGCAGGCGCAGATAGGCCGAGATCTCGGCCACGGACAGCGGGGCGGCGCACATCCGCAGCACCGCCGTCTGTTCCGGGGTCGCCGACGAGGGTGCCTCGGCACGCGCCACGATCAGCGTGACGAGGTCGACGGGCGCGCGTTCGCCGTCCGCGCCCGTGATGATGTACAGCCGCTCAGGGTTCTTGCCCTCCCCCTCGTTCCCGTCCTGGCCGTCCGCCGGGGAGGGTGCGGACGGCGGGACCGGTGGGGGCGGCGGGGACGGCTGGGGCAGAGGTTGTCGCCGACGGCGTTGCGGAGGGGTCATACGCTCTGCCCGTTGCGGCGGGGCGGGCTGGTCAGATGGGCGCCGATACGGACCACGAGGTCGCGCATCATGCCGCTCATCCGGCCGGCCTCGCAGCGCACGTCGGCGAGGACGGCGAGGTAGGCGTTGGCGCCGGCGGACATCATGTAGAAGTAGGCGCCGCTCAGGTCGATGACGACCATGTCCATCTCGCCGCTGCTGGAGTGGATCTCCTGGCCCACGGCGGCGGCCAGGCTCTGCAGGCCGGCGCAGGCCGCGGCGACGCGGTCGGCGGCGTCGGGGTCGCCGGCGTAGCGGGCGATGCGCAGTCCGTCGGCCGAGAGCACGACGATCATCTCGATGCCGGGAACCCCGTCATAGAGCTCCTTGAGCAGCCAGTCGAAGTTTTGGCGCTGCTGGATCACGTGAGGTCCCCTTCATCGTCGGCCTCGGTCTCGGCCTTGTCCTCGAGCAGGTGCAGGTAGGCGGTGGGATTGCGGGTGAAGTCGGTGGGGTGCGCTCCCGGCGGGGCCGCCTTCACCAGGCCCTCCCAGAAGGCCTCGAACGCCAGGCCGGGCTCGCGCCGCTTCTCCTCGGGCTGCGGCTCGGGCTCGGGCCGCGCGAACGGGTCGGGCTTGCCCTCGCGTGCGGCGTCCTGTGCGGCGTACGCCTCCCGGTAGCGCTGGGCGATGGAGACGGTGGTCTTGCTGCGGCGTTGCGGCAGGCCCTGCTCGGTCCACTCGGTGACCTCGGGCACCTCGTCGTCGGTCAGGGAGACTCCGGCGGGGATGCGGGCGTTGGTGGGACGGCGCTTCTTCGGCGGCCGCTTGGGGCCCTCGCCGATCTGACTCAGGTCGATCTGCGGCACGGCGGTGGCGCCGATGCCGTGCGCGAAGCCGGGGGCGGGATCGGAGGTCTGCATCTCGCTCGGCACGATGAGGACGGCCCGGACGCCCCCGTATGCCGAGGTGCGCAGGGAGAC
The DNA here is from genome assembly GCF_001746365.1 of Streptomyces sp. LUP30. GTDB lineage: Bacteria > Actinomycetota > Actinomycetes > Streptomycetales > Streptomycetaceae > Streptomyces. The sequence goes on from NZ_MJAJ01000039.1 coordinate 22,546, forward strand.
CTGCAGGTTGAACGAGGTGCACAGACGGCCGACGACCGCGAGGCCCAGGCGCGGGGTGCCGCCGACGTCCTGGATGTCGACGCCCGCCTTGGCCTGCTCCAGCATGCGTTCGGCCTTGGCGCGGGCCTCTTCGCTGAGGCTGACGCCGGCGTCCTCGATCTCGATGGCGATGCCGGTCTGCACCTCGACGGCGTTGACGTGCACCTTGCTCTGCGGAGGCGAGTAGCGGGTGGCGTTGTCGAGGAGTTCGGCGAGCGCGTGGATGAGCGGCTCGACGGAGAGCCCGCCGATGTTGACCTTGGCGATGGAGTCCAGCTGGATGCGCCGGTACTCCAGGATCCGGGACATGGCGCCGCGCAGCACGCTGTACAGCGGGACAGGCTGCGGCCAGTTGCGGCTGGGGCGGCCGCCGCCGAGCACACCGATGGAGTCGGCGAGGCGGCCGATCAGCGCGGTGCCGTGGTCGATGCGCAGCAGGTCGTCGAAGACCTCGGGGTTGCGTCCGTGGTCCTCCTCCATCTCCCGCAGTTCCGCCGCCTGTTGGTGGACGATGGCCTGCATGCGGCGGGCGATGCTGACGAAGGAACGCTGGGCCGAGTCGCGCAGGGACTCCTCGTGGTCGACGATGTCGAGGATCGTGCGGACCACGGCGCGCTGCGCGTCGTCGAGTGCGCGGAAGGCGGGGTCGCTCTGGCTGAGGTCGCGCATCACCTCTCTGGGGGAATTTCCGGCCCGCAGCCAGGCCACGGCGCTGGGCACGTGCTCCTCGGCGAGGCGGCGGTTCTCCTCCGCGTGATCGGCGACGCGCCGTTCCAGGTGGGCGACGCGCCGGTCGGTCTCCGCGCGCAGTTCCCGCAGTCGCCGGCCACGGCGGACCGACTCGGCTCCCACCGCGATCACCAGGAGGGTCGCGACGGCTCCGCAGACGCCGACGGCGAGCCGGGCCGGCGTCGCCACCAGGGCGACGGCGGCTCCGGTCGCCGCGGCCATCAGTATCGCCGGCAGCAACAGCACGCGCGCGTAGGGAAGTTCTCGGCGACCGGGTGGGGACTGAACACTCACCATGTGGGCACCCTCTGTAGGGATCTGTCGGCATCTTCGGGATATTGGGGAACAAGCGCACGAATACGCCTCAACTCGGTGCGCCGCGGGCGAGCTTAGTCCGACAGGATCATCGCCGTGTCATATTCGGCGACCGCCTGAAACCGTTCCCGTACGTGGAGTAACCTCGGCCTATTTACACGCTCTGCGATCTTTCGCACACAAGGAGTGACGGCGCACGGGCGTGCGAATCAATTCACCGGGACGGATGAGGCGACCGCGAACCGGCGATCACACACCGCGGTCGGGCCGCTCAGGCGCCGACGATGCGCAGGGCCGCGTCGGCGGTGGCGCCCGCGAACTCCGCGACGGAGCGGTCCGGATCGGAGCGGTGCACGAGGATGACGCCCTCGATGAGCCCGAAGACCAGATCGGTGCGCAGATCCAGCTCGCTCTTGGCCAGCGCACCGCCCGCGGCGGTCGCGGCGATCAACTGCCGGTAGGCGTCCTTGAGTTCGGCGCGCACGGCGTGGAACCCGGCGAACCGCTCGGTGCGCACCTCGGGCAGCAGGTAGAGGCCGCCGAGATCGTGGGGGCCGCCGCACAGCAGCTCCACGTCGGCGCGGCACAGCTCCCGGAGCCGGTCCGCGGCGGGCCGCGCGTCGTCGGCGAGCAGTTCACGCGCGTAGGCGAGCGAGGGCGTGACCGTCGACTCCAGCAGTGCGGCGAGCAGTTCCTCCTTGCCCGACACATAGTGGTACATGGAGGCCTGGCGCATGCCCGCACGCTCGGCGACGGCCCGGGTGGTGGTGGCGGCGTACCCGCGGGTGGTGAACAACTCCGCGGCGGCCACGAGAAGTTCCGCGCGTGGCGCGAGCCCGCTGTCCGGGCGCTGCGCGGCGCGCGGCCGGCCCACTCGACGTCCGCTGCCCGACTCCATGCGTTCGATCCTCGCACACGGCGGCCCGCGACGATCTTCGGGCGGAGCCGGTGAGGACTCGGTAACCGCCCCGCAACCCGAGGGCAACGGCGGCGACCCGACGCGGCCCTAATTTCTGTCGCGCGACAGAAATACCGCGACAGCGACGGAACCGAGCTGCGGAGGTCCGCAATGGCGGCGACAGCGACCACGTACGGAGCACGCGCCCACGCCCGGGCGCAGGAGGGCGCCCGGGCCGAGGCGATGCCGGTCGTCCCGGCCCGGGACTGGCCGAACCCGCCCTGCGAGGCCGGTCATCTGGTGTGGGCCGAGACGGTCGCGGGCGGCAACTACACCCACCGGGTCCTCGCCCGGGGCACCGAGCTGCGGCTGACCGACCCGCACGGCGACGCCTGCGCCCATCTGCTCCTCCACGTGGACGGCCGCCCCTGGGAGCGGCTGAACGTGGCCGACACCGTCAAGGTCCAGTGGAACGCCTACCTCGGCGAGGGCGTGCTGCTCCTGTCCGACCAGGGCCGCGTCCTCGCCTCGGTCGTCACCGACACCGCCGGCCGGCACGACGCCCTGTGCGGCACCTCCACCCTCGTCCGCAACACCGAGCGCTACGGCGACGGCGCCCCCCAGGGCCCCTCCCCCGCCGGCCGTGAGCTGTTCAAGCTGGCCGCCGCCAAGAACGGCCTGGAGCCCCGCGACCTGCCGCCCTCGCTCTCCTTCTTCCAGGGCGTGCGGATCCGTGACGACGGCTCCCTCGACTTCACCGGCTCGGCCGGCCCCGGCGGCAGCGTCACCCTGCGCACCGAGCAGGACGTCACGGTCCTGATCGCCAACGTGCCGCATCCGGCCGACCCCCGCCCCGAGTACGTCAGCACCCCGCTGGAGGTGCTCGCCTGGCGGGCCGAGCCGACCCGGCCGGGCGACCCGCTGTGGGAGGCGACCCCGGAGGGCCGCCGCGCCTTCCTCAACACCGCCGAATTCCTCGCCGCCAGGGGGCTCGCATGAGCACGAAGACCGTCCTGCGGACCGTCGTCCCGGCGCGGGCGGCCTGGTCCTGCACCGTCCTCGCCGGCCACACCCTCACCATCACCGACCTGCACGGCAACCAGGCCGTCGACTTCCTGGTGTACGACGCCCACGACACGTCCGTGCGCTACAGCGCGCCCGACACGATCCACGCGCAGGGCGGAGTCTTCCTCACCACGGGCAGCGTGCTGATGTCCAACGAGCACACCCCGCTGATGACGGTGACCGCCGACGCCGTCGGCCGCCACGACACCGTCGGCGGCGCCTGCTCCAAGGAGTCCAACACCCTGCGCTACGGCCACCACACCTTCGCGCAGCACGCGTGCGTCGACAACTTCCTGGCCGAGGGCGCGCGGCACGGCCTCGGCAAGCGCGACCTCGTCTCCAACATCAACTGGTACATGAACGTGCCCGTCGAGAAGGACGGCGCCCTCGGCATCGTCGACGGCCTCTCCGCCCCCGGCCTCTCGCTCACCCTGCGCGCCGAACGGGACGTCCTCGTCCTGGTGTCCAACTGCCCGCAGATCAACAACCCCTGCAACGGCTTCGAGCCGACCGCGGTGGAGATGACGATCAGCGCCCCCGACGGCGACGAGGACCCGACATGACCTTCGACAAGCTGCTCGTCGCCAACCGCGGTGAGATAGCCGTCCGCATCATCCGCACCGCCCGCGAACTGGGCCTGCGCACCGTCGCCGTGTACTCCGACCCCGACCGGTCGGCGCCCCACGTCCGGCTCGCCGACGAGGCGGTGCGGCTGGGACCGGCCCCCGCCAAGGAGTCCTACCTCGACGCCGGCCTCGTGCTGAAGGCGGCCCAGGAGACCGGCGCGGGCGCGATCCACCCGGGCTACGGGTTCCTCTCGGAGGACGCGGCCTTCGCCCGCCGCTGCGCCGACGCCGGCATCGTGTTCGTCGGCCCCACACCGGACCAGCTGGAGCTGTTCGGCGCCAAGCACACGGCCCGTGCCGCGGCACGGGCCGCCGGGGTGCCGCTGGCGCCGGGCACCGGACTGCTGGATTCGCTGACCGCTGCGGAGAAGGAAGCCGGGGCCATCGGCTATCCCGTCATGCTCAAGGCGACCGGCGGAGGCGGCGGGATCGGCATGTCGGCCTGCCGCTCACCCGGCGAACTCGCCGACGCCTGGGAACGCGTCCAGCGCGTCGCGGCCGCCTCCTTCTCCTCGGCCGGCGTCTTCCTGGAACGGCTCGTCGAGGACGCACGCCACGTCGAGGTCCAGGTCTTCGGCGACGGCGAGGGGAAGGTCGTCACCTTCGGCGACCGCGACTGCTCGCTGCAGCGCCGCAACCAGAAGGTCGTGGAGGAGGCCCCCGCGCCCGGACTGCCCGACCACGTACGGGCGGAACTCGCCTCTTCCGCACGCGAGTTGTGCGCCTCGGTCGGCTACCGCTCCGCGGGCACCGTCGAGTTCGTCTACGACGCGGCCCGTGAGGAGGCCTACTTCCTGGAGGTCAACACCCGCCTGCAGGTGGAGCATCCGGTCACCGAGGAGATCTACGGCGTCGACCTCGTCGCCTGGATGCTGCGTCTGGCGCGCGGCGAACGGGACGTCGTCCGCGAGCCGGGTCCGCCGCGCGGCCACGCCGTCGAGGCCCGCCTGTACGCCGAGGACCCCAGCCGCGGGCACCGGCCCAGCGCGGGCCTGCTGACCCGGGTCGAGTTCCCGGGCGGCGTGCGCGTCGACGGCTGGGTGGAGACGGGCTGCGAGGTGACGACGTCCTACGACCCCATGCTCGCCAAGGTGATCGCCTACGGAGCGGATCGCGCCCTCGCGCTGCGACGGCTCGACGAGGCGCTGGCCCGCACCCGCGTCGACGGCATCGAGACGAACCTCGGCCTGGTGCGCGCGGCGCTCGCGGACCCCCGCTTCGTGACGGCGTCCCACTCGACGGCCACCCTCGCCGAGGTGCACGACCCGACCCCGCGCATCGAGGTGACGGCCGGCGGCACCCTCACCACCGTGCAGGACTGGCCCGGCCGCACCGGTCACTGGCAGGTCGGCGTCCCGCCGTCCGGCCCGATGGACGACCGCTCGTTCCGGCTCGGCAACCGGGCGCTCGGCAACCCCGAGGGCGCGCCGGGCCTGGAGTGCACCCTCCAAGGGCCGTCCCTGCGGTTCACGCACGCCACGACGGTGTGCGTGACGGGCGCGCCGGCCACGGTCACCGTGGACGGCGCCGCGGCCGCGCAGTGGGAACCGGTGACGGTCCCCGCGGGATCCCTGCTGGAGATCGGCGCGCCCGTCGAGCACGGCCTGCGCACCTACGTCCTGTTCGCGGGCGGCCTCGACGTCCCCGCCTTCCTGGGCAGCGCGAGCACCTTCACACTGGGCCGGTTCGGCGGACACGGCGGCCGCGCGCTGCGCACGGGGGACGTCCTGCACGGCGGGACCGTCACCGAGGGCGCTCCGGCGACGGACCGACCCTCCTTCGGTCCCGTCTGGCACATCGGCGCCGTCGAAGGCCCGCACGCGGCACCGGAGTTCTTCACCGAGGACGACATCCGCGACTTCTACGCCGCCGACTGGAAGGTCCACTTCAACTCCGCCCGCACCGGGGTGCGCCTGGTCGGCCCCAAGCCGCGGTGGGCGCGCACCGACGGCGGTGAGGCGGGCCTGCACCCCTCCAACATCCACGACACCCCGTACTCGGTCGGCGCCGTCGACTACACGGGCGACATGCCGGTGCTGCTCGGCCCGGACGGACCCTCGCTCGGCGGCTTCGTGTGCCCGGCCACGGTGCTCACCTCCGAACGCTGGAAGCTCGGCCAGCTGCGCCCCGGCGACACCGTCCGCTTCCGGCCGGTCGACGTGGACGGCGGGCCGCGCCCGGCGATCGTCGACGGCGGGATCCTCGCGACGGACGGCGACGTCGTCTTCCGCCGCAGCGGCGACGACAACCTCCTGGTCGAGTTCGGGCCGCCGCAGCTGGACCTCGCCCTGCGGATGCGCGTCCACGCCCTGATGGAGGCGGTGGCCGCGGCTGACCTGACGGGCGTCACCGACCTCACCCCGGGCATCCGCTCCCTGCAGATCCGGACGGACCCGGGCCGGCTGCCCCAGCGTGAACTCCTCGCGATCGTCCGCGAGACCGTGGCGGCGCTGCCCCCCACGGACGAGCTGGTCGTCCCCTCCCGTACCGTGCACCTGCCGCTGTCCTGGGACGACCCGGCCACCCGCGAGGCGATCGCCCGCTACATGGCGGGCGTCCGCGACGACGCCCCCTGGTGCCCCTGGAACATCGAGTTCATCCGCCGGGTCAACGGCCTGGAGTCGACGGCGGACGTCTACGACACCGTGTTCGCCGCGGAGTACCTGGTCCTGGGCCTCGGCGACGTCTACCTCGGCGCCCCGGTCGCCACCCCCCTCGACCCCCGCCACCGGCTGGTGACCACGAAGTACAACCCGGCGCGCACCTGGACGGCCGAGAACTCGGTCGGCATCGGCGGGGCGTACCTGTGCGTCTACGGCATGGAGGGCCCCGGCGGCTACCAGTTCGTCGGACGGACGACCCAGGTGTGGTCCCCGTGGCAGCAGCGCGGCGCGTTCGAGACGGGCTCGCCCTGGCTGCTGAGGTTCTTCGACCGGATCCGCTGGTATCCGGTCGAGGCGGACGAACTGCTCGACCTGCGGGCCGACATCATCTCCGGACGGTTCGTGCCGCGTATCGAGGAGGGCGCCTTCTCGCTCGCCGAGCACCAGGCCTTCCTCGCCGAACACGCGCACTCCGTCGGCGAGTTCGGCTCCCGCCAGCGGGCCGCCTTCGCGGCCGAGCGGGACGCCTGGGAAGCCGCGGGCGAGTTCACCCGGGCGCAGGCCGCCACCGTCCCGGCCGTCGCGCCGGCCGAGGTCACGGTCCCGGTCGGCGGACGCCTCGTGGAAGCCGAGTTCGCCGCCTCCGTATGGCAGTTGAACGTGTCGCCGGGCGACCAGGTGACGGCGGGCCAGCCGCTGCTCGCCCTGGAGGCGATGAAGATGGAGTCCAGGGTGCACGCGCCGGTCGACGGCGTGGTGGCACAGGTCCTGGCCCGACCCGGCGACCAGGTCGAGGCCGGGACGGCACTGCTCGTCCTCGCGCCGGCCGCCGTCTGAGAGAGGAACCGGAGATGTCCAGCACGCTCAGCCGCGTCCGCACCGCTTACGACCGCATCGAGGCCACGGACCGCCCCGAGATCTGGATCGACCTGCGACCCAGGGACGAGGTCGAGGCCGAGGCGGAGGCGATCGACCGGCGCGTCGCCGCCGGGGAGCGCCTCCCGCTCGCCGGCCGGCTGCTCGCCGCCAAGGGGAACATCGACGTGGCCGGACTGCCCACCACGGCGGGCTGCCCCGCGTACGCCTACCGGCCCGCCCGGGACGCCCCGGCGGTGGCCTCGCTGCGCGCGGCAGGGGCGCTGCTGCTGGGCACGACGAACCTCGACCAGTTCGCGACGGGCCTGGTGGGCACCCGCTCCCCGCACGGCGCGGTCCGCAACGCCCTTGACCCGGCGCGGATCAGCGGCGGCTCCAGCTCCGGTTCGGCCGTGGCGGTGGCCCTCGGCCTCGTCGACCTCGCGCTCGGCACGGACACGGCGGGCTCGGGCCGGGTCCCGGCGGCCTTCAACGGCGTCGTCGGCCTGAAGCCGACCCGCGGTCTCGTCCCGACCGAGGGCGTCGTCCCCGCCTGTGCCTCGCTCGACTGCGTGACCGTCTTCGCCCGCACCCTGCCGGAGGCCGAACAGGCTCTCGCCCACATGACCACCGGCGCGGCCCCGCCCCTCCCCGGGCGGCCCGCCGGCCCCTGGCGCGTCGCGGTCGCGCCGCTCGACCAGCTCGGCGAACTGGACCCCGGCTGGGCGCAGGCCTACGAGGCGGCGGCGCGGCAGCTCGCGTCGGCCGGGGCCGAGCTGCGCACCCTCGACCTCGCCCCGTTCACCGAGGCCGCCGCGATGCTGTACGAGGGCGCGTTCGTCGCCGAGCGCTACACCGCCGTCGGGAGCTTTGTCGACAAGTTGCTGGCGGAAGGCGGTGCGGGCCTGGACCCGACGGTCGCCGGCATCATCACCCGGGCCCGCGACGTCCCCGCCCACCGCCTCTTCGCGGACCAGGACCGACTGGCCGCCCTGCGCACCCGCGCCCTCGCCGAGCTGGCCGACGCGGACGCCCTGCTCCTGCCCACCGCGCCCGGCCACCCCACCCTCGCCGAGGTCGCCGCCGACCCGCTGGGCGCCAACGCCCGCCTGGGCCGCTTCACCAACTCCACCAACCTCTTCGACCTGGCGGCGGTGGCCGTCCCGGCCGGGGAGGTGAACGGCCTCCCGTTCGGCGTGATGCTGATCGGGCCGGCCCACACGGACGAACGACTGGCCCGGATCGCCGCACAGCTGCGGCCCGAGACACGGGTGGCGGTGGTGGGCGCGCACCTGTCGGGTCAGCCGTTGAACGGCCAGCTCCTCGCCCTGGGCGCCCGTCTCGACCGGACGACCGCCACCGCCCCGGTCTACCGTCTGCACGCCCTGCGCACGAGCCCGCCGAAGCCTGGCCTGGTGTACGTCGGACCGCGGGACGGCCTCGGGGCGGCGATCGAGACGGAGGTGTGGCGCATCCCGGCGGAGGGCCTCGGATCCCTGCTGGCCGCGCTGCCCCGCCCGATGACCCTGGGCCCGGTGGAACTCGCCGACGGCACCCGGGTCCCCGGCTTCCTCTGCGAGCCCTGCGCCCTCACCGACGCCGAGGACATCACCGCATACGGCAGCTGGCGCACCTATCTGAAGGGGCGTCAGGGGCAGCCCACCTAGGAGTTCCGTTCTCCCTCGGGGCGAGTACGGAGAGTCCGGAGAGTCCAGGGCGTGCGGGGACGGCGGGTGCGGGGAGGGCGCGCCCTCCCCGCACCCGCCGTCCGCGCTCAGCCCACCGACGAGTAGGCCACGACGCCCCGCAGCAGTGCGTCGACCGCCTTGCGGGCGTTCTTCGCGACCGTCGTGCTCTCCGCGGGAGCCGCCGCCGCGATCTGCCCGAGTACGTCGATGACCTGCTTGCACCAGCGCACGAAGTCGCCGGCGGGCATCTCCGCCTCGCGCAGCACCTCGTCCAGCCCCTTGCCCGAGGCCCACATGTACGCGGACCAGGCGAAGCCCAGGTCGGGTTCGCGCTGTCCGACGCCCTCGGTCTGGCTGATGCGGAAGTCCTCCTCCAGCGCGTCCAGCCGGCCCCAGATGCGCACCATCTCGCCGAGCGCGGCCTTCGCCTTGCCCGAGGGCAGCTTCGGCGCCATCGCGTCGTCGCTCATCCGCGCCTCGTACACCAACGCCGAGACGCAGGCGGCGAGTTCGGCGGGGCTGAGCCCCTCCCAGACGCCCGCGCGCAGGCATTCGCTGGCGAGCAGGTCGAGTTCGCCGTAGAGGCGGGCGAGCCGTTTGCCGTGCTCGGTGACCTCGTTGCCGCGCAGGTAGTCCAACTCGGTCAGCAGTGCCACGATCCGGTCGAAGGTACGGGCGATGGTGTTGGTGCGTCCCTCGATGCGGCGCTCCAGCTGCGAGGTGTCGCGCAGCAGCCGGTGGTACCGCTCCGCCCAGCGGGCGTGGTCCTCGCGGTCGGAACAGCCGTGGCACGGGTGCGCCCGGATCTCGGTGCGCAGCCGTGCGATCTCCCGGTCGTCCGCGGCCTGGGAGCGCTGCTTGCGGGCCCGCTCCGGCGGGATGTGCCCGGCCTTGGTGCGCAGCGCGGAGGCGAGGTCGCGGCGGGACTGCGGCGAGCGCGCGTTGAACGTCTTGGGGATCCGCATCCGCTCCAGCGCCTCGACCGGCACCGGGAAGTCGATCGACGCCAGCCGTTTGACCTGCCGCTCGGCGGTCAGGACCAGCGGGCGCGGCCCGTCGTGGTGGTCGAAGCCGCGGTGCCCGTTGGCCCGCCCGGCCGGCAGACCCGGGTCCAGCACCAGCGCCAGCCCCGCGTACTTGCCGGTGGGCACGTGGATGACGTCCCCGGGCTTCAGCTTCTCCAGCGCCACAGCGGCTTCCACGCGTCGCTGAGCGGCGCCCTGCTTGGCCAGTTCCGTCTCGCGGTCCTTGAGGTCGCGGCGCAGCCGCGCGTACTCCTCGAAGTCGCCGAGATGGCAGGTCATGGAGGCCTTGTAGCCCTCCAGTCCCTCCTCGTTGCGCTGCACCTGCCGGGAGATCCCGACCACCGACCGGTCGGCCTGGAACTGCGCGAACGACGTCTCCAGCAGTTCGCGCGAGCGGTGCCGCCCGAACTGCTCGACGAGGTTGACCGCCATGTTGTACGACGGCTTGAAGCTGGAGCGCAGCGGGTAGGTGCGCGTGCCCGCGAGGCCGGCGAGGTGATCGGGGGCCATCGCGCGCTGCCACAGCACGACGGCGTGTCCCTCGACGTCGATGCCGCGCCGCCCCGCGCGCCCGGTGAGCTGGGTGTACTCGCCGGGGGTGATGTCGGCGTGCTGTTCGCCGTTCCACTTGACGAGCTTCTCCAGCACCACCGACCGGGCGGGCATGTTGATGCCGAGGGCGAGGGTCTCGGTCGCGAACACGGCCTTGACCAGACCGCGCACGAACAGTTCCTCGACGACCTCCTTGAACGTCGGCAGCATGCCCGCGTGGTGGGCGGCGATGCCCCGCTCCAGGCCCTCCAGCCACTCGTAGTAGCCGAGGACGTGCAGGTCCTCGTGCGGGATGGCGGCGGTGCGCTCCTCGACGAGCGCGCGGACCTCGGCCCGCGCCTCCTCGTCGTTCAGCCGCAGTCCGGCGTACAGGCACTGCTGGACGGCGGCCTCACAGGCGGCGCGGCTGAAGATGAACGTGATGGCGGGCAGCAGCCCCTCGGCGTCGAGCCGCTCGATGACCTCGGGCCGTCCCGGCGTCCATACCCGGGAGCGCTGCCTGCGCTCGCGCTCGCGGTCGGCCTCGCGCATGCTCCGGCCCCGCCTGCGGTCCTGGTACGACGGCCTGGAGGCCTCCATGCGGGCCAGCCGCGTGAGGTCGGGGTTGACGGCCCTGCGGTGGCCCTCGCCCTCCTCGAACAGGTCGTACATCCGCCGCCCGGCGAGCACGTGCTGGAACAGCGGCACGGGCCGGTGTTCGGAGACGATCACCTCGGTGTCGCCCCGCACGGTGTCCAGCCAGTCGCCGAACTCCTCGGCGTTGGACACGGTCGCGGACAGCGAGACCAGGGTGACCGACTCGGGAAGGTGGATGATCACCTCTTCCCACACGGCGCCCCGGAAGCGGTCGGAGAGGTAGTGCACCTCGTCCATCACCACGTACCCGAGGCCGAGGAGCGTCTGCGAACCGGCGTAGAGCATGTTCCGCAGCACTTCGGTGGTCATCACGACGACCGGGGCTTCGGAGTTGACGCTGTTGTCGCCGGTGAGCAGACCCACCTTGTCGCTGCCGTAACGGCGGCACAGGTCGGAGTACTTCTGGTTCGACAGCGCCTTGATGGGCGTCGTGTAGAAGCACTTCTTGCCCTGTTCGAGGGCGAGGTGGACGGCGAACTCGCCCACGATCGTCTTGCCCGAGCCGGTGGGGGCGGCCACCAGGACGCCCTTGCCCGCCTCCAGCGCCTGGCAGGCCTCGATCTGGAAGGGGTCGAGACCGAAGTCGTACATCTCGCGGAAGGACGCGAGCGCGGTGGCCTGCTCGACAGCGCGCTTACGTGCTGCCGTGTACCGCTCGGCCGGTGAGAGATCCTCTGTCATCGTGCTTTCGAGCGTACCGGGCCGCACTGACAACAGGACGATCATTATCCGGATCAGGTGCTTCCGAACCTGGGTACGCCCAGCTCACGGGGGCGCGTCGGGCTCCGGCGCGAGGGCCGGTGACGCGCCCCGCGCCGGGCGGGCGACGCCGGGTGAGCAGCGCCCAGGACCGCCCTCGGGGCGCCGGCGCTCTCCGAACGCGGAAGCGGCCGGCGGCGCCGCTCGGGCGCCCCGGCCGCGGCCCGCAGCGGGATGGAGGAAGAGGGTGATCTCGCAGGTCACGAGGACGACCCGGAAGTTCGGCGACGTCCGTCAGGTCACGTCGTCATAGCCGTTGACCCGGTCCGTGCTCGACTGCTCCGGCAGCGCGCGAGAGACGGACACCGTCTCGACCTCGCCGATGTCCTCGGGGGTGAGATCAAGATCGGACGCCTCGTCGTCGGCCGGGCCGAGGGCGTCGCGGCGCCGCTTGCGACGGTCGTTCAGCAGGGAGAAGGCGGTCGCGCAGAAGTACAGGACCCAGATCGGACCGGCGAGCGCCAGCATCGTCAGCGGGTCGGTGCTGGGCGTGGCGACCGCGGCGAACACCGTGATGCCGATGATCATCCCGCGCCACCAGCTGAGCATGCGCGTGCCGGTCAGCACCCCGGTCAGGTTGAGCATCACCAGCAGCAGCGGCAGCTCGAACGAGAGTCCGAAGACCAGGACCATGCGGACGATCAGATCGAGGAGATCGTCCAGCGGCAGCTGGTTGTCGAGGTCCGCCGGCGAGAACTGCAGGAGCACCTTGGCCATGGTCGGCAGCGTCTTGTACGCGAAGAACGCCCCGCCGAGGAACAGCGGAACACCCGTGCCGACGAACGCATAGGCGTACTTGCGCTCGTGCCGGTGCAGACCCGGCGCGACGAACGCCCACAGCTGGTAGAGCCAGACCGGCGACGCGAAGATCACGCCGGCCATCAGGGAGACCTTGAGGGCGAGCGTGAAGGGTGTGAGCAGACCGTTCAGCACGATGCGCGCGCAGGTCCCGCTCCGCTGGGTCGCCAGCTCGGAGAAGGTCGAGTCGCACCCCACCGCGTTGAGAATCGGGTTCGTGAAGAACTCGATGATGTTCTTGTAGAAGAAGGCGGCCACGATCGTGACGACGACGATGGCCAGCATCGCCTTCGCGAGCCGGTTGCGAAGCTCACGAAGGTGATCCGCGAGGGGCATCCGCCCCTCCGGGTCCTTCTCCTCTTTGCGGGCAGACTTCAGCAACCCACGTTCCCATCTCGTGCGGCGGGCCGGAGGTCACCGGCCCTGCGTCAGCGCTTGGTCGTGTCCGTCGGCTCGGTGACCGGACGGGAGCTGGTCACATCGCCGGGGGCGGCCTGGATGGTGCGCGTCGACGGGGTCTGCTCGTCGTGGTGGGGCGGGCCGGCCGGGGTGGTCGTGCTGCCGCCGTCCTCCTTCATGGCCTTGGCCTCGCTCTTGAGGATGCGAGCGGACTTGCCCAGCGAGCGCGCCATGTCGGGAAGCTTCTTCGCGCCGAACAGCAGGATGACGACGACGAGGATGAGAATGATCTCGGGGGCGCCGAGCCTTCCGAACATAAGTCTTTACCTTCTCACCGAGGCTGCGGGGGCGGGTTGCCGTCCGACCGGTCGGACGCATGTCCGAACGATCGTGTTGACAGCGATCGTAACGCTCAGGGGTAAACGTGAGGCAATCCCCGTGCGTACTCCCGGTATGCGGTCCGGGCCTCGTTATCCGAGCCGCGACCAGCAGCGTACCTGCCCCCACCACCGGCGCGGGAGGCCGAAGCGGCCCGAAACGCATCAGCCTCAGGAGTCACGCGAGCGGCCCTGACAGGGCGGAACCGGCCACGGTCACCGTCACAGCGTGTCCACGGCGCGCGCCGCGCTCACCGCCGCCCGCTCCAGGTCCTGAGCGGCCCGGTCGACGCGGCGCGCGGACTCGGCGACCTGCCGCCCCAGCCGCTGCGCCTCGACGAAGACCCGCACGGCGAACACCGCGAGAACGGCGAGACCTGCAAAACCCAACGCAACCGCGAACATCGCCCAGAACATGGGGCGAGCCTAGACCCCCTACGGGGAATGCAGCCGCAGGGTCCTGACCCCGCCGCCGGTCAGCAGCTCCACAATCCGATCACCGGCCGGCTTGCGCACCGCGGCCCCGCAGTCGGGGCAGGTGAACGAGTAGAAGGTGGTGCGGCTGGAAGCCCCGATGGCCAGCCGCAGCGCACCCGCGGCGAGCTCGAAGGCGCCCCGGCAGTCCGGACACCCTGCTCTGAACCGCACCGGGGCCGCGCTGCGCATCCCCGCGAACGCGGAAGCCACCGAGATGCCCCGCACACCGGACGCCGTCGACTCGCTCACGACTCCCCCCGCTCCCCTCCGTCGAACCGGCCCTCGCCGTGCACCGCGAGCGGCACGTCGGCCGCCCCGCCCGCCTCGATACCGTCGTACGCGGCCAGCGCCTCGCGGGCGGCCCGGCGGGCGCTGTCGGCGAGCTCCGGCGGCGAGACGATCCGGCCGTCGCGGCCGAGCCGCAGGGCCAGCCGCCTCAGCGACGCCGGCTCCGGCGTACGCAGAGCAATACGCAGACCGCCCTCGGGCAGTTCATCCGCACTGTCGTGCGGGTAGTACTCGGCGACCCACCGGCCGCCCGGGCCCACCTCGACCACGACCTCCGGATCCTCCGCAGCCGGCTGCACCAGCCCCTCCGACAGGTCCCGCAACTCGATCTCGGGCGGCGCCGAGGGCTCGTCGAGGATCCTGATCTCGGCGACCCGGTCCAGCCGGAACGTGCGGCGCGCCTCCGAGCGGCGGCACCAGGCCTCCACATAGGTGTGCCCGACGCTGACCAGCCGGATGGGGTCGATCTCGCGCTCGCTGAGCTCGTCACGAGCGGGCGAGTAGTAGCGGATCCACAGCCTGCGCCGCTCCGAGATCGCCCGGTCGACGTCCGCGAAGACCCCGCCCTCCGACTCGAACGTCACCGACAGGCGCGCACTCGCCCCCGCCGCTTCGCCGGCCGCCGCCTCCACCTTCGCCGTCGCCCGCAGCAGCGCCTGCCGGTCGCCCTCCCGCAGCCCCGGCAGCGTGGCCACGGCCCGGGCGGCCACCAGCAGCGCGGTCGCCTCGTCGGCGGCCAGCCGCAGCGGCTCGGCGGCGTCCGCGCCGAGCGCGGCCGGATTGTGCCACCAGATCCGCTCGCCGTCGGTGTCGATGTCGAGAAGGTCGCCGCCGCGGAAACTGGTCCCGCACATGGGCAGCACGTCGAGGTCCGAGACCAGCTCGTCCTCGGTGATGCCGAAGGCGCGCGCCACATCCTCGATGCGCGCGCCGGGCCGCTCCCTGAGATACGTCACCAGGGAGAGCATCCGCCGGGTCTGGTCGATCGCGTTCGCCGGCCTGACCGGTTTGCCTGCCACTGTCTTGCTCGCTCCCCCTCAGCCCTTGGCCACGGCCCGCAGCCGGTCCACGACGTCCGCCCGCAGCTCGGCCGGCTCCAGGACCACCACGTCCGGCCCGAACTCCACCAGCCAGGCGTCCAGCCCGTGCCCGTACGGAATCTCCAACTCGTCCCAGCCGTCCCCGAGTTCCCGCACCGAGGTGGCCTTCGCCCGCAAGGGGTACCCGGAACCCGTCCGCAGCCGGATCAGCGCGCTGCGGTCGGCGGTCTCCCCCGCCCAGCTCGCGACCGTCTCACGCACCGTGACGACATCGGGAACGGGCGCGGTGAACGCCGCCCCGCGCGAGCGCACCCGGCCGGTGATCCGCGACAGCCGGAACACCCGCTCGGCGCCCCGGTCACGGTCGAAACCGGCCAGATACCAGTGGCCGCGCCAGCACTCCAGCGCCCACGGCTCGACATGCCGCGGCTCCGGGTGCGCGGCGGTGGCCTTGCGGTAGTCGAACACCACGGGCCGACGGTCCCGGCAGGCCAGCATCAACGGCTCGAAGGCCGCCTCGTGAACGGGGATCCGGGGCTCCAGCGCACCATGGGCCTCGTAGGGGTCCACGTCCTCCGGGAGTCCCGCCGCCCGCAGCTTCTGCAGCGCGCCGCTGGCCGCACCCGCCAGCCGGGCCTGCTGCCACACCTTGGCGGCCAGCCCGAGAGCCGCGGCCTCCTCGGCGTCGAGCGTGATGGGCGGCAGCCGGTTGCTGTCACGGCGCGCGAGGTAGCCGATCTCACCGTCCAGGCTCTCCACGGTCTCGATGACCAGACCGAGCTCGCGCAGATCGTCCTTGTCCCGCTCGAACATCCGGTTGAAGGAGTCGTCCGACGACGCCGCCCCGCCACCCGACCTGAGCGCCGCACCCCTGCCCGGCCCGAAGGCCTCGACGTATGCCTCGATGGAGTCGCGCAGTTCGCGCTTGCTGAGCGGCCGCCGCGTCCCGAGCAGACACAGCGCCAGGTTCATCAGCCGCTCGGCCTTGGCAATGGCCATCGACGCCCTTCGCCTCCCCTATGGTGCTTACGATCGAGACCGTACCGCCCCGCGCCGCCCGGACAAAAGCCGAGGGCCCATGCCCGGGCAGGCATGGGCCCCGGATGATCGGCGCCGGTCGCACCGCGATCAGCACGGACCGGCGGTGCGACGATCAGACGCCGAGCAGGTCCACCACGAAGATCAGCGTCTCACCGGGCTTGATCGCCGGCGTCGGGCTCTGGTCGCCGTAGGCGAGGTGGGCCGGGATGGTCAGCTGGCGACGCCCGCCGACCTTCATGCCCTGCACGCCCTGGTCCCAGCCCTTGATGACCCGGCCGCCGCCGAGCGGGAAGCGGAACGGCGTCCCGCGGTTCCAGCTGGCGTCGAACTCCTCGCCGGTGCTGAACGCGACACCCACGTAGTGGACGGAGACGGTGTGACCGGCCTGCGCAACCTCGCCGTCGCCCTCCCAGATGTCCTTGATCTCGAGGTCCGCCGGGGGCTCGCCGCCGGGAAAGTCGATCTCGGGCTTGTCAATGCTCACGTCACTGGCTCCTGCACGTCTCACGGAAAGGCAACAACACGGACAGTCTTACACCTCCGACGGCCTCACATCTTCGCGAGGATGTCCACCGAGAACACCATCGTGGAGTCCTTCTCGATGCCACTGCCGTTCGGCGGGTTGTCGCCGTAACCCAACGACGGCGGGACGACGATGACGACCCGACTGCCCACCTTCTTGCCGGTCAGTCCCTGCGCCCATCCCTTGACCACCTGCTGCAGCGAGAACGACGTCAGCGCGTGGCGGCCGTACGTCGAGTCGAACTCCTTGCCCGTGTCCCAGATGACGCCCTTGTACTGGACCAGCACGGTGTCGGCCGCCGCGAGCACGGGGCCGTCCCCCTCGATGACGTAGTTCGACACCAGCTTCGTCGGCGGCTTCGCCTTGGGGATGTCGATCGAGGGCGCCTTGCCGTCGGTGTTCGTGCCCACCTTCGGCACGCCGGCCCCGTCCTGCGGCACGTCCTTGCCCTTGGCGGAACTGTTCGCGTTGAACGAGTCCTTGATGTCGAACACGAACACCAGCGTGTCCGTGCCCTTCACCCCCACCTGCGCATTGCCCTTCTTGCCGAAGGCCCAGGTCGGCGGCACCGCGAACTCCACCCGGCTGCCCACCTTCTTCCCCGTCAGCGCGTAACGCCAGCCCTCCAGGGTGCTGCCCTGCGCGAGCTGGGTCAGCAGCGGCACCTTGTGGTCGTAGGTGTTGGTGAGGACCCTCGCCGTGTCCCACACCTGTGCCAGGTAGTCGGCCTGGATGTAGTCGTTCTCCGCGACCGTCTTCCCACCGCCCGCGATCACCGTCCTGACCGCCAGCTGATCCGAGGGCTTGCCCGGGCCCTTGGCGACCGTCGGCTTCTCACCGAACTTCACGCCCGCCGTGATGGCGGGCAGCGGACCGTCGACGATCTTCGGCGCGGGCGCCGCCGACGGGGCCGCGGCCGAGGGCGACGCCTTGTCGCTCGCCTTGCTCGAATCGGACTTGTCGTCGCCGCACGCGGACAACGTGACGAGTCCCGCGGGAACGGCGGCAAGGATGAGGGAGCGTCGGCGCACGATGAAGCCTCGTAATCGGTTGATCTTCGGATGGCGTGCGCGCAACTCTACGACGTGAAACGGGCACCGTACGGGAAACGTACGGTGCCCGTGTTGCGTTCCGCACCCGTGCCGAGCACGCGCGGAACACCTGCTCACATGCCGGCGATCAGCTTCTCCACCCGGTCGTCCACCGAACGGAACGGGTCCTTGCACAGCACGGTGCGCTGCGCCTGGTCGTTGAGCTTCAGATGCACCCAGTCCACCGTGAAGTCCCGGCGCTGCTCCTGCGCACGGCGGATGAAGTCACCGCGCAACCGCGCCCGAGTCGTCTGCGGCGGCACCGACTTGCCCTCGAAGATCTTCAAGTCGTTGCAGATCCGCGCCGCCTGACCCTTGCGCTCCAGCAGGTAGTACAGACCACGACGACGGTGGATGTCGTGGTAGGCGAGGTCTATCTGCGCCACCCGCGGATGCGACATCGTCATGTTGTGCTTGGCCCGGTACCGCTCGATGAGCTGGTACTTCATCACCCAGTCGATCTCGGTGCCGATCCGGTCGAGGTCCTCCGCCTCGATCGCGTCCAGCGTGC
This sequence comes from Streptomyces sp. LUP30, assembly GCF_001746365.1. GTDB lineage: Bacteria > Actinomycetota > Actinomycetes > Streptomycetales > Streptomycetaceae > Streptomyces. Next base: position 40,881 of record NZ_MJAJ01000039.1, read on the forward strand.
GGCCCCACAGCTCCAGGACCTGGTCGACGGTGCCGGTGCGGATCCCGCGGCGCTCGACGAAGTCCACGGCCTTCTCGTAGTACTCCCGCTGCACCTCCAGCGCGGAGGCCTCGCGCCCACTGGCCAGCCGCACCTTGCGACGGCCCGTGATGTCATGACTGACCTCGCGGATCGCCCGGATCGGGTTCTCCAGCGTCAGATCCCGCATCACCGTGCCCGCCTCGATCATGCGCAGCACCAGATCCGTGGCGCCGACCTTCAGCAGCATCGTCGTCTCGGACATGTTGGAGTCGCCCACGATGACATGCAGACGGCGATACCGCTCGGCGTCCGCGTGCGGCTCGTCACGGGTGTTGATGATGGGCCGCGAGCGGGTCGTCGCCGAGGAGACGCCCTCCCAGATGTGCTCGGCCCGCTGGCTGACGCAGTAGACCGCCCCACGGGGCGTCTGCAGCACCTTGCCCGCCCCGCACAGCAGCTGCCGGGTCACCAGGAACGGGATCAGGATGTCCGCCAGCCGGGAGAACTCCCCGTGCCGCGCCACCAGATAGTTCTCGTGACAACCATAAGAGTTGCCCGCCGAGTCCGTGTTGTTCTTGAAGAGGTAGACGTCGCCCGCGATTCCTTCCTCGTGCAGGCGTCGCTCCGCGTCCACCAGGAGTCCCTCGAGAATGCGCTCGCCGGCCTTGTCGTGGGTGACCAACTCGGTCACGTTGTCACATTCCGGTGTCGCGTATTCCGGATGCGAACCCACGTCGAGATAGAGGCGGGCGCCGTTCCGCAGAAAGACATTGCTGCTTCGGCCCCATGACACGACACGGCGGAAGAGGTACCGCGCCACCTCGTCGGGAGACAGCCGACGCTGTCCCCTGAACGTACATGTGACGCCGTACTCGTTCTCCAGCCCGAAAATGCGGCGGTCCATGAGTGAACATTACGCCCGATCCCCTGAACTGAAACGGGGTTCGGCAGCACGGTTTGGATCATTTTCCGATGAAGCCGCAACCACCCCACTTCCCGCGGGAACTGCCATTACCCGCCCTGTGGCCAGCAAAACCACCAGGGACACGGCGCCCGCGGCGCCCGGCACCGCGAACCCCCACAACGCGCCACCGGCCTCCACGACCGGCCCCGCCAGACCCGTCCCCACCGACGCCCCCACCGTGAACGTCGTCACCAGCCAGGAGAACGCCTCCGTCACCGTCCCACGCGGCGCATGCCGGTCCACGATGACGAACGCGCACGCGATGGCAGGGGCCAGGAACACGCCCGCCAGCGCCGTCAGCGCCACCATGGCCACCGCACCCGGCATCAGCGTCAACGGCAGGTAACACACCGCCAGAGCCGCCACCAGCCCGACCAGTCGCCGCTCCGGCGCCCCCGCCCAGCGCCGCGCCCCGTACGCCACACCGCCCACCAGTGCGCCCAGCCCCAGCGCCGCCATCAGCCAGCCGTACACGGCGTCCCCGCCGTGATCGTCCGCGTACGGTACCGACGCCACCGTGATCGAACCCAGCGCCACCCCCACGAACAGGAACGCCCCCAGCAGCGCCAGCAGACCCCGCGACCGCAGCGCCCCCAGCCAGTGCGCCTCACGCGGAGCCGACCGCCACGCGCGCGAGGGCGGCGACACGACCACCCACAGCGCACCCAGCACCCCGACGGCGTTCAGCACCAGGAGCGCGGCCTGCGCCGACCACACCGACACGCACATCGTCACCAGCAACGGCCCGACGGTGAACATCACCTCCTGCGCCACCGCGTCCATCGCGTACGCCGTGTGCACCTGGTCCTCGCGCCGCAGCACCGCCGGCCACAGGGCGCGCAGCCCGCCCTCCAGAGGCGGCGTGAAGAGCCCGGCCGCGGCCACCGCCCCGTAGGCGACCGGCAGCGCACCCGTCCCCGCGAACGCGAACACGGCCATGGCCAGCGCCGAGGCCAGCGCCGCCGGCAACTGGACCCGCGGCTGCCCGTACACGTCGACCAGCCGCCCCAGCGACGGCTGCCCCACGGCGTTCGCGACGCCGTACACCGCCGCCAGCGCCCCCGCCAGGCTGTACGTGCCGCCCTCCGCCCGCACGAACAGCACGATCGCGATCGCGGCCGTGGAGTTGGGCAGCCGCCCCACCAGCGTCCCGGCCAGCAGCCGGGCCGCGTGCCTCGCCCTGAGGATCTCCAGGTATCCCGCGGCCAATGTCCTGCCTCCGTCGGCTCGCCGAGGCAGTGAGCCACCCCGAAGTTTTACGTATAACGCCTCTTGTCATACGTACCATGTGCGCTGTTCGCCAGTCCAGACGAAGGAGCAGGCCCACCGTGGCACGAGGTAGCACCCGCCCCACGAGCCGCGACGTCGCCCGGGCCGCAGGCGTCTCCCAGGCCGCCGTCTCCCTCGTCCTCGGCGACAAGTGGCGAGGCCGCGTCTCCGAGGCCACCGCCCAGCGCGTACGCGAAGCAGCCCGCGCACTCGACTACCGCCCCAACCTCGCCGCCCGCAACCTCCGCCTCGGCCGCACCCGCACCGTCCTCCTCGTCGTCCCCGCCCTCACCACCGAGTTCTTCGCCGGCGTCTACACCGGAGCCGCACGCGTAGCCGCCGAACACGGCTTCGGAGTCGTCCTCTACCCCTCCCCCGAAGGCGTCGGCCCCGCCCGCGACCCCTTCGCCTCCGCACAGGCCGCCCTCGACGGCGTCCTCGCCTCCTCCATGGCAGCCGACGCCCTCACCGCCATCCGCGGCGACCAACTCCCCCTCGTCATGCTCGACAGCGACCCCACCGGAAGCCTCGGCGCCGCCACCGTCAACCTCGACATCGCCGACGGCGCCCGCCAGCTCGCCGATCACCTCCTCGGCCTCGGCCACCGCCACTTCCTGCACCTCGCGGCCGACGTCCCCTCCTGGACCTTCCACGTCCGCGCCCACGAACTCGCCACCCGCATCGCCGCCACCCCCGGCACCACCCTGCGCACCGCGCCGGCCCCCATCTCCATCGACGAAGCCCGCGCCGCCGCCGAAACCGCCCTCACCACCCCCGGCCCCCGCCCCACAGCCGTCGTCTGCGACGACGACAAACTCGCCGCCGGCGCCTACAAAGCCCTCCGCCGCCTCGGCCTGCGCGTCCCCGACGACATCTCCGTCACCGGCCTCGACGACCTCGCCCTCGCCACCGCCCTCGACCCCGAACTCACCACCGTCCGGCTCGACGCCGAACTCTTCGGCGAACGCGGCATGCAAGCCCTCCTCGACGTCCTGGAGGGCCGCACGCCCGACGCCACGGACATCCCCGTCCACCTCGTCGTACGAGCCTCCACAGCCCCGCCCAGCACCTCCTGAAACGCCCTGTGCCCCGGCCGACGACCCGACCGGGGCACACAGGAACCACCACACACGGAACGGACCTACTCCTCGTCGGAGCTCTCCGCCTCCGTCGACGCACCGTCCGTCTCCAGCAACCGGCCCAGCTGACGCCCCACGATCCGCTTGAACTTCCGCTGCTGCGGCCGGGTCCGATCGAGCACCGCCACCTCCAGCCGCTCCGCCGGAATCTCCCGCTGCGTGCCGTTCGTGTCCCGCGACAACGCCTGCACGGCCAGCTTCAGCGCGTCCGCCAGACTCATCCCGTCCTGATGTTGCTGATCCAGAAAAGTGCTGATCTGCTCCGCATTGCCACCCACCGCGACCGAACCGTGCTCATCCACGATCGACCCGTCATGCGGCAGCCGATAGATCTGATCACCGTCCGGAGTCTCACCGACCTCCGCCACGACCAGTTCCACCTCGTACGGCTTCTCCCCCGCCGAGGAGAAGATCGTGCCCAACGTCTGCGCGTACACGTTGGCCAGACCGCGCGCCGTCACATCGTCACGGTCATAGGTGTAACCCCGCAGATCGGCATAGCGCACACCACCGATCCGCAGATTCTCGTACTCGTTGTACTTACCGGCGGCCGCGAAACCGATCCGGTCATAGATCTCGCTGAACTTGTGCAGCGCACGGGACGGGTTCTCACCGACGAACACGATGCCGTCGGCATACTGCAGAACGACCAGGCTGCGGCCACGGGCGATGCCCTTGCGCGCGTACTCCGCGCGATCCGCCATCGCCTGCTGGGGTGAGACATAGAACGGCGTCGACACCGGTTAACCGTCCCTTTCTGTCGAAGTCACTGGATCACCTGGGACAAGAACGAGCCCGCCGACTACAGCAGAGCGGCACGCGGGCCGTCCGGCTGCTCCAGGCGGCGCTCGAGAATGGAACGGGCGATCTCCGACGACTCCTCGTCGGTCAACCGACGGAAACCGTCCTCGGTGATCACGGTGACGATCGGGTAGATCCGACGCGCGACATCGGGACCACCGGTCGCCGAATCGTCGTCCGCCGCGTCGTACAGAGCCTGCACCACCAGCGTCGTGGCCTGCTCCTCGGACAGATCGGCACGGTAGAGCTTCTTCATCGCCCCCCGCGCGAACACCGAGCCCGAACCCGTCGCCGCGAAGTGATGCTCCTCCGACCGGCCACCCGTCACGTCGTACGAGAAGATCCGGCCGCGGTCCCGGTCCACGTCGAAACCGGCGAACAACGGCACCACCGCCAGACCCTGCATCGCCATGCCCAGATTCGACCGGATCATGGTCGACAGCCGGTTCGCCTTGCCCTCCAGCGAGAGCTGCGCCCCCTCGACCTTCTCGAAGTGCTCCAGCTCCAGCTGGAACAGCTTCACCATCTCCACGGCCAGACCCGCCGTGCCGGCGATGCCCACGGCCGAGTACTCGTCGGCCGGGAACACCTTCTCGATGTCCCGCTGCGCGATGACGTTGCCCATCGTGGCCCGGCGGTCACCGGCGAGCACCACGCCCCCGGGGAACGTGACGGCCACGATCGTCGTCCCGTGCGGAGCCTCGATCACTCCCTGCGTCGGGGGCAGCTGCCGCTTGCCGGGCAGCATCTCCGGCTGGTGCTCGGAGAGGAAGTCCATGAAGGACGAGGACCCAGGCGTCAGGAAGGCAGCTGGCAGACGCCCGGTGCTACGAGTGTTGGCTTCCACGCGTTTCCTTCCACGTAAGCAGCAGCCCGCCTAATGGCTTCGGGCCGATCCTTGAACTGCCCCAGTGCGGCATTGCAGCTGAAGCACAGTACGCCTCGGACCCTACCCGTCCGATGGCAGTGATCCACATGCTCGGCGGGAGCAGCAGGACAGATGCAGCAGATGCCCTGCTGCTCCGCGACCATCGCGTCCGACTCGGCCGGACTCAGGCCGTACTTCCGTCGGAAGTGGCTGACTCGGTTCCGCTCGGCACGGCACGCCCGGCAGTAGCTCGACCAGCCGTCCGAGGACGACTTGTTGCGCTCCCACTCGGCGTGCGGCTTGACCTGTTCGCAGTGCGGGCACCGCTTGTGCCCGCGAGGAACGGGCACCTTCACACGGACCGTCCTGCCTTGGGCTTCCTGCCGACGCCGGTAGTACTCCGCGGCGCATTCACGACAGTTGGCCTGAAGGCCGTCAGGCCTGGAACTGTTGCCCGCGAATGCGCCGACCGAACGGGACTGCTGACAGCCGGAGCACTTCTCAACTGGCAGGTCGTTCACGGGTGTGACTACTGTCCACCCTTTTGGACAAACGACCTCACGAAATCCTCGGCGTTCTCCTCGAGGACGTCGTCGATCTCGTCGAGGACGGAGTCCACGTCGTCGCTCAGCTTCTCGTGGCGCTCCTTGAGGTCCTCGGAGCCCTGCGTCTCCGCGGCCTGCTCCTCGACCTCCTCCGTGGAGTGCGTCGCCTTCTGCTGGCCGCCGCCGGTGTCCTTGGTCGCCATACCCTCACCCCGCTCTTTCGCCCGACATGGTCGACAGGTCGGCATTCCCGCCGATCGGTGATGATCAGACCCTACAAGCCGGGTCCGACATCGGCCCCGCAGTTGCGTCAACGTACGAGGGTCATCTCGATGATTCCCGGACGGGGGGCTTTCCACCCGTCCCGCAGGTTCCGTCCGGGTCACGGTTCAGCCGCCCGACAGCACCCTGACCAGGTCTTCTGCGGTGCGGCACCGGTCCAGGAGCTCCTTGACGTGATTTCGCGTTCCGCGAAGGGGTTCGAGGGTTGGGACGCGTTGGAGCGAGTCCCGGCCCGGCAGGTCGAAGATCACGGAGTCCCAGGAGGCCGCGGCGACGTCGTCGGCGTACTGCTCCAGGCAGCGGCCGCGGAAGTACGCGCGGGTGTCCTCCGGAGGCTTGGTGACGGCCCTGTCGACCTCGGACTCGTCCAGGAGGCGTTTGATGCGGCCGCGGGCCACGAGGCGGTTGTAGATGCCCTTCTCGGCCCTGACGTCGGCGTACTGGAGGTCGACGAGATGGAGGCGGGCGGCGTCCCAGTCGAGGTCGTCGCGGCGCCGGTAGCCCTCCATGACCTCCCGTTTCGCGACCCAGTCCAGTTCGCCGGCGAGGCTCATGGGGTCGTTCTCCAGGCGGGTGAGGGTGTCCTCCCAGCGGGCGAGGACGTCCTTGGTCTGGTCGTCGGCGTCCGCGCCGAAGCGCTCCTCGACGTATTTGCGCGAGAGCTCGTAGTACTCCATCTGGAGCTGGACGGCGGTGAGCGTGCGCCCGCTGCGCAGGGTGACCAGTCGCTTGAGCCCGGGGTCGTGCGAGACCTGGTGGAGGGTGCGGACGGGCTGGTCGACGGCGAGGTCGACGGCGATGAAGCCGTCCTCGATCATGGACAGGACCAGGGCCGTGGTGCCGAGCTTGAGGTAGGTCGAGATCTCGGAGAGGTTGGCGTCACCGATGATCACGTGGAGGCGGCGGTACTTCTCGGCGTCGGCGTGCGGTTCGTCGCGGGTGTTGATGATGGGGCGCTTCAGCGTCGTCTCCAGGCCGACCTCGACCTCGAAGTAGTCGGCGCGCTGGCTGAGCTGGAAGCCGTGTTCGTGGCCGTCCTGGCCGATGCCCACGCGGCCCGCGCCGGCGAAGACCTGGCGGGAGACGAAGAAGGGCGTGAGGTGGCGCACGATGTCGGAGAAGGCGGTCTCGCGCTTCATCAGGTAGTTCTCGTGCGTGCCGTAGGAGGCGCCCTTGTTGTCGGTGTTGTTCTTGTAGAGGTGGATCGGCTGGGCGCCGGGGAGTGCGGCGGCCCGTTCGGCGGCCTCGGCCATGATGCGTTCGCCGGCCTTGTCCCACAGGACGGCGTCGCGGGGGTTGGTGACCTCGGGGGAGCTGTATTCGGGGTGTGCGTGGTCGACGTAGAGACGTGCGCCGTTGGTGAGGATGACGTTGGCGAGGCCGATGTCCTCGTCGGTGAGCTGGCTGGAGTCGGCGGTCTCGCGGGCGAGGTCGAAGCCACGCGCGTCCCGCAGCGGGTTCTCCTCCTCGAAGTCCCAGCGGGCCCGTCGGGCCCGGTGCATCGCCGCCGCGTAGGCGTTGACGATCTGGGACGAGGTGAGCATGGCATTGGCGTTGGGGTGGCCGGGTACGGAGATGCCGTACTCGGTCTCGATGCCCATTACTCGCCGTACGGTCATGCGGCCCTCCTTGCCCGGCGGCACCCTCGGTCGTGGGCGCCGCTCAGATACCGGTGGTGCTCCGGTGCGTGTGCGGTGCCCGTCCCCGCAACTAGCGACCCGGCGGTACGGAAGAGCCTAGAACGCCTCTGCGCTGGTGGGGAGATCATTTGCGTCATTGCCTTGCTCCAGCCGTGGCCCGGAAAGCAGTCGGCTGCGGGTACCCGTGGTGGGCACCCGCAGCCGCCCTGTTCTTACAGGTACTGCCCGGTGTTCGCCACCGTGTCGATGGAGCGTCCGGTGTCCGCGCCCTGCTTTCCGGTGATGAGGGTACGGATGTAGACGATCCGTTCGCCCTTCTTTCCGGAGATGCGGGCCCAGTCGTCGGGGTTGGTGGTGTTGGGGAGGTCCTCGTTCTCCTTGAACTCGTCCACGCACGCCTGGAGGAGGTGGGAGACGCGCAGGCCCTTCTGGTTGTGGTCGAGGAAGTCCTTGATGGCCATTTTCTTGGCGCGGCCGACGATGTTCTCGATCATGGCGCCGGAGTTGAAGTCCTTGAAGTAGAGGACTTCCTTGTCTCCGTTGGCGTAGGTGACTTCCAGGAAGCGGTTTTCCTCGGATTCCGCGTACATGTGTTCCACTGCCGTCTGGATCATGCTCTGGACGGTGGTGGTCTTGTCGCCGCCGTGTTCGCCCACGTCCTCGGCGTGCAGGGGGAGGCGTTCGGTGAGGTACTTCTGGAAGATGTCCTTGGCCGCTTCGGCGTCCGGGCGCTCGATCTTGATCTTCACGTCGAGGCGGCCGGGGCGCAGGATGGCGGGGTCGATCATGTCCTCGCGGTTGGAGGCGCCGATGACGACCACGTTCTGCAGGCCTTCGACACCGTCGATCTCGGCGAGGAGCTGCGGGACGATGGTGTTCTCGACATCGGAGCTGACGCCGGATCCGCGGGTGCGGAAGAGGGATTCCATCTCGTCGAAGAAGACGATGACGGGGGTGCCCTCGGAGGCCTTCTCCCTGGCGCGCTGGAAGACGAGGCGGATCTGCCGCTCGGTCTCGCCGACGTACTTGTTGAGGAGCTCGGGGCCCTTGATGTTGAGGAAGAAGCTCTTGCCGGTGGCCTGGCCGGTGACTTCGGCGACCTTTTTGGCCAGCGAGTTGGCGACGGCCTTGGCGATGAGCGTCTTGCCGCATCCGGGGGGTCCGTAGAGGAGGACGCCCTTGGGCGGGCGGAGCTCGTGCTCCTTGAAGAGGTCGGGGTAGAGGTAGGGCAGTTCGACGGCGTCGCGGATCATCTCGATCTGACCGCCGAGCCCGCCGATCTGCTCGTAGCCGATGTCGGGGACCTCTTCGAGGACGAGTTCCTCGACCTCGCTCTTGGGGACGATCTCGTAGACGTACCCGGAGCGGGGTTCGAGCAGGAGGGCGTCGCCGGGCCGGATGGTGACGTCCAGCAGGGGCTCGGCGAGCCTGACCACTCGTTCTTCGTCGGTGTGTCCGAGCACCAGGGCTCGTTCGCCGTCCTCGAGGATCTCCTTGAGGGTGACGATGTCGCCGACGCGCTCGTATTCCATGGCCTCGACCACGTTGAGCGCTTCGTTGAGCATGACTTCCTGGCCGCGTCGGAGTTCGTCGAGCTCGACGCCGGGGCTGACGTTCACGCGGAGTTTGCGGCCGCCGGTGAAGATGTCGGCCGTGCCGTCCTCGTTCGCCGTGAGGAAGACTCCGAAGCCGGCCGGCGGCTGGGCGAGCCGGTCGACTTCTTCCTTGAGGGCCACGATCTGGTCGCGGGCCTCGCGGAGCGTGTTGGCCAGTCGTTCGTTCTGGGCGGACACGCCGGCCAGGTTGGTCTGCAGCTCGACGATCCGCTCTTCGAGAATCCTCGTGTGTCGCGGAGAGTCGGCGAGCTTGCGTCGCAGGACGGCGATCTCCTGCTCAAGGTAGGCAATCTGCCCGGACGGGTCGTCGGACCCTCGTCCCGGGCGGATGCCGCGGTTCATGTCGTCGTCGTGGGCTGCCACGGTCCTCACCTCCTCCAAGGGGAGCTGGACGCTTCCAGACCCTACCTGGGTGGGTGTCGATTGAAACCCCTAGATCACAAAGACTGTCGGGGTGTGTCCGATCTTCACCCTTGCGCTCTCCCTCACGCCAGGGGAATACCCACCGAACATGATTGGAAAGCGGCCGAGGGTAGGGTCGAAGTGTTCAACACCCGCCGGAGCCTGCATGGTTCCCTGGCGGCTCGACGGTAAACGGCAGGAGTTATGGGCGTGCAGCAGGAGGCCGGTGTCGGTGGCGAGGCCTTGGAGGTGTGGATCGATCAGGATCTCTGCACCGGTGACGGGATCTGCGCGCAGTACGCGCCGGAGGTTTTCGAGCTGGACATCGACGGCCTGGCGTATGTGAAGGGCGAGCAGGACGAGCTGTTGCAGGCCAAGGGGGCTGTGACGCCGGTGCCGTTGCCGTTGCTGGGGGACGTGGTGGACTCGGCGCGGGAGTGTCCGGGTGACTGCATTCATGTGCGTCGCGTTTCGGACAGGGTCGAGGTCTACGGTCCCGACGCGGAGTGAGCGTCGTGGTTCGGGGTGTGACGGCTGTCTGATTTCTCACAGGGCGAACGGCCGGGTTCAGACGGCGCGGGCGCCTGCGGGGGTCGAGCGGATGAACCTGTGGTCCTTCCACTGCCATCTGGCGCTGTCCTTGACGTCGGGGCAGCAGCTGGGCACGTCGGCGGTGGAGTAGCCGAGAAGGGTGGCGACGACGGCTCCGTCGGTGATGCCGAGGCCGGTGACGGTGTTGCGGGCCTTGGGGTCGATGAGGGTGGCGACCACACGCGCGTGGGTGTCGTCGGCGCCGTGGGTGAGGACGTAGACGCCGTCGGGCGGGGTGCCCATGGGGGCGTCGCAGTGGACGACGGCGACTGTTTCGGGAGCGCCGTCGCCGTCGAGGTCGCCGGTGGCCTTTTTCACGACGAGGGCGGTCACGGGGCCGCATTGGATCGGGAAGTCGACGCCGGTGGTGGCGGGAGCGGCGGCGGGCCTGGCCGGGGAGCCGGCGGTCTGGGCGGCTGTCGCGGGTTTGGGTTGCAGCAGTGAGGAGAGGGCGACGACGCCGGCGACGGCCGTGGCGGTCGCGACCCAGTGGATGGGCCGGGTGTGGGTGTGTGCCAGTTCCGGGACGGCGGAGTGCTGCACTAGGTGTGTCTCCTGCGGGGCTGTGCCGGTGGGGGTGGGATTGGCCAGCATCGTGCCACACGTCACAGGGTGGGGGAACGGCGGGGGTGCGGGATTTCGGACGTCCGGGGTGTGGTGTTCCGGGCGGGGGCGAACGGCGGCGGTGAACTGGCGAGGCGCCGTGGTGGAGTTCCCGGTGGGTGGGGGGAACTCGGCCACGGCGCCTTGTCGTTGTGGGTGGTGCGGGGTCGGTCAGCGGCCGTTGGCTCCGTCGGCGTTGGGGCCGGCGTAGTCCTCGCCGTAGGCGCCCTTGGCGGGGCGGCGGCGGCGCATGGGGGGCTCGACGCCGTCGGCGAGGCGACGGGCGGTGAGGAGGAAGCCGGTGTGGCCGATCATGCGGTGGTCGGGGCGGACGGCGAGGCCTTCGATGTGCCAGTTGCGGATCATCGACTCCCAGGCGCTCGGCTCGTTGAAGCAGCCGATCTCGCGGATGGACTCGACGGTGCGCGCGAGCTGGGTGGTGGTCGCCACGTAGCAGCAGACGATGCCGCCGGGCACCAGGGCCTTGGAGACGGCCTCCAGGCATTCCCAGGGGGCGAGCATGTCGAGGATGACGCGGTCGACGTCGGTGTCGCTCAGGTTGTCCTGGAGGTCGCCGACGGTGAGCTGCCAGGCCGGGTGCGGGCCGCCGAAGTAGCGCTCGACGTTCGTCCGCGCGATCTCGGCGAAGTCCTCGCGGCGCTCGTAGGAGTGCAGCATGCCCTGGTCGCCGATGGCGCGCAGCAGGAAGCTGCTGAGGGAGCCGGAGCCGACGCCGGCTTCGACGACGCGTGCGCCGGGGAAGATGTCGGCGAAGGCGAGGATCTGCCCCGCGTCCTTGGGGTAGACGACGGCTGCCCCGCGGGGCATGGACAGGACGTAGTCGGGGAGCAGGGGGCGCAGCGCGAGATAGGCGACGTTCCCGGTGGTGCGGACGACGCTGCCCTCGGGTGAGCCGATCAGTTCGTCGTGCGGGAAGGAACCCTTGTGGGTGTGGAAGTTCTTCCCGGCTTCGAGCGTGAACGTGTAGTGGCGGCCCTTGGGGTCGGTCAGCTGAACCTGGTCCCCGACCTTGAAGGGCCCGCGCCTGCGGGCGGCACCGGTCGGTTCGGACATGTGACCAGCCTACCGGCGTTTGGCGGGGCCGCCGACCATCGCCCGGGGGGCGCGGTGGTCAGTTGGGGCGGGCCATGGCCTTGACGAAGGCGCGCTCGACGTCGGCGGCGGAGAGGACGCCGAAGATCTCTCCGGTCTCCTCGACGACGAGGTATTCGGTGGCGGGGGTGGCGCGCAGGACGTCGAGGAGGTCTTCGCCGGCGAGTTCGGCGGAGACGCGCATGCCGTCGGTGAGGTCCTGGGCGAGGCCGCTGACGGCGACCCAGGGACGGCGGTGTTCGGGTACGCCGACGATGGCGGCTTCGCGGACGAGGGAGAGGGGCTCGCCGTGGGCGTCGACGACGACGAGGGCGCGGGCGCCGGCGTCGTTGGCGCGGCGGAGGGCTTCGGAGAGGGGGGTGTGGGTTTCCACGGGGACGGCGCGGCGGGTGAGGGTGCGGGCGCGCAGTTCGGGGAGGTGTTCGCGCAGGCGGGCCATGCGCAGGCTGTTGCCGGCGCCGGTCCAGATGATCGCGGCGAGGATGGCGGCGAGGAGGGCGTCGGTGACGGTGTCCATGCCGACGCTGTCCTCGGCGGTGGTGCCGAGGGCGCCGGACTGGGTGAGCAGGGGGAGGCCGATGAGGACGGAGACGGCGAGGGCGCGGCCGACCCAGGCGGCGGCGATGGTGCCGCTCATGGGTTTGCCGGTGATCTTCCAGACGACGGCGCGGAGCATGCGGCCGCCGTCGAGGGGGAGGCCGGGCAGCAGGTTGAAGATCGCGACGATGAGGTTGGAGATCATCAGGCCGGCGAGCAGGACGCCGGGGACGGTGCCGCGCTCGACGGGCTGCATGGCGAGGTAGAACAGGCCCGAGAGGGCGAGGGAGAGGAGGGGGCCGACGAAGGCGAGCCAGAACTCGCGGCCGGGGGTCTCGGCTTCTTTCTCGATCTCGGAGACGCCGCCGAAGAACTGGAGCTGGATGCGGCGGACCGGGAGTTCGAAGCGGAGGGCGGCGACGGTGTGGGCGAGTTCGTGGATGAGGACCGAGGCGTAGAAGGCGACGGCGAAGAAGAGGGAGACGAGGTAGCGGGCGGCGCCGAGTTCCGGCAGCACGCGGTCGAGCTGGCCGCCGAAGACCCAGGTGATGAGGGCGGCGACGAGGAACCAGCTGGGGGCTACGTAGACGGGCACGCCGAAGGGGCGGCCCATGAGGAGGCCGCCGCGGGGCTGCTCCGGGGGGCGCGCGGGCGGGGGGCCTTTGGGGAGGCCGGGGGGTGTGGGGCGCGGGGCGCCGGCCCGGTCGGCCCGGGCTTCGGGTGCGGCGGCCGCGTCGTCGTCCGGGGTGGGGCGGGGGGCGTTGCTGTCGTCGTGGGGCGTCGGCGGCTGCCGGGGGGCGTCCGGGGGGCCGTCGGCCGGGGCTTGGTTCGACTGGGGGTCGGTGGCCGGGGACGCAGGTGTCGCGGGGTGCTCGGCCGACTGCTCGTTGTCCGGCCGCGGCTGCCCGCTCCCGCCGCTTTCCACCACGGTGTCCCCTCGATCGAAGCGTCTCCCGCCGGTGACGGGCGGGAGGGTCTGGGACCGATGGTATGCGGCGGTGGTGGTGTGTTCCGCCCCGGCACCCCCTGTGTTTCCCCGCCGGTCTTCGGTGTCCGGGGTGGGGAGGCGGTGCGGGCGGGGGTGACTGTCGGTGGCGGGCCGTAAGGTCTGTGGTCATGGAGAGCAGCAGCGAGGACGTCGTCCAGGTGGGCGACGGCGGTGTCGTGGAGGGTCCGGCGGGCGTGGTGGCGGGTGAGGTCGCGGCCGGGTCGGAGGAGGTGGCGCCGGTGGTCGCGGCGGTGGCGCCGGCCTCGCTGTCGCCGTCGCGCGCCGGTGACTTCATGCAGTGCCCGCTGCTGTACCGGTTCCGGGTGATCGATCGGTTGCCGGAGAAGCCGAGTCCGGCGGCGACGCGGGGGACGCTGGTGCACGCGGTCCTCGAGCGGCTGTTCGACGCGCCGGCGGCCGAGCGGACGGCGCCGCGGGCCAAGTCGTTGATCCCCGGCCAGTGGGACCGGTTGCGGGAGAGCCGGCCCGAGGTGGTGGAGCTGTTCGCCGACGATCCGGAGGGCGAGCGGCTTGCGGGGTGGCTGGCGGAGGCGGAGCAGCTGGTGGAGCGCTGGTTCACGCTGGAGGATCCGACGCGGTTGGAGCCGGCCGAGCGGGAGCTGTTCGTGGAGGCGGAGCTGGAGTCGGGGCTGCGGTTGCGCGGGATCATCGACCGGGTCGATGTGGCGCCGACCGGCGAGGTGCGGATCGTCGACTACAAGACGGGCAAGGCGCCGCGGCCGGAGTACGCCGAGGGCGCGCTGTTCCAGATGAAGTTCTACGCGTTGGTGGTGTGGCGGCTGAAGAACGTGGTCCCGCGGCGGCTGCAGCTGGTCTACCTGGGCAGCGGGGACGTGCTGACGTACGACCCGGTGCTCGCGGATCTGGAGCGGGTGGAGCGCAAGCTGCTCGCGTTGTGGGAGGCGATCCGGCAGGCGACGGAGACGGGTGAGTGGCGGCCGCGGCCGACGAAGCTGTGCGGTTGGTGTGATCACCAGGCGCACTGTCCGGAGTTCGGCGGCACTCCCCCGCCGTATCCGCTGGCGGTGACGCTTTCCGCGCCGGAGCCGGTGAGGGCGGCCGAGTCGGAGGGTGGGGCGCAGGGCAGAATGGGGCCGGGCTAGAGAAGGAGATTCATGTGGCCATCCGCGTCCTACTGGTCGACGACCAGCCGCTGCTGCGCACGGGCTTCCGGATGATTCTGGAGGCCGAGCAGGACATCGCGGTCGTCGGCGAGGCCGGAGACGGTCTGCAGGCTCTCGACCAGGTGCGGGCGTTGCAGCCCGATGTGGTGTTGATGGACATTCGTATGCCGCGGATGGACGGGGTGGAGGCGACCCGTCAGATCACCGGCCCTGGGCGGGACGGGCCGGCGAAGGTGCTCGTGCTGACGACGTTCGATCTCGACGAGTACGTGGTGGAGGCGTTGCGGGCGGGGGCGAGCGGGTTCCTGCTGAAGGACGCGCCGGCCGTCGAACTGGTGCAGGCGATCCGGGTGGTGGCCGCGGGCGAGGCCCTGCTGGCACCGAGCATCACGCGTCGGCTGCTGGACAAGTACGCCACGCATCTGCCGTCGGGCGACGAGCCGGTGCCGGACACGCTGCACACGCTCACCGACCGTGAGGTGGAGGTGCTGAAGCTGGTGGCGCGGGGCCTGTCGAACGCCGAGATCGCCGCGGATCTGTTCGTCAGCGAGACGACGGTGAAGACGCATGTGGGGCATGTGCTGACGAAGTTGGGGCTGCGCGACCGGGTGCAGGCCGCGGTGTACGCGTACGAGAGCGGTCTGGTGCGTCCAGGCGCTCAGTGACGCGCGGCTCGGGTACGACGGTGAAGGGCGCCCCTTGTCGGCAAGGGGCGCCCTTCGTCGTCCGTGGTGCTCGGGGTGGGTCAGTTGCTGGAGCCTCGGCCGAGTTCCCACAGCTGCAGGGTCGCGGAGGAGTTCAGCACGTAGGCCGTGCCCGTGACGTCGTTGTTGGCGGCGACGTACTGCTTGCCCTGCCACAGCGGCAGGATCGGGACGTCCTTGGCGACGATGTCCTGGACCTCGGTGAGGGACTTGGCGGCGCTGAGGCGGTCGGCCTCGCGGCGGGAGGCCGGGATCAGCTTGTTGATGATGTCGCTGTTGGAGTACGGGGACTTGAGGAAGTTGTCCTTGTCCAGGAACGGCGCGACGAAGTTGTCGGCGTCGGGGAAGTCGGGGAACCAGCCCATGCCGTAGACGGCGTACTCGCCCTTGCGCTCGGCCGGGACGAACGAGTCCCAGGGAGTGCCCTTGATGGTGACGTCGAACAGCCCACTGCTGTTGAGCTGCTTCTGCAGCGTCTCGAACTCCTGCTTGGTGGCCGGGCCGTAGTGGTCGGTCGTGTAGTTCAGCGTCAGCTTCACCGGGGTGCTGATGTCGGCGTCGGCCAGCAGGGACTTGGCCTTGCCGACGTTCGGGTCGCCGTAGGTGTTGAAGAACGAGTTGGAGTGACCGGTGACGGTGGCCGGGACCAGCGAGTAGAGGGGCTCGGCCTGGGAGCCGTAGACCTCGGAGACGAGCTGGCCGCGGTTGACGACCTGGGCCATCGCCTGGCGCACGGCCTTCGACTTGACCGTCGAGTCGGTGGTGTCGAAGGCGAGGTAGCGGATCTCGAGGCCGTTGAGCTCGACGAGGTCGATGTCGCCGGAGGCCGAGGAGTCGGAGAGCTTGCGTATCTGCTGGGGCGACATGGTGCGGGTCATGAGGTCGATGTCGCCCTTTTGCAGGGCGGTGCCCATGGCGTCGGCGTCCTTGAAGGAGACCATGTCGACCTCGTCGTTGTTCACCGGCAGCGTCCCCTTGTAGTGGGGGTTCTTGGTGAACACGGCCTTGGTCATCTCGTCGCCGTCGGTCTCGGCCTTGAGGGTGTACGGGCCGGAGCCGTCGACGTCGAAGCCGTCGCGCAGCTTGTTCTTCTCGTAGTCGGCCGGGTTGACGATGCCGGCGACCGGGGTCGACAGCTTGAAGGGGAACGTCGCGTCGGCGGTCTTGAGATGGAAGATGACTTCGTTGTCGCCCTGCGTTTCGATGGTGTCGATGGTGGACAGCAGGGCGAAGACGCCGGAGTCGGCCTTGATGGTGCGGGCGCGCTCGATGGAGAACTTCACGTCCTTGGCGGTCACGGCGTCGCCGTTGGCGAACTTCAGGCCGCTGCGCAGCTTGCAGGAGTAGCGCTCGTTGCCGGTGTCGGTGAAACGGCAGCTCTCGGCGGCTTCGGGGACCGGCTCGCCCTCGCCCTTGGGCTGGATCATCAGGGTCTGCACGGTCTGGCGCAGGATGTTCCAGGTGCCGACGTCGTAGGAGTAGGCCGGGTCGAGCGGGGCCGGGGCGTCCTTCGTTGCCGTGAACCGGTCGGTGGTGCCGACGACGATGGCGTCGCCGCTGCCGCTCCCGCTGTCGGTTCCGCCGCAGGCCGCGAGCGCGGGCGCGAGCAGACCGACGACGGCCGGCAGCACCAAAGTCTTACGGTTCATGCTCGAGTTTCTCCACAGCTGTCGGTCCGTGTACCCGGCATGCAGGGGTGGCGCTGCGGATCACGGGGTAAGGGCGATGTTCTCGCGACGAGATTAGTCCGGACCGGCAGGACGGTTGACGGCCACCGGAGTTGAATGCCCATCACGCTGCGAAACCGGCTGCGGACGCACTGAACAGCCGTCAGCGGAAGGATTCGTACAGCCGCTCACCAATCGGGACACAAGGATGCACCCCGGGGCGTCCCACGAGACTGCGATACACACGGAGAGTCATCTGTCGAGCCTTGAACGGGTGGGGAACGTCACACGCATAAAACGTCCGGGCAGAGCGGAATTCGGCCGTCACGGAGCACTCGGTGAAGATCCGAATTCGGCCGCGCGCACACCCGTCGAATTCCCCGCAATCGACGGTGCACGCTGGGTGAACGCCTATCGCATTTCCGTCATCGGTCGCTCACCAATGATCGCGACCGCGATCATCGGAGCGGCATCGGAGCAACGTCAGAGCGGCATCAGGCCGCGCAGAAAAGACAGGTCGACCTGTTCCAGCGAGGAGACCACGGTGCGGCGCGGGGCGGGCGCGATCGGGGCGACGGAGGGCACGGCGACCACATGGCACCCGGCCGCCTCCGCCGAGGCGACCCCGGTGGCGGTGTCCTCGACGACGGCGCAGCGGGCGGGGTCCGCGCCGAGGCCCGCGGCAGCGAACAGGTAGGGGTCCGGGTGGGGCTTGGTGCGCGGGACCTCGTCGCCGGCCACGGTGAGCCGGAAGTGCTCGGCGCCGAGCGCGGTGAGCACGCGGTCGATGATGCGGCGGTGGGAGGCGGAGACGAGGGCGGTGGGCACCTCGTGCTCGGCCAGTTCCGCCAGCAGCCGGGCGGCTCCCGGCATCAGGGGCAGGGCGCGGGTGATGCGGTCCTCGAACCCCTCGTTGAGCAGGACGGTGAGTTCGGCGAGGGTGACGTCGGCCCCGGTCGCATCGATCAGGAACCCTGCGCTGCGGCTCATGGGGCCGCCGACCACGACATGGCGCCAGGAGTCGTCCAGAGCGTGGCCGAGACCGGCGAAGACCTCGACCTCGACGTCCCACCAGAAGCCCTCGGTGTCCACCAGAGTGCCGTCCATGTCGAGGAGCACGGCCTGCAGGGCGGAGCCCTGGGCCGTGCGGGTCACTCGCGCGGGAACCGTGCTGGTCATCCACGTACCTCCTTGAGGGACGAGCAGGCCGGTTCCCGCGGGGGAACCGGCCTGCAGTGGACCGACCAGTGTACGACTTATCCGATCAGCGTGCCCGGCGGCGCGCACCTGTCGCGCGCCGCGCAGCGCGGGGTCACCGTGCGTTGAAGTACTTCGCCTCGGGGTGGTGGATCACGATGGCGTCGGTGGACTGCTCGGGGTGGAGCTGGAACTCCTCCGACAGATGCACGCCGATCCGCTCGGGCTGCAGCAGCTCGGCGATCTTGGCGCGGTCCTCGAGGTCGGGGCAGGCGCCGTAGCCGAGGGAGAAGCGGGCGCCGCGGTACTTCAGGGCGAACATGTCCTCGACGTCCGCCGGGTCCTCGCCGGCGAAGCCGAGTTCGGAGCGCACGCGGGCGTGCCAGTACTCGGCGAGGGCCTCGGCCAACTGGACGGACAGGCCGTGCAGTTCGAGGTAGTCGCGGTAGGAGTCGGAGGCGAAGAGGCGGGCCGTCTCCTCGCCGATGCGGGAGCCGACGGTGACGACCTGGAAGCCGACGACGTCCGTCTCCCCCGACTCTTCCGGGCGGAAGAAATCGGCCAGGCACAGGCGCCTGCCGCGGCGCTGGCGGGGGAAGGTGAAGCGGGTGCGCTCGTTGCCCTGCTGGTCCAGGACGATCAGGTCGTCGTCCTTGGACACACAGGGGAAGTAGCCGTAGACGACGGCCGCTTCGAGGAGGTTGTCGGTCTGGAGCTTGTCCAGCAGACCGCGCAGCCGGGGGCGGCCCTCGCTCTCGACGAGTTCCTCGTAGCTCGGCCCGTCGCCGGTCCGGGCCTGCTTCAGCCCCCACTGGCCCTTGAAGAGGGCGCCCTCGTCGAGCCAGGAGGCGTACTCCTTGAGCTGGATGCCCTTGATGACCCGGGTACCTTCGAACGGGGGCTTCGGGACGGGGTTGTCGGTGGCCACGTCGGAACGGACGTGGCCCTCCTGCGGACGCTCCTCGACCTCCGTGGCCGTCGTGCTCGCGCGGACCCGGCGCTGCTTCAGTTCGGGCAGTTTCGCCCCCGGCACCCCGCGCTTGACGCCGATCAGGGCGTCCATCAGGCGCAGGCCCTCGAAGGCGTCGCGGGCGTAGCGGACCTCGCCCTGATAGATCTCGTGCAGGTCCTGCTCGACGTAAGCCCTGGTCAGGGCGGCGCCGCCGAGGATCACCGGGTAGTCGGCGGCCATCTTGCGCTGGTTGAGCTCCTCCAGGTTCTCCTTCATGATCACCGTGGACTTCACCAGCAGGCCCGACATGCCGATCACGTCGGCCCGATGCTCCTTGGCCGCGTCCAGGATCGCCGAGACCGGCTGCTTGATCCCGAGATTGACCACGTTGTAGCCGTTGTTCGACAAGATGATGTCGACCAGGTTCTTGCCGATGTCATGGACGTCGCCGCGCACGGTCGCCAGCACGATCGTGCCCTTGCCCTCCGCGTCCGACTTCTCCA
The DNA here is from genome assembly GCF_001746365.1 of Streptomyces sp. LUP30. Lineage (GTDB taxonomy): Bacteria > Actinomycetota > Actinomycetes > Streptomycetales > Streptomycetaceae > Streptomyces. Next base: position 60,428 of record NZ_MJAJ01000039.1, read on the forward strand.
TGTGCGGCTCCAGGTAGGCCACAGCCGTCTTCATCACCTCGGCGGACTGCAGCACGAACGGCAGCTGCATCTGACCCGAGCCGAACAGCTCGCCGACCACCTTCATGCCGTCCAGCAGCGTCTCGTTGACGATGTCCAGGGCGGGGCGGGACTGCAGCGCCTCGGCGAGGTCGGCCTCCAGGCCGTTCTTCTCGCCGTCGATGATCCGCCGCTTGAGGCGCTCGTCCAGCGGCAGCGCCGCCAGCTCCTCGGCCTTGCCCGCCTTCAGCGACTTGGTGGTGGCGCCCTCGAACAGCGCCATCAGCTTCTGCAGCGGGTCGTAGCCCTCGGCGCGCCGGTCGTGGATGAGGTCGAGGGCGGTGGTGACCTCCTCTTCGCTGAAGCGCGCGATGGGCAGGATCTTCGAGGCGTGCACGATCGCCGAGTCCAGGCCCGCTTTCACGCACTCGTCCAGGAACACCGAGTTGAGCAGGATCCGCGCCGCCGGGTTCAACCCGAAGGAGATGTTCGACAGGCCCAGCGTGGTCTGCACCTCGGGCCGGCGCCGCTTGAGCTCGCGGATCGCCTCGATGGTGGCGATGCCGTCCTTGCGGGACTCCTCCTGCCCGGTGCAGATCGTGAACGTCAGACAGTCGATGAGGATGTCCGATTCCCGGATCCCCCAGTTGCCGGTGAGGTCCTCGATGAGCCGCTCGGCGATGGCCACCTTCGACTCGACGGTGCGGGCCTGGCCCTCCTCGTCGATGGTCAGCGCGATCAGCGCCGCGCCGTGCTCCCTGGCCAGCGCCGTCACCTTCGCGAACCGGGACTCGGGGCCGTCGCCGTCCTCGTAGTTCACCGAGTTGATCACCGCGCGGCCGCCCAGCCGCTCCAGACCCGCCCGGATGACCTCGACCTCGGTGGAGTCCAGCACGATCGGCAGGGTCGAGGCGGTGGCGAACCGGCCGGCCAGCTCGTCCATGTCCGCGACGCCGTCACGGCCCACGTAGTCCACGCACAGATCCAGCATGTGCGCGCCCTCGCGGATCTGGTCCCGGGCCATCTCCACGCAGTCGTCCCAGCGGCCCTCCAGCATCGCCTCACGGAACTTCTTCGAACCGTTGGCGTTGGTGCGCTCACCGATCGCCATGTACGCGGTGTCCTGGCGGAACGAGACGCTCTGGTACAGCGAGGCGGCCCCGGGCTCGGGACGCGGACTGCGCTCGGCCGGCGAGGCCCCCTGCACCCGCTCCACCAGCCGGCGCAGATGCTCGGGCGTCGTGCCGCAGCAACCGCCGACGAGGTTCAGCCCGTAGTCACGGACGAAGTTGTCCTGCGCGTCGGCCAGGCCTTCGGCGTCGAGCGGGAAGTGGGCGCCGTCCTTGGTGAGGATCGGCAGACCGGCGTTCGGCATGCACAGCAGCGGGGTGCGCGAGTGCCGGGCCAGGTAGCGCAGGTGCTCGCTCATCTCGGCGGGGCCGGTGGAGCAGTTCAGGCCGATCATGTCGATGCCGAGGGGTTCCAGCGCGGTGAGCGCGGCGCCGATCTCGGAGCCGAGCAGCATGGTGCCGGTCGTCTCGAACGCCATCGAGACCAGCAGGGGCACCTCGGCGCCGGTCGCCTCCATCGCCCGCCTGGCGCCCAGGACCGACGACTTCGTCTGCAGGAGGTCCTGGGTGGTCTCGACGATCAGCGCGTCCGCGCCGCCGGCGAGCAGGCCCTCGGCGTTGGCCTGGAAGCCGTCGCGCAAGGTGCCGTAGCCGATGTGGCCGAGGGTGGGGAGCTTGGTGCCGGGGCCGATGGAGCCCAGGACCCAGCGGGTGCGTCCGTCGCGGGCGGCGAAGGCGTCGGCGGTCTCGCGGGCGATGCGTGCGCCCGCCTCGGACAGCTCGTACACGCGGTCGGCGATGTCGTACTCGGCCATGGCGGAGTGGTTTGCGCCGAACGTGTTGGTCTCGACGCAGTCGACGCCGGCGCCGAAGTACTCCTCGTGCACCGAGCGCACGATGTCCGGCCGGGTGACGTTGAGGATCTCGTTGCAGCCCTCGAGGTTCTCGAAGTCCTCCAGGGTGGGCTCCTGGGCCTGGAGCATGGTGCCCATGGCTCCGTCGGCCACCACCACGCGGGTGGCCAGGGCCTCTCGGAGCGCGGACACACGGGTCCGGCTGTCGGCGGAAGGGGTCGGCGGCACAGAGGCCATGAAAGGGCTCCCTCAGATGCGACGGCTGTCGGCTTCGCGTCCTCTCAGGATGCGGGTGACAAGGCCTCCCGAGGAGCGCGCACGCCGTCAGGGTAGCCGGGACCGAGGCCTTATGGTCAGGGGCGTCCACGGGGCGGACGAGTCCCGTGGCGGCGGACCCGGTCCCGACGGGGGTCGGCGGACGGTCGGGCACGGCCGTGCGACGGGCGTGTCTCTCCTGGGAGACGACTCGCGTAACACGTATCGACCGACCATTAGCGAGAGGTCGGCATGGACCGGTAGTGTTCGACATTGCCGAACGACGGCAGCAGATGCCGTGCGTTGACGGTCGAAGGGGACGGAGGCAGGACGGCGATGGCACGGAACATCCAGTCGGTCGAACGTGCGGCCGCGATGCTGCGACTGCTCGCCGGCGGCGAGCGGCGCCTGGGCCTGTCGGACATCGCCTCGTCCACGGGCCTGGCCAAGGGCACCGCGCACGGGATCCTGCGCACCCTCCAGCAGGAGGGCTTCGTCGAGCAGGACGACGTCTCCGGGCGCTATCAGCTGGGCGCGGAGCTGCTGCGACTGGGCACGACCTACCTGGACGTGCACGAGCTGCGCGCGCGTGCCCTGGTGTGGACGGACGACCTGGCCCGCTCCAGCGGCGAGAGCGTCCACCTGGGGGTGCTGCACCAGCAGGGCGTGCTGATCGTGCACCACGTCTTCCGGCCGGACGACAGCCGGCAGGTGCTGGAGATCGGGGCCATGCAGCCGCTGCACTCCACGGCCCTGGGCAAGGTCCTGTCGGCCTACGACCCGGTGGCCCACAGCGAGGCCATGGAGGTCGACCGCAAGCCGTTCACGGACCGCACGGTGTGCGAGCTGGACGCCTTCGAGCACATCCTCGACCTCACGCGCGCGCGGGGTTACGCGGCCGACGTGGAGGAGACCTGGGAGGGCGTGGCGTCCATCGCCGCGCCCATCCACGACCGGCGGCGCATGCCCGTGGGCGCGGTCGGGATCACCGGCGCCGTGGAGCGGCTGGGGCGGGACGGCGAACTGCGTCCCGAGCTGATCGCGGCGGTGCGGGACTGCGCCCGCGCGGTGTCACGGGACCTGGGCGCCGGGCGCTTCTGAGTCCGCCCGCGGCCGCCCTGCCGAGGAGCGCGTCCGCGGCACCGCCCGCCGGCGCGCCGCCCGAGCGGTGCGGTCGGCGGGCGCTCGCGAAATCCGTCGAGACGTTCGTCGGGAAGTCCGCCGAAGTGCTTCGCCGAAGCGCCTCGAGCAGTGCGGCAGAACGGGCCGGGACGTCGGACGACGTTCCGGCCTTTGCCATACCCTGCAAAAACGATCCGAGTCGGACATCGGGGGCGAGTGCGTGCGCACCTACGCGAAGATCGATGACTTGCCGCGATCAATAACGATCGCACTTTCGATAACACCACTCTTGACGCACACGTGACGGCCGGGCAAGACTCCCGTCCATCGGTCGGCATTGTCGAACACCTACCGGCAATACGCGCTAGAGTGTGACAACGCCAAAGGCCGGCATCGCTCTCACCCCCGAGGGCGCTCGAACCCCCGGTGGGACCCGGGGTTCGGCTTCCCTGGACGAAGGACAAGGAGTCGCGGGTGTCCAGCTCCGACATCTTCATCGGCGAGACCATCGGTACCGCCATACTCATCCTGCTGGGCGGTGGCGTCTGCGCCGCCGTCACGCTGAAGGCCTCCAAGGCCCGCAACGCCGGCTGGCTCGCCATCACCTTCGGGTGGGGTTTCGCCGTTCTGACGGCCGTCTACACCTCGGCCCCCCTCTCCGGGGCCCACCTCAACCCGGCGGTCACCCTCGCACTCGCGATCAAGGACGACGACTGGAGCAACGTTCCGGTCTACTGGGCCGGGCAGCTGCTCGGCGCCGCCATCGGTGCGACGCTCGTCTGGGTCGCCTACTACGGCCAGTTCCACGCGCACCTGACCGACCGCGAGATCGTCGGCGGCCCCGGCGCCCAGTCCACCAAGGTCAAGGCCGTCGAGGCGCAGGAAGTGGGCGCCGGCCCGGTCCTGGGCGTCTTCTCCACCGGTCCGGAGATCCGGGTCGTCTGGCAGAACCTCGCCACGGAGATCATCGGCACCATCGTGCTGGTGCTCGCCGTGCTCACGCAGGGCCTGAACGACAAGGGCAACGGCCTGGGCAACCTGGGCGCGCTGATCACCGCCCTCGTGGTCGTCTCGATCGGTCTCTCGCTCGGCGGCCCGACCGGTTACGCGATCAACCCGGCCCGTGACCTCGGCCCCCGCATCGTGCACGCCCTCCTGCCCCTGCCCAACAAGGGTGGCTCCGACTGGAGCTACGCCTGGATCCCGGTGGTCGGCCCGCTGATCGGCGGCGCGATCGCTGCAGGCATCTACAACGTCGCTTTTGCTTGAGAGCACCAGCTGCACCGCGTAGTCAGCAGCGCCGTACAGACAGCCCCCTCTCCACGGAACCCCAGGAGCACACCGTGACCGACGCGCACACCGCCGGCCCCTTCATCGCCGCCATCGACCAGGGCACCACCTCCTCCCGCTGCATCGTCTTCGACCGCGACGGCCGGATCGTCTCCGTCGACCAGAAGGAGCACGAGCAGATCTTCCCGAAGCCGGGCTGGGTCGAGCACGACGCCACCGAGATCTGGACCAACGTCCAGGAGGTCGTCGCCGGAGCCATCGAGAAGGCCGGCATCACCCGCGACGACATCAAGGCCATCGGCATCACCAACCAGCGTGAGACCACGCTGCTGTGGGACAAGAACACCGGTGAGCCCGTCCACAACGCCATCGTGTGGCAGGACACCCGCACCGACGCCCTGTGCCGCGAGCTCGGCCGCAACGTCGGCCAGGACCGCTTCCGCCGTGAGACCGGCCTTCCGCTGGCCTCGTACTTCGCCGGCCCCAAGGCGCGCTGGCTGCTCGACAACGTCGAGGGTCTGCGCGAGCGTGCCGAGGCGGGCGACATCCTCTTCGGCACCATGGACACCTGGGTCATCTGGAACCTGACCGGCGGCGTCGACGGCGGCAAGCACTACACCGACGTCACCAACGCCTCCCGCACCATGCTGATGAACCTGCACACCCTGGAGTGGGACGAGAAGATCGCCGAGTCCATCGGCGTGCCGCTGTCGATGCTCCCGGAGATCCGCTCCTCCGCCGAGGTGTACGGCGAGGTCACCGGCGGCCGCCTGGGCGACCTGCTCGGCGGCATCCCGGTCGCCTCCGCGCTCGGCGACCAGCAGGCCGCCCTGTTCGGTCAGACCTGTTTCGCCGAGGGCGAGGCCAAGTCGACGTACGGCACCGGCACGTTCATGCTGATGAACACCGGCGAGAAGATCATCAACTCCTACTCGGGCCTGCTGACCACGGTCGGCTACCGCATCGGCGACGACAAGCCGGTGTACGCCCTGGAGGGCTCGATCGCCGTCACCGGTTCGCTGGTGCAGTGGATGCGCGACCAGATGGGCCTGATCTCCACCGCCGCCGAGATCGAGACGCTCGCGCTCACCGTCGAGGACAACGGCGGCGCCTACTTCGTGCCGGCCTTCTCCGGTCTGTTCGCCCCGTACTGGCGCTCCGACGCCCGCGGAGTGATCGCCGGCCTCACCCGGTACGTCACCAAGGCGCACCTCGCGCGCGCCGTCCTGGAGGCCACGGCCTGGCAGACCCGTGAGATCACCGACGCCATGACGAAGGACTCCGGCGTCGAGCTCGCGGCCCTCAAGGTCGACGGCGGCATGACCTCCAACAACCTGCTGATGCAGACCCTCTCGGACTTCGTGGACGCCCCCGTGGTGCGCCCGATGGTCGCCGAGACCACCTGCCTCGGCGCCGCCTACGCCGCCGGCCTCGCCGTCGGCTTCTGGACCAGCACCGACGACCTGCGCGCCAACTGGCGCCGGGCCGCCGAGTGGACCCCCCGCATGGACGCGGACACCCGCGACCGTGAGTACAAGAGCTGGCTCAAGGCCGTCGAGCGGACCATGGGCTGGCTCGAGGACGAGGAGTAAGACCCGAAATGACCAGTCAGCCCACCCTGCAGTCCGTGCCTGCCCTGGGGACGCGCCCGGCGTCCGGCTCCAACCCGAGCCGCGCCGAGACCCGGGAACAGCTCTCCAAGGCGTCGTACGACCTTCTCGTGATCGGCGGCGGCATTCTGGGCATCTCCACCGCCTGGCACGCCGCGCAGTCCGGCCTCAGGGTGGCTCTGGTCGACGCCGGCGACTTCGCCGGCGCCACCTCCTCCGCCTCCTCCAAGCTGCTCCACGGCGGTCTGCGCTACCTGCAGACCGGCGCGGTGAAGCTGGTGGCGGAGAACCACTTCGAGCGCCGTGCGGTCTCCCGTCAGGTGGCCCCCCACCTGGCGAACCCGCTCACGTTCTACCTCCCCGTGTACAAGGGCGGGCCGCACGGCGCGGCGAAGCTCGGGGCGGGCGTCTTCGCCTACTCCGCGCTGTCGGCGTTCGGCGACGGCGTCGGTCACCTCCTGTCCCCGGCCAAGGCCGCTCAGGACGTGCCCGAGCTGCGCACCGACAACCTCAAGGCCGTGGCCGTGTACGGCGACGACCAGATGAACGACGCCCGCATGGCGCTGATGACGGTCCGCGCGGCCGTCGGGGCGGGTGCGGTGGTCCTCAACCACGCCGAGGTGTCCGGCCTGCGTTTCACCAAGGGGCGGGTCACGGGCGCCGAGCTGCGCGACCGCCTCTCAGGGGACGAGTTCGGCGTCAACGCCCGGCTGGTGCTGAACGCCACCGGCCCGTGGGTCGACCACCTGCGCAAGATGGAGGACCCGAACGCGGCGCCGTCCATCCGCCTGTCCAAGGGGGCGCACCTGGTGCTGAAGCGCACCGCGCCCTGGCGGGCCGCGCTCGCGACGCCCATCGACAAGTACCGCATCACCTTCGCCCTTCCCTGGGAGGACATGCTGCTCCTCGGCACCACCGACGAGGAGTACGAGGGCGACCCGGCGGACGTCTCGGTCACCGAGAAGGACACCGCGCAGATACTCGACGAGGCCGCGTTCTCCATCCGCGACCAGCAGCTCGACCGTGACCTGATCACCTACGCCTTCGCGGGTCTGCGCGTGCTGCCGGGCGGCCCCGGCAGCACGGCGAAGGCCAAGCGCGAGACCGTGGTGACCGAGGGCCGGGGCGGCATGCTGTCCGTCGCGGGCGGCAAGTGGACGACGTTCCGGCACATCGGCCGGACGGTCATGCAGAAGCTGGAGGCGCTGCCGGGCCACCCGCTGGGCGACGACTTCGAGCCGATCTCCTCGCTGCCGAGGAAGCTGCCGCTGCCCGGCGTCGCCAACCCGCGCGCGGTCGCGCACCGGCTGCTGGTCGACAACCCGGCGCCCGGCCCGCGCATGGCGGCCGACACCGCCAAGCACCTGGCCACCCACTACGGCTCGCTCGCCTTCGACATCGCGCGCCTGGCGAACGACAACCCCGAGCTGCGCGAGCGGGTCCACCCGGACGCGCCCGAGATCTGGGCGCAGGTCGTCTACGCCCGCGACAACGAGTGGGCCGAGACGGCGGACGACGTGCTGCGCCGCCGTACGACGCTGACGATCCGCGGCCTGGCCACGGACGACGTCCGCGCCGGGGTGCAGGACCTGCTCGACAAGAAGTAGGTCCGCCGCGGGACCGTTCCTCCGCCACAAGACCCTCCGCCGGCCCCACTCCCCTGACCGGGGCCGGCGCAGGGGGACGGCCCCTCCGTACCGGGGCCGGAACCGGGAAAGGGGCGGCTCCACCCCTATGGAGCCGCCCCTTTCGCATGCCGGTGCGCGGCGGCTCGGCCGAGCGACGCCACGTCCGCCTCCACCGCCTGGACGTCCGTCAACTCCTCGCGCCGCACGATCAGTTCACGTCCCGGCCGCAGGGCGCGGCGGGAGGCGGGGACCGGGTCCGGCAGGGTCGTCGGGTGGGCGAGGTGGGCGAAGCCGGTGATGCGCCGGACGATCTCGGCGCCGGCGTAACCGACGGAGTCGGTCCAGACCCGGCGCAGGAACCGGTCGAGGCAGGCGTCGTCGAAGAAGGAGTCGACGCGGGTCGGCCACAGCAGGCGGAACTCCGTCTCGAACGCCCGCCAGGGGAGGCCGAGTTGGTCGGCGTGGTCGGACAGCGCGTCGAGTGCGCGGGCCCGTTCCGCCGAGACCAGGGTGTTCGCCCAGTACAGGCCCAGGTCGTAGCCGACGGGGCCGACGAAGGAGAATTCGGGGTCGAAGGCCCGGACGACGGGGGCGCCCTCGCGGGAGCCGGCCATCACGCTGCCGGTGTGCAGGTCGCCGTGCAGGAGGGCCTGGGCGGCGGTCATGAAAGTGTGGCGGAGGTCGGCGACCTCGGTGCGCAGCCGGGCGTCCGCGCGGAAGGCGGCGGCCAGGTCGTCGAGGCCGGGTCCCAGTGGTCGTGCTCGTGCTCCACGTAGGGCTCGGACAGGACGGCGTCCTCGGTGATCTTGCACAGCTCGGGGCTGACGGAGGCCGCGACCAGCGCCTTGCGCTCGGCGGACGGCATGCCGAAGTCGCTGGTGGCGAAGGAGAACCGGGCGACGAACTCACCGATGCGCGCCGAGGTGTGCGGGCCGTAGGCCGCGCCCTCGTCGAGCCGGGTGCGCAGTACCTCGAGGTCGGACATGTCCTCCATGAGGCCCCGTCAAAGGAATGGACACCACATCCCGTCATATGAGATGGCGATATCGTCACAGTCGGTGTACACACCATCGGCGGTTACCATCACGGAGCGGCATGCGCCCTGGCGTGTCGCGGTCGAGTGATGCCCCTCCACCGCCCTCCCCGCGCGCTCCCGCACTCCTCACTTCCAGACCTCTGGAGTTGCTTCCATGACGCTGCTGACGACCTGGTCCGAGTCGGGCCCGGAGACCCTGGTGCGCCGCACCTGCGACCCCGCCGAGATCGCCGAGGCGCTCAGGCCGCTGGGCGTGCGGTACGAGCAGTGGCCGATCCGCGAGGACGTGCCCGCGGACGCCGACAGCGACACGGTGTTCGCCGCCTACGGCCCGGAGATCGAGAAGCTGAACGCCGAGGAGGGCTTCACCACCGTCGACGTCCTCGGCCTGCACCCCGGCGACGACCCGGAGTTCCCGGCGAAGGCGAAGGCCGCCCGGGCGAAGTTCCTCCAGGAGCACACCCACGACGACGATGACGAGGTCCGGTTCTTCGTCTCCGGCTCCGGCGTCTTCTATCTGCACGTCGGCGGCGAAGTGCACGCCGTCTTCTGCGAGAAGGGCGACCTGCTCGGCGTCCCACGGGGCACCACCCACTGGTTCGACATGGGCACGAACCCGTCGTTCACGGCGATCCGCTTCTTCCACGAGGAGGACGGCTGGATCGGCAACTTCACCGGCTCCCCCATCGCCGCCCGCTTCCCCGACTACGACACGATCGCCGCCGGCTACGCGGCCGACCGGGACGCCGCGTGAGCCTGCGGGAGCCGGCGTTCGACGTGGACGCCGTGGTGCTCGACATCGAGGGCACCACGAGCGCCACGGGCTTCGTCGTCGATGTGCTGTACCCGTACTCGCGCGCGCGGTTCGCCGAACTGCTCGCCGAGCGGGCCGAGGAGCCCGCGGTGGCGCGGGCGATCGCGCAGGTGCGGGAGCTGACGGGTGAGCCGGACGCCGATGCGGCCGCGATCGAGAAGACGCTGAACGCCTGGCTGGACGACGACCGCAAGGCGACGCCGCTGAAGACCCTGCAGGGCATCGTCTGGTCCGAGGGCTTCGCGCGCGGCGACCTGGTCTCGCACTTCTACGACGACGTCGTCCCGCGGCTGCGCGCCTGGCACGCGGCCGGACTGCGGCTGTACGTCTACTCGTCCGGGTCGGCGGCCGCGCAGCGGGCCTGGTTCGCCCACACCCCCGAGGGCGACCTCACGCGGTTGGTGAGCGGCCGGTACGACACCGAGAACGCCGGTCCCAAGCAGGAGCCGTCGTCGTACCGCCGCATCGCCTCGGCGACCGGAACGGAGCCGTCCCGGCTGCTGTTCCTGTCCGACCGGCGGGGCGAGCTGGACGCGGCCCGCGAGGCGGGCTGGCACACCGTCGGCGTCCGGCGGCCGGGCGAGCCGTACTTCGAGCAGGGAGTCGGCGACCACGCACAGGCGGGGTCGTTCGACGAGATCACCGTCGGCACCACCGGGAGTACCGCATGACCGCCGAGATCACCGCACCGGACCTGGAGGAGGCGGGTGCGGTCCTGGCCGCCGAGTCCGCCCGGTTCGCCTCCTTCGGCTGGATGCGCGGCACGTCCGGCAACCTGTCGGTCGTCCTGACGCGCGAGCCGCTGCGGCTCGCCGTCACCGCGAGCGGCCACGACAAGGGCGAGCTGACGCCCGCCGACGTGGTGCTGGTGGACGGACAGGGCGCCGCGGTGCACGGCGGCCGGCCGTCCGCGGAGGCCGAACTGCACGCGCGCGTGGCCGCGCTGACCGGCGCGGGGGCCGTGGTGCACGTCCACACGGTGGCGTCCGTGGCGCTGGGGCACCGGCACCCGGGCGGGATCGTCTTCAAGGATCTGGAGATGCTCAAGGGCGTCGGCCAGCCCGCCCACGACGTCGAGGTGACGCTTCCGGTCATCGCCAACAGCCAGGACATGAAGGTGCTCGGCGACCGGCTGGAGGCGGCCCGCGACCCGCGGATGCCCGCCGTGGTCGTGGCCGGACACGGCCTGTACGTATGGGGCGACGACCCGCGTCGGGCCCGCCACCACACCGAAGTGGTCGAGTGGCTCCTGGAGTTGGAGCTCACCCGCCGCTGAGCGCCGGACGCCCGACGCGCGGACGCCCGGCGCGCGGACGCCCGACGCGCGGGCGGGGGCCGGGCGGGTCGGCCCGCGTGAGCCGGCCCGCCCGGTCGGACGCTCAGCGCATCCGGTCGCCGGGCAGTTCCCCGGCGGAGACCTCCAGGACGCCCCGCTCGGTCACCAGGCCCGTCACCAGGCGGCCCGGCGTGACGTCGAAGGCCGGGTTGTGGCCGCGGGAGCCGGTCGGCGCCGTGCGCACGCCAGCCCACTCCACCACCTCCTCCTCGCCCCGGAGTTCGATGTGGATGTCGGCGCCGGTCGCCGTGGCGAGGTCGACCGTGGCCGTGGGCGCGGCCACCAGGAACGGGACGCCCGCGTCGGCGCAGGCGAGAGCCACGCCCACGGTGCCGACCTTGTTGGCCGTGTCACCGTTGGCCGCTATGCGGTCGGCGCCGACGACGGCCGCGTCGACCTGGCCGCGCAGGATCGTCCCGGCCGCCGCCCCGTCGGCCTGGACGTAGTGCGGGATGCCCTCCTGGACGAGCTCCCAGGCGGTCAGACGCGAACCCTGGAGCAACGGGCGGGTCTCGTCGACGTACACCACCTCCAGCCGTCCTCTCGCGTGCAGTTCACGGATGACGCCGAGGGCGGTGCCCCAGCCCGCGGTGGCCAGCGCGCCGGTGTTGCAGTGCGTCAGGACGCGCAGCGGGCGGTCCTCACCGACCCGCTTCAGCAGCCAGTCCGCGCCGGCCGCACCCATCGCGCGGTTCGCCTCGACGTCCTCGCGCTGGACGGCGGCCGCCTCCGCCAGGACCGCGTCGAGTCCCTCGGCGAAGCGGGTCATGACCCGGTCCACGCACACCATGAGGTTCACCGCCGTCGGACGCGCCTCGCGGACGCGGGCGACGGCCGCGCGCACCTCGCCCTCGGACCAGCCCTCGCGCGCACCCTGCAGCAGGGCGATCGCCACGCCGTACGCGCCCGCCGCGCCGATCGCGGGGGCGCCGCGCACGACGAGTCGCCGGACGGCGTCGACCAGGGTGTCCACATCGCGGACGTCCACGATCTCGGTGCGATGCGGCAGCAGCGTCTGATCGATGAGCGCCAGACCGTTTCCGGTCCAGTCGACAGCACGAAGTTCCTGGGACATAAAGGGACGCTCCTGGTGTTCCGGCGGCGTCAGCCACGGTACCTGACCTGGGGAACCACAGTTCGAGTCGTTCGAAGCCGCGTTCGGGGCGGCCGGGGATCCGACCGCCCGCCCCGGACGCGTCCACCCACCGAGACGTGGACCGGTGGCGGCGACGGACGCCGGGGACCGCCGGGGACGGCCGGGGTACCCGACGGTGAGGCGGTGGAGCGGTGATCGCGGACCTGGAGGCAGTCCGCCGGTCTGGCCTCATAATGGCCACTGAGACATCGGATGTCTCGGCGTTGAGCGACAGGAGGACGGACATGGCAGTCACCGACGAGGCGATCGAGCGGATCAAGGGCATGATCGTCTCGGGTGCGCTGCGCCCCGGGGACCGGCTGCCCAAGGAGAGCGAGCTGGCCGCCGAGCTGGGCCTGTCCCGCAACTCGCTGCGCGAGGCGGTGCGCGCCCTGTCGCTGATCCGGATCCTGGACGTACGGCAGGGCGACGGCACGTACGTGACCAGCCTCGACCCCCAACTGCTCCTGGAGGCGCTGAGTTTCGTCGTGGACTTCCACCGCGACGACACCGTCCTGGAGTTCCTGGCGGTGCGCCGCATCCTGGAGCCGGCCGCGACGGCGATGGCCGCGCTGCGCGTCAGCGAACAGCAACTGGACGCGCTGGAGTCCCAGTTGGACAAGCTCGGGGCCTCTCCCTCGGTGGAGGAACTGGTCGCCGGCGATCTGGAGTTCCACCGGGGCATCGTGCAGAGCGCCGGCAACTCGGTGCTGTGCTCCCTGCTCGACGGACTCTCGGGGCCCACCACCCGGGCCCGGATCTGGCGCGGGCTGACGCAGGAGGACGCGGTCTCCGGCACTCTGCGCGAGCACCGGGCGATCCTCGCGGCCCTGCGCGACCGCGACGCGGAGGCGGCGCGTTCGTGGGCGACCGTGCACATCGCGAGCGTCGAGCAGTGGCTGCGGTCGTCGCTGTAGGCCGATGACGGCGAACACGGCACGCGGCGGCCCGGGGACGTGAACTCGGAGCGGCGGTGCGGTTCTCCGCGCCGGTCCCGGTCGCGGACGGCGCCGCGTGGGGCGCGGCCTGCGCGGGCGGGTGACGGTCGGCGCGCGCGGGCCCCGCCGCGGGGGCTTCCAGGATCGGCGACAGATCCGATCACCGCGGGGTGTTCCGAGGTGGCGAACGGGGCAGTGATCCGGTCACTCCCCCGCGCAAGGGGGCTGCGGGCGCCCCCGCAGAACGCCGTAAGGTTGGGTGGTCAAGCGAGGGCACGTCGGAAGGAGGCGCTGGGTGATCGAGCTCGAGGGGGTTCCCGAGCTGATCGACCCGGTCATGGTGGCCGCGTTCGAGGGCTGGAACGATGCCGGCGACGCCGCCTCCACCGCGGTCGCGCACCTGGAGCGGGAGTGGAAGGGCGAGGTGTTCGCGGCGCTGGATGCCGAGGACTACTACGACTTCCAGGTGAACCGCCCCACGGTGTGGATGGACGCCGGCGTGCGCAAGATCACATGGCCCACGACAAGGTTGTCGGTCGTCCGGGTGGGCGGTGACAAGCCACGCGACCTGGTGCTCGTGCGCGGCATCGAACCGTCCATGCGCTGGCGCTCGTTCTGCAACGAGCTGCTGGGCTTCGCGCACGAGCTGGGCGTGGAACTGGTGGTCATCCTGGGCGCGCTGCTCGGCGACACCCCGCACACGCGTCCGGTTCCGATCAGCGGGACCACGTCGGACGCCGATCTGGCGCAGCGGATGGACCTGGAGGAGACCAAGTACGAGGGCCCCACGGGCATCGTCGGCGTCCTGCAGGAGGCGTGCACACACGCGGGCGTGCCCGCGGTGAGCCTCTGGGCGGCGGTGCCGCACTATGTCTCGCAGCCGCCGAACCCCAAGGCGACGCTGGCCCTCCTCAACCGCCTGGAGGACCTGATCGACGTGCGCATCCCGCTGGGCGAACTGCCCGAGGACGCGCGGGCCTGGCAGGTGGGCGTGGACCAGTTGGCCGCCGAGGACACCGAGGTCGCCGAGTACGTGCAGACGCTGGAGGAGGCGCGGGACACCGCGGAGCTGCCGGAGGCGTCGGGCGAGGCGATCGCCCGCGAGTTCGAGCGCTACCTGCGGCGGCGGGACGGCGGCGGGCCGCCCGATCCCGGGGAGCGCACCCGGCCCCCCAAGCCGCCGAAGCCGAGCGGGGAGACCCCGGACGACAGCGATTCGTCGGACGACTGAGCGGGCCGGACCGGACGGCGAGCGCACGGAGACGACGCTCCCTCAGTCGCGCTTCCCGCGCGGAAGGACGGACAGGCAGGCGGCCTGTGGGGCCGTGCGAGCGGCGAAGGGGCGCCTCCCGGGATCGGGGGGCGCCCCTGTCATCGCTCTGGACCGGGCCGACGGCTAGAGGGCCACGCCCAGCAGGGCGTCCACGGCCCGCGAGACGACGCCGGGGGCGCCGATGTCGGTGCCGCCCGTCTCCTGCTGGAGCGCGGCCCAGCGGTCGACGGCGGCCAGCGCGGCGGGGGCGTCGAGGTCGGCGGCGAGGGCTTCGCGCATCTCGGCGACGAGCGTCTCGGCGGGCGGTCCGTCGGGCCGCGAGACGGCGGCGCGCCAGCGGCCGAGGCGGGCCTCGGCGTCCGCCAGCACCTGGTCGGTCCACTCCCAGTCGGCGCGGTAGTGGTGGGCGAGGAGGGCGAGCCGGATGGCGGCGGGGTCGACGCCGTCCTGACGGAGCGTGGAGACGAAGACGAGGTTGCCCTTGGACTTGGACATCTTCTCGCCGTGGAGGGCCACCATGCCGGCGTGGACGTACGCCTTGGCCATGGGGAACTCGCCGGTGAGGGCCTGGGCGTGGGAGGCGCCCATCTCGTGGTGCGGGAAGGCGAGGTCGGAGCCGCCGCCCTGCACGTCGAAGCCCATCCCCAGGTGGTCGAGGGCGATGGCCACGCACTCGATGTGCCAGCCGGGCCGGCCGCGGCCGAGCGAGCCGCCGTCCCAGCTGGGCTCGCCCTCGCGGGCGGCCATCCACAGCATGGGGTCGAGCGGGTTCTTCTTCCCCGGGCGGTCCGGGTCGCCGCCGCGCTCGGCGGACAGCAGCCGCATGGTCTCGGCGTCCAGGTTCGCGACCTTGCCGAAGTTCGGGTCGGCCTCGACGGAGAAGTAGACGTCGCCGTCGAGTTCGTAGGCGGCGCCCGCGTCCCGCAGCCGTTCGACGAGCGGCACGATGCCGGGTATCGCCTCCACCGCGCCTATGTAGTGCTGCGGCGGGAGCATCCGCAGGGCCGTCATGTCCTCGCGGAAGAGGGCCGTCTCCTTCTCGGCGAGGGCGACCCAGTCGACGCCGTCGCGTTCGGCCCGCTCCAGGAGCGGGTCGTCGACGTCGGTCACGTTCTGGACGTACTGAACCTGCCGCTTGGTGTCGAGCCACACGCGCTGAACGAGGTCGAACGCGTTGTAGGTCGCCGCGTGACCGATGTGGGTCGCGTCGTACGGGGTGATGCCGCAGACGTAGATACGGGCGACGGGACCGGGGTCGAGGGAGACCGTACCGCCGGTCGCGGTGTCGTGGATCCTCAGGTCGCGGCCCTGACCAGGCAGGGCGGGGACCTCGGAAGCGGGCCAGGCATGCATGTCATGAGCGTAACCGGAGGGAAGTTGCCTGTACGAACCGGAGCGGACCAGATGGCCGGGAAGGCGCTCTTGCGGGTTTCCCGCCGGTGTGCCGGACGACCCACCGGCGGGCCATGGCCGGCGGGCCCGGACCTGCGCCGGGCCGGTCCCTAGACCGGCGGCCAGGGGATCGCGGGCCACTCGCCGCTCGGCTCCGGATGGGTCCCGGAGTCGAGCAGGGCGCCGGTCCGCGCGCGGGTGGCCTCGAGTTCGGCGGGGGTGATGAGCCCGCTCAGCACGGCGGCCAGCCGTCCGCCGGGTTCCAGGGCGCTCCTGAGGCCCTGGAGGACCTCGACGGCCTCGGCGGTCAGGGGCTCCCCCGCCCAGCCCCACAGGAGCGTGCGCAGCTTGTTCTCGGCGTTGAAGGTGACGCCGTGGTCGATGCCGTACAGGCGGCCGTCGGCGGTGGGCAGCAGATGGCCGCCCTTGCGGTCGGCGTTGTTGATCACGGCGTCGAGCACGGCGAGCCGGCGCAGGCGTTCGTCGTCGGCGTGCACCAGCAGCGCGGTCCGGCCCTGGCCGACCTCGGCGAAACCGATCGCCTTCCAGCCGGGCTCGGGCTCCTCGCCGTCCACCAGGGCGAGCAGTTCGGTCTCCGGGGCCGTCTCGACCCACAGCTGGCACATGCCCTCGCCGTGCGGCCCGTCCCGCAGCACGGTGGGCGGGACGAGGCCCCAGCCGGTCGCCTCGGAGACCTCGTAGGCGGCGACCTCGCGCTGGGCGAGGGTGCCGTCGGGGAAGTCCCACAGGGGCCGCTCCCCGGCCACGGGCTTGTAGACGCAGACGGCCTCACGGCCCTCGTGCGCGACCGTGCAGTACAGGGCCGCGTTCGAGGCGCCGCGGATGCGTCCGCGGACCGTGAGCCCGCCGTGGGCGAGGAGGTCGGCGAGGGCCGGGTCGGTGGTGGTCACGCTCCCCGGCGGTATCCGTTCTGGCGCGGACATACGTGTCCTTCCGGGTCGAGCGGCAGGCTGCACAGCGGGCACGGCGGCCGGCCGGCGTTGACGACGTCGAGAGCGCGCTTGGCGAAGGCCCGCGCCTGTGCGCCGGTGAGCCGGACCCGCAGCATCGGGGGCCCGTTCTCCTCGTCCTGCAGGAGTTTCTCCTCGGCCTCGGCGAGGTCCTCCTCGGAATCGGCCTCGAGCTCCACGAGGGCCTGGGCCTCGACGATCATGCGCTGTTCCTCGCCGTCCCAGGCGAGTGCCATGGTGCCGACCCGGAACTCCTCCTCGATCGGGGTGTCGAGGGGGGCCGTGTCGCTGTTCTCGGCGGGCGACACGGCGGGCACCATGGCGCTGCCGCCGCTACGGCGTACGACCTCGTCCAGCAGTTCGTCCATGCGCTCGGCGAGCGCGGCGACCTGGGTCTTCTCCAGGGCCACGCTGGTCACTCGACCGCCGGCGGTGGCCTGGAGGAAGAAGGTGCGGCGCCCGGGCAGCCCGACCGTACCGGCCACGAAACGGTCCGGGGGGTCGTAGAGGAACACCTGACGGGACACGTCCTGTCTCCATGGGAATCGTGGGTCATCGTGGTTCTGGGAACGAGTGGGGGAACGTCCCTGCGGGTACGCGCGCGTTTGCGGACCGCTTCACCCTACTGCGGCCGACGATCACGGTGCGCCCGCACCGCCCCCGACCGGGGCGTCCCCCGTGGGCGGCTCCTCGCGCGGCGCCAGGGAGGCGAGATCGCCGGTGTCGCCGAGACGCACGAGAAAGGGGCGCAGCCGGGTGTAACGGATCGCGGTGATGGAACAAGGCTCCACAGAGATCCGCTGGAAGAGGTCGAGATGAAGTCCGAGTGCGTCCGCGACGAGCGACTTGATGATGTCGCCGTGCGAGCACATCAGATACACGGCGTCCGCGCCGTGGTCGCGCTCCACGCGCGCGTTCCACTCGCGCACCGCCTCGGCGGCGCGGGTCTGCATGGCCCGCAGGGACTCGCCGCCCGGGAAGGCGGCGGCGGAGGGATGCGTCTGAACGACCTCCATCAGGGGCTCGTCCATCAGCTCGGCGAGCTTGCGCCCGGACCATTCGCCGTAGTCGCACTCCCCGATCCGCTCGTCGGTGTGCGCGCGCAGTCCGGGGCGGGCGTCGAGAAGGGGGCCCAGCGTCTCGTGGCAGCGTTGCAGGGGGCTGGTGACGACCTCCGCGATCGGCAGCGCCGCGAGCCTGCCGGGCAGCGCGGCGGCCTGTGCGGCTCCGCGCTCGTCGAGGGCGACGCCGGGCGTCCGGCCGGCGAGCACTGCGGAGGTGTTGGCGGTGGACCGGCCGTGCCGGACGAGGATCAACGTGGGCATGCGGCCCAGGGTAGGCGTACACGCGTGTGCGCCGGTGAGCACCGGAAGGGAGAGCGCGCCCAGTGATCGTGGACTGCGCCATCTACCGTGAAGGACGTCGTATGGAGGGTCCCGAGGACTTCTCCGACGCCGTGGACGAGGCGCGTGCCGGGGGCGGCTTCGTGTGGGTCGGGCTGCACGAGCCCACCGAGAAGGAGTTCGACCTCGTCACGCGGGAGTTCGGACTGCACCCGCTCGCCGTCGAGGACGCGCTCAAGGCCCACCAGCGGCCCAAGCTGGAGGTGTACGACGACTCGCTGTTCCTGGTGTTCAAGCCGGTCGTCTACGAGCCGGAGAGCGACGCGGTCTCCTCGGGCGAGGTGATGGTCTTCCTCGGCGACTCGTTCGTGGTGACCGTCCGGCACGGCGAGGGCGCGTCGCTGGCCGCCGTGCGGCACCGGCTGGAGGACGAGCCCAAGCTGCTCGCCAAGGGACCCACCGCGGTGGTGTACGCCATCGCCGACGCCACCGTGGACCACTACCTGGACGTGGCGACGGAGCTGCAGACCGACCTGGAGGAGCTGGAGGCGGAGGTGTTCTCGCCGGACGGCGGCGGTTCGCGCCACACCGCGTCGCGGATCTACACCTTCAAGCGGCAGATCCTGGAGTTCCGCCGGGCCACGGGCCCGCTGGCGCCGCCGCTGACCCGGCTGGCGGGGGGCAGCGCGACCAGCCCCGGCGTGCCGTTCGTGAACGACAAGGCGCGGCCCTTCTTCCGGGACGTGAGCGACCACCTGACGCGCGTGAACGAATCCGTCGAGGGGCTGGACCGGCTGGTGACGGACATCCTCTCGGCGCATCTGGCGCAGATGAGCGTCCGGCAGAACGACGACATGCGGAAGATCTCGGCGTGGGCGGCCATGGCCGCGGTCCCCACGATGATCGCGGGGATCTACGGCATGAACTTCGATCACATGCCGGAGCTGCACTGGGTGTGGTCGTACCCGGCGGTGATCGTGGTGATGGGCGTGCTGGAACTGCTGTTGTTCCGGCTGTTCAAGCGGCGCGGCTGGCTGTAGCACCGGCCCCGGCCGGTCGTCGGCCGGTCCTGGAACGGCCACGGCGGCTCAGGCGCAGGGCGGCTCAGGCGTACTCGGGGGCCGCGGTGGCGGGGCCGCCGAGCGCGTCGCGGCGTTCGGGCGTCTTCAGGGAGACCATCCGCCGCCAGCCGGCGAACCGCTCCCACGCGTACACGGCGTGGATGCCGGCCGCCAGGACGGCCGAGCGCGCCCTGGACCAGCCGAGGATGCGGCCCATGTGGGCCATGACGGCCAGGCTGACGTCGCGGTAGACGCGGATCTCGGCGAGCGCGCACGCCCGCAGGGTCCGCTGGATGGCCGGTCCGTGCCCCGCGCGGGCGAGGCGCAGCAGTTCCTCGTGGCAGTAGGCGAGGTGGTTGTCCTCGTCGTCGGCGATCATCCTGACCGCGCGGCCGATGTCGGGGTGGACGGCGAAGTGCCTGCGCAGCAGGGCCATCTGCTCGGCGGCCCGCTGTTCGGTGACGCGGCTGTGGGAGAGGTAGGTGACGACGTCCTGCACGGTGAGGGTCCGCTCGGCCCTGAGGCGGTCGTGGGAGAGGCCGATGCCGCCCCGTTCCAGGAGCATCGTGTAGTCGGTGTCGGGCGGGACGGGCACGGGGGCGAGGCCGCGTCTGCGCATCAGGGCGGTGAAGATCCGCCCGTGCTTGTCCTCGTCGGCGCCGTGACGGGCGATCTTGGGGGCGAGGGGGCGTTCGCTCGGCGGGACGAGCGCGGCGATCCGGGCGTTCTCCCAGCCCCCCTGCGACTCGCCGCCGGCCGCGATGGAGCAGAAGAGGGCGAAGGACTCGTCGTCGTCGATGATCTCCTGGAACAGACTCTTGACCGAAAGCATCGTGGGGCCTCTCTCCGCACCGCGCAGGATTCCGCAACATCTCGCAACGTTCCGCAAGGAACGAGTCAAATGCGGCCCGTCAGGCGCTGCAACAGCAGTGTCGGGAGACTCCGCCGAAAGAGGGACGACGACAGTCGGCCAGGGAGCGTAACCGCGCGTCGCGCGGCGCGTTGTTCCCCGTGACGGCCGTGGCGGGGAAGACCCCCGAGCCCCCACCACGGCCGCTGAAATCCCTCGCCGCGCCCCTTCGCCGCAATTCCCTCGCCGCGATCCCTCTGCGCGACTCCTCTGCCGCCCGGCTACGCCAGGCCGGCCAGCTCCGCGGCCTGCACACCCGCCCGCAGCGAGGCGAGACGCTCCTCGAGGGCGAAGCCCGCGGGAGCCAGGGTGAGGGTGGTGACGCCGGCGGCCGCGTAGGCCTTCATCCGGTCGGCGATCCGCTCCACCGAGCCCAGCAGGGTGGTGCGGTCGATCAGCTCGTGGGGAACGGCGGCCGCCGCGCCCTGCTTGTCGCCGGACAGGTACTTGTCCTGGATGTCGGCGGCCGCCGCCTCGTACCCCATCCGCTGCGCGAGCTGGTTGTAGAAGTTCTGCTTGCGGCTGCCCATGCCGCCGACGTAGAGCGCGGTGTACGGGCGGAAGGTGTCGGCGAGCCGCTCCACGTCCTTGTCCTCGCCGAGCGCCAGCGGCAGCGTCGGGCAGACGTCGAAGCCCTCCAGGGTCTTGCCCGCCTTCTCGCGTCCGGCCCGCAGATGCCCGATCGCGGTGTCCTCGAGGTGGTCGGCGGAGGGGAAGATGAGCAGCGCGCCGTCGGCGATCTCGCCGGTCTGCTCCAGGTTCTTCGGCCCGATCGCCGCGATGTACAGCGGGATGTGCTCGCGCTCGGGGTGCACGGTCAGCTTGATCGGCTTGCCCGGACCGTCCGGCAGCGGCAGCGTCCAGTGCTCGCCCTCGTACGACAGCCGCTCACGCGTCATCGCCTTGCGGACGATCTCGACGTACTCGCGGGTGCGGGACAGCGGCTTGTCGAACTTGACGCCGTACCAGCCCTCGGAGACCTGCGGTCCCGAGACGCCGAGACCGAGACGGAAGCGGCCGCCGGAGAGCGAGTCGAGCGTGGCGGCGGTCATCGCGGTCATGGCGGGCTGACGCGCGGGGATCTGGAAGATGGCCGAGCCGACGTCGATCCGCTCGGTCTGGGCGGCGACCCAGGTGAGCACGGTGGCCGCGTCCGATCCGTAGGCCTCGGCGGCCCAGCAGACGGCGTAGCCGAGGCGGTCGGCCTCCTGGGCGACCGCGAGGTTGTCGCCGTCCATTCCGGCACCCCAGTAGCCGAGGTTGATCCCGAGCTGCATGGCCGATCCCCTTACTGATCAGTAACGACGCTGTTGCGCAGACCTTAGCGCGGGGGGCGCGGGGCCGGGAGGGCGGTGTGGCGAGGGTCGCGTGGACCGGCTCCGGGGTCGCGGCCTGCGGGGAACCCGGTTCGCCGTCCCGGAACCCGGTTATCCACAGGCAACCCAATGCCCGGTTCTGGCCAGTAATCTCGGCGTCCATGGAGCAGAGGCATCTCGGCCGCACCGGCCTGCGCGTGTCCCGCATCGGGCTCGGCACCCTCACCTGGGGACGCGACACCGACGAGCACGACGCCGCGGACGTCATGAAGACGTTCTGGGAGGCGGGCGGGACCCTCGTCGACACGGCCGACGTGTACGGCGACGGGGACGCCGAGTACCTGCTCGGGCGGCTCATCGAAGGGCTGGTGCCGCGCCGGGATCTGATCATCTCGACGAAGGCGGGCAGCGTGCCCGACCCGGACCGGCGCTTCGACGGTTCACGGGGCCACCTGCTCGCCGCTCTCGACGCCTCCCTCTCCCGGCTGGGCACGGACCACGTCGACATCTGGCAGGTGCACGCCTTCGACCCGGACACCCCGCTGGAGGAGACCCTTCAGGCTCTCGACATCGCCGTCGCCAGCGGTCGCGCCCGGTACGCGGGCGTCTCCAACTTCTGCGGCTGGCAACTCGCCAAGGCGGCCACCTGGCAGCTCGCCGCGCCGGGCGGCCGGACGCGCCTGGCGGCGACGCAGATGGAGTACTCGCTGCTGCAGCGCGGCATCGAGCGCGAGGTGCTGCCGGCCGCACGCGACCTGGGCATCGGGCTGCTGCCCTCCTCCCCCCTCGGCCGAGGCGTCCTCACCGGCAAGTACCGCAACGACGCCCTGCCGCCCGACTCGCGCGGCGCGTCGGAGCACTTCGCGCCGTTCGTCGAGCCCTACCTCGACGACACCGCGAGCCGGATCGTCGACGCCGTGTCGACCGCGGCGGACGGGCTGGCGGTGACACCGTTGCAGGTCGCCCTGGCCTGGGTCCGCGACCGGCCCGGCGTGGCCGCCCCGATCGTCGGCGCGCGCAACGCGCAGCAGCTCACGGCGGCTTTGTCAGTGGAGGCGCTTAGTCTTCCTGACGAGATCTGCCGGGCCCTCGACGATGTGTCGGCGCCCGTGCACCGCTATCCCGATCACGACTGGAGCACGCTGTGAGCACGGAGCCGGATTCCCCGCAGAGCACGGAGAACGCCACGACGGCGGAGCCGGAAGCCGCCGAGGAGCCCGGGACGCCGGTGGCCGCCGGACCGGCACAGCCGGGCGCAGCCGACGCCGAGGACGCGAATGCCGGGACGGCCACGGCCACGGACGGGGACGGGGACGGGGACAGTCCGGAACATGCGGACGAGGCTGCTGGGGGCGCGGGCGACGCGGGAGCGTCCAAGGCCGACGGCAGCGATGCCAGCGCCGGCGGTGCCTCCACGGCCGCGGAGACCGCCGAGGCGGAAGCCGCCGCGCAGCTCTCCGAGGCGCAGGCCGAGCTCGCCGCGCAGAAACTGGAGCGCGAGCGGATCGAGCGGCGCAAGGCCGAGAAGGCGGCGCCCATCGCCGCCGGGGCCAAGCTCAGCGGGAAGGCCGCCGACCTGCTGGCGGCGGTACGGGCCGTGGAGGGCGGGGCCACGCCCCCGGCCGCCGTCTTCGGCGAGGAACCCGCCCCCCGCCGCCCCGCGCCGGAGCCGGTCCGGCGACCGCAGCCGGCGC
>NZ_MJAJ01000004.1 GCF_001746365.1 Streptomyces sp. LUP30
CCACCGCGGGCGGCGTGAAGAAGGACGAAGCGGAGTCGGCCGGCAAGAAGCGCTGACGGCCGACGGTACGACGACGAGGGCGCCCGGGTTCTGCCGGGCGCCTTCGTCGTGTGCGGGCGGGTTCAGTCGCCGCGGGCCGCCAGCGACAGGGTGCGCTGGGCGGCCGCCACCACGGCCGCGTGACCACGCCCACGGAGACTCCGGCCGAGGCCGTGGAGTCCGCCGAGGCGGAGTCCGCGCCCGAGGAGCCCGTCGCCCAGGCTGCCGAGGAGGCGCCTGCCGAGGCCGCTCCGCGCACGCGGCGCCGCGCCACCCGGCGGGTGACCGCGCCCGTCGCCACGCCGGAGGCCGAGACCCCGGCCGAAGCCGCCGGAGTCGTCGAAGCCGCAGAGCCTGTCGCGACGGAGGCGCCCGCGGTGGCCGAGGAGGCGGCCGAGCCGGCCGCTCCGCGCTCCCGTCGGCGTGCCACCCGTCGCGTCTCCGCGCCCGCCGCCGAGATCCCCGAGGTCTCCGCACCCCAGGCGCCCGAGCCTGCCGAGGCCCCCGAGGAGCCGGTCGCTCCCGCCGCCGTCGAGGAGCCGAAGGCCCCCGAGGCTCCCGAGGCCCCTGCCGCCGACGAGGACGCCGGCCCGCGCCGCGGCCGCCGGCGGGTGGTCCGCCGGGCCGCCGGAGGCTTCTCCGCGCCCGAGCCCGTCAAGGGTGAGGAGGACGACGCGCCGCGCCGTCCGGCGCGCCCCGCGGTCGCCGTGTTCCAGGCGCCCGTGTTCGCCGAGCCGCAGTTCCAGACCCCGCAGCGGGCCGCAGCCCAGGCCGCCGCCGAGGCGGAGACCGTCGTGGCGGAGGAGCCCGAAGAGGTGCAGAGCGCCCCGGAGCTTTCCGAGGAGCCCGCCGGTTCGCGTCGCCGTCGTCGCCGCAGGACCGCCGGCGCCGGCGAGGAGGCCGAGTCCGGCCGCACCGCCGCGCCGGCCGCACAGGCCGCCGAGACCGCGGCGCCCTCCGCCCGACACGAGGCGGAGAGCGAGCCGGACGAGGCCGACGAAGCCGACGAGGCTGCCGAGGACGTCGTCGAGAGCGATGACGACAGCGAGGAGACCGGGTCGCGTCGTCGTCGCCGCCGCGGCGGCCGTCGTCGCCGTCGTGGCGACGCGGCCGACGGCGAGGGGGAGTCCGGCGACGCCGACTCCGACGAGCTCGCCGCCGAGCAGGCCGCCCAGGACGCCGAGGACAGCGCCGAGCAGGAGGACGAGGACGCGGAGGACGAGGACGCGGGCGGTTCCACCGCCGGCAGCCGTCGTCGCCGTCGCCGTCGGCGCCGGGCCGGGGACTCCTCCACCGAGGCCGAGCCCGTCGTCGGGGACCCGGAGCGCACGGTCGTCAAGGTCCGCGAGCCGCGCAAGCCCTCCGAGCCGTCCGACGAGGTGCAGTCCATCAAGGGCTCGACCCGTCTGGAGGCCAAGAAGCAGCGCCGCCGGGAAGGCCGTGAACAGGGTCGCCGCCGCGTGCCGATCATCACCGAGGCCGAGTTCCTGGCCCGGCGCGAGGCCGTCGAGCGGGTGATGGTCGTCCGCCAGAGCGGCGAGCGCACCCAGATCGGCGTCCTCGAGGACAACGTGCTCGTCGAGCACTACGTCAACAAGGAGCAGGCCACCTCGTACGTCGGCAACGTGTACCTGGGCAAGGTGCAGAACGTGCTGCCGTCGATGGAGGCCGCGTTCATCGACATCGGCAAGGGGCGCAACGCCGTCCTGTACGCCGGAGAGGTCAACTTCGAGGCGCTCGGCATGGCCAACGGGCCGCGCCGCATCGAGGCCGCCCTCAAGTCGGGCCAGCCGGTCCTCGTGCAGGTGACGAAGGACCCGATCGGCCACAAGGGCGCCCGTCTGACCAGCCAGGTCTCCCTTCCGGGCCGCTACCTCGTGTACGTGCCCGAGGGCTCGATGACCGGCATCAGCCGCAAGCTGCCCGACACCGAGCGGGCCCGGCTGAAGACGATCCTCAAGAAGATCGTCCCCGAGGACGCGGGCGTCATCGTGCGCACCGCCGCCGAGGGTGCGAGCGAGGACGAGCTGCGCCGTGACGTCGAGCGTCTGCAGGGGCAGTGGGAGGAGATCCAGAAGAAGGCCAAGAGCGGCAACGCTCCGACGCTGCTGTACGGCGAGCCGGACATGACCGTCCGGGTCGTTCGCGACATCTTCAACGAGGACTTCTCCAAGGTCATCGTCAGCGGCGACGAGGCCTGGTCGACCATCCACGGCTATGTCTCGCACGTGGCCCCCGACCTCGCCCAGCGGCTGTCGAAGTGGACGTCCGAGGTCGACGTCTTCGCCACCTACCGGATCGACGAGCAGCTCGCCAAGGCGCTGGACCGCAAGGTCTGGCTGCCCAGCGGCGGCTCGCTGGTGATCGACCGGACCGAGGCCATGGTCGTGGTCGACGTCAACACCGGAAAGTTCACCGGTCAGGGCGGCAACCTCGAAGAGACGGTCACCAGGAACAACCTGGAGGCGGCCGAGGAGATCGTGCGTCAGCTGCGGCTGCGCGACCTCGGCGGCATCATCGTGATCGACTTCATCGACATGGTGCTGGAGTCCAACCGGGACCTGGTGCTGCGGCGACTGCTGGAGTGCCTGGGCCGCGACCGGACCAAGCACCAGGTCGCCGAGGTCACCTCGCTGGGCCTGGTGCAGATGACCCGCAAGCGGGTCGGCCAGGGTCTGCTGGAGTCCTTCTCCGAGACCTGCGTGCACTGCAACGGGCGCGGTGTCATCGTCCACATGGAGCAGCCGACGTCCGTCGGCGGCGGCGCCAAGCGCAAGAAGCGCGGCCGCGGCGGCGACGGACAGGGCCACGACCACGAGTACGAGACCGCGGCGACCGAGGTCGTCGAGCCGTACGCGGGCGCCGAGCCGGAGACGGAGAGCGAGGCCGAGGTCGCCGCGGAGGTGGCCGAGCCGGTCGCGCTGGCCGCCCCCGAGTTCGCCGTGGACGAGGAGCTGTACAGCAGCGTCGCCGAGGCGGAGGCCGCCGCCACGCGTGGCCGGGGCCGACGCCGGTCGAGCCGCAGGGCGTCCGCTCCGGCGGGCGCGCCGAGGGGCGGGTCGCGCCGTGCGGGCGGCTCCGAGGCGTTCGTCTCGGAGCTGTCGGCCGGGACCGCGGAGGAGGCCGTCGACGCGCCCACCGCGCAGGACGTCACCGTCGAGGCGGAGACCGAGCGTCCGGTGCAGCCGGCCGAGACGGTCACTGCGCACACGGAGCCGGTCGCCGTCGAGGACCCGGTCGTCGAGGCCCCCGCCGAGACCCCGGTCGCCGAGGACGCCGCGCCCAAGGGCCGCACGCGCCGCCGCGCCACCCGCAAGGTGTCCGCGCCGGCCGGGTCGCCCGCGGGGGCGGAGGCCGCCGTGGTGACGGTCACCGAGACCCCGGTCGTCGTGACGCCGGTCGCCGAGACCGCTCCGGTGGAGCAGCCGGAGGCCGAGCAGGCCGCCGAGCCGGTCGCCGAGAGCGCGGCCCCGGCCCGTCCGCGGCGCCGCGCCGTGCGCAAGGCCACCGCGCCGACCGCCTCCGAGGAGACGGCCGTCGTGGTCGTACCGTCGGTCGCGGCGGACGCCACGGCCGAGCCCGCGTCCGAGGGAGTGTCCGAGGCGACGTCCGAGGGGGCCGCCGCGCCCGCCGAGGACGCGCAGGACGCTCCGGCGAAGAAGACGGCCGCTCGCAAGACCGCGAAGAAGGCCACCGCGAAGAAGGCCGCCACCAAGAAGACGGCGGCGGCCAAGACGACGGCCGCGAAGAAGACCGCCGCCAAGAAGACGACGGCCAAGAAGGCGGCCAAGTCGGTGTCGAAGAAGACCGTGGCGGCGCAGCCGAGTGTGCCGTCCGTCACGGCCTCGACGGAGGACTGACCCCGCCCGGCGCGGGTACTCACGGCGCGGGCGGCCGGACATCCGGCCGCCCGCGCCGGCGTTTCACCCGCCTCCCGCGCCCGCGTCGCCGTGCGTTCACCGGGGAGTTACTCTGTGTCTCGCTTGTGATGGAGCGCACCCGCGCGGTGGGTTTCGGGGTGGTGACCCTGGGCAAGATCGTCGTCTCCAGACTGGTAACGTGCACTCTGGTCTCGGTGGCCGAAGACATGCACACCGTGACCACAGCCGAAGAGCACATCCGGTCTTCCAGCCCGGAGACGGCTGACTTCCCGCAAGGAACCCTCACGGGGCGGGGTCCTGTGTACAAGCCGTCCGCCCGCCCACAGGCGTCGGCGGACAACCAGGGATGCGGCCGTGCTGTGCATCGACACGGTCCCTTCCCGACCATGCATGACGTGGTGCGCCTTCGAGGTCGCCGTAGAGGAGGGGATGTCGATGACCGACGCCCATGAGTTCATACCGGCCGCCAAACCAGTGATCGGCGAGGAGGAGATCGAAGCCGCCGTGCGTGTTCTGCGCAGCGGCATGGTCGTCCAGGGGCCCGAGGTGGCCGCCTTCGAGGAGGAGTTCTCGGAGCTGGTCGAGGGACGTCACTGCGTCGCGGTCAACTCCGGCACCTCAGCGCTGCACCTGTCGCTCCTCGCCCTCGGCCTCGGCCCGGGCGACGAGGTCATCGTGCCGTCGTTCTCCTTCGCCGCCTCCGCCAACGCGGTGCGGCTGGTCGGCGCGGACGTCGTGTTCGCCGACGTCGACCCGGAGACGTTCTGCCTGGACCCGGCCGCGGTCGAGGCCGCCCTGTCGCCGCGCACGGCCGCGATCATGCCGGTGCACCTGTACGGTCACCCGGCGGCCATGGACAAGATCATGGAGATCGGCCGGCAGCACGGGCTCGCCGTCGTCGAGGACGCCTGCCAGGCCCACGCGGCCGCGCTGAACGGCACCCCGGTCGGCGCGTTCGGCGCCGCGGGCACCTTCAGCTTCTACCCGACGAAGAACATGCACAGCCTCGAGGGCGGCATGATCTCCACCGGGGACGCGGAGACCGCGCGGACCCTTCGCCTGCTGCGCAACCAGGGCATGGAGAAGCGCTACGCCAACGAGATCGTCGGCGCCAACGTGCGCATGACGGACGTCTCGGCGGCGATCGGCCGCGTGCAGCGCCGCAAGCTGGACGGCTGGACCGAACAGCGCATCGCCAACGCCGCCTACCTCACCGAGCACATCACGGCGCCGAACGTGATCACGCCGAAGGTCGCCGAGGGCGCCCGGCACATCTACCACCAGTACACGGTGCGCATCCAGGGCGACCGCGACGCCGCCATGGCCCGGCTGACCGAGGCCGGCATCGGCAACGCGGTGTACTACCCGACGCCCATCCACCGGCTGAAGCCGTACTGGGAGCCCGACCAGAAGGCGGGCCGCGACTGGGACCTGCCCGAGACCGACCGTGCGGCCGCCGAGGTCGTGTCCCTGCCCGTGCACCCGGCCCTGTCCACGCAGGACCTGGAGCGCATCGTCACCGCCGTCAATGCTCTGGGGGAGCAACTGTGAGTACCGGGAAGTCGCTGCGAGCGGGACTCGTCGGCCTCGGTTCCATGGGGCGTCACCACGCCCGTGTCCTGTCGGGTCTGGACGCCGTCGACCTCGTCGGCGTCGTCGACCCGATGGGGGACAAGTTCGGCGCCGCCCAGGGCGCGCCGATCCTGAACAGCGTCGAGGAGCTCATCGCCCTCGGTGTGGACTACGCGGTGGTGGCCTGCCCGACGCATCTGCACGAAGAGGTCGGGCTGGCGCTCGCCGACGCCGGCGTCTGCGCGCTGATCGAGAAGCCGGTCGCGGAGTCCGTGGAGGGCGCCCGCCGCCTCGTCGAGGCTTTCGAGTCCAAGGGCCTGGTGGCCGGCGTCGGTCACATCGAGCGGTGCAACCCGGCGCTGCTCTCGCTGCGCGCCCGCCTGGAGGCCGGCGAGCTCGGCGACGTCTACCAGGTCGTCACCCGCCGCCAGGGTCCCTTCCCGCACCGGATCGCGGACGTCGGCGTCGTCAAGGACCTCGCCACGCACGACATCGACCTCACCGGCTGGGTCACCGGTCGCCAGTACGTGTCGATCGCCGCGCACACCGTCTCCAAGAGCGGTCGTGAGCACGAGGACATGGTCTCCGCGGTGGGCCGCCTCGACGACGGCACCATGGTCAACCACCTGGTGAACTGGCTGAGCCCGCTCAAGGAGCGGTTCACCTCGGTCACGGGTGAGCGCGGCTGCTTCATCGCCGACACCCTCACCGCCGACCTGACGTTCCACTCCAACGCGGCGGTGACCACCGAGTGGGAGGCCCTGCGGGCCTTCCGCGGCGTCTCCGAGGGCGACATGGTCCGGTACGCCATCCCGAAGCGCGAGCCGCTGCAGGTCGAGCACGAGCTCTTCCGGGACGCGGTGCTCGGCAAGCCCGTCGACATCTGCTCCCTGCGCCAGGGCATGCGGACCGTCGAGGTCGCGGCTGCGCTTCTGGAATCGGCCGCCCACAACACCAGCGTTACGCTTCCGGTGGAGGACCTGGCCGTCCATGGCAGCTGAGCATCACACATCGGGGGAACGGTGCGTGCTCGGCGGGACTCCTATGTTCTGTGAGACTTTCCCCGCAGGACCAAGCCGGCCCGGCCGGCGGAGACCAGGAGCCCTAGCATGAGTGCTGCGCCTGACGTCAGCGTCGTCGTCGCGGTATACAACACGATGCCGTACCTGACGGAGTGCCTGAACTCCCTGGTCAACCAGACCATCGGACGCGAGCGGCTGGAGATCGTCGCCGTCGACGACGGCTCCACCGACGACAGCGGCCGCGAACTCGACCGGTTCGCGGCCCTGTACCCGGACACCGTCAAGGTGATCCACCAGTCGAACTCCGGCGGCCCGGCCGCGCCCAGCAACCGGGCGCTGGAGGTGGCCGCCGGCCGGTACGTGTACTTCATCGGCTCCGACGACTACCTCGGCGAGGAGGCGTTGGAGCGCATGGTGGACTACGCCGACAAGCACGATTCGGACGTGGTCGTCGGCAAGATGGTCGGCACCAACGGCCGTTACGTCCATCAGGCGCTCTACAAGACGAGCGACCCGGACGTCAGTCTGTACGACTCCGCGCTGCCCTTCACCCTGGCCAACACCAAGCTGTTCCGCCGGGAGCTGGTCGAGAAGCACAAGCTGCGCTTCCCCGAGCACCTGCCGGTGGGCAGCGACCAGCCGTTCACCATCGAGGCGTGCGTCCGCGCGAAGAAGATCTCGGTGGTGGCCGACTACACCTGCTACTACGCGGTCAAGCGCGGCGACGCCAGCAACATCACCTACCGGGCCGACCATCTGGCGCGGCTGCGTGCGGCCGGCGAGATCATGGACTTCGCGGCCGGTCTCGTCGAGGCGGGTCCCCAGCGGGACGCGCTGCTGCGTCGGCACTTCACCTGGGAGCTCGCCAAGCTCGTCCAGGACGACTTCCCCGGCCTGGACCGCGAGCTCCAGCGGCAGATCTGCGCGGGCATCGCGCGGCTCGCCGACGTGTACTTCACCGACGGCGTCCGTGACGCGATGGACGTCAAGCGCCGGGTGCGCATAGCGCTGGCCAGGGCCGGTGCGATCGACGAGCTCGCCGAGGCGATCAGCTCGGAGAGTGAGCACGGGGCGCCCCCGTTCGTCCTGGAGGGCGGACGGGCCTTCGCTCGTTACGCCGGTTTCCGCGACCCGCGCATCGGCCTGGCGGACCGGGTCTACGAGCTGGTCGGGGAGTCCGTTCCCGGCCGTCTCGCCCAGGGCACCGAGCTGCTGGCCTCCGCCTGGGAACAGGACGGCGAGGCGCTTGCCTACACGCTCTCCGTCCGGGTGCCGGTGCTCGGCGACGTCCAGGGCAGCGTGGTCCGGCTCGCCACGAAAGCCATGCCCAAGTCGGCGGACAAGCCCGGCGCGCGTCGGCTGAAGGCCGACCACGTCCTGCCGCCGCCGGTGGGCGAGGTGACGTGCGAGCCGTCCGGGGACGGCGCGGCCACCGTGCTGCACGCCCGGATCCCGCTGGAGTACGTCACCGTCAGGCGCGGTGTGCGGGTATACCTGGACGTGGCCGGTTCGACGTACGAGATTCCCGTGCGGGGCAAGGACCTGCCCATGCCGCTGGCCTGCCTCTGGGGCCGGGAGGGGGACCCCTACCGGGCGTCGGCCATCGTCAACGACAAGGGGCGTGTCGTGATCGACACGGCTCGGATGTACCCGCCGAAGAGCGCTCTGCTGCTCCGGGCGCTGGCAGCTCCCGCCCGGAAGCTGAAGTCCTTGGCCGTCCGCTCCAGGGCGGCCGGCGTCAGAAAGTTGAAGTCCGCCGGTTTCAAGAAGCCGACCGGTTTGAAAAGGAAGTAGCGACCCTCCATGAACATCTGTGTAGTAGCACTCGGCAAGATCGGCCTTCCGCTGGCCGTGCAGTTCGCCTCCAAGGGCCACCGGGTCATCGGCGCGGACGTCAACGAGAAGGTCGTCGAGCTGGTCAACGCCGGCGTCGAGCCGTTCCCCGGCGAGCACGACCTCGACGTCAAGCTGAAGCAGGCCGTCGACGCCGGGCTGCTGAGCGCGACGACCGACACCGCGTCCGCGGTCGCCGAGTCCGAGGCGGTCGTCGTGGTCGTCCCGCTGTTCGTGGACGCCGAGGGCACCCCGGACTTCGGCTGGATGGACTCCGCGACGAAGGCGATCGCCCAGGGCCTCAAGCCCGGCACGCTGGTCTCGTACGAGACGACCCTCCCGGTCGGCACCACCCGCACCCGCTGGGCGCCGATGCTGGCCGAGGGCTCGGGCCTGACCGCGGGCGACGACTTCCACCTCGTCTTCTCCCCGGAGCGCGTCCTGACCGGCCGCGTCTTCTCCGACCTGCGCCGCTACCCCAAGCTGGTCGGCGGCATCGACGAGGCGTCGAGCGCCCGTGGCGTGGAGTTCTACGAGCAGGTCCTCGACTTCGACGAGCGTGCCGACCTGCCCCGGCCGAACGGCGTCTGGGACCTGGGCACCGCGGAGGCCTCCGAGCTGGCCAAGCTCGCCGAGACCACCTACCGGGACGTCAACATCGGCCTGGCGAACCAGTTCGCGCGCTTCGCCGACCAGAACGACATCGACGTCAAGAAGGTCATCGAGGCCTGCAACTCGCAGCCCTACAGCCACATCCACCAGCCGGGCATCGCCGTCGGCGGCCACTGCATCCCGATCTACCCGCGGATGTACCTGTGGAACGACCCGGCCGCGACCGTCGTGCGCTCCGCGCGTGAGGCCAACGCCGCGATGCCCGAGTACGCCGTCGACCTGCTGGCCGCCGCGTACGGCGACCTGACCGGCGTGAACGTGCTCGTCCTGGGCGCCGCCTACCGCGGCGGCGTGAAGGAGACGGCCTTCTCGGGCGTCTTCCCGACCGTCGAGGCCCTCAAGGCGCGCGGCGCGGTCCCGTTCGTCTCGGACCCGATGTACACCGACGCGGAGCTCCTCGCGCACGGCCTGACCCCGCACGCGGGCGAGAAGGTCACCGCGGCGATCCTGCAGGCCGACCACGCCGAGTACCGCACCCTGACCCCGGCCGACCTGCCGGACGTCACCGTCCTGGTCGACGGTCGCCGCACGACGGACCCGGAGGCCTGGAAGGGCGTCCGCCGCGTCGTCATCGGCGGCTGACACCCGTACGCGAGCAACCTCGTGGCCCCGCCCCGCACCTCGGGGCGGGGTCCTCGTGCAGGAAGGTTTTCCCATGTCCTGGCTGATCACGGGCGGAGCCGGATTCATCGGCTCGCATGTCGTGAAGGCGATGACGGACGCCGGCGAGCGGGTCGTCGTCCTCGACGATCTGAGCACGGGCCGGGCCGAGCGGCTCCCGGACGGTGTGGTGCTGGAGGTCGGCACGGTCCTCGACGGGGACACCGTCGCACGCGTGCTGCGCGAGCACGGCATCACCGGCATCGTGCACATCGCGGGCAAGAAGCAGGTGGCCGAGTCCGTGGACCGGCCGCTGTACTACTACCGCGAGAACGTCGAGGGCATGCGGGTCCTGCTCGACGCGGCCGTCTCCGCGGGGATCGGACGGTTCCTGTTCTCCTCGTCCGCCGCCGTGTACGGCATGCCCGACGTCGACCTCGTCACCGAGAAGACGCCGTGCGCGCCGATCAACCCCTACGGTGAGACCAAGCTCGCGGGCGAATGGCTGGTCGGGGCGGTCGGCGCCCGCCACGGCATGGCGACCGCCTCGCTGCGCTACTTCAACGTGGCGGGCGCCGCCACCCCCGAGCTCGGTGACGAAGGCGTCTTCAACCTCGTCCCCATGGTCTTCGAACGCCTGGAGGCGGACGAGGCCCCGCGGATCTTCGGTGACGACTACGCGACGCCCGACGGGACCTGCGTCCGCGACTACATCCACGTCGAGGACATCGCCGCCGCCCATGTCGCGGCCGCCCGACGGCTGGCCGCCGATCCGGACGCCCGGCTGGTCCTCAACATCGGCCGGGGCGAGGGGGTCTCGGTCGCCGAGATGATCGGTGTGATCCAGGAGGTCACCGGTCGTGCGGAGGCCGCACCCCTGGTGTCCGGTCGCCGACCGGGGGACCCGGCCCGGGTCGTCGCCTCCGCCGACCTCATCCGCGAGGAACTCGGCTGGAGCGCGGAGCGCGATGTGCGGGAGATGGTGGAGTCCGCGTGGGCGGGATGGCGGCTGCGGCACCCCTGAGCGCGCCCGCGCGAGGCATGAGGTGTTCGGTGAGCGCATGAGTGAGGGCCCCTGGAACAGATCCCGGGGCCCTCACTCATGCGGTGCGACGGCGGCCGCTCAGCCGGCCTGCTCGTCGTCGAGGAACAGCTCCTCGAAGTGCTTCTGCACCACGGGCCAGTCCCACACCGTCAGTGCGTGCTCGGCGGCGAGCTTGCCCGCCCCGCGCCAGGACTCCTCCGTGGCCGTGATCTTCAGGATCCGCTCGGCCGCCTCTGCGGGAGAGGCCACCACCCAGCCCTCGGGGTAGAGGGTACGGGCGCTGTTCGGCTTGCCCGCGTAGAACGGCCAGTCGCGGACCACGGGGACGGCACCGCTGGCGGCGCCCTCCATCAGGCCGACGTGGCAGCCCTCGCGGACCGAGGAGCTCAGGATCGTACCGATCTCGACGAGCTTCGACGGGACGTCGTCCGTCGCGCCCAGCCGGACCACCGCGCCGGACTCCTCCAGTGGCTCCAGCAGCTCCTCGAACTCGTTCAGGTAGTCCTTCGTGGCCCGGCTGGTCTTCGGGTCCATGTCGCCCCCGACCAGCAGCAGCCGGTAGCGCTCGTCGTGCTTGCGGACCCGCGCCAGGACGTCCAGGGCCCACTTCGGGTCCTTCGCGACCTGGCTGATGCCGACCAGACCGAGGTTGAAGCGGGCCTCGGCCGGCTTCACCCGGTTGAAGCCCGACAGGTCCATGGCGTTGTCGATGAGGTGGAACCGCGGAGCCTGCTCGCCGCGCAGCGTCGGCACGAGCGAGGCAGTCAGGTCCTGCACGTGCGGGGCGACGAAGACCATGTCGTCGATCCGGGAGAAGTCCGTCATGTGCGGCCAGCGCGTGAAGGCCTCGTAGCTGTGCAGGCGCACGACGATCCGGGTGTCGCCCGGGTCGATCGTGGTGAGCATCGCGGCCGGACCCGCCGCCCACTCGAGGAACAGGGTGTCGGCCCAGTCGAGGTGCGGGCGCATCAGGCGCTCCACCTCTTCCTGGTAGTCGCTCGTGTCGCCCGCCAGGCGGTCCTTGAGCATCCGCGGGGCCGCCCACGAGATCCGCTTCAGGTGCTTGTTGGCGGCCAGGTCGAGGTAGCGCAGCTCGACGCCGGGGTGGTCGGCGAAGTGTTCCTTGATCAGGTGCAGGAAGTTGTCGTTGGCGCTCGTCGCCACCAGCAGCCGCAGCGGGCGGTCGGTGGGGGCGGGCGCGGCGGGCGCCTTGCGGCCGCGGGGGCGGCTCAGTGCCTGGAACGCCTTGGAGCGGTGCAGCGGGGCGACGAAGCCCTCGGCGTCCTTGGCCAGCGGCGACGACAACTGGTCGATGTGCAGCACCCGGTGGAAATGCAGGAACAGGGCACGGTTCAGCGCCTCGGCGGCGTCGTCGGTCCTCCCCCTGGCGAAGAGCGCGTCGGCGTTGGCGAGCTGGGCGGCTACCGCCCTGCCCAGGTGGCGGGGGCTGATGCCCTTCTTCAGCTCCTGCATGACGCCCTCGTTGTAGAGGTCCGCCCGCAGTTGCAGGTCCGGGATCTTCGACGCGGCGTCCGCCAGGGTGAGCGCGGCGCCGCTGGTACGGCCCGCCCACTGCATGCCTTCGGCGACGTACCGCGAGGTCGCGGCGCGCACCCTTATGGGCACGCCGGGCGCGGTCACCGCCGAGCGCCACAGACGGGCGCCGACACCGGACCGCATCAGGGGCCGGGGGGTGGCGGTGCGCACCAGCTGCGCGGGCAGCCGGTCGACCGAGCGCCTCACGTCACGGGCGACGGCGCTCAGCGGTGGCAGGACGGTGGAACGGCGGACCGTGGGACCGCCCTGTGCCTTCAGCTCCTCCACGGCCTTCAGCGCGGGCGCGAGCCCGAACTTGGCCGCGGCCGTGCGGTTGTACTCGGCGAGCCGCCACACCGTGTACACGGCGGCCACGTCCAGCGCGACGAGGACGTCGGCCTTGCGGCCATGGGAGCGCAGCCACGAATCGCCGCGCACCTGAGTCCAGTTGCGCAGACCACGCGGGGCCTTGCCGAGCCGGCGGCGCACGGCCTGGCTGCGGTGCTTGAGGGTGCGCGGCAGCTGGTGCGCCGTGGCCAGCTCCACCTTGGCGAGTTCCTCGGGGACGCCCTCGGCGTCCAGGTGGAAGATGCCCGCCAGATGCACACGAGCGCCCTGGGCGTTGAACTTGCGCACCGTGTCGGCGAGTACGCCGAAATTAGGCCGGACGGACGCCACGAGCAGGACTTCGGTCACTTGGCGAGCTCCTCGACAAGGTTCTTGACGGCGGAGGACATCAGCGCCTCACGCGTGAACTGGTCGGCGTGGGCCATCGCCTCGGCGTGCTCCTCGTCGGTGGTCTCCACCGCCATGTGGGCGGCCTTGATGAAGGACTCGGTCAGGCCCGCCTCGTCGAGGCCGGGGGCGCCGGTCCACAGCGGGTGGCCCCTCAGCACGTTCGAGGCGTCGTGCTCGACGGCGTGCGCCGACACGATCGGCAGGCCGGTCGCCATGTACTCGTACACCTTGCCGGAGGTGACGAACCGGCCGCCGATGAGGATCAGCACCATGGCGTCCCAGCGGGCGTAGATCGAGGAGACCTCGGCCTTGGCGGCGGGACCGCCGAAGACCACGCCGTCGGCCTCGGCCTCCTTGAAGACCTCGGCATGGCGGTTCGCCCCGCGGCTGGCGCCGTTGCCGAGGTGGCCGCGCAGTTCGAAGCGCGCGTTCGCCAGCAGCGGCTCCTTCGCGCGGGCCGCGCGCCAGGCGTTCAGCACCGTTTCCAGGTGCGGGACGGTGAAGTTGACCGTGCCGAGGTAGCCGAAGACCAGTCCCGACTCGGGGTCGGGGCTGTGCGACCGGCCCGGCGAGCTGTCCGCGTCGTAGCCGTTGCGGACAACGTGCACGCGGTTCGCGAGCTCGGGGTAGCGCTTGCGGTAGTGCTCGGCGATGGGGTCGTTGACGACCCACAGCGACACCGCGTCGGCCAGGATCTTCTGTTCCCAGACGCCCTCGGCGGAGTCGCGGGCGAAAGCCTCGACGCCGTCGATGACGTCGATGGACCAGCCGTCGCGGAAGTCCACCGCGTACGGCACCTTCGCCTCTTCCCACAGCTTCCAGGCCGCGGCGAGGTTCACGTACGGCACGCAGCTGGCGAGCAGCAGGTCCGCCGGGTGCTCCTGGTGGATGCGCAGCACGGCCTCCTCCAGGTCACCGCGCCACTCACCGAAGTTGGGCTCCGGGAACGTCTCGGTCTGGCGCCTGCGGAGCTTGGCGACCCAGCCGTTGGGGTCGAGGGCACGCGCCTCGTCGAAGAGGCGGATGTCCGTCTCGAGGTCGTCGCGCGACAGCGGCAGCTCGACGATCTTCACCCGGGGGTCGACCTGGTCCAGCAGGGAGAGGTCGATGCCCGAGTCGAGTTCCCAGGACTCCCGGGCGATGTTGACGACCGTGACGTCCCAGCCGGCCCTCACGAACTGGTTGGCGGTCTCGCGCATCCGGTACGTGGAACTCTTGGCGGCCGGCGGGAAGCCGATGGCGAGATAGATGACGTGCGGTCGCTTGCCTTCCGCAGGCGGCCCGGACGGGGGAGACGATGACATAGCGGTTGACGCTAGCACGCTGACATGCGCGGACTGTGGGTCACACGTCGCCGCCCGTAAGGGGGCGGCCACGGCCCTCGAATCCGCGTTTCTCATGTCAGACGGGCCGGCTTCCCCCCTTCCATTCCTCCATGAGACGGACGACGTTGTGCGCGGCGCGGCCGTCGCCGTACGGGATGCCGGGATCGTCGGTCGGCACGGCACGGGTCACGGTCTCGGCCCACTTCTGGGGCGTCAGCGCCTGCGGGTCCGGTACGAGGACGTTCCAGCCCGTGGCGACGGTTTCCACCCATTCGGTCTCCGGGCGGATGGTGGTGCAGATGCGCTCCAGCAGGAACGCCTCCTTCTGCAGACCGCCGGAGTCCGTCACCACACCGACCGAGGCCAGGACGGCGGCGACCAGGCTCGCGTAGGGCAGCGGGCGGCCGACGTGCAGGTTGCCCTTGGACAGGTCGATGCCGTGCTCGTGGGCGCGGGCGACGAGTCGCGGGTGGGCGGCGAGCGCCACCGGCACGGGCAGCCCGGCG
The DNA here is from genome assembly GCF_001746365.1 of Streptomyces sp. LUP30. Taxonomy (GTDB): domain Bacteria; phylum Actinomycetota; class Actinomycetes; order Streptomycetales; family Streptomycetaceae; genus Streptomyces. Next base: position 14,770 of record NZ_MJAJ01000004.1, read on the forward strand.
AGCGAGTCGACGATCGCGGCGAGCCGCTCGGGGTCGTCGGTGTTGTCCGGGCGGTGCAGGGTCGCCAGCAGGAAGGGCTGGGACGGGTCGATGCCCTCGGGCAGTTCCGGCGCGGGGAACTCCCCGGCGCGGACCTGGTCGCGGATGCGCAGGCAGATGTCGACCATCACGTCGCCGGCCAGCCGGGCGCGCTCGGCGAGTCCCTCGTTCGCGAGGTGGCGCATGGCCTCCTCGGTGGGTGCGAGGAGCAGGTCGGCGCTGTGGTCGGTGAGGACGCGGTTGTGCTCCTCCGGCATCCGCCGGTTGAAGGAGCGCAGGCCCGCCTCCAGGTGCGCCACGGGCAGGTGCATCTTCACCGCCGACAGCGCGCCGGCGATGGTGGAGTTGGTGTCGCCGTAGACGAGCACCCAGTCGGGCTGCTCACGCTCGAGGACCGGGTCCAGCGCGGAGAGGACGGCGCCGGTCTGCACGCCGTGGCTGCCGGAGCCCACACCGAGGTGGACGTCCGGGTCCGGGATGCCGAGCCCGGAGAAGAAGACGTCCGAGAGGTCGGCGTCGTAGTGCTGCCCGGTGTGCACGATCACGTGCTCGTGCTCGGTGCCCACGAAGGCGGCCGCGACGGCGGCGAGCTTCACCAACTGGGGACGGGCACCTACGATGCTGATGACTTTCACAGAGCACTCTTCTTCTGGGGGGCGACTGAGCAAAAGAAACGGGTAGGAAGATGGTAGGCAGAGCGTTAGACGCACCAGGTCCGTGACGGGTTGCCCCTCGGCGGGTGCGTCGTGTCCATGCCGTGGTCAGAACACGGCTTCCCTGCTTCTTCCCACCCGGATAACGGTTTCGTGAATTTTGCGTTTGCGTGGGTGGAAACCAGGACAATCGGTGTCGGCCGCGGGACGGCTTCCCTCGCCGACTGCCGCTGAGGGTTCCTACAGGGCGCGCTCCACGAGCGCCCCGTCCTTCTCCTCGTACAGAGAACCGGTCTGGGGGCACTCCCACACCCCGGCCTCCGTGTCCCGCTCCACCAGGCGGACGCCGGCCCGGCCGACCCAGCCGACCCGACGGGCCGGAACGCCTACGACCAGCGCGAAGTCCGGGACGTCCTTGGTCACCACGGCGCCCGCGGCCACCATGGCCCAGCGGCCGATGGCGAGCGGCGCGACGCACACGGAGCGGGCGCCGATCGAGGCGCCGTCGCCGATCCTCACTCCGACGGCCTCCCAGTCACCGCCGCGCTTCTGGTTGCCGTCAGGGTCCACGGAACGCGGGTTGTGGTCGTTGGTGAGCACCACGGCCGGCCCGATGAAGACACCGTCACCGAGTTCGGCGGGCTCGTAGACGAGGGCGTAGTTCTGCAGCTTGCAGTTGTCGCCCATCCGCACGCCCGAGCCGACATACGCGCCGCGGCCCACGACACAGCCCTCACCGAGGCGTGCGCCTTCGCGGATCTGCGCGAGGTCCCAGACGCTGCTCCCGGCGCCGATCTCGGCACGGTCGTCGACCTGGGCACTGGGCTGGACCCTGTAGTTCACTTCTCCGCCTTCCGGGTGTCTGGCATCACCGGGCGAGCATACGGGCCCGCAATCGCAGGGCCCGGGGTGGCCGGTTCCGCTCGCGGCACCGGAGATCGCGGATGGGTCCGGCTCGGCCAGGGCGTCGAGGGGCCGTTGAAGGAAGCTGGTCGGCGGCGCTCGCGACCCGGGAGTCGCCACGGGGCCCGGTTTGACCCCTCCAGCCGGGCCCCGTAGCCTGGTCCCTCGGCGTGTCGGTTGACGTGCCACATCTCCGTAAACCCTCTTCCTCCCGGGTACCGGTACCTAGGTGGCCGGGAGAGGCCGTCCGTGTTCGTTCCCGGGTGGCTGGACTGCGGGGATGCCGTCCCAGAGCGAGAGAGTGAGATCCGCGTGTACGCCATCGTGCGCAGCGGTGGTCGCCAGCACAAGGTTGCTGTCGGCGACATCGTTGAGGTTGACAAGATTTCCACTGCCAAGGTTGGCGACACGGTCGAGCTCTCGACCCTGCTCGTTGTCGACGGTGACGCTGTGACCAGCGACCCGTGGGTTCTGGCCGGCATCAAGGTCCAGGCCGAGGTCGTGGACCACCACAAGGGTGTGAAGATCGACATCCTTCGCTACAAGAACAAGACCGGCTACCGCCGTCGTCAGGGCCACCGCCAGCAGTACACGGCGATCAAGGTCACTGAGATCCCCGCGGCTGCGAAGTAAGGGACTGAGGAGACATGGCACACAAGAAGGGCGCATCGTCCACCCGGAACGGTCGCGACTCCAATGCCCAGCGGCTCGGCGTGAAGCGCTTCGGCGGTCAGGTCGTCAACGCGGGTGAGATCCTGGTCCGCCAGCGCGGCACGCACTTCCACCCCGGCGCGGGCGTCGGCCGTGGCGGCGACGACACGCTGTTCGCGCTGAACGCCGGTGCGGTGGAGTTCGGCACCCACCGTGGCCGCAAGGTCGTGAACATCGTTCCGGTCGCCTGATCGGAAGCTTTCGCGAGGCGGACCTCACTTCCCGTGCGGGAAGGCGGGTCCGCCTTTCGCGTGTTACGCAGTAGACAGATACGTACGTTTCGTTTTGTAGCAAGTGCTGGAGGCACCCACATGACCACCTTCGTGGACCGCGTCGAACTGCATGTCGCCGCGGGTAACGGGGGTCACGGCTGTGCCTCCGTCCACCGTGAGAAGTTCAAGCCGCTCGGCGGCCCCGACGGGGGCAACGGCGGCCGCGGCGGCGATGTGATCCTGGTCGTCGACCAGTCGATCACCACGCTCCTCGACTATCACCACAAGCCTCACCGCAGCGCCACCAACGGCAAGCCCGGCGAGGGCGGCAACCGCTCCGGCAAGGACGGCCAGGACCTGATCCTGCCGGTCCCGGACGGCACGGTGATCCAGGACAGGGCCGGCAACGTGCTGGCGGACCTGGTCGGCCACGGCACCTCGTACGTCGCCGCCCAGGGCGGCCGCGGCGGCCTCGGCAACGCGGCGCTGGCCTCGGCCCGCCGCAAGGCGCCCGGCTTCGCACTGCTCGGCGAGCCCGGCGACCTCCAGGACATCGTCCTGGAGCTGAAGACGGTCGCGGACGTGGCCCTCGTCGGCTACCCGAGCGCGGGCAAGTCCTCGCTGATCTCCGTCCTGTCCGCCGCCAAGCCGAAGATCGCGGACTACCCGTTCACGACCCTCGTCCCGAACCTGGGCGTGGTGACGGCGGGCTCCACGGTCTACACCATCGCCGACGTGCCGGGCCTGATCCCGGGCGCCAGCCAGGGCAAGGGACTGGGCCTGGAGTTCCTGCGCCACGTCGAGCGGTGCAGCGTCCTCGTGCACGTGCTCGACACCGCGACCCTGGAGTCCGAGCGTGACCCGCTCTCCGACCTCGACATCATCGAGGAGGAGCTCAAGCAGTACGGCGGTCTGGGCAACCGGCCGCGGCTCGTGGTGCTCAACAAGATCGACGTGCCGGACGGCAAGGACCTCGCCGAGATGGTCCGCCCGGACCTGGAGGCGCGTGGCTACCGCGTCTTCGAGGTGTCCGCGGTCGCCCACATGGGCCTGAAGGAGCTGTCCTTCGCCATCGCCGAGATGGTGGCCGCGGCGCGTGCGGCCAAGCCGAAGGAGGAGGCGACCCGGGTCGTCATCCGTCCGAAGGCGGTCGACGACACCGGCTTCACCGTCTCGCTGGAGGAGGACGGCCTGTTCCGCGTCCGGGGCGAGAAGCCCGAACGCTGGGTGCGGCAGACCGACTTCAACAACGACGAGGCCGTCGGCTACCTCGCCGACCGGCTCAACCGCCTCGGTGTGGAGGACGCGTTGATGAAGGCGGGCGCCCGTGGCGGCGACGGCGTCGCCATCGGTCCCGAGGACAACGCGGTCGTCTTCGACTGGGAGCCGTCGGTCACGGCCGGCGCCGAGATGCTCGGCCGCCGAGGCGAGGACCACCGCTTCGAGGCTCCGCGCCCCGCGACCCAGCGCCGCAGGGACAAGCAGGCCGAACGCGACGAGGCGGCCCAGGAGTTCGAGGGCTTCGAGCCCTTCTGATCCCCGCCCCGCCCGAACACCGTCGAGGCAGGTTCCCGATCCCGGGGGCCTGCCTCGACCGGCTTCGTCCGCGCCCGCACCGACCTCTCCCGGCGTTCCGTGCGCAGCGCGCCGCACGGTCGGCGATTTCTCGGCGGCTCGTGCCCGGCACGGTGAACCGTTCTCACGAGGTCACCGAGACCGAAATACCGAGAAATACGAGCGACGAATTCCTCGGAATCGGCCTCGCCGGTCCGCTCAATTCTTCCAGGGCCCGGTCCACGACGGGACGTCCTGCCTATGAAGGACAGGTGCAGCCCCGTCGGCCGGAGCGTGAAGATCGGGAACCGTCCCCGGCCGTCCGCTGCGCCGGAAGCGGCCGAACTGGCCGGTCCGGGGCCGGTGGCCCCTGCCCAGGACGCCCTTGGCGGCGATGGCGCCCCTCCAAGACCGTTAGAGTCACACCCGTCACCCTCGGCCGTGGCAATGCGTTACTCCCTGTGGAGTAACTCACAGGATTTACACAGACGTCAGCGGGAAGCCGCGTGGACGTCTCGGCAATCGCCCCGCCGCAGGATGAATGCCAGGTTGCGTGCACATTTGCAGCGAACGACGCTCACCTTGCATCGCGGTAACCGCAAGTGGGACCATTTCCTCGTCCCTGTCGCCCCAAGGTAGGTCCCCTGTGTCCCAGCACATAGCCAAGCCCCGTACCACCGCAGTGATCCTGGCCGGTGGCACCGGCCAGCGGGTGGGTCTGTCGATCCCCAAGCAGTTGCTGAAGATCGCCGGCAAGGCAGTCATCGAGCACACGCTGACCACCTTCGAGAAGGCGGACTCGGTCGACGACATCATCGTGCTGATGGCGCCCGGCTATGTCCCCGACGTCGAGAAGATCGTGTCCAAGGCCGGGTTCAAGAAGGTCCGGGCGATCATCGAGGGCGGCTCCACGCGGAACGAGACGACCGAGCGCGCCATCGCCGCCCTGGGCGAGGGGCTGGCCGACGGCGAGGATCTCAACGTCCTCTTCCACGACGCCGTGCGCCCGCTGCTCTCGCAGCGCGTCATCGACGACTGCGTCACCGCCCTGGAGCGCTACCAGGCCGTCGACGTGGCCATTCCGTCGGCGGACACCATCATCGTCACGCGCACGCACGGTGAGGACGGCGAGTTCATCACCGAGATCCCGGACCGCTCCCGGCTGCGCCGCGGCCAGACCCCGCAGGCGTTCAAGCTGTCCACCATCCGGCGGGCCTACGAGGTGGCGGCGGGCGACCCCAACTTCCAGGCCACCGACGACTGCACGGTCGTCCTGCGCTATCTGCCGGACGTGCCGATCCACGTCGTGGCGGGTGACGAGTACAACATGAAGGTGACTCAGCCCGTCGACGTCTTCATCGCCGACAAGCTCTTCCAGCTGGCCTCCTCCGCCACTCCCGAGCAGAAGGGCGAGGAGGTCTACCGCGAGCTGCTCACGGGCAAGACCGTGGTCGTCTTCGGCGGTTCGTACGGCATCGGCAAGGACATCGCCGAACTCGCCGAGTCCTACGGGGCCCGGGTCTACGCCCTGGGCCGCTCCACCACCGGCACGCACGTGGAGAACCCGGAGGAGGTCGACGACGCCCTGTCCAAGGCCTACAGCGAGACCGGGCGCATCGACTACGTCGTCAACACCGCCGGAGTGCTGCGCATCGGCAAACTGGCCGAGACCGACAACGCGACCATCGAGGAAGCGCTGAAGGTCAACTACCTGGCGCCGGTGCAGATCGCCCGTTCGGCTTACAAGTACCTGGCGGAGACCAAGGGCCAACTGCTGCTGTACACCTCCAGCAGCTACACCCGCGGCCGCGCCGAGTACAGCCTGTACTCCTCGACCAAGGCCGCCATGGTGAATCTCACCCAGGCCCTGTCCGACGAGTGGGCCGGTGACGGCATCCGGGTGAACTGCGTCAACCCCGAGCGCACCGCGACCCCTATGCGGACCAAGGCCTTCGGGCAGGAGCCCGCGGGCAGTCTGCTGTCCTCGGAGGCCGTCGCCCGCACCTCCCTCGACGTGCTGCTTTCCGAGCTCACCGGCCATGTCGTCGACGTCCGTCAGCAGGACCCGACGGCCGCTGCCGGCAAGGCCTCCGACTTCGAACAGGCCTTGGCCGGCGTGCTCGATCGACAGGACGGCGTGGCATAATCAAGGCCAAATAGCCATCGAATTTTCAGGCCTCTGTGGCTCCCGGTTTACCGAGAATTCACAGAGGCCTGAATCCGTAAAACTCCCGAAACCTTTAAAAAGGATTTTCCGGACTTTTAGGCACCTATGACCGGCCCCCTCCCAGAGCAGGTTTCTCCGTGATATCCACCGCTATTCGCGTAGCCCGGGTGGGCAGCGCGGCCGAACTGGTCGCAGCGGTCCTCATGATGCTGGGATACCCCGGTCTCATGGCGACCGCGCTCGTCCCGAGCGCTCCCGCCTTCGCCGTCGCGGCCGCCGTGACCTACCTGGCGGACCTCTATCTCCACCGCAAGCGCAGTCGCCTCATCGGCCTGCTGTCCAAGGTGCGAGCCGGTGTGTCCACCCGGTTCCTGGTCCGCGAGCTGCTGCTGATACTGCTGCTGGCGAGACTCGACCTCTCGCAGGAGCCGGTCTTCTACGCCGCGATCGCGTGCTTCACGGTGTTCTTCGGCCTGCAGGCGCCGCAGGGTGCGCTGGTCACCCTGATCGCCAAGCGCCGCCAGATGCCGGTCGCGACCAGGAACGTCGACCTGGCCTCCCGGCTGCGCATCCCGGACGCCCCGCCGCGCCTGCTGCTGAGCCGCGCCACGGTCAAGATGCTCCACCTCGACCTCGCGGCCGTCGTGGGCCTGCTCGTCTGCGCGATGGGCGACTCGGTGCGCCCGGGCTTCGTCGGCATCGCCGTCACCCTGGGCCTCGGCGCGCTGTACGTCGTCGCGCTGGTGCCGTATCTGCGGGCCAGGCGGCTCCCGCCGAAGGCTCCCAAGGTGCTGGCCACCGTCAGCTCCTGGCTGCGCGAGTACCGGCCCGGGGTGGTCCTGTACTTCTCCGGCTCCGACGACTCCGCCTACCAGGTCAACATGTGGCTGGAGACCATGGAGCAGATGGAGGCCCGGCCGCTGGTGATCCTGCGTGAGCGCGCCGTCCTGGAGAAGATGGCGCCCACGTCGGTCCCGGTCATCTGCGTGCCCGGGGGGGTGCACCTGATGAACCTGGACCTGTCCATGGTGCGGGTCGCGTTGTACTGCGCGAACGTCGGCAAGAACATCCACCTGCTGCGCGTGCCGACCATGAAGCACGTCTTCATCGGCCACGGCGACAGCGACAAGGCCGCCAGCGTCAACCCGTTCAGCAAGGTCTACGACGAGGTGTGGGTCGCCGGCCGGGCGGGGCGCGACCGCTACGCCATCGCCGACGTCGGCATCCGCGACGAGGACATCGTGGAGGTCGGCCGTCCGCAGCTGGCGTCCATCAGGCAGGGCGACGGCGTGCCCGCGGACCGCGTCCCGACGGTGCTGTACGCGCCCACCTGGGAGGGCTGGGACGACAACCCGGGCAACACCTCGCTGCTGCTGGCCGGCGAGAACATCGTGAAGAAGCTGGTCACCGCCGACCCTCCGGTCCGCGTCCTGTACAAGCCGCACCCGTTCACCGGCACCCGCAGCGCCAAGGCCGGCGCCGCGCACCGCCGGATCACCGCCCTGATCAAGAAGGCCGCCGCCCAGCGCGCGAGCGACCCGCGCTTCACCGCGGACCCGACCGCCCAGGCCGCCGCCAAGGCCGAGCTGACCCGGCTCAAGGCCCGCCTGGACGCTCTCTCGCTCGCCTTCGACGAGCGGGCCGACGAGGCCGTCACCAGCCGCGACGCCATCGTCGACGTCCGCAAGCACCAGGAGGCCGCCCGGCTGCGCACCGAGTGGGCCGAGGCCTACTGGCGCTCGTTCCCCTCGTACGAGCACCGGGTGATCACCGGCGCCTCACCGCGTCTGTACGACTGCTTCAACGCCTCCGAGGCGATGGTCTCCGACATCTCCAGCGTGGTCTCCGACTACATCGCGAGCGGCAAGCCCTATGCGGTCACGGACTCCGCGGAGCTGGGCGCGGAGGAGTTCAGGCGGCAGAACACGGCGGTGCGCGCCGCGGTGATCCTCGGCAACGACGCCGCCGAGCTCGACCAGCTCCTGGACGCCGTGCGCGACCCGGCCGGCGACTCGCTGGCGAAGGACCGCAGGGAACTCAAGGAGTACCTGCTCGGACCGGACGAGCCCACCTCCCGCGAGCGGTTCGACACCGCCGTCGGCGACCTCGCGCTGAAGGCCGAGGCGCGCAACGTGGGCCAGGCCTCCCTCGCGGTCGCGCCGGACGACATGCCGGACGGCGAGACGAACGCGGAGGCGGACGGCGAAGCAGCGCGGGCCAGAGACGTCACCACCGCCTGACGCGCGCGTCGCCGAGGGCCGGGTCCCTGGAGAGAATGCTCCGGAGACCCGGCCTTTGGTGCATTCTGTGAGGTGGAACACGGTTGCGGCAGGCAACCCATCCTGTTCACCCATCGTCTATCGGGTGTCCAAAGCATGTCTGTGTCGGGAGACCGTTGCGTGATGAGAGGGAACAGTGACCGTTGCGCAGCCTGACGTCACGGTGGTCATCGGGGCGTACGAAGCGATGCCGTATCTGGTGGAGTGCCTGGCATCGGTCGAGGCACAGACCCTGGATCCGGCCCGCATCGAGGTCATAGCCGTCGACGACGGATCCCGGGACGGCACCGGGGACTTCCTGGAGGAGTTCGCCGCCCGCGCACCCATGGACGTCACGGTGATCCGCCAGGACAACTCGGGCGGCCCCAGCGGTCCGCGCAACGTCGGCCTGTCCAAGGCCACCGGGCGCTATGTCTTCTTCCTCGACGCCGACGACAGGCTCGGCGCCGAGGCCCTGGAGCGCATGGTCGCCATGGCCGACCGCAACGGCACGGACGTGGTCCTCGGCCGGGTCGAGGGCGTCAACCGCAACGCCCCCAGGTCGATGTGGGGCGAGACGCTCGACCGGACGGACGTGTACTCGTCCAACATCAAGTTCACGCTCAGCGCGCAGAAGCTGTTCCGCCGGGAGTTCCTGGAGCGGCACGGCATGCGCTTCGACGAGTCGCTGTGGACCGGCGAGGACGCGCTGTTCACCATGGAGGCGTATCTGCGGGCCGACGGGGTCTCCGTGGTCGCCGACTACACCTGCTACTACCTGGTGGGCCGCGACGACGGCAAGCATGTGACGAAGAGCGGGAGCTACACCCTGCGCTTCGACTCGGCGCGCGCCCTGATGGGACTGCTGGAGCGGCTGGTCCCGCCCGGCCCCAAGCGTGACGTGCTCATGGTCCGCCCGTTCCTCGTCACCGTGCTGCCGCAGTTCGGGCCCGTCTTCCTCCGCAACGACGAGGAGATCCGGCGCACCAAGCTGGAGCTGGCCAAGCCGCTGATGGACGCCTACTGGAACGAAGGGGTCGCCCAGCGTCTCCTGGTCCACGAGCGGCTGCGTCTGGAGCTGGTGGCCCGCGGGCGCGCCGACCTCCTCGTGGACGTCCTGGAGTTCATCCAGGCCAAGACCAAGCCGGCCCCCGTCCTGAAGAAGCGCGGCACCCAGCTCTACCTGGCCTACCCGCACTACGGCTCCGCGGAGGCCGGCGTCCCCGACCGGACCTACCTGGCCGAGCCCCGCGAGGCCAAGGCCTACCCGGGGTGGCGCAAGAACCCCACCGAGACCTTCCTGCGCGGCTTCGTCCGCAAGGTCCGCCGCAAGGCGCGCCGCCTGCGCCGCACGGCGCGTCCGGGCGGCACGGCGGCGGCCTGAGGAACCGGCGGTGGCCGGCGCGGCGGTGCACCGTGGCTGCGGGAGCGCCCGCGACGACCTTCGCGCCGGTCCGGTTCCTGGCCGGGCCACGCCTCGACCGGGCATCCGTCCGTGCAGTGAAACCCCCGCGCGGCCCGCGCCCGCGTTCGCGTAGATTGCCGGAAAGGCAGCCGTGAACAGCCGTGGACCTATGCGAGGAGCGCAGAACAAGGTGGCAGGGGCAAGGCAGGCCGTGGGCGAAGCCCGCAGGATCGTCGTCAAGGTCGGCTCCTCGTCGCTGACCACCGCCTCCGGCGGGCTGGACGCCGACCGGGTCGACGCGCTCGTCGACGTCCTCGCCAAGAGCCGCAGCGGAGGGGAGAAGGAGGTCGTCCTCGTCTCGTCCGGTGCGATCGCCGCCGGGCTCGCCCCGCTGGGCCTGCGCCGCCGGCCCAAGGACCTGGCCCGCCAGCAGGCCGCCGCCAGCGTCGGCCAGGGACTGCTGGTGGCCCGCTACACCGCCTCCTTCGCCCGGTACGGCGTCCGCGTCGGGCAGGTGCTGCTGACCAGCGACGACATGAGCCGGCGCGCCCACCACCGCAACGCCTCCCGCACCCTGGACAAGCTGCTCGCGATGGGTGCGTTCCCGATCGTCAACGAGAACGACACCGTCGCCACCGACGAGATCCGCTTCGGCGACAACGACCGGCTCGCCGCCCTCGTCGCCCACCTCGTCCACGCCGACCTGCTGGTCCTGCTCTCCGACGTCGACGGCGTCTACGACGGCGATCCCAGCAGGCCGGGCACGGCCCGGATCGCCGAGGTGCGGGCCCCCGAGGACCTCGCGCACGTCGAGATCGGCAGCGCCGGGAAGGCGGGCGTCGGAACCGGCGGCATGGTCACCAAGGTCGAGGCCGCCCGGATCGCGGCGGCCGCCGGCATCCCCGTGGTCCTCACCAGCGCCGTCCACGCGGCCGACGCCTTCGCCGGCGGGGACACCGGCACCTTCTTCCACGCCACCGGCAAGCGCTCGGCCGACCGGCTGCTGTGGCTACAGCACGCCTCCACCCCGCAGGGGTCGCTGACGCTGGACGACGGCGCGGTGCGCGCGGTCGTCGAACGGCGTACCTCGCTGCTGCCGGCCGGGATCGCCTCCGTCGAGGGCGAGTTCAGCGCGGGCGACCCCGTGGAGCTGCGCGACGCCCAGGGGCGCCCGGTGGCCCGCGGCCTCGTCAACTTCGACGCCAAGGAGATCCCCCAGCTGCTCGGGCGGTCGACGCGGGAGCTCGCCCGGGAGCTCGGCGCGGAGTACGAGCGCGAGGTCGTCCACCGGGACGACCTGGTGATCCTGCACCCGTAAACGCGCTCGAACGGACCGTACCGGTGGGGGACGTTCCGTGAAACCGCCCCACGATGCCGTGCGGCCTGCTCAACTTTGTCACAGGGACAAACCGCGGGAGCCCGGTGGGCGAGCGCGGCACACGATCCGCACGAGCGCTGCGTAAAGGAGGCCGTCGTGAGACGAGTGCGCCCTGGGGTGGCAGCGGCCCGTGGGAGTACCGGCGGGGCCGGCGGGACGGCATCGTGCACGGCCGGGCCGGCGTCGTCGCGCACCGCGGGTGCGCCGGCGCGTGCGCCCGGCGAGGAGCGCGCCCTGACCAGCGTGGCGGCTGGGGAGACGTACCGGGCCCAGGAGGACGTCGAGTCGAAGGGCGAGCAGCCCGTGGACGTCCCCCGGCTGTGGCACGTGACCCTCAGCGTCTCCGGTGAGCAGGCCCCGCTGAAGGAGGTCCGGCGTGCTCTCGAACAGCTCGCCCACGACCACCCCTTCCTCCTGACCAGCAGATATGCGGGCGATCACGCCGAGATCCGGTACTGGGAGGAGGCCCGCGACCTGCACGACGCGGCCGCCGTCGCCCTGCGCCTGTGGGGCGAGCACCGTCAGACGGCCGGGCTCCCGCCCTGGGAGATCGTGGGCCTGGAGGTCATCGACCGTCAGACCTACCACCAGCGCATCGCCGAGGGCTACGGCCCGGCCCCGGCGACGCCGGTCGGCGTCCACCCCTATTGACGCCCTTCGCCTCGATGCCCCTCGCCGGCGCCCGAGGGCCCGGCGTGCCCGGGGGATCGGGGTGTCCGGGGGATCGGGGTGTCCGGCGTGTCCGGGGACCCGGACGCCTCGACGCCTTCCTCAGGGTGTCTCGGGCGTCCCAAGGTGTCCCGGGGTTTCTCCGGGTGTGTCTCGGGGTGTGGAACGAGCGGAGAACGGGCCGGTGCGGCGCACTACGCTTCCCTTATGACCACGCTCTCGCCGTACGACTCCATGTCCCCGGTCACCCGCGCCGCCTACCGCGCCAAGGCGGCCGCCGCCGACCTCGCGCCGCTGCCGCGTGCCGTGAAGGACGACGCGCTGCTCGCCATCGCGGACGCGCTGGAGGTCCGCACGAGCGAGATCGTCGAGGCCAACGCCAAGGACATCGCCAAGGCCCGGGAGGCCGGCACCAGTGAGGCCATCGTCGACCGGCTGACCCTGACCCCGGAACGGGTGCGTGCCATCGCCTCGGACGTGCGGGACGTCGTCGCCCTGCCCGACCCCGTCGGCGAGGTCGTCCGCGGTTCCACCCTTCCCAACGGCATCGACCTGCGGCAGGTCCGGGTCCCGCTCGGCGTCGTCGGCATCATCTACGAGGCCCGGCCGAACGTCACCGTGGACGCCGCAGCCCTCTGCCTGAAGTCGGGCAACGCGGTGCTGCTGCGCGGCTCGTCCTCCGCCTACGAGTCGAACACCGCCCTCGTCAGGGTGCTCCGCGACGCCGTCGGCGGGGCCGGGCTGCCCGCCGACGCCGTGCAACTGGTGCCCGGTGAGGGCCGCGAGAGCGTCGGCGAGCTGATGCGCGCCCGCGGACTCGTCGACGTCCTCATTCCGCGCGGTGGCGCGTCGCTCATCCGGACGGTGGTCACGGAGTCCACCGTCCCGGTCATCGAGACCGGCACCGGCAACTGCCACGTCTACGTCGACGCCCACGCCGACCTCGACATGGCGATCGACATCCTGATCAACTCCAAGGCGCACCGGGTCAGCGTCTGCAACGCCGCCGAGACCCTCCTGGTCCACCAGGACATCGCTCCCGCGTTCCTGCCGCGCGCCCTGGACGCCCTAGCCGAGGCGGGCGTGACGGTCCACGCCGACGAACGTGTGCTGGCGTACGCCGAGGGCTCCAAGGCGACCGTCGTGGAGGCCACCCCGGAGGACTGGGAGACGGAGTACCTCTCCTACGACATCGCCGCCGCCGTCGTCGACTCGCTGGACAAGGCCGTCGAGCACATCCGGCTGTGGACCTCCGGTCACACCGAGGCGATCGTCACCACCTCGCAGCAGGCGGCCCGCCGGTTCACCCAATTGGTGGATTCCACCACGGTGGCTGTGAACGCCTCCACCCGCTTCACCGACGGCGGCCAGTTCGGCTTCGGTGCGGAGATCGGCATCTCCACCCAGAAGCTGCACGCCCGGGGCCCGATGGGCTTGCCGGAACTGACCAGCACCAAGTACATCGTCACCGGCGACGGGCACGTACGGCGCTGACAGGGGCCGTCACCCAGCCGCTCGGGGGCCGGTCCGGCCCGGTCGCGGACGGCCGTGACGGGCGTCTCATCCGGCGACGAATTTCCCTACCGCCTGCCCAAAATGACCCCCCAGGTCTACTCTGGAACCGTGCCGGAGGACGTGGGGGGTGTGCCGCCGTTCCCTGACGGCTGGGAGCCCGACGACGATCACGACCGCGGGGTGTCGGACGAAGAGTTCGCCTCCGTGGTCTTCGACGAGGCCTTCGTGCAGGCGGCCGTGGTGCACGAGCCGACCGCCGTCGAACGCCTCCTGGCCGCCGCGGAGGCGAGAGCCAAGGCCTCCGAGGCCGAGGCCCGCCGCGCCCGCGCCAGAGGCGACCGCTACGACGACCTCTACGGGACCGGCGGTTTCGGCCATGATCCCGACCTCGACGACCTGGACGACGCCGACGTTCCCGAAGCCTGGGAACGCCGCTACGGCGCTCTCGGCGCATTCGGCAGGCAGATCCGCTGGCACCGCGCGGTGGCATGGATGCTCGCCCTGGTGATGGGCATCGGCATGGTCGCGCTGGCCTTCGCCGCGGTCTACCGGGGCGGGTCCTCGGACAGCCGGGACCGGGTGCCGCAGCCCGCCAGGACCGGTCTCGAACAGGGAAGCGTGCCGCCCCCCGGTGCATCCGCCGACTCTTTCCGGCCACCCGTCTCAGCGGCCCCTCAGGTCCCCTGAACGCATGTGCGACGCAGGGCCGTGCGAACGCTCCGCGGGCACGGGTGAAGCTGGTGAGTACCTGTCAGAAGTTGCGGTGCGGCGGGGCGTTTACCCGAGGTCCGCGCGACCTACCCTGAAAGTATGGCCGGGCCTGGAGACCCACCGGAGGGGACACCCGAAGGCACTTCCGGAAGTGGCGAGGACGAGTACCGATCCGTCGTCTTCGACGAATCGTTCGTCCGCGCTGCCCGCATTCAGGAGTACTCCGCCCAGGAGCGGCTGACCGACCACGCGCCCGCCGTCCGCCGTCGTCCACCCCTGCGCCGGGGACTGTCCCGGCAGGCGCTGATCCTGGTCCTGCTGATCGCCGTCGCCTTCGGCACGGCCGTCTACATGGGACTGCGCAGCCCCTACCAGAACCAGTCGGCACGCCGGTCCGTCGAGCCCCTGCGGATGACCGTCATCCCGCTCTCCCCGCAGGGCGTCGTGCCCGGGGCGGCCGCCCCCGAGACGCTCTTCGCGCACAGTCCCGCCGCGCAGTTCCGCATCGGCGCCGAGGGCATCCCGCTGCCCGCCTCCCGGCGGACGGCGCATTTCTCCGACAGCCAGGTGGTCACCGCTCTGACCACGGCCAAGGACTACATCGTGCACTCCTCCCTCTACCCGGGGGTGCTCACCGGGCAGCAGGTGCGACCCGTGCGCGCGCTGGTCGACTCCGATCAGCTCGACCAGTTCGACGAGAGCTTCAGCCGCCCCACCGCCGACGGGCGGCACGCGCCGACCGGCTGGCTGGTCCGCTTCGACCCGGCCCGGGTGGAGCTGGCCGACGCCAGGATCCGAGTCCAGGGCACCCTGCAGGCTCTCGAGACCGACTCCTCGACCCTCGAGGTGACCGCCGACCACACCTTCGTGTACGCCCTGCGCCCCACCGGCGCGGAGACGGGCGCCGCGGCCTCCCTCTTCACCGTCCGACGCGAGCTGCACTTCCGCTTCGACCGCGCCGACCTGCGCACCCACCAGGTCCAGCTGAGCGTGTCCTACGTGCAGGCCGGCCCGCTGTCCTGTGCCGAGGACTCCACGAACCACCTGCGTCCCCTGCTCGCCGGCCAGACCGCCAAGGCGGGCGGCCCGGCCGGCACGGACCCCTATGCGACCGATGACGCGACGGCCCTGTGCGGAGCCCTGGCGAACAGCGCCCAACCGAAGGTCTGACCCCCGGCCGCCGCACTCGCCGGTGCTGGGACACCGGTACCGGCAGGGGGCGCCGACCGTCGGTCGTCGGAAGGGAGCGCGCCCGGCACCGGGCCGCCGTCAGGTCGCGTCGCGCGGAGGCGTCTCCGTCGGTCCGTCGGTACCGTCCGCGCCGCCGGTGCCCTCCGTGCCGTTCGAACCGTTGCGAGGCGGCGCGTCGTCCGACGGAGCCGGGCCGCCGAAACCGCCGAACCCGCGACGCACCCTGCCGCCCAGATCGCCCGCGCCGCCGGCTATGTCGCTGACCAGCTTCATCAGCGGGTCCTTGGAGCTCTTGACGCTGGTCGCGTAGTGAGCGGCCGACTCACGGAAGGAGTCCGTGACCGAGGTGTCCTTGTCCTCGCCGCGCCGCGGGTAGTGGCCGTCCATGATCCGCTGGTGGTCGCGGGACTCCGCCCACTTCTTCAGCTCGGCCGCGCGCACGGTGGAGAAGGGGTGGGTGCGAGGCAGCACGTTGAGGATCTTCAGCACCGAGTCGCGCAGGTCCCCGGACGCCTCGTACTCCTCCGCCTGCTGCAGGAAGGCGTCCACGTTCATCTCGTGCAGATGGTTGCCGCCGGCGATCTTCATGAGGCCGCGCATCGACGCCTTCAGGTCCTGGCCGACGAGAAGACCCGCGCGGTCGGCGGACAGCTCCGACTTGCGGAACCACTCGCGCAGCGCCGTCACGATCGCCATGATCGCGAGGTTGCCCAGCGGGATCCAGGCGACCCGGATGGCCAGGTTGGTCAGGAACAGCAGGATCGTGCGGTACACGGCGTGCCCGGACAGGGCGTGGCCCACCTCGTGCCCCACGACCGCACGCATCTCCTCCTCGTCCAGCAGCTCGACGAGACCGGTGGTGACGACGATGATCGGCTCGTCCAGGCCGATGCACATCGCGTTGGGCTGCGGATCCTGATTGACGTACATGGGCGGGACCTTCTCCAGGTCCAGGATGTGGCAGGCGTCCCGCAGCATGTCGTTGAGGTGCGCGAACTGCTGGTCCGAGACCCGCACCGAGTCCGACAGGAACAGCAGTCTCAGACTCCGCTCGGGCAGCAGCCCGCTGAGCGCCTTGAACACCGTGTCGAAGCCGCTCAGCTTGCGCAGCGCGACCAGTGCCGAGCGGTCCGCCGGGTGCTCGTACGCACGCGAGGAGATTCCGGGGAAGCGCCTGCGCTGCCTGCTCGGCACCTTCTCGTGACCGGCGCCGTGGTGCTCGTGGCCTTCGTCCGACATGTCTTCCCCCATGTGCGTCTGTGTGGCCTTTACCTGACCCTTTACGGACCCTTGTGCGGCCCTTTGCGCCCCCGAAGCAGAGCCCAGCCTAGGCGGAGTTACCGTGGACGGGCACTACACCTAAGGAGTCCCCCGCCATGGAGCAGCACCCCGCAGCCGCCTGGCTCACCGAAGCCGCCGGCGCCGCCCAGCAGCAGGGGGCGGGGAATCTGCTCCGCGTCGTACTGATCGTGATGATCCTGGGCTGTGTGCTCACCGCGTGGTTTCTGCTGCGGGGCTACAAGCGGAAGGACGACTGAGTCGTCGCGAAGGTTCCCAACGGCGGAGTCGGCGTGATCGCCGCCGAGCCTCACGCTTACCATGGGCCGACGTCTTTCCCGCCCTCCCCCACTCTCGACTCCGGTCGAGCGGGGGGACCTCCATCGGATAGGTCCTGCCGAAGATGAGCCTTCACAGCGCCGCTGCCCAGTTGGTCACCCTCGCCGCCGAGGGCGAGGAGCACGGTGGCAACCACGAAAGCCTGAGCCCCCTGGTCACCGGCGGCAGCGCGTTCCTCATCCTGCTGCTCCTGCTGTGGATCACCACCCGCTTCAACCGCGACCGCTGAGACGGCACGTGTTCAGCGACGGGCAGTCCGGCATAGCGGGACGCTCCGGGCGACCGCCGGCCGGGGCCCCGGGACCGGGCCGGTAGGGTCTGCACGCATGGGAGAGCAGGACATGCCTACCGGCCCGCGGAACCCGGGCAAGCGCCGCCTCGGCGTCATGGGCGGAACGTTCGATCCGATCCACCACGGACACCTGGTGGCGGCCAGTGAGGTCGCCGCGCAGTTCCGCCTGGACGAGGTCGTGTTCGTCCCGACCGGGCAGCCGTGGCAGAAGACCCACCGCAGCGTCTCCCCGGCCGAGGACCGCTACCTGATGACGGTCATCGCGACCGCCGAGAACCCGCAGTTCTCGGTCAGCCGCATCGACATCGACCGCGGCGGCCCCACCTACACCGTGGACACCCTCCGCGACCTGCGGGCCCTCAACCCCGACACGGACCTGTTCTTCATCACCGGCGCCGACGCCCTGGGCCAGATCCTGACCTGGAGGGACAGCGAGGAGCTGTTCGCCCTCGCGCACTTCGTCGGCGTCACCCGGCCCGGGCACAACCTCCAGGACCCCGGCCTGCCCGAAGGCGGTGTCTCGCTCGTCGAGGTCCCCGCCCTCGCCATCTCCTCGACGGACTGCCGTGCGAGAGTCGCCAAGGGCGACCCCGTCTGGTATCTGGTGCCCGACGGAGTCGTGCGCTACATCGACAAGCGCGAGCTGTACCGCGGCGAGTGAGCCGAGAGGGGTACCGGTGAACGACCGATACGACGCGGGGTACGGGGACGACCAGTACGAGCTCGTCGGCTACGACGAGTACGGGCAGCCCGTCTACCGACAGGTTCCGCAGGTCCCGCCCCGCCAGATGCCGCAGCAGCCCTACGACTACGGGCAGCAAGGGCAACAGACACAGCAGGGGCAACAGGGACAGCAAGGGCAGCAAGGGCAACAGGGGTACGGCTACGACCCGTACGCCATGGGCGGGCAGCAGCAGGCGCCCGCCTACGACCCGTACGACACCGGCCGTCAGCAGACCGACCCCGGTTACGCCACCGGTCGTCAGCCGGCCGCCTCCGGTTACGACACGGGTCGACAGGCCCCCGTCGGCTACGACCCCTACGGCGACGCCACCCAGGCCCCGTACGACCCCTACGGTCAGACCGCGACCAGCGGACAGCAGCCCCGGGTCGAGCAGCCCCGTGCCGCCGAGCAGACCGCGTACATCCCTCAGCAGGCCGGTCCCGTGGAGACCGGGGCCTCCGAGGCGGACCGCGAAACCGATGACCCGGCGTCCCACGCGCGCGGGGCGACCGACGCTCCCTCAGGGGAGCAACGGGATTACCGCACCGAGCAGTTCGCCTTCGTCGAGGAGCAGGGCGGTGACTCCGAGGACGTCATCGACTGGCTGAACTTCACCGAGAACCGCACCGAGCGCCGCGAGGAGGCAAAGCGTCGCGCCCGCAGCCGGGTCGTCGCCCTCGCCGTGGTGCTGGCGCTGGTAGCGGTCGGCGGCGTGGGCTACCTCTGGTTCGCCGGCATGCTGCCAGGGCTGTCGTCCTCCTCGGACCCGGACGCCAAGACCACGACCGGCGGCGCCCAGAAGCGTGATGTGGTCGTCGTCCACCTGCACAACACCGCCGGTGGCGGCACCTCCACGGTGCTGCTCGTCGACAACACCACGACCAAGCAGGCCACCACGGTCCTGCTGCCCAACTCCCTTGTCCTCACGGATGACGACGGCGCCACGACGACCCTCGCCAAGTCCGTCGACGACGACGGCTCCGCCGGGACGCGCGACGCGCTGGCCACGGTCCTCGGCACCAGCATCGAGGGCACCTGGCGGCTCGACACCCCCTATCTGCAGAACCTCGTCGACCTCGTCGGCAACATCGAGATCGACACCGACGCGGCCGTGCCCGACCGGGCCGCCAAGAAGGGCCAGGCCCCGCTCGTCGCCAAGGACCAGGACCAGACCCTGAGCGGCAAGATGGCCGTCGCCTACGCCACCTACCGCGCCCCGGGGGAGCCACAGAACGCCCAGCTGCAGCGGTTCGGCCAGGTCATGCAGGGCGTGTTGCGCAAGGTGTCCTCCGACGCGCAGGGCGCGACCGTCACCGTGCAGACGCTGGCCCAGATCCTCGATCCCTCCCTGACGGACAAGGACCTCGGCGCCTTCCTCGCCAAACTCGCCGACCTCGCCAAGGGCGGCGACTACAAGACCGCCCTGCTCCCCGTCCAGAACGACGGCACGCTCAGCGCGGCGGCCAGTGCGAGCGTCGTCAAGGACGTCCTCGGCGGCACCGCGAAGAGCCCCGACAAGGACGCCGCCGTCAGCGTGTCCGTCCAGAACGCCAGCGGGGACAAGGCCAAGACCGAGGACGCGCGCGTGGTCCTCCTCAACGGCGGCTTCACCTTCCTGGAGGCCGGCAGTCCGTCGAGCACGAAGGCCGCCTCCCAGGTGCTCTACACCGACCCCGCCGAGAAGGAGAACGCATCCGAGGTCGCCAAGACCCTGGGGCTGGACGCGGGCGCCGTGAAGAAGGGCGCCGTCTCCGGGAACGCCGACGTGGCGGTCGTCCTGGGCGAGGACTACAAGCCCACCGCGACCGGGTGAGCCGTCCGGTGGTCCGAGTGGTCCGAGTGATGCGGGTGGGTCGGGTGGTGCGCGCAGTGCGGGCGACGGGAGACCGGGGGCGCGGAGAGAGACACGGGGCCCGTCGGAGCCGGTCCCCGCGTGATCCGCTCATCACGTGGGGTGGTGTCGGCGGTCCGTGAGACCCTTGGGGACAAGTGTCCGCCGACGGAAAGCCACGTAGTGACCGCCACCGACCGCTCCATCGAGCTCATCCAGACCGCCGCCCAGGCGGCTGCCGACAAGCTCGCGCACGACATCATCGCCTACGACGTCAGCGACGTGCTGTCGATCACGGACGCCTTCCTGCTGGCCTCCGCCCCCAACGACCGCCAGGTCAAGTCGATCGTCGACGAGATCGAGGAGCGCCTCCAGAAGGAGCTCGGCGCCAAGCCGGTACGCCGTGAGGGCGACCGCGACGCCCGCTGGATCCTGCTCGACTACGTCGACATCGTCGTCCACGTCCAGCACAGCGAGGAGCGCGTCTTCTACGCCCTCGAGCGGCTGTGGAAGGACTGCCCCGAGCTGGAGCTGCCCGCCGACGCCCGGGCGACCCGCGGCAAGGCCCAGGAACACGCCAAGCTGCAGGCCGAGGAGGACGCCGACGCCGGATTCGGGGAGCTGCGGTGACTGCCAGCGCGCAGACCGCCGCGTCCCGTGAGCCGGGGCGCGGCCGCCGCGTCATCCTCTGGCGGCACGGCCAGACCGCCTGGAACGTGGAGCGCCGGTTCCAGGGCACGACGGACGTCGAGCTGACCGAGACCGGCGTGGCCCAGGCCCGCCGCTCCGCCCGGCTGTTGGCCTCGCTCCAGCCCGACGCCATCGTCGCCTCGGACCTGTCCCGGGCCGCGAACACGGCCGCCGAGCTGGCCGTGCTCACCGGCCTGACCGTCACCCATGACGAGGCCCTGCGCGAGACGTACGCGGGCTCCTGGCAGGGGCTGACGCACGAGGAGATCATCGCTCGCCACGGCGCGGAGTACACCGCGTGGAAGCGCGGTGAGCCGGTCCGCCGCGGCGGCGGCGAACTGGAGACCGAGGTGGCCGACCGGGCCGCCCCGGTCGTGCTGCGGCACGCCGAGAAACTGCCCGAGGACGGCACGCTCGTCGTGGTCAGCCACGGCGGCACCATCCGCACCACCATCGGCCGTCTCCTCGGCCTGGAGGCGCACAACTGGGAGAGCCTCGGCGGTCTCTCGAACTGCTGCTGGTCGGTCCTCGGCGAGGGCGCGCGCGGCTGGCGTCTGCTGGAGCACAACGCCGGCACCCTGCCCGAACCGGTGCTCGGCGACGACGACTGAGCGACCGCTCGGCCCGCGGAGGCCGGATTTCACTTTCCGGCAGGTCGCAGGCTAAAGTTCTTCTTGTTCGCACCGCCGAGCGGGAAGAACGCAAGGGGCTATAGCTCAGTTGGTAGAGCGCCTGCATGGCATGCAGGAGGTCAGGAGTTCAATTCTCCTTAGCTCCACAGATCGTTCGGTTCGATCGGTCGATCGACACTCTGTTGAGTTGTCGAAGATCGATGGAAGCAGCGAGAACCGGTCGCGATCGGCTCACGAAGATCCCGTCCCTCAGGGGGCGGGATTTTTTGTCGTCTCCCACCGGAGCGGGACCGTGCGCCGTACCTGCTGATCACCGGCGCCGGGCGCGCCCTGCCGCCGGGCGGGGGCGCGGGACGGGACGCGGCGGCGCGAGCGGCGCGCAAAGGGGCGTGTGGCTCGGAGTGGCCCGGTCTCGTGCTCGGGCAGCTGATCGGCGTCGAGGTCTTCGGCACACTGTTCTTCAACCGGCTTGAGTCACTTGGGGTCCCGGCGGCGTATACCTCTGCGGAAGCGCTTCTCACATGCATGTTCGTGCTCGCTGCGACAGCAGCCCCTCGGTGCCGTGTCCGGACTGGTACTGAGGCGTCGCTGACCGTATTGGTCCGGCCGTGGCAGAATCAAACGGCCGGAAGGGGGCGCGGCCCGACGGGAGGGAGTAGCGATGCCTGCGAGCATCCTCGGAGAGGTCGGCCACCTCTCCGAAGTGGCGTTGCCACGGGACAAGGCCACCCGGCTCAACTGCCCCTCCTGCGGTTCCGGCCATGTGGCCCTGGTGCTCGGTGACAACGGCGGGACTTCCTACGTGTGCACGGCCTGCGGCCACAGCTGGAGCTGATCGATGGGTGCACACAGGCGAAAGTGCGACTGGTGCGGCAGCGGCACCCCGATCGTCCGTGACATGGAGCCGGTCAACCCGGACTACCAGTACTGGTGCGAGGAATGCGCGAGGGCGCTGATCATAAAGGGCGACCCGATCGAGACGTACCGCGAGCTGGAGGGCGAGCCGATCTACGGGCGGCTCCTGGAGGAGCACTGCACGCTCAAGCGGTTCTATTCGTTCGTCACCGCCTGACGGCGGCGTGAGGCGGAGCTCGGCGCCGCACCGAATGTGCATATGGGGCGAAAACGGGCAGGGCGGAAACGATTTGGTGGTCCACCCTTCCTGCCGGTAATGTTGGCGTCGCCGCCAGGGAAACCGGGCGACACGGTCGATATGCGGCTTGGCCGCAAGACCATGAGGGGCTATAGCTCAGTTGGTAGAGCGCCTGCATGGCATGCAGGAGGTCAGGAGTTCAATTCTCCTTAGCTCCACAGCAGATCCCGCCGGATCGATCCGATCCGGCGGGATCTTTTTGCGTTCAGGGGCGGTTGGCGAACGCGCGAGGGGCCGCCTGAGAACAGGCGGCCCCTCGCGCGTTCGCCGTCGTCCAGTCGTCCGACGCCGTGCGTCGTACCGCTCAGCGCCCCAGGGCGCGGCGGCCGCGGCCCTGGGAGAGGACCGGGAGGTTGCGGGCGGGCGCCTGAGCGCGCGTGTCCTCCTCGATGCGCAGGGCGAGCGCCGGACAGCGACGCACCGCGCGTAGAGCTTTGGCCTCGGCGTACTGCGGCACCTTGGCCTGGGCCACCGTCGGGAAGCCGTCGGCGCCGAGCTGGAACACCTCGGGGAGGATGTCGGCGCACAGGCCGTGCCCGCGGCACAGCGTCCAGTCCACGAAGATCTTCTGGCGGCTGGAGCCGCTGTCCTCCGCCGCGTTGCCGCTCGTGATGCCCGCCGGGGCCATGCCGGTCTCGAAGAGCGGCAGAACGCCCTCCACGGGCCGTCCGCAGCCATTGCCGAGGACGTGCGCGGCCAGGTCGTCGGTGAACGCCTTGATCGTCGACTCGAGGAACATCGCGGAGCCGTCCGGGTGCGAGCACGCCCCGCGTCGCTTCACGTTCTTGGCGACCTGCTTGAGCGCCTCCAGGGCGGCCGGGCCGCCTCCGTTGAGGATGTCCTCCATCCCGCGCGCGGCGGCCGGCAGACCGAGGTAGCAGGGACCGCACTGGCCCGCGCTCTCGTCGGCCAGCCACTGGGCCACGCGCAGCGACTCGCCCAGCGGGCAGGTCTCCTGGCTGATGGGCAGGATCGCGCCGGCGCCGAGCGCCCCGCCCACCGCGTCCAGGGAGTTGCGGGAGACGATCGCCTCGTTCACCGTCGCCGCGTCGATCCACTTGCCGTGGTACCCGCCGGTCAGCACGCCCTGGGGCACCGGCGGGGCGCCGGCGAGCTGAAGGACGTAACGCAGCGGAACGCCCGTGGGGACCTCGATCACCATCGGGCGGGCCACCGCGCCGGAGACCGTCAGCATGACGGTGCCCGGCTCGTCGTACAGGCCGGTGTTGCTGTAGCGCTCGGGACCGATGCGGGCGGCGATGGCCAGCTGCGCGAACGTCTCCGCGTTGGACAGCAGGGTCGGCGCGCCCCCCACGCCGTTCTGCGAGGCGCTGACCTTGCGGCCGGGCGGGATCGGCGGACCGCCGTCGATGGAACGGATCAGCGACGCGGCGGCGCCGGTGACCATGCGGATGGGATTGCGCTGGACGAACGCCTTCAAAGCCGATCTGCGGCCGTTGCTGAGGCCGCGCTCGGCGAGCGCGGCCTCCATGGACCGCTGGGTGGATTCGCGGGTGACCCCCACCACGAGCGTGCGGGCACCCAGCGCCTCCGCGACCAGCAGAGCGCCGTCCAGGATGAGATGCGGGGCACGGTTGATCAGCACCGTGTCCTTGCGGCAGGCCGGTTCGTCCTCACTGCCGTTGACGACGACGACCGGCCGGACACCGCGTTTGATCGCGGTCTCGGCGACCGAGCGCAGCTTCTTGTGGAAGGGGAAGCCCGCGCCGCCGCGGCCCTTCAGGTTGATGTTCTCGGAGAGCTTCGCGAGGGCCTCTCCGCCCAGGGGCTCGAGCGGCCCATGCACCTTGAGGTGCATGGGCAGATCGAGTCGTTCGACAAGGTCGAAGCCCGACGTGAGCTGCGGAAGGCCGACCACGCGGACTTCTGGGACGTCGGGCAGGGCCTCGTTCACCTATAGCCTCCGGAAGGCGTGTTCCAAGGTTCGCCCGAACCCGGTGCGTCGAACGACGCGCCGGGCGATGGTTCATTGGCGGGACCGCTGTTGTACGTGTCGTTCTGGTTGTACGCGCCGTAAGCCTGATTCGTCTCACCGGTGTCGTACACGTCACGTGCGCCGTATCCGCCGGCGCCCGAATTGCCATAGACCGGGATGTTGAATCCCGTGTCCTGGAGGGGGTCGTAGGCGGACGGCGGGGCCTCGCCGACCGGCGGCGGGGACGGGACCGGCCAACTGCCCGAGGTGCTGCCGCCGTTGTCGACCCGCGGAAACGCCTCCGTGGCCTGCTGCAGGTCGAACGGCATGCCCATGCGTGCCGTCTGATCCGCCACATAGGGCTGCTGCTGACCGCGCGGGGGTGTGTTGACGGCGCGGTAGGCGGCCGCGAAGCCGTTGGCGGGCTCCGGGGTGGCCGGTGTGTCGTACATCGGCGACGCCGGCGGAGCCATCCGCGTGGAGCTCATGGTGTCGGTCAGCGGCGAGCGGCCGGAGCGGCCCTCGTAGCCGGGCAGTGCCGACGATCCGGTCTCGGCCACGCGCGCGCGTGACGCCTCGAGGCCGTCCATGTCGAAGCGGTCCTGCGTGCCCAGGACCGCGGTGATCCGGTCGGCGACCCTGCGCTTGAACGGGCGCGGGGCGGCGCGCAGTGCGAGGGCGGCCATGACGCCGACCAGGCAGAGCTCGTAGGAGACCATGAAGAACGGCTTGGCCGCGCGTCCTGCGAACAGGCCGTGGATGAGGGCCGCGCACAGCGCCGGGTAGGCCAGCATGTGCATCGCACGCCAGCGGGCGGCGACCTCGGCCGGAGCGGCGAACTGGTTGCGCAGCGCGCCGGTGATGCCGACGAAGATCATGAGCAGCGCGGCCAGCGAACCGAGGCCGATGAGCCCGGCACTGCCCTTGACGCCCAGGCTGAACGGGATCAGCGCGGCGATCAGGACGGTGTGGTCCAGGGCCAGCTTGACTGTGATGTGCACCACGAGGAACGCGATGGAGCCCACGGCGGTCACGCGGTGGATGCCCTGCGCGAGGATCCGCTGACGCGTGTTGAGGATGAGCCGGTCCTGGGCGACGAGGCCCCAGATGACCGAGCAGGTCAGGCATACCAGCGACAGGACGCCCGCACCGAAGTTGAGGAAGGCCTGCACCTGGTCGCCTCCGACCAGCACGACCACAGGTATGAGTACCAGGACGACAGCCGTCGCCAACCCGTAGGCCGACCGGCCGGGCTTGGGGAGCGAGCTGTAACTAGAACGAGGGTTCATGGGGGCAACTCCGAGCAGTTTCGGGAAAGCGGTCCCGCTGCCGAACTCTAAGTGGCTCCATACCGATGGGTACGAGGTTTGAGTTATTGCGTTGTTATGAAACGACAATGTGGCTGGCGTGATGTCCTGTAGCGGCTGTTACGCGAAGTAACCATTGGCCTTGGTTCAGCTCCGACCCCCCGTTCTCGGCTCCTCAACGTTGTCGCGACCATGCATACGTAAGTTCGTCGCGGCCTGCTCAAGGCCTGCGGTACCCTAACGCCATGCGTGCTGTACGCCTTCTGCTTAGCGAGCCGCGCTGATCAGTCCCGACCGCCGGTGATCGGACGGTTCGGAATCGGCGCGGCGTCCCCTCCTGTGCGAGGGGATTTTTCGTTTCCTGGACGACAACCCGCTGGCAGAGACGATCGATGGAGCTTTGAGGACCATGAGCGAGACGAACCCCGCTGCCGCCGCTGTCCCGGCAGAGGCCGCGCCGCACCGCTACACGGCTGCCATGGCCGCCGAGATCGAGGCACGCTGGCAGGACTTCTGGGACGCGGAGGGCACCTACGCGGCCCCGAACCCCAAGGGCGACCTGGCCGGCGACCCGGAGCTGGTCGCCCGGCCCAAGAAGTTCATCATGGACATGTTCCCGTACCCCTCCGGTGCGGGCCTGCACGTCGGCCACCCGCTGGGCTACATCGCGACCGACGTGTACGCGCGCTTCCAGCGCATGACCGGCCACAACGTGCTGCACACCCTGGGCTTCGACGCCTTCGGCCTGCCCGCCGAGCAGTACGCCGTGCAGACCGGCACGCACCCGCGCGTGTCCACCGAGGCCAACATCGAGAACATGAAGGTCCAGCTGCGTCGGCTGGGCCTGGGCCACGACAAGCGCCGGTCGTTCGCCACGATCGACCCGGAGTACTACAAGTGGACGCAGTGGATCTTCCTGCAGATCTTCAACTCCTGGTACGACACCGACGCGGACAAGGCCCGTCCGATCGCCGAGCTGGTCGCCCTGTTCGAGTCCGGTGAGCGGGCCGTACCGGGGCACACACGCGCGTGGGGCGAGCTGACCGCCACCGAGCGCGCCGACGTCCTGAGCGACTTCCGCCTGGCCTACGCCTCCGACGCGCCGGTCAACTGGTGCCCGGGCCTGGGCACCGTGCTGGCCAACGAGGAGGTCACCGCCGACGGCCGTTCCGAGCGCGGCAACTTCCCCGTCTTCAAGGCCAAGCTGCGCCAGTGGAACATGCGCATCACCGCCTACGCGGACCGCCTGCTGGACGACCTGGACGCCCTGGACTGGCCCGAGGCCATCAAGCTGCAGCAGCGCAACTGGATCGGCCGCTCGGAAGGCGCCCGCGTCGACTTCCCCGTGGACGGCGAGCAGATCACCGTCTTCACCACGCGCCCGGACACCCTGTTCGGCGCGACCTACATGGTGCTGGCCCCCGAGCACCCGCTGGCCGACAAGTTCACCCCGGACGCCTGGCCCGAGGGCACCCACGACGTGTGGACCGGCGGTCACGCGACCCCGGCCGAGGCCGTCGCCGCGTACCGCGCGCAGGCCGCCTCCAAGTCCGACGTCGAGCGACAGGCCGAGGCCAAGGACAAGACCGGCGTCTTCACCGGCGTCTACGCGACCAACCCGGTCAACGGCGAGCGGGTCCCCGTCTTCATCGCCGACTACGTCCTGATGGGCTACGGCACCGGCGCGATCATGGCCGTCCCGGCGCACGACACGCGTGACTTCGCGTTCGCGCGCGCCTTCGAGCTGCCGATCACCTGCGTGGTGGAGCCGACCGACGGCCGCGGCACCGACACCTCGGCCTGGGACGACGCCTTCGCCTCGTACGACGCGAAGATCGTCAACTCCTCCCACGACGACATCTCGCTGGACGGCCTGGGCGTGGTCGACGCCAAGGCGCGCATCACGCAGTGGCTGGAGCGCAAGGGCATCGGCGAGGGCACCGTCAACTTCCGCCTGCGCGACTGGCTGTTCAGCCGGCAGCGCTACTGGGGCGAGCCCTTCCCGATCGTCTACGACGAGGACGGCGTCGCCCACGCGCTGCCCGAGTCGATGCTGCCCCTGGAGCTGCCGGAGGTCGAGGACTACTCGCCGCGCACCTTCGACCCGGACGACGCGAACACCTCCCCGGAGACGCCGCTGTCGCGCAACGAGGACTGGGTGAACGTCACCCTGGACCTGGGCGACGGCCCCAAGAAGTACCGCCGCGAGACCAACACCATGCCCAACTGGGCCGGTTCCTGCTGGTACGAGCTGCGCTACCTGGACCCGCACAACAGCGAGAAGCTGGTCGACCCCGAGATCGAGCAGTACTGGATGGGCCCCCGCGAGGGTCAGCCGCACGGCGGCGTCGACCTGTACGTGGGCGGCGCCGAGCACGCCGTGCTGCACCTGCTGTACGCGCGCTTCTGGTCCAAGGTCCTGTTCGACCTGGGGCACGTCTCCTCCGTGGAGCCGTTCCACAAGCTGTTCAACCAGGGCATGATCCAGGCGTACGTCTACCGCGACGCCCGGGGCATCGCGGTTCCCGCCACCGAGGTGGAGGAGCGCGACGGCGCCTACTACTACCAGGGCGAGAAGGTCTCCCGGCTGCTGGGCAAGATGGGCAAGTCCCTGAAGAACGCGGTGACTCCGGACGAGATCTGCGCCGAGTACGGCGCCGACACCCTGCGCCTGTACGAGATGGCGATGGGCCCGCTGGACGTCTCGCGCCCGTGGGACACCCGCGCGGTCGTCGGCCAGTACCGGCTGCTGCAGCGGCTGTGGCGCAACATCGTCGACGAGAGCACCGGCGAGGTGACCGTGGTCGACGCCGAGGACGCCGACGTCGACGAGGACACCCTGCGGGCCCTGCACAAGGCGATCGACGGCGTGCGTCAGGACCTGGAGGGCCTGCGCTTCAACACCGCCATCGCCAAGATCACCGAGCTGAACAACCACCTGACCAAAGCGGGCGGGGCGGTGCCGCGCACGGTCGCCGAGGACCTGGTGCTGCTGGTCGCGCCGCTGGCCCCGCACATCGCCGAGGAGCTGTGGCGCCGCCTGGGCCACACCGACTCGGTGGTCCACCAGGACCTGCCGGTCGCCGACCCGGCCTACGTCGTGGACGAGAGCGTGACCTGCGTCGTGCAGATCAAGGGCAAGGTCAAGGCGCGCCTGGAGGTCTCCCCGGCCATCTCCGACGCGGAACTGGAGAAGGCCGCGCTGGCCGACGAGGCCGTCGTGAAGGCGCTGGGCGGGGCCGGTATCCGCAAGGTGATCGTGCGGGCGCCGAAGCTGGTCAACATCGTTCCGGCCTGAGGCTGCCCTGGTCTGAGGTCTGAGGTCTGAGGTCTGAGGTCTGAGGGCCTGGTCTGAGGTGTCTGCAGCCTGGGGTCCCTGAAGTCCGGGGTTCCCGAGGCTTGAGGTGCCTGAGGGTCGGGGCGTGGTGTTCGTGGCCGTCCCCTAAGGGTTTCGTGCGGGCAGGTTCGGGGTTCTTCTGGAACTCCGGACCTGCCCGTCTCGTTTACCGTTTGAAGTGCGGCGCGTCATCGCGGCGCCGGATGGGTCCTGGCAGGCCGGAGGAGGAGCTGGTGGAAGCAGTGATCACGATCGTCGCCCTGCTCTTCGTGCTCTTCCTGGCGCTCGGCGTCTACGCCACGGTGAAGGTCATCGGCGCCGCCAAGCGAGGAGTCGACCGCACCATCACCCAGGCTCGTCGCACGGTCGAGGACCACACCCTGCGGGCCAAGTCCTTCGCCCAGCTCGGACCGGCCGGCGAGCTCGCCCAGCTGCGGCTCAAACTGCGCACGTCCATGAGGGCCACGCAGGAGGCCCTGCACGCCGGCGCCGCAGAGGACGAGTCGCTCAAGGAGTCCCTCGGCCTGTTCCAGCGGCTCAGCGCGCACGGGCAGGAACTGGACGCCGAGCTCAAGCGCCTGGAATCCGAGCCGGACCGGGCCGCACTCGCCCAGCGGCTTCCCTCGCTGCGGGAACGTACCGAGCGGATCACGGCGTCGGCGGACTCTCTGCGCTGGGCGGCTCGCGACCGCGCCCGCCGCTTCGCCGAGGACGACCTCGACTCCCTCGGCACCCAGATAGACGTCGAGACAGGCGCCCTGCGGCACTGGACGACGGCGGAGTCCTCCCCGACCTCGCCGACCTCCCCACCCTCGTGGCCCGAGGCGCCCGCCGCCGACGGCGAGACGGAGGGACAGACCTGGCCGGAGACTCCCCGCACGCACAGCGCGGAGGAGCCGCCCCGGCCCGCCATCACCCCTGCGGCGCCGCGCCCCACCTACCCCTGGCAGAAGAAGCCGCGCCCCGAGAGCACCACCTGACGGAGCACGGGTTTCGGTGTCGCCAGGCGTGGTATTTGATTCGGTCAAGGGCCGTCCGGGTGCGAGGGGCCGGGCTGCCGTACGGGGGCTACGGCAGGTAACCTCCAGGTCATGTCCCGCCATGTCGCTATCGTCACGGATTCAACGGCCTATCTGCCGCAGCGGACGATGGAGCGCCACGGCATCACCGCGGTGCCGTTGACCGTCGTCCTCGGCGACCAGGCTCTTGAAGAGGGCAACGAGATCTCCACCCGCTCCCTCGCCCAGGCACTGCAGAAGCGACGCCCCGTCACCACCTCGCGTCCCAGCCCTCAGGTCTTCGCCGAGACCTACCGCATGGTCGCCGAGTCCGGGGCCGCCGGCATCGTCTCCCTCCATCTCTCCGCAGAGCTGTCCGGTACCTACGACGCGGCCGTCGTCGCGGCGCGTGAGGCGCCCGTGCCGGTTCGGGTGGTGGACACCGGCATGGTCGCGATGGCGCTCGGTTTCTGCGCGCTCTCGGCCGCCGAGGCCGCCGAGTCGGGCGGCACGGTCGACGAGGCGGTCACCGCGGCGGAGAAGCGGGCGGCCGGCACGTCCGCCTACTTCTACGTCGACACTCTCGACTATCTGCGCCGCGGCGGCCGGATCGGCACCGCGCAGGCCTTGTTGGGCTCCGCGCTCGCCGTCAAGCCGCTGCTCCAGCTGGCGGGGGGCCGCATCGAACTCCTGGAGAAGGTGCGCACGGCGTCGAGGGCGATCGCCCGCCTGGAGGAGATCGGGGCCGACCGGGCCGGAAGCGCGCCGGTCGACATCGCCGTGCACCATCTCGCCGCCCCCGAGCGGGCGTCCGCGCTCGCGGACCGTCTGCGTGCACGCGTGCCCGGACTCGTCGACCTGCATGTGAGCGAGGTCGGAGCGGTGATCGGGGCGCATACCGGACCGGGACTGCTGGGGGTCGTGGTCTCACCGAGGTGAGGGCCCGGGTCCCTCACTCGTGCGGGTGGCGAAGTTATCCACAACCAGCTGGTTTTCCCCGGGAATTGAGCAAGATCATCGCGGTTCGGTGAAGTGCCCGATCCTCGTCGCATGGCACTTCGATCACGCTCACGCGACACGAACGCGACCAGCGGCCCCGGCCGGCCTCCCGGCTCCGACGGCCGCTCCCCACGACGCAGTTCACCTGGCGGCGGCCGGGGCGGACATCGTCACGGCCAAGCCTCGGCGGAAGAGAACCGTCGCCGGGCGGAGGCGTTGTTCGCCGAACGGGCTTCTCTGCAACGGGACATGGCTAGGGCACGGCAGGTCGGTGGGGGTGGCGATGGCGGCGGCGGTGGAGGAAGCGGAGGCCTGGATGCCGGTGTGGGGGAGTCTGCGGGTGCGGGTGCGGAAGCCGAGGTAGAGGTCGAGGGCGCCGCGCGCCGCGCCTATGCCCGCGCTCTCGCCGATGCCCGTGTCGGTGCCCTCGCCGATACCTGCACCAATACCGACACCGATACCGACACGGCCATCGATACCCGTGCCCATGCCCCGGCCCACGCTCCTGCGCATAGCGATAGCGAGCCCGATACCGCTGTCGACGCCGAGGGCCATGCGGCCGGCGGTGCGGTTCCTCCGGGGGTGGCTGTGTGGCGGGCGCGGGCGGGGCTCGCGCTGCGGGAGCGGATGCCGGTGTGGTTGCAGACGCGCTGTGGCCTGGAGCGCAGGAGCGTGCTCGCCCTCACCGTGTTGTTGGCGGCCGCCGCTGTCTTCGCCGTTCAGCATTTCTGGGTCGGCCGGGCCCAGCCGGTCCGAGCGCCGGAGGTGGTGCGGGCCGCGGCCCCTTATGACACGGGCCGGCAGAACTCGGCGTCCGAGCCGCCCGATGCCACGGGTCCGCCGGGTCCTGGCGGCACGGCCGGGGCCGAGATCGTGGTGGACGTCAGCGGCAAGGTACGTGAGCCCGGGATCCATCGTCTCCCGGCCGGCTCACGTGTGGTCGACGCGTTGGACGCGGCCGGGGGTGTCCGGCCGGGCACCGACACCGACGGTCTCAACCGCGCGCGTTTCCTCGTCGACGGAGAGCAGGTCGTCGTCGGCGGACCCGCGCCGGCCGGAGGCGCCGGGACCGGGGCGGGAGCGGGCGTGGTGGCAGGAGCGGGACCGGGACCTGGGGCTCCTGTCTCCCTGAACACGGCCACCGTCGATCAACTGGACACCCTGCCCGGTGTGGGGCCCGTGCTGGCACAGCACATCGTCGACTACCGGGCGCAGCACGGCGGTTTCCGCTCGGTGGACGAGCTGCGCGAGGTCAACGGCATCGGCGAGCGGCGCTTCGCCGACCTGCGGAATCTCGTGCGGCCATGAGGCGCGAGGACAGCGGGCACACGACACCCCGAACCGGCGGAGCCGGCGGTCTCCGAGCCGGAAGGCCGGCGGCGGGCGGCCGTGTGGTCGGAGGCAGGGCGACGGTCGCGGGCGTCGGTGTGCGGGCCGCTTTCGGCTCTCGCCCCCGTGGGACCGTGCACGCCGCCTCCGGTAAACGACTCGGCGATGCCCACCCGCGTCAGGAAGGGCCGCTGGATCTACGGCTCGTGCCCCCCGCGCTCGCGGCCTGGGTGACCGCCGCGTCGACGCTGGACGCCTCGCCAGAGCTGGTGGGCGGCCTCGTGGCCGTCTGCCTGCTGGCCGCCGGCGCCCTGCTGTTGGTGAATCGGCGGCGCGGAGCAGACGATGACGGGCGGCGCGACCGCTCCGGCGGTGGGAGCCGGTCGACGGAGTCGGCCGTCGGCGGCAGAGAGGTCTGGCCGCGAGTCACTGTCGCCGCCTCGTTGCTGTGCGTGGCCGCGGCTGCCGCGTCGGCCGGGCTGCACGGGGCCGACCTGCGGCGGGGGCCGGTACCGGCCCTGGCGCGGGAGTACGCGACCGTCACCGCCGAGGTGGAGGTCACATCGGATCCACGGCTGGCCCGGCCCAGAGTCAGGGGCGATCACCTGACCCCCGACTCCGTCCTGATCGAAGCGGAGGTGCGCAGTGTCGAGGGGCCGTCCCGGACCACCGTGGCGACACGGGCTCCGGTACTGCTGATCGTGGACGTCGGTTCGGGCCGGGGCGGGTCGGGTTCGCGTACGGGGCCCGCCGGAACGGCCGGGTTCGTGGGAAGGAAGGGATTCGCCGGAAGGACGGGGGCCGGAGGCGCGGATGTGGAGCATGGCCGGGTCGGGACCGCTGACGCAGGGAGTTCCGGGCCGAGACCCGGGGCGTCGTGGCTCGAGTTGCTGCCGTCGACCCGGTTGCGGGTGACCGGGCGGCTGGCGCTCCCGTTGGCCGGAGGAGACCGGATCGCGGCCGTGCTGCGGGTGCGCAAACATGCCGAGCCGATGACCGTGGGGGAGCCGACGGCCGTGCAGCGGTTGGCGGGGCGGCTGCGGGCGGGACTGCGGTCGGCCACCGACGGGCTGCCGGCGGACGCTCGGGCGTTGCTGCCGGGGCTGGTCGTCGGGGACACCTCGCGCATCACGGCCGAGCTGGACGAGGCCTTCAAGGACACGGATCTGGCCCACACCCTCGCCGTTTCCGGGAGCAATCTCACGATCATCCTCGCGTTGCTCCTCGGCCCGCCGGGCCTGGCCCAGCAGGTCGAGCGGCGCGGCCTGGCGCCTCGGCTGGGCGTGCCGTTGCGGACGACCGCGCTGCTGGGCGGAGCGCTCACGCTCGGATTCGTCGTCGTGTGCCGCCCCGATCCCAGCGTGCTGCGTGCCGCGGCCTGTGGAGCGATCGTGCTGCTCGCCCTGGCGACCGGCCGCCGCAGATCCCTCATCCCGGCGCTGGCGACGGCGGTTCTGCTGCTGGTGCTCTACGACCCCTGGCTGGCCCGGAGTTACGGGTTCCTGCTGTCCGTCCTGGCCACCGGGGCGCTGTTGACGCTGGCGCCGCGGTGGAGCGCCTCCCTGCGACGGCGACGGGTGCCCCCGCGGCTCGCGGAGGCGCTGGCGGCGGCAGGAGCCGCCCAGGCTGTGTGCGCCCCGGTCGTCGCGGTGCTGTCGGCACGGGTGAGTCTGGTGGCGGTGCCCTGCAATCTCCTGGTGGAGCTCGCGGTCGCCCCGGCGACGGTACTGGGCTTCGCGGCGCTGGCGACGGCGCCCGTGGCGATGCCGGTGGCCAAAGCGCTGGCCTGGTTGGCGAGTTGGCCGGCGGGATGGATCGCGGGTGTGGCACGGGCCGGGGCGGCGTTGCCCGGCGCGGGGGTGGGCTGGCCGGGGAGCTGGGTCGGAGCGCTGTTGCTGGCACTGGCCACGGCGGCGGTGGTGATGCTCGGACGACGCCTGCTGGGACACCCGTGGCTGTGTGGGCTCTGCGGGGCGCTGCTGCTGCTCGTGGTGGTGCAGCCGCCGCCGCTGACCAGGGTCCTCACGGGCTGGCCGCCCCCCGGCTGGCGATTGGCGATGTGCGACGTGGGACAAGGGGACGCGACCGTCCTCGCGGCCGGCGACGGCGCGGGCGTGGTGGTGGACGCCGGGCCGGATCCGAAACCGGTCGACCGGTGCCTGCACACGCTGGGCGTCACCCGGGTGCCCCTCGTCGTGCTCACCCACTTCCACGCCGACCATGTGGCCGGACTGCCAGGGGTGCTGCGCGGCCGGACGGTGGGGGCGATCGAGACGACGGGGTTCGAGGAGCCCCGAGAGCAGGTGGAGTTCGTGCGGAAGGAGGCGCAGGCGCGGAACGTTCCCGTGGTGCGGGCCGCGGCCGGGGAGCGGCGAAGGGTAGGTGCGCTCGACTGGGAGGTGCTGTGGCCGCCACCGGGCCCGGCCCCTGAACCGGACGGACCGAACGACGCGAGCGTGACGATGCTCGTGCGTTCCGCGGGCCTGCGGATGCTGCTGCTCGGCGATCTCGAACCCCCGGCCCAGCAGGCACTGTCGCGATCACCGGCGGCCGCGCTGGTGCGTGGAGTGGACGTGCTCAAGGTGGCGCACCACGGCTCGGCCTACCAGGACCCCGGCCTCATACGAGCGGTGGCGCCACGGCTGGCGCTGATCTCGTGCGGCGAAGGCAACCCGTACGGCCACCCGGCGCCCAGCACGGTGGCGGCGCTGCGCGCGGGAGGCGCGGTCGTCATGCGGACGGACCGCGACGGGGCCGTGGCCGTCGTCGCGGATACGGGTGGGCACATGCGGGTGGCGAGAGACTGAGGACATGGATCCCGCACAGTCCGGCCGAGAAGTTCCCGAACCTCGCCTCCGGCGTCCCACCGCTGCTCAGCCGTCTCTCCCCGTCACCTCGTCCGAGGCCGAGGCCCATGCCGGTTCTGATGCCGGGCAGTCGGAGGCCCGTGGCGTCGAGGCGTGTGCGGGGCTCGACGCTCGCCTCGTCGGGGCCTACCTGGAACGCCTCGGTTTCGACGCGCCCTGCGCGGGGTCCGACCCCGCTGCCTCCGACCACAGGAGTGCCTCCGCCCCGGGTCCCGGTTCTGTTCACGCGCCCACCGTCGCCCTGCTGCGTGAGTTGCATCTACGGCATCTGCGGGCCGTGCCGTTCGAGAATCTGTCGGTGCATCTCGGCGAGGGGATCGTGCTGGAGGAGAGGAGGTTGGTGGAGAAGGTCGTCGAGGAGGGCAGGGGAGGGTTCTGTTACGAGCTGAACGGGGCGTTCGGGGCCTTGCTCGCGGCGCTGGGGTTCGAGGTCACGCTGCTGGCGGCACGGGTGTACGGGGAGGAGGGGCGGCTCGGCATTCCCTACGACCATCTCGCGCTGCTGGTGAGGACGGCGGACGCGGGGGAGTGGCTGGCGGACGTCGGATTCGGGGCGCACAGCCACTACCCGTTGCAGTGGGGACGGCGGGATGAACAGCCGGACCCTGCCGGGGCTTTCAGGATCGTCGAGGCGGTCGGTCCGCACCCGGCGGGGGCGGAGAGCGGAGCCGGTTCTGCGACGGCGCGGGATCTGGACGTCGTGCTGGACGGGGAGCGGGTGTACCGACTGGAGGCGCGGCCTCGGGTGTTGCGGGACTTCGTGGCGGGAGCCTGGTGGCACAGCACTTCGCCGGAGTCGCATTTCACGAAATCGCTGATCTGCTCACGGCTCACCGAGGACGGCGGGAGGATCACGCTCAGCGGGCGTCGGCTGAAGGTGACGGCTGCCGACGGAGTGAGCCGGGAGGACGAACTGACCGATGACGAGGAGGTCCTGCAGACGTATCGGGAGCGGTTCGGCATCGCGTTGGAGCGGGTGCCGGCGGTGCGGACGGCGATGTCACGGCAGGCGGCAGGGCGGACGGCCTCGGGGAGCGGGGGGTCGCAGGGGTAGATTCCGGTCACACGGGGCTACTCGTGCGTAGTACCGGCACATGCGCTGGTTTCCCGCGATGTGGGCTTGTCTTGCCTCGAAAGCGGCAACGGTGATCGAATGCTTCTTCGGCAACAAGTGGTGTCAAGTCGCGCAGGGGTGTCGTGGATGTTCGGCCGTTGGCTGGGAAACCGTACGAACCGGGTGCAGCGGACGAGTCCCCTCGCGGCGGTCCACACCCCGGAGCACGCCGGGGTGCTGAGTTGCCGGGTGCTCGATCCGGTCAACGAGCCGGTGCCGCATGCGGAGTTCGCGGTGAGCGACACCACGGGACGCAAGGTGGTCAGCGGGGGAGCCGATCCCTTCGGGGCGTTCGTGACGACGGTGCCGGCGGGGGAGTACCGGCTCGCGGTGTCCGCCGAGGGATACACGCCCTACCGGGCGACCGCGACGGTCGCCGAGAACACCCTGGCCTCGCTCGGTGATGTGACACTCCAGGTGGCGCGGCCGCCGGAGCTTCCGGCGCCGGGGGACTGGGAGATAGAGCCGACGCACTCGTCGATCGGATTCACCGCTCGGCACATCGGGCTCGCCCGGATCCACGGGCGGTTCAACTCGTTCGCCGGGGCGGTGCGGATCGCCGAGCAGGTGGAGCAGTCGGCGATGCACGTGGTGATCGCCGCGGCGTCCATCGACACGAACGTCAGGATGCGGGACGACCATCTGCGGTCCGCGGACTTCCTGGACGTCGAACGGTTTCCGACACTCGAGTTCTACAGCGAGCGGTTCGTGCACAAGGGCGGCAGCCGGTGGGCCGTCACCGGGGCCCTGTCGCTGCACGGCGTGACGCGGACGGTCACGCTCGACACGGAGTATCTCGGGCTCGGCAGCGGCATGAACGGCGAGGCGCGGGCGGCCTGCCGCGCACGGACCGAGCTGCATCGGGACGACTTCACCGTCAGCTGGCAGACGATGCTGGCGCGGGGCATCGCCGTGGTCGGGCCCAGCATCGCCATAGAGCTGGACGTGCAGATCGTGCAGCAGGCGCCGGCGGCTTGACCTTCGGCGCCCGGGCGGCGCAGGACCTCACCGCCTCGGGTTTCCCGGACCCGTGGCACGGCGCGTCCCGCGCATGTCGGAAGATGGCTCCGTGAGTGATGTGCGACATGTGCTGGTGCTGCCCGATCGCGAGGCGGCGGAGGCGGTGGCTCAGGAGCTCGGGGAGCGGTTCGGGGTGAACGAGGAACCGCGGATCGTCCGGGACGCCCTGGCCGGCGAGGACGACGCGGAGGACGCGCAGTGGCTCGTCCTGCTGCACGACGAGGAACAGCGGCTCGACGTGGGGGCGCTGGACGGGTTCGCGGCGGAATGGGAGGGGTGGCGCGAGGACCCCTGACCTCCGCCCCGGACTCCCGGACTCCCGGACTCCCGGGCTTCCGGGCTTCCGGACTCCCTGACTCCCGGAGCCTCGGAGCCTCGGAGCCTCGGAGCCTCGGAGCCTCAGACTCACGGGCTCACGGACTTCCGGGTCCTCGGAGCCTCGGATTCCCGGAGCCTCGGACTCCCGCGCTCCCGCGCTTCCTGGACCCCCGGAAGCCCCCTAGCCCCCGGCCCCTAGCCCCCCGGCCCCCGACCCCCGACCCCCAGCCCCCCGGCCCCCGGACCTCCAGGCCCCCGGACCCCCGGAAGCTCCCCAGGGCCCCCGGAAGCCCCCCCCGCACCCCATCCGGCGTGGGTCGGGTGTCAGTGGGGCGTGGGATGCTTTCGGGGATGGCCAGGAAGACTGCGAACGACGACCCTCTCGCCCCCGTGACGCTTGCCGTGGGCCAGGAGGACCTGCTGCTCGACCGTGCCGTGCAGGAGGTGGTGGCCGCCGCCAGGGCCGCCGACGCCGACACGGACGTACGGGATCTGAGTTCGGACCAGCTGCAGCCCGGCACCCTCGCCGAGCTGACCAGCCCGTCGCTCTTCGCGGAGCGCAAGGTCGTGGTCGTGCGCAACGCGCAGGATCTGTCCGCCGACACGGTCAAGGACGTCAAGGCCTACCTCGGGGCGCCTGCCGAGGAAATCACGCTCGTGCTGCTGCACGCGGGCGGAGTCAAGGGCAAGGGGCTGCTGGACGCCGCGCGCAAGGCGGGCGCGCGGGAGGTGGCCTGCCCGAAGATGACCAAGCCGGCGGACCGGCTGGCCTTCGTCAGACAGGAGTTCCGGGCGACCGGGCGGTCGGCCACGCCCGAGGCGTGCCAGGCGCTGGTCGACGCCATCGGCAGCGATCTGCGGGAGCTGGCGTCGGCCGTCTCCCAGCTCGTCGCCGACGTCGAGGGGACCATCGACGAGGCCGTGGTCGGGCGCTACTACACCGGGCGGGCCGAGGCGTCGAGCTTCACCGTCGCCGACCGGGCGGTGGAGGGGCGGGCCGCCGAGGCGCTGGAGGCGCTGCGCTGGTCGCTGGCCACCGGCGTCGCGCCCGTGCTCATCACCAGCGCACTCGCCCAGGGCGTTCGGGCCATCGGCAAGCTGTCCTCCGCGCGCGGCGGTCGCCCTGCGGACCTCGCGCGCGAGCTGGGCATGCCGCCCTGGAAGATCGACCGTGTGCGACAGCAGATGCGCGGCTGGACGCCGGACGGGGTGTCCGTCGCGCTGCGGGCCGTTGCCGAGGCGGACGCCGGAGTGAAGGGCGGCGGCGACGATCCCGAGTACGCGCTGGAGAAGGCGGTCGTGACCATCGCGCGGGCCGCCCGTTCCGGCGGACGCGGCTAGCCGGCCCGGCTCACCGGAGCACCGTCCCCGCCCACTGGCGTCGGCCACGCCACCCCGCGCTGCCACCACCGCTCCCCCCCCCATCAGCCAGGCCACCTCCCCCTCCCCGAAAGCTTCCCCCTCGCCCCTCCTCCTCCCTCTCCCCGTCCCCGTCCCCCTCCCCCTTCTCCGATCCGGGCTGATCCACTGGCCCTTCCCTCGCAGGGGAGGAGAATCGGACGTGGCAGCCGACATCGCCGGCGCATGTGAAAGGGGCGATCGACATGGCTGAACACCCGCACGCAGTCCTGATCCGCCGGGGCTACGACGCTTTCTCCCGCGGGGACATGGACTCCCTGCGCGGGATGATGACGGGCGACTGTACGCACCACGTGCCCGGGTCCCACCCGCTCTCCGGGGACTTCAAGGGCCTCGACGCGATCACGGACATGTACGGCAAGCTCTTCTCGGAGACGGCCGGGACGATGCGCGTCGAGTTGCGCAACGTGCTGGTCGACGGGCGAGGGCATGCCGT
This sequence comes from Streptomyces sp. LUP30, assembly GCF_001746365.1. Taxonomy (GTDB): domain Bacteria; phylum Actinomycetota; class Actinomycetes; order Streptomycetales; family Streptomycetaceae; genus Streptomyces. Next base: position 54,155 of record NZ_MJAJ01000004.1, read on the forward strand.
GGCTGTGCACCGCTCCACCGCCGACCGCAACGGCAAGCACCTGGAGGAGGACGGGTGCATCGTCTTCCGGATCGTCGGCGACAAGATCACGGATCTCGACGAGTGTGTGCAGGACATGGACACGGTCAACGACTTCTGGTCGTGACGAAGCGCGAGGCCGTGATGGCGCAAGGCCGTGACGGTGCGAGGCCGTGACGGCGCGGCCTCGTGACCTCCGGGAACGGCGAAGAATCCGGCGCATGCCGAAGACCCCGGCTCACGCCCTGGGGAAGGGCGGGGTGCCGGGGTCTTCGGTACAGGCCTGCAAGCTCGTTCAGAGCCTGCTCTTGCCTGTTCAAGCTGGTGAGCCCGTACCCGCGTGGCGAACGCAGGCCGCGTACAGGCTCGGGGTGCCGGACGGGAGCGGATGAGAGGGCCCGCTCTGGATCCCTCCGGCGATCAGATCAGTTGAGGGGTTCAGCCCTTGAGGGTGGCGACCTTGGAAGCAAGCGCCGACTTCTTGTTGGCGGCCTGGTTCTTGTGGATGACGCCCTTCGAGACGGCCTTGTCGAGCTGACGCGCGGCAGCGCGCTGGTACTCGGTGGCCTTCTCGACGTCACCCGCGGCAGCGGCCTCGCGGGCCTTGCGGATCGCGGTCTTCAGGGAGGACTTGACGGCCTTGTTGCGCAGCCGGGCCTTCTCGTTGGTCTTGATCCGCTTGATCTGGGACTTGATGTTCGCCACGAATGAGCCTTTGCAGGTTCAGGCGCGAGGCCGTGAAGGTCCCGTGCCAGGTGATTTTCTGAGGTGTGCCTCGCGCTGAGAGGGCATGAGACACAGCTGCCCAGACTACCAGTGGTGCCGCGAGTGGCCCAAACCGGTCCCCGGTCGCCGCCCATGGGACCATGGAGCCTACGTATCGATCCGACCCGAGGCATAAGGCGCCTCAAGAGACAGGACCCTGCGTGCCCGCGACCCCTAAGACCGTGCCCGAGCCGAGCCGTACCGCCCCGGCTCTGATCCGCAATTTCTGCATCATCGCGCACATCGACCACGGCAAGTCCACGCTCGCCGACCGGATGCTCCAGCTGACCGGTGTGGTCGAGCAGCGGCAGATGCGTGCTCAGTACCTCGACCGGATGGACATCGAGCGCGAGCGCGGCATCACGATCAAGTCCCAGGCCGTGCGCCTGCCCTGGGCCCCGACTCAGGATCCGGGCAACACGCACATCCTCAACATGATCGACACCCCGGGGCACGTCGACTTCACGTACGAGGTCTCGCGGTCGCTCGCGGCCTGCGAGGGGACGGTCCTCCTCGTCGACGCCGCCCAGGGCATCGAGGCCCAGACCCTCGCCAACCTCTACCTGGCGATGGAGAACGACCTCACGATCATCCCCGTGCTGAACAAGATCGATCTGCCGGCCGCGCAGCCCGAGAAGTTCGCCGAGGAGCTCGCGAACCTGGTCGGCTGCGACCCGGACGACGTGCTGCGGGTGTCCGCCAAGACCGGTCTCGGCGTCGACGCGCTGCTCGACAAGGTCGTCAGGGAGATCCCGGCGCCGGTCGGCGTCGCCGACGCCCCCGCCCGCGCGATGATCTTCGACTCGGTCTACGACTCCTACCGCGGCGTCGTGACGTACGTCCGTGTCATCGACGGTCAGCTCAACAAGCGCGAGCGCATCCGCATGATGTCGACGAACGCGACGCACGAGCTGCTGGAGATCGGCACCAACTCGCCCGAGATGCTCTCCGCGGACGGCCTCGGCGTGGGCGAGGTGGGGTACCTGATCACCGGCGTGAAGGACGTCCGCCAGTCCAAGGTCGGCGACACCATCACCACCCTGCACAAGGGGGCGACCCAGGCCCTCGGCGGTTACAAGGACCCCAAGCCGATGGTCTTCTCGGGTCTGTATCCGCTGGACGGCTCGGACTACCCCGAGCTGCGCGAGGCCCTCGACAAGCTGCAGCTCAACGACGCCGCGCTGGTCTACGAGCCGGAGACCTCGGCCGCACTGGGCTTCGGCTTCCGCGTCGGCTTCCTCGGCCTGCTGCACCTCGACGTGATCCGTGAGCGGCTGGAGCGCGAGTTCGGCCTCGACCTCATCGCCACCGCGCCGAACGTGGTCTACCGGGTGCTCATGGAGGACGGCTCCGAGCACGTCGTCACCAACCCGAGCGAGTTCCCCGAGGGGAAGCTCTCGGAGGTGTACGAGCCGGTCGTGCGCGCCACCATCCTGGCGCCGAGCGAGTTCATCGGCTCGATCATGGAGCTGTGCCAGACCCGGCGCGGTGTGCTGCTCGGCATGGACTATCTCTCCGAGGACCGCGTCGAGATCCGTTACACGCTGCCCCTCGCGGAGATCGTCTTCGACTTCTTCGACCAGCTGAAGTCCAAGACCCGTGGCTACGCCTCGCTCGACTACGAGCCCACCGGCGAGCAGACCTCCAGCCTGGTCAAGGTCGACATCCTGCTGCACGGCGACAAGGTCGACGCGTTCTCGGCCATCACCCACAAGGACGCCGCGTACGCCTACGGTGTGCGGCTGGTCGCCAAGTTGCGCGAGCTCATCCCGCGGCAGGCCTTCGAGGTGCCCATCCAGGCGGCCATCGGCTCCCGGGTCATCGCCCGCGAGACCATCCGCGCCATCCGCAAGGACGTCCTCGCCAAGTGCTACGGCGGTGACATCTCCCGGAAGCGCAAGCTGCTGGAGAAGCAGAAGGAAGGCAAGAAGCGGATGAAGATGGTGGGTTCCGTGGAGGTTCCGCAGGAGGCCTTCATCGCCGTCCTGAGCAGTGACGACAGCGCGGGATCCGGCAAGGCCAAGAAATAGCCCTTTCGGCGCAGGAGTCCAGGGCCCGTCGTGCGTGAGCGCGACGGGCCCTGTCCCTGTATCCAGGAGAAAGTGACGGTCCGGAGCCCCTTACGCGCTGGCCAGTCGCCCTCTACTCTGATCCCTGCTCGGTAGTTACTCGTGAGTTAAACAACAGCCGCGGTCAACAACAGCCACCGTCAACACAAGCCGCGTCGAACGACGCCGCAACGAGCCAGCCGCTCCGTCGCGGGCCCCGGAGGATGTCGTGAGCGACACACAGACACTGATCGAGAACCGTCCGCCGTCCGTCGCGGGCCTCTTCCTGGAGCGCGTGGCGGCCACGCCCGACGCGGAGGCCTACCGCTACCCCGTGCCGGCGGCGTCCGGCGAGGGACCGGACGCCTGGAAGTCGCTGAGCTGGGCGCAGTCCGCCGAGCGGGTCTACGCGATCGCGGCCGGCCTCATCGAACTGGGGGTGCGGGCCGAGCAGCGGGTGGCGCTGGCCGCCTCCACCCGGATCGAGTGGATCCTCGCCGACCTCGGCATCATGTGCGCGGGGGCGGCCACGACCACGGTCTACCCGCAGACCAACGCCGAGGAGTCGGCATTCATCCTCTCGGACTCCGAGAGCCGGGTGCTGATCGCCGAGGACGCCGCCCAGCTCGCCAAGGCGGTGGAGAAGCGCGCCGAGCTGCCCGCGCTCACCCATGTGGTCGTGATCGACCCGGCCGGTGTGGAGACCGCCGACTGGATCCTCACCCTCGACGAGCTGGAGAAGCGCGGTGCGGCCCGGCTGGAGAAGGAGCCCGGGCTGATCAAGGACCGCGTCGCCGCGATCACCTCCGACCAGCTCGCCACCCTCATCTACACCTCCGGCACCACCGGCCGCCCCAAGGGCGTGCGCCTGCCGCACGACAACTGGTCGTACATGGCGAAGGCGATCGCGGCGACGGGTCTGATCAGCGGCGACGACGTCCAGTACCTGTGGCTGCCGCTCGCGCACGTCTTCGGCAAGGTGCTCACCTCGGGCCAGATCGAGGTCGGGCACGTCACCGCCGTCGACGGCCGCGTCGACAAGATCATCGAGAATCTGCCGATCGTCCGGCCCACGTACATGGCGGCCGTGCCGCGCATCTTCGAGAAGGTCTACAACGGGGTCGCCGCCAAGGCCCGCGCGGGCGGCGGGGCCAAGTACAAGATCTTCCAGTGGGCCGCCGAGGTCTCCCGCGAGTACGCCAAGGCCGCGCAGGACAACTTCCGGCGCACCGGCAGCATGTCCGTCCCCTTCGGCCTGGGCGCCAGGCACAAGGTGGCCGACGCGCTCGTCTTCGCCAAGATCCGTGAGGCCTTCGGCGGCAACCTGCGCGCCTGCGTCTCCGGATCGGCCGCCCTCGCCCCGGAGATCGGCTACTTCTTCGCCGGCGCCGGCATCCACGTCCTGGAGGGCTACGGCCTGACGGAGTCCTCCGCCGCCTCCTTCGTCAACCCCGGCGAGGCCTACCGCACCGGCACCGTCGGCAAGCCGCTGCCCGGCACGGAGGTGCGCATCGCCGACGACGGCGAGATCCTGCTGCGCGGCCCCGGCATCATGGAGGGCTACCACAAGCTCCCGGAGAAGACCGCCGAGGTCCTGGAGGCCGACGGCTGGTTCCACACCGGTGACATCGGCGAGCTCTCGCCCGACGGGTACCTGCGCATCACCGACCGCAAGAAGGACCTGATCAAGACCTCCGGCGGCAAGTACATCGCGCCCGCCGAGGTCGAGGGACAGTTCAAGGCGGTGTGTCCGTACGTCTCCAACATCCTGGTGCACGGCGCCGACCGGAACTACTGCACGGCGCTCATCGCGCTGGACGAGCCGGCGATCCTCGACTGGGCCAAGGACAACGGGCTGGCCGGAAAGCCGTACGAAGAGGTCGTCGCCGCTCCCGCGACGGTCGAGCTCGTCGACGGATACGTCAAGCAGCTCAACGAGGGCCTCCAGCGCTGGCAGACCATCAAGAAGTTCCGGCTGCTGCCCCGCGACCTCGACGTCGAGCACGGCGAGATCACGCCGAGCCTGAAGCTGAAGCGGCCGGTCGTGGAGCGGGAGTACAAGCACCTCATCGACGAGATGTACGCCGGAGCGCGCGAGGCGTAGCGCGGGGCGTGGGCGGGGGCGGAATCCGAATGCTCGGATTCCGCCCCTCAACCGTGCGTCATCGAACATTCGCGTACACCCGCGCGCCATGCTTCGCGTCCAGGACGGCCCAGTTCGGTAACCCAGCGCTCATGGCCGGGACCGGTCTGTCACCCTGTGGGCATCCGAACCGTCCGGGGAGCTGCGCATGGGGGCCATTCCGACGCAACGGGAGACCGTCTCCCGGGCCGGCGGCGCGCCCGCGCACGCGCCCGGGCTCCCGTCGATCCGCGCCTCTCTGGCCGGGAGCCCCCTCGCGCCCGGCGCCGCCCGCGATCTGGTCCGCGCCGCGCTGACGGAATGGGCGGGAGCGGGCCGGCCGACGGCCGAGGAGCTCGGCGAGCGTCTCGCCCAGGACGCGATACTCGTCGTCAGCGAGCTCGTCACCAACGCCGTCGTGCACGCCGGCACCGATGTGGAGCTGGTGTGCCGCCTGGAGGAGGAGCCCGGCCGCCCCGACGGCTGTCCGGCGGTCGTCGTCGAGGTCGGCGACCACCATCCGTCCCGTGCCCCGCGCGACGACGCCGGCGAGACGCCGTACGAGATGCCGGAGTACGGCCGCGGTCTGCGCCTGGTCGCCACGCTCGCCGAGGCCTGGGGAGTGACGTACCGCAGGGGGACGAAGACGATCTGGGCCCGCCTGCTGCCCACGGCTGAGCCTCCGGACCCCACTTCCGACGCCGCCTTCGACCCGGCCCTCGATCCCGCCTTCGCCCCCGCGCTCGCCCTCGACTCCGCCCTCGACTTCGATCCGGGGTTCGGGCTCGGCGGTGACGAGCACGGTCCCACCGGCCCCGGACACGACGGCCTCCCGGATCTCGCCGGCCTCGGACACAGCGGCGTCGGACATGACGGCGGCGGGCACGGCGGCCCCGATGACGGCGGTCTCGCGGGGCCGTCGGTCCGCGGGCAGGCTCACCCGGCCGCAACCCCCGCGGCAACCGGCGCCTCTGCCTCGGCCTCTGCCTGTGCGTCTGCCTCCGCAGGCCGGCCCGCGGGCCTCGCGGCCGGGTCGCAGCCCGTCGCCCGGGGCGACCGGGACTGGCTCAACCGCGGCGCCCTCTCCTTCCTCGCCGAGGCCTCCGACCTGCTCGCCGGGCAGCTCGACGAGGACCTGGTGGCGGCGCTCACCGGACAGCTGGTCGTGCCGAGGCTCGCCGACTGGTGCGCGGTGTGGCTGGAGGACGAGGTCAGCGGGAGCGGCGAGTGGGCCGGCGGGCCGGGACCGCGGCTGGCCCGGGTCTGGCACGCCAGCGAGAACCGCATCGAGGAGCTGCGCGGGGCCCTGGAGAAAGGTCCCCCCTCCCCGCCCGACGGCGGTCCGCGTTCCGGGCCCGAGCTGTTCCCGTGGCCCGGCGCGGCGCTCGGCCCGCACGGCGCGTCGCTCGCCTACCGGTTGGTCGCCGGCGGCCGTCCGCTGGGCACGCTGGTGATCGGGCGCGCCGGACCGGACGTCTTCCCCGACGAGGTCACCGGGCTCGTCGAGGACCTCGGCCGCCGGGTGGCGCTGGCCATCGGGGCGGCCCGTCAGTACGCCCGCCAGGCCACCATCAGCGCCGTCCTCCAACGCGGGCTGCTGCCCGGCGCGGTCGCCGAGATCCCGGGCGTGCGCAGCGCCCTCGTCTACGAGCCGCGCGAGCAGGGCGGGCCGAGCGGCGACTTCTACGACCTGTTCCCGGCGGGGGACGGCCGCTGGTGTTTCGCGGTGGGCGATGTGCAGGGCAAGGGGCCGGAGGCGGCCGTGGTCATCGGTCTGGCCCGGCCGTGGCTGCGGCTGCTGGCCCGCGAGGGCTACGGCGTCGCCGACGTGCTGGACCGGCTCAACCAGCTGCTCCTCGACGACGCGACCGAGGCCGCCGACGCCGCCGCCCGCGCCTTCGTCGGGCCCGTCGTACCGGGGGAGGGCCCGCAGACCCGGTTCCTCTCCCTCCTCTACGGCGAACTGGCCCCCTTCGAGGGCGGCGTGCGCTGCACCCTGGCCTCCGCCGGACACCCGCTGCCGCTGCTGCTCGGCCCGGACGGCTCGGTCGCCACGGCCGGGCACCCGCAGACCCTGCTGGGAGTCATCGAGGACGTCGCCTACACCTGCGACAGCCTGCGGCTGCGGCCCGGCGACACCCTGCTGTGCGTCACGGACGGCGTCACCGAACGGCGGTCGGGCCTGCGCCAGTTCGACGACGAAGGCGGGCTCGCCACCGCGCTGGCGGGCTGTGTGGGCCTCGACGCGGACCTGATCGCGGAGCGGATCCGGGGCCTGGTCCACGCGTTCGGCGAACGGCCTCCCGAGGACGACCTGGCCCTGCTGGTGCTCCAGGCGGAGTAGCGCTCGCCCCGGCGACCGCGGGGTCGGGCGGGGGAGAACGGATGTCCGGCCCTGCGGATGTATCGTCCGGTTCGTGCCGAAGGCAACGAATGTCCCCATCGACGCGCCCCTGCGCCGGCGCGTCCTGATCGCCGGCGCGGGGCTCGGGCTCACCGCGACCGCCTGTACCCGTGCGGCCGGTCCGCCGCACCGGGGCGCCCCTGGGCCCGGCTCCGGCTCAGGTCCCGGTCGCCACGGCGTCCGCCAGGCCGGTGTGACGACGCCCCGGCAGGCCACCGTGCTGCTCCTGGCCTACGATCTCGATCCCGCCGTGCGCGGCGCGTCCGGCGCGCGGGCGCTGAAGGAGGTGCTGGGGGCCTGGACCGACGCGCTCGCCGAGACCCGGGAAGCGGACGCCTCCCAGGAGGCGCGGCTCACCGCCACGGTCGGCGTCGGCCCTCTGCTGCCCGCCCGCCTCGGTGTGTCGGCCCCCGCGGCCCTGCGCGAGCTGCCCTCGTTCCCCGGCGACCGCCTCGACCCCGCGCGCTGCGGCGGTGACGTGCTGGTGCAGCTATGCGCCGACGACTCCGACACGGCCGAGGAGACCGCCGAGTCCCTCACCCGGCTGGCCGGGGAGACCCTGCGTCCGCGCTGGCGGCAGTCCGGCTTCCTGCCGCCGTCCCCGGACGGCGGCGGTACCCCGCGCGACCTGCTCGGCTTCAAGAACGGCAGCGCGAACCCGAGCCTTGAGGAGTGCGAACGCTGGGTGTGGTCGGACGACGCCACCTACCTCGTCGTCCGCCGCATCCATCTGCGGGTGGAGGACTTCGCGCGGCTCGCCCCGCACCGCCAGGAGGAGATCGTCGGCCGGCGTCGCTCGACGGGCGGCCCGCTGCCGGGCGGCCCCGAGCACGCCGAGGTCGACGTCTTCGCCAAGTCCCCGAAGGGCCGGTACCTCACCCCGGCGCGCTCCCACGTCGGCGTGGTCAGCTCCCGGCACGACGACGGAGCCCGGATGCTGCGCCGCGGCTACTCCTACGCCGACGGCCCCACCGACCAGGGCCTGCTGTTCCTCGCCTTCATGCGGGACCCGGCGCTGTTCACCCGGGTACAGCGGCGGATGGCGACCCGCGACGAGCTCAGCGGGTTCACCGAGACGCGGGGCTCGGCGCTGGCCTACGTCCTGCCGGGGGCCGGTCCCGGGCGGCCGCTGGGCGCGGAACTGCTGGCCTGACAGCGCACGTCCCCCGGCCGGCGGCGCGGGCAGGACGCCGGGGACGTGAACCGATGCGCCGCGGACCGTCCCGGACGGGAACCGGCGACGTCGCGGACCGTCCCGGACGTGGGCCGACGGCCTCGCGGACCGGCTCGGACGTGGACCGGTGCGGACGTACGGGACAATGGACGACATGCCTTCCGCACTTCCCGACGGCGAGCCGGTCCCCGACGACGGCGCGCTCCCGGCGCACGCGCTCGCCGGCGCCGCCGACCGCCCCCTCGGGTTCTATCTGCACGTCCCGTACTGCGCGACCCGCTGCGGGTACTGCGACTTCAACACCTACACCGCGACCGAGCTGCGCGGCACCGGCGGCGTCCTCGCCTCCCGGGACAACTACGCGGACACCCTGATCGACGAGATCCGGCTCGCCCGCAAGGTCCTGGGCGACGACCCGCGCGAGGTCCGCACGGTCTTCGTCGGCGGCGGCACCCCGACCCTGCTGGGCGCGTCCGACCTGGTACGGATGCTCGGCGCGATCCGCGACGAGTTCGGGCTGGCGGCCGACGCGGAGGTGACGACGGAGGCGAACCCGGAGTCCGTGGACCCGGCGTACCTGGCGACCCTGCGCGCGGGCGGCTTCAACCGTGTCTCCTTCGGCATGCAGAGCGCCCGGCAGCACGTCCTGAAGGTCCTCGACCGCACCCACACCCCGGGACGTCCGGAAACGTGCGTGGCGGAGGCGAGGGCCGCGGGCTTCGAGCACGTCAACCTCGACCTGATCTACGGCACTCCGGGCGAGTCGGACGACGACTGGCGGGCGTCCCTGGACGCGGCGCTGGGCGCGGGCCCCGACCATGTCTCGGCGTACGCCCTGATCGTCGAGGAGGGCACGCAGCTCGCCCGCCGCATCCGCCGCGGCGAGGTGCCGATGACCGACGACGACGTACACGCGGACCGCTATCTGATCGCGGACGAGGTGATGTCGGCGGCGGGCTACGACTGGTACGAGGTCTCCAACTGGGCGACCTCGGAGGCGGGCCGCTGCCTCCACAACGAGCTGTACTGGCGCGGCGCCGACTGGTGGGGCGCCGGACCGGGGGCGCACTCGCACGTGGGCGGGGTGCGCTGGTGGAACGTCAAGCACCCCGGTGCGTACGCGGCGGCCCTCGCGGGCGGGCGCTCGCCGGGCGCCGGACGCGAGGTGCTCTCGAAGGAGGACCGCCGGGTCGAGCGGATCCTGCTGGAGCTGCGGCTGCGGGAGGGTGCGCCGCTCGCTCTGCTGCGGCCCGACGGGCTCGCGGCGTCCCGCAGGGCGCTCGGCGAGGGCCTGCTCCAGCCGGGCCCCTACGACGCGGGGCGGGCGGTGCTGACCCTGCGCGGGCGACTGCTGGCCGACGCGGTGGTGCGCGACCTGGTGGACTAGGGCCCGTCCGGGTGCGCCTCGGGCGGTCGCCGCGTTGCCGGGCGGCGGGCGTCAGGCCGGGGCGGTGACGAAGTCGATCAGTTCCTCCACCCGGCCCAGCAGCTCCGGCTCCAGGTCCTTGTAGGAGCCCACCCGCTTCAGGATCGCCTGCCACACCGCGCCGGTGTTCTCCGACGGCCAGCCCAGCGCCCGGCACACCCCCGTCTTCCAGTCCTGCCCGTGCGGTACGCGCGGCCAGGACCCGATGCCCACGGAGGCCGGTTTCACCGCCTCCCAGATGTCGATGTAGGGGTGGCCGACGACCAGGGCGTGTTCGCTGGTCACGGACTGGGCGATGCGCCATTCCTTGGTGCCGGGCACGAGGTGGTCGACCAGGATCCCGAGCCGCGCGTCCGGCCCGGGGGCGAACTCCGCGACGATCGACGGCAGGTCGTCGACGCCCTCCAGGTACTCCACGACGACGCCCTCGATGCGCAGGTCGTCGCCCCACACCTTCTCCACCAGCTCGGCGTCGTGCCGGCCCTCGACGTAGATGCGTCCGGCGCGGGCGACCCGGGCTCGGGCGCCGGGGACGGCGAGCGAGCCGGAGGCGGTGCGGGAGGGGCGCGCCGGCCCCGAGGCGGGTCTGACGAGGGTGACGGGCCGGCCCTCCAGCAGGAAGCCGCCCGGCTCCAGTGGGAACACCCGGTGTTTGCCGAAGCGGTCCTCCAGGGTCACCGTGCCCGCCTCGCAGCGGATCACCGCGCCGCAGAACCCGGTGCCGGGCTCCTCCACGACCAGACCGGGGTCCGCCGGGACCTCGGGGACGGGCTTCGGCTTCTTCCAGGGAGGGGTCAGGTCGGCGGAGTACGCACGGGGGCGCGGGCCCGAAGGACCCCCTTCGGAAGGGCGATGGCGGGAGACGGGTGGGCGCATTCGGATGACGATAGGAGAATCCGCGGGGCGGGGGGCACACGGTCAGCGCGACACGCCGAAACGGGCCGCCAGGGCGTCGCGTTGGGCCCGCACGAACGCGGCGTCCACCACCGCCCCGTGACCGGGCACGTACACCGCGTCCTCGCCGCCGAGGTCCAGCAGGCGGTCGAGGGCGGCGGGCCAGCGGCCGGGGACGGCGTCGGGTCCGGCCTGCGGTTCGCCGGACTCCTCGACCAGGTCGCCGCAGAACACCACCTCCCGTGATCCGGCGGCTCCGGGGACGAGGACCACGAGGTCGTGGGCGGTGTGGGCGGGGCCGACGTTGGCGAGCAGGACCTGCCGGCCGTCGCCCAGATCGAGGGTCCACTCGCCGCAGACCAGATGCCGGGGCCGCACGAGCGTGTCGGCGGCCTCGGTGGCCGCCGTCTCGTCGAGGCCGTTGCGCACCGCGTCCGCCCGCAGCTCCCCACCCGGCACCGCGTCCGCACCCACCGCCCCGAAGACCTCCGCGCCCGCGAAGGCCTCCGCACCGAACACATGGTCGAAATGGGGGTGGGTGAGCGCGAGATGGGTCACACGCGCGCCGGTGAGCTCCTCGGCCTGGGCCCGCAGTCGCGCCCCTTCCGCCAGGCTGGACCCCGCGTCCACCATCAGCACCGCGCCCGCCCCGACGACCAGCCCCGCCGTGCAGTCCCAGCCCGGCAGCCGCACCCGGCCCACCCCCGCCGCGAGCCGCTCCCATCCGAGCTCTTCCCAAGTCACCGTCATACCGCGACGCTAGCTGGACAACGCCCCGCGAGGAGCCGACCTTGCCCTGGGTGTACCCCACAGCCGTACACTGGGCCGGGGACGCTGGCACTCGGATGTGAAGAGTGCCAGACGCCAGGCCCAGGGGACTGGGGGACGAGATTCTTGGAGGTGCGCGCGGATGCTGAGTGAACGCAGGCTCCAGGTTCTGCGCGCCATCGTCCAGGACTACGTCGGCACCGAGGAGCCCGTGGGGTCGAAGGCGCTCACCGAGCGTCACAACCTCGGCGTGTCCCCGGCGACGGTCCGCAACGACATGGCCGCCCTGGAGGACGAGGGGTACATCGCGCAGCCGCACACCAGCGCCGGGCGCATCCCCACGGACAAGGGCTACCGGCTGTTCGTCGACAAGCTGGCCGGCGTCAAGCCGATGACCGGCCCCGAGCGGCGGGCCATCCAGAACTTCCTCGACGGCGCCGTCGACCTCGACGACGTCGTGGCCCGGACGGTACGGCTGCTCGCGCAGCTCACCCGCCAGGTCGCCGTCGTGCAGTATCCGTCCCTGACCCGTTCGACCGTGCGGCACGTGGAGCTCCTCTCGCTCGCGCCCGCGCGTCTGATGCTCGTGCTGATCACGGACACCGGGCGGGTCGAGCAGCGGATGGTGGACTGCCCGGCGCCCTTCGGGGAGTCCTCGCTGGCGGATCTGCGCGCGCGGCTCAACAGCCGGGTCGCGGGCCGCCGGTTCTCCGACGTGCCGCGCCTGGTGGAAGATCTGCCGGACGCCTTCGAGGCGGAGGACCGCGGCACGGTCACGACGGTGCTCTCCACCCTGCTGGAGACGCTCGTCGAGGAGAACGAGGAGCGGTTGATGATCGGCGGCACCGCCAATCTCACCCGCTTCGGACATGACTTTCCCCTCACCATCCGGCCCGTCCTGGAGGCCCTCGAGGAGCAGGTCGTGCTCCTCAAGCTCCTTGGCGAGGCGGGGGATTCGGGCATGACCGTACGCATCGGTCACGAGATCGCCCATGAGGGACTCAACTCCACTTCCGTGGTGTCGGTCGGTTACGGTTCGGGCAGCGAGGCAGTCGCCAAACTGGGCGTGGTCGGACCGACCCGCATGGATTACCCGGGAACGATGGGAGCGGTACGAGCGGTGGCACGGTACGTCGGACAGATCCTGGCGGAGTCGTAAGTGGCCACGGACTACTACGCCGTTCTCGGCGTGCGCCGCGATGCGTCGCAGGAAGAGATCAAGAAGGCCTTCCGGCGGCTCGCGCGCGAGCTGCACCCGGACGTCAACCCCGATCCGAAGACCCAGGAGCGGTTCAAGGAGATCAACGCCGCTTACGAGGTGTTGTCGGATCCGCAGAAGAAGCAGGTCTACGACCTCGGCGGCGATCCGCTCTCCCAGTCGGGCGGCGGCGGCGCCGGAGGCTTCGGAGCCGGCGGCTTCGGGAACTTCTCCGACATCATGGACGCGTTCTTCGGCACGGCGTCCCAGCGCGGTCCGCGCTCGCGCACCCGCCGCGGCCAGGACGCGATGATCCGGCTGGAGATCGACCTCGAAGAGGCGGCCTTCGGCACGACCAAGGACATCCAGGTCGACACGGCGATCGTCTGCACCACGTGCAGCGGCGAGGGCGCGGCCCCGGGCACCACCGCCCAGACCTGCGACATGTGCCGCGGCCGCGGCGAGGTGTCCCAGGTGACGCGGTCGTTCCTGGGCCAGGTCATGACCTCGCGGCCGTGCCCGCAGTGCCAGGGCTTCGGCACCGTCGTCCCGACGCCGTGCCCGGAGTGCGCGGGCGACGGGCGGATCCGCTCGCGTCGCACGCTGACGGTGAAGATCCCGGCCGGCGTCGACAACGGCACCCGCATCCAGCTGGCGGGCGAGGGCGAGGTCGGCCCCGGCGGCGGCCCCGCCGGCGACCTGTACGTGGAGATCCACGAGCTGCCGCACGCGCAGTTCCAGCGGCGCGGCGACGACCTGCACTGCACGGTGACCCTTCCGATGACGGCGGCGTCCCTCGGCACCAAGGTCCCGCTGGAGACGCTGGACGGCCTGGAGGAGGTCGACATCCGGCCCGGCACCCAGTCCGGTCAGTCGATCCCGCTGCACGCCCGGGGCGTCACACATCTGCGGGGCGGCGGCCGCGGCGACCTCATCGTGCACGTCGAGGTCCAGACGCCGACGAAGCTCGACCCGGAGCAGGAACGGCTGCTGCGCGAGCTGGCCAAGCTGCGCGGCGAGGAGCGGCCCACGGGCCAGTTCCAGCCCGGCCAGCAGGGGCTGTTCTCGCGGCTGAAGGACGCGTTCAACGGGCGCTGAGCGGTGCCGGGGGGCGGCCCCCGGCGCCCGCGGGGCACGGTGAAGGGCCGATTCGGACTTGTTCGGAGGACGTGACAACATGCCGTCATGTCCTCCGCGCTGACCGATCTCTTCCCGCACCCGATCGTGCAGGCCCCCATGGCGGGCGGTGTCTCCGTGCCCCAGCTCGCCGCCGCCGTGGCCGAGGCCGGCGGGCTCGGTTTCCTCGCGGCCGGATACAAGACGGCCGACGGCTTGTACCAGGAGATCAAGCAGCTGCGGAGCCTGACCGGCCGTCCCTTCGGCGTGAACCTCTTCATGCCGCAGCCCGAGTATCCCGGTGCCGGTTCCGGCTCCCAGGGGGCGGCGGGCGTTTCGCTCCCCGCCGCGGGCGCCATAGAGGTCTACGCCCACCAGCTCGCCGGTGAGGCCGCCTGGTACGAGACCGAGCTCGGCGACCCGGACAGCGGCCGCGACGACGGCTACGACGCCAAGCTCGCGGTGCTCCTGGACAACCCGGCGCCGGTCGTGTCGTTCCACTTCGGCGTCCCCGGCGGCGACACGCTGGAGTCCCTGCGGCGCGCGGGAGCCTTCACCCTGGTCACGGCGACCACCGCCGAGGAGGCCGTCGCGGTGGAGCGGGCCGGCGCGGACGCGGTGATCGTGCAGGGCGTGGAGGCCGGCGGTCACCAGGGCGCCCACCGCGACAACCCGGAGTCCGACGGCTGCGGCATCGGGCTGCTCTCCCTGATCGCCCAGGTCCGCGAGTCGGTGCGGCTGCCGATCGTCGCCGCCGGCGGTCTCATGCGCGGCAGCCAGATCGCCGCGGTCCTCGCGGCGGGCGCGAGCGCGGCCCAGCTGGGCACCGCGTTCCTCGCCACGCCCGAGTCGGGCGCGCCCGCCGTGCACAAGCAGGCCCTGACCAACCCCCTCTTCGTGCGCACCGAGCTGACCCGCGCCTTCTCCGGCCGCCCGGCCCGCGCCCTGGTCAACCGCTTCCTGCGCGAGCACGGTCCCTACGCGCCCGCCGCCTACCCGGAGGTCCACCACCTGACCGCGCCGCTGCGCAAGGCGGCCGCCAAGGCGGGCGACGCGCAGGGCATGGCGCTGTGGGCCGGACAAGGGCACCGGATGGCCCGTGAGCTGCCCGCCGGGCAGCTCGTGGAGGTCCTGCTGGCCGAACTCGCCGAAGCGCGGACAGCGTTGTCGCGCTTCCCGGCCGGTGACGGAGGCCGGTCATGACCGCCCCCGTCTTCGTCGTCGACGAACTCCCGGACTCCCGCTCCGCGTTCGTGCTGGACGGCCCCGAGGGCCGGCACGCCGTCTCCGTGAGGCGGCTGCACGCCGGCGAGGAGGTCGTCCTCACCGACGGCGCCGGACGCTGGGCTCGGGGCGAGGTCGTCACGACCGAGGGCAGGGACCGGCTGGTGCTGAGCCTGGGGGAGGTGACCGAGGAGCCCGCCGAGTCGCCCCGGATCACCGTCGTCCAGGCGTTGCCCAAGGGCGACCGGGGCGAGCTGGCCGTCGAGACGATGACCGAGACCGGCGTCGACGCGATCGTGCCCTGGGCGGCCTCGCGCTGCATCACGCAGTGGAAGGGCGAGCGCGGACTGAAGGCGCTCGCCAAATGGCGGGCCACCGCCCGCGAGGCCGGCAAGCAGTCGCGCCGGGTCCGCTTCCCCGAGGTCGCCGAGGCGTCGACGACCAAGCAGGTGGCGGCACTTGTCGCCCGGGCCGACTTCGCCGCCGTCCTGCACGAGGACCGCGCCTACCCCAGCGAGCCCCTGGCGACCGCCGAACTCCCCTCCGCGGGTGAGATCGTGCTGATCGTGGGACCCGAAGGCGGGGTGTCACCCGAGGAGTTGGCGCTCTTCGAGGAGGCGGGCGCGAAGGCCCACCGCCTCGGCCGTAGCGTGTTGCGCACGTCGACCGCCGGAACGGCGGCGACCGCCCTGCTGCTCGGCCGCACCGGCCGCTGGTCCTGACTCCCCGGGGGACACGTGGAACTCGCCCAAGTCCGGCTGCTCGTCACCGACTTCGCCGCCTGCTACCGCTTCTACGCCGACACCCTCGGCCTCAAGCCCCAGTCGGGCGCGGCGGACGGGCCGTACGAGAAGTTCAGCCCCGCCGCCGGCTCGGCCGGCATCGCCCTGCAGGACCGGGCGATGATGGCCGCCGTCCTCGGCGAACTGGGCGACGCGGCCAGCGGGCACCGCTCCCTGGTGGTGCTGCGCGTCGACGACCTGGACGCGTACTGCGCGCAGATCGTCGCCCGGGGCGCGGTCCTGCTGCGGGGTCCGGCGCCGATGACCGACCGGATGCGCGTCGCCCACCTCAAGGACCCGGAGGGCAATCTGGTGGAGCTTCAGCAGTGGCTGCTGCTGCGCGGCTGAGCGCGACCGCCGTCACGACTGCCGGGAAGAGCCCCCAGCCGTCCGACTCCCCGTCCACGTGCAGCAGTTCCCGCTCGGCGGCCTCGGCGGCCTCGGCGGCCTCGGCGGCCTCGGCGGCCTCGGCGGCCTCGGCGGCCTCGGCGGCCTCGGCGACGAAGGCGCGCACCACGCCGGGTTCGTGAAGGCCGAGGCGGTGGTCGCGGTCGCCCACGCCGCCGCCGTGCCGGTACCCGCCGCCACCCGCGTAACGCCCCCCACCCACGGTGGTACCCGCGCGGAACATGACCGCATCCGGGCTACCGGGCCGGCCGCCCGAGTGGCACGCTGCCCTCCATGGGGGCATCGAGACGTATTTGGCTTGTCCCGGCGACGGCCGTGGCCGCGCTGGGCGTCGTGGCGTGCGAGCCCGGCGGGCTGAGCAGCATGTCGATCGCGTACACCACCGACCAGGCGGCGACCGCGGAGATCCAGCGGCGGGACGTGCACGTGCGCTGGCTGACCTGCACGGCACGCTACGAGGGCCAGGGCAGGGCGGGAGCCACCGCCTCGGTCGACTGCCGGGGCAAGACCGACGACGGACGGGACGTCACCGTCACCGGAAAGGTCACCCGGGCGGTGGAGGGATCCTGTGTGCGCGGGGACCTGACCGCCGTCGTGGGCAAGAAGCAGCTGTTCCGGGTGAGTGGGCTCGGCGACTGCAAGTCCGCGACGCCGTCGCCCGTGGGCCAGTCGCCGGGCGGACCGGCCGGCACGGCGCGGCCGGACGTCCGGCCGACGGTCACCGTGACGGTGACCGTCACCGAGACCGTGCATGCGGGCACCGCGGGGAAGTGATCGAAACCCCTGACCAGCCGCCGCGCCGGTGCCTACAGTGATGCGGTGACCCAGCCCGCGACGCCTGCCGCGTATCTCAGATTCCCGCACCTGCACGGAGAGTCGGTGGCCTTCGCCGCCGAGGACGACGTGTGGCTCGCGCCCCTCGGCGGCGGCCGCGCCTGGCGGGTCAGCGCCGACAACGTGCCGGTCTCCCTGCCGCGCATCTCGCCCGACGGTTCCACCGTCGCCTGGACCTCCACCCGCGACGGCGCCCCCGAGGTGCACATCGCCCCCGTCGACGGCGGCCCCTCGACCCGGCTGACGTACTGGGGGAGTTGGCAGACCCGGGTACGCGGCTGGACCCCGGACGGCCAGGTCCTCGCCGTCAGCAGCCACGACCAGGCCACCCTGCGCCGCACCTGGGCGCGCGCCGTCCCCGTCGACGGCGGCCCGGCGACGACCCTGCCCTACGGGCCCGTCGGCACCGTCGCCCACGGCCCGCACACCGTTGTGCTGTCCGCGTCGATGGGCCGCGAAGCCGCCCACTGGAAGCGCTACCGGGGCGGCACGGCGGGCAAGCTGTGGATCGACCGGGACGGCGAGGGGGAGTTCGTCCGGCTCCACGAGGACCTCGACGGCAATGTCGAGTGCCCGGTGTGGGCGGGCGACCGGCTCGCGTTCCTCAGCGACCACGAGGGCACGGGCGCCCTGTACTCCTCCCTGGCCGACGGCTCCGACCTGCGCCGGCACACCCCGCTCGGGGGAGGCTTCTACGCCCGCCAGGCCGCCGGCGACGGCACCCGCATCGTGTACATGTCCGCGGGCGAGCTGTGGCTGCTCGACGACCTGGACGGCGCCGAACCGCGCCGGCTCGACGTCCGCCTCGGCGGCCAGCGCGTCGACCGCCGCCCCCACCCGGTCGCCGCCTCCCGCTGGCTGGGCGGGGCGGCGCCCGACCACACCGCGCGCGGCAGCGTCGTCGAGGTGCGCGGGGCCGTCCACTGGGTCACCCACCGCAGCGGGCCCGCCCGCGCGCTCGCCGCCGAACCCGGCGTCCGCGCCCGGCTGCCGCGCGCCTTCCGCACCGAGGGCGAGGAGTGGGCGGTCTGGGTGACCGACGCGGAGGGCGAGGACGCGCTGGAGTTCGCCCCCGCCACCGGACAGACCCCGGGTGCCACGCCGCGCCGGCTCGCCGCCGGACGGCTCGGCCGGGTCCTGGAGCTCGCCATGGCGCCCGACGGCAGCCGGGCCGCCGTCGCCGCGCACGACGGACGGCTGCTGCTCGTCGAGCGGGAGACCGGCGAGGTCCGCGAGGTCGACGCCAGCCCCGACGGCGAGGTGTCCGACCTGGTCTTCTCCCCCGACTCGGCCTGGCTGGCATGGTCGCACCCCGGCCCGCGCCCGCTCAGTCAGCTCAAGCTCGCCAATGTCACCGACCTGTCGGTCACCGAGGCCACTCCGCTGCGCTTCCGGGACTACGCGCCCGCCTTCACCCTCGACGGCAAACACCTCGCGTTCCTCTCCACCCGTGCCTTCGACCCGGTCTACGACCAGCACGTCTTCGACCTCTCCTTCGTGGCCGGCGCCCGCCCGCACCTGATCACCCTCGCGGCGACGACCCCGTCCCCCTTCGGCCCGCAGCGGCACGGCAGGCCCTTCGAGGCTCCCGACAAGGAGGAGACGCCCGACAGCGAGGGAACCCCGAGCACCCGGATCGACCTCGAGGGCCTCGCCGACCGGATAGTCCCCTTCCCGGTCGAGGCCGGCCGCTACTCGGGGCTCGCCGCGGCCAGGGACGGCGTGCTGTGGCTGCGGCACCCCGTGCGCGGTGTCCTCGGCGCTTCCCGGGCCACCCCGGACGACCCCGATCCGCACACCGAGCTGGAGCGCTACGACCTCGCCCAGCAGCGCATCGAGCACCTCGCCGCCGACGCCGACGGCTTCGAGGTCAGCGGCGACGGCAAGCGGCTGCTGCTGTGGACCGACGGCAAGCTCAAGGTCGTCCCCAGCGACCGGCGCGCGTCCGGCGACGAGGACAGCGACGGCAACGTCACCGTCGACCTCGGCCGCATCCGCCACGTCGTCGACCCCACCGCCGAGTGGCGGCAGATGTACGACGAGAACGGCCGGATCATGCGGGACAACTTCTGGCGGCCGGATCTCGGCGGGGTCGACTGGGACGGCGTCCTGGACCGCTACCGGCCCGTGCTGGAGCGGGTCGCGACCCACGACGACCTCGTCGACCTGCTCTGGGAGGTGCACGGCGAGCTCGGCACCTCGCACGCCTACGTCATGCCGCGCGGCGGTCGCGGCCACGGCGCCCGGCAGGGGCTGCTGGGCGCCGACGTCTCCCGGCACGAGGACGGCACGTGGCGCGTCGACCGCGTCCTGCCCTCGGAGACCTCCGACCCCGACGCCCGCTCCCCGCTCGCCGCACCCGGCGTGGCGGTGCGGGCCGGCGACGCGATCCTCGCCGTCGGCGGACAGCCGGTCGACCCGGTCACCGGGCCCGGGCCGCTGCTCGTCGGCGCCGCGGGCAAGGTCGTGGAGCTGACGATCTCACCGTCCGGCGGCGGCGAGCCCCGGCATGCCGTCGTCGTGCCCGTCGCGGACGAGGAGGCGCTGCGCTACCACGCGTGGGTCTCCGACCGGCGGGCGTACGTGCACGAGGCCTCGGGCGGGCGGCTGGGGTATCTGCACGTGCCCGACATGCAGGCGCCGGGATGGGCCCAGATCCACCGGGACCTGCGGGTCGAGGTCGCGCGCGAGGGGCTGATCGTGGACGTCCGGGAGAACCGGGGCGGGCACACCTCCCAGCTCGTCGTGGAGAAGCTGGCCCGGCGGATCGTCGGCTGGGACGTGCCGCGCGGGGTGCGGGCCTCCAGCTATCCGGAGGACGCGCCGCGCGGGCCCGTCGTCGCTGTCGCCAACGAGTTCTCCGGGTCCGACGGGGACATCGTCAACGCGGCGATCAAGGCGCTCGGGATCGGGCCGGTGGTCGGCACGCGCACCTGGGGCGGGACGGTCGGGATCGACAGCCGGTACCGGCTGGTCGACGGCACGCTCGTCACGCAGCCCAAGTACGCGATCTGGCTGGAGGGGTACGGGTGGGGCGTGGAGAACCATGGCGTCGACCCGGACGTCGAGGTGGTGTGCGCCCCCCAGGACCACGCGGCCGGCCGGGACGTCCAGCTGGACGAGGCGGTGTCCCTGGCGCTGGCCGCCCTGGAGTCGACGCCCGCGAGGACGCCCCCTTCGCTGCCGTGACCGCACCGCCGCCGCCCCGTGGGCACGCGAGAGAGCGGGCTCGGGGCGGCGGCCCCCGGATACGATGCCCCCGTACTGATCGACTTCGTCGGAGGAGGACCCGCATGGCAGGGGAACCGCAGGACGACTGCCTGTTCTGCAAGGTCGTCTCGGGGACGATCCCCGCGACGATCGTGCGGGAGACCGGGACGACCGTCGCCTTCCGGGACATCAACCCGCAGGCGCCCACCCACGTCCTGGTGATCCCGAAGGCGCACTACCCGGACGCCGCGGCCCTCGCCGCCGCGGCCCCGGAGCTCGCCGCGGACGTTCTGCGCGAGACGCGGGCCGTCGCGGAGGAGGAGAAGCTGGAGAGCTACCGCACCGTCTTCAACACCGGCGCAGGCGCCGGCCAGACGGTCTGGCACGCCCACGCCCACGTCCTGGGCGGCCGCGGCCTGCACTGGCCCCCCGGATAGGCCGTCGTGTCCGTACGCGAACTGGTGGTGCTCGGCACGGCCAGCCAGGTCCCCACCCGGCACCGCAACCACAACGGCTACTTCCTGCGCTGGGACGGCGAGGGCGTCCTCTTCGACCCGGGCGAGGGCACCCAGCGCCAGATGGTGCGGGCCGGGGTCGCCGCGCACGACATCCACCGGATCTGCGTCACCCACTTCCACGGGGACCACTCCCTCGGCCTGGCCGGCGTCATCCAGCGGATCAACCTCGACCAGGTCCCGCATCCGGTCACCGCGCACTATCCGCGCTCCGGACAGCGCTTCTTCGACCGGCTGCGCTACTCGACCGCCTACCGTGAGACCGTCGGCGTCACCGAGGCCCCCGTGGACACGGACGGCGTCCTGGCGACCGCCTCCTCCTACCGCCTGGAAGCGGCCCTGCTCTCGCACCCCGTCGAGTCCTACGGCTACCGGCTCGTCGAGCCCGACGGGCGCCGCATGCTGCCCGAACTGCTGGCCGCGCACGGGGTGCGGGGACCGGACGTGGGCCGGATCCAGCGGGAGGGCTCCGTCGGCGGGGTGTCGCTGGACGACGTCAGCGAGGTCCGCCGCGGACAGCGGTTCGCGTTCGTCATGGACACCCGGCTGTGCGAGGGGGTGCACGCCCTGGCCGAGGGCGCCGATCTGCTCGTCATCGAGTCGACGTTCCTCGACGAGGACGAGCGGCTCGCCGTCGACCACGGGCATCTGACCGCCGGTCAGGCGGCCCGGGCGGCACGGGACGCGGGGGTGCGGCATCTGGTCCTCACGCACTTCAGCCAGCGCTATTCCGAGCCCGAGGAGTTCGAACGGCAGGCGCGGGCGGCCGGGTTCGAGGGCGAGCTGACCGTGGCGCACGACCTGCTCCGGGTGCCGGTTCCGAAACGCCGGTGAGGCGGCCGTACGATGCTTTGATGCCCATCCCCAAAGCTGAACTGCACCTGCATATCGAAGGCACCCTGGAGCCCGAGCTGGCTTTCGAGCTGGCCGCCCGCAACGGGGTCGAGCTGCCGTACGCCGACACCGAGGCGCTCCGTGAGGCGTACCGGTTCGAGGACCTGCAGTCCTTCCTCAACCTGTACTACGAGCTGATGGCGGTCCTGCGCACCGAGCGGGACTTCGAGGACCTCGCGAACGCCTACCTGACCCGGGCGGCCGCCCAGGGCGTGCGGCACGCGGAGATCTTCTTCGACCCGCAGGCCCACCTCGCGCGGGGCGTCGGCATGGGAACGGTCGTGGAGGGGCTGTGGCGGGCGCTGGGCAGCAGCGAGGACGTCCACGGCGTCTCCACCCGGCTGATCCTCTGCTTCCTGCGCGACGAGTCCGCCGAGTCGGCTCTGGAGACGCTGGACGCGGCGAAGCCCTACCTCGACCGGATCATCGGCATCGGGCTGGACTCCGCCGAGGTCGGGCATCCGCCGGTGAAGTTCCGCGAGGTGTACGAGGCGGCGGCCGCGCTCGGGCTGCGGCGGGTGGCGCACGCCGGTGAGGAGGGGCCGCCGCAGTACATCACCGAGGCGCTGGACGTCCTCGGCGTCGAGCGCGTCGACCACGGCCTGCGCTGCATGGAGGACCCGGCGCTGGTGGAGCGGCTGGTGCGGGAGCGGATCCCGCTGACCCTGTGCCCGCTGTCCAACGTACGGCTGCGCACCGTCGACGTCCTCGCCGAGCACCCGCTGCCGGCCATGCTCGACGCGGGGCTCGTGTGCACCGTCAACTCCGACGACCCCGCCTACTTCGGCGGTTACGCCGGCGACAACTTCGACGCCGTGCGCACGAGCCTCGGCCTGAGCGAGGAGCGGCTGCGCGAGCTGGCCCGCAACTCCTTCGTCGCCTCCTTCCTGGAGGACGACGAGGAGCGGCGGGCGCGGTGTCTCGCCGAGGTCGACGCCTACACCTTCTGACCGGTCCGCCGCCCGGGACGGGTCCCGCCCGGGACGGGTCCCGACCGGGTCCGGGTACCGACCGGGTCCGGGTACCGACCGGGTCCGGGTCCCGACCGGATCCGGGTACCGACCGGATCCGGTACGCGCGGTCCACCGTCAGATCGCGGACCCGGCTCCGGACCCGGGCGCGGCGCCCGCCGGGCGGGGGCCGGCGGTGTCGTACGCGTCCTGGACGGGCAGGGCCGGGGCCTCCACCGGGATCTCGACCACCTCGACCGGCAGCTGTTCCGCCGCGCCGCCCCTGCGCAGGACCCCGCCGGCGAGCAGCGGCCGGCCGCCCGTGTGCCGGGCGACGGCCGTCATCGGCACGGCGACGACGAGCAGCCCGGCCGCCAGCACCAGCCCCATCACCGGGAACCCGGTCCGCGCGGACAGCACGCTCCCGGTCAGCGGCCCGGCCGCCGTGCCGAGCGAGGAGGCCGATCCGACCAGCACCGCCCAGCGGCCGCGCCGGTCCAGTGAGGCGGCGAGCCCGATCAGGTACGACAGCACGATCGGGTACAGGACGTTCCAGGCGATCTCGCCGGCCGCGAAGCTCAGCGGCCCGGTCGCCGAGGCGGCGGCGACGACGCACCCGGCGATCAGCACGGTCCCCACGCCGATGGGCGCGGCCCGCCCCAGCCGTGTGCCGAGCGCGCTCGCGCCCAGCACGCCCATCAGCCCGGCCCCCAGGGCCACCGCGAAGACGACGCCCACGGCGGCCTCGGACAGATGGGCCTGGGTCAGGCTGATGCGTCCGCTGACGCCCCAGAGGGAGTTCTGGACCAGCGACCAGCAGGGCATCGCGGCGGCCAGGACGAGGCCGGAGCGCAGGTGGGGAAGTCGGGCGCGGTCCTCGGCGCGGGTGCCCGCGCCGGCCGTGCGGTCGGGCAGCCGCCCGGTCAGCGGCCACACCGCCAGCGCGGTGAGCGCGATCGCGGCCAGCGGCTGCCCGTGCCCCGCGCCCAGGTGCGGGACCGTCAGATAGACGGCGCCCGCGAGCGCGGAGACCGCGAGCAGGCCCAGCGTGGAGGTGCGGTGCGGGTCCGGCTGGGCGGCGATCCGGGTGGCGGCGACCGTGGTGACCGTGCCGGAGCCGATCCCGCCGAGGACCGCGCCCACGACGACGGCCGGCACGTCGCCGGCGAGGGCGGCGCCGCCGTATCCGAGGACGGCGAGGACCAGACCGAGGCGGGCGAGGGTGCGCGCCCCGGTCCGCTCCACGCGGGAGGCGAGCAGGAAGCCGGCGCAGGCCGAGCCGAGTAGCAGCGCGCTGCCGACTGCGCCGGCCTGGGTGGCGGACAGCGGGAGCCCGGCGTCCAGTCGGCCGACCACGGTCGGCAGGAGATAGGGGGCGAGGTACCCGGCCGTGAAAAGGGCGACGGCGGGCCAGGGCACGGTGGTGCGAGGGGCGAACACGGGCGTTCCAGGGCATGCGAAAGGGGCGGCACGAAAAGGGGGTTGGGCGCCGACCGTCGACGGACAGGAACGCGCGGGCAATTTGTATCAAGCACGCGGTTCGAGAAGAAGCCCGGGGTGGGTGATCTGGATCACCTCGCGTTTGGGGCGGCGATCGCCGGGTAGGAGCGCGCGTTACCGCCAGTCGGCGCCGCCGCCGGAACCGGGCGCCGTCGCCTCGATCTTGGCCCTGATCTCCCGCATCACCGCGACGATCCGCTCCTCGTGCTCCGGCGTCAGCCGGGCCACCGGCACCGAGCAGCTGATCGCGTCCTGGGCGGGGACGTCGTAGCGCAGGGCGAAGCCGAAGCCCACGATGCCGAGGACGCCCTCCTCGCGGTCCACGGAGTAGCCGCGCGCCCGCACCTCGGCGAGGTCGGCCAGCAGCGCCTCCCGGCTGGTGCGGGAGTGCGGGGTGAGCGCCTCGTAGGGGCCGTCGGGCAGGTCGTCGTCCGGGCGCCCGGCGAGCAGTGCCTTGCCGAGCGCGCCGGCGTGCGCGGGCAGCCGCCGTCCGACCCGGCTGATCGTGCGCAGGTACTCGTGCGACTCGCGCGTCGCCAGATAGGCCACGCTCCGGCCGTCCAGTCGCCCCAGATGGATCGTCTCGCCCAGCGCCTCGGACGCCTCGTCGAGGTAGGGCCGCACCAGGCGGACGCGCGGGTCTGAGTCGAGGTAGCTGGTGCCGGTCAGCAGTGCGTGGATGCCGATGCCGTAGAGCGAGCCGGTGGCGTCCGTGCGCACCCAGCCCCGGCCGATCAGGGTCTGCAGCAGCGCGTACATCGAGCTGCGCGGCACCCCGAGCTCGTCGGCCAGCTCCTGCAGCCGGGCCGGCCGGTCCGCGCGCGCCGCGAGCAGTTCCAGCAGCTCGACCGTGCGTGCCGCGGACTTCACCTCGCGGACGCCCCCTGTCTCCGACATGCGCCGATGGTAAGGGCCGGAGCGGCTCCATTGACGGGCGGCGTTCGTGTATCTAACCTCCATCTTCATACATGGATGACGTCTACATAGGGAGATGGGCGCGGGTGGGCCTCGACGGAGACGCGACGCAGGACAGGGCTCGGGCCGCCGCAGGGGACCCCACCGGGGAAACGACGGGCGACACCGTCCGGCGCCTGCGGGACGGCATGGCCCGGGGAGTGCTGTCCTTCCCGCTCACCAGCTTCCACGACGACGGCTCCCTCGACCCCGACGGCTTCCGCGCCCATGTCGCGGCCCAGATCGCCACCGGCCCCGGCGCCCTCTTCCCTGCCTGCGGCACCGGCGAGTTCTTCTCCCTCGACGAGGACGAGTACCGGCAGACCGTGACGATCGCCGTCGAGGAGGCCGCCGGCCGCCTGCCCGTCGTCGCCGGCATCGGCTACGGCTGGGCCCAGGCCGCCCGCTTCGCCCGCATCGCCGAGCAGGCCGGCGCCGACGCCCTCCTCGTCCTGCCGCACTACCTCGTCGCCGCCCCGCAGGACGGCCTCGTCGCCCAGCTGGAGCAGATCTCCGCCCGCACCCGGCTGCCCCTGATCGCCTACCAGCGCGGCCAGGTCGCCTTCACCGCCGCGTCCTTGAGGCGCATCGCCCGCATCCCGAACGTCATCGGCCTCAAGGACGGCCACAGCGACCTCGACCGCCTCCAGCGCCTCACCCTCGCCGCACCCGAGGACTTCCTCTTCTTCAACGGCGCCGCCACCGCCGAGATCCAGGCCCGCGCCTACGCCACCGTCGGCGTACCCGCCTACTCCTCCGCCGTCCACGCCTTCGCTCCCGAGATCGCGAACGCCTTCTTCGCCGCCCTGCGCGACGGCGACGGCACGGACGGCGCATCGGTGCAGCGGCTGCTGCGCGACTTCTACGTCCCGCTCGTCGAACTCCGCGACCGCGTGCCGGGCTACGCCGTGTCCCTGGTCAAGGCCGCGGCCCGCCTGCGCGGCCGCCCCGTCGGACCGGTCCGCGCCCCGCTCACCGAGCCCTCGCCCGCCGACCTGGCCGACCTCACGACCCTCCTGACCGCCGGCCTCGACCTCGTAGGAGCCGCCCTGTGAGCCCCGACCTCACGATCACGGACGTCCGTCTGACCCCGATCCTCGTCGCCGACCCGCCCCTGCTCAACACCCAGGGCGTCCACCAGCCGTACACCCCCCGGCTGATCGTGGAGGTCGAGACCGCGCAGGGGATCACCGGCCTCGGCGAGACCTACGGCGACACCAAGTACCTGGAACTCGCCCGCCCCTTCGCCGACAGGCTGACCGGCCGGCAGGTCAGCGATCTGAACGCGCTGTTCACGATCGCCGACGACGTGTCCGTCGACGGCTCCCGGATCTCCTCCCAGGTCGACGTCGGCGGACTGCGCGGCGTCCAGACCGCCGACAAACTGCGCCTGTCGGTCGTCTCCGCCTTCGAGGTCGCCTGTC
Source organism: Streptomyces sp. LUP30 (assembly GCF_001746365.1). Lineage (GTDB taxonomy): Bacteria > Actinomycetota > Actinomycetes > Streptomycetales > Streptomycetaceae > Streptomyces. The sequence goes on from NZ_MJAJ01000004.1 coordinate 80,783, forward strand.
TCGACGCCCTCGGCAAGGCGCTCGGCCTGCCCGTGCACGCGCTGCTCGGCGGCAAGGTGCGCGACGCCGTCGAGTACAGCGCCTACCTCTTCTACAAGTGGGCCGACCACCCCGAGGGCGTCCCCGCCGAGAAGGACGACTGGGGCGCAGCCCTCGACCCGGCCTCCGTGGTCGAGCAGGCCCGGCGCTTCAAGGAGCGCTACGGCTTCACCTCCTTCAAGCTCAAGGGCGGCGTCTTCCCGCCCGACGAGGAGATCGCCGCCGTCCGGGCCCTCGCCGAGGCCTTCCCCGGACACCCCCTGCGGCTCGACCCCAACGGCGCCTGGTCCGTGCCCACCTCGCTGCGGGTCGCCTGCGAGATCGGCGACCTCCTCGAATACCTGGAGGACCCCGCCCTCGGCGCCCCGGCCATGGCCGCGGTCGCCGCACGGACCGACGTGCCCCTCGCCACCAACATGTGCGTGACCACGTTCGCCGAGATCAGGGAGGCCTTCGCCCGCGACGCCGTCCAGGTCGTCCTCTCCGACCACCACTACTGGGGCGGACTGCGCAACACCCGCGAACTGGCCGCCGTCTGCCGCACGTTCGGAGTGGGCGTCTCCATGCACTCCAACACCCACCTCGGGATCTCCCTGGCCGCGATGACCCACGTCGCCGCCACCGTCCCCGACCTCCACCACGCCTGCGACTCCCACTACCCCTGGCAGTCGGAGGACGTCCTCACCGAACGGCTCACCTTCGACGACGGCAAGGTGACCGTCTCCGACACTCCCGGCCTCGGCGTCGAACTCGACCGGGACAGGCTGGACTTCCTGCACCGGCGCTGGCTGGACGACGACGGCGCGCTGCGCGAGCGCGACGACGCGACCGCCATGCGCGTCGCCGAACCCGGGTGGGTCACGCCGTCCGTGCCCCGCTGGTGACCTGCCGGCGCGCTCCCTCGCCGTGACGCCGACCGCCGTGGACGCCGGGTCCGAAGCCGCGGCGCCCCCGGCGTGACGCACCGCCCGTCGTCGGTGGCGTGGTGCACACTGGCCAGATCGGCACCACGTCAGGGAGCACACCGTGACCGCGTCATACGCGTCCGTCGGAGAGGGACACCACCGCCACACCGGCCAGAACCGCCCGGCCGCCCGGGTCGACCCCCTGGCCGCCCGGCGCGCCCCCGACGATCCGCCCTGGGACGTCTACCTCACCGGGGACGTCTTCCTCGACATCGTCTTCACCGGGCTCGACTCCGCCCCGGTGCGCGGCACCGAGTCCTGGGCCCGCGGCATGGGTTCGAGTCCCGGCGGCGTCGCCAACATGGCCACCGCGCTCGCCCGGCTCGGCCTGCGCACCTCCCTCGCCGCCGCCTTCGGCGACGACCACTACGGCGAGTACTGCTGGGACGCCCTCGAACACGGCGAGGGCATCGACCTCAGCACCTCGCGCACGGTCCCCGGCTGGCACTCCTCGGTCACCGTCTCCATGGCGTACGAGGGGGAGCGCACCATGGTCTCGCACGGCCACGAACCGCCCCCCGAGGAACCGGCGCCCGAGTTCCCCCCGCACGCCCGCGCCGCCGTCGCCTCCCTCACCCCCGGCAGAGGCGCCCCCTGGATCGCCCAGGCCGCGGGCCGGGGCACCCGCGTCTTCGCCGACGTCGGCTGGGACGACACCGGCGCCTGGGACCTGGCCGGCCTCACCGACCTGGAGCACTGCGAGGCCTTCCTGCCGAACGCCGAGGAGGCCATGCGCTACACCGGCGCGACCTGCCCCCGCGCCGCCGCCCACGCCCTGACCGCGCACGTGCCGCTCGCGGTCGTCACGCTCGGCGCGGAGGGCGCGTACGCGGTCGACCGGCGTACCGGCGAGTCCGCCGAGGTCCCGGCCATCGCCGTCGAGGCCCTCGACCCCACCGGCGCCGGGGACGTCTTCGTGGCCGGCTTCGTCACCGGCACCCTGGCGGACTGGCCGCTCGCCGACCGGCTCGCCTTCGCCGGGCTCACCGCCGCCCTCTCCGTCCAGGAGTTCGGCGGCTCGCTCTCCGCCCCCGGCTGGTCCGAGATCGCCGCCTGGTGGCGCAAGGTCCAGTCGGTGCCGGGCCAGGACCCCGAGGCGTTGCACCGGTACGCGTTCCTGGAGCGTCTGCTGCCCACGCTGCTTCCGGAGGCGGAGGACGCGGCCCCGTGGCCGCTGCGCAGAGCCGTCCCGACGATCGGTTTCGGCCGCTCGGCATAGTGGCCGGGACGGTCGCCGGGGCATGACAAAACCACTACGGCGTTGTCAGTGCCCTGGCGTACCCTTGGACTCGCCAGGCCGCCCTCGTGGCAGGCGAGACGCATCCGGGAGGACGTAAAGGCCCTCGGGCCGGTCTATGACTGAGACACCCACAGCTCAGACGCCCGCGCAGGGCAAGGCGAGAGCACAGTTCACCGTTCCCGCCCAGCACCCCATGGTGACCGTGCTGGGATCCGGCGACTCCCTCCTGCGCGTGATCGAGACGGCCTTCCCGGCGGCCGACATCCACGTCCGGGGCAACGAGATCAGCGCGACGGGCGAGGCGCGGGAAGTCGCCCTCGTCCAGCGACTGTTCGACGAGATGATGCTGGTGCTCCGCACCGGACAGCCGATGACGGAGGACGCAGTGGAACGCTCGATCGCCATGCTGCGGGCGAGTGAGAACGGGACGAGTGACGGCCAGGAGACCCCGGCCGAGGTTCTGACGCAGAACATCCTGTCCTCGCGCGGCCGCACCATCAGACCCAAGACCCTCAACCAGAAGCGGTACGTCGACGCGATCGACAAGCACACGATCGTCTTCGGCATCGGCCCCGCGGGCACCGGCAAGACCTACCTGGCCATGGCCAAGGCGGTCCAGGCGCTGCAGTCCAAGCAGGTCAACCGCATCATCCTGACCCGCCCGGCGGTCGAGGCCGGAGAACGCCTCGGCTTCCTCCCCGGCACCCTCTACGAGAAGATCGACCCCTACCTGCGCCCCCTGTACGACGCGCTGCACGACATGCTGGACCCCGACTCGATCCCGAAGCTCATGGCGGCGGGAACCATCGAGGTGGCGCCGCTGGCGTACATGCGGGGAAGAACGCTCAACGATGCGTTCATCATCCTGGACGAGGCCCAGAACACGAGTCCCGAGCAGATGAAGATGTTCCTCACCCGGCTCGGCTTCGAGTCGAAGATCGTGATCACGGGTGACGTGACGCAGGTCGACCTGCCGGGCGGCACCAAGTCGGGTCTGCGGCAGGTTCAGGACATCCTCGAAGGCGTCGACGACGTGTACTTCTCCCGCCTGTCGTCCCAGGACGTCGTCCGGCACAAGCTGGTCGGCCGTATCGTCGACGCGTACGAGAAGTACGACAGCGATAACGGTACGGAGAACGGCACCCGCCAGGGCGGCCGCAACAAGCGGAAGTAGACAAGCCAGCACCATGTCGATCGACGTCAACAACGAGTCCGGAACCGAGGTCGACGAGCAGGCGATCCTCGACATCGCCCGCTACGCGCTCGCGCGGATGCGCATCCACCCGCTCTCCGAGCTCTCGGTGATCGTCGTGGACGCCGACGCCATGGAGCAGTTGCACATCCAGTGGATGGACCTGCCCGGCCCGACGGATGTCATGTCCTTCCCGATGGACGAGCTGCGGCCCCCGTCCAAGGACGACGACGAGCCGCCGCAGGGCCTCCTCGGCGACATCGTGCTGTGTCCCGAGGTCGCCGAGCGGCAGGGCAAGGAAGCGCCCACGGAGCACTCCATGGACGAGGAGCTCCAACTGCTCACCGTCCACGGGGTGCTGCACCTTCTCGGGTACGACCATGAGGAGCCCGACGAGAAGGCCGAGATGTTCGGTCTGCAGGCCGCCATCGTGGACGGCTGGCGTGCGGAGAAGGGCCTGACCGGTCCCTCCCCGGCTCCGACCGTCTCATGAGCCCCACCCTCGTCGCCGGCGCGATCGCCCTGGTCGTCGTCGCCTGGCTCGCCGCCTGCGCGGAGGCGGGCCTCGCGCGCGTCTCCAGCTTCCGCGCCGAGGAAGCCGTGCGCTCCGGGCGGCGGGGAAGCGCCAAGCTCGCACAGATCGCCGCCGACCCGACGCGCTATCTCAACGTGGCCCTGCTGGTCCGGGTGGCCTGCGAGATGGCGGCCGCAGCGCTGGTCACCTACGCGTGCCTCCGGCAGATCGACGGCACGGCCCCGGCGCTGTTGGCGGCGATCGGCGTCATGGTCCTCGTCTCGTACGTCGCCGTCGGCGTGTCCCCGCGGACCATCGGCCGCCAGCACCCGCTGAACACCGCGACGGCGGCCGCGTACGTGCTGCTCCCGCTGGCCCGGATCATGGGTCCGATCCCGTCGCTGCTGATCCTCATCGGCAATGCGCTGACCCCCGGCAAGGGCTTCCGCCGCGGCCCCTTCGCCTCCGAGGCGGAGCTGCGCGCGCTGGTCGACCTCGCCGAGAAGGAGTCGCTGATCGAGGACGACGAGCGCCGCATGGTGCACTCCGTCTTCGAGCTGGGCGACACCCTCGTGCGGGAGGTCATGGTCCCGCGGACCGACCTCGTCGTCATCGAGCGCTACAAGACCATCCGCCAGGCCCTGACCCTCGCCCTGCGCTCCGGGTTCTCCCGGATACCCGTGACCGGCGAGAACGAGGACGACATCGTCGGCATCGTGTATCTGAAGGACCTCGTCCGCAAGACGCACATCAGCCGCGACGCCGAGGGCGAGCTGGTGTCGACGGCCATGCGGCCCGCCGCGTTCGTGCCCGACACGAAGAACGCCGGCGACCTGCTGCGGGAGATGCAGCGGGACCGCAACCACGTCGCCGTCGTCATCGACGAGTACGGCGGCACGGCCGGCATCGTCACCATCGAGGACATCCTGGAGGAGATCGTCGGTGAGATCACCGACGAGTACGACCGCGAGCTGCCGCCCGTTGAGGAGCTCGGCGACGACCGCTACCGGGTCACCGCCCGTCTCGACATCACCGATCTGGGCGAGCTGTACGGCCTGGAGGAGTACGACGACGAGGACGTGGAGACCGTCGGCGGTCTGCTCGCCAAGGCGCTGGGCCGGGTGCCCATCGCCGGGGCCTCCTCCGAGGTCGAGCTGCCCGACGGACGCAAGCTGCGGCTGACGGCGGAGGCCGCGGCCGGCCGCCGCAACAAGATCGTGACGGTGCTGGTGGAGCCGGTGGACCCGGCGGATCCGCCGGGGGAGGAGACGAGTCCCGAGTGACGCCTCAGGAGCTGCGCGCCTTCTGTCTGTCCTTCAACGCGGTGACCGAGGAGTTCCCCTTCCGGCCGGAGATCTCGGTGTTCAAGGTCCTGGGCAAGATGTTCGCGCTGAGCTGGACCGGCGAGCAGCCGTTGAAGGTCAACCTCAAGTGCGACCCCGAGGACGCGGTCCGGCTGCGCACGGACCATCCGGGTCTGATCGACCCCGGGTACCACATGAACAAACGCCACTGGAACACGGTCACGGTCGACGGCGGCCTCCCGGACCGGCTGGTCAGGGAGCTGATCGAGGACTCCTACGACCTGGTGGTGGCGGGCCTGCCGCGCGCCGAGCGGCTGCGCCTGGACCGGCCGTGACGCGGCACCGTCCGGTTCGGGGGGACCCACCCCTCGTCCGGGCGGGCGGGCAGGTTCTTCGTATGCTCGGGGCATGACCGACAGCAACGCGCTCGACCCCGAGGACCGCAAGATCGTCACCCTGGCCCGTTCCGCGAGGGCCCGCAACGGTGTGCCGGAGGGCGCCGCCGTACGGGACGACACGGGGCGCACCTACGTCGCCGCGACGGTGGAGCTGCCGTCGCTGCGGCTGAGCGCGTTGCGGACGGCGGTGGCGATGGCGGTGGCGTCCGGCGCGCGGTCGCTGGAGGCGGCGGCCGTGGTGACGTCGTCGGAGGGCGCCGCCGAGGACGATCTCGCCGCCGTACGGGATCTCGGCGGACCGGGGACGCCGGTGCTCCTGGCCTCGCCGGACGGGACGGTCCGGCTGACCCTCACCGCGGGCTGACCCCCACTGCGGCCGGGCCTCTCCGCCTGCTGTCCGCCTCCGCGGGCCGAGCGCCGTAACTAGGCCGGAATTCGGCCTTGCCGTGCCCGGGTCGGTCCCGCATCAATGAGACCGTAAGTTCCGACGGACCGTCAGATCCACCCCCCACCGGCACCGGTGTCCGCACCCACCCGTCCCGTTTTCGGCCGTCCGTCTCCCCACATCCGGGAAGGAGCCGGAAACATCATGAGAGGCAAACGAATCGGATCTGGTGCGGCACTGCTGGCCGGGGCCCTCGCGGTCACCGGACTGGCGTTCGCGCCCTCTGCCGCCGCCGTCACACCGACGACGGCGACCACGACCGCGAACTGCGGTCTGTTCGGCGGCGGCGCCGCCACCCTCACGGCCACCCAGAGCGGCACCGCGGCCACCCTCACCCTCTCCTCCACCGCGATCACCGCGCCGATCCCGATCGGCGCGAACAGCATCAGCTCGACGCTCACAATGGCGAACTCGACCGGTGCCGCCCGCGTCTTCAGCGGCACCGTGAACCCCGCCATGGCCACCGGCGCCCCGATCGTGGTCGGGCCGCTCAACGGGACCGTGGCCGCCGGTGACAGCCTCGACTTCTACAAGGGCTCCCTGAAGATGGTCGTCTTCGGGATCACCGTCACCTGTACGGCACCCGGGGCCCAGTCGCCCGGACCGTTCGTGTTCTGACCGATAGCTACCGGGAACAGTGCCAACGGGCCGTCAGCCGACCTGCTGCAGCAGGAAGCTGACGGTCCATCAGTTGACCTCGCCGTCTCCATTGACTTCTCGTGCGATCGGCATCTCAATGCCCCCTGTCGGCGCAGAAGAGCCGCTGCGCCCGCACTCCCCGGAGGAGGGGGCAACCATGGCTTCACCCCTGAGGTCCCTGAGGACCCGAAGTTCGCGAAGACGGCGCTGGGCATCGCTGCTCGGGGTCACCGTGCTCGCGGTCACCGCGGGCGGCGCGCTGGCGTGCCCCGCCGGCGCCGCGACCGACGTCAGCTTCCCCACGCACTGCATCCCGCCGGCGATCGCGGGCCTCCCGCCGATCGACGGCACCACCACCGCGAAGATCACCGCGGACAACACCAGCCCCAAGGTCGGCGACACCGTCACCGTCACGTACACGGTGATCACGCCCGCCGCCAACAACCCCACCGACCTGGCCCTGCCGGCCGACATCATGACGCCGACGGGCAAGGTCACCCTCGGCGGCGCGCAGACCGGCAGCGTCACCGTCACGGGCCCGAAGAAGAACGACCCGGTGCCCGGCAAGGGCGTCTTCCCGTCGTTCTCCATGACCGGCACCTTCACGGTCACCACCCCCGGCGCGATCACCCTCTCGCCCGGCGACTACAACATCCACACCAGCTACATCCTGGAACTGGACACGCCCTGCACGGTGACCAACCCGCCGGCCCCGGTGTCGGAGACGGTCACGGCGGCCGACAACCCGCCCGCCAACACCCGTGCCATCTCGCTGGCTTCGGCCTCCGGCAGTCAGGGCGCGGCCGTCGCCGTCACCGGCAGCGGCTTCACCGCGGGCGCGTCGGTGACGCTCGCCGGGCGCTCCGCGTCCGCCCAGACCGCGGACACGGCGACCGTGACCGCGGACGCCCAGGGCAGGATCTCCGGTTCGCTCGTCGTCAACGACCTCACCACGACCGGTGTGGTGGCGTACGAGGGCGGCGCCTGGAGCCCGGGCCTCGGCGCGGGGCCGGTCGCGTACGTCGTGATCGACGACCATCCCGTGCCGGCCGGCAGCCAGAAGGTGACCACCACGGTCCGGGCGGGCACGCTGTCGATGTCCCAGGCCGGGGACGCCGTCCAGCTGTCCGCGGTCCAGTTCGGCCAGGGCGGCGCCTCGACAGGCGCCCTGCAGACCGTCACCGTCAAGGACTTCCGCGGCGGCCCCGCGGGCTGGTCTCTGACCGGCAAGGTCACCGACTTCAGCGGCCCCGGCGCCAAGATCGACGCCGGCAAGCTGAGCTGGACGCCCGCGTGCACGACCAAGGCGGGCAGCCCGAGCACCTGTCAGGCCGGCTCGGCGGGCACCGTCGGCGCCTCCGGGGCGACCCTGGCGTCCACGCCCGACGGCACGGCCACCGGCGGAGAGTTCACCGCAGGCGCGCAACTGTCCCTCGACGTACCGGCGTTCACGCCCGCGGGCAGCTACGCCGGCGTCCTGACCCTCACGCTCACCTGAGCGTACGCATCACGTCCACCGGTGGCCGGGCGCCCGCCCCACAGGGGCCCGCACCCGCCCGTCCACCTTGGGCCTGTCGTCCCCATCGGTCCGCAGACGCGTGGCGACCAGGCGCCGTCGGACTCCGGCAACCCGATCCCGACGACAGACCCCAGCCGTCGCAGCCCGTCCGTGGGGGTCCGCAGCCATGCGCAAGCCGTACGTCCTCCTCCTGCCGTTCCTGCTCTGTCTACTGTTCGCCGCGCCCGCCCGGGCCGCCGACAACGGCAGCTGGTCCGTCTACCCCGTCTCCTCGGCCGTCGCCGCGCGGCCGTACTTCTACGTCTCCGCCGACCCCGGGCAGACGATCGAGGACAAGATCGTCGTCGCCAACAAGACGGACCGGCCACTGACGTTCCGGCTGTACGCCGCCGACGCCTACAACACCGCGCGCGACGGAGGGTTCGCCGTGAAGTCGCGGGGCGAGCCGATGCGGGGCGTGGGCGCGTGGGCGAAGCTCCCGCGGGACCGGGTCACCGTCCCCGGCCACAAGACCGTCACCGTTCCGTTCACCGTCGAGGTGCCCGAGGGCGCCGAACCCGGCGACCATCCGGGGGCGATCGTCGCCCTCGACGAACGGGTCGACAACGGCGGCGGCTCCCTGGCGCTGGGCGTGCAGCGGGCGGTCGGCGCCCGCGTCTACCTCCAGGTCGGCGGGCCCACGCTGCCCGCCCTCGCCGTCGAGAACGTGCGGGTCAGCCACCACCAGCCCCTGATCCCGGGCGTCGGCGACAGCACGGCGACGATCTCCTACACGCTGCACAACACGGGGAACGTCACCCTGGAGCCGAAGGTGCGGCTGACGGCGAACGGCCTGTTCGGGCGCACCCTGCTCACCCGGGACCTGAAGAAGGTCCCCTCCCAGCTGCTCCCGGGCCAGCGCGTGCGCCTCACCGAACGCTGGGCCGGCGCCCCCCAGCTCGACCGGGCGCACGTCACCCTGACGGCGAGCGCCACCAGGACGTCGGAGTCGGCGACCGCGTCCTTCCTGGCCGTGCCCTGGCCGGCGGTGGGGACGGTGGCGGCGGTGATCGCAGCCGGGGTGTGGCTCCTGCTCAGACGCCGGCGAGGGCGCGAAGGGGCGCGGGGAACCGTGCGACGGGCCCCCACGAACCCGCGGCCGAAACTCAGCCGAACCGCCGGAGGCTAGAGCGCGTCCGGGCCCCGCTCGCCCGTCCGTACCCGCACGACCGTCTCGACCGGCACCGCCCACACCTTCCCGTCGCCGATCTTGCCGGTGTGTGCGGCGCGCACGATCGCGTCGATCACGGTCTCGGAGTCGGCGTCCTCGACGACGACCTCGATACGGACCTTGGGCACGAGGTCGACCTGGTACTCGGCGCCCCGGTACACCTCGGTGTGGCCGCGCTGCCGGCCGTAGCCGCTGGCCTCGGTCACGGTCAGGCCGTGCACGCCGAGCTCCTGGAGGGCCGTCTTGACCTCGTCGAGGCGGTAGGGCTTGACGATCGCGGTGATGAGCTTCATTCCTGTGGCTTGACCTTCTGGGCGGAGAGGACGGAGTGCGCGGAGACCGGGGCGCCATGGCCCAGGACGCCGTGATCGTATGCCGTCTCGGCGTGCACCGTAAGGTCCAGCCCGGTGTGCTCGTGGTCCTCGTCCGCCCGCAGCCCGATCACCCGGTCGAGCAGCTTGCCGATGCCGAACGTCACGGTGAAGGCGTACACCGCCACGACGGTCACGGCGACCAGCTGCCTGCCGAGCTGGGCGAGCCCGCCCCCGTACAGCAGACCCTGCGCGCCGCCGGTCATGCCGTCCACCGCGAAGACGCCGATCAGCAGCGTGCCGATGACACCGCCGACCAGGTGCACGCCCACCACGTCGAGGGAGTCGTCGTAGTTCAGCTTGAACTTCCAGCCCACCGCGTACGAGCAGACGACGCCGGCGGCCAGGCCCACGACCAGCGCACCGAGCAGCGAGACCGAGCCGCAGGACGGGGTGATCGCCACCAGGCCCGCGACCGCTCCCGAGGCCGCGCCCAGCGTCGTCGGGTGGCCGTCGCGCTTCTGCTCGACGAAGAGCCAGCCCAGCAGACCGGTGCAGCCGGCGGTGAGGGTGTTGAGGAAGGCGGCGGCCGCCAGGCCGTTCGCGCCCAGGGCGGAGCCCGCGTTGAAGCCGAACCAGCCGAACCAGAGCAGGCCCGCGCCCAGCATCACCATGGGCAGGTTGTGCGGACGCATCGCGTCCTTCTTGAAGCCCAGACGCGGGCCGAGGACCAGGCACAGCGCCAGACCGGAGGCGCCGGAGGTGATCTCGACCGGGAGTCCGCCGGCGAAATCCAGCGCGCCGAGCCGGTCCAGGATCCAGCCGCCGGGGCCCCAGACCCAGTGTGCGACGGGAACGTATACGAGGAGCGCCCAGACCGGCACGAAGACGAGCCACGCCCCGAATTTCGCCCGGTCCGCGATCGCGCCGCTGATCAGCGCGGCCGTGATGATCGCGAAGGTGAGCTGGAAGGTGGCGAACAGCAGGGTCGGGACGGTGCCCTGGACGCTGTCCGGGCCCAGCCCCGCCATGCCGGCGTGGTCCAGGCCGCCGATCAGTCCGTCCGCGACGTCGTCGCCGAAGGCGAGGGAGTAGCCGGCCGCCAGCCACACCACGGTGACCAGAGCGATCGACACAAAGCTCATCATGAGCATGTTGAGGACGCTCTTCGTGCGGACCATGCCGCCGTAGAAGAGGGCCAGGCCCGGGGTCATCAGCAGGACGAGGGCGGTGGCGGCGAGCAGCCAGGCGGTGTCGCCGGTGTTCGCGTGGGCGGCGGCCAGAGTCACGGGGTCTCCAACGATGCGGGGGCTCGTCAGAGGTTCACCGCCCCGCGTTTCCGGTTGTGCACGGATGTGTTTCCGTGACGTTTCATTGCGTGGAGGTTTCCGGGAGCTCACCTGAGGGGGTTCTGCCGCTCGTGTGTACGGCGGGGCCTCGCGAATCAGGGAGAATGGGGGGCATGAGCGTTCGCAACCTGTCATCCGAGCAGTCGGCCGAGTCCGCCCACCGTGCCGGCTTCGCCTGCTTCGTGGGCCGCCCCAACGCGGGCAAGTCCACCCTCACGAACGCTCTGGTCGGGAAGAAGGTGGCGATCACCTCGAACCGTCCGCAGACCACCAGGCACACGGTCCGGGGCATCGTGCACCGCCCCGAGGCCCAGCTGATCCTGGTGGACACCCCGGGGCTGCACAAGCCGCGCACGCTCCTCGGCGAGCGGCTGAACGACGTCGTGCGCACCACCTGGGCCGAGGTCGACGTCATCGGCTTCTGCCTGCCGGCCAACGAGAAGCTGGGCCCCGGCGACCGGTTCATCGCCAAGGAGCTCGCCGGGATCAAGCGCACGCCGAAGATCGCGGTCGTCACCAAGACCGACCTCGTGGACTCCAAGGCGCTCGCCGAGCAGCTCATCGCCATCGACCAGCTCGGCAAGGAGCTGGGCATCGAGTGGGCGCAGATCGTGCCGGTCTCGGCGATCGCCGGCGAGCAGGTCGAGCTGCTGGCCGACCTGCTCATCCCGATGATGCCGGACAGCCCGCCGCTGTACCCCGAGGGCGACCTGACGGACGAGCCCGAGCAGGTGATGGTCGCCGAGCTGATCCGCGAGGCGGCGCTGGAGGGCGTCCGCGACGAGCTGCCGCACTCCATCGCGGTCGTCGTCGAGGAGATGCTCCCGCGCGAGGACCGCCCCGCCGACAAGCCGCTGCTGGACATCCACGCCAACATCTACATCGAGCGCCCCAGCCAGAAGGGCATCATCATCGGCCCCAAGGGCAAGCGCCTGAAGGACGTCGGCATCAAGTCCCGCAAACAGATCGAGGCCCTGCTCGGCACGCCCGTCTTCCTCGACCTGCACGTGAAGGTTGCCAAGGACTGGCAGCGCGACCCGAAGCAGCTGCGCAAGCTGGGGTTCTAGACGGTCTGCGGGGACATGTCCTGGAGCCCCACCACGCGCAGCAGCCGCAGCCGTTCGTAGGACTCCGTGTCCGGGCGGGCCGTGTGGACGACCAGGAGCTGGTGGTGCTCGTGGCTGAGCAGCACCTCGCAGTCCAGGTCGAGCAGTCCGACCACCGGGTGCAGGAAGCGTTTGGTCGCCTTGTGCCGCAGGGACACCTCGTGTGCGTCCCAGAGGCGGGCGAACTCCTCGCTCCCGGCGCGCAGTTCGGCCACGAGCGCGGCCGGTTCCGGGTCGTCGGGCCGGGCGGCGGTCACCGCGCGCAGATTGGCCACGTGGGCGCGGGCGTGGTCGGGGCGGTCCTCCGGCGGGAACAGGCCGCGCGCGTCGGGGACGAGGAAGTACAGACGCACGAGGTTGCGTTCGGGCCGGGGCCGGGACATCACATCGTGGGTCAGCGCCCTGGCCATCGCGTTCTGCGCCAGGACCTCGCCGCAGTCGGTCAGCACCTGCGCCGGTGTGTCGACCAGCCGGTCCAGGATCAGCATCAGCCCGGGCGACACATGCGTCGACGCCGTCTCCCGGCGCGGGGGCTCCTCGCCGACCAGGTGGAAGAGATGGTCGCGCTCGTCGGCGGTCAGCCGCAGGGCGCGGGCCAGCGCCGACAGCATCTGCCGCGAGGGGCGGGGGCCCCGGCTCTGTTCCAGCCGCGTGTAGTAGTCCACCGACATGCCGGCCAGCTGCGCCACCTCCTCCCGGCGCAGGCCCGGCGTACGGCGGCGGGCGCCGGGGGCCAGACCCACGTCGGAGGGGGCCAGGCGGGCGCGCCCGCGGCGCAGGAAGTCGGCGAGTTCGGTGCGGTTCACCTCTCCAGGCTGCGGCACAGCGTCCGGCTTAGCCAGGGACCGCCGGTCCCCTGATCCACGGGTCTCTCCCGCTCCTCACGGTCCCGCCCGAGGGTGGTGGCACCACACCGGACAGGCCGAACGGGCCGACCGGGCCAAGAGGAGCGGACGACGATGCTGACACTGGTGACGGGTACGACGGGACAGATCGGACGGAGGTTCGTGCCGAGACTGCTGGCGCAGACCGGGCCGGGGGAGAAGGTGCGCATCCTGGTGCGTGACGCGGCCCGCGCGGAGCGCTTCGCGGAGCTCGGCGCCGAGGTCGTGACCGGCGATCTGCGGGACGCGGAGGCGCTCGGCAAGGCGGTGGCCGGGGCGGACGCGGTGGTGAACGTCGCGGCGTCCTTCCGCGGCGTCCCGGACGAGGAGGCGTGGGCCGTCAACCGGGATGCGGCGGTGGCGCTGGGACACGCTGCGCGGACGGCGGGCGTGCAGCGGTTCGTGCAGGTCAGCACGGGCCTGGTGTACGGGCTCGGGCGAGGCCGCCCGCTGACGGAGGACGACGAGATCCGGCCGGGCGGCGAGATGTGGGGCGCCTACACCGAGTCGAAGGCGGCCGCCGAGCAAGAGCTCCTCGCGCTGGACGGCCTGGACGTGCGGATCGCCCGGCTCGTCTTCGTCTACGGCGAGGGCGATCCCCACCTCGCCCAGTCCCTGAGGTGGGCCGGCGGGTGGGCGTCGGCGCAGCGGCTGCAGATGGTCCACCACGCCGACGTCGCCCAAGGGCTGCTGCGCCTGCTGTACGCGCCGGGAGCCGCGGGCCGGATCTACAACATCGCCGACGACGCTCCCGTGACGGCGCTCGACCTGCACCAGCTCAACGGCGTCGACCTCCCCGCCGGCATGGCGGACCGCACCGACCCCGACCCGTGGTCCGGGATCACCTCCACCCGGCGCGTCCGCCGTGAGCTCGGCTACCGTCCGCTGTACCCCACGGTGTGGGCCGCGCGGGACGCCGGGGCGCTGTGAACGTCTACTCGACGCCCCGGATCCGGCCCACCAGCACCGCCCCCGCCAGCCCGATGACGGCGGCCACCAGGTACAGCACCCGGTAGCCGCCCAGGTACGTCACGATCGGCGCGGCGAGGACGGGGGCCGCGACCTGGGGGAGGGAGTTGGCCACGTTGATGATGCCGAGGTCCTTGCCGCGGTCCCCGGCCGTCGGCAGCACGTCCGTCATCAGCGCGAAGTCGACCGAGGTGAACACGCCGAAGCCGACGCCCAGCACAGCCGCCGCGACGATCGCGCCCGGCCACGTCTGCCAGGCCGCCAGTCCCGCCGTCGCCACCGCCATCAGCACCCCGGACCAGACGACGAACGGCTTGCGGCGCCCCGCCCGGTCCGACCAGACGCCGCCGACGACGACCGTGGCCAGCAGCGTCAGCCCGTTCACCGCCGTCAGGATCAGCACCCCCTGCTCGGGGTCGGCGTGGTGCAGACGGTCGCGCAGGTAGTACAGGAGGTACAGCAGCACCAGCGCGTTGCTCAGGTTCATCAGGAAGCGGGTCAGCCAGGCCCATCCGAGGTCGGGGTGGCGGCGCGGACTCAGCCAGAAGCCGGCCGCGAAACCCCGCCAGGACCAGACCGGCCGGTCCCGCTCCGCCAGCCGCAGATCCTCGTACCGCACGACGTACGGCAGCACGCCGACCAGCGTGAAGACCGCGCACGCCGCGTACCCCGACCCGACGCCTCCGGCGGCCGTCGCGAGCCCGGTGCCGCCGACCACGCCGAGGATCTGCGCGGCCCCCAGCCAGCCGCCCACCGAGCCCCGTTGGAGCCGGGGCACCTGGTCGGGGACGGCCGCCGTCACCGCCGCGAAGGCCGCGTTCAGGGTCAGCTGGACCAGACACCAGCCCAGCGCCATCGTCCAGAGCCCGCCCGCGCCCGCGAGCAGCAGCAGCGACAGCGCGCCGCCCGCCGCTCCGGCCACGATCCACGGCGTGCGCCGGCCCCGGCGGGACGTCGTACGGTCCGACAGGGCGCCGAAGAGCGGGTTGGCGGCCAGCGAGACCACCGCGCCGACGCCCGTCACCCAGGCCAGCATCGTCTCCTTCGACATGCCCGAGCCGGGCGCGAAGTCCTCGGCCTGGGAGGCCAGCAGGATCTGCAGGGGGCCGTACCAGCCCACCCAGATCGCCCCGTTGGCCAGCGACAGGGCCGACGTCCAGCCCCTGCCGACCCGTTCGGCGGGCTCGGCCAGCGCGGCTGCCGGCGCGCTGTCCGCGGTCGTCATCCCCGCGCCTGCGTTCTCTGCGCCCGCAGCACGTCCCGCAGCCAGGCGTACGACGCCTTCGGGGTCCGGGTCTGCGTCGCGAAGTCGACGTGGACCAGGCCGAAGCGGCGCGCGTACCCCTCCGCCCACTCGAAGTTGTCCAGCAGCGACCACACGAAGTAGCCGCGCACGTCGACGCCCGCCTCCAGCGCCCGGTGCAGGGCGCGGATGTGGCCGTCCAGGTAGGCGATGCGGTCCTGGTCGTCGAGGCCCTCGTAGGAGCAGCCGTTCTCCGTGATGACGACCGGCGGAAGGCGGTCGCCGTAGCGGTCCTTGAACGTCGTCAGCAGCTCGGTGAGGCCCTCGGGGACCACCGGCCAGCCGAAGTCCGTCACCGGCATGCCTTCGATCTCCTGCACGGAGAAGGGGAGTTCGGCCGGCATGGTGATCCCGCCGAACTCGATCTCCGTGCCCTGCGGCGCGCCCACCCGGGTGGGGGCGTAGTAGTTGACCCCGTACCAGTCGAGCGGTTCGGAGATCACCTTCAGGTCGGCGGCCACGTCGCCCGGCATCAGGTCGCCGAGGCCCTCCGGGTACTCACCCAGCAGCAGGGGTTCGGCGAACAGACGGTTCAGCAGGACGTCGTAGAAGGCCGCCGCCTCCAGGTCGGCCGGCTCCTGGGACGCGGGCCAGGTCGGGCCGTGGGAGTTGGCGATGCCGATGTCGCCGGCGCCGGCCGCACGCAGCGCCTGCACGGCCAGCCCGTGGGCCAGGAGCTGGTGGTGGGCGACCGGCAGGGCGTCGAAGAGCAGCTGCTTGCCGGGGGCGTGGGTGCCGAGCGCATGGCCGAGCAGGGTGTGCTCGGCGGGCTCGTTGAGGGTGATCCACTTCTTGACGCGGTCGCCCAGGCGGTCCACGACCACCGAGGCGTACTCCGCGAAACGGGACGCCGTGTCCCGTTCGAGCCAGTCCAGGCCGGCCGGCAGGTCCCAGTGGAAGAGGGTGGGGACCGGGCGGACGCCCGCGGTCAGCAGCTCGTCGACGAGGCGGTCGTAGAAGTCCATACCGCCGGGGGAGTTGACCCGCGGCCAGGAGACCGAGAAGCGGTACGCGTCCACGCCGAGCCCCGACAGGAGCGCGACGTCCTCCGTGTGGCGGTGGTAGTGGTCGCAGGCCACCGCGGCCGTCGAGCCGTCCTTGACCCGCCCCGGCTCGGCGGTGAAGGCGTCCCATACGGACGGCTCGCGTTCGTCGGCCGCGCCCTCGATCTGATGGGCGGAGGTGGACACTCCCCAGAGGAAGTCTGCCGGGAACGGGGGGATCGGGTGGGCCGCGGCATGCGGTTCGTTCGCCATGGGCGGGATCATCCTTACCGCTGGGTAAGGAAGTCAACGCCCCAGCGTGAACTGGCAGTTCGGACGGGACGTCAGGGACCGCTCACGCCCCTTCCTTCAGCACCCGGGAGATCAGCGTCCGCTGCTCCGCGGTGAGCCGGGGATCGGCCGCGTAGACCCGCTCCCCGTCCACCGTGATCTCGTAGCTGAAGCCGTCCGGAACCCCCGGCGGGGGCGCGCCCCGGCCGCCGGCCACCGCCTTCTCGGCCAGGGCGTGCCACTCGCCGGCGTCGGGCCGTCCCGCCGTGTCCACCTCGGCCCGGCGCTCGATGCCCGCGAACCCGCCTGTGCGCCTCACCTGAATACGCATGGGTCCCTGTGTAGTACGGAACTACAGGATCCGCACCCCGACCTGCTCCCAGGCCTTCTTCACGGCCTGCGACTCGTCGCCGCCGTCGCCGAACCGCTCGCGCGCGGCCTTCGCGGTGAGCCCCGCGAAGTCGCTGAAGAAGGCCTTCTCCTTGAGTTCGCCGCCGGTCAGCACGTCGTACCAGATCTGTCCCGCCTTCTCCCAGGCGTGGCCGCCGAGAGCGGTGGCGACGAGGTAGAACGCGTGGTTGGGGATGCCGGAGTTGATGTGGACGCCGCCGTTGTCGCGGCCGGTGCGGACGTAGCCGTCCATCGTCGCGGGCTGCGGGTCCTTGCCGAGGACGTCGTCGTCGTACGCCGTCCCCGGGGCCTTCATCGAGCGCAGGGCGGCGCCGGTGACGTTCGGGGCGAGCAGCCCCGCGCCGATCAGCCAGTCGGCCTCGGCGGCGGTCTGGCCGAGCGAGTACTGCTTGATGAGCGAGCCGAACACGTCGGACATCGACTCGTTGAGCGCGCCCGGCTGGCCGTAGTAGGTCAGGTTCGCCGTGTACTGCGTGACGCCGTGGGTGAGCTCGTGCCCGATCACGTCGACGGAGTTGGTGAAGTCGACGAAGATCTCGCCGTCGCCGTCGCCGAACACCATCTGCTCGCCGTTCCAGAAGGCGTTGTTGTAGCCCTCGTCGTAATGGACGCTGGCGTCCAGGGGCAGGCCGTCGCCGTCGATGGAGTGACGCTGGTAGGCCTTGAGGTAGAGGTCGAAGGTGGCGCCGAGACCGGAGTAGGCGCGGTTGACGGTGGCGTCCCGGCCCGGGTCCTGGCCCTCGGAGCGGACCTTGCCGCCGGGCAGGTCGGTGCCGTGCGCGCAGTCGTAGATCGTCCGCAGCGGCTGGTCCGACGGCGCTTTCGTGGCCGGTGCGGCGGCCAGGCGGAACTCGGCGGTCACCCGGCGGCGGGCGCGCAGCTCGCTGTCGCGCAGCAGGGTGCGCCGGGCGGGACCGGAGAGTGCGGGGTCGTCGTTGCGCGCCAGCCGGTCGAGGACGTGCGGCGGTACGACGGTGCAGAAGACGGGCTCGGAGCCCCCGTGAGTCGTCATGTCCGGCACCTTTGCACTGTGTTACTCACCTGTCACTACAAGCAACCATGATCGGTGAAAAACGGTGACAAACGCGGCAGATCAAAGGGTCGGAGTGGTATAGCGCACGTTTCGCCCCTTTTTCCCCGACTTCTCTGTCATCGCCCCCGAGTGGTCCCGCATACTGATACGGACCCGCGCGACCAGAGCGGCTCGGCTAGGCTGCGGAGCACTATGCGTTTCGGGCTGCTTCTCCTTAGCTGCCGCGGCGAGGGCCTGTAGTCGAGGCCGACCCCCTCCCCGCGGTGCTTGGTGTTGCGCGTCGGCCGTCCTTCCGTCCGGAGACTCTCCGGTCACCCCGAGGAGCCAACGCCCCATGGCGAACCGCCAGCAGCCCAGCCAGATGCCGATCCACAAGTACGGACAGTACGACCAGGTCGACATCCCCGACCGCACCTGGCCGAACAACCGGATCACCGCCGCCCCCCGCTGGCTCTCCACCGACCTGCGCGACGGCAACCAGGCCCTGATCGACCCCATGTCGCCCGAGCGCAAGCGCCGGATGTTCGACCAGCTGGTCAAGATGGGCTACAAGGAGATCGAGGTCGGGTTCCCCGCCTCCGGTCAGACCGACTTCGACTTCGTGCGCTCGATCATCGAGGAAGAGGGCGCGATCCCGGACGACGTGACGATCTCCGTACTGACCCAGGCCCGTGAGGACCTGATCGAGCGGACCGTGGAGTCCCTGAAGGGCGCCAGGCGGGCGACCGTCCACCTGTACAACGCCACGGCCCCCGTCTTCCGCCGCGTGGTCTTCCGCGGCTCCAGGGACGACATCAAGCAGATCGCCGTCGACGGCACCCGCCTGGTGATGGAGTACGCCGAGAAACTGCTGGGCCCCGAAACGGAGTTCGGCTACCAGTACAGCCCCGAGATCTTCACCGACACCGAGCTGGACTTCGCCCTCGAGGTCTGCGAGGCGGTCATGGACGTCTATCAGCCCGGCCCGGGCCGCGAGATCATCCTGAACCTGCCGGCGACCGTCGAGCGCTCCACCCCCTCCACCCACGCCGACCGTTTCGAGTGGATGAGCCGCAACCTCTCCCGTCGCGAGCACGTCTGCGTCTCGGTCCACCCCCACAACGACCGCGGCACCGCCGTCGCCGCCGCGGAGCTGGCGCTGATGGCCGGCGCCGACCGCGTCGAGGGCTGTCTGTTCGGGCAGGGCGAGCGCACCGGCAACGTCGACCTGGTCACCCTGGGCATGAACCTGTTCTCCCAGGGCGTCGACCCGCAGATCGACTTCTCCGACATCGACGAGATCCGTCGTACGTGGGAGTACTGCAACCAGATGGAGGTCCACCCGCGCCACCCGTACGTGGGCGACCTGGTCTACACGTCCTTCTCCGGCTCCCACCAGGACGCCATCAAGAAGGGCTTCGACGCGATGGAGGCCGACGCGGCCGCCAAGGGCGTCACCGTCGACGACATCGAGTGGGCGGTCCCGTACCTGCCGATCGACCCGAAGGACGTCGGCCGCTCCTACGAGGCCGTCATCCGCGTCAACTCGCAGTCGGGCAAGGGCGGTATCGCCTACGTCCTGAAGAACGACCACAAGCTGGACCTGCCGCGCCGGATGCAGATCGAGTTCTCGAAGCTCATCCAGGCCAAGACGGACGCCGAGGGCGGCGAGGTCACCGGCGGCGCCATCTGGTCGGTCTTCCAGGACGAGTACCTGCCCAACCCCGAGAACCCGTGGGGTCGAATCCAGGTCAGGAACGGCCAGTCGACCACCGACACCGACGGCGTGGACACCCTCAAGGTCGAGGCGACCGTCGACGGCGTGGACACCGTGCTGACCGGCTCCGGCAACGGTCCGATCTCGGCCTTCTTCGACGCCCTGCAGTCCGTCGGCATCGACGTGCGGCTGCTGGACTACCAGGAGCACACGATGAGCGAGGGCGCCTCCGCGCAGGCCGCCTCGTACATCGAGTGCGCGATCGGCGACAAGGTCCTGTGGGGCATCGGCATCGACGCGAACACGACGCGTGCGTCGCTGAAGGCGGTCGTCTCGGCCGTCAACCGCGCGACGCGCTGACCATCCTGACCGGCGGTTTGAGGACCCCGTTCGTCGACTTCGACGAGCGGGGTCCCGCCGTTTTCGGCCACTGTCCCGTGGAGGTCACGGAAAGGTCTCGTCCTAGGTGCTGACTACACCTCTCCCCTGTGGCTAACATCACGCAGACGTGGCGATGTTGCCACGGCGTTACGGAGGTGCGACGTGCTGCCAGAACGGGGACGAGACGGCCGTGTCACCAGGCTTGCCCACATCCTGGGCACCCGCACCGCGTGGACGCCCGTCGGCGACGGCGAGTTCTTCTGCCCGGGCTGCGGCGGGGACCGCAACTACCTGCGGCTGACCGGACAGCGCCGCTTCACCGTCCTCGGCGTGCCGCTCGTGCCGCGCGGCGAGACCGGCCCGGTCGTCGAGTGCGCCGCCTGCCGCCGCCACTTCGGCACCGACGTCCTCGACCACCCCACCACCGTGCGCTTCTCGGCGATGCTGCGCGACGCCGTCCACACCGTCGCCCTCGCCGTCCTCTCGGCCGGCGGCACCTGCTCCCGTACGTCCCTGGAGACCGCTGCGGGCGCGGTGCGCGCGGCCGGCTTCACCGACTGCACCGAGGAACAGCTCTCCGCCCTCGTCGACGCCCTCGCCTCCGACACCGGCCGCAGCTACGGCGAGCCCTACGGCCCCGGCCTCGCCATAGAGCTCCACGAGGCCCTCGACCCGCTCGCCGCCCACCTCGCTGCGGCCGGCCGCGAATCGATCCTGCTGCAGGGCGCCCGTATCGCCCTCGCCGACGGCCCCTACACCCCGGCCGAACGGGAGGTCCTCGCCACGGTGGGCGCGGCCCTGACGATCTGCGCGGACGACGTGACACGCCTGCTGGCCGCCGCGGGGACCCCGTCCTGAGGACCGGGCGACGGCCCGCGGCAGCAGACGGCGGCCTACGGCGGCGGACCCCGGTGGCCTACGGCAGCGACCGCTCGTACGAGCTGTCCGTGTCGGAGTCGTAGACGAGCTTGCCGGCCGCGTCGTAGCCCTTGATGCGCGGGGCGAGGGTGACCTGCCGGTTCAGCATGCCCGCGGCGACGAACCAGTCTCCGTCCAGGGTGGCCGTCGTCTCCTCGCCCCCGTAGGACACGGTCACCTTGGCGACCGACGGCTCGACCGTGCCGACGGCCCCCCAGCGGAACGGCAGCTTCCAGTGTCCCTTGTCGATGTACGACTGCTGGTACAGCTTGCCGCCGTTGAAGTCGGGCACGACCGGGCCCGCGTTCGGCGGACCGGCGTCGCTCGAACTGGTGCTGATGCCCGAGGCCACACCGTGCTCGTCGAGGGAGCAGACCACCCGGAAGCCCGCGGGCCGCTCCTTCACGGCGACCACGTGGACACCGCCGGAGGCGTTCGAGTCGCCGGTGCTCCTGGCCGCCAGGATGATCCGGTAGTCCTCGGCCCTGCCCAGGTCCCCGGCGCTCCCGGCGGGCCCGCCCTCGGCCCTGAGGCACTCCCTCAGTCCGGCCGCCGCCTGCTCGAAGGTGATCCCGTCGAGCAACTGCCCCGGCGTCGCGGGCCGCGCGGGACCGGACGGCGCCGCCGAGGCGCTCCCGGCCGGACCGCGCGAGGCGCCGGCCGACGGACCGGGCGCCGCCGTGTCGGCGCCGTGCCCCCCGCCCCCGCCGTTCACCGCGTAGGCCCCCACCGGCAGCGCGGCCAGCGCGATCAGCGCCGCCCCGGTCACCGCGACGCGCCGCCGCCGCTCGGCCAGTCCCCGCCGCCGGATCGCCGGATACGGCGCGGGCGAGGGCTGCACCGTGTACGCGTCCTGCGCGAGCAGCTCACGCATCCACTCCTCCAAGTCCCCTCGACCGTCCCGCTCGTTCACCTGCCGACCCCCTGTCCCTGTCCCTGCGCACGGCTGCCGGACGCCGTGCGGCCGGTGGCCAGCCCCGGATGCGCACGCAACTTCGCGAGTCCCTTCGACGCCTGGCTCTTGACCGTGCCCGGCGAGCAGCCGAGCGTCTCGGCCACCTCCGCCTCGGACAGGTCCTCCCAGTACCGGAGCACCACCACCGCCCTCTGCCTGGGCGGGAGTTGGGCCAGTCCGGCCAGCAGGGAGCCCCGCTCCTCCACCCGTCCCGCGCCCTCGTCGCGCCCCGCCCGCTCGGGCGGCGCCGCGGTCAGCGCCTCGACGACCCGCCGCTTGCGGAACCGGTCGCTGTTGCAGCTGACCAGCATCCGGCGGACGTACGCCTCCGGGTTGTCGCTGCGCGATATCCGCCGCCACGACCGGTACGCCTTCGCCAGCGCGGTCTGCGTCAGGTCCTCCGCGTGGTGGACGTCGCCGGTGAGCAGATAGGCGGTCCGTACGAGCCGGGACCACCGGGCTCTGACGAACTCCTGGAACCGCTCCTCTTGTTCGGCCTGCATCAAGCACCCTCCTCGCCCCCCAGACCACCGGTCGGGCGGAATCGGTTGCCCGCACCGTGCGATCTCGTTCGAATCGGACGAGGGAGAACGACCGTGGGCCTGGCCCGCCGGAGACTCCGCAGTGCTCGAACCGCCGTCCGGGCGGCTGATCCGGGGCCGCCGCCCGCGCCGCCCGCCGGCCCCCGCGCCGCCCGCGACGCCGGTCCCCGCCTTCGGCCTCTACCTGCCGGGCGCCCGGGCGCCGTGACGACGCCGGGAGTCCCGCTGGGTCCGTCGGCCCGACTTCCGGTTCCCCGCCGGGCGGCCGCGGCCGCCCGGCACGGCCCTGGCTGCCCGGCGGTACTGGACGGCGGGCCTGCGGAGGAGGCGGTGCGTCACGTCCGCGCCCACCACTCGAACGCCGGGCCGTGAAGACTCCTTGGCGGCGGGGCAGGTGCGCCGGTTCACTTCCGCCGACTCGGCCGAGCCTGCCCGGCCCCGCGGACCGAGCCGGGGGCCGGAGCTGGAGCCACCGACGGAGGCCTCAGCCGAGCGCCTCCGCCAGCACGCCCGCCGTCTCCACGATCAGGGCGTGGTCGTAGGGGGCCTCGCGGTCGGGCTTGGTGAGCTGGACCGCGAGGACGACCGGGGCGCCGTCCGGGGTCCAGGCGATGCCGGCGTCGTTGTTCGCGCCGTACGAGCCGCCGCCGGTCTTGTCGGCGATCGTCCAGGTCGCGGGGAGCCCGGCCCGGAAGCGGTTGGCGCTGGTGACAGTGCCGAGCATCCAGTCGGTCAGGCGGCGGCGGTCGGGGGCGGACAGAGCGTCGCCGAGGACCAGCCGGGCGTAGGTGCGCGCGATCGCGTACGGGCTCGTGGTGTCCGTGATCCGCCCGGGCTCGGCCGAGTTGAGCTCCGGCTCCCAGCGGTCGAGGCGGGTGACGCGGTCGCCGACGGAACGGGCGAAGCGGGTGACGGCGGCGGGGCCGCCCAGCTCGCGCAGCAGCAGGTTGCCCGCCGTGTTGTCGCTGTGCTGGATCGCCGCGGCGGACAGCTCGGCGATCGTCATGCCGTCGGCCACGTGGTCCTTGGTGATCTCCGAGTTCTCCACGAGGTCGTCGGCCGTGTAGTGGATGCGCCGGTCCGGTGCCGACGAGGGCAGGTCCCGCAGCACGGCCGCCACCGCCAGGGTCTTGAACAGCGAGCAGACCGGGAAGAGCTCGTCGGCTCGGTGGCGGACCTGGCGGCGGGTGCGGACGTTGCAGGCGAAGACGCCGAGCCGGGCGCCGTGCCGGGCCTCCAGGTCACGCAGGCGGGCCGTGACGGGGTCGGCGGCGGCCCGTGCGGGGCCTGCGGCGAGCAGGGCGGCGCCGGCGCCCGCGCCGGCGCCCGCGCCGGCGGTGAGCAGGGTGCGGCGAGTGGTCGAGGCTGAGATCGTTCTCTCCATCCGTCGGGAACCGAAGTCGTTTCCGTCTACACGGACGCTCCCGCGCGCACCCCTGGTTGCGCGTGCCCGCCCCGGGGATCACCACGGGCGGGCACGCCGCCCTCCCGGCGTAGGCGAGAATGGGGGCATGAGCCTGTTCCGCGACGACGGCATCGTGCTGCGCCCCCGAAAGCCGGGGGAGGCAGGGCGCGTCACGCTGCGGCCGGGCGGCGGGCGGGCGGCCCGGCGGGCCCCCGGCGGCGGTGTGCGATGAGTCTCTTCCGGGACGACGGCATCGTCCTGCGGACCCAGAAGCTGGGCGAGGCGGACCGCATCATCACGCTGCTGACCCGCGGCCACGGGCGGGTGCGGGCGGTGGCGCGGGGGGTGCGGCGGACGAAGTCCAAGTTCGGGGCCCGTCTCGAACCCTTCTCCCACGTCGACGTGCAGTTCTTCGCGCGGGGCAGCAGCGAACTCGTCGGGCGCGGGCTGCCGCTGTGCACGCAGAGCGAGATCATCGCCCCCTACGGCGGCGGCATCGTGACCGACTACGCCCGCTACACGGCGGGGACGGCGATGCTGGAGACCGCCGAGCGGTTCACCGACCACGAGGGCGAACCGGCCGTGCAGCAGTACCTGCTGCTCGTGGGGGCGCTGCGGACCCTGGCCCGCGGCGAGCACGCCCCGCACCTCGTCCTGGACGCGTTCCTGCTGCGCTCGCTGGCCGTCAACGGGTACGCGCCCAGCTTCGGCGACTGCGCCAAGTGCGGCATGCCCGGGCCCAACCGGTTCTTCTCCGTCGCCGCCGGCGGTTCCGTCTGCGTCGACTGCCGGGTGGCCGGCAGCGTCGTACCCTCGCCGCAGACCCTGGTCCTCCTCGGCGCGCTGCTCACGGGAGACTGGGAGACGGCGGACGCGTGCGAACCGCGCCACGTCCGGGAGGGCAGCGGACTGGTGTCCGCCTATCTGCACTGGCATCTGGAGCGCGGGCTGCGCTCCCTTCGGTATGTGGAAAAGTGAAGGAGACGAGAGGCACATGGTCGTACGCGGGTTCCTGGGGCGGCAGCGTCGGGAGTACAGGACGCCCGAGCCGCACCCGTCCGGCGCTCGCCCGCCCAAGCTCCCCGGCGAGCTGGTCCCGGAACACGTGGCGATCGTCATGGACGGCAACGGCCGCTGGGCCAAGGAGCGCGGGCTGCCGCGCACCGAGGGGCACAAGGTCGGCGCCGAGCAGGTCCTCGACGTGCTGCAGGGCGCGGTCGAGATGGGCGTGCGCAACATCTCGCTCTACGCCTTCTCCACCGAGAACTGGAAGCGCTCGCCCGACGAGGTCCGCTTCCTGATGAACTTCAACCGCGACTTCATCCGCAAGACCCGCGACACCCTGGACGAGCTCGGCATCCGGGTGCGCTGGGTGGGCCGGATGCCCAAGCTGTGGAAGTCGGTCGCCAAGGAGCTCCAGGTCGCCCAGGAGCAGACCAAGGACAACGACCGCCTCACCCTGTACTTCTGCATGAACTACGGCGGGCGGGCGGAGATCGCCGACGCCGCGCAGGCGCTGGCCGAGGACGTGAAGGCCGGGCGGCTGGACCCCTCCAAGGTCACCGAGAAGACCCTCGCGAAGTATCTGTACTACCCGGACATGCCCGACGTCGACCTGTTCCTGCGGCCGAGCGGCGAGCAGCGCACCTCCAACTACCTGATCTGGCAGAGCGCGTACGCGGAGATGGTCTTCCAGGACGTCCTGTGGCCGGATTTCGACCGCCGTGACCTGTGGCGGGCGTGCGTGGAGTTCGCCTCCCGGGACCGCCGTTTCGGCGGCGCCACCCCCAACGAGGTGCTGCTGTCCCTGGAGGGGAGCACTCCGGCGCAGGAGTCCGGCTCCTGAAGCCGCACGGCGGATCACGCGGCAGGCGGGCGTCCGCCCCGCCGCTCCGGCCCGCGCTCCCGGCCGTTACGATCACGGCTCGTCAGCGTGGGACCGGGGAGGGGCCGTGGGCGAGGGACAGGGTGCCGGAGTGCGTGAGGACGCGGTGGTGCTGGAGTACGAGCACCGCCTCGCGGACATGGAGGACGCCGTCCGGCTGGTGTCCCGCAAGAACGGCCGGGTGGGACTGATCCACCGGCCGGTCTTCCTGGCGTGCGTCGCCCTGGCCGGGGTGGCGCTGCTCGCCGTGAGCGTGCGCGCCGCCGACGGGACCGCGATGTCGTTCGGCGTGATGTTCACGGTGTGGCCGGTGCTGATGTACTTCGCGCCGCGTCTGGCGGCCGCGCAGCTGCTGAAGGCGAACCGGCACCACGGCCGGATCCAGGTGTCCGTCGGTCCGGAGGGCGTGCGCACGGTGAGCGCGCACGCCGACCTGCGCATGGACTGGGCCAACTACGGCAGTTACGCGGAGTCGAAGGGGGTCTTCGCCCTGCGCAGTCCGGACAAGGCCGGCCACTGCGCGATCGTCCTGGTCAAGCGGGGCGCCCGCACCCCCGAGGACGTCGACCGGCTGCGGGCCGTGCTGGACGGCCGGCTGCGGCGCGTCTGACGCCGGACGCGCCCGTGCCTCCGGCGGGACCCGCGTCGCACCGCGGCTCAGCCCGCGGCGGCCGCCGCGCAGTCCGCGCAGGTGCCGAAGATCTCCACCGTGTGGGCCACGTTCACATAACCGTGCTCCGAGGCGATGGCCTCGGCCCACTTCTCGACCGCCGGGCCCTCCACCTCCACCGCCTTGCCGCAGACACGGCAGACGAGGTGGTGGTGGTGCTCGCCGGTGGAGCAGCGGCGGTACACGGACTCGCCGTCCGACGTGCGCAGGACGTCGACCTCGCCCGCGTCGGCGAGGGACTGCAGGGTGCGGTAGACGGTGGTCAGGCCGACCGAGTCGCCCTTGTGCTTCAGCATGTCGTGCAGATCCTGCGCGCTGCGGAACTCGTCCACCTCGTCGAGCGCCGCCGCCACGGCGGCACGCTGCCGGGTGGAGCGGCCCTTCACGGGCGGTCCAGCGGTCGTCACCGTTGTCTCCTCACGTCTGCGGCTTGCCGGGCCATTGTGCCAGCCCGGCCTGTGCGCGGTCAGACGCCGACTTCGTCGCCCGGGGCACGGGTGGCCGGAATGGCGCACTCCGCGGGGTCGCCCGCGGGCTGAGCCGCCGCCAGCGCGCGGGCGCGGCGGCGGGCCAGCGGGGCGGCCAGCACGCTCAGCGCGACGAACGCGGCGATGGTCAGCAGCACGATCGTGGCGCCGGGCGGGACGTCCTGGTAGTACGAGGTGACCGTGCCGCCGATGGTGACGGTCACGCCGATGGCCACCGCGATCGCGAAGGTCGCGGCGAAGCTGCGGCTGAGCTGCTGGGCCGCGGCCACGGGGACGACCATCAGGGCCGACACCAGCAGCAGGCCCACCACGCGCATCGCCACGGTCACCGTCACCGCCGCGGTGACCGCCGTCAGCAGGTTCAGGGCGCGCACCGGCAGGCCGGTCACCCGCGCGAACTCCTCGTCCTGGCTGACCGCGAACAGCTGGCGGCGCAGGCCGAGGGTGACCAGGACCACGAAGGCCGCGAGCAGGCAGATCGCCGTCACGTCCGACTCCGACACCGTCGACAGCGAGCCGAAGAGGTACGAGGTCAGGTTGGCGTTGGAGCCGCCCGGCGCGAGGTTGATGAACATCACGCCGCCGGCCATGCCGCCGTAGAAGAGCATGGCGAGGGCGATGTCGCCGCGGGTCTTTCCGTACCAGCGGATGAGTTCCATGATCACCGCGCCCAGGACGGAGACGGTCGTCGCCATCCACACGGGGGACCACGAGAGCAGGAAGCCGAGGCCGACGCCGGTCATGGCGACGTGGCCGATGCCGTCGCCCATGAGGGCCTGGCGGCGCTGGACGAGGTAGATGCCGACGGCGGGGGCGGTGATGCCGACCAGGACCGCGGCGAGCAGCGCCCGCTGCATGAAGGCGTAGTTCAGGAGGTCCATCAGCTCAGCAGTCCCGTGCGGATCGGTTCGGCGCCCGCGGGTGCGTGCGGGTGCACATGGTCGTGGCCGGGGAGGGCGTGCTGTCCGACGGCCCGCGGGGGCGGCCCGTCGTGCAGCACGCAGCCGTCGCGCAGGACGACCGCCCGGTCGATGAGGGGCTCCAGGGGGCCCAGTTCGTGCAGGACCAGCAGGACGGTCGTGCCGGCGGCGACCTGCTCGCGCAGGGTGTGCGCCAGCACCTCCTGGCTGGCCAGGTCGACGCCGGCCATCGGCTCGTCCATGATCAGCAGTTCGGGTTCGGCGGCGAGCGCGCGGGCGATCAGCACGCGCTGGTGCTGGCCGCCGGAGAGGGCGTCCACGCTGTCCTTGGCCCGGTCGGCCATGCCGACCAGCTCCAGGGCATGCCGCACGGCCGCGTGGTCGGCCTTGCGGAAGACGCCGAAGCGGGTGCGCGAGAGGCGGCCCGAGGAGACGACCTCGGTCACCGTGGCCGGGACCCCGCCCGCGGCGGTGGTGCGCTGCGGGACGTATCCGATCCGCGCCCAGTCCCGGAACCGTCGGTGCGGCGCGCCGAACAGCTCGATCTCGCCCGCGCCGATCGCCACCTGTCCGATGACGCTGCGCACGGCCGTGGACTTGCCGGAGCCGTTCGCGCCGAGCAGGGCGACGACCTCGCCGCGCCGCACGGTGAGGTCGACGCCCCGCAGAACAGGGCGCGAGCCCAGCTCGGCGCGGACGCCGCGCAGCGAAATGACGGGCTCGGCCTTCGCGTCCATGACGCCCTCCGTAATGGTCACTTGGTTCCCAGGGCCGTCTGCAGCGCCTTGAGGTTGGCTTGCTGGACCGTGAAGTAGTCCGTGCCGCGGGACTTCTTCGTGATGCCCTCGATCGGGTCGAGGACGTCGGTCCTGAGGTGCGCGTCGGAGGCGATGGTCTTCGCGGTCCTGTCGCTGACGAGCGTCTCGTAGAACACGGTCGTGACGCCGTCCGCCTTCGTCATCTTCTCAAGCTCCCTGACGCGGGCGGCGCTGGGCTCCGACTCGGGGTCGAGGCCGTTGATGGCCTCCTCGGTCAGGCCGTAGCGCTCGGCGAGGTAACCGAAGGCGGCGTGGGTGGTGACGAAGACCTTCGTCCTCGTGTTCGCGAGACCTTTCTCGAACTCGGTGTTCAGATCGCCGAGTTGCTTCACCAGGGCCGCGGTGTTGGCCTTGTAGTCGGCCGCGTGGTCCGGGTCGGCCTTCTCGAAGGCCTTGCCGACGCCCTCGGCGACCTGGGCGTACCGCACGGGGTCGAGCCAGATGTGCGGGTCGAGGCCGGAAAGCTCCTCGCTCTGGTGGGCGTCGTGCTCGGCCGCGTGGCCGCCGACCTCGTTGCCGTGCTTCTCCAGCGTGGTGAGGGAGGCGGCGTCGATCTTGGTCTTGAGCCCGGACTGGGACACCGCGTCGTCGACGGAGGGCTGGAGGTTCTTGAGGTAGAGCACCGCGTCGGACTCCTGGAGTGCGGCCGTCTGCTTGGCGCTGATCTCCAGGTCGTGCGGCTCCTGGCCGGGCTGGGTGAGGCTGGTGACGTGCACGTGGTCCCCGCCTATGCGCTCGGCGAGGAAGGCCATCGGGTAGAACGACGCGACGACGTCGAACTTGTCCGTGTTGGCCGCGGCCGCGCTGTCGGAGGAGCAGGCGGAGAGGGAGCCGAGGCCGAGGGCGGTGGCCGCCGCGACGGCCGCGCCGGATATGAGTCGTCGTGCGTTCATGACACTCATTTTCAACAAATATGGAAACCGTTGTCAACAAGCTGAGGGGCAAGGAACGAGCAAGGGCCCGGTAAGCCCCGAAGGGCTGCGGTATGGCCCCTGTGGGCGGGGGCCCGATTTGGTCGAGGGGGAGTCCCCGCCGGTACCCTGAAGTCTTCGCTGGAAGCACCTCGCTTCGTCGCCCGTCGTCGTTATGAAGAGAGCACCGTGGCCGCCGACAAGATCGACACCATCGTCAGCCTGAGCAAGCGCCGTGGCTTCGTATTCCCCTGCAGTGAGATCTACGGTGGTCAGAAGGCCGCCTGGGACTACGGACCGCTGGGTGTCGAGCTCAAGGAGAACCTGAAGCGCCAGTGGTGGCGCTACATGGTGACGTCGCGCGAGGACGTGGTCGGCATCGACTCGTCCGTCATCCTGGCCCCCGAGGTCTGGGTCGCCTCCGGTCACGTCGCCACCTTCTCCGACCCGCTGACCGAGTGCACCTCCTGCCACAAGCGGTTCCGCGCGGACCACCTGGAAGAGGCGTACGAGGCCAAGCACAACCGCCCGCCGGCCAACGGCCTGGCGGACGTGAACTGCCCCAACTGCGGCAACAAGGGCCAGTTCACCGAGCCCAAGCAGTTCTCGGGTCTGCTCTCCACCCACCTCGGCCCCACGCAGGACACCGGCTCCATCGCCTACCTGCGCCCCGAGACCGCCCAGGGCATCTTCACCAACTTCGCCCAGGTGCAGACCACTTCGCGCCGCAAGCCGCCGTTCGGCATCGCCCAGATGGGCAAGTCCTTCCGCAACGAGATCACGCCCGGCAACTTCATCTTCCGCACCCGCGAGTTCGAGCAGATGGAGATGGAGTTCTTCGTCAAGCCGGGCGAGGACGAGAAGTGGCAGGAGTACTGGATGGAGCAGCGCTGGAACTGGTACACCGGCCTGGGCATGCGCGAGGAGAACATGCGGTGGTACGACCACCCGAAGGAGAAGCTCTCCCACTACTCCAAGCGCACCGCTGACATCGAGTACCGCTTCCAGTTCGGCGGCAACGAGTGGGGCGAGCTGGAAGGCGTCGCCAACCGCACCGACTACGACCTCTCCGCCCACGCCAAGGCCTCCGGCCAGGACCTCTCCTACTTCGACCAGGAGGCCGGCGAGCGCTGGACGCCGTACGTCATCGAGCCCGCGGCCGGTGTCGGCCGCGCGATGCTGGCGTTCCTCCTCGACGCCTACATCGAGGACGAGGCCCCCAACGCCAAGGGCAAGCTGGAGAAGCGCACGGTGCTGCGCCTCGACCACCGTCTCGCCCCCGTGAAGGTCGCGGTCCTGCCGCTCTCCCGCAACCCCGAGCTGTCGCCGAAGGCCAAGGGCCTCGCCGCCGCGCTGCGCCAGAACTGGAACATCGACTTCGACGACGCCGGCGCCATCGGCCGGCGCTACCGCCGCCAGGACGAGATCGGCACGCCGTTCTGCGTCACGGTGGACTTCGACACCCTCGACGACAACGCGGTCACCGTCCGCGAGCGCGACTCGATGAAGCAGGAGCGCGTCTCCCTCGACCAGATCGAGGGCTACCTGGCCGCCCGCCTGATCGGCGCCTAGCCGCCACGGCACTCAGCGGCAGACCGAGGCCGGCCCCGACGCAATCCCGTCGGGGCCGGCCTCGCGCTATACGGCGGAGTGCCGCTCCCGCAGATGGGTCCTGAGCAGGACGTCGGCGTCGGTCTCCGCGCTGTAGTCGTGCACCGCGCGCGCCTTCGTGCGGCGCGACGCGAGGTCGGCGCACTCCGGGCAGTCCGGGACCGGCTGGGGCGGGCGGCGCAGGCCCAGCATGAACGGCCCGTCGGTGCGCGCCCGCGCGTTCGCCGCCCGCACCCCGGCGCGCAGCCGCTCGCGCTCGGTCGCCGGCCGCAGTCCGGCGGGATCGGCCTGCCATTCCCGGCCGCCGCCGACCGGCCGCAGCATCGCGTAGGGGCCGGAGCGGTCCTGGTACTCGCCGACCCGGTCCGTGGCCGGGTCGTAGAGGAGGGTGCCGGGTTCGTGCTCCATGTCGTCCGCTCCTTTTACCCAACTTCCTTACTAAATGTGAAGGTTGGGATACTCTGGGTGGTGGGGGGTTGACGTCAGGATGCCTTCCGGGCGGGGCGGACATGCCGTCGGCGAGGGGTTCGTGGTCGTTCGGCGGCGCAAATTCCACAAATGCGGAAGGGGGGCGGGATGCCGGCGAGGCGGGTGGTCACCGGGCGGAGCCAGGAACCCCGGCGGCGGTTCGCGGAGGAGCTGCGGCTGCTGCGGGCGGCCAAGGGGGACAGTCTGCGGCAGCTGGAGGAGGTGCTCGGCTGGACCGCGTCCACCTTCGGCAAGATGGAAGGCGGCCAGAGCCTGGGCAGCCCGGAGGTCGTGGAGGCGCTGGACCAGCATTACGGGACGGGCTCGATGCTGCTCACCCTGTGGGAGCTGGCGGTCGCCGACCCTTCGCAGTTCAAGGAGCAGTATCGGCGGTACATGACTCTGGAGGCGGAGGCGGTCGGCCTGTGGCAGTACTCAGTGAGTGCGCCGCCGGGACTTCTCCAGGCAGACGGATATGTGCGCGAGGCTCTCGTGGCGGGCGGCCTCAAGGGGGAGGAGTTGGAGCAGCAGATCGAGGCACGCACTCGTCGGCGGAAGCTGCTTGAAGGGGAGGAGGCTCCACCGTTCCGGGCGATCCTCGCCGAGGCCGTGCTGCGTAACTCGCTACGTGAACTCCACCAATGGCGAAGGCAGTTGGAGTTCCTCTTGAATGCTGCGGGGTGCAGCAACATCACGCTCCACGTGTTGCCGTTCGGCATCGGCCCGCACGGCCTGATGAACACGGACACGATGTTCCTGCGGCTGTTGGACGGCCGTACCGTGGCCTATGTCGAAAACGACGTACGCGGTGAACTGATCGAGGAATCGGGCAGGGTTGAGCGTCTGCACCGCACATATGATGCGGTACGTGACCTGGCGTTGGGCCCGGCCGAGTCGCAGTCGTTCATCTTGCGTATGTTGGAGGATTTGCCATGCGAGCCACCGATCTGAGCAGCGTGACATGGCGCAAGAGCAGCTACAGCAACACGGACGGCGGCAATTGCCTCGAAGTCGCCGACAATGCGACCTCCCTCGTCCCGGTCCGGGACAGCAAGGACCCGGACCGGGGTGTCCTGATGTTCGGGGCGCAGGCCTGGGGCCGGTTCGTCGGCGCCTACAGGTCGACGTCCATGTAGAGCGCCGCGTGGTCGGAGGCCGCGTCGAGAGGCGAGGTCACGGTGTCGAAGGACTTGATGCCGTCCGCGAAGATGCCGCGGGTCTCCAGGCCGACGTGCTGGACCTCCTGCCACACCTCCGGCGACATCAGCAGGTAGTCGATCTTGTCCCGCTCGCTCTGGCACGGCTTGAACGTGCCGGGCAGTCCCCGGTAGGAGCGGTGGCTCATCGCGTCCCGCAGTCCGGCTCCCTCCAGTGTCACGACCGAGTCGCTGCTGGGGAAGTCGTTGAGGTCTCCGGCGACGATGACGTGCGGGGTGCGCTCCAGTGCGGCCCGGTAGATCTCCGCGACGCGCCTGGCCTGGGCCAGCCGCAGTGCCGGATCGTCGTTGGACTTGCTCTTCAGGTGGTTGCCGAGGATCACCAGGGGGGTGCCGTTGAGCCGGATCTCGAACTCGGGACAGTCGCGGCTGAAGAGGCGCTCGTCGGGACGGTCCGGGTTGGTCTCGAAGATGTGGGTGCGCAGGGACGTGATCGGGTACCGGCTGAAGATCCCGACGTCGATGCCCCGGCTGTCGTTGCCGTCGATCAGCAGGGCGTAGGGGTAGGGCCGCCTGCCGAGCGCTCCGGCCAGCACCTGCGAGTTGAAGCGCTCCAGGGCGAGGCGGTCCTCGACCTCGACGGTGAGCAGGACGTCGGCGTCGACCTCCGAGACCACCCGGCCGGTGTTGCGCACGGTGTCCAGGTCGAGGTCGTCCTGTCCGAGTTCGACCCAACCGGCCCAGGCGGAACGGCCCTTGGCGGTGACCTCGATGTGGGGGTGCCTGCCCCGCCCCGGCGGCTTGAACAGTCCGGAGTCCTTGCCCGGGCGTGACTGGTTCACGTAGATGGGCGGCGGGTCCTCCGGGTCGATCGCGTACGCCCGGTGCTTCTCGATGAGCCCGGCGATCTTCGTCTTGTCGTCAGCTGTGTATTCCGGCTTGTCGAGGAGGGCGCCGAGGGCGGCGAAGTCGTCGAGGATCTCCTTCCGCTTCACCGGGTCGGTGAGCCGGAAGGCCGTGGGCCGGCGGAAGAGGTTCTCCATGTTGAAGGTGGCGATGCGGATGCTCATGACAGCCTCCATGGCGGCGCGAAGGGCCGCTCGGTCGGCGGCAGGCGCCGCCGAGGTGACTGCGCACCGACATATTCCATTGTCCTCATCCTGCGGGGCGCGTCGACCGCACCAGCGCGGAGTTGCAGCTATGGAATGACAGATATTGAAATCTGTCAGCTGTCATGACACTCTAGGGGCATGACGATGCGAACCCGTTCCCTCGGCACCACCGGCCCCCAGGTCTCCGCACTCGGTCTCGGCTGCATGGGCATGTCCGCCCTGTACGGCGACGCGGACCGGGCCGAGGGGATCGCGACGATCCACGCCGCCCTGGAGGCCGGCGTCACCCTGCTCGACACCGGCGACTTCTACGGCATGGGCCACAACGAGCTGCTGATCGGCGAAGCCCTGCGCACCGCCCCGCCCGCCCTGCGCGAACAGGCGCTGACCAGCGTGAAGTTCGGCGCGCTGCGCGGGCCCGACGGCTCATGGGCCGGGTACGACGGCCGACCCGCCGCTGTGAAGAACTTCGCCTCCTACTCCCTCCAGCGCCTCGGCGTCGACCACATCGACGTCTACCGGATCGCCCGCGTCGACCCCGACGTTCCGATCGAGGAGACGGTCGGCGCGATCGCCGAACTGGTCGAGCAGGGGTACGTCCGGCACATCGGTCTCAGCGAGGCCGGTGCACAGACGATCCGCAGGGCCGCCGCCACCGCGCCGATCGCCGACCTCCAGATCGAGTACGGCCTGATCACCCGCGGCGTCGAGCGGTCCATCCTGCCGACCACCCGCGAGCTGGGCATCTCGGTCACCGCGTACGGGGTCCTCTCGCGCGGCCTGATCTCCGGACACTTCTCCGCCGACCGCAAGCTCGGCGCGAACGACTTCCGGGCCCACTCGCCCCGCTTCCAGGGCGACAACCTCCAGCACAACCTGACCCTGGTGGAAGCGTTGCGGAAGATCGCCGAGGCCAAGGGCGTCTCCGTGGCCCAGCTCGCCGTCGCCTGGGTGCTGGCCCAGGGCGAGGACATCGTCCCGCTGGTCGGCGCCCGCACCCGCGAGCGGCTCACGGAGTCGCTGGGCGCGCTGGACGTCGTCCTCGAGGCCGACGACCTCGCGGCGATCGAGGCGGCCGTGCCCGCCGACGCGGCGGCCGGCGAGCGGTACCCGGCCGCGGCCATGGAGCACCTCGACAGCGAGCGCTGACCGGCCCGCCGGGTA
Source organism: Streptomyces sp. LUP30 (assembly GCF_001746365.1). Lineage (GTDB taxonomy): Bacteria > Actinomycetota > Actinomycetes > Streptomycetales > Streptomycetaceae > Streptomyces. The sequence goes on from NZ_MJAJ01000004.1 coordinate 115,989, forward strand.
CCGTCTCACCATGGCACCGCAGACCTCCGAGACCCTGACCGCCGAGCGCATCCTCGAGGCGACCGAGGAGGTGCTGCGCCGGCACGGCCCGGCCAAGGCGACCGTGGTGGACGTGGCCCGCGCGCTCGGCGTCAGCCATGGCAGCGTCTACCGCCACTTCCGCACGAAGGCGGCGCTGCGCGAGGCGGTCACGAAGCGATGGCTGGACTTCACGTCGCAGATCCTCTCCGCGATCACCGCCGACGAGGGCCGCCCCCCGGAGGCCCGGCTGCGGGACTGGCTCACGGCGCTCTTCGAGGCCAAGCGGCGCAAGGCGGGCGGCGACCCCGAGCTGTTCGCCACGTACATGGTGCTGACCGCGGACAGCGGCACGGCGGTCGGCGACCACCTCGCCGACCTCACCGGCCAGTTGACCTCGATCATCGAAGCGGGCGTCGCGGCCGGGGCCTTCGCGACCGCCGACCCGGCGGCGTCCGCACGCGCCGTCTTCCACGCCACGGGCCGCTTCCACGACCCGGGCTACTTCGAGGTCTGGGAGCGACCGGGCGTCGAGGACGACTTCACGGCGGTCGTGGACCTGCTGCTGCGCGGACTGCGCGCCTCGGCACAGGCGGCCCCTATCCCACCGTGCACCGCCAGAAGTCCCGCATCAGCGGGGTCGGCGTCGGGTCCGTCATCGCCGTCTGGGTGAGGAGGACCGTGACCGTGCCGGTCCGCGGGACGATGTGCGCCGTCGTCCCCGTGCCGCCGACCCAGCCGTAGCGGCCCGGGACGTTCCACGGGTCGAGCGGGTCGACGTCGACGCCGCCGCCGTAGCCCCAGCCCTGGCCCTCCAGGAAGAGGGAGCCGATCTCGCGCTGGACCGCCGACAGATGGTTGGCGGTCATCCGGCTCACCGAGGTCGGCGACAGGACCCGGTGGCCGTTCGCCTCGCCCCCGTTCAGCAGCATGCGGGCGAACGCCAGCCAGTCGTCGGCCGTCCCCGCGAGGCCCCCGCCGCCCGACGGGAACCTCGGCACGCTGCTCCACTCGCCGTCCGGGGCGTCCGCGAGCTCCAGTCCGCCCGCACCGTCCGGGCGGTACGCGGTGGTGAACCGGTCCCGCTTCTCCTTCGGCACCTCGAACGCCGTGTCCCGCATGCCCAGCGGCTCGAAGATGCGCTCCGCCAGGAACTCGGGGAGCGTCCGGCCCGAGGCCCGCGCGATCAGCACGCCCTGCAGATCGGACGCCGTGCCGTACAGCCAGGCCTCGCCCGGCTGATACAGCAGGGGGATGCGGGCCAGGTCGGCCAGCCAGACGTCCGGCTCGGGGAACGCCTGCGGGGCGCGGCCGTCCTTCTGCACGTCGAAGAGGGCCTGGACGGCCGGGAGGGCGAAGTCCGACGGGAAGCCCCAGCCGGGACGCGAGCTCAGCAGGTCCTCGACCGTGATCGGACGGACCGCCGGGACCACGTCGTCGACGGGCGCGGACGGCGTGCGGACCACCATCGGCTCCGCCAGCTCGGGCAGCCACTCGGCGACCGGCGAGTCGAGGCCGACCGTGCCCTCCTCGACCAGCGTCAGCAGCGCCGCCGCCGTGACCGGCTTGGTGATCGAGGCGATCCGGAAGAGGGAGTCCCGGGTCATCGGGGCCGTGCCCTCGGCGTCCCGGGAGCCGACGCTCACGGCCTCCACCTCGTCGCCGCGGGCCACCAGGCCCACCGCTCCGGGCACGGTGCCGTCGTCGACGTATCGCTGGAGGGTCTCGCGCAGCGCGGTCATGGGCCGGCCTTCCGGTGGGTCCTGGCTTCTTCTCTTCACCGATACGACCTCCCGGACGCCCGAAAGTCATCGCGACGCGCGGCCGCCCCCCTCGCCCTGGTCGCCCCCGCGGGGATCCACCGTCGCCTGGTGCTCCTCGGCGAGATGCTGCTCCGCCTTCAGCCAGGGCAGGAACTGCGCCCCCTGGCGCCAACCGCAGGTGTCGCAGCTGATGGTGCGCTGCACCCCCGCGCGCCGCACCCGGACGACGTGCTGCCGGCCGTGCTGGTCGAAGCGGCTCACCTTGCTCGCGTTGTTCTCCGGCATGACGCCTCCAGCGTCCGAGGGCATCGCGGCTGCCCGCGCAGCAAGGAGTGTGCAGCATGACCGGCGGCGACAGCAGCCCCGGGGGACGCCTCGACGGGACCGCCCCCGCGCTCAGCCCACGTTCCGGGGCAGCCGCAGACTCAGCAGACCCGTCAGGACCACCCCGGCCAACTGCACGACCAGCGTGGTGACCAGGGCGTCCCGCATGCCCGAGCCCGGGACCAGGGACAGGAACAGGGTGCCGAGCGTGGCCACGCCCAGGGCCAGCGAGGCCTGTTGGGTGGTCACCATCACACCGCTGCCGACGCCCGCGCGGGCCGGCGGCACCTCGGACATCACGATCCGCATGACGACGGGCAGTTGAAGCGCCTGCCCCGCGCCGGCGACCGCCGTGCCCGGCAGCAGCTCGACGAGGCCGACGTCCGGCCAGTCGGCGCGGACCGCCAGCACGATGAGCACGACGCCCAAGCCCTGCAGGACGGCGCCGGCGGTCACCACCCGCGCCCCGAACCGGGTCACCAGACGCGGCCCGGCGAGCGAGGCGAGGAAGAACATCAGGGCCATCGGCGCGAGGGCGAGACCGGCCCGCACCGGACCCAGCCCGGCCCCGCTCTGCAGGGCCACGGCGATGACGAACATGAACCCGCTGAAGCCGACCGCGAGCGGTCCCATGATCGTCAGCCCGCGCCGCAGCGTGGTGAGCGCGAACAGGCTCGGCGGCACCAGCGGCGTACGGCCCTGTCGGTCGGCCCGTCGCTCCACCGCGTAGAAAGCGACCGTGACCAGCGGGAACGCGGCCAGCGACAGCCACGTCCACAGCGGCCAGCCCGCCGCCCGGCCCTCGGTGAGCGGGGCGAGCAGGGTCAGCAGCGCGGCGGCCAGGAGCACGGTGCCGGGTCCGTCCACGGGCTCCGGCCGCTGTGAGCGGGTCTCCGGAACGGTACGGGCGGCCAGGAGCAGTCCGACGACCACGAAGGGGACGTTGACCAGGAACACGGACCGCCAGCCGCTGCCGGCGATGTCGGCCGCGACGAGCACGCCGCCCAGGATCTGGCCCGCCACCATGGACAGTCCGGCGGTCGCGCCGTACAGGCTCATCGCCTTCGCGCGGCGCGCGCCCGCCGTGGCGGACTGGATGGTGGCCAGCACCTGAGGGACCATCGCGGCGGCGGACGCGCCCTGCGCGACCCGGGCAGCCACCAGCGACCAGGCGTCGGGCGCGAGCCCGCAGGCGAGCGAGGTCAGACCGAAGGCCGCCATCCCGCCCAGGAAGAGCCGGCGCCGTCCGAACAGGTCCCCCAGGCGGCCGCCCAGGACGAGGAGCACGGCGTACGCGAGCCCGTACCCGGCCACGACGAGTTCCAGGACGGACTCGCTCGCGGCGAGGTCGCGGCCCATCGTGGGCAGGGCGACGTTGACGATGAAGAAGTCGATGAGGGGCAGCGCCGCGCCGAGCAGCACCGTGAACAGGCCGAGCGGGCCGAGGGAGTGGGACGGCTCCGCGGTGCGGGCGCCCCGCGGGACGGAGGACGCGGTCGTGGTGGTGGTCGTGGTTGTCTGGGTCACGCTGCCGAGCCTGCGCCGCCCCTCAGACGGGTACCAGAGTCTCCTTATCCTGGTAGAAGGAGTACCTGGCAACAGGATCCGCGGGGCGGCAGGCTGGAGGCATGACGACGATGGTCCAGCAGACGCCGCCTGTGGCGACGACGACCGCGGCGACGGGCGGCTCGGAGATCAGGCGGCACGAACTGGCCGCCTTCCTGCGCAGCCGCCGCGAGCGCATCACGCCCGAGCAGGTGGGACTTCCGCGCGGAGCGCGCCGCCGCACGCCGGGGCTGCGCCGCGAGGAGGTCGCCCATCTCTCGGCGGTCGGCGTCACCTGGTACACCTGGCTCGAACAGTCCAGGGACATCCACGTCTCGGTCCAGGTCCTGGACGCCCTCGCCCGCACCCTGATGCTCGACCCGAGCGAGCGGGCCCACCTCTTCCAGCTGGCCGGGGCGACCGACCCGACCCCCGCCTCCTCCTGCACCGGCATCACCGACGCCGTACGCGCGATGCTCGACCAGCTCGACCCGCTCCCCGCGTGCGTCCAGAACAGCCGCTACGACATCCTGGCGTACAACCGCACCTACGCCCACCTGCTGTGCGACCTCGACGCGATCCCGCCCGAGGACCGCAACTGCATGGTGCTCATCCACACCCATCCGCAGTGGCGCGAGTCGGTCGTCCACCTCGACGAGTCGATGCGTCTGATGGCCGCCAAGCTCCGCGCCTCCATGGCCGGTCACCTCACCGAGCCCGCCTGGAAGATGCTGGTCAAGCGACTGCAGACGGAGTCCCCGGAGTTCCGTGAGAACTGGGAGCGGTACGAGGTCGTCGTGGGCCGCAGCAAGGTCAAGGAGTTCTGCAACCCGCACGTCGGCCTGCTCACCGTCACCCACACCGACCTGTGGCTGAACCCGGAACACGGGGCCCGCATGGTGACCTACGCACCGGAGGACGCGGAGACCCGTGAGCGGCTGGAGAAGCTGTACGCCTACGCCAGGGGCTCGGTCGGCTCGACCGGGCGCTGACCGGCGGCTTCCGTCGAGTCCTCGACGACGCCCGCCCGCCCTGCGTCCGGCACTCCTCCCGCGCCACCGCCGAAATGTACACGTCAGGTTCGCCCGGGTCGGGCCTACGATGGCGCGGTGAGATTCGTGATGGTGCCGGGTGGCTGGCAGGGCGGGTGGGTTTTCGACCGGGTGGCCGCCGAGCTCCGCCGGGACGCTCACCACGTCGAGGCGGTGACGCTGTCGGGACTGGAGCCGGACGGACCGGTCGACGTGGACCGACCGCCGAACCTCGACGCCCACATCGACCAGGTGGCCGAGATCGTCGACCGCGGCGACGGCGCGCCGGTCGCCCTGTGCGGGCACAGCTACGCCGGGATGGTGATCGCCGGTGTCGCCGACCGGCTCGGCGACCGCCTCGACCAGCTCGTCTTCATCGACGCCTACGTCCCGGCCGACGGGGACTCGTGCTGGTCCCTGACCAGTGACCGCTTCCGGGACCTGTTCATGGCCGGCGCCCGCGCCGACGGCCGATGGGTCGCGGTCCCCGAAGGCCTCGACCCCCGCGCGCGACCGCACCCGCTGCCCAGTTTCCTCCAGTCGATCAGGCTGGCGGGCGGTTCCGGCCGCGCGCCCGGCCGGACGTTCATCAGCGGCGGCGCGTGGCCGGGCAGCCCGTTCACGGCCCTGACCGAACGGTTGCGCCACGACCCGGGCTGGCGGGTGCGCGAGATCCCCGTCGGCCACAACATCGCCCGCCGCGACCCGCACGCCCTCGCGGCCGTTCTCGGCGCACTGCGGCCCGACGCGGCCTGACGCGCGGCCGCCGCTCCGCGGTCCCGGGCCCGCGCCGCTGTCAGGCGCTGACGCCCGCGGCCTCCCGGACGTCCGGCGCCTCCAGCCGCTCGGCGGTCCGCTCCGCCGTGCGCCTGGCCCACGAGCCGGTGGTCACGGCGCCCAGGGCGAGGACGACCAGGCCGCAGCCGGTGAGGATCCACCAGCCGGGCACGGCGGCGGAGACGAAGGAGTCGCGGTACGACGACGCGTTCACGCCCGCCGCCAGGACCGCGCCGATCACCGCCACGCCCAGCGTCTGGCCCAGCTGCCGGCTGGTGGAGGCGACCGCCGCCGCCACCCCGGCCTGGCTGCGCGGCATGCCCGAGACGGCCGTGTTGGTGATCGGCGCGTTCACGAACCCGAAACCCACCCCGAACAGCGCGTACCCGAGGAACAGCGTCCCGTCGGACGTCTCGGCGTCGAACGCGGCGAACAGCACCCCGCTCGTCGTCATCGCGAGGCCGGCGATCAGCAGCGGCAGCCGCGGGCCCCGGCTGCCCACGAGCCGACCGGACAGCGGCGCGCACAGGAACGTCGGCACGGCCATCGGCAGCATCCACAGCCCGGCGTGCAGGGCGTCCAGGCCGCGTACGTTCTGCAGGTAGAGCGTCGACAGGAAGAGGAAGCCGCCCAGCGCGGCGAACGCGCTGATGGCCACCACCGTCGCGCCGCTGAACGGCACCGAACGGAAGAACCGCAGGTCGATGAGGGGTTCGGTGCGCCGGGGCTCGTACCACAGCAGGCCCAGCAGGGCGGCGAGCGCCACGGCGGCGAAGGGGCCGCTGGTCGCCGCGCCCGCCTCCGGCGCCTCGATGATGGCGTAGGTCAGGGAGCCGAACAGGGCGATGACCAGCAGCTGGCCGACCGGGTCGGGGCGCCGCGCCTTCGGCGCACGGGACTCGGGGACGAAGCGCAGGGTCGCCAGCAGGGCCACCAGACCGACGGGCAGGTTGAGCCAGAAGATCGAGCGCCAGCCCACGGACTCCACCAGCAGTCCGCCCAGCAGCGGGCCCGCGGCCATCGATATGCCCACGACCGCGCCCCACACCCCGATCGCCCTTGCGCGCTCGCGCGGGTCGGTGAAGGTGTTGGTGATGATCGACATGGCGACCGGGTTCAGCATCGAGCCGCCCACGGCCTGGACCATGCGGGCCGCGATGAGCAGCTCCAGACTCGGGGCGAGCGAGCACAGCAGGGAGCCGGCCGAGAACACCACCAGGCCGGCCATGAAGACCTTCTTGCGGCCGATCCGGTCGGCGGTCGAGCCCGCGAGCATCAGCAGCGAGGCCAGGACCAGCGTGTAGGCGTCGATCGTCCACTGGAGGCCGGACGTCGACGCGTGCAGGTCGCTCTGCATCGACGGCAGGGCGACATTGAGGACGGTGACGTCGAGGCTCACGATCAGCAGGCTCATACAGCAGATCGCGAGCACCAGGAGCCGTCGGCGAGGGCTGAGCTCGGGCATGGGTTTCATCGTACGCCCGATATTAATAGTGCGTCTAACTAATGAGTGGTCCACGGTCCACCGGGGGAGCCGGGGCACGCGGACGGGTACCTCCGCGCATACGCGACAATGGAGCAATGTCCACGCCCGTGTCCCCCTTGCAGATCGGCCCGCACACCGTCCGGCCGCCCGTCGTCCTGGCCCCCATGGCCGGGATCACGAACGCGCCCTTCCGCACCCTGTGCAGGGAGTTCAGCGGCGGCAAGGGCCTCTTCGTCAGCGAGATGATCACGACCCGGGCGCTGGTCGAGCGCAACGAGAAGACCATGCAGCTGATCCGCTTCGACGCGAGCGAGAAGCCGCGCTCGATCCAGCTGTACGGCGTCGACCCGGCCACCGTCGGCAAGGCCGTCCGCATGATCGCGGAGGAGGACCTCGCCGACCACATCGACCTGAACTTCGGCTGCCCGGTCCCCAAGGTGACGCGCAAGGGCGGCGGCTCCGCCCTGCCCTACAAGCGCCACCTGCTGCGCGCCATCCTGCGCGAGGCGGTGAGCGGCGCCGGCGACCTCCCGGTGACGATGAAGATGCGCAAGGGCATCGACGACGACCACATCACCTACCTCGACGCCGGCCGCATCGCCGTCGAGGAGGGCGTGACCTCCATCGCCCTGCACGGCCGCACCGCCGCCCAGCACTACGGCGGCACGGCCGACTGGGAGGCGATCGCCCGCCTCAAGGAACACGTCCCGGAGATCCCCGTCCTCGGCAACGGCGACATCTGGTCGGCGCAGGACGCGCTGCGGATGGTGCGCGAGACCGGCTGCGACGGAGTCGTCGTAGGCCGCGGCTGCCTCGGCCGGCCCTGGCTGTTCGCCGACCTCGTCGCCGCCTTCGAAGGCCGCGCCGACGACGTCGCACAGCCGTCCCTGCGCGAGGTCGCCGACGTCATGGTCCGCCACGCCACCCTCCTCGGCGAGTGGATCGGCGACGAGTCCAAGGGCGTCGTCGACTTCCGCAAGCACGTCGCCTGGTACCTCAAGGGCTTCGCGGTCGGCAGCGAGATGCGCAAGCGCCTCGCGATCACCTCCTCGCTCGCCGAACTCCGCTCCGGGCTCGACGAGCTGGACCTCGACCAGCCCTGGCCCGTCGGAGCCGACGGCCCCCGCGGCCGCACCTCCGGCAACAACAGGGTCGTCCTGCCCGACGGCTGGCTGAAGGATCCCTACGACTGCGCGGGCGTCGACGAGGAAGCGGAACAGGACACCTCCGGCGGCTGAGGCGCCCTCGGCAGCGGCCCGGAGCGACCGTCACCCCTTCGACGGGTGCGGGGTCGAGCCGTAGGCCGTCAGGAACTTGTCGCGGAACGAACTCATCTTCCAGACCGGGGCGTTGTGGGCGGGCCGCAGGCCGTCCGTCCAGTTCCACCCGGAGATCTTGTCGAGCACCTTCGGGTCCTTGGCGACGATCGACACCGGCACGTCCCGGCTGGCGTGGTCGCCGCTGACCCGGGCGATGGGCTGGTGGTCGCCGAGGAACACCAGGACGGTGTCGTCGCTGCCGTAGCGCTCCAGCCACTGGGTGAGCGCGGTCACCGAGTAGGAGATGGACTTGCCGTACTCCTGCTTGGACGCGGTGCCGTCGGCGATGACGTCGGCCGCCTTCTTGCCCGCCGCCTCGATGCCCGTGAAGACCGAGCCGTCGCCGACCTGGTCCCAGCCGACCATCTTCGGGATCGGCGCCCACGGCTGGTGGCTGGAGGTCAGGATGATCTCCGACATCAGCGGCTTGTCGCGGTCGGTGCGGCCGTGCTCCAGCCGCTGGAACGCCGCGAGGGCGTACTGGTCGGGCATGGTCGACCAGCTGAACTTCGGCCCCTGGTAGCCCATCTCGAAGGCGTTGTAGACCTTGTCGAGGCCGTAGAACTTCGCCTCCGGCCAGCCCTTCTGCACACCCGGCATGACGCCGACCGTGTCCCACGCGCCGGTCTTGCGGAACGCCTTGGTCAGGGACAGGTGGTCGCTCGCCATCACCGTGCGGTAGCGCTGCTGGTTGTCGACCCACAGGCCGGACAGGGTGGTGGAGTGGCCGAGCCAGCTGCTGCCGCCGTAGGTCGCCGAGGTCAGCCAGCCGCTCTTGGCGTGGAAGCCCGCCTTCGCCAGGGCCTGCGTCCTGGTGGCGAGGGTCTCGTCGACGCCCGGCGCCATGATCGGGTCCTCGATGGCGCTGCGGCCGTAGCTCTCGATGAACGTGAAGATCATGTCCTTGCCGCGAAGGTCCGGCACGAGCTGGTCGGGCGGCGTCGCCCCGAACGTGTCGTAGCGGGCCTCCCGGCCGAACGAGGCCTCGTCCGCGAGGGTCTGCCGCACCTGACGCCCCTCGTTGATCAGCGCCTCCCCGGCACGGTAGGAGGCGACGGGCACCCCGGTGTTCTGCAGGCCCGTCACGGAGCAGGTGACCCACACGGTGGCCGCGATCAGCGTGACCCGGGTCGACCGCTGGCTGTCCAGCATCAGCAGGTTGCTCAGCCGGACCGTGGCCAGGGCCATCAGCGCGAACACCGCGACGATCAGCACGACGAGCCCGATCGCGGCGCCGACGGCCGTCGCGCGGCCCATGGAGTCCGCGACGTAGGACTGCGCGTCGTCCAGCAGTCCCCAGTCCAGGACGAGGTTGAAGTCCCGTCCCAGGTATTCCATGAAGCCCATGTCGAGCAGGTCGACCACGGTCAGCGCGCCGAGGAGGATCCCGCCCAGCGCCGCGACGACGATCCGCGGCCGTCGGGGCAGCGCCAGCAGCAGGGACGCGCCCAGGACGGCCTCGACGGGCAGCCGCGTGAACCTGTTGGTCTGCAGACTCTCCAGCCGGTTCGGCAGCAGCAGGGCGCCGAGCACGAGGATCAGCGACAGGGCCGTCGCCGTCCACCACACCACCCGCGCGGCCCGCGGATGCCTGCCCCGCCAGGCCCGCAGGTGCGCGACGCGCGCCCGGAAACCCGTGGGAGCGGGTTCGGCCGCGGTCCCGGCGTCGGTCCCGGCGTCGGATGGGGGTTCGGCCTCGGACTCGGCCGCGGCCTCGGACTCCGCTTCGGGTGCGGGATCGGCGGTGGCATCGATGACGTCCGCCGCTGCTTCGGCGGGGGCGGGCGCCTCGGAGCCGGAAGCGTCCGTCGTGGCCTCGGCGGCGCGCGCTCCCGGCTCGGCGGCGGGCGTCCCGGCTTCGGCGGCGGGCGCCGCCGCCTCGGCCGCGGGCGCGCCGGTGTCTGTGTCGGTGGTGTCGGCGGTGGCCGGACCGTCGTCCGCGGCTGCCGTGGCCTTGTCGGCATCCTCGTGGCCTGCCGGTTCCGTCGCCTCCGCCTTCTGCACCGGCACCGCCGCAGCCGGAGCCTTCACGGCTTCCGCGGCTTTCGCGGCTTCTGTGGTTCCCGCGGTGTCCGGAGCGTCTGCGGTGTCGTCCTCGGGGTCCTTCGATTCAGGCTGCTGGGATGAGCGAGTGGTGACTGGCACCCGAGGGTCCTTCCGTACGAAGCCCGGCGGTTCGGCGGATCCGGTGCGGGCCGGATCCGCCACAGTTTCGTACGGCCTGCTCCCGGCCCGCGTTCAGCCCCCCGGGCCAGTGCTCGGCAAACACCGCGCAAACGTCACGCCAAGCCGTCGGCCGGCCCGTCCGCAGGGCCGGGCCGGCCGACCGGCTACACGCCCCCGACCGCCGTGAGCAGCGCCAACGGGGCCGCCGCCGAGCGGGATTCCCGTACGCAAGCGTGCGGGTACGGTACGGGCCGGCCGTGGGTGTCGCGGCCGTAGCCCGCGAGGACCTCCGGGAGACGGTGACCGGTCGCGGCCGCCGCGTCGACGAGCCCGTGGGCGACCGTGCGGGCCTCGTCGTGCAGTCCGTAGCGCGCCAGACCCAGGGCGATCAGCGCGTTGTCGTGCGGCCAGACCGAACCCCGGTGGTAGGAGAGCGGGTGGTACGCGGGCTGTCCCGCCGCGAGGGTGCGCACGCCCCAGCCGGAGAAGAAGTCCGCCTCCAGCAGACGCCGGCCCACGATCTCCCCGTACTCCTTGTCCAGCAGCCCGGACCAGAGCAGGTGACCGGCGTCCGAGGCGAGCGCGTCGACCTGCCGGCCCTCGCCGTCCAGCGCGAGCGCCGGGAAAGCGCGGTCCGGCATCCAGAAGTCCCGCTGGAAACGGTCGCGCAGATCGGCGGCGGCCTGTTCGAGCAGGGCCGCGTACTTCTCGTCCTCCCACACCGTGCGGGCCGTCCACGCCGTGCGGCGCAGCGCGTCGTAGGCGTACCCCTGGGCGCCCGCCGCCATCACCGCCCCGGTCGGGCGGGCGCCGTCCGCCGAGCAGATGGCGCCGGGGGAGTCCTTCCAGTTCTGGTTGGCCAGACCGCCCCGGTCGGCCCGGTAGACCAGATACCCGCGGGAGGTGAGCCCTCCGTGGTCCAGCATCCAGCCGACGGCCGCCCTCGCGTGCGGCTCCAGCCGGCGGGCCAGCGCCACGTCGCCGGTCTGCTCGACATACGCGCCGAGGACGACGAGGAACAGCGGGGTCGCGTCCACCGAGCCGTAGTAACGGCCGTACGGGACCTGCCCGAAGTGGGCGAGTTCGCCGTGCCGCACCTCATGCACGATCTTGCCGGGCTGGGACACCGTCCGCGTGTCCGCCTCGGTGGCCTGGGCCGCGGCCAGCGCGAGGAGCGTGGCGGCGGCCGGACGGGGATGGTAGGGCAGCGCGAACAAGGAGGCGAGAAGCGCGTCACGGCCCAGCAGGGTGAGGAACCAGGGAGCTCCCGCCGCCGGGACGCGCAGGTCCTCGCCGTCCGGGCCGGTCGCCTGCACCTGTAGCGCGGCCAGGTCCGAGAGACCGCGCGCACAGGCGGCCGTCAGCTCGGGCCATCCGGTCGGCAGGGCCACGCCCTCCGCGAACTCGGCTTCCCGCGCGCGGAGTTGTCCGGTGACCGAGCCCGGGGAGCGGGGCACCCGCAGGGCCCGCCGCTCGCCGTGCGGCCGGGCCGTCACCCGCAGGGTCAGCTCGGCCGACCCGTGCGGTTCCAGTTCCAGTCTCCACACCAGACGGCGGGCGCCGGTGCCGGTCTCCTCGACGGCGTCCGGCGCGGGCTCGGCCGTCACGGTCGTACAGGACGTCCACTCGCCGCGCCGGTAGGTGAACTCCACGCCGTCGTCGAGGATCTCGCGACGGCGGACGACCCCGGTCTTGGCGTAGGTGCGGTGGTCGGAGCGCAGTTCGAACTGGTCGGTGAAGTCGGCGTCGGCGGTGAGCGCGAGGCGGACCGTCGTCGGCACCGGGCGGTTGCACACGATCCGCAGCGACTCCACGAACGAGCTGTCGCCGACGGCCTGTTCACGGAAGAGCGTGCAGGACGGCGGCTCGTTGCGGCCGCCGCGCGGGACGAGCACACAGCGCGTGGTGTCCCCGTCCTCGACCGGCGAGAGCGCCTCCGGGACGGCGCCGTCGACGGTCAGCTGCCAGCGGCTGAGGTGGCGGGCGTCCCGCACGAACAGCCCCTCGGGCGACCCGGAGGCCGGCCCCGGCCCCCGTACGCCGCTGATGTCCCCGTTCTCGCCCACGGCCGCGAACGTCCCGCCGAACACGAGCAGATGATGCCGGTCCGTCATCCCAGGTCCCCTCCCTCGGTACCACTGCCTGACATGTCCTGGTGGATGAGGTCGAGCGTGAGCGCGGCCGTCCAGCTGAACCCCGTCGCCCCACAGGCCTCACCCGTGTACGGGTCGACGTACTCCGCGAAGGCCGAGCCGTCCGCGATGTCCAGGACGGCCCGGCGCAGCGCCTCGGCCTCGGCCCGGCGGCCGTGCAGCCGCAGACCCCGTTCGAGCAGCCAGCTCGTGTTGAACCAGGCCGGCCCGCGCCAGTAGCGGTGCGGGTCGAAGGCCTCGCCGAGCAGGTCGTAGCTGGGCGCCAGCCGGGTCACACCGCCCAGGCCGAAGTGCGGGCCGCGCAGGGTCCGCACCAGCGGGCCGACCACGTCGCCCGGCAGACGGGGCAGCAGCAGCGGCACCAGACCGGACACCCCCCGCTCGGGCACCAGGCCCCCGCCGTGCACGTCCCGGCAGAAGAACATGCCCTCGGCCGGATCCCACAGACGCTCCACGAGGGCCGCCGTGAGCCGTTCGGCACGGGCGTGACGGGCCGTGCCCGGGGCGCCCAGCTCGTGCGCGATGTGCGCGAGCGCGTGCTCGGAGGCGATGAGCAGCGCGTTGAACGACGGGTCCTCGACGGCGAACTCCCCGCCCCCGTCGGTGTATCCGCCGTCCCGGTACTCCGTCGCCAGCCGCACGTACCGCCCGTAGTCCAGGTCCGTCGGCCGGTCCTCGGCGGACCCGTGGTCGAGGTCGGCGCGGCGGAAGGAGCGGGCCGGGGCGGGGGCCACCCGGGCGAGCGGGGCGTCCCAGCTCGGGGCGTTGTCCATGCCCTGCTCCCACGGATGGACGACGGACACCAGCCCGCCGTCGCCCAGGTCCCGCCGGTGCAGCAGGTAGCGGTGCCAGGCGGCGAGCCGGGGGTACACCCGGGCCAGGAAGCCACGGGCGCGGGACAGCCCCGGGTCGGCGCGGTGCACCAGCCAGGCCGCGAGCGCGTGCACCGGTGGCTGCACGATCCCGGAGGTCTGTACGGTGCGCGGGGCGCCCGCAGCGCGCCCCGCGGTCGAGGAGCGCCAGAAGTCGGGGCTCGGGAAGTACGCGTCGAGCGGCACGGAGGGGTTGAACACGATGTGCGGGACGCGCCCGTCGCCCCACTGGGCGTCCAGCAGCGTCTCCAGCTCCGTCTGCGCCCGGCGTGGTGAGACGTGCCGCAGACCGATGGCGACGAAGGCGGAGTCCCAGGACCACTGGTGCGGGTACAGACCGCGCGAGGGGACCGTGGACGTCCCCGTCCAGTTGGCCTCCAGCACGGCGACCGCCCTGCGGCGCAGTGTTTCGGCGTGCGCGGCCTGGAGACGCGGAGCCCGTACGGGCGGGGACGCCGACAGAGCCGACGGACCCGACAGACCTGGCGGACCCGACAGACCTGGCGGAGCCGCCGGATCGTATGCGACGGCGACCTTCGCCGCACGGGCGCTGAGCTGGGCGGTGCGATCCACTCGGGGCTCCCCGAAGACGACGAGGCCGCCTGGTTCGGCAGCGGCTACCGTAGAGTTACGTCTATTTAACACGCAAAACTCAATATGTAATGCAGGCTTGGGAAACACAAGGGGGTGCGCATGACGGGGCGAGGTCAGGCCAGCGCCGGTGATCTGCTCGAACTGGTGCGCAAGGGTCGCGCGACGACCCGTGGCGCCCTTCAGGAGGCCACGGGTCTCTCCCGGGCGACCGTGGGCCAACGCCTGGACCGCCTCTTTCGGGCGGGCTGGCTGCGCGAGGGCGCGGGCGGGCCGGTCGACTCGCCGCTGGGCGGCCGCCCCTCGATCACCCTGGAGTTCGACGACGCCCACGCGGTCGTTCTGGCGGCGGACCTGGACACGCGGCACGCCCGCGCGGCCGTGCTGACCCTGACCGGCGAGATCCTGGCCGAACACGGCGGCACGCTGGCCGTCGAGGACGGCCCGGACGTCGTCCTCGGCGAACTGGGCCGCTGGTTCGCCGAGCTCCTGGTGAAGGCGGGCCACCGGGCGGACGAGGTCTGCGGCATCGGACTCGCCGTCCCCGGACCGGTCGACCGCGAGACGGGTCGGGTCGTCCAGCCGCCGATCATGCCCGGCTGGGACGGCTACGACATAAGAGGACGCCTCGCCCGGGCCTTCAGGGAACGCGCCGCCCAGAGCGAGAGCGAGAGCGCGGGTGCCGGTACGCCTCCCGTCGCCGGCTCGGGGGCAGCAGGGGCAGGGGCGGGGGCGGTTCCGGCGGAGGTCCCCGTCCTGGTGGACAACGACGCGAACCTCATGGCATACGGCGAACAGCGCACCGGCTACCCCGACTGCTCCGCGTTCGTGCTGGTCAAGGTGTCCACCGGCATCGGCGCCGGGGTGGTGGTCGACGGCTCGATCTTCCGGGGCGTCGACGGCGGGGCGGGCGACATCGGGCACATCCGGGTGGGCGCGGACGCACTGTGCCGCTGCGGTTCGCACGGCTGCCTGGCGGCCGTCGCCAGCGGCGGGGCCGTGGCGCGCAGACTGGCGGAGTCGGGGATACGGGCGGCGTCCGGCTCGGACGTGCGCGACCTGCTCGCCGCCGGGCACCCCGAGGCGGCAGCGCTGGCCCGGGAGGCGGGGCGCAGGGTCGGCGACGTCCTGGCGACGGTCGTCACGCTGCTCAACCCCGGGGTTCTGATGATCGCCGGAGATCTGGCCGGAACCGCCTTCCTCACGGGGGTGCGCGAGCTGCTCTACCAGCGGGCGCTGCCCCGCTCCACGGCCCACCTCGACGTCGTGACCTCCCGACTGGGGGAGCGGGCGGGCCTGGTGGGAGCGGGTGCGCTGGTCGTGGAGCACCTGTACGCGCCGGAGCGCGCCGAGGAGCGGTTGCTGGCGCTCGGGGTGTGAGGGACGCTCGGGTGAGGACGCTCGTGCGGACACGCGTGTGACAGGCGGGTTTCTGTTGCTCGAGTGCGTCCGCGGGCGCGTCCGCATGGTGAACTCGGGCCGCGTGCGGGAGCGTGATTCTCGCCACCCCTGAGGGGGAGAGTGCTCAGATGAGCGAATCAACCACGGCTGCACTTCTCCAAGGGGTGGCACTCAGTGCCACACCTTGATCGTTCATCGATCGAAATCAACCGTGCCACGTATCGCTCATACGAGCGAGAATGAGGTTCGTGGAACACGCTTGCGTTCAACAAGTGAAAACATCCACGGCCCTGCGCTTGCCAAGCCTTGACTTTCGATCTGCTGGCTGACGGTGGGTTACGGGCGTATGACGCGCAAGTGGACGTACCCAGGAGCCTTCGATCTGGGTATGTTCCTGGCCGTCAGGGCAGCCACCGCGTCCTCGAGGAGTCGAGACCCGTGTCGGAAAACAAAGATCTTCATGGAGCCGAGCCGGCCGCGAGCGTTGAGGGCGTGAAGTTCGTCTACGACTTCACCGAGGGCAACAAGGACCTCAAGGACCTCCTCGGCGGCAAGGGCGCGAACCTCGCCGAGATGACCAACCTGGGACTCCCGGTCCCTCCCGGCTTCACGATCACCACCGAAGCCTGCAAGGTCTACCTCGACAGCGGCGAGGAGCCGGCGGCACTGCGTGACGAGGTGAGTGCGCACCTCGTCGCCCTGGAAGAGCAGATGGGCAAGAAGCTCGGCCAGCCGGACAACCCCCTGCTCGTGTCCGTCCGCTCCGGCGCGAAGTTCTCCATGCCGGGCATGATGGACACCGTCCTCAACATCGGCCTCTCCGACAAGTCGGTCCAGGGCCTGGCCGAGCAGGCCGGCGACGCCCGCTTCGCATGGGACTCCTACCGCCGTCTGATCCAGATGTTCGGCAAGACCGTCCTCGGCGTCGACGGCGAGCTCTTCGAGGACGCGCTGGAGTCGGCCAAGGCCGCCAAGAAGGTCTCCGTCGACACCGAACTGGAGGCGGCGGACCTGAAGAAGCTGGTCACCCGCTTCAAGAAGATCGTCAAGACCGAGGCCGGCCGCGACTTCCCGCAGGACCCGCGCGAGCAGATGGACCTCGCCATCAAGGCCGTCTTCGACTCCTGGAACGGCGACCGCGCGAAGCTCTACCGCCGCCAGGAGCGCATCCCCGGCGACCTCGGCACCGCCGTCAACGTCTGCTCGATGGTCTTCGGCAACCTCGGCCCCGACTCGGGCACCGGCGTCGCCTTCACCCGCGACCCCGCCTCCGGCCACCAGGGCGTCTACGGCGACTACCTGCAGAACGCCCAGGGCGAGGACGTCGTCGCGGGCATCCGCAACACGGTCCCGCTGGCGGAGCTCGAGCAGATCGACAAGAAGTCCTACGACCAGCTGATGCAGATCATGGAGACGCTGGAGAACCACTACAAGGACCTCTGCGACATCGAGTTCACCATCGAGCGCGGACAGCTGTGGATGCTCCAGACCCGCGTCGGCAAGCGCACCGCGGGAGCGGCCTTCCGCATCGCCACGCAACTCGTCGACCAGGGCCTGATCGACGAGACGGAGGCGCTGCAGCGCGTCACCGGAGCCCAGCTCGCCCAGCTGATGTTCCCCCGCTTCGACGAGGACGCGAAGGTCGAGAAGGTCGGCCGGGGCATCGCGGCCTCGCCCGGCGCGGCCGTCGGCAAGGCGGTCTTCGACTCCTACACCGCCGTCAAGTGGTCCCGCTCGGGCGAGAAGGTCATCCTCGTCCGCCGCGAGACCAACCCCGACGACCTCGACGGCATGATCGCCGCCGAGGGCATCCTGACCAGCCGCGGCGGCAAGACCTCCCACGCCGCAGTGGTCGCCCGCGGCATGGGCAAGACCTGCGTCTGCGGCGCGGAGGAACTCGAGGTCGACACCAAGCGCCGACGCATGACGGTCCCCGGCGGCCACGTGGTGGAGGAGGGCGACGTCATCTCCATCGACGGCTCCTCCGGCAAGGTCTACCTGGGCGAGGTACCCGTCGTGCCCTCCCCGGTCGTCGAGTACTTCGAGGGCCGCATGCACGCGGGCGCCGACGACGCCGACGAGCTCGTCGAAGCCGTCCACCGCATCATGGCCTTCGCCGACCGCAAGCGCCGCCTGCGCGTCCGCGCCAACGCCGACAACGCCGAGGACGCGCTGCGCGCCCGCCGCTTCGGCGCCCAGGGCATCGGCCTGTGCCGCACCGAGCACATGTTCCTCGGCGACCGCCGCGAGCAGGTGGAACGCCTGATCCTGGCGGACACGCAGGAGGAGCGCGAGGAGTCGCTCAAGCAGCTGCTCCCGCTGCAGAAGAAGGACTTCGTCGAACTCTTCGAGGCCATGGACGGCCTCCCGGTGACGGTCCGTCTCCTGGACCCCCCACTGCACGAGTTCCTGCCCGACATCACCGAGCTGTCGGTGCGCGTGGCACTGGCGGAGTCCCGCCAGGAGTCCCACGAGAACGACCTGCGCCTGCTGCAGGCCGTGCACCGCCTGCACGAGCAGAACCCCATGCTGGGCCTGCGCGGCGTGCGCCTCGGGCTGGTCATCCCCGGCCTGTTCACCATGCAGGTCCGCGCCATCGCCGAGGCGGCGGCGGAGCGCCGGAACGCCAAGGGCGACCCGCGCGCCGAGATCATGATCCCGCTGGTCGGCACCGTGCAGGAGCTGGAGATCGTCCGCGAGGAGGCCGACCAGGTCATCGCGGAGGTCGAGGCGGCCACCGGCGTCGAGCTGAAGCTCGCCATCGGCACGATGATCGAACTCCCGCGGGCGGCCCTCACCGCCGGCCAGATCGCCGAGGCGGCGGAGTTCTTCTCCTTCGGCACGAACGACCTGACCCAGACGGTGTGGGGCTTCAGCCGGGACGACGTCGAGGCCTCCTTCTTCACCGCGTACCTGGAGAAGGGCATCTTCGGCGTCAGCCCCTTCGAGACCATCGACAGGGACGGCGTCGGCTCCCTGGTCAAGTCCGCGGCGGAGGCGGGCCGCCGCACCCGCCCCGACCTGAAGCTCGGCGTGTGCGGCGAACACGGCGGCGACCCGGAGTCGGTGCACTTCTTCCACGAGGTGGGCCTGGACTACGTCTCCTGCTCCCCGTTCCGCATCCCGGTCGCCCGCCTGGAGGCAGGCCGGGCGGCGACGCAGTCGACGGGCAGCGACCACCGCTGAGCCCCGCCCCCGCGGCCCCCGACCGCAACTGAACCCCGGAGCCACCGCCGGTCCCCGACCCTCACCGATCGGCAACGGCCCCGGCCCACGAGAAGACGGCACCCTGTGCGGGGGTGCCGTCTTCTGGCGTTCGGGGATGAGGGCTGGGGCTGGGGGTCAGTGGGCCGTGGCCTGTGGCTGGGGCCGACGGGAGGCGGGTGATGGCTGGTGAGTGGCTGGCCGGAAGTCGATCACCTGATGTGGTGGTGAATGCAGGAGTGAAGGTTTCAGCATGCGATCGTGCAGCTACTTTCTGTGACAGGCGGTCGCCGTTGGTGCTGCCGGTCGAGCAGAGAGGTCAAAGCATGAAGAGGGTTGTCGCTGGTGCGCTGGCGGTTGGACTGCTACTTGCAGGTATGGGCAGCGCGGTCGCGGACTCATGGCGTCCCATCAAAGCCACGACGACCACGGGCGCTGCCTTCGAGGGTGCTGAGTACCGATTCAACCCGCCGCAGCGGGACCGTGGTTCGTTCGAGTGGAGAGGAAATCTGCGGGACGACGACTTCGGAGACGGACACAACGTCTACCTGCAGGTCCGAGTCGAAGGCTACGGCTGGGTCCGCTACGACGGGAGGCAGCGGAAGAGCGTACGGCTGCATCACTCGAACCGAGCTGGAGCCCAGCGCCATACCGACCACGCGGAAATCAGGGTCTGCCGGAACCGAGGGTCACTGCATCCCGATAACTGTTCTCCGGTCCGGAAATTCTCGGCTTCGTAGTGGAAGCTGTCTGAACTCCTCAGCCCAGATGCCTGCATCTGGGCTCCCACTCGTTACAGGTGGTTCAACATCAACACATCGGAAGTGCTGTCCGCAAAGGCTGTCGACCTCTTCTATGGTGATACGCCTGCGGTGAAGAAAGCCAGCATCAGTCTACGTCGCGGTGAGGTGGCAGCCATTACCGGTCAAAGTGGCTCCGGTAAATCCTCGCTGTTGTACTGCTTGGCCGGAGTCCTGCCTGTGGCGCGAGGCGAGATTCGCTTTGAAGGGCGAACCCTTGGTGAGCTCGACGACGAGGAACTCAGCTCACTGCGTCGCGAACGGTTCGGCTTCGTGTTCCAGTACGGCGAACTTCTTCCTGAACTCACCGTCGAAGAGAATGCAGCTTTGCCGCTGCGTCTGGCCGGGCAACGGAAGAAGGAGGCTTTGACCGTCGCGGGCGAAGTGTTGGGTCGGTTGGGTCTCGCTGAACTGCGTCATAGGCGTCCCGCCCAGGTTTCTGGTGGACAGAGTCAACGCGTCGCGGTCGCCCGAGCATTGGTGCACCGACCGGCAGTGGTGTTCGCAGACGAACCGACGGGCTCACTGGACAGTGCGAACGCCACAGCGGTTTTGGAGGAATTCCTTTCCCTGGCAAGATCTCAGGGAACAGCAGTGGTGCTCGTCACGCATGACCCCCAGGTGGCTTCCCGGGCCGATAGCCGCTATTCGATGTGTGACGGCGTTCTCTCTGCTTTGACACTGGAGGAGGCGTGAGGGAGCTCCTGCTAGGTATTCGGTTGTTGTTCGGCAGTGGTCGAGGCAATCGAGTGCGATTTCTCCTTATGGCTGGCGGGAGCGCTATTGGGGTCTGTTGCCTGGCTATGGTGCTCGCTATTCCCGCAATCCTGGCCGCGCAAGACGGAAGGAAGGCGGCACGGGCATCCGACTGCCACCTCGATGATCGTCGCTTCTGCATCGGAGCCAAAGAAGCCCCACTTGAGCTGCAGCTGACGGACCCCTATGGGTCTCGGCCCATGACTCGAGTTTTCCACGCGCCGGGACCAAAGGAGATTGCTCCTCCGCCAGGCCTGAACGAGCTTCCCTCACCTGGACAGTTTTTCGTCTCTCCAGAACTGCACAGGGCGTTGATCCGAGAGCCGGGTCTCGGGCAACTGCTGCCTGGGCGTGAGCGAGGCATCATCGGCCCCCAAGGGCTGGCTCACCCTGATGAATTGTACGCTTACGTCGGCGTTAGGCGGGATCAATTGAAGGGTGGAAATCCCGTCACGTCCTTCGGTAGGCCGTACACCGACGATGAGACGGTGGAGCCATCAACTCTCGGCATCGTACGGTTCACGCTTTCAGGGGTCGTATTGCTCCCCCTGGTTGTATATCTGTCTGTTTGCTCGCGCCTGTCGGCTGCGGCGCGCGTCCGCCGACTCGCCGCACTGCGGTTGGTCGGTTTGAGCAGAAAGGGGGTGCGGCGAGTCAACGCAGCTGAAACAGTCGCCGCGGCAGTTCTGGGAGCCATTATCGGCTTGTGTATTTATGCGCTGGCCAACGAGCTAGTCTCGCGGATTGGTCTCCCTGGGTTCCGGTGGTACC
This sequence comes from Streptomyces sp. LUP30, assembly GCF_001746365.1. GTDB lineage: Bacteria > Actinomycetota > Actinomycetes > Streptomycetales > Streptomycetaceae > Streptomyces. The sequence continues at coordinate 136,966 of NZ_MJAJ01000004.1, forward strand.
CAGCAGATGGTGCATTGTCCTTGTCCACGCTTCTCATCTGTTTGATCGGCTGTCCAACGCTCGCGTGGTTCGCAGGGGCGGCGGGAGCCAGGAAAGCCGCTTCGAACCCGCTGGCCGTGAGGCGGACCGCAGTTGAGAAGCCGCTGGGCAAGTGGAGGCTATTGCCTCTGCTACCAGGCTTGGGAATCATTTCGGGCTACTGCGTTGCGGGGGCCACAGGACACGAGCCCAAAAGCACTTCGCTGTCGTCCATTTTGATGCCACTCGCGATCGTCCTAGTAGGCATCGGCCTCGTCCTGTCGCTACCGATCATCTCGCGGAGTCTGGCCCGCTCGGTGGCGCACGGAAGTGGCTCCCTTCCCTTGAGCCTGGCCATGCGGCGTAACGAAGTCGAACCGGGCGGTGCCCTGCGTGTCGCGACGGGGCTCGTGCTGCTCGTCTACGCTGCCTCACTTGCGCAAGGGGTACTCATCGAGCTCAACCAAGTGTCCAACCGCAACTCACCCGTTCAGTCATACACCTTGCCGCTGCATGAAGTTTCCGATGAGAAGCGGAAGGCCTTCGAGCGCGTTTCCGGTGTAGAAGGTCACTTCATCAAGATGGACTCCTGGTGGGATCACGGCAGTGAAGGATGGCCCAAAATCCTTCACGCGGTGATCGCCGACTGTGATCAGCTGCGCAAAATGGTGCCCACTGCCACCGGATGTCAAGAACAACGCTTGAGTCGTCTTGTGAGCGACGACCAGATCTATGACCAATCCAGTCGACCTGGAGCAGTGTTTCCTTTCCTGCTGCAGGCGAAGGGTGAGAAACGGTTCTTTCGAGTTCGGGTACCTGAGCGAGCGCTCAAATATCCAGATAAAACGGGAGAGGCTCTTGTCGACAGTGGAGACGTGCTCATTCCGCCCTCGATGATCCCCAAAGGTTTTCGGCCTGCCTCTGCCACCCTCGTGCTTCTCAGCAGTTCGGCACCCGATGCCGTGCGCTCGGTCCTCGACGGCATTGGAGGCGTGGACCCCACTGTTGAAGTCGAGACGCCTGGGGTAGTGGTAACCGCCCTCCAGCAGATCACTGTCGTCAAAACGATTCTCGGAATGGGCATGGTGCTCGGCCTCATCATCGGAGTAGCTGCTTACCTGGTGGCTGCCACGGATCGTGCTGTCGAACGCCGTCCGCAGGTAACCGCCCTTTCTCTGCTCGGTGCTCGCCCTCGTACGTTGCGGACCGTCCAGGTGGTGCAAGTCGTGTTGCCGCTAGCGGTCGGTTTGACGTTGGCAGTGGCTCTGGGGAAGGCGTCCGAGTCCAGCTATCTGGTCACCGGCGGGGGCGAGATCTTCTGGGACGGCGCAGGGGTGCCGTTGCTCTTGGCCAGCACGCTGGGGGTTGTCGTCGTCGCTGCTCTTGGTTCTCTGCCGTTGATCGGGCGGCGGATCGACCCCGAACTGATCCGTCGGGACTGAGTGGGGCCGGAGTTGATCCGTCGGGACTGAGCGGGACCGGCGGATGTGGGGCTGGGGCGGCACCCTGGGGGCGGGGTGCCGCCCCGTTCGATGGGCGGGGCGGAGGGCCGGTCGGCTACCAACCTTCCGCTCCCTCTGCCAGGCGGCGGTGCCACCAGGGGCCCGAGCGGGCGCGGGGGTCGGGCAGGGTGCGGAGGAGGTAGGTGCGGTCCAGCAGGCGCAGCGCGCGGCTCAGTTCCGTCCGTGCTCCGGGCGGGGCGAGGAGGCGCAGGGCTTCGTTCAAGATGTCCCGTGCGTGTCGGACGTCGTCCAGGCCGCAGCCGGGGCAGGCGGGGCATATGGACGTGCGGGGGTAGAGGATGCCGCGTCCGGGGGTCGTCACGAACGTGCGGTAGCGGTGCAGTGCGCTTCGCGTGGTGCCCGGCAGGAGAAGGGGGCCGTCGTCCTCGTCCTCCAGGCGGTGGACGGCGAGGCTGGTGCGGGCGGAGAGGCCGGGGATGCGGGCCGGTGGAGGGACCGTGCGGGGGCGGGCGGCCGGGAGCCGGCGGGCGCGCAGGGCGCCGGGGCGCTTACGCGGCATCTGCCTTTCGGCCGGTGTCGGTGACCGCAGTGGCTGATGTGGTGCGGGGCTTCATTTCGTCATCATCGCATTGCATCGTTCGCAGGCAGGGCAGGGCAGGGCAGGGCGTGCGACGGGAGAAGGGGGAGGCGTGAGCGCCGTAGGCTGCGGAGACAGTGGTGGAAGTGGAGCAAGCCGCCGGGGGCGGCGGGAGGAGTGCGGGCATGGCCGGGTGGAGTGTGCGCGACATCCCTGACCAGAGCGGTCGTACCGCGGTGGTCACTGGGGCCAACAGCGGGCTCGGGTACGTCACCTCACGGGAGCTCGCCCGCAAGGGTGCGCGGGTCGTGCTCGCCTGCCGCAGCGAGGCCCGGGGGGCGGAAGCCGTGCGGCGGCTGCGTGATGAAGTTCCGGGCGCGCAAGTGGAGTTGGGGCTGCTCGACCTCGGGGCTCTCGCCTCCGTGAGGGAGTTCGCGGGCTCGCTGCCGTTCGAGCGGCTCGACCTGCTCGTCAACAACGCCGGGGTGATGGCGATGCCGTACGGCGTCACGGCCGACGGGTTCGAGACGCAGTTCGGGGTGAACCACCTCGGGCACTTCGCCCTCACCGGGCTGTTGCTGCCCGCACTGCTCGAGGCCGCGGAGCGCCCGGCGGGGGCGCGGGTCGTGACCGTCTCCAGCATGGCCCACCTGCTCGCCAACATCGACCCGGGGGATCTCAACTCAGAGCGGGGCTACCGGCGTTGGATCGCCTACGGTCGGTCCAAGACCGCCAACCTGCTCTTCACGCACGAGTTGGCGCGCAGACTCGAGGTGGCCGGTGCGGGCGTCGTCGCGGCGGCCGCGCACCCGGGGTACGCGGCGACCAACCTCCAGACGGCCGGGCCGCGAGCGGAGGGGCGTCGTACGGCCGAGCGGCTGATGGCGCTCGGCAACCGGGTGATCGCCCAGCCCGCCGGGGCCGGCGCGCTGCCCGCCCTCCACGCCGCGACCGCGCCCGGCGTGCGCCCGGACTCGTTCACCGGGCCGTCCCTCGCGATGTGGCGCGGGGCGCCCGCGCCGTCGTGGCGGGCGCCCTGGACCCTCGACGACCGGGCGGGGCGTCTGCTGTGGGCCGCCTCCGAGCAGCTCACCGGTGTGTCCTTCGAGGCCCTCGGCGACTGAGCGGCCGGGATGCCGGCGGGGAACCCCCGGCCGGCGGTCGGACCGGTCAGGCGGTGCGTACCCCGTAGGTGGCGATGCGTACCGTCTCGTCGTCCAGGCACTGCCCGCTGACCAGGTCGAAACGCTGCTTGAGGAGCGGGGAGGCGACGAACGGGCGGCCCTGGTGCGTGCCGGTCAGGCCTCGGGAGAGGACCGCCGCGCCGCAGAACGGGTCACGGTTGTCGACGGCGTACAGGGTGCCGGAGCGGTCGCGGAACAGGGCGACCTGGCGGCCGTCGGGCAGCAGCGCGGCCACGCCGCGGCCGGGGACGAGCCGGCTCAGGTCGCAGACCGTGAACCAGTCCGGTCCGCCCTCCTCCAGCTGGAGTTGGACCTTCAGATCAGTGGTCTCGGGTGCCAGGGTCATCGCTGGGCGCTCCCTTCCAGGGGACGGTGGCCGATGGTCAGCAGCGGCAGGTCGGGCTTGATCTGCTCGCGCTCGGGGACGAAGCCGACGACGGGGTCGGGGGTGTCCGGGGCGTTGACGAAGGACACGAACCGGGCCAGCTTCTCGGGGTCGTTGATGGTGGTCGCCCACTCGTCGGCGTAGTGCGCCACGTGGGCCGTCATCAGGGACTCCAGCTCCTCGCAGATGCCGAGGGAGTCCTCCACGACCACGTCGCGGACGTGGTCCAGGCCGCCCGGGATGCGCTCCAGCCAGGTCGACGTGCGCTCCAGGCGGTCGGCGGTGCGGATGTAGAACATCAGGAAGCGGTCGATCAGGCGGATCAGTGCGGCGTCGGTGAGGTCCTGGGCGAGGAGGTCCGCATGGCGCGGGGTCGCGCCGCCGTTGCCGCCGACGTAGAGGTTCCAGCCGTTGGAGGTGGCGATGACGCCGAAGTCCTTCGACTGGGCCTCGGCGCACTCGCGGGCGCAGCCGGAGACGGCGGACTTGAGCTTGTGCGGGGAGCGCAGGCCCCGGTAGCGCAGCTCCAGGTCGATCGCCATGCGGACGGAGTCCTGGACGCCGTAGCGGCACCAGGTCTGGCCGACGCAGGACTTCACCGTGCGCAGGGACTTGCCGTAGGCGTGGCCCGACTCGAATCCGGCGTCCACCAACCGGGTCCAGATCAGCGGGAGTTGCTCCACGCGTGCACCGAACATGTCGATGCGCTGACCGCCGGTGATCTTCGTGTAGAGGCCGAAGTCGCGGGCGATCTCACCGATCACGATCAGCCCCTCGGGGGTGATCTCGCCGCCGGGGATGCGCGGGACGACCGAGTAGGAACCGTTCTTCTGGAGGTTGGCGAGGAAGTGGTCGTTGGTCTCCTGCAGCGCGGCCTGCTCGCCGTCCAGGACGTAGCCGCTCGCGCCGATGGTCGGGGCGAGGGACGCGATGATCGAGCCGATCGCGGGCTTGCAGACGTCGCAGCCGTCGCCGCCGCGGGCGCCGTCGCGGCCGTAGCGGTCCAGGAGGTCCTGGTAGGTGTTGATGCGCAGGGCGAGGACGATCTCGTACAGCTCCTCGCGGGTCTGTGAGAAGCAGCCGCACAGGCCCTTGTCCACCTCGACGCCGCTCGCCTCCAGCTCGGCGGTGACCAGCTGGCCGAGGACCTTGACGCAACTGCCGCAGCCGGTGCCGGCCTTGGTGCACTTCTTCACTTCGGGCACGGTCGTGCAGGAGTGCTCGGTGACCGCGCCGCGGATCGTGCCCTTCGACACGTTGTGGCAGGAGCAGACGATCGCCTCGTCCGGCAGTGCGGACGGGCCGAGCTGTACGGAGTCTCCGGCGCCGGCCGGCAGGACCAGCGACTCGGGGGCGACGGGCGGCACGGACCCGGTGAAGGCGCGCAGCGTGCCGTACGCGTCGGCGTCGCCGACCAGGATGCCGCCGAGCAGCGTGCCGTCGCGGCCGATGACGAGCTTCTTGTACAGGCCGGCCCGGGAGTCGGAGTAGACGACGTCGAGGCAGTCCTCGGCGGCGCCGTGCGCGTCGCCGAAGGACGCGACGTCCACGCCGAGCAGCTTCAGCTTGGTGGAGAGGTCGGCGCCGGTGAAGGACAGCTGCTCCGACTCGTCGTCGGCGATGGTGGCGGCGGCCGTCTCGGCCTGCTCGTAGCCGGGGGCGACCAGGCCGTACACCCGGCCGTCGGCGGCCAGGGCGCACTCGCCGATGGCGAACACGTGCGGGTCGGTGACCGTGCGGCACTGCTCGTCGACCGAGATGCCGCCGCGTTCGCCCACGGTCAGGCCGCAGTCGCGGGCGAGCTGGTCGCGGGGGCGGACGCCGGCGCTGAAGACGACCAGGTCGGTGGCGAGTTCGGAGCCGTCGGACAGCTTCATGCCGGTGACCGCGCCGGACTCGTCGACCACGATCTCCTGGGTGCCCACGCCCGTGTGGACGGTCAGGCCCATGTCCTCGATGGTGCGCAGCAGGGCCGCGCCGCCGCCCGCGTCGACCTGGACGGGCATCAGCCGGGGTGCGAACTCCACGATGTGGGAGGTCAGTCCGAGGCCCTTCAGGGCGCCCGCGGCCTCCAGGCCGAGCAGGCCGCCGCCGACCACCGCGCCGGTCGTCGCCGTCGCGGCGTACTCCTCGATGGCCAGCAGGTCGTCGATCGTGCGGTAGACGAAGCAGCCCTCGGCGTCCTTGTTCGGGACCGGCGGGACGAAGGGGAACGAGCCGGTGGCGAGGACGAGGGTGTCGTACGCGAACACCCGGCCGGAGCGGGCGACGACCTTCTTCGCCTCGCGGTCGACCGTCTCGGCAGGGTCGCCCACGTACAGCTCGATGCCGTGCGTCTCGATGAACGCCATGTCGGTCATCGACAGGTCCTCGGCCGTCCTGCCCGAGAAGTACGAGGTCAGCGCCACGCGGTCGTACGCGGGCCGCGGCTCCTCGCACAGCACGACCACGCGGTGCGTGGCGGTCAGGCCGCGCTCGGCGAGCGCCTCGAGGAAGCGCTGGCCGACCATGCCGTGGCCGACGAGCACGATCGTGGGGGTGGCCCCCTCAGTGGCGGTCATCAGGTGCCTCCGTCGTTGGTGAGCAGGTGGAGCAGGGGGCCGCCGTCGGAGGGGAGCGGCTCTGCTCCCTCCCAGGCGCGCGCCAGCGCGCCGACGGTGCCGAGTTCGCCGACGAGGACCCCGCCGACCAGGCGGTCGTCGCGGACGACGACCTTGCGGTAGGTGCCGCGGGTGGCGTCGGCGAGCTGCACGACGTCGTCGCCCGGGCGGGGCTCGGTCTCGCCGAACGCGGCGAGGTCGAAGGCGCTGTTCCCGGCGAGGGTGAGCCGGGTGAGGGCGCGGGTGCCGGTGTAGCGGGAGTCCGGGTCCCCGGCCAGCGACGCGGCCAGCGCGTCGGCCTGTTCCAGCGCCGGGGCGGCGAGACCGTACACGGTCCCGTCGTGCTGCGCGCAGTCGCCGACGGCCCGGATGTGCGGGTCCGACGTGCACAGTCGGTCGTCGACGAGGATGCCCTTGTGGACGGCGATCCCGGCGGCCTTGGCGAGTCCGGCCCGGGGAGAGACCCCGCAGGCCAGCACCACCAGATCGGCGTCGAGGGCGTAGCCGTCGGCCATCTCGACCGACCGGACGGCGCCACCGAGGCAGCGCACGTCGCGCACCCGGCACTCGGTGTGGACCTCGACGCCGAGGTCCTTGAGGTGCCGCAGCACCAGCCGGGAGGCGTTCGGGTCGAGCTGGCGTTCCATGAGGCGCTCGGCCTGCTGGGCGAGGACGACCTGGGCGCCGCGCACCGCGAGCGCGCGGGCCGCGGAGACCCCGAGGAGTCCGCCGCCGATGACGACCGCCCGTACGCCCGGCCGTACCGCCTTCGACAGGCCGAGGCAGTCGTCCATGGTGCGGAAGGCGTGGACGCCCTCCGGCAGGACGTGGTCGGGGGTGAAGAGGCCGCGCAGGGGCGGGAGGACCGGGTTGGAGCCGGTGGCCAGGACGAGCGTGCCGTAGGCGATCTCCGAGCCGTCCGCGCAGGCGAGGACCCGGCGGTCGCGGTCGATGCCGGTGACCTTGGCCCGGACCAGTCCGGCGGGCGCGGGCAGCGCGATCACGTCGGGCGAGTAGCGGCCGGCCAGCACCTCGGCGAGCAGGACCCGGTTGTAGGGCCGGTGCTCCTCGTCGCCGACGAGCAGCGCGGGCACGCCCAGTTCGCCGAGCCGGCGGGCGAGTCGTACGCCCGCGAGGCCGGCGCCGAGCACCACCACACGCGAATTCGAGGTCATGTCCAGGAGCGTGCGTTGCCGAGGTTACCCGGCCGCATCACCGTTGTTTCCCGCGAGGAACGCTGCCCTCAGCGGGGCCCCGGCCCAGGTGTGAGGGTTCCCGCGCCTCGGCGGCTCCCCAGGTGCGTGGCCAGTACATGCGCTGACGCGATCGGCCTGACCGGCCTCGGCGCCGCTTGTTCGACCGTGGGCGGCAGCAGGGGAGGGTGCGGGGAGGAGGCCTCAGCGGCTGCCGGTGAGATGGGCGAACACGACCACGTTCCCCTGATAACCGGTCGACTTCGAATAGCCTCCGCCACAGGTGATCACCCGCAACTCGGGCCTGTCGGCCGCCCCGTACACCTTCGCGTCGGGGAAGTCGCGAGCCCGGTAGACCTCGACGGCGTCCACCGTGAACACGGCGACGCGTCCGTCACGCCGGTCCACCTCGACGGCGCTGCCCTTGCGCAGGGCGCCCAGATCGTAGAAGACGGCGGGGCCGTCGGCGTTGTCCACATGGCCGGCGACGATCGCGGTGCCCGTCTCGCCGGGGGTGGTGCCGGCCTCGTACCAGCCGGCGAGGTTCGTCTTCTCGGCGGGCGGGACGTCGAGGCTGCCGGAGGCGGTGAGGGCGAGGCCCGTCAGGGGGGCGTCCACGTGGATCGAGGGGATGCGGACGCGGTCCGGCGCGGAGGGCGGCAGCGCCGGGGCGGACCGGCCGGGCCGCCCCGGACCGTCGGAGCCGGCCTGGGCCGCGGACGGCTGCGGCGGGGCATGTGTCTCGGCGCCGCTGTGCAGCAGCCATGCGCCGCAGCACAGGGAGGCCGCGGTGACGGCCGCTATGGCGGTGTTGCCGACCCTGCGCATGCGATCCCCCTCTTTGCGGCCGCGTCCCACTGGCTGCGTCGGTCTGTGATGAACGGGGGCCCCGTGCCCCCCTCCGGGCCGCGAGGGGCGTCGGGCCCGGAGGGGGAGGGGCAATGCGGTACCGGCTGACGGACGGCGGAGGGTGTCCGTCAGATCCCGTCGCCTCTCGCCCGGCGATGCAGGAGCCAGGTACCGCCCGCGGCGGCGACGGCGAGAGCCGCCACACCGGCCGCGGTCTGAACGGGGTCGGGGCCCAGAGCGCCGCCGACCCCCGTCTTGACACTTCCGCGCGGAGGCACCGGCTGCCGGTCCGAGGCCAGCACGACCACCAGGTCCCCGGTGATCCGCCGGCCGTCCCCGGCGCACTCCGCGACGATCTCGTACGTGCCCGGCTGCGCGCTCGGCGGCACCCGGAACTGCCCGGCGGACTCGCCCTCGTGCGTGGTGGGCGCGAGCGTGAAGCGACCCGCGCCCACCGCCCCGGCGTCGCCCGCCGCCGACTCGCCGTCCCCGCACACCGCGGTGTCCACCGAGACCTGTCCGCCCGGCACGGCGGTGGCGGGGTACACCTCCAGCTGCCCGCCGGAGGAGGCGGCGCCGACGCCCGCGGCGTGGGCGGGTGCGGCGATCCCGGCCGCCGCGGTGACGGCGAGCGCGGCGCCGGTCAGCGCACGGGCGGTACGACGGACGGCGGTGCGGGCGGCGCGGCGGACCGGACGACGGGCAGTGCGGCGGACCGGACGACGGGCAGTGCGGCGGACCGGACGACGAGTGGTACGGCGGGCGGTGTGCCGGGCGGTACGACGTCGCATCGGTGCTCCTTCGAGCTCTTCGAGAATCCCTGCCCCTCCGAGGTAAGTCGCCGCGCGGTGAGCGCGCTTCCTGATGGTGTGTCAGGAATGGGATGAATGGGTGTCAGATCGCGACGGCCCGGACCTTTGACGGCGTTTGTTTCAGCAGGTCACCGGTGTATCGGCGGCCGAGTGCGGAAAAGTTTCCGCAGGGCGTGTGAACGGGTGAGCCGGTCACCGGCGGGCCAGCCAGTCCCCGCCCTCGATCGGCTTCCCGCGGGCCCGCAGACCGGCGGCGACGGCTGGTGCGGCGATGTACACCCAGGCGGGCACGGGAGCGGAGCCGTCCGTGCGGGCCACCTCGCGGGCGACGCGCTCGTAGAGATTGCGCGGGTCGCCCGGGACGTACTCCTCCAGCCGGTCGAGCTCGGCGAGCAGCCGGGCGTACGCCTGCGGACGGGCCGTCACCAGTTCCCCGGCGACGGTCGCGCCCGCCTCGCCCGGCGTCTCGACCGCGTACGGGTAGCCGGGACCGTCGTAGAGCAGCGCGCCCGCCAGTCGGGCCGGCTCCTCGCGGAGGGTGCGGCCGCGCAGCAGGAGGTCGTGGTTGACCTCGCCGGGGCGGAGCGTGCCGTAGACGAAGAAGGGGAGTTCGGGGGCGATCACGGAAACGATTCTCTCCCCTCACCGGCCCCTCACCGGTCCGTTGCGTATGCGCTATGGACATGACATGTCATGCCCTCTTAAATGCCAGGACGACATCAGCGCCACCTCCACAGGCCGCTCACAGGCCACCCCCACGCGCGCCCCCCACGGCGCCTTCCCGAGGAGACCGAAGACACTGATGAGTCGGATACGGCAGCACGTCCGAGGTTCCCGTCTCGCCACCGCCGGCATCGCCGCCACCACGGCCACGCTCCTGGCCGCCGTGCTCTCCCCGGCCGCCGGCGCGGCCGACAGACCGACCAGGGCGACCGCGCTCGACAACGCCGCGGCGGTCCTCGCCGGTCACGCGGCGGCCCTGGGCCTCACGTCCGTGCAGGGCACGTCCGTGAGTGACGTGATCGTCGACAAGGACGGCGCCCAGCACGTCCGCTACGACCGCACCTACCGGCAACTCCCTGTTCTCGGCGGCGACTTCGTCGTCCATCTGGGTCGTGACGGGGCGTTCCGCGGCGCCGACCGGGCGACGCGGGCGGCGATCTCACTGGCGAGCATCACCCCGAAGGTGTCGGCGCCCAAAGCCGCCGACGTCGCCGTCAACGCCCTGCGCGCGGCCAACCTGGGGGAGACGCTTAAGCAGGTGAAGGCCAAGCCCCAGCTCGTCGTCGACGCCCTGCACGGCGCCCCGAAGCTGGCCTGGCGGACGAACGTCGTCGGCCTGGACTCGCTGGGCAACCCGGTCGCCCGCGCCGTGCTGACCGACGCCCGCACCGGCGCCCAGATCGACGCCTGGGACACGATCGAGACGGCCACCGGCGACGGCAAGTCCCTGTACGGCGGCACGGTCCCGCTGGAGACGACCCTCTCCGGATCGACGTACCAGCTCAAGGACCCCACCCGCGGAAACACGTACACCGGCGACGCGGCCAACAAGACCGACCTGTGCATCTTCGGCATCTGCATCAGCCGCGCCCCCGCGACCCTCTTCACGGACGCGGACAACCACTGGGGCACCGGCGCCTCCGCGGACCGCTCCACGGCGGCGGTCGACGCCCAGTACGGCACCGACGCGACCTGGGACTACTACAAGAACGTCCACGGCCGCAACGGCATAGCCAACGACGGCAAGGGCTCCTACAACCGCGTCCACTACGGCAACAGCTACAACAACGCCTTCTGGGACGACAGTTGCTTCTGCATGACGTACGGCGACGGCGACGGCACCCAGATGGGCCCGCTGGTGGCCCTGGACGTGGCGGGCCACGAGATGTCCCACGGAGTGACCTCGAAGACCGCCAAACTGACCTACTCGGGCGAGTCGGGCGGCCTCAACGAGGCGACGTCCGACATCTTCGGCTCGCTGGTCGAGTTCCACGCGGGCAACACCCAGGACGTCGGTGACTACCTGATCGGCGAGAAGATCGTCCGCTCCGGCTTCGGCAAGGACGCCCTGCGCTACATGGACAAGCCCAGCAGGGACGGCAAGTCCGCTGACAGCTGGAGCAGTTCGGTCGGCAGCCTCGACGTCCACTACTCCTCCGGCGTGGCCAACCACTTCGCCTACCTCCTCGCCGAGGGCAGCGGCGCCAAGACCGTCAACGGCGTCTCCTACAACTCCCCGACGTCCAACGGCTCCACGGTCACCGGCATCGGCCGCGACAAGCTCGGCGCGATCTGGTACCGCGCCCTGACCGTCTACATGACGTCCTCGACGAACTACGCCGGAGCCAGGACCGCCACCCTGAGCGCGGCCAAGGACCTCTACGGCGCGGGCAGCACGGAGTACAACACGGTGGCGGCGGCCTGGAGCGCCGTCAACGTGAACTGACCATCACCCTGCGCGGAGCGCTTGTGCGGCCGCTCCCGGCCCCGGATCCGGGGCCGGGAGCGGCCGCACGGGTTCATCGGACGCCCCCGGCCGGCCGTCAACCGGTGGCCCCCTTCAGCAGTTCTTGGACGGACACCTCCGAATCGACCCAGGCTCCGTTCAGGCCGTACCTGTGCTCCTCGGTTCCAGGATTGAGGCTCCCGTATTCCTCATAGGGAGTACCCTTCTCTTTTCTGAAGAAGTCGTCCGACGAGATGCGGACCAGTGGTTCGGATTCCGGCGACCAGAAGGCGGCCACGTACCTCGGCTTGCGTGTAACGTTGATCAGGTTGTCGTTGTAGCGCACCCTGCCGTGGTAGATCAGGTAGTCCCCGTCGCACTTCCCGGGTGGGCAGTAGTATTTTCCTTCGCTCTTGTCCCAGGATGATTTGGGGTCCGTGAAGTCGTCGTCCACCTTCCCGCGGTCCTGTCTCAGAAATACAAATCGCAGCGTGGCTAGCAGGGTCTTGTACTTCGTGTCCTTGGGTAGCGTGATCACTTTTTCGACCTTGAGCTCCTGTCCTGAGCTCAAGGTCGTGCCCGGCCCTCCGAAGGGACCCGTCGCGACCACTGTGTCCTTGGCCTTTGTCGTGTAGCGTTCGGTGGTCGGGTCGTCCTCCGTCCACTCTTCCAGACCTTTGCCCGAATGCGAGAACTTGGCGGAGTGTCCGAATACGGTGAAGTCGTCCACCACGATATAGGCGGGGATCGCGCCGTCATTCTTGGCGTAAAGCGTGAGCGGGATTTGCACGAAGGCCAGATCGGGGGCGGTCTGCGGCTTTCCGAACTGCGTGTTGAGGATGAAGTGAATGGGAGCTGAAACAGGCTGATAGAGTATGGAATAGCCCAGGCTGACTGCTGTCAGAACGGCCGTGGCGGTCACCCCGGCCGCGAATTTCTTGGGGTGTGGTACCCCTCTCCAGACCCTTTCGCTGACCAGGAGCCAGGAGGCCCACAGCGACCAGACCCACAGCGAAACGAATGCCAGAAGGCCGGATATGAGCTCTCGTTCCTGAAGCCACAGGAAGAGCAGGAGGCTTGTGGTGGCCAGGGTCATGAGCACCGCGAGAAGGACCAGTGCTCCGGACAGCCGGCTCTGCCGGCGCCCCCAGTAGTCGACGACCGCGGGCGCTGCGACGATCTGTACCGCGGCCGCCAGGAGGAACATGACGCCGACCAGTCGCTGTGCGAAGGTGAGTGCCCCCAGGGCGTCCGGCCAGCCGATGACAGTGTGCAGCACCATGGAGGCGAGCAGCCCCAGGAGCATGGGTGCGATGACTCCGTATCGGCGCCAGCGTCTGTCGGGCCACGTGTTGCTGTCGCCGCCGCGCCAGTAGACGCATGACGGGTTCTCCAGGTCCGTGTCGACCGGATAGCCGAGGCGACGGAGCAACTTCCGCAGCTCGCTCAGAGACCAGGCGCTGCCCACCGGGTCGCCGTTGATGGTGACCCTGCGAAGGCCGCGTCTGTCAGGGGGATCGACGACCACCCATGGCCGAATGCTCATGGAGCCACTGTCAGCCGTCCGTCGGCCCTGTGCACGCCGAGCTGCCGCGATCGAGTGAAGCCGGGGCGTCCCGCCGGACCTTGGGCCACAGCGCCTCTGAACGCCGCGATGTCGTCGTGTACGAAGACGCGGCATGCGCTCGTGAGGACGTCGCATGTGCGTGGAGTGCCGCCCGCGCCCGATGGCGGCAGTGGCGTACGGCTCGCCGTCGGGGCCGTAGTCGCCGAGTTGGCAGGTGAGCCGACGCTCTGCGAGTTTCGTGCGTCGTCGGCGAGGGTGCTGTGACCGCCCACGACGTCATCGGGATGCTGCCCGCCCTGTGTGCCTCCGACGCAACCGTGCTGCCGACGGGCACGGTGATGGGGATCGTGGTGAGGAAACGTGCTTCCCCGCGGCCGGGGCACCCGTTACGCTCCCTCCGCGCGCATCCGGCGTGATCAGGGGGCCTCGAGGTGCCGGGAGCACCGGGGGCGATGGGGACAGTGGGGGACATGAGCGAAGAAGTTGCCGCGCCCGAAAAGGGTCCGAACCCGTGGGCTCAGGCGATAGCGGCGCTGGTCGTGGTCGCCGCGCTGGGGGGCGCGCTGTTCGTGCTCCAGAAGAACGATGCCAAGGCCGCCGACAAGCCGGCGGCCTGTTCCGCCGACGACGCGGACGAGAAGGCCGCGGCGGCCGCGAAGGCGGCGCACCGCATCTCCGGGACGCAGCTGTGCACGGCGCTGAACCGGGCGGACCTGCCGACGCTCCTCGGCACGCCGCGAGAGCACGCGCTGACGGCCTACGGCAATGACAGCTCGATCGGCACGGACGGTGGCAAAGAGATCCCGACACCCGGGGCGACCGTCCGACTGGACACCTACACCGTGCAGTTGTCGCGGTCCTACGACGACTCTCCGATCGCCGGAATGGCCGACCTGCTGAGCGAAGCGCAGGCGAAGACGGTCGCGGGCCACCCCGCGGTGCTCTACTCGACCCAGACGATCGCCTTCCGCTTCAACCTCGGCGGCGGCAAGTCGGAGACCGGCCCCGGCGGCATCGCCCGGGCCCTGATCGTCGCCCCGGACGCCAAGGACCGCGGCGGCTCCTACGAACTGGTCATCTGGCGCCAGGACCGTATGCGGCCGGACGACACGGCACTGCTGCGTATCGCGCAGCTCGTCCTGCCCACGGTCCCGGGCTGGACGACGCCCGCCTGACGCGCGCGTCGAAGGCCGGCGCCCCCTGGAGGGTGCCGGCCTTCTGCTGTCCGGACGGTGGCCGTGCCGGTCCCGGGCGACCTGCAGACGCCTCAGGCGACCGGCAGGTCTCGGGCGGCCGGCTCCGGCTTCTCCGCCCGTCCCGAAGTCTCCGAGGCCTCCCGGGACTTCGCGTTCTCCGCGTTCTCCGCGTGCTCCGCGTGCTCCGCGTGCTCCGCGTTCTTCTGAGTCTCCTCCTTCTCCGCCCGGTGCCCGGCGGCGGGCGGACGGGTGCTGCCGTCCCGCATCACCAGCGTCGCCAGGATCGCCGCCGCCAGGACGCCGATCGCGCTGACCGTGAACGTCGTCGTCATCGAGTCGGTGAAGGCCTCTCGGGCAGCCCGGACCAGACCCGCTTCCTGGCCGCCCACCGCCAGCGCCCCGCCGATCGACCGACGAGCCGCCTCGGGGGCGTCGGCCGGCATCTCGGCGGCGAAGCCGCTGGTCAGCAGGGAGCCGAGGATCGCGATGCCGAGGGCGGTGCCGGCCTGCTGGATGGTGTCGTTGAGGGCCGAGCCGACGCCGGCCTTGTCCTCGGGGATGGTGCTCATCAGCGCGCCGACGGCGGCCGGCATGGCCATGCCCGCGCCGACGCCGAGCAGTCCGAGGGCGATCGCCGGGACGGTGAAGCCCGAGTCGGCGTCGACCGTCGTCAGCAGGGCGAAGCCGGAGGCCATCACGAGCATGCCGGCCAGGATCACGAACCGGTTGCCGATCCTCGCGGCCAGCTTCATGCCCGCGCCGTTGCCGATCAGCGCGGCCACGGCGAACGGCAGGAAGGCGAGGCCCGCCTCGACGGGGGAGTAGCCGAGGACGAACTGCAGGTACTGGGTGAGGACCAGCAGCAGACCGCCGTTGCCGATCTGGACCAGGGCCAGCGAGAGCGAACCGCCGCTGAAGTTGCGGTGCTTGAACAGGACCAGCGGGACCATCGGCGAGGAGGTGACGTTCTCCCAGACCACGAAGCCCGCCAGGCCGACGACGGCGGTCAGCAGGGTGACGGTCGAACGGCCGCCCAGCGCGCCGTGCTGCGGGAGCTCGATGATCCACCAGACGAGGGCGGTCATGCCGATCGCGGACAGCACCGCGCCCAGCGGGTCGGGCTTCTGCCACGGCGCCCTGGACTCCGGCATCAGGATCACGGCGGCGATCATCGCCAGGAGGACGACCGGGACGTTGACGAAGAAGACGGAGTGCCAGGAGAAGTGGTCGATCAGCACGCCGCCCAGGACCGGGCTGCCGACCAGGCCCAGCATCGACACCGAGCCCCAGATCGCCATCGCCCTGCCGCGTTCCTCCTCGTCGAAGACGGTGATGAGGATCGAGAGGGTGGACGGCATGATCAGCGCCCCGCCGACGCCCATCGCGGTGCGCACGGCGATCACCTCGCCGGGCTCGGAGCATATCGTCGCGGCCAGTGAGGCCGCGCCGAAGACCGCCAGGCCCAGGAGCATCACCTTCCGGCGGCCGAAGCGGTCGCCGAGGCTTCCGGAGGTCAGCAGCAGGCCGGCGAAGACCAGGATGTAGGAGTCGAGGATCCACTGGGTGTCCTGGGCGTCGGCGCCGAGGTCCTCGGTCATCGCGGGCACGGCCACCGTCAGCGCCATGCTGTCGATCGTCAGCACCAGCGTGCTCAGGCACAGCACGACGAGGATCCACCAGCGGCGTGGATTACGGGTTTCCATGACGTCCTGTCCCTTCGTGGTGCGCACGGTGTTCCCAGTTTGCGCACACTGTTCCGATCGATGCGTACGGTGTTCCGTCCGATGCGCACACTGTACGCACAGGGAACAGTGTGCGCAATGACGGAACTCTGTACGCTGGAAGCGCACGATGTACGCCCGGAGGCCGCCGCCAGGCGCCCGACAGGCCGCCGACCCGCAGGGAGTGGAACCGTGACCGCCAGGACGAAGAACGCCGATCCCGTCCCGTCCGTCTGGACCAGGCAGCGCCGTGAGCCCGATCAGCCCGCGCTCAGCCGGGACGCGATCGTGCGTGAGGCGGTCGTGATGCTGGACGCGGACGGCATCGAGGCCCTGAGCATGCGCAAGCTGGGGGCCCGGCTGAACGCGGGCGCGACCTCCCTCTACCGGCACGTCGCCACCAAGGACGAGTTGATGGAGCTGGCCGTGGACGAGGTCGCCGCCGAGATCCGGGTGCCGGACGCGGGCGCCCCCGACTGGCGGGCGGCCGTCACCGAGGCGGCCACCGCCTTCCGCGCCACGGGCCTGCGCCACCCCTGGCTGTCCTCGGTCCTGGGCCAGGCCGGCCTCGCCTATCTGGGCCCCAACC
The DNA here is from genome assembly GCF_001746365.1 of Streptomyces sp. LUP30. Taxonomy (GTDB): domain Bacteria; phylum Actinomycetota; class Actinomycetes; order Streptomycetales; family Streptomycetaceae; genus Streptomyces. The sequence continues at coordinate 153,569 of NZ_MJAJ01000004.1, forward strand.
TCATGTCCTTCTCGGAGCGCCTGGCCGCGCTGTTCACGGCCGCCGGCTTCCCGGAGCCGAGCCGCGCCATCGACACCGTCCTGTCCTACGTCATCGGCATGAGCACCACCGAGGCCGCCTGGCTGACCACCGTCGCCCGCTCGGGCGAGAGCGAGGCCGACTTCATCGCCCGCCTCATGCCGGCCGCGCAGCGGGCCGCGGCCGGACACGAGCATCTCGCCGGCGGCTATGCGGACACCGCCGCGGCGGCGACCGATCCGGCGGCCCTGCGCGACGAGAAGTTCCACTACGGCCTGCGGGTCGTTCTGGACGGCCTGGCCCTACGTCTGCCCGCCTAGGGCCTCTCGTCCGGATCACCCCGCAGACGAAAAGGTGTCCCCGCTCGCCTGCTCGGCGAGTTCCACGCGTACCGCGCAGGACTTGAACTCCGGCATGCGGGAGGTGGGGTCCAGGGCCGGGTTGGTCAGGGTGTTGGCGCGGCCCTCGCCGGGCCAGTGGAACGGCATGAAGACGGTGTCCGGGCGGATGCCCGTGGTGATCCGGGCGGGGGCGACGGCACGTCCGCGCCGGGACACGACCGCCACCCGGTCGCCCTCGGCCGCCCCGAGCCGCGCGGCCAGCCGGGGGTGCAGCTCCACGAACGGGCCGGGGGCGGCGGCGTTCAGCTCGTCCACGCGCCGGGTCTGCGCGCCGGACTGGTACTGCGCGACGACCCGCCCGGTGGTGAGCAGCACGGGGTAGTCGTCGTCCGGCTCCTCGGCGTTCGGGCGGTGCGACACCGCCACGAAGCGGGCCCGGCCGTCCGGTGTGGCGAACCGGTCGAGGAAGAGCCGGGGCGTGCCGGGCGCCGGTTCGTCGTCCGCTGCCGGGCAGGGCCAGAAGACCCCGTTCTCCTCGGCGAGCCTGCGGTAGGTGATCCCCGAGTAGTCCGCGACGCCGCCCGCACTGGCCCGCCGCAGTTCCTCGAAGACCTCCTCGGGCTCGACCGGGAAGCCCTTCTCGACGCCCAGCCGGGCCGCCAGCTCGTGCAGCACCTCCAGATCGCTGCGCACGCCCTCCGGGGCGGTGATCGCCTTCCGGCGCAGCAGGACCCTGCCCTCCAGGCTGGTGGTCGTCCCCGTCTCCTCCGCCCACTGGGTGACCGGCAGGACGACGTCCGCGAGAGCCGCCGTCTCCGACAGCACGACATCGCAGACGGCGAGGAAGTCGAGGGACCCGATGCGCTGCTCGATGTGCGCGGCGTGCGGCGCCGACACCACCGGGTTCGACCCCATGAGCAGCAGCGCCCGGATGTCCGTGCCCAGCGCGTCCAGCAGCTCGTAGGCGCTGCGTCCGGGGCCGGGCAGGGAGTCGGGGTCCACGCCCCACACGCCGGCCACGTGCGCCCGCGCCGCCGGGTCGTCCAGCTTGCGGTATCCGGGGAGCTGGTCGGCCTTCTGGCCGTGCTCGCGTCCGCCCTGTCCGTTGCCCTGGCCGGTCAGACAGCCGTAGCCGCTGAGCGGCCGTCCCGCCCGGCCCGTCGCCAGGCACAGGTTGATCCACGCGCCGACCGTGTCGGTCCCCTTGGACTGCTGCTCGGGCCCGCGCGCGGTGAGCACCATCGCGGCGTCGGGCTCGCAGAACAGCCTCACCGTCTCCCGCAGTTGCGGAACGGACACCCCCGTGATCCGTTCCACGTACTCCGGCCAGTGGGCCATCGCGGCCGCCCGGGCCTCCTCCCAGCCGGTGGTGCGCTCGCGCACGTACTCCTCGTCGACCCGCCCCTCGGCCACGATCAGGTGCAGCAGTCCGAGCGCCAGCGCGAGATCCGTCCCGGGCCGGGGCGCGAGGTGCAGGTCGGCCTGTTCCGCGGTCTTCGTGCGGCGCGGGTCGATCACGATCAACGTGCCGCCGTTGTCCCGCAGTTCGCTGAAGAAGCGCAGCGACGGAGGCATGGTCTCGGCGAGGTTGGAGCCGACGAGGATCACGCATCCGGTCCGCGGGACGTCCTCCAGCGGGAAGGGCAGCCCCCGGTCGAGCCCGAACGCCTTGACGCCGGCCGCCGCGGCGGACGACATGCAGAAGCGGCCGTTGTAGTCGATCTGCGAGGTGCCGAGCACGACCCGCGCGAACTTGCCGAGCGTGTACGCCTTCTCGTTGGTCAGTCCGCCGCCGCCGAACACGCCGAGCGCGTCGGCCCCGTGCGCGTCCCGCACCCGGCCCAGCTCCGCGGCGATCCGGTCCAGGGCCTCCTCCCAGGTGGCCGGGACGAGCGAGCCCCCGGAGCGCACGAGCGGGGAGGTCAGCCGCACCGTGGAGGAGAGCACCGCCGGCGCCGTACGGCCCTTGCCGCACAGCGCGCCCCGGTTCACCGGGAAGTCGGGGCGCTCGACCACCTCGACGCCACCCGTGGGCAGGGGCGACAGGGCCATCCCGCACTGCAGGGCGCAGTACGGGCAGTGGGTGGGCGTCGAGGCGGTCTGCATGCGTTTCAGCGTGCTTCGGCCGTGTTACGCGCCGTGCGGTCTCCTGTTACGGCGGTGTGGTGGTGCCCTCCCCGCCGGTCCGGGGGCCTCGTGAGGAGCGCCGCGACGGGCGCACACCACCCCGGGGGAGTCGCCGTGGACCGTGCGGAGGTTGCCGCTGCGGCGGAAGACGCCCCACGTGACTCATTCCTTGTCGGTAGTTGGCCGGTCACACCTGGTTGAAAGGTGAAGGGACGGCAGTACAGTCGACGCTCACCCTCTCGCACGGCATCGCACGACCCCGTACGGCGTTCGAAATCCCGGGCATGCCGCCGCCCACGGCCATGTCACCGACACTCGAAGCTGCCTGGAGGTCTCTCCACCATGCCTCTGCGCCACCTCACCCCCCGCGACCGGCGTCTTTTCCGGCAGTACGGCCACGGCCCGGCCGTCCCCGTCCCGGATCCGCTGATCCACCACGCCGTCGAACGCCACGCGCTCGCCTTCCCGCACGCGATCGCCGTGGAACACGAGGGAGCGACCCTCACCTACGCGCAGCTCGACCGCCGCGCCGACGCCCTCGCCGCCCGGCTGGCCCGCGCGGGCGTCCGACCCGGCGACCACGTCGGTCTCTTCGTCCGCCGCTCGACGGCGATGGTGGTGGGTCTGCTCGCCGTCCTGAAGGCGGGCGCGGCCTACGTCCCCCAGGACATCGGCATCACCCCCCGCGGCCAGCTCGAGCACGTGGTCCGCACCGCCGCCACCGCCGTCGTCCTCACCCAGCGCGAACACGCGTCGAAGGTCCCGCCAGGCCCGCGCACGATCGGCCTCGACGACCCCGTCGACCACGACGGTCTCTTCGGCGACCCCGGCGGGGACCCTCGCGGCGACCGTCGTGGCGAACCAGCGGCCGGGCCCGCCCCGGCCCCTCGCCGCCACGTCACCCTCGACGACGGCTGCTACGTCCTGTTCACCTCGGGCACCACCGGCCGCCCCAACGGCGTGAAGGTCACCCACCGCAACGTCGCCAACCTCCTCCTGACCGCTCCCGGCGACCTCGGCATCCGTCCCGGCGATCGGGTGGCCCAACTCCTCAACATCGCCTTCGACATGGCGGCCTGGGAGATCCTGGGCTGCCTCGCGCAGGGCGCCACCCTGGTCGTCCGGGGCAGGGACATCGCAGCGACCGCGCGCACGGCCACCGTGCTGATCGCCACCCCGACCGTCCTGTCCGGCATCGACCCGGCGGCCTGCCCGCGGGTGCGCGCGGTGGCCGTCGCAGGGGAGCCCTGCCCGCGCCCGCTGGCCGACCGCTGGGCCCGCCGCGCGGACTTCTTCAACTGCTGCGGGCCCACCGAGACGACGATCGTCAACACGATGAGCCGTCACGACCCGGCCGCCCCGTTGCTGACCATCGGCCGTCCCACCCCCAACAACACCGTGTACGTCCTCGACGCCGACCGCCGCCCCCTGCCGATCGGCGAGGTCGGCGAGATGTGGGCGGGGGGCGCCTGCGTCTCCGCGGGCTATCTGTCCGACGAGGCGCTGAACGCCGAGCGGTACGCCCCCGACCCCTTCCTCGGCGGCGGCCACCGGATGTTCCGCACCCGCGACCTCGGCCGCTGGACCGCCGGCGGCGAGCTGGAGCACCTCGGCCGCACCGACGACCAGGTCAAGGTGCGCGGCTTCCGGGTCGAGCTGGACTCCGTGTCGTCGGTCCTGGAGGGCCTCCCGGGCTGCGCCCGTGCGGTGACCCTCCGGCGGGACGCCCGCACCCTGGTCTCCTTCGTCTGTCCGGCGGACGTCGACCCGGCCGCGGCCCGCCGCGCGGTCGCGGAGGCGCTGCCGTACTACTGCGTGCCCGAAGATGTCATGCCCCTGCCATTTCTGCCGGAGACCGACCGCGGCAAGATCGACAAGCAGGCGCTGCTGCGACTGGCCCAGGGGCGGCCGGCGGTGGGCGCCCGGTGACGACCTCGCTGAACCGGACCCGGACCGAACTTCCGCCTCCCGTGGGAATGTTGCGCCGTCTGCTCAAACACCCCCGGCTGATGCACCACAACCGTCTCGCGGCCCTGGTCGTCGTCCTCAACCTGGGATACGCGTACGCGGGCCGTCCGCTCTCCGACCGGTCCCTGGGCCACGCGGTCCTCGCCAACCTCGCCCTGGCCGTGCTGATCCGCCAGCAGTACGTCGTCAACCTCCTGTTCCGGCTGGCGACTTCGGCCCCCACGCACTGGCCGCTGCGGCTGCGCTGGACGCTCGGCAAGGTCTACCACTTCGGCGGACTGCACGTCGGCGGGGCGCTGGCCGGAGCCGCCTGGTTCCTGGCGCTCACGCTGAGGACGACCGACGGGCCCCTGCGGGCCGTGAGCTGGACGCTGACCGCCCTCCTCGCGGTGATCGTCGCGACGGCGCTGCCTCCCTTCCGCTCCCGCCGCCACGACGCCTTCGAGAGGATCCACCGCTTCGGCGGCTGGAGCGCCCTCGTCCTCTTCTGGACGCACACCCTGATGGCGGCTCCCGGCCCCCTGTCCCTGGCGGTCCTCACCCTCGTGACGGTCAGCGTGGCGCTGCCCTGGCTGCGGCTGCGCCGGGTGGACGTCCGCACCGAACGCCCGTCCGCGCATGTGGCGTTGGCCCGCTTCGACCACGGCGTGACCCCGTTCGCCGGCTCCTCGACCGCGATCAGCCGCAGCCCGCTCAAGGAGTGGCACTCCTTCGCGAACGTCCCGGCTCCCGGCCAGTCGGGCTTCCGGCTCACGATCTCCCGGGCGGGCGACTGGACCGGCTCCTTCATCGACGACCTGCCGACGAAGGTGTGGACGAAGGGCATCACCACCGCCGGCGTCGCCAACATCGAGGTCCTCTTCACGAAGGTGGTGTACGTGGCGACCGGCAGCGGCATCGGTCCCTGTCTGCCCCACCTGCTGGCCGCCGAGGTGCCCTCCCGTCTGGTCTGGGCGACGCGGGATCCCCGTACGACCTACGGCGACGCCCTCGTCGACGAGATCCTCGCCGTCCAGCCGCAGGCGGTCGTCTGGGACACCTCCCGCGACGGCAAGCCCGACATGGTCGCGCTCGCCTACGCCGCATACCGCGACTTCGGCGCGGAGGCCGTGATCTGCATCTCCAACAAGAAGCTGACCTGGCAGGTGGTCCACGGGCTGGAACGACGCGGAATTCCGGCGTACGGCGCGATCTGGGACTCGTGAGGACGTCGAAGACGGCGACGAAGCGGCAGCCCTTGACGGAAACGAACCCGTCACGGAAGACGGAGCCCACGACGGAAGGCGGAGTCCGTGACGGCATCGGACACGGACACGGACACGGACACGGAGACGGACACGGAGACGGACACGGAGACGGAGACGGAGACGGAGACGATGGACAACCTGAAGCTGGAACGTGAGGGCGCGGTCGTTACCGTACGCCTGCACCGCCCGCATGTGCTCAACGCGCTGAACTCCGCGCTGCTCGCCGAACTCCTCGCGGCCCTGGACCCGTTGGACGCGGACCCGACCGTCGGCTGCCTCGTCGTCACCGGGTCGGAGCGGGCCTTCGCCGCCGGGGCCGACATCAGGGAGATGGCGGCGAAGACGGCCGAGGAGATGGCGCACGAGGACTACTTCGGCGCCTGGGAGAAGTTCGCCGATCTGCGCCTCCCGAAGATCGCGGCCGTGAACGGCGTCGCTCTGGGCGGCGGCTGCGAGCTGGCGATGATGTGCGACCTGGTGATCGCCGGGGAGTCCGCGGTGTTCGGTCAGCCGGAGATCGGGCTCGGGGTGATCCCGGGGATCGGCGGCACCCAGCGGCTGACCCGGCTGATCGGCCGGGCCAAGGCGATGGACCTCGTCCTCACCGGCCGCACGATGGACGCACGGGAGGCGGAGGCGTGCGGCCTGGTCTCCCGTGTGGTGCCCGACGAGCGGGTCCTGCCCGAGTCGCTGGCCGCGGCGGCGACCATCGCCTCGTACGGCCGCACCGCCGTCCGGGCGGCCCGCGACTGCGTGGACCACGCCCTGGAGAGCGGCCTGCGCGAGGGCATCCGCCACGAACGACGCGTGTTCCACGCCCTGTTCGCGACCGAGGACCAGAAGGAGGGAATGGCCGCGTTCCTGGAGAAACGCCCCCCGGTGTTCCGGGGGCGGTGACGATCGCGCGGCGGCCTGCGGCACGGCGGCCGCCGATCGACAGGTGGGGTCACCCCGTGGAGCCGAGCGCTCGGGCCACGCCTCGTTCCTTCGGTCCGAGGAAGCGGGGGTCCGGCTCGAACGCCGCGTCCAGGGCTGCCTTGCCGGCCGCGAAGAGCTCCCGCGCGCCTCCGTAGTACCAGGTCACGTCGTGTTTCGCGTCGACCCCCACGCCGTAGGACTCCACCCCCGCCGCCTCGCACAGGGCGACGGCCCGCCGGATGTGGAAGCCCTGGCTGATCAGCACGGCCCGGTCGACGCCGAAGATCTTCTTGGCGCGCACGCACGAGTCCCAGGTGTCGAACCCGGCGAAGTCGCTGACGATCCGTGCGTCCGGTACGCCGTGCCGGACGAGATAGGCCCGCATCGCGTCGGGCTCGTCGTAGTCCTCGCGGCTGTTGTCGCCGGTGACGAGGACGACCTCGATCCGGCCCGCACGGTACAGCTTCGCCGCCGCGTCCAGCCGGTGCGCGAGATACGGCGACGGCTCGCCGTCCCACAGTCCGGCGCCGAACACCACGGCGACCTCGGTGCGCGGCGCGTCGGCGGTCGTGCCCAGCCGGCCGGCCGTGGACACGTACAGCCACGTGGCCGGCAGCAGTGCCAGCACGCACCCGGCCATCACGGCCTGCACCCAGCGGCGCCGACCGGCGCGGGTGCGCGGCAACCGCGGCCGACGGATGTTCATACGGTTTCCCCCAGGATCAGCAAGGCCGAGCAGGCCGAGCACGTCGGGCAGACCGAGCACGTCGGGCAGGTCGGGCACGTCGGGCAGGTCGGGCAGGTCGAAAAGGCTCTTCGGTCCGGAAAGACGCAGTCGGAGGTGATCCGGTTCGGGCCCGCACCACGCGCCGCGCCTCACACCGGCGCGGGACCCGCCGTGAACGGCCGGAAAACACTCGTGACGGTCAGGCAACGGGAGTGCAACCTCGTGCCGTCAGGATGGATGCATGAGCCAGCCAAGCCTCGTCCAGCTCGACGCCCGCCGACGCGCCTGCCGGCCCACGCTGGTCGTCGTCGCCCACGGCAGCCGCGACCCGCGCGCGCTGAGCACCGTCCGCGCCCTCCTGGACGACGTCCGCGCCCGCCGCCCCGGTCTGCCGGTGCGTCTGGGCCACATCGAGCTCAACGAGCCGCTGCTCACGGACACCCTCGCCGACCTCGACGCCCGGGACACTACGGACGCCGTCCTGGTCCCCCTGCTCCTGGCCCGCGGCCACCACGTCAAGCGGGACATCCCCGAGACGGCGGCGGAGGCCCGGGTACGCACGCGCGTGGCCGCTCCGCTGGGCCCGCACCCCCTGCTGGCCGACGCCCTCCTCGCCCGGCTCGCCGAGGCGGGCTGGCGCACCGACATGAGCCGGGCGGAGCGTGCCGCGAGCGCGGTCGTCCTCGCCGCCGCGGGCTCCCGCGACCCGGACTCGGGCGTCGACACCCGCCTTACGGCCCAGCTGCTGGCCGCACGGCTCGGCGTCCCCGTGGTCCCCGCCTACGCGTCCACGGCGACCCCGACGGTCACGACGGCGCTCCGCGCGCTGGCGGCGAGGGGCCGCGAGAGGGTGGCCGTCGCCTCCTGCTTCACCGCTCCCGGCCGCTTCGCGACGGAGTGCGCGCAGGCGGCTCCCTGGATCGCGTCGGCCCCCCTGGGCACCCATCCGGCGATGGCCGAACTGCTGCTCCACCGCTACGACGAGGCCCTCGCGGCGGGGACCGCGAGCAGCGCGGCCTGACGGGGCGCGGGACCGGGCCGACGTTCCGGGCTCCACCGCGCGCGGGCGACGGGCCGCACACGACCCGTGGGCCGCCGGGGAGCGCACCGGCAGCCGGGCGCCGCCCGATTGTCACCCCCGCCGCTTACTGTCGAGACATGCCCTACGACTTGCCGTCAACGGAACGCTGGGCGGCGGAGCCCGACAAGCGCCCCGGCCGCACCGCCTTCCAACGCGACCGCGCCCGCATCCTGCACTCCTCGGCGCTGAGAAGACTCGCCGGCAAGACCCAGGTGGTGACGCCCGGCACCCGCACGGACGCCTGGGACGCCACCCCACGCACCCGTCTCACCCATTCCCTGGAGTGCGCCCAGGTCGGGCGGGAGCTCGGCGCGGCCCTGGGCTGCGACCCCGACCTGGTCGAGGCGGCCTGTCTGTCCCACGACCTCGGCCACCCCCCGTTCGGCCACAACGGCGAACAGGCGCTCAACGACTTCGCGCGGGACTGCGGCGGCTTCGAGGGCAACGCCCAGTCGCTCAGGCTCCTCACCCGCATCGAGCCCAAGCGCTTCACGCCCGAGGGCTCCGTGGGCCTCAACCTCACCCGCGCCGCCCTCGACGCCGCCACCAAGTACCCCTGGTCCCGGGGCGCCCACCCGGCCGATCCGGCCTCCCCCAAGTTCGGCGTCTACGAGGACGACAGGCCCGTCTTCGACTGGGTCCGCAAGGAGGCCCCCGGCACCCGCACCTGCTTCGAGGCGCAGGTCATGGACTGGGCCGACGACGTGGCGTACTCGGTGCATGACGTGGAGGACGGCCTGCACGCGGGACACATCGATCCCAACTGCCTGCACGCGGAGCCCGAACGCGAGGAGGTCTTCCGGGTCGCCGTCGGCCGGTACGTCCCCGCCGGCACCGACCCGGCCGAGCTCGCGGCCGCCCTCGACCGCCTCCAGGACCAGCAATGGTGGCCGCACGGCTACGACGGCACGGCGGCCGCCCAGGCCCGCCTCAAGGACGCCACCAGCCAGCTCATCGGCCGTTTCTGCCTCGCCGCCGAGGGCGCCACCCGTGCGCGGCACGGCACGGGCCCCCTCACCCGCTATGCCGCGGAACTCGTCGTACCGCACGAGACGCGCCTGGAGTGCGCGGTCCTCAAGGCGGTGGCCGACCGGTACGTCATGCAGCGCGCCGAGCAGGAACTGCTGCGCGCCGACCAGCGCGTCGTCATCAGCGAGCTCGCCGACGCCCTCACCGCGCGCGCCCCCGACGGCCTGGACCCCCAGTTCCGTGCCCTGTTCGACCGGGCGCCCGACGACCGCGCCCGCAAACGCGTGGTCGTGGACCAGATCGCCTCCCTCACCGACGCCTCCGCGCGCTCCCTGCACGCCCGGCTCACCGGGCGCACGAGACCGTGACCGAGGGCATGATCGGAGGGCTTGACCGAAGGCATGACGAAGGGCGTGACGGCGTTCGTGACCGAGGCCGGGCCCGGTGCGCCCAAACGGGCCCGAACGGGCACCCGCACGCCTTGATCGGGCACGTCCCCCTTCCCCCATCACGCTCCGTGCGGGACGCTCGCATGTGGCGGCACGCACAGTGTCATCTGGGGGACACCCCCCAGACCCCCGGGTAGGAGGCATCACGTGGTCGACGCGGATCAGACATTCGTCATCGTCGGAGGAGGCCTGGCCGGCGCCAAGGCGGCCGAGACGCTGCGGGCGGAGGGTTTCACCGGCCGCGTGATACTGATCGGCGACGAACGAGACCACCCCTACGAGCGGCCGCCGCTGTCCAAGGGATATCTGCTCGGCAAGGACTCGCGCGAGAGCGTCTTCGTGCACGAGCCCGCCTGGTACGCGCAGAACGACATCGAGCTGCACCTCGGGCAGACCGTCGACGCGATCGACCGCGTCGCGAAGACCGTCCGCTTCGGCGACGACGGCACGCTCGCCCACTACGACAAGCTGCTCCTCGCCACCGGCGCCGAACCCCGCAGGCTGGACGTCCCCGGCACCGACCTCGCGGGCGTGCACCATCTGCGCCGGCTCGCGCACGCCGAGCGCCTCAAGGGCGTCCTGGCCGCCCTCGGCCGCGACAACGGACACCTGGTGATCGCCGGCGGCGGCTGGATCGGCCTGGAGGTCGCGGCCGCGGCCCGCGAGTACGGCGCCGAGGTCACCGTCGTCGAACCGGAGCCCACCCCGCTGCACGGGGTGCTCGGCCCGGAGCTGGGCGCGCTCTTCGCCGACCTGCACCGCGAGCACGGCGTCCGCTTCCACTTCGGCGCCCGGCTCACCGAGATCGTCGGCCAGGACGGCATGGTCCTGGCGGCCCGCACCGACGACGGCGAGGAGCACCCCGCCCACGACGTCCTCGCGGCGATCGGCGCGGCCCCGCGGACCGCGCTCGCGGAGGCTGCGGGTCTGCAGCTGGCCGACCGCGCCCACGGCGGGGGCGTGGCGGTGGACGCCTCGCTGCGCACCTCCGACCCGGACGTCTACGCGGCCGGCGACGTCGCGTCCTTCCCGCTCGGCCTCTTCGACACCCGGCTGCGGGTGGAGCACTGGGCCAACGCCCTCAACGGCGGCCCGGCGGCCGCCCGCGCGATGCTCGGCAAGGCCGTCGCGTACGACCGCGTGCCCTACTTCTTCTCCGACCAGTACGACCTGGGCATGGAGTACAGCGGCTGGGCCCCGCCGGGCACGTACGACGAGGTCGTGATCCGCGGCGACGCGGGAAAGCGGGAGTTCATCGCGTTCTGGGTCAAGGAGGGCCGTGTCCTGGCCGGGATGAACGTGAACGTGTGGGACGTCACAGAGCCGATCCAGAAGCTGATCGCCTCACGGACCGCCGTGGACACCGAGGCGCTGGCCGACCCCCATGTGCCGCTGGAGAGCCTCGGCGTCTAGCGGCCACGCCCGCCGACGCCCGGCGCCGCCCCGGGTCCGCGCCGCGTTGCGCGGGCCCGGGGCGCCGGCCGGGGTGTGCGGGCCGGGTGTGCGGCTGGTCGCGTCCGCGCGGCGCCCCCGCACCGGTCACGGCCCGCGCCCCCGCTCCGCTCGCCGGAGATGTCGGCGCACCCCCGTAGAATCACCACGTGGCAGGACGGATCAACGACGAGGACGTGAAGGCTGTTCGGGACGCGGTCCCGATCGACGCCGTGGTGTCCGAGTACCTCCAGCTGCGCAACGCGGGCGGCGGCAACCTCAAGGGCCTGTGCCCCTTCCACGACGAGAAGTCGCCGTCGTTCCAGGTCAGCCCGAGCAAGGGGCTCTTCCACTGCTTCGGCTGCCAGGAGGGCGGCGACACCATCACGTTCGTGATGAAGGTCGACCACCTCACCTTCTCCGAGTCGGTCGAGCGCCTCGCCGCCCAGGCCGGCATCACCCTGCGCTACGAGGAGGGCGGCTACAACCCCGCCCACCAGCGCGGCGAACGCATCCGCCTGGTCGAGGCCCACAAGGTCGCCGCCGACTGGTACGCCGAACAGCTCGCGGTGAGCCCCGAGGCCGACACCGGCCGGATCTTCCTCGCCGAGCGCGGCTTCGACCAGGCCGCCGCCGTCCACTTCGGCGTCGGCTACAGCCCCCAGGGCTGGGACCACCTCACCCGCTTCCTGCGCGGCAAGGGCTTCACCGACAAGGAGATCCTCCTGTCCGGGCTCGCCCAGGAGGGCCGCCGCGGACCCATCGACCGCTTCCGGGGCCGTCTGATGTGGCCCATCCGCGACATCGGCGGCGAGGTCGTCGGCTTCGGCGCGCGCAAGCTCTACGAGACCGACAACGGGCCGAAGTACCTCAACACCCCCGACACCGCGATCTACCGGAAGTCCCAGGTCCTCTACGGCATCGACCTCGCGAAGAAGGACATCGCCAAGTCGTCCCGCGCGGTCGTCGTCGAGGGGTACACCGACGTCATGGCCTGCCATCTCGCGGGCGTCACCACCGCCATCGCGACCTGCGGCACGGCCTTCGGCGGCGACCACATCAAGATCCTGCGCCGGCTGCTGATGGACAACGGCAGCGCCCGCGTCATCTTCACCTTCGACGGCGACGCGGCCGGCCAGAAGGCGGCCCTGCGCGCCTTCGAGGACGACCAGAAGTTCGCCGCCGAGACGTACATCGCCATCGCGCCGGACAACATGGACCCCTGCGACCTGCGCCTCGCCAAGGGCGACGAGGCGGTCGCCGACCTCGTCGAACCCCGCACCCCCCTCTTCGAGTTCGCGCTCCGCCAGATCGTCGTGCGCTACGACCTCGACACCCCGGCGGGCCGCGCCGCCGCGCTCGACGAGGCGGCGCCGATCGTCGCCCGCATCAAGAACAGCGGAGCCCAGCACGAGGTCGCCGTCCAGCTCGCCGGCATGCTCGGCATCCTGGACACCCAGTTCGTCGTCAAGCGCGTCGCCCAGCTGGCCCGTTGGGCCCGCGACCGCGGCGGCAAGGGACCCGCGCCGGCCGGCCGCGGCCCGCAGCCCTACGACGCCGCCCCCCGGTCCGCCGCCGGCGGCCCCGCCCTCAACCTCCGCAACGCCGTCTACGCCACCGAGCGCGAGCTGCTCAAACTCGCCCTGCAGCGCCCCGAACTGGTCTCCCCGGCGTTCGACGCGTACGGCGTCGACGAGTTCACCGCGGCCCCCTACGCCGCCGTACGCCAGGCCATCATGGACGCGGGCGGCGCCGAGTGGGGCGTCCAGGACGGGCCGGAGTACCTGGTACGGGTCCGGGATGCCGCGCCCGACGACACCGTACGGGCGATGGTGACCGAACTCGCGGTCGAGGCGATCATGCGCAAGACGGTGGACGAGATGTACGCCGGCGCCCAGCTGGTCACGGTCCGCCGCCGCGCCGTCGAGCGCCGCATCCGCGACGTCCAGTCCCAGCTGACCCGGCTGGGCGGCGGCGACGACCCCGCCCGGCTGGCCGCCGTGCAGAACGAGCTGTGGGTGCTGCAGCAGTACGACCAGACCCTACGGGAGCACGGTGCCGCCGCCCTGTGACGGTCCCTCGAAGGTCGGCGTCACCGCCCGCACCAGCCGCTCCGCGAACTCCCGCTCGTCGTCAGCGAACCGCGGGTACTCGGTGACGAAGTGGTCCCACTCGACGTACCCGACCGCCTCCACCACGTCCTCCAGCAGGATCTTCTCCCGGTGCCGTTTCGGCCACTCGCCGGAGAGCCGGAACACCTCGTGCAGCACTTCCCGGCGAAGCGGGTGCCGTTCGGCCAGCAGCACGGCGTCGTACAGGTCCTTGCCCTGCGCATAGGTGTCGTTGATGATCCACATCAGCTTCCAGGCCAGTGACAGCTCCGGCGTCGCCGCCCACACGACCGCACCGGGCGCCGGCTCCGCCGGCTCCGGCTGCACGGGCAGCCGCTCGTTGAAGACGAAGTCGAGCTGGACATGGCCGCCGGGCAGCCCCGGCGCGCTCCACGGCAGGACCATGCGCCGTCCCGGCACCCGCTCGTAGGTCCAGATGTCCTCGACCACCGCGCCGTCCGCGGAGACCGTGACGCCCTCCCCGTGCGCGTCGGCCGTCGTGCGGGCCGCCTCCGCGATCTCCGCCAGCATCCGGCCGGTCCGCTCGTGGGTGATCTTCCAGGTGTGGGGTACGACGACGAAGTCCAGGTCGCCGGGCTCGCGTGCGGCCCCGCCGAACCACGCCGACATCAGCACGCTGCCGCGCAGCACCAGTGACTCCACCCACTCCGACGCGGCGATCGCGGCGAGCACGAGATCCAGCGCCCGGCGCCGGGCCTCCCGCCAGGCCTCACCACGGGCCGGATCGGCGAAGCTCGGGTCGGTCGCCCGGTAGGCGTTGGAGTGGTGCTTCATGGCCGGGTCGAAGACCGGGCGCTGCCGCACGTCGTCACCCGCCACCCACTGCAGGGTGCTCGGCAGGTCCTCCCGCACACGGGTGGCCTCGTCCAGCGGTACCCGGGGGATCTCCTCGGACCGCCACCCGAAGCCCCGCCAGGTCCCGCTCATCCCCGCACCCCCGAAACCGCCACCGTCTCCTCGATCCATCCCTCGTCCACCGACACGTCACTGTCGTGGAGTACGAACTCCCTTTCCACGGAAAGCACTTCGCATCCTCTCAGCTCGGCCAGCAGTCGCTGCAGAGCGAGCTCCGCGCCTTCGGCGTCCACCCCACGGCACCGCTGCGTCACGAACCGCTCGTGAAGGCCGCCGCCCCCCACGCGCCGCGCGTTCCACGACAGGTGGGCGCGGTGCGGCACGACCCGCGCGGCCAACGTGAGCAGGTCGGCGTCCGCGGTGAGCCGCAGCTTCACATGGTGTTCGAAGTACCGCTCGTCCTCGCAGGGCAGCAGCGGTACCTCGGGAGCCCACGGAGTCGACTCGGTCTTCACGCGCACGGGGTGGAAGCCGTCCGTGACGAGCCGTGCCACCACATCCCGCGCCCGGGCCGACGCCTCGGCCCAGGACCGGCCACCGGACAGCGTGAGCATGGGCTGTTCGCGCATCCGACCCCGGGCCAGCACGATGTGCGTCAGCTTGAGACCGGCCGCGGCCGCCCAGCGGCTCAGCCGCCGCGACTCGTCGGGGCCGGTGCAGCGCACCGTCACATGCGTTTCGTACAGGGAAGCGGACACCGGCGCATCGTTGCAGAACAGGAGCGGGACGGGCATCCGGGTTTCCGGTCGTGACGACGCGGCGGTCACCGGACGAACGCAAAAAGTCACCGCACGCCCCTCGTGGCGAGGTTGTGTCGTACCCCACACTGGTCCCGGTGCCTGAGTCCTCGGAGCGGCCCCCCGGCGTAGCGCCGCCGCTCACCTCAGCAGCGATCATCCTGGAGGTCGCCCCCGTGCAGACCCAGACCCTGACCCAGACCGACCGCACTGCCGACAACCGCACTGCCGACAGCCCGACCGACGCCACGGAACCGGACGCCGACACCGACGTCCTGGCCGCGGTCCCGCCGCAGCACCGCGCCGCGCACCACCCCGAGACCGAGCCCGAGGCGGATGCCGAGGCCGACGTCGAAGCCGAAGCCGAGCCCGAAGACGAGGCAGAGCCCGCCGATCCGCCCGCCGAGGCTCTCGAGGAGGGCCCGGAACCCGAGCCCGTCGAGACCCCGCCCCGGGCCCGGGCCACCGACAGCGGCAGCCCCTCCTCGGACCTGTTCCGGCAGTACCTGCGCGAGATCGGCCGGATCCCGCTGCTCACCGCGGCCGAGGAGGTCGAGCTCGCCCGTCGCGTGGAGGCGGGCCTGTTCGCCGAGGAGAAGCTGAGCGGCGCCTCCGACCTGGACAGCGAACTGGCCCTGGACCTGGACCGGTTGGTCGTCATGGGCCGGATGGCCAAACGCCGCCTCATCGAGGCGAACCTCCGGCTCGTCGTGTCCGTCGCCAAGCGTTACGTCGGCCGCGGGCTCACCATGCTCGACCTCGTGCAGGAGGGCAACCTCGGCCTCATCCGCGCCGTCGAGAAGTTCGACTACGCCCGCGGCTACAAGTTCTCCACCTACGCCACCTGGTGGATCCGCCAGGCCATGTCCCGCGCGCTGGCCGACCAGGCCCGCACCATCCGCGTCCCGGTCCATGTCGTCGAACTGATCAACCGGGTCGTCCGCGTCCAGCGCCGCATGCTCCAGGAACGCGGCTACGAGCCCACCCCCGAAGAGGTCGCCGGCCAGCTCGACCTCCCGCCCGGGCGGGTCGGCGAGGTGCTGCGCCTGGCCCAGGAACCGGTCTCCCTGCACGCCCCGGTGGGCGAGGAGGACGACGTGGCCCTCGGCGACCTCATCGAGGACGGCGACGCGGCCAGCCCCGTCGAGTCGGCTGCGTTCCTGCTGCTGCGCGAGCACCTGGACGCCGTGCTCTCCACGCTCGGCGAACGCGAGCGGAAGGTCGTCCAGCTCCGCTACGGACTGGCGGACGGCCGCCCGCGCACCCTGGAGGAGATCGGCCGCATCTTCGGCGTGACGCGCGAGCGGATCCGGCAGATCGAGTCGAAGACGCTGAACAAGCTGAGGGACCACGCGTTCGCGGACCAGCTCCGCGGCTACCTGGACTGAGCCGGAGCGGCCCCGCGGAGCCGCTCGCCGTCCCCCGACGCGAGCGGCCCCCGGACGCCATCGGCCCTGGGGCGGGCGGGCCTCCGGGCGAAGAGGCCCGAGGGCTAGTCCACCTCGGCCACCGCCTGGGCGAACTGCGCCTTGTACAGCCTCGCGTAGGCGCCGTCGGCCGCGAGCAGTTCGGTGTGGGCGCCCTGCTCGACGATCGAGCCGTTCTCCATCACCAGGATCGTGTCGGCGTCCCGGATGGTCGACAGCCGGTGCGCGATGACGAACGACGTCCGCCCGTGCGCCAGCTTGGCCATCGCCTTCTGGATCAGCACCTCGGTGCGGGTGTCGACGGAGCTGGTGGCCTCGTCGAGCACCAGGATCGTCGGATCGGACAGGAACGCCCGCGCGATGGTGATCAGCTGCTTCTCACCGGCGCTGACCCCGCTGCCCTCGTCGTCGATCACGGTGTCGTAGCCGTCGGGCAGGGTGCGCACGAACCGGTCGGCGTGCGCCGCCCGCGCCGCCTCCTCGATCTCGCCCCGGGTGACGTCCCGGGACGCGCCGTACGCGATGTTCTCCGCGATGGTGCCGCCGAACAGCCAGGTGTCCTGCAGGACCATGCCGATCCCGGCGCGCAGCTCGTCGCGGGACATCCTCGCGATGTCCACGCCGTCGAGGGTGATGCGCCCGCCGGAGACGTCGTAGAACCGCATGAGCAGGTTCACCAGCGTCGTCTTGCCGGCGCCCGTCGGCCCGACGATGGCGACCGTGTTGCCGGGCTCCACCGTCAGGGACAGGTCCTCGATCAGCGGCTTCTGCGGGTCGTACCGGAAGGACACGTTCTCCAGCGCCACCCGCCCGCGCAGTTCCGCGGGCCGCTCCGCCGCCACCGGGTCCGCCTCCTGCTCGTCGGCGTCCAGGAGCTCGAAGATCCGCTCGGCCGAGGCCACGCCCGACTGCACCAGGTTCGCCATCGACGCGAGCTGCGTCAGCGGCATCGAGAACTGGCGCGAATACTGGATGAACGCCTGCACATCGCCGATGGACAGGGCGCCCGACGCGACGCGCAGCCCGCCGACCACCGCGACCAGCACGTAGTTGATGTTCGACACGAACATCATCAGCGGCTGCATGACCCCGCTGTTGAACTGCGCCTTGAACCCGGCCTCGTACAGCGCGTCGTTCTGCTCGGCGAACTGCTGCGCCGACTCGTCCTGGCGGCCGAAGACCTTCACCAGCGTGTGGCCGGTGTACATCTCCTCGATGTGGGCGTTGAGCTTGCCGGTGGTGCGCCACTGCTGCACGAAGTGCGGCTGCGACCGCTTGCCGACACGCGTGGCGACCAGCGCCGACAGCGGCACCGTCACCAGCGCGACGAGCGCCAGGATCCACGACACCCAGAACATCATCGCCAGCACGCCGACGACGGTCAGCAGCGAGTTGACCAGCTGGCCCATCGACTGCTGGAGCGTCTGCCCGATGTTGTCGATGTCGTTCGTCGCGCGGGAGAGGACCTCGCCGCGCTGCCGCTTGTCGAAGTACGACAGCGGCAGCCGCGACAGCTTCGTCTGCACGTCCTCGCGCATCCGGAACATCGTCCGGTTGACGGCCCTGTTGACCAGGCGTGTCGCCACTGCCATCAGCAGACCGGCGACCAGGAAGACACCGACCGCGAACAGCAGGATCTGGCCGACGGCGTCGAAGTCGATGCCCTTGCCGGGCGTGAAGTCGGTCCCCTTGAGCATGTCGGCGACACCGCTGTCGCCGCGCTCGCGCATCGAGTCGAGGACCTGCTCCTTGCTCGCACCGGCCGGCATCTGCCGCCCGACGATGCCCGCGAAGACCAGGTCGGTGGCCTTGCCGAGGATCTTCGGCCCGACCACGCTGAGGCCGACGCTCAGGACGACGCACGACAGCATCGCGGACAGGGTGAGCCGTTCCGGCTTGAACCGGGCGAGCAGCCGCCTGCCGGACACCTTGAAGTCCAGAGTGCGGCTCTCGGGGCCGCCGCCGGCCATCATGCGCCCCATGGGCCCGGCCATCAGGCTGCCTCCGCTTCCGTGAGCTGGGAGAGCACGATCTCCCGATAGGTCTCGTTGTCCGCCATCAGCTCCTGGTGCGAGCCGACTCCGACGACCCGGCCCTCGTCGAGGACGATGATCCGGTCGGCGTCACGGATGGTCGCCACCCGCTGGGCGACGATCACGACGGTCGCCTCCGCGGTCTCCCGGCCGAGAGCCTCGCGCAGCGCAGCGTCGGTGGCGTAGTCGAGAGCGGAGAAGGAGTCGTCGAAGAGGTAGATCTCCGGCCGCTGGACGAGCGTCCTGGCGATGGCGAGCCGCTGCCGCTGGCCGCCGGAGACGTTGGTGCCGCCCTGGGCGATGGGGGAGTCCAGCCCGTTCTCCAGCTTGCTGACGAAGTCCCTGGCCTGCGCCACCTCCAGCGCCTGCCACAGCTCCGCGTCGGTTGCCTCGGGATTGCCGTAGCGCAGGTTGGTCGCGACCGTGCCCGCGAACAGGTACGGCTTCTGCGGTACGAGTCCGACGGTCCTCGCCAGCAGCGCGGGTTCGACCTCGGCCACGGGGACACCGTCGACCAGGACCTCGCCCTCGGTGGCGTCGAACAGCCGGGGTACCAGCCCGAGCAGAGTGGACTTGCCGCTGCCGGTCGAGCCGATCACGGCCGTCGTCTCACCGGGGCGGGCCACCAGATCGATGCCCTTGAGGACGGGTTCCTCGGCCCCGGGATAGCGGAACCCGCCCGCCCGGATCTCCAGATGCCCGTGCCGGCGCAGCTCGGTGACCGGCGCCGACGGCGGCACCACGGACGAGGAGGTGTCCAGCACCTCCTGGACGCGCTCCGCGCACACCTCCGCGCGCGGCACCATCATGAACATGAAGGTGGCCATCATCACGGACATGACGATCTGCATCAGATAGGAGAGGAACGCGGTCAGATCACCGATCTGCATCCCGCCGCTGTCGATCCGGTGGGCCCCGAACCAGACCACCGCGATCGACGACAGGTTCACCGTCGTCATGACCACCGGGAACATCAGCGCCAGCAGGTTGCCGGTCTTCAGCGACATGTCGGTGAGGTCGGCGTTGGCCTTGCGGAACCGCTGCTGCTCGTACTCGTCCCGGACGAAGGCGCGGATCACCCGGTTGCCGGTGATCTGCTCGCGCAGCACCCGGTTCACGGTGTCCAGCCGCACCTGCATGGACCGGAACAGCGGACGCAGCCGCCGCACGATCAGCGTCACGCAGACGCCCAGCGTGGGCACCACGGCGACCAGCACCCCGGACAGCGGCACGTCGAGTCCGAGCGCCAGCACGATGCCGCCCACGCACATGATGGGCGCCGACACCATCAGCGTGAACGTCATCAGGGCCAGCATCTGGATCTGCTGGACGTCGTTGGTGGTCCGGGTGATCAGCGAGGGCGCGCCGAACTGGCCGACCTCGCGGGCGGAGAAGGACTGCACCCGGTCGAAGACGGCCCCCCGTACGTCGCGGCCCAGCGCGGAGGCGGTCCTCGCGCCGAAGTACACGGCGCCGATGTTGCACACGACCTGCGCCAGCGAGACGGCGATCATCACACCGCCGAAGGACACGATGTACCCGGTGTCCCCCTTGACGACACCGTTGTCGATGATGTGGGCGTTCAGCGTGGGCAGGTAGAGGGTGGCGCAGGTCTGCAGCAGTTGCAGCAGCACCAGCAGGCTGATGGGTTTTCGGTAGGGCCTGAGGTAGGTCCTCAGCAGTCGTATGAGCACGCTACGTCTCTCGGAGTCGGCGGGAGAGGCATTGGTTGCCCCTGGCCCCTATCGTCGGACACTCCCCCCGCGTTACCTCAACCCATTAAGCCGGCAGCAGTGCTTTTACAGCCGTCTTCACAGGCTTCGACCGCGCACGGCGGCACACCGGACGCACCCGGTGCCCCCGACGCTCCCCCGCCACCCCAGTGCTCCCGATGCTCCCCCACCACCCCAGTGCTCCCGATGCACAGGGCGCACCCGCGGGCCGGTGAGCCCACCGGACAAGCCCGTTCCAGGGCGAGCCCGCCAGGACGAGCCCGCTAGACGCGGAACGCGCCCGGATGGGTCTGCTCGCGGACCGAGACGAACTGCTGCCGCACCGCCTGCCCCACGGCCAGCTCCTCGCCCGGGTCCAGAACCTGCGCAGCCGCCCCCTGCCAGGCCGGCGGGGTCCGCGGATCCAGCGTGCCCTGCGAGGCCCCCAGCGCCCACGCGGCCTGCCGGGCCGCCCCGATCGCCGCGTAGTCCGCGGGCTGCGGCACGACCACCTGGGCCCCGAACAGCGCGGGCGCCGCCGCCTGCACCGCCGGCAGCTCCGCCGCGGCCCCGAGCAGGAAGATCCGCCGGACGTCCACGCCCCGGCCGCGCAGCACGTCCAGCGCGTCCGCGAGCCCGCACAGCATGCCCTCGAACGCGGCCCGCGCGAAGTGCTCGGGCTTCATCGACTCGCGCCGCAGTCCGGCCAGCGTCCCGGCGGTGTGCGGCAGGTTCGGGGTCCGCTCGCCCTCCAGATAGGGCAGCATGACGAGGCCGTGCGACCCCGGCGTCGACTTCATCGCGAGATCCGACAGCGCCTCCAGATCGGGCGCTCCCACCAGCTCGGCGGCTCCGCGCAGGGTCCGCACCGCGTTCAGCGTGGTGACGACGGGCAGGTGCATCCCCGTCGCGTCGGCCAGGGAGGTGATCATCCCGCTCTGGTCGACCAGCGCCTCGGGGTGCACGGCCATCACGGAACCGGAGGCTCCGAGGGACACGACCGCGTCGCCCCGCCCGATGCCCAGCCCCAGGGCCGCGGCCATCGTCTCGCCCGTCCCGGCGGAGATCAGCAGCCCCTCGGGTGTCGTGCCGGCCGCGTCGGACGGCCCGATCACCTCGGGCAGCATCGCCTGGTGACCCAGCGCCAGCTCCATGAGATCAGGCCGATAACCGCCCGTGGCGGCCGACCAGTAGCCCGTCCCGGAGGCCCCTCCGCGATCGGTGGTCCGTCTCACGGGCCGCCCGAGCAGCTGCCACACCAGCCAGTCGTGGGCCTGCAGCAGCACCGTGGTCCGTGCGGCGGCCTCGGGCTCGTTCTTGGCCAGCCAGCGCAGCTTCGTCACCGGCTGCGCGGCCTGCGGCACACACCCCACGGCCTGCGCCCACGCCTCGCGCCCGCCGAGCGCGTCGAGCAGGTCCGCCGCCGCGACCTGGGCCCGCTTGTCCCCGCCGACCATCGCCGGACGCACGGTGTTGCCCTGAGAGTCCAGGGGCACGACGGCGTTCTGCTGTGAGGACACACCGATGGCCTGCACCCCCTCCAGCAGGCCGCCGCCCGCGGCCTCGCCCAGGGACAGCAGCCAGGCCTGCGGATCGACGTCGGAGGGCCGCCCGCCGCCCTCGGCGCCTTCCACCGGATGCGGCGCGTATCCCTGCCGGAGCACGGCTCCGGTGTCCGCGTCGCAGACGACGATACGAGTGAAATCGGGCGAACTGTCCAACCCGGCGACTATCCCCATGGCGAAAATTCTGCCGCACTCTCCGCTCGACTCTGGCCGTCGGGCACCGCCCGGGTGACGGGCGTCCGGCGGGTGCGCGTGTGTCGTGCCTGGTGACGCAGCTCGCCGCGCCCCCCGAGTCCGCTGGGGGCGCGGCGTTTCCGTGTCGAAAAGGACTGCGAATGCGGACGCGGAACCCGGAGGGCGACGGTCCGGCCGTCCGGCCGTCTGAGCCGGATGCCGCTGCTAGGTGTTGCTGCTGCCCCAGTCGTCGTCCCCGCCGTTGTGGGCGCTGCGCTCCTTCAGCGAGCGCACCCGGCTGGACACCGACTCGGGCATCTTGTCGCCGACCTTCTCGCTGACCGCGTGGTACGCCTTGCCCGCGTACTGCCGGCCCTGGTGGGCGGCGGTCTCGGCGGTGTTGCGCACGGCGGGGTTCTGCGCGACCTGCCGGGCGGACTTCTTCAACTGCTCGTAGCGCTCGCGCCCGGCACGCGTGCCCAGTACGTAACCCAGAGCCAGTCCGACGACGAACGTGAGCTTGTAGCGCATGACTGCCACCCTTCCCTCGTGTAGGTCCCTGGCACGACGGCGGCGCCGGGGGGAACCGATTGGCGGAGCACCCCCCTGCTTGCGCTAATGTATGTGTCGCAGCGAGCGAGCGCCCCCTGGCGAATACCCAGGTAGCCACGTTCGATGCAAACGAGGCATTCCCCTGTAGCTCAATTGGCAGAGCAGCCGGCTGTTAACCGGCAGGTTACTGGTTCGAGTCCAGTCGGGGGAGCTCGGTCCCCTGTAGCTCAATTGGCAGAGCAGCCGGCTGTTAACCGGCAGGTTACTGGTTCGAGTCCAGTCGGGGGAGCATCGTGAACGAGGACCCCATGGGGGTCCTTTTTCATGTGGTGTCACGCCGGCGGGAACCGTGCAGGCCAGAGGCGCTGTCCTCATGGTCGTGGCACGGCCGACCAGCCGGAGCGTGAGATCGTATGAGCGGCTATGCTGCGGCAGACGGCGCGCACACGTGTACGCGACACGCCGCTATGGGGCGGTAGCTCAGCCGGTTAGAGCAGCGGACTCATAATCCGTCGGCCGTGGGTTCGAGTCCCACCCGCCCCACTGTGCAGGGCTCTGACCTGCAGAAACGTCTCATCGAGGGCGCGGATTCAGGACTTTGGCCCAACGGACTGAATCCGCTGCTCGCGATTTCAACGGCGATGCGGTGATCCACAGTTGGGCGCTTCGTTGACCTGCGGTCATGCCTCGTGCGGTTGCTCTCGCGGGCTGGAGCGGACGGTCTGATCGGCGGGCGAGGGCGGTATTCGGGACGCTGATGGGACGCAGGGAATCGGAAGTGGCTGCGTCAGGCCCATCCTGTCGACGCCGGCCAGTGGGAGACAGCGGAAGGCGGCGTCAGTGGCGGCGGACCGGGGTGCTCCACACTTTTGGAGCGCAGGGCCGTTCTCCGTGACTGGCTGAAACGGCCCGTGCTGAAACGGCCCAGCGGGTCGGCGGTCAAGGTCGGACCCCGTGCGGAGCAGGGCCTCATCGTCGACCTACCAGTAGCCGGATCACCTTCGCTCCGCTCCTCGCATGCCCGCCGGTGGATGCGTACCACCCGCGGGAGGCGTTATTCAGCGGGCTTGAGGCATTCCCGCCGATTGGCGGCGCGGCCCCAGCCCGTCGGCCGGAGAGGTTCGGCAGGTCGGCCGGGGACCTTCGGAAAGGCGCGGGGTGATCCGTGGCGGGTGTTCGGTAAGACCTGAAGACATGACGCAGAACGCAACGCTTGGTGCGCCGACGGAGGCACCGCGTGAGCTTGAGGTGGATCGCTCCCCCCGCACCCGCCGGAACACCTTCTCCGCGGCTGATCGGTGTGACGCGTCCCGGACTGCGGTCAGTCAGCATCTGGCGAAGCTGCGTCTGGCGGGGCTGGTGGAGACGTGGCGCGACGGGCGGCACGTCTATTACAGCCTGCGTGACGGGCATCTGCGGCGGCTGGTGACGGAGGCGCTCAGCCACGCCGATCGCCGGGTCAGTGGGCAGGCTCCGCACGACTGAGAGGCGCTCAGCCAGAGCCGGGCCGATCCCGTCGGCAGAGGCCGTGGGACCAGCCCGGCTCCAGAGGGGCTTATGTGGACGCGGCCCCCCGGCGGCGGACGAGATAGACCGCGCCGCCCGCCACGATGACCACCGCGAGGCCGATGCCCGCCCAGGCGTCGGCCGACAGACCGTCGTCGTCCTTGTCGTCAGCCTTGGCAGCGGGAGACGCCGTCGCGGTCGTCTCATTGGCAGTGGGCGAGGGAGAGGCCGACCCGGTGGCGTCGGCTGACGGGCTCGCAGGCTTGTCGCCCGGTGCGGCGGCCTTCAGCTTCAGGACGGGCGCCGGGTTCTCGCCGTTCTCGGACAGCTCGATCCAGCGGTCGGTGCGGCCGTCGCTGTAGGTCTGCAGCGTCTTGAACGCCAGCTCCCTTGCGTCGGGGAGCTGCTTGGCGACGACGGAGTACTCGGCGTTCTCGCCGGTCTTCACCGCCGGGCCCACGACCGTGCAGCCGTCGTCGCCGGCGGTGAACTTCCAGCCCTTGGGGCCCTCGCCGTAGGTGACGTCGGCGGGGGTGATGCCTTCGAGCAGGACGACGCGGATCTTGGTGATGCCAGCCGTGTCGGACTCCGACTCGGCCTCGAACTTGATCTCGGCGTTCAGGGCGAGGGCCTGCGCACGCTCGGACTCGACCTCGACGTGTGCGGCGGCCGGGCCGGCGGTGAGGAAGAGCATGGCGGCGGCCGCCCCGGTCAGCAGGGTCAGGCGGCGGGCGGTGCGCTGCTTGTTCGTGACACGGAGCATGGATGTCTCCAGGCGTGGGGGAGCATGGGGCGGCTCAACAGTCGTCCCGGCAAGGTCGAATGGCGTGAGTGAACCCATCCGGGGAGGACCCCTCCGTACCACCACGTTGGCGAGCACCACCCCTGCGCGCGGCGGTGGTTCCGGCCGGGCGCGTACGGGAATGGGCACGCTCGTCTCCGGCAGCGCCGCGCGTTCGGTGAGCGGCGTCCAAGCCGTGGCGACGCGCACGCCCACCGCGTCGGCCGCGGTCGTCAGGCCGCGCGCCAGCGCCCAGCACGTGGCGTCCGCGCGGTGCAACAGCACGGCGACCAGAACCGCCGCGAGCGCGTGCGCAGCCGTCATCGTCACAAGGCAGCGTGGTGTGGCGAAAGGTTGGCAGTCTGCTGGTCTGCCTCTCTCCGTTTGCTGGGCTGTCTCTCTACAGCGGGTTCCTAGGGTCGTTGTCATCCCCCGGAGGCCCGGTTCCACCGCCTTCGAACCCGCGAGACCCCAGTGTTTGGAGACACCCTGATGCGTGCTCTGCCCCGTCGTGCTGTGCTTGCCGCTCCCTGCGCCGCGTTGATGTTCGCTCTGGTCGCCTGCGGCGGATCCGAGTCCGGCTCCGACTCCAAGGCTGCGGACACCCAGCAGCAGGCCCAGAGCGCGGGCGGTGCCGAGGCCGGAGGTGAAGCAGCTGGCGACACCGACGACAAGAAGGAGCCGCCGCTGACCGGTGACATCAAGCAGAAGGCCGAGGCCGCCGCGATCGCCGCGTACCCGGGCACCGTCGTGAAGTCCGAGGAAGACGCGGAGAAGCCCGGCATGTACGCGGTGGAGGTCAAGCAGGCCGACGGCACCTCGATCGAGGCCTACCTCGACAAGTCCTACAAGGTCACCGACACCAAGAAGGAAGGCACCGAGGAGGCCGACGACGCCAGCTGACGGCCACGGCCCGAGCCGCTGGAAGGGAGAATCCGATGCCATCCGAACGCGAGCAAGTGTCCGCTGCCTCCCTCCCAGACGCCGAGCAGACAGCAATCCTCGATGCGGTGCCCGTCACACCGGCGTCGCGAGGCTACGAGGACCGCTTGGCGGACGACGCCTTTGACTACCCCTCTTCCTCGGCCGCGCTGCCGGCGAGACGGACACCGCGTCGCGGGTGGCGACGGAGGGGCGAGGCCGTGCAGGATCCAAGGCACGGGACGCTGGCGGCTGGTGGCAGGTGGCCGGCCTGCACCGGTCGGTTCTGATGGCCGCTGCCGCGCTGGTTGTTCTGGGCGGCTTCGGTTCGCGCTGTCGTCCGTCAGCGAGACGGTCTCCTCCAATCCCACCCCGGGGGGCACCGCTCAGGTCTCCGCTCCAAGGTCACCGACCGCGCAGCCGCTCCCGCCTGACCCCGCGGCTACCCCCGAGTCGCCCGGCGGGGCCGCAGGCACCGCCGCTGTGCCCACGCCCACGCAGACGAGCTCGTCGCCGGGCACCAGCGAGGACCGGGGTCGCGACGAGGACCATGGGCGGGAGGAACAAGGACGCGAGGACGGCGACGACGCCGACGACTGACTCCCCGGTCGGCGCCGCCGACGTCCCGCCACCGCCGTCCGGCCGACGCCGTCCTCCCGCCCCTGTCGGCCGGACGGCACACCCTTGTCCGGCATCGTCCCGTACGTCTCCCCTCCTCAGGCGGCTTCCTGTGAACCCTTCAACTCGCCTGGCACAGCTGTGCGAGCCTGGCGCCATGCGGCTGCTGCTCATCGAAGACGACGACCGAATCGCCGGCCCCCTCACCGAGGGCCTGGGACGCTACGGATTCACCGTGGATCACGTCCGCACCGGCGCTGCGGGCCTGGCCAACACCACAGCCGCGCCGGACCTGGTCCTGCTCGATCTCGGTCTGCCCGACATGGACGGCCTGGACGTCTGCCGCAGCCTGCGCGCCCGCTCTGCCGTCCCCATCATCATGATCACGGCCCGGGGAGAGGAGGCTGACCGCATCGTCGGCCTCGAACTCGGCGCCGACGACTACCTCGCCAAGCCCTTCGGCGTACGGGAGCTGATCGCCCGCATCCGGGCCGTCACCCGGTGCGCGGGAGCCCCCGCCTATGCGCCGACCGAGCCCGCCGACGTGCCGCAGGCGCAGCAACCGGCTGCCGGCGCCCAGGCGCTGGGGCCGCTGGCCATCAACCGCCGCACCCGCGAGGTCCACCTCAATGACCGGGACGTCGCCCTGACACCCCGGGAGTTCGACCTGCTCGCTTTCCTCGCAGACGATCCCGGGACGGTGCACTCCCGCCAGCAGATCATGGACAGCGTGTGGGACCCGCACTTCTTCGGCCCCACCAAGACCCTCGACGCCCACGTGGCAGCCCTGCGCCGCAAGCTCGGCGATCCGGGCTGGATCACCACCGCCCGCGGCGTCGGCTTCCGCCTGACCGTTCCCGGCGACCACACCGTCTCCGAGGAGACCGGATGACCCGCCGCCTGCTGCTCAGCTACCTCGCCCTGGCCGTACTGGTACTCGCCGGGCTGGAGGTCCCGCTCGGCTTCATCTACGCACGAGGGGAGACCTCCCGCGCCTCCCAGAGCGTTGAACGCGACGCGTCCATGCTCGCAGAGGTCACCGAAGAGAACATCGAGAAAGGCCAGTTCGGCGCGCTGCCGGACGTCGTCGGCGACTACGCCGAACGCACCGGCGGCCACGTCGTCGTCACCGACAAGCAGGGCGTCGTCCTGGCCGACTCCGACCCCGCCGGCCCCACCGGCATCAGCATCGCCGCGCAGCCGGACATCGCCCGCGCCCTGCGCAACCAGCCCACCGTCACCACGGCGACCGACACCGCGGGCCGGGACGTCCTGTCGGCCACCATGCCCGGCGCCTCGGGCACCACCATCCGCGGCGCCCTGCGCCTGACCTACCCGCTGGACCACGTCAGCACCCGGGTGCACCGGATCTGGGGCGCGCTCGCGCTCGCCGGGGCCTGCATCCTCGCGCTGGTCGCGCTGGTCGCGTTCAGCCTGGCCCGGTGGATCACCCGCCCCCTGCGCACCCTGGAAGCCGCGACCGCCCAGCTCGCCGAGGGACAGCTCACCCACCCGCCCGACGCCACCACCGGACCCACCCGAACTGCGCCGCCTCGCTGCCTCCTTCACTCACACCGCCGCCCGGCTGCAGCACCTGCTCAAGGCCCAGCAGGCGTTCGCCTCGGAAGCCTCCCACCAGCTGAAAACCCCGCTGACCGGGCTGCGGTTGCGGCTGGAAAACTTCGAGCCCTACCTCGACCCGCGCGCTCACGGCAGCCTGGAGGAAGCCGTCGGCGAGGTCGAACGCCTCGGCCGGATGGTTCAGGGGCTCCTTGCCCTGGCCCGCCTGGAGAACACCGCCACCACCCCCGAACCCGTCGACCTCGACGCCGTCGTCGCCGAACGGGTCGCGATGTGGGAACCGCTGGCCGCAGAGCAGTACGTCAC
The DNA here is from genome assembly GCF_001746365.1 of Streptomyces sp. LUP30. Taxonomy (GTDB): domain Bacteria; phylum Actinomycetota; class Actinomycetes; order Streptomycetales; family Streptomycetaceae; genus Streptomyces. Next base: position 181,745 of record NZ_MJAJ01000004.1, read on the forward strand.
CCTCGACATCACCGGCCCTCCCGCCGGCCCCGTGTGGGCGATCCCCGGCGCCCTGGAGCAGATCATCGACAACCTCCTCGCCAACGCCCTGCGCGTCTCCCCGCCCAGCACCACCATCACCCTGCACCGCACCCCCGGCACCGAACTCCACATCATCGACCAGGGCCCCGGCATGAACGACGCCGACCGCGCACGCGCCTTCGACCGCTTCTGGCGTTCTTCCGACTCCCACCACGACGGCACCGGCCTCGGCCTGCCCATCGTCCGCCACCTCGTGGACGCCTCCGGCGGTTCCATCTCCCTTCACCCCGCTCCCGGCACCGGCCTCGATGCCCGCATCCACCTGCGGCCCGTGACCGCGCGCCCGCGTGGACCGCGCCCGGGCGGGGAAGACTTCGCCTCCCGCCGTGCCCTCAGCCGGGAAACGCAGACAGCCGGTCGCGGGTGAGATCGTGCAGGGCACGGTCAGATCCCGAAGGACGAAGCGGCTGGACCGCACCTTCAGTCTGTGGCGCGGCGTAGGCGGCGGCAGCTTCGCTCTGGTCGACGGCGCCATCGTCACCCAGCCCGGCGGCAGCGAACTGGGCCTCCTCTACTACGCCCGCCAGTCCTTCAGCGACTTCGTCCTGCGACCGCAGTTCCGCATCGCAGAGGTCCAGGTCCGGAATCTTCGTACGCTCCCGCGACCCGCGACAGCCCGTCCCCGACCGGGCCGACCCCACCCGCCTGATCCCGTACAACAACCAGCACTGGGCTCGCCGTCGACACCGGCTTCGAGATCCAGATCGACGAGACCGCGGCACCCGACGGACAGGACATGCACCGCACCGGAGCCGTCTACGGGATCGCCGTACCCGTCGGCCAGGCCTACCAACGGCCCGCCCCGCTGATCCCCTGACAGTGGACGGACTACGAGATCGAGGTCCGCGGCGACACGTACACCGTGCGCCTGAACGGAACCCAGACCTCCCTGTTCACCAACGCGGACACATGGCGCGGAAAGCCGGCCACCGCAGACCCGGCTTCGGGCTTCATCGGCCTTCAGGCCCACACCGGCAAGGTCGCCTTCCGGAACATCCGCATCAAAGAACTCTGACGAGCACCCCGGCCGGCGCGGCAGCCCCTCCAACTACGCTCGCCCTAGACGTTTGGCTCATGACTGCGGCCATAGAGGCTCTGCCCCCCACCCATGGGGCAGAGCCCCTGCGCGTTGGAAGGGAGATCCGCTGCGCGCGACTTCGAGACCCGTTTCCGAGCTGGCGCAATCCGCTCGACGGCCCGGTGTCTCCGGCCGTCCGGGGCGGTGTCGGGACGCAGTCGGGACACAAGCACAGGAACAGACCGACAAAGACGAAGGGATGCCGACACGTCCCACCCATTCTGACCTGCGAAAACGTCATGAACGAGCGTGGACGGGCAAGGACCGCCAAGATCCTCGAAGGACTCATAATCCGTCGGCCGTGGGTTCGAGTCCCACCCGCCCCACTTGTGCAGGCTTCTGACCTGCGGAAACGTCTCTCCTGAGGTTTCGGAACGTCAACTCGGGCTCATCGGACTGCATCCGCTGCTCGCGAGTACAACGATGCTCCGACCGGAGGTCGTCGCTCTGCACTGACCTGCGTAAACGGGTTAGACGGGATCTGTAGCAGCGACCCGAACCAGCATCCGAGGGCGAAATCGGGGACGCTGTGAGGACGCAGGGATCGCGACAGGTTGTCTGCGAGCCGCCTTTGCCGAGACGACTGCAACAGGCGCAGCGGGCGCTGCTTATCCGCCAGCATCGCCTCAGTGGAGGCCGTGGCACGACGGGGGCCCGCCCCGGTCAAGCCGGGACGGGCCATGGGCGGAGCGCCGAGCGTGCGGCTCAGTCGAGCTGGGCGACCTTGGGGCTGTCGCCCGTGGCCGACGCGTCGGCTGGGGGCAGGGCGGTGGGGTAGATGCGGATGTTGCTGATGGCCGCGTTGGCGTACTCGCCGTAGGCACTGGAGGAGAGCTTGCGGCCGATCTGGAGGGGGCCGGTGGCGTTCCAGGGGGTGTAGGTCCAGTCCCTGGTGGCGGTGAGCCTGCCGTTGACGTACAGGCGGATCTCCTTGGCGGTGGCGTCGTAGACGCCGACCAGGTGGGTCCACTGACCGGTCGTGGCCTTGCTGCCGTAGGCGGCTCGCCATACGGCACCGGAGGCGTCGGTGCTGTGCCGGCCGAAGGCCCAGGCCTGGGCACCGGAGGAGTAGTACAGCTGGAAGCCGTTGTTGGTGGTGCCGTTCTGGGAGACGAACGTGCTGTTGACGGAGAGCGAGTTGAGCTTGACCCAGGCGGAGACCGTGAAGCTCTTCGAGGTGTCCATGGCGGGCGCCGTGGTGGCGCCGTATCCGGTGGTGCCGTTCAGGCTGAGGAACTTGCCCCGGGTGGTGTCGGCGCCCCAGGTGTAGGCGCCGGACAGGGTGGCGCCCAGGGCGCCGGTGCTGTCGGTGGTGGTGGTGCCGGCGCCTTCGGCGAGCTGCCACCAGTGGGTGGCGGTGTCCGTCACCGAGCCCAGGGAGACCGGCGCAGCGAAGTCGTAGGTGGGCGGGGAGGTGAGGACGGGGCTCTGCCGGTAGTTGTACTCGATGAGCTGACCGGACGTGTCGACGGTGTAGAGATCGGGAAGCCCGTCCGGACCTCCGGGGTCGGTTGCGCCGATCTTGACGGGGCTGTTGAGGTCGCCGGGTGAGGCGACGACGGGGTAGGAGGCAGGTGGCAGGGTGAGCCGCAGGCTGGTGTGGATGGTGGGGTGGAGCAGGGACGGCACCAGGGTGCTGGTGTCGACGGTGATCGGGTAGCTGTAGAGCTCGCCGGTTGCGTTGTCGCGGGACCACAGGACGGGGCTGCTCTTGAAGGTGCCCGCCGCGATCAGCGTCTGGCCCGTCCAGTCGCCGTCGCCGAGCAGGATCGGGTTCTTCAGGTGGTAGCCGCCGTCGGACTGGTAGATCCACAGTTCTTTGTTCTCGACGGTGATCACGGCCGGGTAGTCGTTGGTGTTGCCGAAAACGTTGCCCGGCGTGATGAGCTGGCTGATGTTCCAGCTCTGGCTGTTGTAGTCGGTGCCGCGGCAGCGCGTGTCGTCCGCCACGATGTCGGACGGTGCGCAAGCGTCCTTGGCGATGACGTCGAACCGTCTGCCGATGAAGCCGCCGAACGTGGAGTACGGGCTCCTCGGGAAGGACGCGTCGTCGACCGGGTCCTGGTCGTTCTTGACGACGTAGAGCTGCTTGCTCGTCTTGTTGTACGCGAAGAGGTCGTCGACGTTTGTGCCGTGCAGGTTGCCGCGGTGGGCGATGAGGTAGTTGTTCCAGCCGGTGCCGTCGGGTGAGTCGGCGGCGGTGGCCACGGTGACCGGGCCGGTGACGGCCGGCGGGGTGCCGGTGACGGGGCCGCTCGGGACCGGGTCGGTGTTCTGGGCGGGGTCGCTGTTGCCCGGGACGAGGTTGAGGTCGCCGGTCTTGGTGGTGGCGAGCAGGTCGGGAACGCCGTCGCCGGAGATGTCACCGGGCTTGATCGTGGTGGCCGGGTTCCAGGGGATGGTGAAGGTGTAGCCGGAGGGAGCGGTGGAGATGTTGCCGGCCTTGTCGACGCCGGCCACGTACAGGGTGTGTACGCCCCAGTCGCGGATCGGGACAGGGATGGTGGCGGTGGACCTGCCCTGGCTGTCGGTGCCGGTGATCGTGGTGCTCTGGCCGTCGGCGGCGGTGGGCGGGGAGTCGAGTTGCCACAGGAAGGAGTCCATGCCGCTGGACTTGCAGGGGCCGGGGACACAGCTGGTGTCGGCTGCCGGGCTGTCTGCGCCGGCCACGGTGAAGTTCGTGGTCTTGCCCGGGCCGGCGTAGACCACCGGGTCGGCGGGACCGGAACCGACTGGAGGGAACGACGCGTTGCCGGTCACCTCCGGAGTTGCCGGTGCCGTGAAGTCGGTGGAGAACCAGCAGTGGTCGGATGTCGTGGACTTCAGGTCGGAGACCGAGTCGTCCTCGGCGTAGACATCCCAGCCGTACTGGTGGCCGTCCTTCAAAGTGGCGCCGATCTTCACCGCCGCGTCGGTGCCGGAGGCGAGGAAGGCGCTGGTCGGGGTCGATACGTCGGCCCCACTGCCGTCGCCGTCCGGATCGACCGTGCGGTCCCAGACGTGGTAGTGCGCCTTGACGTTCTCGCCGGACATCTGGGTGGTGACGGTGGAGTGCAGGGTGATGTTGCTGCCGGCATCCGAGTAGGTGGTGGCGCCGATCCAGCCCACGCCGCTCGTGGTGCAGGCGGCCGACGCGCCGGTGGCGGCCGGGGTGATGTGGAGATTGGACGGTACGGCGGGTGGGATGTCGAACTTGGTGGTGAGGGTCAGCGTGGTCGACAGGCGCAGATAGTCGTCGTTGCCGGAGGTCTGCGACTCGTTTCCGTACAGGCCTATGGTCCAGGTGTTGGTGCCGGCGCCGAAGGTGCCGGCCGCGTCATAGCCGTCCCCGTCCTGGTCGGCGATCTTCTGGGCCTGGTCGGTGACGTGGAAGGTGGCGGTGCTGTTGCTGCAGGAGCTGTTGGAGTTGGCGCCGCTGGGCACGGTGTCGGTCACCGGCGGAAAGGCGGTGTCGTGGACGCCGGGCCGTGACAGCCAGTCGGTGCTGGAGCTGATCGCATTCGTGGTGTGGAGTGTGAGGGGCTGGTTCTGGCTGCAGTCCCAGCTGGCCGCGTAGGTGGTGGAGATCTTCACGTAGGCGTCGTAAACGACGAACGCCGGGTGCAGTCCGCTGGTGTTGATCGCCCAGTACGAGCGCTCCAGGCCGATACCGCAGACGCCGCCCCATCGCTGATAGCCCGCGCCCTGGCCGTTGGTCTGTGCCTTGTCGTACTGCGGTGAGTTGCTGCACGTCGAGCTGGAGTAGACCTCGGTGTAATGACCGGCGGTGGAGGACACCGGGTTGGTGTACGGGTCGATGTACACCGGATAGGCGGTGTCCGGGGCAGTGAGCATGCCGGCGTCCGGGATCAGCGTCAGGGCCTTGTTCGTGGCGGTCATGCCCACGGGCTTGGTGTCGGCTCCGGGCCCGGGACCGTCCACGGAGGACGTCAAGCCGGCGGCCGGACCGGCCTCGTGGGAGGCGACGGGCGTCGAGCCGGAGTCCCACATCAGAGGCTGGGGGCTCGTGTAGGCCAGATCGCCGTCCAAGGCGGTGGCGCTCATGCTGTCGGACGAGGTGGTGGTCAGGGTGAGGCCCTGGGCGGCGGTGGCCAAGGTGAGCTTCTGCAGCTGGGGGTTGGCTGCGGCCTCGGCGTCGTGGACGATCAGGACGTCGCTGAAACCGCCTTGGTCTGTGACGGACACCGACAGATCCACCCCCGGCAGCACAGAGGCGTACAGCGCGGTGTCACCGCTGACGTCCGGCTTCGGCAGAGTGAACGGCAGGGTGAGGGCCATGCTGGGCCCGTCGGCGTGGTTGAGGGTGACCAGAGGGCCGTCGCCGCCGCCGGAGAGGATGACCCCGTTCGGTGTGGCTCTGGGCGTGTACCTACCGTGGCCGTCCGGGACCAGGGTGCCGTCCACCTGGGTCCAGACGCCGTCCTTGAGGACCCGGGTCGGCAGCGCGCTCGTGGTGTTGGCGAAGGTGCCGTCCGGAAGTGCCTCGGTGGTGGAGACCTCTGTGGTGAGGGCGTCGACGGGGACTGGTCGTCCGGTGGACATGGCCTGGCTCTGTGCGGCCAGCAGCGGATCCGCCGGGGTGGGCGCGAAGTCGTCGGCTGTGGCGGGCAGCACGGGCAAAGCCGTGAACAAGCCGAGTACGGTGGCGAAGAGGGCCAGACGATGAGTCGAGGCACTACGTCTGCGACCGGCGCGTATCGGTGGTCTGAACACGTGGCGAGCTTCCTTCGGTTCGCGGGCAGCGGGGTGGGGGAAGCCCGATTGCCACTCGGCAGTGATCAATTTCGGCACAGAAAATACACACGCTCTGCCAAGTAGAGGCACGGTCTTGTCATCGAGATGGCAAAGGGTCTTGAGTCGCGATCATGGCCGAACCTAGCCTCCGCTCGATCACTCGCACGTGTGGTCTGGCGATGTGACGGTCTCTCAAGGCCGTGTTCCGGGGGGTACGCGTGAGTGGCAGACGGCGATGGTTCGCGGGCGTGTGGCATCGAAGATTCCTGAGTGGGCTGGGACCCTGGACGATTCCTGTCGCCCTCTTCGCGCTGCTCCTGCCGGCGGCGATCGCCACGGGCTTCGGCACCCCGGGATTCCTTCCCGGACACAGGGCCGACGGCGACGACGGGTTCGGCCACCACGGAGGCTTCCGCTTCGACGGTGAGGTCTGGAACCCCAAGAATCTCCCCGCGCCCCTGACCGTCGGGCATCACGCCCTGCGGAAGAAGACCCCCCACCCCGAGGGCGCCGGCGCACTGGGTACTTATCGGGCGCGCGGGCCTCAGTGGCCTAAGGCGGGCACCGCCACCGTCGCCTTGGGCGCCCACGGTGCGGCGAAGCCGGTCAAGGCCGGTGAACTGCCGGTCTGGGTGACACAGGCCGACGACAGACACCCTGTCGGCGAGGTCCGCGTACAGACCGCCTCCCACGCGCAGACGCTCAGGGCAGGCGCCAACGGCATGCTGCTGGGCATCACACCGTCCGGCGCGGCCACCGCAGGCGGCCGGGTGCGCGTGGTCGTCGACTACGCCGCGATCGCCAAGGCATACGGCGGCGGCTACGGCTCACGGCTGCAGCTGGTGCAGTTGCCGGCATGCGCGCTGACCACCCCGCAGCGGGCCGAATGCCAGAAGCGCACCCCGATCGCGTTCACCAACCGCCCCACCGCCGAACAGCTGACGGCGACCGTCACCCTGGCCTCACCCGACACCGAGCCCGCGCCCGAGAAGGCAGAGGTCCCCGAACAGACGAAAGGCCCCGACCAGGCAGCTACCGCGGACGGCCCGCAGACGATGTCGGTCCGCACCGCGCCCCTGGCGGCGACCGCCACGACAGGCACCACGGCGCTGGCGGTCACCTCTGGCACCTCGGGCTCCCAGGGCGACTACGGCGCCACCACGCTGTCGGCCGCCGGCACCTGGCAGGCCTCCGCCACCGGCTCGTTCACCTACGCCTACCCGATCTCGGTGCCCTCCGCGGTCGGTGGCAACGCGCCGTCCGTCGGCCTGAGCTACGACTCGCAGACCGTCGACGGCGAGACCACCGCCCGCAACTCCCAGGCCTCGTGGGTCGGGGACGGCTGGAGCTACCAGGTCGGTTCCGTGGAGCGCGCCTACCGCAAGTGCGGCTCCCTCCTCGACTCCGGTGGAGACAAGATCCTCAAGGGCTCCGGCGACGAATGCTGGGGCGGGGACAACGCCACGCTGTCCTTCGGCGCGCACTCCGGAGTACTGGTGCCGGACGGCGTGGACTCCAGCGTGACCGGGGAGATCAGGCAGTGGCGGTTGCAGGGCGACGACGGCACCCTCGTACAGGAATTGTCCGGAGCCGACAACGGCCTGCACGACGGCGTCTACTACCGGGTCCTGACCACGGATGGCACAGCCGCCTACTTCGGCGCCGACCATTCCCCGAACGGTGCGGGCACCGCTGCCACCATGCCCGCGAACCCCGCCGACCCCTCCACGCACTCCGCCTGGGGCGTCCCCGTCCTGCACCCGCAAGCGACGGACCCCTGCTACGACAGCGCCAAGGGGAAGGCGTCCCAGTGCGACAAGCCGGAGGGCTGGCGCTGGAACCTCGACTTCGTGGTGTCGCCGGCCGGATTCGTGCAGCGGTACGACTACACCACCGAGTCCAACTACTACGATCTCGGCGGCGGTCAAGCGGGCGAGTCGACCGACCCGGACGACACAGGCACTCTCACCTCGTACACCCGCGGCGGCGCGCTGACGCTGCTCTCGTACGGATACACGCTGGCCGATGAGCAGGCCGGGCGTACTCCGGCAGCCGAGGTGGACTTCGGCCTGGCCCAGCGGTGCCAGACCACTTCCACGTTCACCGACTGCTCCGCGTCCAACCTGAAGGACTCCACGGCGACGCACTGGCCCGACGTGCCGTGGGACCTCCACTGCGACTCGACGGACAAGACCAAGCTCCCGGACGGCGCCACGACTGTCCCCGACGACGTGTGCATCACGTCAGGGCCCAGCTTCTGGACCACCACGCGGCTGGACTCCATCACCACCAAGGTTCACGTGAAGGCGACCGACCAGCTCACCGCGGTCGACTCGTACAAGCTGGGCCAGATCTACTCTGACGCGGGCGGCACGGTCGACCCCGTCACCGGTACCACGGTGGACCCGAAGGACGCCGGGATGCTGCAGGCCGTGATGTGGCTGCAGTCCATCCGGCACACCGGAAAGGACACCTACGGCAACGGCAACAGCGATATCACGCTGAACCAGGCGTCGTTCACCGGCACCGAGATCGACAACCGGGTCAACGACGACTCCCCGTCCGCCCCTCCGCTGTATCGGCCGCGCATCTCGAGCGTGCAGACCGAGACCGGTGAGTCGATCGCAGTCGAGTACAACTCGGCTCCGTGTGCGGGCAGATCGCTCTCCATCACCAAGGCGGACAGCAACTCCAACTCCTGCTATCCCGTCTATTGGACTGTGCCCGGCGCCTCCAAGCCGGTCGCCGACTGGTTCAACAAGGTCACGGTCGACAGCGTGGCCGTGTCCGACCTGACCATCGCGGGCCAGTACAAGCCGGATGCACAGAACAACCCGGCGGGTTCCGAGACCCAGATCTCCCGCTACAGCTACTCCGGCCCGGCCTGGCATCGCGACGACTCGGCGCTGACCGACGACCAATACCGGACCTGGGACCAGTTCCGCGGCTTCCGCACCGTCACCGTGCAGACCGGCCAGAGCCCCGAGCCCGTCACTCAGCGGACCACCACCTACCTGCAGGGCATGGACGGCGACTACAAGGCCGACGGCAGTCGCCGCTCCGTCACCGTCGACGCCAAGGTCGGCGGCAGCACCGTGCTGAGCGTGACCGACTCGGGCCAGTTGTCCGGCAGCATGCTCGAGGACGACACCTACACCCAGGCCGGCGGCACCGTCGACGCCGTCAGCGTCAACGGCCCGTTCACCTTCACCACCACAGCCTCCTCCCACCAGACGCCCTGGACGGACTGGACTCAGGAGGACAACCCTGGCGAGACCGAGCCGACGTTGTCCACCCTGCCCGACCTCACCGCGCACCGGATCAAGTCCGGCAGCTCGCTCAAGTACGAACTCAACGCCAACGGGGCTTGGCGGCACACAAAGACAGACACGGCGTACGACAGTCAGGGCCGCCTGTCCTCCGTCAACCAGCACGGTGACGGCGTCGACCCGAAGCAGGAGAAGTGCACCACCACGACCTACGCGACGCCGCCGTCCGGTAACTCGATGGCCCTGGCCTACCCGGCCCAGGTCACCGCCGTCAGCGGCCCGTGCGGCACCGCACCGAGCGCCACCACGCTCCTGGCCGACAAGAAGCTCTACTACGACGGTGACGGCAGCCTCACGAATCTGGGAACCTTCGGGCAGCTCGAGCAGACCGGGAGCACGGCGATCGGTCGGGTCACCGCCGTGCGCACGGCCACCGGCTACACCGGTACCACGGAGAACTGGCAGACCAACTCGGCGATGAAGTACGACGGCGCCGGGCGGATCACCGACACCCTGGACGTCACCGGGCAGAACACCCATACGGACTTCACCCCTCCCTGGGCCTCGACCGGCGGTAACACCAACCCCACCGGCATTACCACCACCAACTCCAAGAACTGGACGGTCACTTCCTCCCTCGACCCGCTGCGCGGACTGTCCACCGAGAACGTCGATGCCAACGGTCGCAAGACCGACATGACCTACGACGCGCTCGGCAGGCGCACCGCGGTGTGGCTGCCCGGCCGGGACAAGGCAGCCGGCCAGAGCGCGGACCGCACGTTCGAGTACTCCATCAACCCCGGTGCCGTACCCGCGCCCGGAGACACGATCACCCAGCCCGGCGCACCGACGTCGGTCACCTCCAAGACGCTGCGCGAGGACGGCACGTACGCCACCTCCATCACGATCTACGACGGCATGCTGCAGCCGCGACAGAGCCAGTCCACCGCGATGGGCGACTCCAACTCCGGCCGCGTCATCTCGGACACCTTCTACGATTCGCACGGCTGGCAGGTCGCCGCCTACGCGCCGTACTCCGAGCCGAACAACTTCCCCTCGGCCACGCTGTACGCGGCGAACGAGAACCAGATCCCCTCGGAGACCACCACCACGTACGACGGTCAGGGCCGACCCCTCAAGGGGACTCTCTGGCACCAGGCCGTCGAGCAGTGGCACACCTCTGTCAGCTACCCGGGGGCCGACGAGGTCGACACCACGGCGCCTGCCGGGGGCCGTTCCACCGCCTCCTTCACCAACGCCATCGGTCAGACCACCAGCACCTTGGTGAAGAACACCGGCTCCACGGTCACCCTGCCCGGCGGCTCGGTGATCCCCTCGGGAACCTCGCTGACCTCCGACAGCGTGCGTTTGACCATGCAGGCGGACGGCAACCTCGTGCTCTCCGCCCTGGCTACCGGCGCGACCATCTGGTCCTCCGGCACCGGCGGTCACCCCGGTGCCTGGGCCAGGTTCGGCACCGACGGCAACCTGGTCGTCTACAGCACGGCCGCGGCCCAGCTGTGGACGACCGGCCTGACGGCCACCACCGGCGCCACCTTCCAGGTGTGCAACGACTCCACGGTGGCCGTCGTCGCCTCCGGCGGCTCCGCGCTGTGGAAGCAGGGCACGGCCAACGCCGTCCCGGCGGCCGACGCCACCACCCGCTACACCTACACCCCCGCCGGCCAGATCGACTCGATCAAGGACAGTGCGGGCAACACCTGGTCGTACACGTACAACCTGCTGGGCCAGAAGACCTCTCAGACCGACCCCAACGTCGGCAAGACCACGTTCGACAAGTACGACGTGACCGGCAACCTGCTGCAGACCACCGACGCGCGCGGCCAGGCGCTGTCCTTCACCTACGACTGGGACAACCGCCCCATCGCCGAGTACGCCGCCGCGTGGTCCGCCACACCGGACCCGTCCAAGCTGCTGGTGTCCCATGTGTACGACACGCTGGAGAAGGGCTACGCGACCTCGGCCACCCGTTACGTCGGGGGCGCCTCGGGGACGGCGTACACCCAGGCCGTCACCGGTTACAACACGGCCTACCAGCCGCTCGGAACCACACTGACGATCCCGGCAGCCGACGGCTTCGCCGCCGCCGGGCAGAGCAGCGCGCCCACGTCCGGCACCGTCACGTACACCTCCACGGCCCGCTACACCCCGAACGTCGGCCTGCTCTCCACCGCGCACTACCAGGCGGACGGCGACCTGCCCGCCGAGGACATCGACTACGGCTACACCCAGCAGGGCAACCTCGACGGCATCGGCGGTTTCATCAACTCCGCCAACACGCCCGCCTACCTGGACACCGCCGTCCACGACGCGTTCGGCCGTGTGGTGCAGGCCAACTACGGCCCCACCGGCAAGGAACTGGCGACCTTCGCCCAGTACGACGCCACCACCGGGCGCGTCACCCAGACCAGCAGCATGGTGCAGACCTCGGCCACGGCCCTGGACGTCGTCAACCTGCGCTACAACCAGGTCGGCGAACTCACCGCGACCGACGACCTGCAGAACAACACGGCGCACGACACCCAATGCTTCACCTACGACTCCTTCCAGCGGCTGACCGCCGCCTGGACGGACACCGGGGGCATCACCGATCCCACGGCGGCCACGGTCGGCGCCGTCGGCGGCTGCAACACCGCGCGGGTGCAGACGACCACCACGGCCCCCATCACGGCCACCACCGTCGGCGGACCCGCCCCGTACTGGCAGACCTACACCTACGACCAGCTCGGCGACCGTACCGGCACGGTCAACCACGACACCACCGGCAACGCGCTCAGTGACATCACGCAGAGCATCGCCTACCCGGGCGTCAACGGCACGGTGCCCGCCACGCTGCCCGACCAGGCGGGGACGGCCACCCTCACCAACCCGGGCGGAACCGCGACCATCACGTCGACGTACGCCGACCCCGCCTACGGCAACGTGAACGCGGGCGACACCATGAGCCGGAAGGTGACGACCACCGGCCCGCTGTCCACCGGCTTCACGATCTCCGGCGGCGGGAAGCGGTGCGTCGACGACGCGGGCGCGTCCACCACCGCGGGCACGAAGGTGCAGGTCAACACCTGCAACGGGGCCACCAGCGAGAAGTGGACGGTCGGCACCGACGGCACGGTGAAGGTCCTCGGCATGTGCCTGGACACCTCCGGCAACGCGACGGCCTCGGGCACCCTCGTCGTGATCGACACCTGCAAGACCGATGCCACCCAGAAGTGGAAGGTCACCACCACCGGCACCCTGGTCAACAACGCCAACAGCGCGGTGTGCCTGACCGACCCGGGAGCCTCCGCCACCAACGGCACCCAGCTGACCATCGCCACCTGCGGCGGCAGCGGCCAGACCTGGACGAGCGCCGGCACCGGCGCGATACCGGCGGGTCAGACCCAGACCTTCACCTACGACGCCGAAGGCCACACCGCCACCGTCGCCACGACCTCCGGTACCCACACGAACACCAGCAAGTACCTGTACGACGCCAAGGGCGGCCTGCTGGAACAGACCGCCGCGGTCGACGGCGTGGACAAGACCCGCGTCCTCTACCTCTTCGGCGGCACCGAGCAGATCACCCTCAACGTCGCTGCCAAGACCTGGACCGGCCTGCGCAACATCACAGGTCCGGACGGCACCACCGTGACCCGGTCCAGCACCGGCACGGTCACCTACCAGGTCGCCAACGGTCAGGGCACCGCCCTGACCGCCGTCAACGCAGCCACGCTGGCCGTCACCCGCCGCTCCTTCGACCCCTGGGGCAACCCGCGCGGTACCAAGCCCGGTTCCTGGGTGGCACCGGACGAGAACCACGGCTTCCTCGGCCAGCCCGCCGACCCCGTGACCGGCCTCGACCTGCTCGGCGCCCGCAACTACGACCCCGTCATCGGCCGCTTCCTCACCCCGGACCCGATCTTCCAGGCCGGCGACCCCAACCAGATGGGCGGCTACACCTACGCCGCCGACAACCCCGCCAGCAGCAGCGATCCCACGGGTTTCGACGACTGGTACAACGACCCGTCCATGAACAAGTGCGTCATCGACTGCGGTCCGACGCCGTCCCCGTCCCCGGCGCCCGCGCCCACCAGCACCTCCAGTGGCGGCGGCGGCGGAAGCTCCGCCCCGCAGCCCTCTCCTGGCCTCACGCCCCCCGCGACACCGCCCGATCCGAACGCCCACGACCTCCTCTACAGCAGCATCGTGGACATCGGTCTGGCCATCCGCTCCCTGTCCGTCTGCGAGTTCTGGCTCACGGGAAGCGGAGCGGACCACGACCAGGCCTGCCAGATCGCGGGCGGCGTCGTCTCCGGCGGAGGCATGGAAGGCAGCGGCATCGGGGCTCTCGAGCGCGGTGCGGTGGGCGAAGGTGAAAGCGCGCTGGTCAACACGGCCAGAGGCGGAGCCGACGCCGACGCGGCGGCCGCGGCCGGCGCGGGCGCCAAGGCCGTCGACGAAGCAGCGTCCGACGCGGCGGACCTGGCGGCGCTGAAGCGGGCGAACGCGCAGGAGCATGCCGCGGAGACGAACGCGAGAGCGGCCAGGCCGAGCGAGCCGGAAGCAGGCAACGCCGGCACGAAGCCCGCCGAATCGGCAGCCCGCTGCAGCTTCTCCCCTGACACGCCCGTCCTCATGGCCGGGGGAAAGACCAAGGAGATCGGCAAGATCAAGGTCGGCGACAAGGTCGAATCAGCCGATCAGAAGACGGGCAAGCATGTCGGTTCGCGCGCCGTCAAACACGTGTGGATCAACCACGACCACGACCTGCTCGACGTCACCATCCGTACCAAGGACGGCCGCAGCGCCACCATCCACACCACCGCCAACCACCCCTTCTGGGACGACACCGCACACACCTGGGTCCCTGCCGGCGGGCTACACCGCGGAGACAGCCTCAACACCCCCGGCGCTCGCCACGCCCACGTCCTGGCCACCCACCCCACACCCGGTACCGCCTATCGCTGGAACCTCACCGTCCAGGAACTCCACACGTACTATGTCGTGGCCGGCGGTGTTCCGATCTTGGTGCACAACGTCGATGCGACCTGCCCGCTCAACGACCCCTCGTCGGAGGGTGCCCAGGTTGCCACGAAGGCGCGAATGGAAAACGGTATCGCCGCCGGGAGGAATGTGGCAGTCTATCGCATCGGATCCAGGGATGAGGCGCGCTATATCGCAGCGGCGAATCAGGGAAACCTACACTCCGAGCGCGTTCTCGACGCCTACGTGGACAAGCAAGGAATTTCCCCTGAAGACGTCACGGCCATCTATTCGGAGCGTCAACCATGTTCTTCTCTTCCGAATCTCTGTGGTGCAAGAATTGGGCGATACACTTCGGCACGCAATGATATTCAGTGGAGTCTAAACCCGGACGGCCCTGGCTATAGCGGATACAATAAGGCCCGTATTCGTGATGCGATGGAAGGGTATTCTCCTGGCTCCGGCGTCCCAGACTATGAGTGGGTCGGAAACTAGGCTGATGATATGGCTCCTGCCGCGATCGCGGCGCGAGTCGCGCTAGACTGCTCGCGATCTTTGCAGGGCTACCGGAGGTGTCGTTCGTGGATTACCAAGAAGCAAGCACCGAGGTGGATCGCCTCTTGAGTGCTGAACTTGGATCGCTGGTCCACGGAGAGGGGGCATCAGTACGGCCGCCTGTTGTCCTGGGCTCATGGAGACTCTCGCCGGGCGACAAGGAGTTTCTGTCTGTCCACGGATTGCCGGCGCTTCCTTCCATGGACACGCTTCTGCGTGTCGGTGCCCTCTTCCAGTCGTCGAGTGAGCCGGAGTATGCAGGTCAAGGCTGGAATGGTTATGTGGTCGCGCAATGCGGAGATGTGCAAATCGTGGTCAGTGAAACGTCTGGCTCCGTGTTCGCCGTGCCAGATGTGCGCGACATGGCGCCGGCGCTTGCGCATGTACATCCGGACCGGATTCAGGATGAGTTGATTAATTCGCGACTCGCCGTCTTCGTCGATTTCTGTTGGCGTTGGTACTGGCTTGCTCCTCTTCTGGTGGATCAGCGTGATCGGGCCGACCGTGCCGAAATGGCTGCCTGGGAAGCCTCGAGAAAATCGGGCAGCAAGGCTGCAGACGTCGACTTCCATGCGCCCTATCGAGAACTCTGCTCCAGGGTTCGGGCCAACTTCCATGGAAAGGATCGCCTGTCGGTCGAGAAACCCCAATCGATGTGGTCGGTGATGATCGACGGCTTTGAGTAGCTGATCCGCCCAGGAGCGCCAGTCCTCGGTGACGGGGGAAAGGGATGATCTCTGGAAGGGTGCACCCTCGCGACCGCGAGCGGTGTATGCCAATGGCTCGGCAGAGACCGGGGGTACGGGTATGAGTGTCAGGCCGTCCTTGATCCAGGCCGGGCGAGTGGACTGGGGGTCTCTGCGCTGAGGGCGCGGCAAGACGGGAGCCCACATTCCCGAGACCTTCGCTCGTCTCCTCGAGGCGGGCACGCCCCGAGAGTTGACCGAGGCGTCCCTTGAAGGGCACGTGTACGTTCAGTGAGCCCATTCCAACTTCAGTCGACAGTCGATCGGTGCTGTGTCACGGACGTCTGGTACACCCTGGCTATGACGTTCTTGGTGGTGGTCGAGGGTGATGCGGGCGGATGGCGCATCGATTCAGATGCGCTGACAGAAGCGATCCGTGCCCGATGGTCTGAGGTTGAGATCGACTCGATGCACCGCAGTGAAGCACGCAGTCTCGTATGGCAGTTTCAGACGGAGAACGGCTCAGGTGAGGCGTACCTGCACGAGGACGGCACATGCCTGTACATGGACGTCTGGGAGGAAGATGCGATCTGGTTGGCGATCGTTTTCCGCGAGCTGACACCCATGGACCTTGACCTGGTGTTCTGCGATGAGGGTTATGCCTTCGACGTTCGTCTGCGGGCGGGCACGTCCGAGGCCGAATTGACGCACCTGGTGAATGCTGCGGATTGATCTCAGCCCGAGGCGGCGAGCTGGAGGATCAGGACGGCTTGGACGAGGCTAGTGATCCGGGTCGTCGCGCAGCGGAGCTTGCGGAGGAGTCGCCAGGACTTGAGGGTGGCAATGGCCCGCTCGACCAGTGCGCGGACCTTTGCGTGGGACCGGTTGACGGCCTGCTGGCCGGTGGAGAGGCTGTCCCATCGGCCACGGTAAGGGAGACGGACCGTGCCGCCTGCACCCTGATAGCCCTTGTCTGCCCAGCAGGTAATGCCGGCCTCGGCGAGTGCCTCGATGACGCCGTGCTCACGCGCGGCACGGACGTCGTGAACGGCGTCGGCCAGGGCTGGTGAAGCCCACTGTTGTTCGTGTCCGATGCGGGCGGGGGGTCAGGAGGGACGCACGCATTCTTAGGCACCGGCGGTCGACCGGAGCAGGGCAGCCCGCCGGAACCCGGGTTCGGGCGGACCGTTGGGGAGGTCAGGGATCAGCACAGACAACGATCCGTACCCCACCCCAGGCGGGAGACGTCCGTGTCCCTCAGCGCGCCGGAGTAGGCCTGTACCTCGTCCACGTCGCCATGCAGGTACTCGCCCCAGCCGTCGTCGGACCTGGCCCGGCCGATCTGGAGGGCACCGGTGCTGTGCCAGCCGTTGGAGAGACTCGCGGTCGCCTGGGCGTTGGTGTAGCCGTTGAGGTAGAGCCTGATCGTGTCGGTGGCGTCGTCGTAGACCACGGCGAGGCGCTGGCCTTGGCCCTCGCCACCGTCCGCGCCCACGATCTGGGACACCACCTTCTCGGGGGCTCCGGCCTCGTCTTTCTCCGGCATCACCAGTTGCCAGGTGTACGTGGACGGTTCGTAGCGCACCTTGAAGGCGTCGGTGTGCCGGCCAGCCTGCGAGAGCACGGCCATCGGGTGGGCGGGCTCGGCGTCTGCGAGGCGAACGACGACGCCGAGAGTGAAACTGTCCCCAGTGTCCACGACGGGCCCGTCAGCAGTGGCGTACCCGCTCTCGCCGTCCAGCACCAGATGCCCGTCACCGACGAGTGGCGGCGGCACGTAGGTGCAGTCCGGGTCGATCTCCGGAATGCAGGAACTGTCGGAGCCCCGGTAGATCGAAGCCCCCGCACCGAGCCGCAGCGGTGCGCCGTCCGACTGCTCGGGGCTCAGACCGCCCGTCGCGTTCTCCAGCGACCAGTGGCCGAGCAACTTCGGCTTGCGGCCTGCAAGTTTGGCTGCCTCGTCCGGCACCACGACCCGGTCGTGAACCTGTACGTCACCGATGTCCCCGTGCCACTGGTCCTCGTAGCCGGCAGCCCTGAGCGCGCGCCCGATCTGGAAAGCGCCTGCCGCTTCGGCGGGAGTCGCCTCAGCGGCGGTGCCGGCCTCGCGGCCGTTGACGTACAGTCGCGCCTTTCCGGTCTCGGCGTCGTACAGCCCCAGCAGATGGGCCCACTCGCCGGTCTCGGGGGCGCCGCCGGACACCTGTGCGCCGCCGATCGCGAACGACCAGGCGGCCCCGGAGTCCTGGCGGCGCAGCCCGAGGTCGAAGCCGGGCGTCCCATCGGCATCCTGGCTGACGACGGTCATGTTCCGGTCGGTTTCGGCGGGCCGTACCCACGCGCTCACCGCGAAGGTCTTACGGATGTCGGTCACCGAGGCGTCCGGGGTGAGAAAGCCGTGGCCGCTGCCGTCGAGGCCGACCGTGGTGGCGGTCGTGCTGCCTGTGGGCGCCGGGCCGCCGAAGGTCACGCCGGTTCCGGCACGGGCGGCGGTGCCGGTCTCGGCGGCGGCCGAGGTGGAGTCCGCCGGGTCGTCCAGCTTCCAGCGGTCGACTGGAGCACGGCCGGCCTTCACGTTGAAGTCGTAACGCGACTCTCCACTGCTTCGGCCCGACCGGTCGATGGCGTGGACCGTCAGCGACTTGGGTCCCGCGGAGAGCGGCAGGTACGGGATGGTCACAGCCGCGCCCGGCTGCGCCGCGGAGACGGTGTCGTAGGGGCCGCCCACGAGGCCGTACCTGTACGACACCACGTCGTCGGAAGGCGAGTCCATGGTGAAGTGGCCGTAGACGCCCACTCCGTCCACCCAGAAAACGTCCTCCGGGTTGGGGTATTCGGGAGAGGTGATCGTGGCCTTCTCCGGGCTCACGTCGTCGTACACGAACGAGCAGAGGGAGCCGTCGCCCTCGTCGCTCCACGCGGAGGTCGCCTTGCCGTCGTTTGCGCGGACATGCCAGGAGACGACGGTGTTCGCCGGGATGTCGTTCGGCATCGTCCAGTACTGGCGCGACCCCGAGGGGAGAATGATGCTGGTGAAGGTACGCTGCTGCTTCACTCCGGCCGCATCCGTCCACCAGGCTTCGAACTCGCCACTGACCGGGCTGGATTCGGAGGGCTGGTTGTCCTCCTCCGGGTCGTACAGCACCGCACCGAGCCTGGGCGGCGTCGAAACGTATGGCGTGTCGTCACCGGTCGCGCATGCCTTGCCTCCCGACTGGAGGTTTTGGACAAGCGGCTGATCCGGCGGCAGGTTGCTCACCGCGTTCGCCGTCCCGGCAGCCGTGGCCAACAGTGCCGCTGCGCAACTCCCCACCACCGTCCGTCTGCGTCTGCCTGTCCTCGTGAACCTGGTCAAGTGGCCCTCCCCTGTGCATGCTTGACGCTCGTGGATCACACGAGCGCCTGAAGCTAACAGAGCCCACTGACAGCACGGAAAGGGTTTCCCGGCCGACCTGTTCCACAACTTCGTTGTGGTCGAAGCAGGACAACCAACAACGCCGGGAATACTCGGCGGGGGCACGGAGGTGCGGGTTGCTGTTCGTGTTCGACCTGGGCCGCCGGGCAGTGATCCTGGTCGGCGGTGGCGAGCCGGGCAACTGGGCCGGCTGGCATCGCGGCGCGGTGCCCCAGGCGGAGCAGGCGTATGCGTAGCAGCATCGCGTTGGAAGGGAATCCACTGCGGGAGGGTTCCGTACCCTCGGCGATGGTCCTGGCCTCCCGTGCGCACCGCCTCGCCGAGCTGCGGAAGCGGCAGCACGCCACGCAAGTCCAGGTTGCCGAAGCCATGGGTGTGACCCAGGCCCGCGTCTCACGCATCGAGAAAGGTCAACCGGAGCGCAGCGAGGTCGACACCCTCGCCGCATACGTAAAGGCGCTCGGCGGCAAGCTGAAGATCGTCGCGGCCGAGTTCCTGGGCGCGACGCCCTCCGCGGCCGGCCTCGCCCGGCCGCTGCACCATGCCCCGAATGTGCTACTCATACCGGCACTGCCGACGCCGCTCACCTGAGTTCACCAAGGCGGTTGGCGAGATCACCCGCGACCCTCGACGCCATCGAGTCTCCACAGGGCGCCGCACGCGGAGTTGGCAGGCGACGGCGCTCAACTGCCGCACAGGCCAAGCGTGATGACCCATCGTGCGGCGTGCGACGGGTAGACCTTACGCGCCGCCACGGGCCGTCTCGCACCTACTGCTCACGAATATGCCCCCAAGGCGCCTTCGGATATCTGCACGGGCGACTTCACAGAGGCCGAGTTGGACGTCATCTTGGAGAAATGGAACATAGGTGCAAGATCAATGCGGCCGAGCGACTCGGGACATGAGCGTTGAATCAACCCCTGGAACGCCCGTTGTCATTCGGTTCGTCCGGCATGGCGAGAGTTTCACCAACACAAGACGGCTTCTGTCCTACCGTGACGCTGACCTGCCGCTCACCTCCTGCGGACGGCAGCAGGCGGCGGCGCTCGCGGACCGGCTCGTGGGTGAGACGACGATCTTTAGCTCGCCACTGGTCCGTGCCGCCCAGACCGCGCGGATCCTCGGCCGGGGTGCTGCGTTGGTCCGGTTCGACGAGGGACTGCGCGAGCTTGATGTGGGCCATTTGGACGGCCGGGACGATCCGCGGTCCTGGGCCTTGCACGACTCAGTGCTCGCCCGCTGGGACGCCGGCGACACGGCAGCGGCCTTTCCGGGCGGAGAATCGCTGGCTGAGGCCGCCGCCCGCATACTCGCCGCCCTCGGCCGGTGTGCCGCCACTCGGCCATCCCCGCTGGTGGTCTCGCACGGCGGAGCGATACGTGCCGCGCTCCTCCAGATCTCTCGGGGGGAGACCGTCTTGCGACATCTTGGCAATTGTGTCGAGCTCCATCTCGCCTGCCACGTCGAAGGCGAGAGAATTCGCGCCATGCAAATCACACGAGAACCCGCACGTCACGATGGTGCTGGGAGGAAAGAATGCGCGTGGGAATCGACTGCAGGCGGATCTGGGGAAACGGCGTCTCCCGGCTGACCCGAGACTTCGTGGGCGGGCTCATCGATGGTGCGCCCGAATTTGATCTCGTTCTGTTCGGCGACCGCGGGGAGCTGGGACTGTGGGCCGAGCAAGGCGCCGAGGTCTGCGACTATCCGCTGGCCAAGTACTCCGAACGCGATATCCATGGACTTCCGCTGATCATCGAGGCGGCGAGGGTGGACTCCTTCCTGGCCCTTCAGTACTACGTGTCGCCGCTGATCCCCTGCCGACACATCCGCTTCCTGCATGACACCTATCCGTTCATGGACGGGGTTCCGCTGGCGACGCTCGAAGAATGGCGACTGCGCTACGGTGAGCGGGACCTCGGCCTCCTGCTGACGTACGTGCGGGAACGTATGCCCGCCTCTACAAGCGGGCAGGAACCCGATGTCCAGGACGTCTACAGGGTGCTGTACGCCGAGGGCGTCGAGAGGGCCGACGTGGTGCTGTCGGTCTCGGATTCCTCTGCACGCCGACTGCGTGAACTGTTTCCGGCGCACGCCGCGAAGATCAACACGGTCTACCCGTTCGCCAGCTCGAAGTTCCACGACGCAAGCGGCTGGAAAGGCCCTTTCGACGCGCCCTGGCAGATCCTGCACATCGGTAACTTCGAGCCGCGCCGCAACCAGCTCAGCCTTCTGCAGGCGGTGGAGTCGATGTACCGCTGCGGCGTCCCGGTGACTCTGACACTGGTCGGACGTTCCACCGGCAATTACAGGGATTACGCTGCACAGGTCCATGCGGCGATCGGCCGGGGCGTGGCTGGCGGCTGGATCAATTATCACTACTGGATCAGCGACGACGAGCTCATCGACGCCTACTGCAGGTCGGCCGTACTTGTCGTACCGTCCTGGTGTGAGGGATTCGGCCTGCCCGTGCTGGAAGCACTGACCCTAGGAGTGCCGGTCGTCGCGGTCCGCTCCGACACCTTGCAGGAGGTCTGCGACACCGCAGCTCGGTGGAGCGAACCGTCGGCGGAGTCCCTGGCGCGGACGCTCACTGCGGTGCTGTCGGAGCCCTCGATACAGCGGGGCCTCAGTCAGGCGGCGCTGCGGCAGTCCAGCAAGTACCAGCGGGACGTCACCGTGGATCGGCTTCGCTTGGCCCTACGGGGTTTCTGATGGATGTCCGTGGAGGAAGGAGCGGCGTCTGCGGTGCGTACGATCGGCGTGCGCTGTGAACGGTCATGCGGCGGAGCTCCCCGTCCGCTTGCGGCGAGCGGCATGGTGGTCCCCGCTCGGGCGAAGCCGAGGGCGGAGGACGCTGTGACGCCGCGGCGATCCATCAGAAGTCCCTAGGCCCCGGCCTCCTTCCGTGTAGGTAGAAACGCCCCGCGCGGGCGGTCACCGTCCGGTACGGAGTCGTGCTTCGGCGATCCGTTTTTCCATGTTCCCTGCCCCTGCGGTGTCTTCGGCGATCCGATAGGAGCGTAGAGCTTGCTCGAAGCAGTAGACCGCTTGGGGCACATCCTCCAGTGCGAGATGCGCGTCGCCCAGCCCAGCGAGGGTGCCCCCCGCCATGCTGTGGTCGCCATCCTCGCTGAAGCGTTGCAAGGCGTGCCCAAAGTGCTCGATCGCGGCCTCCGGGCAGCTGAGGCCGAGCTGGCACATGCCGAGACGGAACAGGGTGTGGCCCTCTCCGTGTCGGTCCCCGCCTTCGCGGAACTGATCCCGTGCCCGCTCGTAGTAATCCAGAGCCTCGGCATGGCGCTCCATACCGGTGAGCGCGTTACCGAGCCCGTTGAGGGTGTGGCCGATGCCATGTGCGTCCTCGCACTCGACGAAGCGGTCGAGCGACCTGAGGAACAGGTCTAGGGCGCGCTGATGGGAGTCGACCGTGAAGTACACGTGGGCGAGCCCATGCAGTACCCGGGCCTCGGCGTGTCGGTCGCCCAACTCCTCGAACAGAACCAGAGCCTGCTCGTGGCTGGCGATGGCCTCGGCATGACGGACGAGCCCGCCATAGGCATCGCCCAGCCCATAGCGCACCCTGGCCTCGGCCGCGCGGTCGCCGCATGCAACAGCCGCGTCCAGGGCGACGAGGTGGGTCGCAACGAGGTCGGCAAGGTGCCGCCTGCGGAAGTAGGCGACGTATAGGGCCACCGGGATCTTCCAGGCGTGCTCCAGGTGGCCCTCGCGCGCTGCCGTCCGGATCACGTCGAGGAACGCCGGCCGTTCACGGTCGTACCACGCCAGCGCAGACGACAGGTCGGCAAAGATCGGTACCGCTTGCCCGGTGCCAACGACCGAAATTATCTCTTCCGGTTCCCGTGCGGCTGGGACGCCGGTCTCGTCCCGTTCCTCGGTCAAGTTCGGCGACCAGAGCAGGCGGTCGAGCGCCCGGGCATGCTCCAAATACCAGTCGAGCATGCGCCGTTCCGCCGTGCGCCGTTCCCGCTTGGGCTCGTCGTTCATGCAGCACTCCAAGGAGAACGAGCGGAGTAGGTCGTGCATCCGCCATCTACGGGGGCCCTCCGGGGCATAGGCTGCCCCCACGGGTAGGTGCTCCTCGATCAGGCAGGCCGCTGCGAGTCTGTCCAGCAAAGACTCTGCCATGTCGGTCCGCAAACCCGCCAAGGCGGCGACCACCGGCGTCGGCACGTCGGTACCGCCGGATAGGCCGAGCAGTCGGAACAGCCGGGCCTGCGCGCGGGGCAGCACCTGGTAGGACCAAGAGCAGGCAGCGCGCACGGCGCTGATCCCATCGTCGTCGTCCGTGCTGAGGTAGTCCAGGCCCCGGGCCTCCAATCGGCGCGCGAGCTCGGCCAGTGACACCCCCGGCTGGGCGATACCGTGGGCAGCCGCGATACGGAGGGCCAGCGGCAGTCGGGCGCAGCGGTGCACCAACTCGCCCGCTGCCTGTAGCTCGCGGTCGACCCTTCCGGCACCCAGCACTTCCCGCAGCAGCTCCAGGGCTTCCGGCTCGGTCAGTACATCTAGGTCAAGGCGTCTCGCGCCCTCCCGAGCGATGAGTCCGTCCAGCCGACTCCGGCTGGTCACCACAACCGCTCCGTTCGCACCGCCCGGCAGGAGCGGGCGTACCTGCGCGGCATCCCGAGCGTTGTCGAGCATGACGAGGACGTCGCGCGAGCCGAGGAGGCTCCGGAAGAGCGCGCCGCGCCCCTCGATATCCTGCGGGATGAGTTCGTCTGTGGTGCCGAGAGCGCGCAGAAACGCGCCGAGCACTTCGGAGGGATCGACTGCCGATCCGTGTGGGTCGAATCCACGGAGGTCGGCGTAGAGGTCGCCGTCGGCGAACCGGTCACGAGCCTCGTGCGCCCAACACAGAGCCAGCGCCGTCTTACCGACGCCAGCGGTCCCGGAGATAACGCTGATGGGCGCTGCCCTCGGCTCACCGGGGGAGTCCATCCAGCGAAGCTCATTTCGCCGGCCGACGAACCGGGAGACTTGCCGAGGCAACTGGCGCGGCACCACTCCGACCCGGAGCTGCCCTCCCGCATCCTGGGGACGCCCGGGATACGCCCTGGGCGACCGGCCGCTCCGGCGCTGCTGCCGTTCCGCCCGAGCCCGCTCCCACGCCTGCTCCCACCAGTCATCGGGCTCGGCGACGAACCCGGGAGTCGTCCGGCGAGCCCGGCCCCGCAGGAACACCACCAGCCACCGCGCGGTCCTGGCCTCGGCTGGGACGTTCTTGCCGTTGTACCAATCGCTCCACGACGACGAGGTCACCTTTACCGGCGGGTTTTGCGCGGCGGCCTGCCGAATGATCGCCGCGCCCGTTGGCTGGGCCGCAGCGTTCCACAGCACACGCAGCGCCCGTGCCCACATCCCGGTCGCGTCCAGCGGCTCGCCCATCCCGCTGCCCCCTTTGCCGGACCGGATTCCGGACCGGAACCATCCCGGAAACCGCGGGACCGGCCTCCGCCCCGAGGCCAATAGCCTGCCCTGCGCTACCACCAACGCGGAGCAGAACCGGAAAACCGTCCGGACCGGCCCCATCGACAGCGAACGGCCACGCACCCCGCATGGCCGGCAAACCGTAGAGGGGGACCTCATGTTCGACCGTCAGTTTCTGCGCCGCCTGACCCACACCGCCGTCCAAGTTGCCGTCACCGCCGCCGCCACCGCAGCTGGCTCCGCCCCCGTCCAGCTGGCCATCTGGTGGGTCACCCACCAATAACGTCTCGGGACCGCCCAACACCACGAGGTCCTGCAGGCCTTCGCCGAGGTGTGCAGGACCTCGGACTTCCGTGAGGCCTCGTCCCTGATTACAGGGCGGAGCATCTGCGCGTTGGACGGGAAATCCGCTGTGCGAACGTTCCATCCTTTGGCCGAGCTGGGTGGACGCGGCTGCTGCTCTGGTAAGCGTCTAACTCATCGACCTCCAGGGGCCATTGAGGGGCCACAAGGACAGGAACAGACCGACAAGCACTGCACAGGGTTGACACTGATCAGCACGTCTGACCTGCAAGAACGGCGTGATTCGGCAACGATCGGCAAGGGCCGTCAAGATCCCCAATTCCTCGCGGCTGCGAAGGCTGACGCACGGTGCTTCCACCGGAACGTCGGCGGGGCTCCGGCTCTCAGATGACCGGCGGCCTGCCGGTTCAGGGGCGGGGTGGGGTTCCGAGGAACCGGTGGAGGGAGGTCGTCATGCTGGTGACGAACATGTCGCGGGTCGGGTCGTCGAGGTGGTCGAGGGACAGGTAGGGGTTGAGGTCTTCCAGCTCGACCAGGAGCAGCTCACCCTCCTGGGTGCGGCAGGCGTCCACGCGCTGGATGCCGTGGTCGAGGGTGTTCCAGTCGATGAAGCGGCGGGCGAAGTCGAGATCGGCCCCGGTGGGCCGGTAGGGCTCGAGGACCCAGCGCCGTTCGGGGTCGGGGGCGTGCAGGGCGTACTGGAAGGCGTCGTCGACGTAGTAGAACGACACCTCGTAGCGGAAATCGATCCGAGGCTGGACCAGGACGTCCCCGTAGGCGAGGCCGGCCAGTTGCTCCCGGGGCACGAAGCTGAGGCCGATGGAGTCCGCCCCTGCCTTCGGCTTGACCGCATACTGGTCGACCTCGGGCAGGCGGCCGAGGTCCTGGGGCCGGTCGACGGTGGGGATGACCGGGTATTCGGCTGCGGTCAGGTCCAGCAGGTATTGCTTGCCGGCCATGTCGGCCCGGCCGGACAGCGGGTTGTAGACCCGGGCGCCCCGCGCTGCGGCCTGGCCGCGGAAGGCGTCGTATTCCTTCTGGTAGTGCAGCACGGGGCCGCTGTTGCGGACCACGACCGCGTCAAAGGCGTCCATCAGAGCGGCGGCGTCCAGCGGATGGCACAAGGCGATGTCGAAGTCGTTCCGCAGCCGCGACGACAGGAAGATGTCCTCGTCGCAGTAGCGCCGTCCCCGTGCCTCGTAGGCGAGATCGGTCACGAACAGAACGCTGGGGCGGTCGGGCACGGGACATCTCCTGGGTCGGTGGCCACCAACGTACCCAAACCGTCGGACACCCTCCGGTGCCGGGCGGGCCAGCCGATGGCCGATCACTCTCGGTGGCCGACACGGCCGCGGCCGGGACCTTCGGCGGTGTCGGAGGCGGTCCCCGCCTCACGCGCGGCCATGTCCGCCGGCAGGCTCTGGATCGTCTGGTGGTGAGTCCACAGCGGGCGGGCCCGGTCACGAGCGGGTAGGTGACGAGCATGGCCCAGCGGCTTGACAGGCGCTCGAATCGGAGGCCTGCCCCGCGAGGCCTCGGTCGCGGTCGCCTCCGGCTGAGGCGACCGCGACCGGATTCGTCAGCCGACATTGCCTACTGCAGGGCGCTCGCCGGGATGTTGGGGTCGTCCGTGAACGACGGCACGACGATCGCCTTGATGCCGTCGTGCGTGAACGCGTCCACGGCGGCGATTTCCTTGCCGTGCTTCTTGGGTGGGTGTGTCCCTCCACCGTGCTCCGCGCCGGCGGGGTACGGCTGCCGCTCGGCGGTCACCGTGCCTGCCGGCATGGGCGTCGGCGACCGTCTCGCGGCGGATGTGCGGTCAGCGGTCGAGGAAGGTGTTCACCTCGGTGCCGAACTTGACGGCGTACTGGTAGAGGAAGCCGTGGCCGGCGTCCGGGTAGATGTGCAACTGGGCGTTGGGGAGGTACTTGGCCAGCAGGTGGGAGTTCTCGGCGGGCATCAGGATGTCGCTCTCGCCGTCGGCGACCAGGACCGGCTGGAAGAGGGACTTCAGGCGGACCAGCCTGGACTTGTCGGTGATGCCCCATTCGGACCACGCGGTGAGCTGGTGATCGCGGGTGGCGAGGCTCGTGGGGGTGTCGGGGTCGGTGGTGCGCTGCCCGAGGCGTTGCAGGAACTCCGCTCCCGCGGCCTGGCTGGAGGCGGTGTTCTTGAAGAACAGGAAGAGATAGTCCTCAGGGCCGGGATCGTCCTTCAGGGTCCTCTGCAGGATGTCGGGGTCGGTTGCGCGCTGGTCCACTCCACCCTGGGGACCGGTGGCGGCCAAGACGACGCGGCGGACCTGCCAGGGGCGGCGCAGGGCGACCTCCTGGGCGACCTCGCCGCCGAGGGAGAAGCCGAACAGGTCGTAGCGTGGCAGCTCGAGGGCGTCGATGAAGTCGATGGCGTCCAGGGCCATCTGCTGGTCGGTGCTGGGGGTGATGCCGGTGGAGCCGCCGACGCCGGCGTTGTCCACGAGGATGACCTCGCGCTCGGCGGCGATGGTGTCGATGAGCTTGGGGTCCCAGCCGTCGATGTTGCCGCGGAAGTGCTGGAAGAAGACCAGGGGCACGCTGTCGGCCGTGGGGTGGCCGAAGCGGCGGTACAGGTAGGTGACGCCGTTTGCGGCCTTGACGCGCAGGTTGGGGGCGGTGCTGGCGCTCACCGCGTTCCGCGTCTGGGTGACCGCCTGCCGCGTACCGCTGGAGCTGCCGCTCACGGCATTGGCCATGCTCGGCGCCGTGGCGGCGACAGCCGCGACGAGCGACATGGTGGCCAGCGCCATCGCGGTGCGCCGGGAGCCACGGGTAGGCCGGTTGGTTGAGGACATGCGCATTCCTTGAGTCGGGCCGGAGGTTTCCCCGGCGCGTCGAACTTGCCGTGCGCTTCGTGTACGGGTGTCTGCGGGGCGCACGGACCGTGGAGCTGTTCCTGACCCGGCGACCTCGTCAAGGCGGGCCCGTCGCCGTAGGTCTGAAGGCCCCGATGGGTCCTGTGGGCGGTCGAGGTGCGGAGCGGAGGTCATGGCCTGCGCGAGTGTGGGCGAGCTGGGGGCTGGGACCTGGGAGCTGGGGCCTGGGAGTGACGACGCCGGTGATGCGGGGGAGGGGAAGGAACTCCCGCATGATCGACATGCCCAGAACCTAGGGAGCGGCCGTGTCGTCGGGCGTCATCCTGAGCGCCCGGCAGGGTCATCCGTCAGGCCGACACCGAGTCGCCGCCGGGGCGAACCGGTCCGCTCTCGTGGGCCAGGACGGCGGCCGTGTCCGGGCCGTCGGTCGCCCCGCCCCGGCCCGATCCGATCCGATC
This sequence comes from Streptomyces sp. LUP30, assembly GCF_001746365.1. Taxonomy (GTDB): domain Bacteria; phylum Actinomycetota; class Actinomycetes; order Streptomycetales; family Streptomycetaceae; genus Streptomyces. Next base: position 209,615 of record NZ_MJAJ01000004.1, read on the forward strand.
CGACCGCCCGTTCCGTACTCAGCCGGTGCCCTTCGGCAGCGGTTCGTCCAGGAGGAAGTCCCTCAGCAGCGCGGTGTAGCGGCCGGGCTGTTCGCCCGAGATGGAGTGTCCGGCTCCCTTGACGGTCACCAACTCGGAGCCCCCGAGGGTGTGTTGGTACTCGGCGGTCACGGCGGGCTTGATGAAGTCGCACTCCCCTCGCATGATCAGAGAGGGGACGTGCAGGGTGCGCAGACGGGGCCGGGGGTCGGGAAGCCGCTCGAAGTCCTTGACGGTCATCTGGTTGCTGTAGAAGCCCTGAGGGTTGTCGTGCGCCGTGGTGTGCGGAGCGTCCTCGCACGAGGTGCTGTCTTTTCCCGGTAGGCGACGTTCTCCGCGAGCAGATCGGGGAGCCGGTCCCACTCCAGCCCCGCGACGATGCGTCGCCACTCCGTGATTCCCGCCTCCGCCGCATGGTGCGGCCGGGCCGTCTGCGTGTCGGACATGATGTCGACGTCTTTCCGTTCGGTTTCGGCGGAGGGGTGATCGGCGCGCTTCTCACCGGTCTCACCGAAAAGGAGGCGACGCGGATCGGGCGTCTCCGCGAGGGGACGTGCTCAGGCCTGTTCGTTGATGAGGCCGGCGTAGTGGCCCAGGTCGCGCTCGATCTCCTCGAGACCGATCTCGGCGATGGCCTTTCCGAGCTGCGGCACGCGCGCCTGGAATCCCGGCCAGTCGACCGATTCCGCGAACTCCGCCCAGGACGCCCGCAGGTCGGCCACCGGCGGCAGGGTCGACCGGTTGATCTGTGCCTTGGCGGCCAGGACGGACTGCTTGTCGAACGAGGCGATACGCGCGGCCACGCCGCTCACGAGGTTGTCCAGTTCGGTGTCGGCGACGGTCCGGGTCACCCACCCGTACCGCTCGGCCGTGTCGGCGTCGAAGTCCTGGCCGGTGAGGATCGCTTCGAGCGCGCGGTCCCGCCCCAGCAGCCGGGCCAGACGGTCGCTGCCGCCCCCGCCGGGGACGATGCCGATCGCGACCTCGGGCTGGCAGAAGAACGCCTCCTCGCGGCTGGCGTAGCGCAGGTCGAAGGCCAGGGCGATCTCGTCCCCGCCACCCCTGGTCCGCCCGCGGACGGAGGCGATGCTGATGAACGGGGCACTGGTCAGGCTCGTGACCAGGTCGACCCACGTCGGTGTCCCGTCGGCGCTGTTCAGCGCCAGGAGGTCGGCCACTTGGCCGAGATCGGCGTGGTTGTAGAAGTACCCGGGCGTGCCGCTGTCGAAGATGACGACCTGAACCTGCTCGTCCCGGCTCAGCTCGTCGACGACGTCGGCCAGTTGAGCAACGGTGTCCGCCCCGACGACGTTCACCGGCGGATTCGAGAAGGTGACCTTGCGGATCTTCGGCGCCACTGTCCCGATGCTGAACATGCTGTGCTGCGTCATGGTGTGCTCCAGTGCAGAAATTCTGACGGTGCTGAGCGGAAGTCCCGGTACCGCTGTGCCGGCCTGTCGGCGAACACCCGGTTCAGTTCGACCGCCACCAGCCGTGCCCTCGGCGTCAGCTGTCGCAGGATCGCGCCGGTGAGTCGGGGGCGGCGCAGAAACTCCCGCATGATCGACATGCCCCGAATCTAGGTACCGGCCGTGCCGTCGGGCGTCCTCCCCGGCGCCCGACGGGGTCATCCGCCAGGGCGAACCAGTCCGCTCTCGTAGGCCACGACGACGGCCTGGATGCGGTCACGGACGTGCAGTTTGGCGAGGATCCGGGCCACGTGCGTCTTGACCGTGGTCTCGCCGAGGAACAGCTTCTCGGCGATCTCCCCGTTGTTCAGCCCGCGGCCGACCAGACACAGCACCTCCCGCTCACGCTCGGTGAGGGTGTCGAGGCGGGCGTCGGGGAGGGGGACGACCGCGCCCGTGACGTACCGGTCGATGAGACGCCGCGCCACGGAGGGGGCGATCATCGTTTCGCCGCGCAGTACCCCGCGGAGCGCGACGAGCATCTCGGCGGCCGAGGTGTCCCTGACGAGAAAGCCACTGGCTCCGGCACGCAGCGCCGCGTAGGCGTACTCGTCGCGGTCGCAGGCGCTGAGCACCAGGACGTGGGTCCCGGGCAGTTCGGCACGCACCTGCGCGGTTGCCGAGATGCCGTCCAGACACGGCATCCGCACTCCCATGACGACGAGGTCCGGGCGCAGCGTGAGTGCCTGCGCCACAGCGGACTCGCCGTCCCCGGCCTCGCCGACGACAGTGAAGTCCGGTTGGCTGTCGACCACCCCGCGCAGTCCGGCCCGCATCAACTCCTGGGCGTCACAGATCAGTACGCCGGCCGTCGTTATGGCGCCCCGCCTCCCGACACGGCCACCTGCTCCCGCCCGCCGGTCGGCTCATGTCCGGCTACCGGATGCGGATGGTCGGGGTGGTCGCGGGCACCGGCGTGGAGGGCGGTCTCAGCGCCGGACGGCTCGAGAGCGGGTGTCCGGGCGGGGCCCCTGTCGGCACCCCCGTCGGCTCCGGTGGCGAGGGGGCGCTGGTGGACAGGCTCATGAAAATCCTTCTGTTGAAAGGGGGGTGGGGAGGGGGAGAAGGCATGCCGGTCTCATCGGACGACCCGCCGATGTGCCATGCCGGCCGGCAGACCGGCCGCGTGCGTCGGAATCAGGTGATCGGGTCAGGGGTGTGGACGGTCCGAGGAGCCGGCTTCCCCTGCGTATCGTCGGTCGGACGGCGCTCTTCGAACGCGGCCAGTGCCACGACGATCACGGCGGCGACGACCGCCGCCAGGCATGCCGGGGCCATGGGCGTGAGCAGGCCCGCGACGACCAGGGCGGACAGCGCGAGCAGCCGTGGCGAGAGCAGCTCGTCGAACAGGGTTGCCCCGTGCCACACCTGGGGGACGAGGTAGAGGGCCGGCCCGCCGAAGAGCAACAGGTTCGTGGTGATGCCGGCGTGGTCGACGGGGTGGACGATGACACGTTCATCGGCGACGGCGACGGCGATCAACCCGGCGACGGAGGCCATGAGGCTGATGACGCCGCTGCGCCCGGCCCGCATGGGGTCCTCGGTCCGCTGGAAATGGCGCACGACGCGCTCGGAGCGGCTGAAGAACAGCCAGAACAGTGCGACCGTGCCGGTGAGCGCGACACTGCCGGTGAGCAGGGTCATCGGCTCGTACGGTGCCGCGGTGAGCGCCGTGCCGGTGGTCATGACCGTCTCGCCCAACGCGATGATCACGAACAGGCGGCCGCGTTCCAGCAGGTGCCCGCCGGCGAAGCCGATCTGCCGGGACTCCAGCCTGCGGCCGGGCAGCGGGTGCGCCGTCCACGTGCCCGCCAACTCGATCAGCAGCGCCGCGGCCCACCACGCCAGCCGCGCGCCGCCGCCGACCGCCGCGCCGGTCACCCACAGGGGAGCGGCGGCGACGAACCAGACCAGAACGCGGACGAAATGCTCCTGGTTGACCTCGTCGAGGCCGACGGTGAGCAGCCATACCGTCCGCCCGATGTGGACCAGCAGGAAGGTGGCGACGAAGAGCCAACCGGCGTCGCTGAAGGCTCGCGGGATCGCGGCGTTCATGAAGAGCCCCACGAGCATGACCGCGAGCAGCATCCGCCGGGTCCGTGGGTCCTCGGCCGGGACGAGGGTGACCGCCCACGTGGTGTACGCCCACGCTGCGTAGACGGCGAGGTAGAGCACGAGCGTCTGGGCGGCGCCGGTCCACGTCGGGTGCGCCAGCAATCGGTGTGACAGCTGGCCGATGGCGAAGACGTAGACCAGGTCGAAGAACAGTTCCAGGGGCGTGACCTCGCGGCGTGCCGGATCGCTGGTCGACTCCACGGTGGGTCTCCTCGTTCGGGGAGGCTTTCCGACTCCCTCGGTGTCGGGCTTCGTTCAGTGGTCAGTCGGCGAGGAAGGACGTCACCTGGGCGGCGAATTCCCTGGCGTGCTGGAAGAGGAAGGCGTGGCCGGCGTCGCTGTAGGCGACGAGAGTGGCGTCAACGAGGTCCTGCACGGCGGTGTAGGCCGCCAGCGCGGGGATCATCACGTCCTGCATGCCGGTCGCGTAGAGAACGGGCTGCCGGATGGCCGCCAGCTCTGCCCGCACCTGCTCGAAAGGGATCGACGCGTCCTTCTGGATCGCGGCGATCTGGCCCATGGCCGCCGCCTCGGACACCTCGGGAAGCCCGCCGGCCAGCCGGGTGGCCACCCTGGCGAGGTGCGCGTACCCGGCGGCGCGCCCGGTGTCCGTCTCCGGGAAGAACAGGAACACCAGGTCGTCCCCCGTGACCTCGGGCTTGGTCATGGTGGCCCGCACCTTCGGGTTCGGGTCGGGTGCGCCGGGCACCGTGCCGCCGGGACCGGCGGCCGCCACGACCAGCCTGCGGACCAGGTCGGGCCGTCGGCGGGCGATGTGCTGGGCGACGGTGCCGCCCAGCGTCCAGCCGAGCAGGTCCACCTGCGTGAGGCCGAGGGCCTCGATGAACTCGACGGTCCCGTCGGCGAGTCCCTCCACGGAGTCGGCCGGAGTACCGGTGGTGTAGCCGGTACCGAGGTAGTCGAAGACGATCACGTCGCGTTCGGCGGCCAGGTGGTCCAGGAACTCCGGGTCCCACCAGTCGAGGGTGCCCCGGACCCGGTTCAGCAGGACCAGCGGGGTGCCCCCGGCCGGGCCGAGGCGCCGGTAGGTGAAGGTCGCGGAGGGACCGTCGACGGTGAGGTCCTCGGCCGCGTCTGCCAGGTAGGTGCTCATGTCGCTTCGCTTTCCTGTCGCTGTCGCTGTCGCTGTCGTCTGGAGGTGGGGTCTGAACGTCAGGTGGTGGGCAGGCGGTTGAGCTTGCGCAGCTGCTGGTCGAACATGCGGGTGGGGACGATGCGGCGCATGGTGCGGACGCGGCCGGTGAGGGCGCCGGCGGTGTAGCGCAGCTTGGGCTTGGCGTCGGTCGCGGCGGCGACGATCTCCTTGGCGACGACGGCGGGGGCGTCGCCGTCCTTGACGGCCTGGGCCATGTACTCCTCGAAGACGTGCCGCTGGTGGGCGTAGACGTCCAAGGGCTGGTCGGGGCGGACGCTGGCGGCGTCGAACGCGGTGCTGGTCCAGGCCGGCTCGACGAGCAGGACCCGCACGCCGTACTCGCGGACCTCGTGGTCGACGGACTCCGAGTAGCCCTCGACGGCGTGCTTGGAAGCGGCGTAGACGGCCATGTAGGGCTGCGGCATGAACCCGACGATGGACGAGATGTTGATGACGCGTCCGCTGCGTGCCGCGCGCATGTGCGGCAGGACGGCGTTCGTCATGCGGATGACGCCGAAGACGTTGATGTCGAAGAGGCCCTGCGCCTGCGCGGCGGAACTTTCCTCGGCGGCGCCAGCCGAGCCGATGCCGGCGTTGTTGACCAGGACGTCGATGCGCCCGAACCGGTCGATCACCTCGCCGACCGCGGCGGTCACCGACTCGTCACTGGTCACGTCGAGGTCGAGGAAGGTCACGCCCTCGATCGGGGTGACGTGCGCGGTGTTGCGGCTGGTGCCTACCACTTCGTGGCCTGCCGCGGCCAGTGCGAGAGCGGCTGCCTTTCCGATTCCGGAGGACGCGCCCGTCACGAGGGCTACCGGTCGTGTCGTCGCCATTGTGGGCTCCTTGCTCAGGGGGTCGGTTTCGTCGTTGTCGTGATGGAGGGCTCGCGATGCCGGCGCCGAGCGATCCTCAATCGGTTTCACCAATGTATCAGTTTTCAAGTCAATGGCAACACGGAAGCATCAATTAACCGGCTACCGGTAGCATTCACGTATCCCCTACAAGGGGACGGGCAGCGATCAGACAGGAGACAGACATGGGCCGAGCACTGCGGGCAGATGCCGAGCGCAGTGTGCGCGCGATTCTCGAGGCGGCTGAACAGGTCTTCGCCCAGGACGCCGGCGCCTCCATGGAGCAGGTCGCCGAGGCGGCGGGGCTGACCAGGATCACCGTTCACCGCCGGTTCGCGAACCGGCAGGCGCTGCTGGAGGCGCTCGCCGTCTCCGCGAAGCAGCAGCTCATCGACGCCATCGAGGAGGCCCGGCCGCAGGCCGCCCCCGCGCTCGTGGCACTGCACCGGGTGACGGCGAACGTCCTGCGGGTCAAGAACACCTGGCGGTTCACCCTCAGCCACGCCGCGGCTCACACTCCCGCCGCAGCCGCCCTCTGGGGTGAGATCGACACCCACACCGTCGAGCTCATGAACCGGGCGCAGCGGGAGGGGCTGATCGCTCCGGACGCAGACCTGGCGTGGACGCGGCAGGTGTACTACGCCCTCCTCGGCGAAGCCGTCAACGGGCCCGGCACGGAGCAGGATCCTGCCGCACAGGACCCGGACGCCCTGGCCACGCTCGTCATCGACACACTCCTGCACGGCGCGGGGCCGCGTGGCTGAGTCCGCAACGGGCTGACGCGGACGCGCGGGGCGCCGATCGGCTCCCCGCGTCGTCGAAGCCTGGCGGCGGCGTCCGGCGGTGGTGTCCTGGTCGGCCGGGCGGCGGGACGGGCAACAAGGTTCCGGCAAGGTTCCGGCAAGGCTTCCTGTCCATTGTCGTCATGTGCACCGAGGCGGCCACGCCGGCCACCGGAGCGGAAGGTCCCGACGGCGCACGTTTATCGCGCATCTGTGTGAGGCGCGTGGGACGAGGGAGAGGGAATCCATGCGAACGACACGACGGGCAAGCCTGGCTTCGTTGGCGGCAGTGGCGGCGCTCGCCGTCCCGGCGGTGGTGGGGGGCAGCGCAGGAACGGCCTCGGCGCAGGTTGCGTCCAAGACGGTTGCCGCCGAGGTCGCGTGCACCGGCTTCACCAACGTGAGTGTCGGTGGCGGTTGGTACCTCCATGTGCCCTCGGCGGGTTCAGGAAACTACAACTGCGTCGTGGCCCGGGGGATGAACAGCCTCCCGGTACTCGTCGTGCAGGAGAGCCTGAACGCCTGCTTCGGCCAGGGCATCGCGGAGGACCGGGACTTCGGCTCCGGCACCGAGCAGGCGGTGAAGAACGCCCAGACGCAGATCAACCGGAACGCGGGCAGCCACGTGCTGGACGTGGACGGCCGCTTCGGCCCCAAGACCAGCTCCAAGTTCCTTTTCCAGGCATACGACTACACCAACGGCCAGAACGGCAGGCACACGGGCGTCTGCTACACGCGATAGTCCCTGACGTGTCCGCGCGGCGGCCCGCCGTGCGGACACGCCGCCTGCGTTCGCGCGGGCCCCTCGGCCGGCTGTCGGTTCACAGGACGCCGAGCGGAACCTGCTCAGGGGACGGTCGGCAGGCCGAGGCGGCGTAGCCGCACGCGGATGCCGTCCGAGCCCGGGACGCCGAGTTCGTCGAGGATGTCCGCGGCGCGCCGGGCGGCCCGCCGTGCTGCGTCGGCCTCGCCGGCGGCCCGGAGGCTCTCGCAGAGGTGGGCGAGTACGTCGGCCTCGTAGTAGCGGTCCCCGAGACCGTGGAACAGCGCGACGGCGTTGCGGTAACAGGTTGCTGCCCGGCGGTGGTCGCCGAGGTGATGGTGGGCGTAGCCGAGGCTGTCCCAGGTGTCCGCCTGCCCGTCCCGGACGCCGAGTTCGGCGAAGAGCTCCAGCGCCTGCCCGCAGCACGCGAGGCACCGGCGGTGGTCGCCGAGCTGCGCGTGATACCAGCCGACCGAGTTCAGGGCCCGGGCCTGTCCGGCCCGATGACCCAAGGAGGTGTACAGGTCGAGGGCCTCCTGGGCACAGGCCAGGGCTTCGGGGCAGGCGTCCCGCCGGGCGTGCAGGCGGGCCAGGTCGAGGTGGGTGTGCGCCAGCTCCGTACGGTTGCCGAGTCCTTGGTGGAGATCCAGGGCGCGGGTGAGGTGGGTGAGCGCGTCGTCCAGTCGCATCAGGCGGGTGCAGGCACGGCCGAGGCCGCTGCGGGCCTCGGCTTCCCCAACCCGGGAAGCCGAGCGCAGGGCGGCGTCCAGGGCGGCCTCCTGCGCTGCGGCCCAGTCGGACCAGTGGCCGCGTCGCTGAAGAAACGTGGTCAGCGCGCGCGTCAGCTGCCAGGTGGGGGCATCGGGCGCCTGCGTGGTGACGCCCGACCGGTGCGCCACCGCCAGGAGCACAGGGTGCTCGGCTGTGAACCAGGCGAGAGCCTCCCCGTGGTCCGCGGCGTGCTCGGGGGAGACGCCGGGGGCCGGGGGCGGCAGCGCGATCGGGTCGCGGTGGGGATCCAGCATGCGGTCCGCGGAGTGCGCGGAGTGCAGGTAGTGGCCGAACAAGCGGTCTTCGGCCGCGTGCGTCTCACCGGCTGCGTCCGCGGCGCCGGCGAGTTCCGCGGCGTACATCCGCAGCAGGTCGTGGAGCACGTATCTGCCGCGCGAGTGCTCGGTGACCAGGCAACTGTCGGCCAGCGCGGTCAGCAGCCGGCCCGCGTGCCGGACGGGGAGCCCGGCCAGGCTCGCGGCGGCGGGCACGCTGATGTCCGGGCCGGGGTGAACGCCGAGCAGCCGGAACATCCGGGCGGCCTGGGGATGCAGGGTGCCGTACGACCAGGAGAACACGGCGCGTATGTCCGCCCTCGTGTCCTCGTTGCCGAAGCTGTCCAGCCCGTCGGGGGAGTCCTGGGCGTCCCGGAGTTCGGCTGCGAGCCGTGCCAGGCTGAGCCCCGGCTCGATCGCCGCGCGGGCCGCCACGATCACCAGGGCCAGCGGCAGCCGCGCGCAGCGGCTCACGATCTCGTCCACCGCCAGCGGTTCGGACATCACGCGCTCGGCCCCTGTCCGGCGAGCGAGCAGCCGTCGGCACTCCGCCGCGGGCAGCACATCCAGGACGAGACTCCGGGCGTCTTCGAGGGCGATCAGGCCGGAGAGCCGGTTCCGGCTGGTCACCAGGGTGAAGCACCCCGGACTGCCGGGCAGGAACGCCCGTACCTGCTCGGCGTCCCGTGCGTTGTCGAGCATCACCAGCATCCGCCGTCCCGCCAGCATGCTCCGGTACAGCCCGGTCTGCGCCTCCGGGCTGACCGGCATGTGCTGCGGGAGCACGCCCAACGTCTCCAGCAGCCGGGGCAGCGCCTCCGCCGGGGTCACGGGTGGCCGCGAAGGCTCGAAACCATGGAGGTTCACGTAGAGCTGGCCGTCCTCGAACCACTCGGCCACCCGGTGGGCCCAGTGGACGGCCACAGCCGTCTTCCCGACGCCCGCGGTCCCGGAGAGGGTCGAGACCACCGCCACCGCGGGGCCGCCCATGCCCTCCGCGAGGATCTTGTCGAGCTGGGCCAGCTCCTCCTCCCGGCCGGTGAAAGCCGGTACGTCCAGGGGCAGACGCGCCAGAACCGGCACGGACCGCGGTCGGGCCGAAGGCAGCGGATCCGTGACCTCGGCCGGCTCGGGGGCTCCCCGCAGGATCTCCCGGTGGAGTCGCCGGAGCTCGGTCCCCGGATCGGCGCCCAGTTCGTCGGCCAGGCGCTTCCGGGTCCGGGCGAAGCACTCCAGGGCCTCGGAACCGCGCCCCGCCTCGTACAGCGCCCGCATCAGCACGGCCACCAGCGGCTCCACGAGCGGGTGTTGGTCGATCAGCTCGGGCACCCGGTCGATCACCACCGCGTGGTTGCCCACCGCCGTCTCCGCGTGGGCCCACGCCGTGACCGCGTCCAGCCGTTGCCGTTGCCAGGTGTCGCGCATCCGCGACACCCACTCCCCGGACAGTCCGGCGAGCGGCTCCCCGCGCCACAGATCCAGGGCCTCGCGGAGTATGGTCACCTGCTCGGCGTGGCCCCGGTCGGCTCTGCGGGCGTCGGCGACCAGGCGGTGAAACCGGTGGAGGTCCACGTCTTCGGAGTCGACGTCCAGCACGTAACCGCCGTTCCGCCGAAGCAGGCCCTGCGTGCGGACGGCCCCGGTGGCCGCCAACACCCGCCGGATGCGGGCCACATGGGCGTACAGCGCCTGACGCGCCCCCTCCGGCGGATCCTCACCCCACACACGCCTCATCAGTGTCTCGAGCGGCACTGCCCGGCCGGCGTCCACCGCGAGCGCCGCCATCACGCTCCGCCGCTGCGGAGGACCTACGTCGATCGGTCCTCGGCCCCATAACTCGACGGGCCCGAGAAGTCTGAACGTCACCACGACAACCCCCGGCGATCAGACGCGCACACGCTCCGCACCTTCCCCTGGCCGGTCAGCCCCTTCACCGGCGTCGCCTGGCGGCACTCCCCAGGCACCAGGGCACGACACACGCTACGCGCGCGTAAGACAGCCCGACAAGGTTCAGGTCAGCCCCAGGTCTTCCCCAGCACCGGGCGGGTCCACGCCCCTCGAGCCGACGTCGGCCGCACCGGCGGACACGGACCGCCCCACAGCCCAGCGTCTCTGGCCCTTCGGCGCGGTGTCGGGAGGCAGTTGGGACGCGAGGACAGGAACAGACCGACAGAGACCGACGGGCAGAGAGATGGCGCACCCCGGCCCGCCAGCAGAAACGTCATGGACGGCTGCTGATCGGCAAGGGTCGTCAAGATCCTCGAAGGTCTCGAAGCGGCGGGGCTGCCGCATCGGTCAGTCCGTCTTCGTAGACGGTGAAGCGTGCGGGGAGAGGGCCTGTTCGGCCCAGATCGTCTTGCCGGTGTACGTCTGGCGAGTGCCCCAGCCCTGGGTGAGCTGAGCGACGAGGAGCAGCCCGCGGCCGCCTTCGTCGAAGGTGCGCGCGCGGCGGAGGTGGGGGGTGGTGTTGCTGCCGTCGGAGACTTCGCAGATGAGGTTGCGGTCGCGGATGAGCCGGAGCTGTATGGGGGGGCCGCCGTAACGGATGGCGTTGGTGACGAGTTCGCTGACCACCAGTTCGGTCACGAAAACGGCTTCGTCCAGGCCCCAGGCGGCCAGCTGCCGGGTGGCGTCCTTACGGGTCCGGGCGACCGCTGAGGGATCGGGCGGCACGTCCCAGGTGGCGACATGGGCCGCGTCCAGGGCGCGGGTGCGGGCGATCAACAGCGCCACGTCATCGGCGGGGTGGTCCGGGAGAAGCGTCCGGAGCACGGTGTCGCAGGTGCTCTCCAAGGACGGAGCCGGCCGGGCCAGCACCTTGCGCAGTGCGTCGAGACCTTCGTCGATGTCGCGGCCGCGGGCCTCGATGAGGCCGTCGGTGTACAGCGCGAGGATGCTTCCTTCGGGCAGCTCGATCTCGGTGACCTCGAAGGGCAGGCCGCCCAGCCCGAGCGGCGGGCCCGCGGGGATGTCGGGGAACACGACGGCGCCGTCCGGCGTCGCCAGCGCGGGTACGGGGTGGCCCGCGCGAGCCATGGCGCAGCGCCGGGAGACCGGGTCGTAGACGGCGTACAGACAGGTCGCGCCGATGTCGCCGACGACGCCGGCCGTGTTTTCGGCCTCGGCGGACAGGTGGATGACCATGTCGTCCAGGTGGGTCAGCAACTCGTCGGGCGGAAGGTCGACGTCGGCAAGGGTGCGCACGGCGGTACGCAGTCGTCCCATCGCGGCCGAGGCCTGGATGCCGTGGCCGACGACGTCGCCGACGACGAGCGCGACCCGGGCGCCGGACAGCGGGATCACGTCGAACCAGTCGCCGCCGACGCCGGCTTGCGCGCTGGCGGGGAGGTAGCGGGAGGCGACGTCGACGGCGGCCTGCGGGGGCAGCCGCTGCGGCAGGAGACTGCTCTGAAGGGTGAGGGAGGTGCGGCGCTCGCGGCTGTAGCGGCGGGCGTTGTCGATGCAGACGGCGGCCCTGGCGGTGATCTCCTCGCCCAGGAGCAGGTCGTCCTGCTCGAAGGGTTCCGGGTGCCGGTGGCGGGAGAACGTGGCCACGCCGAGGGTGATGCCGCGGGCGCGCATCGGCACGGCCAGCACGGAGTGGAAGCCGTAGTGCCGCATCCGCTCGGCCCGGTCCGGGGTCTGGCTCGCCACCCGGTCCATCGCGGAAGCGGTCACGTTCTCGATCAGCGGCCGGCCGGTGGTCAGGCACCTGGCCGCAGTCGAGTCGTCCGGGTAGGCGGCCACCGTTCCGCGTTCCACCACGACCTCGGGGCAGCCCTCCAGGACGGACTGGTAGGCGACACGGCGCAGCATGACGGGGCTGGGCGGCGAGCCCGCGAGCGGGTCGTCGCCGCCCTCGATGGCGGGAAGCAGGTCGACGGTGACGAAGTCCGCGAGTTGGGGGATGGCCACATCGGCGAGTTCCTGCGCGGTCCGGGCGAGGTCCAGGGTGCTGCCGATGCGGATGCTGGCCTCGTTCAGCAGGGCCAGCCGTCCTCGGGCCAGGTGCTCCTCGGTCACGTCGTACGCGGAAAGGAGCACTCCCCGTATCGTTCCCTCGGCGTCCCGCACGGGGGTGAGCAAGGTCGTCCAGACGCTCTGGCTCTCATGGCCCGCCAGGTGCAGGGACTGCTGCAGATGCTGCTGTTCGCCGGTCTCCAGCGCCCGCCGCATGCACTCTTCCGTGCGGTCGCTCTCCGGGTCGACCACGATCTCCGATACGCGCAGCCCCTGCATCGCGGCTTCGGGCAGACCGATCACCCGCTCCATGTCCGCGTTCGCCCGCCGCAGCCGCAGGCCGGTGTCGTAGAGCGCCGTCGTGAGCGGGGACCGGGTGAACGCCCACATCACCAGCGCGTCGTCCGGGAGCGGCGACGCCGACCCGGCCAGGGGGGAGACCAGGAGCCACTCGCCGCCCCCTGTCTCCTCGCCGTCGGGCTCCCGGCGGTGGGCCAGCAGGTTCACTGCGAGACGGTGGCCGTCGCGGTGCAGGAGAGTCGCCGTCCCGGCCCACCGCCGCAGCGTTCGCAGGGAACGAAGCGTCTCGGCGGGCGGCTCCCCTACGAGCAATGACGCCGCGGGCCGGCCGACGACCTCCGCGGACGGGTATCCGAGCAGCCGCCGTGCCCCCTCGCTCCACCAGGTCATGATGCCGTTCGAGTCCACGCGGGCTCCGGCCGTGGCCGACTCGTCGATGGGGTCGTCAGGCCGCCACGCCGCCCGGTCGTCGCCGGCGGTGCCAGAACCCGTCATCGCGTTCATCCGCCCTCGCTTCGGTCTTTCCACCGTGCGTCCCGGCCCGGCCACGAGCAACCTAGAGAGATGACCGGACATATATCATCGATAACGGCATAAATGTAAAAGATAGACCAATCCATCGGGGGCTGGAGGGTCGTGCCATGACCGTCACCGACGACGAGACGTGGCCGGACGCGGCCGAATGGACCGGCAAGATCTACAGCGGCGGTTGGCGGCGGTCCGAGGGCGGTGTGCAGCCGGTCGACGAACCCGCCACGGGGGAGCGGCTGGCCGAGGTGGGGGTGGCCGCGCCCGCGGATGTGGCCCGGGCCGGGACCCAGGCCGCCCGAGCCCAGCCGGTCTGGGCCGGGACGGCGCCCCAGGAGCGCGCCGAGGTCCTGCTCCGCGCCGCCGGGGCACTGCGCGACCACCGCGGAGCGATTCGCGAATGGATCGTCAGGGAGTCCGGAGGCGTCCCGGCGAAGGGCGACTACGAGATCGCGGCCGGACTCAGCCAGCTCGCGCAGGCCGCCGGCCTCGCGTCGCTGCCCCGCGGCGAGATCCTGAGCCCGTCGGCGCCCGCCCGGGCCAGCTACGCATGGCGGGTACCCCTGGGCGTGGTCGGCGTCATCAACCCCTGGAACGCCCCCCTGCTGTTCGCCATGCGGGCCCTGGCGCCCGCACTCGTCCTCGGCAACGCCGTTCTGCTCAAGCCCGACCCCCACACACCGGTGTCCGGCGGTGTCGTCGTGGCACGGCTGTTCGAGGAGGCCGGACTGCCCGAGGGGCTGCTCCACGTCCTGCCCGGAGGCCCCGGCACCGGTGAGGCGGTCGTGGCCGATGCCCACGTCGACATGGTCGTTTTCACCGGCTCCACCGAGGCGGGACGGGCGGTCGCCCGCGCCGCGGGCGACGGGCTCAAGCGGGTGGCGCTGGAACTGGGCGGCAAGAACTCGATCGTCGTGCTCGACGACGCCGACATCGGCTCCGCCGCGGCGGCCGGGGCGATGAGCTCCTTCGGCTATCAAGGGCAGGCCTGCGTCGCCGCCGGACGTCATCTGGTGCACGCCGACGTCGTGGAGCCCTACACGCAGGCGCTGGTCAGGCAGGCCGACGAGCTGCGGGTCGGCGACCCGCGCGAGGAGGGCGTGGCCCTCGGCCCGGTGATCAGCGAGCGTCAGGTCGCGAGGGTCGCACGCATCGTGGACGAGAGCGTGGCCGCCGGTGCGCGGGTGCTGGCGGGCGGACGCCGCGACGGGCTGTTCTACCCGCCCACCGTTCTGGACCGCGTCGAGCGGACCATGCCCGCCTTCACCGAGGAGATCTTCGGGCCGGTCGCTCCCGTCGTCGCGTTCCGTACCGACCATGAGGCCGTGGAGATCGCCAACGACACGCCGTACGGCCTGACGGCGGCTGTGCACTCCGGTTCGACGGCGAGGGCCGCGGTCATCGCCGAGCAGCTGTGCACCGGCATGGTGCACCTCAACGACGTCTCCGCCAAGGACGCCGCGAACGCCCCCTTCGGTGGGATGGGAGCCTCGGGCAACGGCTCCCGCATCGGCGGCACCGCCAACCTGGAGCAGTTCACCCAGTGGCGCTGGATGACGGTCCAGGGTTCCGTGTGATCCGCACCTCCGCTTCTCCGCCGCCCTTTCAGGCGTCCCCGCAGGTGGAGTCGCCTCTGCCCGGTCGGCGTGAATGCCTCGCGTGGTGTGTGCGAGGCATTCACGCCGGGGGCGACCGGCCGCAACGTCAGCGCCCCCGTCCGCCTCCCGACTCCGGCAGGGGCCGTCCGCCTGTCACGTGGGGCGCGCGTGCGGGGCCGGACTGCGACGGCCGCGGCGAGCCCGCGTCCGGAGGGTCATGACATCGTCCACTGCTGGCCGGCGGCGCCGGTGCCGGTCAGCTGGACGACGGCGGCGCCCGCGGTGGTGGAGGAGGAGTCCACGCCGATGTCCAGTCCGCTGTTGACGTTGACGAGCATGAACTTGGCGCCGGTCAGACTGCCGACCAGATCGGCGGCGAACTGCTGGTTGGCTCCGCCGTTGCAGGTCCACTGCTGCAGTTGGACGTTCTCCGCGGTGGACTTGCCCGGGACCTCCAGGCACAGGCCGCTCTTCACGCTCTTGAGCGTGTAGACGTTGTCCGCCACTCGGTTCAGGCTCCACCTCTGGTTGTCACCGCCGTTGGACTGCCACTGGATGACCTTGGCCCCGGTCGCGGTGGAACCGCTCGAGACGTCCATCAGCATGGAGCTGCCCGCGTTGGTGAGCGTGTGCACCGCGTCGGTGGGGACGCCGGAGTCGGGCGTCCAGGTGCCCGCCGACACGTCGAGGGACCAGGTGGGGTACTGGCCGAGGTTCACCGTCGTGCCTCTGATGGTCAACGGCAGCCAGATCAGCTTCGACTCGCCCAGGTTCGAGGTGTCCCAGCGGTCGCCGGCGTAGAGGTAGGTGGTGCCGGAGGCGCCCTGGACGGTGATGACGTTCGCCGTCTGGCTGCCGTAGGTGTGGGTGCCGGGCGCGGCGAAGTTCCGGAACGCCGACCATGGCCCGTTCAGTGACGTGGCGGTGGCGTAGATGTTGTCGTTCAGGCTCCAGCCCGTCAGGTGGGATCCGAAGACGTAGTACATGCCGTTGATCTTCAGCATGGCGGGCGACTCGACGCTGCCGCTGCCGCTGCTGCCCAGTGTCGTCACCAGGCTGTCGACGGAGAGGTAGTCGGCGGAGAGCCGGTAGACGCGCAGGCCGTTGTTGCGGTCCTCGCTCAGCAGGTAGCCGGTGCCGTCGGTGTCCTGGAACAGGCCGAGGTCACGGCTGAGGTTGCCCATCGGCCGGAAGCTGCCCCGGTAGGTGTACGGGCCGCAGGGGGTGCTGCTGGTGGCCACGCCGACCCTCGCGTCGGAGTAGTTCATGCTGTCGATGTGCGTGTACATCACGTACATGCCGGTCGACGCGTTGTGGATGACCTTCGGCCGCTCCACGATCCGGCTCGGTCCCAGGTCGCCGCTGCTCTGTCTGCTCAGGGCCCGGCCCTGGTAGGTCCAGTCGGCGAGGTCGGTCGAGGTGTAGCAGGGGACGTCCTGGAAGGACGTGTCCGTCGACGTCTCGCCGGTCTTGTCCTCGCCGAAGCCGTACCAGGTGGAGCCGACCTTGACGATGCCCAGCCCGTGCAGCTGGAGCGTGTTGCCGTTCTGGTCGGTTCTGGTGGCGCCCAGGGTGAACGAGACGGTGGCGGCGTGGGCGGACGCGGCGGGCAGCAGCAGTGCCGCGAGGCCTCCGAGCAGCGTGAGGAACGCGGTGACGACGGTGCGCCACCGGGCGCGTGGGGGGCTGTGGTGGGGTGCCCGATTCGACATGTTCTGCCTCTCCTTAGAGGTTCTGACATGACGTCATGACGCACCGCGAGGAACCGGATCACGGTGTCCGGCCGCAGCGAGGCCGGACGCCTTGGCGGGCCGTGCCGCACGGTGAGGGTGCATGGCGGCACGCTCGACAGGGAGTGGGGCCGCGAACGGTGGCAAACGCGGCGGTGCGGAAGGGGAGATGGGATATCCGTCGGTCATGACAGCCGCAGGTGCACTGTCGTGTCAAGAGAAAGTGATTGGTTTTGTTTGCACGCGAGGGGGAGCCCGGGAGTCGCGGCATGACCACCCGTGGCTTCACACGGGGTGACCACGGGGTCGTTCGGAGGGCGCGGTCCAAGGTCCACCGGCCGGGCTGCTGTCCGGTTTCGGCCCTGGATGGTAGGTAATGCCGCCTCGGAATCGGGCTGTTGGAGAGCGGGGCCGCGCTTCGCCGGGCGAAGTCGGGCGCGCCAGGAAATGCTCGGGCGGGCGGCGGGACGGGTGTTGCGCGCACTGTTGACCTTTCCATCGCCCTGACGTACAACTGCCGAGGTGTTGGCACCCGTTCATTACTGTTCAGTTGTGTTTGGGTGTGCGGGCGGACGGTGATCCGAAACATCCGATCTCCCTGCCCGGCGCGGATCTACTCGATGGAGAGGTGCACTGCCATGCAGGTTCCCTCACGCCCGACGGACGCAGGGACGGACCCGTCCCGGCGCCCCCCGGCAGTGTCCCGCCGGGGCTGCTCAAGGGCACGGCGGTCGCCGTCGGCGCCGCCGCGGTCGGGATAGGCGCGACGGGCACCGCCGCCGCCGCGGCGACCGTGCTCAGCGTGGCCCTGGCTCCCTCGGGCGGCCAGGCGGTGATGCTGAAGCCGGACTGACGCCGGTCCGGGCCCGCCGGATCATCCCCCCCGCCGGTGACGGCGGCGTTTCGTGATCACAGGCCGGAAGGCGGGAGCTCATCGGTCACCCGCATCCGCGCCCTGGTTCGTCCGAGAACAAGCCGTGCCGTAGCGGCCATGGCCTCGTCGACCATCTCGCCCTGAAAAGTCACAGCGCCCCTGCCGTCCTCCTGCGCCGCCTCGACCGCCGCTATCACCTCCGCGCAGCGGGCGAGTTCGTCCGGGCGGGGAGAGAACACCTCGTTGATCACCGGGACATGGGAAGGGTGGATCGCCATCATCCCCTCGTAGCCGAGGGAGCGGTTCTGCTGGGCGAAGGCGCGTAGCCCCGGCAGGTCGGTGACGCGCGTCCACACTCCAGTGACCGGGCACGGCACTCCGGCTGCCCGGACGTCCAGGAGAACACGAGAGCGCAGCGCCGCCGTCTCGGTCCCCTCCGGGCTCCAGCGGTAGCCGACGGCCCGTTCCACGTCGCCGCCGGGGGCGGTCAGTGCGCCCACGTAGGCGATGCGTGCGGCGGTTCGCGCGATGTCGTAGGCCTCGCGCAGGCCACGGGCCGTCTCCAGCAGGGGCACCAGGGCGACCCGTCCGGGCGGCAGCCCCTGTTCCCGTTCGCACCAGCCCAGCAGCCGGTCGGCAAGCCACACGTCCTTTGCGGAGCGGACCTTGGGCAGCACGATGCCGGCGAGGCCCGGCTTTACGACCGCGCGTAGTTCCTCGGCCCCCGCCCAGCCGTCCAGCGGGTTGACCCGGACGAACAGCGCCATCCCTTCCACCCGATCGGCCGGTTCGGCTGCGGCCCGCGCGATGGCGTCGGCCACCTGAGCGCGGGCGGCGAGCTTGTCCGCGGCGGGCACCGCGTCCTCCAGGTCGAGGACGGCCGCGTCGGCGCCCGCCGCCCGGGCCTTGGGCAGCCAGTCGGTTCTGGTGCCGGGGACGAAGAGCAGGGAGCGCAGCGGGGGCCGGCCGACCGGTCCCGGGTCCGCCTCGGCAGGCCTCCTGCGAGGCGCTTCAGATGACATCGCTCTTCTCCAGGTCGGCCAGTTCGTCCGCGGTGAGTCCGAGCCACTGCCCGTAGACGAGGCGGTTGTCCTGACCGAGGGCGGGACCCGTTCGCCAGACCCGGCCGGGCCGCTGCCGGAAGTGCGGGATCACCGCCTGCATACGTACCGGACCGAGGTCGGGGTCGTCGACCGTGACGATGTCCTCGCGTTCGGCGTACACGGGGTCGGCGGCGATGTCCGCGGCGTCGAACACCCGTGAGGCCACGACTTCGGCGCGGGCGAACTCCTCGAGGCACTCGCCGGCGCCGCGCTGCGCCACCCAGTCGTGCAGGCCCTCGTCCAGCTGTGCCCGCCGGTCGTGCTGTTGCCGCGCCGTGGCGAACTCCTGCTCGGGCAGACCCAGCAGGCGGACGATGTTGCGGACCGAACGCAGCGTCGCGGAGGTCACCGTGATCCACTCTCCGTCGCGGGAGCGGTAGGTGTTGATCACGGCCGCGGGGGCGACCGCCAGCTGGTTGCCGGAACGTTCGGGCACTTCCCCCAACTGGTCGTGGACGATGACCTGCCACTCGACGAGACGGAACAGGGCCTCGAAGAGAGCGAGGTCGATCCACTCGCCGTCGAACCCGGGATCGTGGTCGCGGCGGTGGAGGGCCGCGAGGACGGCGTAGGCGCCCATCAGGCCGGTCACGGCGTCGCCGTGCGAGAAGCCGGTGTGCACGGGCGGGCCGTCGGGGAAACCGGTCAGGTGGACGACCCCGCTGCGTGCCTCACCCATCTTGCCGAAGCCCGGGGCGTCCGCCTGCGACGAGGTGGCGCCGAAACCGGAGATCTGCAGCAGGACGGCCCGGGGGTTGATCCGGTGCACGGAGTCCCAGTCGAGTCCCCAGCTGCGCAGGCGTCCGGCGCGCAGGGTGACGATGACGACGTCCGCCCAGGCGACGAGCCGGCGGGCGACACCCCGGCCGGCCTCCTGGCGCAGATCGAGGGTGACCGAGCGCTTGTTGCGGCCGGCGACCTTGAACCACAGGGGGACGCCGTCACGTTGCGGTCCCATGGCGCGGGCCGCGTCTCCGGCGCCGGGGGGTTCCACGTGCACGACGTCGGCCCCTTGGTCGGCGAGCATCGAGCCCGCCAGCGGCCCGGCCACCACATGGGCGAACTCAACCACTTTCAGCCCCTGCAACTGCCCGCGTCCGGTGGTGTTCCGCTCGTCGTCCGACACCGATGCGCTCCCTCGCCCCTGCAGTTCGCCTTGGTTCCCCGACCGCGCCGACCGCACCGTCCGCGCCGGTGCAGCACGGTCGTCGCGGTTCGAGTCTTCAGAGTGCAGGAGCGGAGAAATGCCTGTCGAGCAACAGAAGGCCATCAATCAATGCGAAGAACGCATGAATCGGGGAGCGGTCGGTGCGTGAGCGGCTTCATGCCCATGACGCCCCGGGCGGAAGAGCGCGGCCCTGGAGACGGAACTCCTCGAGCGTCTGGAGGAACCGCTCCGTCACGGCGGGGAGGGACCGCCGAACGCGCACCGCGATGTCCAGGCGCCGGTCCACCACCGGGTCCACCAGAGGACGGCAGACGACGGACCCGGCGCCCATCAGCGGGAGCACGAGGGCGGGCATCGCCGACACCCCGAGGCCGGCGGCCACCAGTCCCCCCACCGTCGCGACACTGCCCGCCTCGGCCGCCGGTACCGTGTGCGCGTCGATCTGGGCGAACGCCGCATCGGTGAGCCGGCGCACGCTGGAGTCGCGCCCGACGGCCAGGAACGGCTGACGGGCCAGATCCTCCCAGGCGATCTCGGGGCGGTCGGCGAGCGGGTGGCCTCTCGGCAGCACCGCGACGAATCGGTCCCTGACCAGGGGGCGATGGTCCAGACGCTCCGACGGGTCACCGACGGTGGTGATCGCGAAGTCGGCGTCACCGGACAGGACCCGGTCCAGTACCGACCGCTCCAGGCCGTCGAGGAGGCGGACCGCCACCTGCGGCCGACGCTCGCGGAAGTCGGAGATCACCTGCGGCAGGAGCACCGCGGCGACCGAGGGCAGGGTCGCCACGGCGACCGTTCCCGACTCGCCGAGCAGATATCGCCTGAGCTCCTTCATGCCCGCCCGGTGGGCGGTGACGATCTGCTCGGCGACCCGCAGGGCCTCCACGCCCGCCGCGGTCAACTGCACGTTACGGGTGTCCCGTGCCAGGAGCTGGACGCCGAGTTGCCGCTCCAGATCCGCGACCGCGCGGCTGAGCGAGGACTGCGACACGTGCATCTCCACGGCGGCCGCGGTGAAGCTCGCGGCCCGGGCGACGGCCGTGTACGCCGCCAGTTGACGCAGGGTGGGGGCCTCCATGGCCGACGAGCATAGAGCGCCCACGCTTGAACTGATGCTCTTAACGCATGAACAGATCTCGGTTTGATGCTGGACACTGAGCAGTTGGTGCTTCGAAACTCTCGCGTAACACCTCGGCCGGCCTTCCCCCGCCCAGCCCCGCTCGCCAACGCCGAGGGCCCGTCCCCGAGAAAGCGAGCGCCGCATGCTGGCAGCCCTGGGCTTCGCCACGATCGCCCTCATCCTGCTGCTCACCATGAGCCGACGCGCCTCGGTGCTCGTCGCCCTGATCCTGCTTCCGGTGCTGGCGGCGCTCATCGGTGGGTTCGCGGGCGATCTCGGCGAGCTGATTCTCGGGGGGCTGTCCAAGGTGGCGCCCACCGGCATCATGATCGCCTTCGCGGTCCTGTACTTCAGCCTGATGGTGGACGCCGGGCTCTTCGACCCCCTGATCCGCGCCCTGTTGCGCGCGGCGCAGGGCGACCCGTTGCGGATCACCGTCGCAACGGCCGTCCTCACGCTGTGCGTGGCCCTGGACGGCGACGGCGCCTCCACCTTCCTCATCACCGTCTCCGCGCTGCTGCCGGTCTACAAGAGACTCGGAATGAACCCCCTGGTGCTGTCCGGAGTGGTCTGCCTGGGCGCGGGCGTGATGAACATGATCCCCTGGGGCGGCCCGACCGTACGCGCCATGGCGGCGCTGAAACTGGACAGTTCCGAGGTCTTCAACCCCGTACTGCCGGCGATGGGCTTCGGCATCGCCTGGGTGCTGCTGGCCTCGTACCTTCTCGGCCGCAGGGAGCGCGACCGTCTCGGCGCGCTGTCCCCGCGAGGTCCGGCCACGGCCGTGCTCAAGGGCGTCGAGGACAACGTGGACGACCGCGAACCCGCCGCTTCGACGACTGCCACGACTGCCACGACTGCCGAGTCGAGTGAACGGGCCGCTCCGCCGGCGGCCGAGGGTCACGACCGCCCGGTCCTGCGATCCCCCGGGGACGGGCCCGGTACCGTCCGGGTCCCGCCGCCGCGGACCTGGCTGAACATCTTCAACCTCCTGCTCACCATCGTCCTCGTGGTCTGCCTGATCCGGGAAGTGCTGCCGCTTCCGGTGCTGTTCGTCCTCGGCTTCGCCATCGCGGTGCTGGTCAACCACCCCACCTGGGAACAGCAGCAGGCGCTGCTCGACAAGCACGCCAAGAGCGTGGTCCTGGTCACCACGATGATCTTCGCGGCCGGCGTCCTCACCGGGATCCTCAGCGGCACCAAGATGCTCGACGAGATGGCCGAGACGCTCGTCTCCGTCGTCCCCGACTCGTTCGGCTCGCATCTGCCCGTCGCCGTGGCCGTCACCGGCATGCCCCTCAGCCTGCTCTTCACCCCGGACGCCTACTACTTCGGGGTGCTGCCCGTACTGGCCGAGACCGCGAGCGGGTTCGGCACGGATCCGGCCGAGGTCGCACGGGCGGCCATTCTCGGCCAGATGACCACGGGGTTCCCGCTCAGTCCGCTCACCGCGTCCACGTTCATCCTGGTCGGCATGAGCGGTGTGTCGCTCGGAGAGCACCAGCGTTTCGTCTTCCGCTGGGCCTTCGCCACCACCCTCGTCATGACCGCCGCCGCCCTGCTGACCGGCGCCTTCTCGCTGTGACCGGCGCCCCGGGGCCGAGCGGAGCCCCCGCCGGCCGCACCACTCCCGGCTGCCACCGCACCTACCGCGCCAGAGCCCCCTGACGCGCCACCCGCTGGGGAGTTCGCAGGCGGACGACCGGTCCACGCACCGCGGCACCCGGTCCGGGTGCCCCCACCGACCGAGACGAGGGCTCATGAGAGGGATCACCAGACGCACGGTGCTCACCGCCACCGCGGGTGCGGTCACGGCGCCGGCCGTGAGCACGGCGACCGCCACGGCCGCCGACACCACGACAGTCACCTCCGGAGCACGACACCCCGAAGGACGACATTCCGAAGTACGGCATACGGCATCCGGACCCGATCCGGTCGTGCGGACGGACCTCCTCACGCAGGTGACGCCGAGGAACAACTGGCTGGTGACGGCCGTCGCCCTCCAGTACTCGCAGCGCATCGACCTACGCGGCGGGACGGTCCCGCCCACCGCCTTCCGGGTGCAGGCCACCGTGGGCGGACGGACAGCGGCTCGCACGGTGACCCGGATCTACTCCAACGCCAGCGCTGAAGTGGACGACCGATCCCGGCCAGGACGGCCGGGGGACCGCCTGATCATCGAACTCGACCCGAACGACCTCGACGCACGGGCCGCCGGCGCCGATCCCCTTCCGCTCGACCGCGCCTACTCCGTCAGACAGATCGCGGACGTGCGCACCCCGCAAGGCGAACTGGTGCTCAAGGCCGGTCCGTTCGCGAACCGGAACGACGACGTCATCACTCCCGTGGTCGATGACTTCACCGCCGGCTCCTTCACCGACTCCACAGGATTCGAGCTGGCCTTCCGGCTGTACCAGCCGGCGGGATTCATACGGAACCCGCAGACCCGCACGAGGTACCCGCTCGTCGTCACCCTGCACGGCGGTGGCGAAGTCGCGGACAACAACACGACTCAGCTCACCTCCAACCGGATCGCGGTCACGTTCGCCAAACCGGAACGACAACGTCGCAACCCCGCGTTCGTTCTCTCTCCGCAGATTCCCCTGCCCCGTCCCATGGACGGACCCGACGGCACGGACTGGACCGACGCAAAAGTCCGGGCCGCGCTGATCGAACTCATCGACGCCTTCGTGCGTGAGCACTCCCGTGCCGTGGACACGGACCGGCTCTATGTCGTGGGCCTGTCCTCAGGCGGGCGCGGCATCTACAGCCTCCTGGCGAAGCGACCCGACATGTTCGCGGCCGCCCTGCCCACGGCCGGCTGGGGCGACGCCGCCACCATGGACAGGATCACGCACATCCCCATCTGGGCCGACCACTCCGTGGACGACCCGGTCGTCCCCTACCGGGAGGGCCGGTTCGGCAAACCCGGCACCTGGACCCTGATGAACGCCCTGGAGACCGCCGGTGCACCGGTCACCCGCGGGGAGTGGGCCAACGATCTGCCGAAGGCGCAGTTCGAGGCCCGGTCGCGGGAACTCCTGCGGCAGGCCCGGGCCACGCGCAGCCACGTCCTGTTCACGAGCTACACCCCCGGAACGACACCGGTGAGCCCGCACTTCGCATGGGCCCAGACGTACGAGAACGACGTGGTCGTCGACTGGCTCTTCGCACAGTCCCGGTAGCAGGCCGCCCACGGGGGCCACCCGTGTCCACCACCGTGGCGGACACCACCCGATCCGGCACGGACCGTCGAACACTTTTCCCGGTGAGGAGCCCGCATGGAGCTCGACCGCACATCAGTACGACGTCGCAGGAAAGGCCGGTTACGCCGCACGGCTCTGATCGCGGGAGCGAGCGCGATGCTCCTTGCCGCGGGCACGGCCCCGGCCCCCGGCGCCTCGGGCGCGGACGCGGCCGACGCCCGGGTCACCGTCGCCGCGTCGCACCGCGTCGCCGCCCTCATCGCGCGGATGTCGCTGGACGAGAAGCTGTCCTTCGTCCATGGAAGCACCGATCCCCGTGCGCTCGGCCAGGCCGGATACATCCCCGGGGTTCCCCGCCTCGGCATCCCCGAACTGCGGCTCACCGACGGTCCGGCGGGCGTCCGGGTCAACGCGCACGCCACCGCGATGCCGGCGCCGGTCGCGCTCGCATCGTCCTTCGACGACCGGCTGGCCCGTACGTACGGCCAGGTCATCGGACGCGACGGCCGCGCGCTCGGCCAGGACGTGCTGCTCTCACCGATGACGAACATCATCCGGGTGCCGTACGCGGGGCGGAACTTCGAGACCTTCAGCGAGGACCCGCTGCTCAGCTCCCGCATGGTGTCCGGCGAGATCGGGGGCGTCCAGAGCCAGGGCCTGATCGCCACCGTCAAGCACTACGCGGAGAACAACCAGGAAGACAACCGCATGGGCGTGAACGTCGGAGTCGACGAGCAGACCCTGCGTCAGATCGAGCTGCCCGCCTTCGAGGCCGCCGTCAAGGCCGGTGCCGGTGCGGTGATGTGCTCGTACAACTCGGTGAACGGCAGGCACGGCTGCGGCAGCGAGGAACTGCTCGACTCGATCCTCAAAGAGCAGTGGGGCTTCAAGGGCTGGGTCATGTCGGACTGGGGCGCGGCCCACGCGACGACCGACATCGTGAACGGCCTCGACCAGGAGATGCCGAGCGGCGTCTTTCTGGGCGACGAACTGAAGACCGCGATAAAGAACGGCACCATCCCGGTCTCGGAGCTGAACGACGCGGTCGCGCGCATCCTGGGCCAGATGAGGAAATTCGGTCTCCTCGCCGGTGCCGCGGGCCGACGGCCCGCACGCGACCCGAAGGGCGGCGCCAGGATCGCGCAGAAGGTGGCCGAGGCCGGCTCGGTCCTGCTGAAGAACACCGGCAAGGCACTTCCGCTGACCGGCGCGGACACCAGCATCGGACTCATCGGCCCGACCGCGAAGACGCCGAAGGTCACCGGCGGCGGCAGTTCCTACGTCGTACCGGACTCCGCGTCCTCGCCGCTGGCCACCATCACGCAGCGGGCCGGCCGGAAGGCCACGGTGCGCTATGCGGCCGGCGGTGACAACACGGGCGCCCCCATCCCCGCGACGGTCCTCAGCCCCGCCCTGCCGGTCGGCCCGGACGGCACGATCCCCGTCACACCGGACGCCTCCTTCGACTACAGCGGCACTCTCACCGTGCCGGCTGCCGGCGACTACTCCTTCGTCTACGACCTTCCCGCCGCGTACGGCATGCTGAAGATCGACGGCAGGAGCGTCATCACCGGTTTCCTGGGCTCCAGCAGCGCCACGGTGCACCTCGCGGCGGGAACGCACAGCGTCGCGGCCGGCGCCCTCGCGATCCAGGGCGCACCGACCAAGATCCGGTTGAACTGGGTCACCCCGCAGGCCGCGCGGACCGCCCGGGAGCAGGCCGTGGCCCTGGCCCGCCAGGTGAAGACCCCCGTCGTCTTCGCCTACGACGACGGCACCGAGGGCTTCGACCGGAAGAGCCTCTCCCTGCCTGCCGACCAGAACGGGCTCATCTCCGCCGTCGCCGACGCCAACCCGAACACGATCGTCGTCCTGAACACGGGATCGTCGATCACCATGCCGTGGCTGTCCAAGGTCAAGGCGGTGCTCGACACCTACTACCCCGGGGAGAACGGGGCCGAGGCCACCGCCCGGCTGCTCTACGGCGATGTGAACCCGTCGGGCAGGACCACCCAGACGTTCCCCGCGAGCGAGTCCGCCACACCGGTCGCCGGCGACCCGCTCAGGTACCCGGGAGTGAACGACCAGGAGAACTACTCCGAGGGCGTCTACGTGGGCTACCGCTGGTACGACAAGGAGAAGGCCGCCCCGCTGTTCCCCTTCGGCTACGGCCTGTCGTACACGTCCTTCGCCTACCGCGACCTCGCGGTACGGCAGGGTCACGGCGGGGTGAGCGTCTCGTTCACCCTGAAGAACACCGGCACCCGCGACGGAGACGAGGTCGCCCAGGTCTACGTCGGTGCGAGCCCGAGGACCAACGCGCCGCAGGCGGTGCGCTCGCTGGGCGGCTACCGGAAGGTGCACCTGCGCGCCGGTGAGTCGAGGACCGTACGCATCCGGGTCGACGCACGGCAGTTGAAGTACTGGAGCACGTCCGCCCACGCCTGGGTGCTCGGCACCGGGCACCGTGAGGTGTGGGTCGGCTCCTCGGCGCGGACGCTCCCGCTGCACGGCGGCGTCGACGTCACCCGCTGACTCCCGGCTCGCACCATCGGCCGGGTGACGAGCCGCGTCCGATGCCGGGCCCGCCCAGGCAGGCCCGGCTCCCTTCCCCCCAACCACCGAGGGCGCCGGCGGCACCGCCGCGGCCGGCGCCCGGCGAGAGAGGCCCCCCTCCATGACTGCCAGCAGAATCCGTACTGCCCTGGGCGGCGCGTTGGCCATGTCCCTCGCCGTCGTCGGGCTGCTGCCCGCGACGGCGTCCGCGAGTGCGCCGACCGTGGTGTCCACCGACGAGGGCGCCGTGCGCGGCGCCACCTCGAACGGCGTAGAGAGGTTCCTCGGCATCCCGTACGCGGCGACGCCCACCGGCTCCCTGCGCTGGAAGCCGCCGCGGCCCGCGGCACGGTGGACCGGCGTGCGGGAGGCGGCCGACTTCGGCCGTCCCTGCCCCGTACTGCCCAGCGGCAACGGACCACGCAGCGAGACCGAGGACTGCCTCGACGTCAACGTGTGGCGGCCGTCGGGCGTCCGGGCCGGCGCCCGTCTTCCGGTGCACGTCTTCGTCCACGGCGGAGGCCTGACCAACGGCAGCGGCTCGCAGAACGACGAGTCGAAGCTCGTCAAGGAGACGGGTGTCATCGGCGTCTCGGTCAACTACCGGCTCGGCGTCTTCGGCTTCCTCGGCCTGCCCGCCCTCACCGCGGAGGGCGGCGAGTCCGGCAACTACGGGTTCATGGACCAGCAGGCCGCGCTGCGCTGGGTGCAGCGCAACATCTCCGCCTTCGGCGGGAACCCCGGTGAGGTCACCATCGACGGCGAGTCCGCGGGCGGCTGGTCCGTCTGCGGTCATCTGGTGTCGCCCGGCTCGCGCGGGCTGTTCGCCCGCGCCATGATCCAGAGCGGTTCCTGTGTCAGCGGACCGCAGGCCCGGTCGGAGGCCGCCGGGACGGCGTTCGCCCGGCAGGCGGGCTGCGACGGCACGGACCAGGCGGCCGTCCTCGACTGTCTGCGGTCGGCTTCGGTGGGCACGCTCCTCGACGCGAGCCGGACCTTCTCGTCCGGCTTCGTGGACGGGACCGAGACGTTTCCGACCGCGGCACGCGAGGCGCTGGACGGCGGGCGATTCGCTCGTGTGCCCGTGGTCGTCGGCGCCAACCGTGACGAGGGACGCACCTTCGCCGCCGGGTACATAGGCGCGGGCAAGGAGGCCTATCTCGCCTTCGTCCGGGGAATCGGCGGCGTCCGCGCCGACGAGGTCCTCGCCCGTTACCCCTGGCCCGACACGTCCGACCGGTACACCGCGGCGTACCTCATCGGCGCGATCATGACCGACTCGGGGATGATCTCGGGGATCGGCGGGTGCGGGCTCCGCTCGCTCGCCCGGACCCTCGAGCGGTACACCCCCACCTATGCGTACGAGTTCGACCACCGGACCGGCCCTGGCCTGACGCAGATCCCCGGCTACGTCTGGGGGGCCGGCCACGCCGCCGAACTCGCCTACATCTGGCCCAGCTTCAACAACGGCACACCCATCGCTCCGCTGTTCAACGCCGACGAGCGCCGGCTCGCCCACGAGATGACGCGCGACTGGGGCGCGTTCGCGAAGACCGGCCGGCCGTCCGCCGCCCGGCAGACGGTCTGGCCCGCCTATCACAGCGGCGAGGGCCTGATGCTGTCGCTGCGGGCGGGGGGGCAGGAGTGCCCTGATCGGCGACGACCAGTACGCGACGGAACACCAGTGCGCGTTCTGGGACACGATGCCGGGCACACAGCCCTCCTGAACAGGCCGGGGGACCGGAAACGGAGCATCGGCCACCGCGCCGGTCCCCCACTCCGCCGAGGCAACGTCAGGGACCGCGGGGGACCGCCCTGACATGGTTTCCTGCGAAGGTGCGGCGGCGTCCTCGGCGGACACGTGGGGGGTCAGTAGCCGTTGCCGCCTCCCGACCCGCTGGGGGAGGGGCCGGGCGCGGTGCCGGTGATCGGGGCGCCGCTCGGGTCGAGCACGTACCAGGCGCCGCCGAAGGCCGTGCTGCCCTGGCCCGTGGTGTCGCCCGGCTTGGCGTCCTGGGCGAAGCGGTAGAGGGGATGGCCGTTGTAGGTGACCTGGGTGGTGTGGTCGTTCCGGGGGGTGGTGCCGACCAGGGCGTCGTTCACTCCCTGGGCGCTGGGCCGTCCGGTGGTGGTGTCGGGCGGCCATGCCTGGGCGCAGCCGCCGTAGCAGTGCGAGGTCGTGCCGCTGTCGGCCTGGAACAGATACAGGGTCCGGCCCGATCCGTCGACGAGGATCCGGCCGAGCGCGGAGCTGTGCGCCTGCAGCGTGCCGGATCCGCCGGTGGCGGGCGCCGAGCTGCTGGACGGAGACGACGATCCGGCGGACGGAGACGATGAGCCGGAGGTGCCGGAGCTTCCGCATCCGGCGGCGAAGGCCGCGACGGCGGTCGCAGCCGCTGCGATGGTGGCGGCGCGGTGCATGAGGTTCTTCTTTCCGCTGGGACCTCCTGCCGCGACACGTGCGGCAGGTCTGGTCCAGGGGCCCACCCTGGAGCGGGTCCATAGTTCAATACGTCCGATACTCCCCTTTGGTTCACTTATGCGCCCGTCGTGTCCGTCGTGCCCGTCGGCGGACGCCAAGGGGTGCCGGCGCCCCCTCCTGGAGGCGCCGGCACCCCGGTCGGCCGGGTTCGGTGATCAGCTCGTCACACGGAAGGTGGCGTCGCTGCGGCCGGTCGCGTTGGTGATCGGGTCGAGCCGCAGTTCGTAGGCGTAGTGGCGGATGTAGCGGTCGGGGTAGTTGTACGACTGGAAGGAGGACCAGGTGGAGTCGGCGAGGCCGGCGACCTTGCGGAAGGTGGCGTCGGCGGCGAACTGGGTGCTGCCGTCGTTGTGGGCGAGCTGGAAGTCGAAGTCGGAGTGCCGCAGGAAGTGTCCGGGGAACTCCACCGACTCGAAGGAGACGGTGCCGGTGCCTGCCAGGCCGGGCCTGAGGCGGAACTGGGCGTCCTCGGCGGGGCTCACGGCGGGGTCGATGCGCACGTCGAAGCCGGTCTGGCGTACGTACCGGTCCTGGAAGTTGTACGACTGCAGCCGCTGGGCCGGGGTGCTGGGCCAGCGGGCGAGGACGCGGCTCTCCTCGGCGGCCGTCAGGTTCAGGATCCAGCCGTGGCGTTTCTTCGTCCCGCCCATGTCGTAGCTGCTCGACGCGAGCTTCTGGTAGGAGGCGGGATCGGACGGGTCGGTCGTCAGAACCGGCATGTAGCCGCCACCCGAGGCGTACTGGTCGAGGTAGAGGCCCCACTTGTTCGTTCCGTTGAACTTCATCCACATCGGGCCCTCGACCTGGGACCCGGTGAGGCCGATGCCGGAGAGGTCGCCGAGGTTCGTCCACGTCCCGAGGATCGAGTTGCTGCCCTCGAGGGTGATCTGGCCGTCGCCGGAGGCCCGCACGTAGCGGTAGGCGCCGACGCCCGGCGGCACCGCGATGATCTGCGTGTCGATGATCTCCTGGGCGCCGGGGCGGTCGATGTAGATCTGCGGGGTGGAGATGGTGCGGAAGTCGCTGGTGTGGGCGTAGAAGATGCGGTGCTTCGTCGCGCCGTTGAGGGGCACGTTCGTCGCCCAGTACAGGATGTAGTCGTTGCCGGCCGGGTCCCAGATCGCCTCCGGCGCCCACGCGTTGCGCCCGTCGGGGATGGCGCCGGCGACGTTCAGCAGCCGCGGCTGCGACCAGGTGACCAGGTCCGTCGACTCCCACACCACGAGGTTGCGGCTGCCGTCGTTGATGGACTGGCTCCAGCTCTGCCCGCAGGAGATGCACAGGTCGGTGGCGATGATCCAGTACTTGCTGCCGTCGGGGGACCTCACGAACGCCGGATCGCGCACGCCCTTCGTGCCGACCGTGGAGCGCAGGACCATCCCGCCGCCGTTGAGGTCGTTCCAGTGCACGCCGTCCGTGCTGTGCGAGAGGTACATCTGCTGGTTGGTCGACCCTTCCCCGGTGAAGTGCACCATCAGGTACCCGGGGTCGGCGGCGGCCGCCGGTTGCGGCGGGGCCAGGGCCTGGCCCGTGAGGAGGAGGCACGCGGCGAGCAATATCGCCGACAGCCGTGCGCGCAGCGCGGACATCTACGTCTCCTGTCGTTCTGTGAGTGCCACCGTCGGGTGAGGGGGCCGGAGGGGTGGCGGGACGGGCGCGGCCGCCGCGCGAGGGGGGTGAGGGCGGGGTGGCGGTGGTCGCCCGGGCGGGGCGGTCGTGACGCGGAGGGGGTCGGTGCGGTCGGCCGGTCCGGGGTGGTGCGGCAGGACGGTCTGCGGTCCGTTGACCGTCAGCCGAGGTGGATTGTTCGAAATGCAGAACGCTGTTCGTAAGGTCGGGCAGACGGTAAATGTGTGCGCCTGGAGGCGTCAATACCTTCGACAAGCATTCGCGCGAGGCGTTGACGCCCGCACCGCCGGCCTCCACGTTCCCTCAGCCGTGCGCCGGTCCGACGCTCGTTCGCCGGCTCGGATCGCCAGGACCTCCTAGCCCGGCCGTGTGGCGTGCACGGCCGAAGTGCGGCCGCTTTGCGCGCCGGTCCGTTCCCCTCGCGGTGCGGGGTGCTTTCGTCGGGGAGCCGGGTACGCGACGGCTCCTGTGGCTTGTCCTGACGGGCCGGCCGGCGTCCAGCCGTTCTCCTGCGCGTCGTCCGGATCCCGAGGGCGGCCGTCCGCAAGGCAGAAGGAGAGATCGTGGTGGCAGGAAACGTCGACAAGAGCAGTGGGCCGCTGTCCGCACAGCTTCTCAAGGGGCAGAAGGCGCTGGTGACCGGCGCCAACTCGGGCATCGGCCTGGCGACCGCGGTCGCCCTGGGCCGGGCCGGGGCGGACGTCGTGGTCAACTACGTCGCCGGCGCGAGCGAGGCCGAGGACGTGGTGAAGGAGATCGAGGCGTTCGGGGTCCGCGCCTACGCCCACCAGGCCGACGTGTCCGACGAGGACCAGGTGAGCGCCATGGTCGCGCGGATGGTCGAGGAGTTCGGCACGATCGACGTCATGGTGGCCAACGCGGGCCTGCAACGGGACTCGGCCGTCACGGAGATGACGCTCGCCCAGTGGCAGAAGGTCATCGACGTCAACCTCACCGGCCAGTTCCTGTGTGCGCGGGAGGCCGCCAAGGAGTTCCTCCGGCGCGGAGTGGTCGAAGAGGTCTCCCGCTCGGCCGGGAAGATCATCTGTATGAGCTCGGTCCACCAGATCATCCCGTGGGCGGGGCACGTGAACTACGCCTCCTCCAAGGGCGGTGTGGGCATGCTGATGCAGACCCTCGCCCAGGAACTGGCCCCGAAGCGGATCAGGGTCAACGCGGTCGCCCCCGGAGCGATCCGCACGCCGATCAACCGCGACGCCTGGTCCACCCCCGAGGCCG
This sequence comes from Streptomyces sp. LUP30, assembly GCF_001746365.1. Lineage (GTDB taxonomy): Bacteria > Actinomycetota > Actinomycetes > Streptomycetales > Streptomycetaceae > Streptomyces. The sequence continues at coordinate 241,335 of NZ_MJAJ01000004.1, forward strand.
AGGCCGACCTTCTGCGCCTGATCCCGTACCGCCGCGTGGGGGACCCGGACGACATCGCCAACGCCGTCGTCGCCCTGGCCTCGGACCTCCTCGACTACGTCGTCGGCACCACCCTGTACGTCGACGGCGGGATGACCCTCTTCCCCGGCTTCGCCACCGGGGGCTGATCCCCGGTGCGGCATCGCGTCACGCCCCGCCGGACGGCGATTCCCGGCGCAGGGTTCCCGGGGCCGGTCGCCGCTCGCGCCGTGCGCACGGCACCGCTCACGACGACCGGCCGCGCCCGACGCCCCGCCGCGCCCGCTCCCTTCCCCTCCGACGCCGCAGGGACGACCCCGTGCACGGCGCGCATCGACCGGTGGACGGCGGGACGCCGGGGCGCCGCCCGTCGCGGCCACGGCGGCCCGGGCGACCGGCGTCGAACAGGACGTCCGCGCGGGTCTCGGCGGCGCCGCCCGCATCGCCCGTGGCCGGCGGGTGGTCGAGGCCGGCCCGCCGCCTCCGCCGGACGTCATGCGCCGACGGGGCCGGCCCTCCCTCGACCGGGCCCCGGCCGGCACCTCCGTGCCGGCGGCCCGCGCGGGCGGCTGAGACGCCTCCGCCGCTCCGGGGACGGCCCCGGCCCGTCGTCCGCGGGCCCTCCTCCCCGTCCCGTCCCTCCTCAGCCCCGCCGCTTCGCAGGGCAGACCATCGAGGCGCACATGCTCAGCACCGTCGCTCTGCTCGCGAACAGCACACCGGACCGACTCCTGCCGGCGCGGGAGCTGATGGCCTTCACCCTGGCCTCGCACATCCTGCTGGTCCCCTTCGGCGTCGCCCTGCCGTTCATCACGCTGCTCATGCACCACCGGGCGCTGCGCCGCGACGACCCCGTCGCCCTCACCCTCGCCCGGCGCTGGTCGGCGGTGATGGCCGTCCAGTTCGCCATCGGCATCATCACCGGCACCGTGCTGTCCTTCGAGTTCGGCCTGCTGTGGCCCGGCATGATGGGCCGCTGGGGAGACGTCTTCGGCCTCGGGTTCGGCGTCGAGGCATGGGCGTTCTTCCTGGAGGCCGTCCTGATCGCGATCTATCTCTACGGCTGGCGCCGGCTCAAGCCCTGGACCCACTTCTGGCTCGCCGTGCCGCTGCCGTTGGCCGCCCTGATGGGGGCGTTCGGCATCATCGCGGCCAACTCCTGGATGAACACCCCGCAGGGGTTCCGTCCGGACGCCCAGGGCGGGCCCGTCGACGTCGACGTGCGGCAGGCGATCTTCACGCCGATGTTCGGACCGGAGTACTGGCACTTCGTCGTCGCGATGCTCCTGACCGCCGGATACGTGGTCGCCGGGGTGTACGCGGTCGGTTGGCTGCGCGGGCGCCGCGACCGCTACCACCGGCTCGGCTTCACCGTGCCGTTCACGGTCGCCGCGATCCTGACGCCGGTGCAGTTCATGATCGGGGACTCCACCGCTCGCGCCGTCTTCCACAAGCAGCCGGTCAAGTTCGCCGCCACGGAGATCGTCTGGAAGACCGACACTCATGTGCCGGAGTACATGTTCGGGCGGCTGAACAGCGACGGCACGATCTCCGGCGGCCTGAGGATCCCCCAACTGGACTCGATCCTCGCCGGGTTCTCACCGAGCACGAAGGTGACGGGGCTGACCTCGGTGTCCGCCGCCGACCGCCCCACCGTCGTCCAGGCCACCATCGCCCACTGGGCCTTCGACGTCATGGTCACCGTCGGCAGCCTGCTGATCCTCCTCGCGCTCTGGTACGCCTGGTCCTGGTGGCGACGCCGGGACAACCCCGCGAGCCGCTGGTTCTACCGCTGCGCCGCGCTCGCCGGAGTCGCCTGTCTGGTCACCGTCGAGTGCGGGTGGATCACCACGGAGGTCGGCCGTCAGCCCTGGATCGTCTACCGGCGGATGCGGGTCTCGGAGGCGCTGACCGACACCCACGCCGGGGCGCTGTGGGCGATGCTCGGCATCGTCGTCGTCGTGTACGCGGCCGTCTTCGCCTCGTTCCTCGCCGTCGTGCTGAAGATGCGCACCCGCTGGCGTATCGCCGACGAGGGCTCGGCCGGCCCGCACGCGGACCTGCCGCCGGAGAGCGACACCCCCTACGGGCCCAGAAGCGAGCCCGATCCTCCCACCGCCGCGACCGCGCCCGGCGGCCGGCCCGGCGGCAGCTCCGGGGGCGCGTCGTGACGGCCGACCTCGTCGCCTGGGTGATGGTGCTCGCGATCGCCGCCTACGCCTGCGCCGGAGGCACCGACTACGGGGCGGGCTTCTGGGACCTCATGGCCGGCGGCGCCGACCGCGGCAGGCGGCCACGCCGGCTGATCGACCAGGCCATGGCGCCGGTCTGGGAGGCCAACAACGTCTGGTTGATCTTCGTCCTCGTCGTCATGTGGACCGGCTTCCCGACGATGTTCCAGGCCGTCTTCTCCGCGATGTGGCTGCCGCTCGCCCTGGCCGCCGTCGGGCTGGTGCTGCGCGGCGCCGGGTTCGCGCTGCGCAAGCCCGCCCACCGCCTGGCCCGACGACGGATCTACGGCGCGATGTTCGCCGTCTCGTCCCTCGTGACGCCGTTCTTCCTCGGGGCGGTGCTCGGCGGCGTCGCCTCCGGCCGGGTCCGGGTCGGCACGACCGCCTCCGCGGACGCCTGGGCGAATGCGACGTCGGTCCTCACCGGCCTGCTGGCCATCGCCGCCACCGCGTTCCTGGGCGCGGTCTTCCTCTGCTCCGACGCCCGGCGGTTCGGCGCGCACGACCTCGTCGACTACTTCCGGCTGCGGGCGGTGATCGCCTTCGCCGCGGTCGTCGTCCTCGCGCTCGTCGCCCTGCCCGTCACCCGCGACGACGCCCGCCATGTCTGGGACGGCCTCACCTCGGGGCCTGGCCTGCTGCTGATCGTCGTCGCCGCGGTCTGCGGCGTCGCCACGGTGGTGCTCGTGTGGCGACGGTCGTTCGGCTGGTCCCGGTACACGTCGGTGGCGAGCGTCGCGCTGACCGTCGGCGCCTGGGGCCTGGCGCAGCGGCCCTACGCGCTGCCGACCACGCTGACGGTGACCGACGCGGCCGGGGCCGCCCCCGCCATGCGCTGGCTGATGATCGTCACCGCCATCGCGATCGTGCTGGTGGGACCGGCGCTGGTGCTGCTCTACCGGCTCGACACGATGGGCGAGCTGGAGGAGCTCACCGACGCCGACACCCGGGCCGCCCCGGCGCCCGGGGAGGACGTCTAGACGGGCGGCCGCACCGGCCGGTCGCACCGGCCGTCGCACCGGCCGGTCGCACCGGCCGTCGCACCGGCCGGTCGCCGTGGGCGAGCGGGACCCGCGGTCAGCGCAGCCGGCCGGCGATGTGGTCGCCGACCCGCAGCGCGTTGGCGATGGCGGTCAGCGACGGGTTCACCGCGCCGATGCTCGGGAAGAAACCGGTGTCCACGACGTAGAGGTTGTCGAGGTCGTGGGCCTTGCAGTTGACGTCGAGCGCCGAACTGCGGGGGTCGTCGCCGAACCGCACGGTGCCCGCCTGGTGCGCCGTGGCCCCGATGGGCATGCCCTTGTGCAGATAGATGCTGTGGTCCAGCAGGTGGTGCTCGTGCATGCCCAACTGCCCCAGCATGCCCCGCAGTTTGTGCTGGAGGCGGTGCAGCCCGGCGACGTTGTTCTTCTCGTCGAGCGCGAGGTGCACGCCGCCGTCCCTGTCCAGGGTGACCCGGCTCTCGGGCAGCGGAAGGTCCTCCCCGCACAGCCAGAAGTCGACGGCGTGGTGCGCCAGCACCTCGAAGGGCATCTCGGGCGTGACGGCGCCGGCCCAGCGGGGCGCCTCGCCGTGGATCTGGTCGGCGTCCGACTTGCCGAGCATCTGGACGCCGCCGAGCGGATAGTCCCAGTCGTCCGCGCCCAGGTACCAGTCGTTCAGCGCCAGGGTCTTCTGGAACCTGGTCGGGTTCGGTTCCTTCGACACCGCCATCAGGGCCAGGTTGTTGTGACGCATGTAGTGGCGTCCCACCACGTCGGAGCTGTTGGCCAGGCCGCGCGGATGCTTGTCGTCGGCCGAACGCAGCAGCAGCACAGCGGAGTTGACCGCTCCCGCGGAGACCACCACGATGTCGGCCCCGAATTCCTCGGTCGCTCCGTTCGTGAGTTCGGCGACGACCCTGGTGACGGTGCGTCCGGTCGGGTCGGTCTCCAGGCGCCGCACATGGGCACCCGTCACCATGGTGACGTTGTCGTACCCGAGCGCCGGGTCGACGCAGATCACCTGCGCGTCCGACTTGGCGCCGACCAGGCACGGGAAGCCGTCGACGCGGTCACAGCGGATGCAGACGCTGTCGTGGGCGGCCCGGCCGTGCTCGTCCTGGACGAGGTTCACGCCGATCGGCAGATGGAAGGGATGCAGGCCGGCCTTGCCGAGATCGTCGCTGAGCTGCTGGATGCGTGCCTCGTGCTCGACCGGCGGGTAGGCGTACTGCGCACCGGCCGGCCCCTCGGTGGGGTCCTCGCCGTGCCGGCCGTGCACCAGGTAGAGGTGCTCCGCCTCGGTGTAGTACGGCTCCAGATCCTCGTAGCGGATCGGCCACGCCGGGGAGACGCCGTCGTGGTGACGCAGTTCGCCGAAGTCCTCGGGCCGGAGCCGGAAGAGCGCGGCGCCGTAGAACTTGGTGTTGCCGCCGACGTAGTAGTTGACCTCGGGGGCGAACCGGTCGCCGTGCCGGTCGTACCAGAACTCCGGGGCGCGGTACTTGCCCTTGACGAACACGGCGGTCGAGTCCCAGTTGTCGCGCTCCCGCGGCAGATAGCCGCCACGCTCCAGGATCAGGATCCGCTTGCCGGTGGGGGCCAGCCGGTGGGCGAGCGTGCCGCCGCCGGCTCCCGTACCGATGACGATGACGTCGTAGTGCTGAGCGTCGGCCATGACCGTCCCGTTCCAGGAGTCGTCGGCTGTCCTGCGCGCAGCGCCCGGAGGGGACCGCCGCCCCGCTTCGTTCCGGGCCAGCACGCGACAAACGGGATGTTCCATCCCGATCTCCAACGTAACGGCTGGGTGCGGCGGCGGCGACCCGGACTCCGGCCGGTCACCGGCCGACCGGCCCCCCGGCCTTCCGCAGCGCCCGCGCCGCCTCGTCGACGATCGTCCGCGGGTCGGCCCCCGCGTCGACGGTCAGGCCGGGCTCGTCCGGCCGCAGCGGTTCGAGAGCGGCGTACTGGGAGTCCACCAGCAGGGCCGGCATGAAATGGTCCACACGGCCTGCGACCCTTCGCGCGGCCGTCTCCCCGTCGAGCGCCAGATACAGGAACCATGTGCCCGCGCCTGCCCTTCGGAACAGTTCGCGGTACTCGTGCTTGAGGGCCGAGCAGGCCATCACCGCGCCCCGGCCGCTGTCGGTCGCCTCGCGGATCAGGGCGGCGAGGGCCAGCAGCCACGGCCGGCGGTCCACGTCGTCGAGGGGACGGCCCGCGGTCATCTTGGCGCGGTTGGCGGCCGAGTGGACGTCGTCCGCCTCCAGGAAAGGGACGCCGAGCCGCTGCGCGAGCAGTCGCCCCACGGTGGACTTCCCCGAACCCGAGACGCCCATGACGACCACGACCGGTGGCCTCGGGTCGGTCGTGCTCATGGTGAACCTCCGGATCCCGGGTCAGAGGACGGCGATCGGGTTGACCGGTGAGCCGGTGGCGTCCGGCAGTCTCAGCGGGGCGGTCACACAGAGGAACGACCACCGGTCCGCCGTCTCGCAGACCGGCGCCAGGTCCTCGAACTGCAGGTAGTCCAGCAGGTGAAGGCCCATGGCGTGGATCGCCAGCACATGCACGGGGAAGTCGACGCCGTCGGTGGAACTCGGGGCCGTGTCGTTGTTGCCGTCGCCGCCGAGCAGGGCGACCCGCCGGTCCGCGAGGAACTCCAGCGCCGACGGATGGAGTCCGGCGCGTCTGCTCGCCGCATGCCACGCTCCCAACTCGGCGCGGCGCCGGCGGTGGCCCACCCGGACGAAGAGGAGGTCGCCCTCCTGCACGCGGACGTGCTGGGCGGTCTCGGCCGCGGCGAGGTCGCCGGCCGTCACATGATCACCCGGTTCGAGCCAGGGCACGCCGCGCAGCCGCGGAACGTCCAACAGCACTCCGCGACCTACGATCCCGTCGCGTGCGGCCTCCAGGGAAAGGGCGGTGGCTCCGCTCGCGGTGACGCTGCTCGCGGGCACTCCGCCGTGCAGGGTGCCGTCGTAGACGACGTGGCACAGGGCGTCGAGGTGGCTGTCGACGTCGCCGTGCACGTTCATCGCGAAGCTGTCCCGTGCGAAGTGCAGTCCGCCGGGGGCGTCTTCACCGGGCCGTCCGTTCATCCGGTGTTTCGCGGGTGTCGGATTGTCCGGGCCGGGCCAGGTCTCCACCGGCGCGGCGAGCGTCACCGTCCGGCCGGTCCGCACCTCCCGGGCGGCGGCCGCCACCCGGGCGGGGGTGAGCGCAGCCAGAGCGCCCCGCTCGCCCGAGGCCCAGGCGGAGCGCCCGAGCAGACGCCGGTACAGCTCGCCGAACGCGGCCTCGGTCAGCCGGGGCGGTTCCGTCGGTCGCGTCGGTCGGGCACGGCCGGCCATGGGTCAGCGACCTCGTCCCGCGTCGGGCGCCCGGTCGAGGGGGCGGCCGGGCGCGGCGGTCCGCAGGTGGCCCACCAGGCTCCGTCCGGCGGGGGGCGGGCGGCGATCCATGAGAGCTCCGAGGGTCGGGGAGAAGCCCTGAGTCCACTATCGGCCACTCCGGCGCCGCTTGCGCGCCGGAGGCGACCGGAGCGGGCCGGGGTTCTCCGGAGCGCCCGGGCAGCGCGTCCCGGCCCGCCCTTCGCCTCCCGCGGGGCGTCGCCGACCCGAGCCGGAGGGCCGCGTGCGGTGGGACTCCGGCGTCACCGCGGACGACGCCGCCGTCTCCGGCCGAGGGTGTCACCGCGTGCGGCGGCGCACGCACCGACGCACCCCCTGTGGCCTCGGCGGGCGAACCTGCCCGGCGATCACGCCGACGGGGACGTGTCGTGCTTGACCGGATCCCCGGGGGGCCGCACGCTCCCGACGGGACCACGTGCAGCTCTTCACCGAAGACACCCTTCCGCAGCGGTACCGGGCACGTCGGCCCCGGCCCCGTCGAGCGGCACACCGTCCGCTGGGGGATCACGCCCCGGGGGAGTGAGGCGCCGGGCGCCCATCCGGTCCGGCCGGGCGCGCGGGCCGGCGTGGGCACCCGCTCGTCCCACCACCTCGCTTCGAAAGGCCGCTCGTGACGACGAATCAGGTGCTGACCGGCATGGGCCTGATCCTGGTCCTGGCCGTCGGATCGCAGCTTGTGGCCGCCCGGCTGCGCATTCCCGCGCTCATCGTCCTGCTGCCCGTCGGCTTCGCCGCCGGCGCGCTGATCGACGACGTCGCGCCCGCGCGGCTGCTCGGAGCGGCGTTCTCACCGCTGGTGTCGATGGCCGTCGCCGTGATCCTCTACGACGCCGGCCTCGGGCTGGACCTGTCCCGGCTGAAGGGCCACACCCGCCGGGTCGTCGTCCGGCTGATCTGCGTCGGCGTGCCCGTCACCGGTCTGCTCGGCGCGCTGCTCGCCGCGCCGCTGCTCGGGATGTCCGCACGGGCAGCCGTCATGATCGGCGCGATCCTCGTCGTCTCGGGCCCCACGGTCGTCGGGCCGCTGCTCGGCTTCGTACGGCCGAAGGACCGCCTCCAGCACATCCTGATCTGGGAGGGCTCCCTCATCGACCCGGTCGGGGGCGTGTTGGGAGCACTGGTCTTCCACGCGGTCCTGGCCGGCTCGCGCCGTCACCTCGGCAGCGGGATGGAGCACTTCCTCGCCAGCATGGGCATCGGTGTGGCAGGCGGGGCGGTCGGCGCGGCTCTGCTGTGGGTGCTGTTCCGGGTGCTGCGGCCGGGAGAGGTCCTCGGCACCACGGCGCAGCTCGCGGCGGTGATCGGGGTGTCCGCGTTCTGCGACGTCCTGCGCGACGACACGGGACTCATCGCCGCCGTGATGATGGGCCTGGCCGCCGCCAACCTGCGCGGCATGGACGTCCCCGCGCGCCGGCCCTTCTTCGAGACCCTGGTCAGCCTGATCCTCGGCCTGCTCTTCGTCTCGATCTCGGCCACCGTCACCCCGCAGTCGCTGCGCCATGTGTGGCTGCCCGCGCTCGGGCTCACCGCTTTTCTGGTGCTGGTCGTCAGGCCGCTGGTCGCGCTGGTGTCCACCCTCGGCACCGAACTGACCCGCGACGAACGCGGCTTCATCGGCTGGATGGCGCCGCGCGGCATCGTCGCGGCCGCCACCGCCTCGACGTTCTCGGCCGCTCTGGTGGCCGAGGGCATCGGCGGCGCGGCGAAGATCCTTCCTGCCACGTTCGTCGTCATCACGGCCACCGTGACGCTCTACGGGCTGACCGCCGCTCCCGTCGCCCGGCGTCTCGGCGTGGTGCGCCCGTCCCGCTCACGGCCCCTGCTGGTCGGCGGCGACCCCTGGGTGGTCGACCTGGGCGTGGCCCTGAAGGCCGCCGGGCTGGAGGTGCTGATGTGGGCGGGGGAAGAGGAACAGCGTGAACGCGTCCGGCGGGCCGGGATCGAGCTCGCGCCCGGTGAACTGCTGGGCGCCGCCACGGGCGGGGCCGCCGGGCTGGAGGGCATCACGGCCGTGTACCTCCTCACCGCCGAGGACGACTTCAACGCGTTGGCGGCGGTGCTGCTGCGCGGCAGCGTGGAGGGCACGGTCCACCGACTCGACGCACCGGCCGACAGCCAGGGCGTGGTGGCGCCGTTCATCGGCGGCGAGGTGCTGTTCGGCCCGGAGCTGACCTGGCCGGTGTTCGCCCGCAGATACCAGGAGGGGGCGGCCGTCCTGGGCCGCCCCGCCGACGACGCCCCGCGCCCCGGCAGCGAGCTGCTGTTCCTCGTGCGCCGGGACGGCCGCCTCGATCCGGTCACGGAAGGCGGCGCCCCGCAGCCCCGGCCCGGGGACACGGCGGTCCTGCTGGTGCCGGGCGTGCGAGACGCCGAAGGGCCGCCGTTGTAGACGGGTGCGGGGAACCACCCGCGCGACCCGGACGTACGCGACGCGGTACGCGTACGCGCCCCGGCCGCCCAGGGCGGGACACCCCACCGCCGCGGTGAAGTCGCCGTCCGAGACGCCGCCGTCCCCGACACACTCGTCCTGTGCCGCCTCACCTACCCGGAACTGCGGGATCCGCTGCGCGACGCCGAACGCTGGACAACGTCCGAGCAGCGCGGGCGGGGTGCCGTTCTGCGCCAGCCGCCAGCCGCCAGCCGTCAGCCGTCAGCCGTCAGCCGTCGGACTCCGGGGACGGGAGGTACGCGCCCGGTACGTCGTCCGGGGCGTAGATCTTGGTGTCGCCGGGGTACGGCTTGGTCCAGTTGTGGGTCTCGTACCAGGTGAGCCGGTTCATCTGGACCGGGTTGGCGTAGTCGGGCACGGCGTGGGGGCCGGTCAGCCGCTGGTGCGCCTCCCAGGTCTTCCACTGCGCCGCGACCTCCTGCTGCCGCGCCGGCGCCTTCCTGGTCATCGGCACGGGAGCCGCGGCCGGGTCCTGCGGCGCCGGGACGTCCGCGCCGCACGCGGGCTGGGTGCTCAGGCCGTCGGTCAGCGGGACCCGGTTCGCCACCGCCTTGAACGGCGTGTCGTCCGCCTTGCGGGTGAAGGCCCCCGACATCGGGGTGGCCGCGCTGTCCTTCTGGTTCATCGGGTGGATCCCGAGGATCTGCTCGACCGTGCGGATCATCGTGATCTGCGAGTAGTAGCGGGCGTCGACCTTGCCGCGCTGCGCCCAGGGGCTGATGATCTGCACCGGCGCACGGTGGCCGTCGACGTGGTCCAGACCGGCCTGGGAGTCGTCCTCGACGACGAAGATCGCCGAGTCCTTCCAGTACGCGCTGTGCGAGATCTCGTCGACCATCCTGCCGACGGCGAGGTCGTTGTCCGCGACCTCCGCGGCGGGGCTCGCCGGGCCCCCGGTGTGGTCGTTGGAGAACCAGAACATGTTCAGGTTCGCCGGACCGTTCTTCTCGAAGTCCTGCTTCCAGATCTGGTACTTGTACACGTCCGGGACGGCGAGGTCGAACAGCGGGAAGCCCTGCACCGACACCTTGTTCAGCGAGGGGATCGCCGAGCCCGTCCGGATGGGGTAGGCGGTGGGCTGCCCGGTCGCGGCCATGTTCCTGGCGTCGCAGTACAGGTTCTGCCAGGTCGCGCCGGACGGCTTGGTCTCGACCGACTGGAACTCGCCGAAGTCCTTGACGGACCTGCCGGCCGCCTGGGCGCCGGTCCACAGGAAACCCGACTTCTGGTGGCCGAGCACGTCGTCCTCGGTGTCGTAACTGCGCGCGTACTCACCGGCGGAGGACTCGGTGTACTCCGGGTTGTCCGACTGCATCAGCCAGTTGTGGCCCTCGGCCGAATTGGTGCCGATGTCGTAGAAGTTGTCGTAGAGCCCGAACTGGAGCGCCAGCGCGTGCTGGTTGGGCGTGACGTTCTCGCCGAACTGGGTGAGCGAGGCGTCGCCGTCGCCCTGCGGCAGGTCACCGAAGACCTGGTCGTAGGTCCGGTTCTCCTTCACCAGCAGGAAGACGTGTTTGATCGTCGAGGGGTCGCCGAGCCGCGCGGGGACCGGTACGGGCTTCGCGTGGCTCCTGCCCTCGGACGTCCTGACCGAGCCGGGGGTCCAGCCGTTCTGCCGGAAGACCTCCGCCGTCCGGGCCCTGATGACGCCGTCGCTCGGCAGCGTGAACTGCGTCAGGCTCGACGTGGTGTCGTGGGTGCCGTGGCTGCCGGTGGTGGAGGGCCGACGGGCGTCGATGCCACGGGTGTGGGAGACGACCACGTTCCTGCCCACGGTGGTGATCTCCGAAGGGAAGTAGTCCGTGGGCAGCAGGCCGATGTAACTGGCGGGCTCCTGCGGCGACTTGTAACGGTAGACGGCGACCGCGTTCGCACGGCCGAGCGTCACCAGCAGACGGCCGTCGTCGGTGAGGGTCACCGCGTCGGGCTCGTAGCCGACCTTCGCCTCCGGCCACGGCCGGGTGGCGATGGTCTGCACGACCTTGCCGCGGGCGGTGTCGATGACCGACACGCTGTTGTCGGCGGTGTTGGTGACGAACACCGCGCCCTTCTTGGCGTACACCGCGGTCGGGTGCAGACCGACGTCGATGCTGCCGACGGCGGCGGACGGGTGCGCCAGGTCGATGACGCTGACCGTGCCGGTGGTGGCGGCGCCGGTGTCCGGGTTCGCCACCACCTGGGTGCCGTAGGAGTTGATGGTCGTGTCGCCGGGCCTCGCCGGACGCCCGCCCTCGTTGCCGACGTACAACTTGCCCCCTGCCAGGGCGAGTCCACGGGGCGCGTTGCCCACGGCCCAGCTCCGCTCGACGGCGCCGGTGGCCGCGTCGATGGCGACCGCCCTGTTCTGGCCGTTGACCGCTGCGTACACGGTGGAGCCGTCGGCGGAGAAGACCGCGGCGCCCACCAGCGCGTGCTTGGCGCCGTCGGCCGCTATCGGGACGGCCGTCGGGTCGGCGAGGGTGCCGTCCGCGTTCACGGTGAACCTGGTGTAGCCGTCGGTCTGGCCCAGCCACAGCTGCTTGCCGTCGGGCGAGTAGGACGGGCCCTCCTGGCCGACGGACCCGCTCTTGATGCGCAGGCCGTCCGCCGCGTTGGTGCCGACCTTCTGCTTCACCTGCCCGGTCTTCAGGTCCACGATGACCAGCGACGCGTCGCCGTCGGTGATCGCGGCCGCGAGATGGCGGCCGTCCGGGCTGACGGAGGACGACATGATCTTGCCGTCGTCGATGACGGTGCGGTTGCCGTACGGCTTGATGTGCTGGTCGCTGGAGACGACCTGGCCGTCGGCGGTGTTCTGGCCGACCTGCTCGGTGCCGAACCGGTACGTCGAGGCGACCGCGGTGCCCGTGACGCCGAGCGCGACGGCGATGCCCGCCGTGACCAGCGTGGCCCGCCGGCCGACGCGTCTGCCGAAGAGGGCGATGGGCCGGTTGCCGTGGACCCGGCGCTGCCGTGTCACCTGCATGGAGTTCATCCCTTCGAGGTGGTGTCGAGCAGGTCGACCTGGCCGTCGAACTGCCAGAGGGGGTTCGGTGCGTCCCCGGTCGGTGTGCGCACCAGGAAATAGCCGTTGACTTCCTTCGGACCGTCGCCGTCGGCCACGAACCGCCCGTCCGAGCCGACGTCGAGCTGGTAGACGGCGGTCCCCGCGACCGGGACGCCGGGCAGACGCCACGTCACGACGCAACGCCAGTCGTTGCCGGGCCCCTCCTGGGCGCCGCGGCCGGCGCTCTTGGTGCACGCCGCCGTGGCCCGCAGCCGGGCCTCCGTGACGGTGGGGCGGTGGAGCTGCTCGGTCTGGAGGCGGTAGAGGTGGGCGAACGCGGTCGCGAGGGATCCCTGCACCTTGTCCTGCCGGAGCCCGGAACCCGCGGCCGGAGTCGCCACGGCGGCCAGCGCGGCCGTGAACGCGACCAGCGCGACCGGCGGCAGCAGCCCGAGGGCGATCGTGCGGCGGCCCGAGCCGTCGTAGGCCGTGTCGGTGAAGTCGCGCCGCACGAAGAGCAGATACGCCGGCACGGTCGCGCCCACGGCCCACACCAGGCTGACGGCGACGCCGATCAGCAGCGGGCCGGTCTGCGCCGGCGAGGTGAACAGGCCGTCCCAGGCGGTGAAGGCGTATCCCGGCAGGGCGAGGCGCACGGCGACGGGCAGCGGCAGCGCCTGGGCGACCTGCATTCCGAGCGCGGCCAGGCCCGGCAGCAGCAGCCCCGTCGGGGACCGTCCGAGCGCGACCGATCCGAGGATCCCGAGCGCGGCGAGGGCCAGGGTGGGAGCGAGTACGCAGACCCAGGCGAGGAGGACTTTCCCGCCGGCGTCGGCGGGCGTCAGCAGGCGGCCGTCGAGGCCGACCAGGGGCCGGTCGCCGACCGCCAGGAGCCCGCCGACCGTGCCGGAACAGGCCAGCCCCGTCACGAGCAGCAGGACGACGCTGAAGCCGGCCAGCGCCTTCGCGGCGAAGATCCGCCGCGGCGAGCGGACCGCGACGAGGAGATGACGCCAGGTGCCCAGCCGGTCCTCGGAGGCGAAGACGTCACCGGCGACCACGGGAGCCAGCAGCGGCAGCGCCCAGGCGCCCGCGAAACCGAGCGTCACCAGCGGTCCGGCCCATCCCGTGGTGTGCATCCAGCGGCCGAAGAGGGTGTCGGAGGGCAGCGTGCTCTGCTCGCTCACCGCGGCGACGAAGAGCGCCGGGGCGATCCAGCAGGCGAGCACGAGCAGCCGGACCCGCCACTGCGAGAACAGCTTGACCAGCTCGAAGCGGTAGCCGCGCACCACCGTGACCCGGCGGGCGGCGGCGCTGCGGTCGCCGGCGAGCGTGGCGGTCATCCGCCGTCCTCCTGTGGTGTGGTGAGGGCGAGGAACGCGGCCTCCAGCGGCGACACCACGGGGGTGAGCTCGCGCACCGCGACGCCCGCGCGGACGAGTCGCGCGACCAAGTCGTCGAGAGCGGGCGTCGCCGCGCGGACGACGGTCGCCTCGGCGGCGCCGGGCCGCGACCCGGCGTCGTCGACGAGGCGGACACCGGCCGTGTCGGCGGCCAGCAGGCGGGCGGCGGACGCGTCGGAGGTGCGCAACCGGTAGTCCAGCTCACGGTTTTCGCCCGCCAGCTTGTCCAACGGCCCGGAGAACACCACGCGTCCGGTCGCCAGGATCGTGACCTCGTCGCACAGGGCCTCCAGGTCGTCCATGCGATGGCTGGACAGGACGACGGTCGCGCCGTCGGCGGCGAGCCGGCCGAGGACACCGTGCACATGCCGCTTGCCCGCCGGATCGAGGCCGTTGGACGGCTCGTCGAGCACGAGCAGCCGGGGCTCGGCGAGCAGGGCGGCGGCGAGCCCGAGCCGCTGACGCATGCCCAGGGAGAAGCCGCGGGTCCGGTCGTCGGCGACGTCGGTCAGCCCGACCTCGTCGAGGACGTCGTCGACCCTGTTCGCCCGCACGTCGCCGCGCAGGGCGGCCAGGGCGGCGAGGTTCTGCCGGGCGGTGAGCGAGGGGTAGAGCCCGGGGCCGTCCACGAAGCCGGCGACCCCGCCGGGGGCGTCGAGTGTCCGTCCGACCGGCGTGCCCAGGATCTCCAGCGTGCCGCTGTCGGCGGCGGCCAGGCCCAGCAGCAGGCCGAGCAGCGTCGTCTTGCCGGCGCCGTTCGGTCCGACCAGGCCGTGGACACGGCCCGGCGCCACGTCCAGGTCGATACCGTCGAGGGCGACGACGTCCCCGAAGCATTTGCCGATCCCGCGGGCCCGGACCGAAAGGCGTGTGTTCATGGGTCCCTTCTTTCGAAGCCTCCAGGGACCTTAGGGACTGCATGAAGCGCCGGCGGGAACGGTGAATTGAACGTTGCGGGAACGGGAGAAGCCCCGGCGGCAGTTGAGCCGGTGACCTGCTGAAATACCCCGCACCCGGCCGTACTTCGCCAGCAGTCCGGTCGTTTCCCGGTAACGCGTCGGCAAAAGCGGGTGCAGGAAACACCCAGCGTCGGGCCGCCGTGTCGCAAAGCCCGCTCGAGCCCGCCTCGGACTCAGCTCGGCGGTGTCGGTTCCGTGCCGCTCCAGCGGAGGGTGACGTCGAGATGTGCGCTGGCGCTCGCGCTCGTCAGGATCGCGCCGAGCTTGGCGTCCAGGACGACGCCGAAGGTGACCTCGACCTCGTCGGGCCGTTGGGCGGCGCTGCGGAACTGACCGATCACCTCGGAGGCCGCGGCGGTGATCGGCCCCAGCGCCTCCCTGAGACCGGTCGCCGCGCTCTCCAGACGGCTGCCCAGGCCCACTGCCCCGGTGCCGGTGCGGGAGGGCGGGGCCACGAGGACGACGGTGCCGTCGTCGAGGGTGAACTGGACGGCGTCCGGCATGGCGGGCTCCTGGGGATGCGGAAGGGGCGGGAGGATTCAGGGGGCGGCGCACAGGGGCGGCGACTTGGAGCGTGCGAGGCCGAGCGCGGCCTGCACCTTGTCGAGCGCCTTCAGCAGCGGACCCTCCGGCGCGCCGTCCGCGTACTCCAGGACCGCCCGGTAGAAGGCCGCGGAGACGTCGGGATCCATCGCGTCGGCCGCGCTGAAGCAGAGGGTGTACGCGGAGGTGTGGAACATCCCTGCTATCCCGCCCTGGACGGGGTCGTCGTAGTCCGCCACCGCCACCTGCCGGTCGGCGGAGAGCGCGAAGCCGGGCCGGTTCACCCACATCCGCTGGGCCGGGGTGCTCGCCAGGTAGGCGATGAACTCGTCGGCGCTCTCGTTCCCGGTGAACTTCCCGACGAAGTCCGCCGAGACCTGCAGGGTTCTGCCGGGAGGCGACACGTACAGGTATCGGCGCTTCCTCACCTGCGCCGCGTCGAAGTCCATCGCGGACAGGGTGCCGTGGCCCAGGGAACACGTGGGCATCTGCCTGACGGCAGCCCTGAAGTCGGTCCTGGCCGCACCCTTGACGGCGTTGCCCACGAGGTCCCCCCACGCGATCCACGCGCCGTGGACGGGTCCCTTGTCCCACTGCGCGTCTCCCGACGCCCATGCCGTGTAGGCGTCGACGCCCTTCCCGGCGAGCAGGAGGTCCGCTATCCAGTCGGCGCCCGGCCAGCCCGAGGTCGGACCCGACTCCAGCCCGAGACACCAGGTGTAGTGGCGGGACCGGAGAGCGGCCCAGTCCGCGGGCGGCTTCGCAGTCGCGGTGGCGTCGTACCAGACGAGGCTTTTGACGTCGGCCTTGACGGGGACGGCGTACACGTCGCCCGTGCCCGTCGTGGCGCTCGTGCTGTGCATGCCGAGCCCGCGGAACGGCTGCACGTAGTCGCTCGTGTCGACGTCGAGTCTGCGCAGCGCGCCTTCCTGCTGGTACTTGGCGATCGCCCCCACGCTGGGGAGCACCGCCAGGTCGGGCTCGGCGTCCGCGGCGACCGCCGCGTCGAGCTGCTGGGTCAGGGCGCGGGTGACCTGAGGCTCGACGTCGATGCCGGGATGGCTGCGCTCGAACGCCTCGACGACCGCGTAGAAGGCCTCGAACTCCTTGCCGGACCAGGGCACCATGATCGTCACCTTGCTGTCCGCCGGTTCGCCGCAGGCGACCGGCGCCAGGAGCAGCCCGAGGACCAGGGCGCAGCGGACGAGGGGTGCCGTCAGTCTTCGCGTGCTTCTCATGAGCGGGGGAACCTGTACTCGGCGAGACGGGGACGGTAGGCCAGATAGGTCAGCGCGCCCGCGGCGGCGAGGACCGGCAGCGCGATCGCCACGTCGAGCGGGCGCAGCACGCACATCAGGACGTCCACCGAAGCGGTGGCCATCAGGGCGAGGATGAGCGCGGGGCTGGGATACCGCCGGAAGCGTCGGGCGAGGATGCGTACGGTCGCGCAGACCAGCAGCAGCATGACCGCCAGAGGCGCCGTGAACAGCGGCCACAGCAGACGGCGGTCGCGCCAGTCCGAGTCGAGCTGGACCTGCTTGGCGTCGCTCTCCACCTGCTGGAGATCGAGGAGCGACTGTTCGAGGCCGCCGGTGAACCGGACGGATTCCCTGCCCTGGTGTTCGCGCTCCGCGTGCAGCGACTCGCCGACCTTGCCGACGGCCGGGGCCCCCTCGAGGACCGCCGCGTTGGCCATCTGCACGCTCGTGGCCAACTGGCCCTGGACGAACTGGATATGGCTCAGTCCCCGCTTGCCGGCCCCGTTGCCCTCCGTCGCCGAGGTGAGATGGGAGCTGATGCGGGCGGCCGCGTTGGCGAAGTCGGCGCCGGCGCCGGTCAGGGAGATCGACACGGGGTCCTCGATCCGGGAGACGGCTTCGAGCGCGGCCCTCGCTCTGATGGCCTGCTCGTGCGCCTGCCGGATGTCTTCCACGGCCTCCTGTGTGCGTCGGGAGGCGTCGATCTGCTCCTCGGCCCGGTCGGCCGCCACCAGACACAGCAACGTGGTCACGGCCAGCACGGCCAGCACGCCCGCCCTGAGCCGGCGCAGCACCACGACCGGATGGGATGCGCGCAGCCGTCTCCCGGTCACAGCGCGTCCCTCGGCCCGTCGGCCGCGCCCGCGTCCCCGAGCCGGTGCCCGCACTCCTCGCAGAACCTGGCCCTCGGCGACGAGGACCTCGTACCGCACCGGGGGCACACATGGGAGGCCCCGGCGTCCTGGAGCGGCCGGTCGTCCTCGTGCGGGTCCACCGGTCGTCTCGCGGTCTTCGTCGAGTCGACGCCGATCCCCAGTATCCGGCCCCGGGCGACGTCCCGCCGCACCCGCGGCAGGCCGTCGGGGCCGTCCGCGGCGATCGCGCGCAGCGACCGCAGGCGCGCGGTGTCCCGGAGGGATTCCGCGAGGCCGATCGCGAGGCGCAGTTCACGGTCGGCGCGTTCGAGGTCCCCGCGCAGCTGGGCGTCCGCGCAGGCGCGCATGGCCATGCCGAGTTCGCGTTCGTTCTCGACGCGGGTCAGGTCGGGGGAGCGGGCGATGCCGAAGCCGGGCGTCGAGCGGCGGCGCACGACCATGGCGGCGCTCTCCGCGCAGGGCCGGCGGGTTCCGTCGGGGAACTCGGCGTGCAGGGTGATGCGGGCGGCACGCAGGGTCTCGTCCACGGTCAGGCTCCGGGGGTCGAAGCGCAGGGAGATCTGGTACTGACGGGTCTCCGGGGGCCAGGAGCCGAGAGGGACGTGCGTCTCCTCCCCCCGTTGCTGACGGGCCGTCAACTCGGCTTCCACGGGCCGGGTCTGGCGCACGAAGGCGAGCTGGAAACGGCTGTTGAGGCGCAGGCCCAGATACACCCGGGGCACGACGATCCGCTGCGCCTCGCGCATCAGGCGGGCGAAGTCCTCGGTGAGGTCGGAGATGGTGACGACGGCCTCGGCGGAACCGTGCAGAGCCTCGGTGACGCGCAGGAGTTCGGTGTAACGCCAGTCGTCGCCCAGGCCCCTGGCGTCGCAGACGAAGTGGTCGGTGCAGGACGCGAGGATCTCACCGAGCTGTTCGGGCGTCTCGTGCTCGTCCTTGCCGTCGGTGTACAGCACCGCATGGCGCACCGTGCCGGGGGACTCCACCGAGGCGAAGAGGCGGCGGGCGTGAGCCAGCCACTTCCCGATCGCCGTGCCGCCCTCGGCGAGCTGACCGGCCACCCGGAGCTTGGCGTCCTCCCGGGTGCGGGCGTCGACCCGGGCCAGGCCGCCCGTCGTCGGGAAGATCACGTCGGCCTCGTGGTTGCCCGCGACGACGGCCAGCAGGGTTCCGTCCCGCAAGGTGTCGATGGCCGCCCACATCGCACGTTTCGCCTCGTCCAGCTTGTGACCCGTCATCGACAGCGAGCGGTCCATGATGAGGATCTCGGCGTTCGGGGTCTGCGCGGACGGCCCCGCGACGGCGTCTGCCGTGACGGTGATCAGGGCGTCCGCGCGTCGCTCGTCGTAGGGCAGATCCGAGGGTGCGTCCACTTCCAGGGCGAAACCGAGCCCTAACGGCGACCTGTCCCCCACCGCCACCATCCGATCGTGTCGCTGTGCGTTTCCTTACGGAGCGTGCGGGCCTTCTCGACGGAACGTGCAAGGGAGCTTAACCTGCCGGGCGTTGCCCCGACACGGGAACGACCCGTTCTGCACGCTTTCCGCGACGTCCCCAAGTCAGCGCCGGACGCAGCCGGTTGGCCAGGTCCACCAGTGCGACGTACTCGCGCTCGGTCGGGGCGTGCCGGCCGAGCGCGCGGATCGCGTCGGACAGCTTCAGCCGGTCGCGGGTGCGCAGGAACTCCGCGTACTGGATCTCGGCCCGCAGGGCGGCGGCCGCCGCCTCGTCCACGTCGAGGCCGGGCAGGTCCGCCCGGGCCCGCGCCACGTCGTCCTCGGTCGGCGCCGGGTGGCCGCGTTCCGGGACGACCATGACCCGCAGGCGTACGGCCGCCACACGCGCCTCGCGCTCGTAGCGGAACTCCCCGGCCAGCTGTTCGGCGACGGCCACCGCCTTCGTCCGCTCGCCCGCCAGCAGCAGGACGCGGGCCAGACCGAAGCCGGCCGCACCGAGCGCGGGGGTGGTGTCGAAGACCATCCCGTAGTGCGACCGCGCCAGCGCGCGGTCCCCCCGCAGCTCGGCGCAGAGACCGAGGCCGAGGAGCGGGATCAGCTCGCCGGGAAGCGCCCTGCGCACCTGGCCGAGCACGACGCCCGCCCGCCGGGGAGAGCCGTCGGCCAGTGCGATCAGGCCGCAGTACCAGTCGGACAGCCAGTGCCAGTCGGGCAGGCCCGCCGCCCGCAGGTGCGCTGCCGCCGCCGTCGCGTCCTTTCCGCGCAGGGCGAGCCGGATCTCGGCCAGCGCGCCGCCGGCCGCAGCCGTGACCGTCGGGTGGTCGGGATCGGACAGCGGGGCCGGAAGGGCGGCCGCGATGGCGCCCGGATCCGGCGAGGAGAACGGCGCGGGCATCCTCAGCGACCCCCTCTCGTCCGGCTGCGCCTCGACCCAGTGGCCGAGGGGCCGGGCCGCGCCCAGCCCGCCGTGCAGCGAGCCGGCCATGGACCCGAACAGGGCCGACGGACGTGCCACCTGACGGCGCGTCGGCGGAGCCGCCACGACCTGCCGGATGACACCGCTGAGCTGCTCCGCGAACTGCCGGGCCGACACGAACCGCCACCACGGCCGCTCGGGGTCCGTGGCCCGCTCCAGCAGCAGGTGCAGCGAGTCGACGCCCGGCGCGGAGCGGTCCGTCCAGCGGGAGCGGCAGACCTCGCGCAGGGTCATGCCGAGTCCGAACAGGTCGAATCCGGGGGTGGGGCGCAGATGCTCCGGGTCGGTCTCCGGCGGCGCGTACGCCTCCGTGTACGCGACGACCTTCCCCGTGTCCTTCGTCCGGCTGCGCACCGCGCCGAAGTCGATGAGCCGCACCCGGTCGAGCGCGCCCGCCGGACCCTCCTCCCGGAAGCGGATGATGTTCAGCGGTTTGACGTCGCAGTGCAGCAGGCCCCGCGCGTGCAGGTAGTCGAGTGCCTGCAGGACGCGGACGCCGTGCGCGAGGAGGGTTTCCAGGCGGTCGCCGTCGCGGGCCGTGAGCGGCTCGCCCGGCACGTATTCGAGGACGAGGTGCGGCCCGTCGTGCTCGTAGCCCAGGATGCGGACGATGCTGTCGTGCCGGAGCCCGACCAGGACGTCCCGCTCGTGCCGGGCGGTCTTGGCCACCGACCTGTGCAGGGCCTTGAGGACGACCCGGGTCGCCAGATTGCGGTCATGGGCCAGATAGGCGGCGCCGTACGCTCCGGAGCCGAGGACGCGCTCGACCTCGTAACGGCCCGCGATGACCAGGCCGTTGGGCTGGGTGAAGTCGTAGGGATGGCCGCAGGCGGCGCAGAAACCCGCGATCCGGCCCGGCTCGTCGCCCTGACCGCGGCCGACCGGCAGCCCGCAGGGGGAAGAGGAGCAGAAGCGGTGCTCCTCGGCGACGGGGCCCGACGGGCTCGGCGGCACGTCCGGGGGCTGATCGGAGTCGACCAGGCCGAGGCCGTACCAGGGATCCGGCCGTACGTGCGCCACGCCGACGCCCGCGGTGACCCGCGCCGGCGGATCCGGCTCCCGCGTCTGCCGCGGCGGCGCGACGTCGTCCTGCGGCAGCGGCGGCCGGTCGCAGGCCGGGCAGAAGCCCTGGTCGTCGATCTGGCCGCGCCCGCAGTCGGGGCGGTTGCACATGGGAGGGCTCATCCCCGGCGGTCACCTTTCCTCTGATCGTCTTTCCTCCAACCGGCGGTCGACCTCGTCGATGTAGCGCCTGACCAGCGTGCGGGCGGCCCCCAGGTCGATCGGCTCGGTCTTCAGCGCGCGGAAGGCCGGGGCGTGCCGGTCGGCGAGGAGCCGGTCCTCGTCGCCGAAGTAGCGCGCGGCCCGCACGCGATGCAGCTCCAGGCGGGCGGTGAGGTCCTCGTGCGCCCCGAGCAGCCGGCGCAGGTCGTGATCGAACCGGGCCAGCACGGCGCGTGCGTCGTCGGCCCGCTCGTGGATCACGGCGAGTTCGGGGTTGGGCTCCGTCGCCCGGGCCACGGTCAGCCGGACCCGTAGCCGGGGTGCGGCGCGGGGCGGCAGCCGGGGCGCGGCGAAGAACCGCACGCCCCGTTCCCGGTGCAGCGCCGCGGCCGCGTCCTCCTCCGCCGCGAGCTGTCCGACGACCGTGTGGACCGCCGCGGCGGTCACGTTCCGGGTGGCGTCCCCGCGCAGCGGCTCGGGGTCCAGACACACGTCGTGGGCCAGATCGGCCGGCGTCACGCCCTCGAAGCCCAGGACCAGGCGGATGCCGCGGGACCGGGCCCGGGCGGCCAGCTGCCCCAGCAGCTCCCCGAGGAGCGCCTCCGGGTCCTGGGCGCGGTCGACGCCGCCCACCACCAGACAGGCGGGCGGCCTGCGGCGCAGCAGTTGCCGCGCCACCTCGCCGGGGTCACCGCCGGGCAGCCCGAACCGGCGCGTGAGGTATCCGCCGAGGTCGGCGACCGACCGGCCGCGCGCGTCGTAGGCCGCGTCGATGGTGCCGAGCCCGAGGACGGTGTCCCCGGGCGCGCCGGTGAGCTCGGCGTCGCTGACGGTGGCCCGGGCCGCCGGATCGGCCGTGCGCACCAGACGGACGAGCCAGGAGTCGCCCACCGCGGTCGTGCCGCCGGTGCCCACGACCACGGTGCCGCACCAGCCGCTGTCCAGCAGCCGGGTCAGCTCCTGCGTCAGCGCGAGCCGCAGCGGATCGCCCAGCACGTCGCCGCTCAGCTCGCCGCGCGAGGGGCCCAGTTCGTCGTTGCGGTCGCCGCCGGTGAACTCCTCGATCCGCGGCAGATACGTAAGGATCGTCTCCGTCGGCAGCATCCAGGCCGCCTTCGCGTCGCCGTTGACGTAGTCGGCCACCACGATGCCGATGACCCGGCCGTCGAACTCGCCGCCCACCGCCATCGCCCCGGCGCCGGAGTACCCCCGCTCGATCCACGGGTCGCCCTCACGCATCCGCTTCAACAGGCCCCACTCGCCCTGCCGGTGGCCGGACCCCGCCAGCCGCGCGTCCGCCCCCATGCCGAACGGCTCGTCCTGGGGGAAGCCGTACACCTGGACCGTGCCGCCGGAGATGGGCGCCTTCCACAGCGTGGTCCGGGTGCCGCAGCCGGCCGGCTCGTCGAGTTCGAGCAGCGCCACGTCGCCGCGCTGCGTGTCATGGTCGTGCACCCATGTGCCCGGGGCCACGTGCGCGGTGCGGCTCCACTCCGGGCGGCACGCCACACTGCTGACCCGTACCGCAGAGGCCGCGGACCCGGGCGCGGCCCCGGCGTACCGGACCACATGGGCGCAGGTGAGCACATGCCGGTCGTCGAGCAGCACTCCCGCGCCGCAGGGCGCGCCTTCCGCGTCGTCCACTCTCACGCGCCACGGGCGGTCACTGTGGTGATGCAGCGCCATACGCCCACGGTATGGCAACCCGCTTCACATTGCCGGGGGTTGGGGAGACGGGGTCGATTCCGGCCGGGGTGGCAGCGGGGTGGGAACGGGTCGTCGGGGCCGGGACGGGGGGCGGGGTGACGTGGTGGGCGCGACCCGGCGTGTCAGGTCCGGCTGCGGGCCGGATCCCGCTCGGAGTCCTGCTGCGGGACGAGGTCGTGCCGGGGAAGCAGGACGGGGGTGACCAGCATGAGGACACCGGCGACGGCGATCGCGGTGCGGGGGCCGACGGCGGCGGCGAGCAGCCCCCACAGACCGGTCAGGGCCGCGATGGTCACCTTGCTGGTGACCGACCACGCAGACAGGGTGCGGGCGACCCGGTCCGTCGGTGTCCGGTCGAGCCGGTAGGCGGCGAACACCGGGGTGAACACGCCCATGCAGGCGATCAGCCCGAACTCCACCGCCACGACCAGGACGAGCCCGGCCGTCCCCGGCCGGACGAAGGCCAGCCCGAGGGACCAGCACGCGCGCAGCGTCCCGGCGGTGAGCATGACCCTGTGCCGCCCGAACCGCGCCACGAGCGGGCGGGCCAGCCGCGAGCCGAGGATGCCGCCGAGGCACGGCAGACCGAAGGCCAGACCGTACTGCCAGGGGGCGAAGCCGAGATCGCCGAGCATGAGGACCGCCAGCAGCGGTGAGGTCGCCATGATCAGACCGCTGACGAGGACCGTGTTGAAGAACAGGGGCCGCAGGACCGGGTGGCCCAGGACGAACCGCCACCCTTCGAGCAGATCGCCCGGGCGGAGCCGTGCACCCGGACCGCCGGCGCGCACGGGACGGGGCTCGCCGCCGCCGATCGCGCGGATCCCCGCGGCCGACAGCAGATAGCTGACCGCGTCCGCCACGACGGTCGTCACCGGCCCGAACAGCCCCATCGCGGCCGTGCCGACCGGCGGTCCGAGCACGGTGGCGGTCCAGTTCGTGGACTCGAACCGACCGTTCGCGACCACCAGGTCCTCCGGTCGCACGAGCGCCTTCAGATACGCGCCGCTCGCCGCGTTGAAGGCGATGTCGGCCGCCCCGACGACGACGGACACCACCAGGAGCTGGACGAAGGTCAGCAGACCGACCGCGTAGGCGGCGGGGACGCTCAGCAGCGCCGCGCACCGCGTCAGGTCCATCGCGATCATCACCGGACGCTTGCGGCGGAACTCCACCCACGGCCCGAGCGGCACCGCGACCGCGGCCCCCACCGCGAGCCCTGCGGCGGCGAGCGCCGACACCTCGGTCGGCCCGGCGTGCAGCACCAGGATCGCGATCAGGGCGAACGCGTCGAACGCGAGCCGGGTGCCGAACGCGCTGACCGCGTATGCCGCCCACAGCCACCCGAACCGCCGGCCCAACGGCCTCCCGCCCACCATGCTCAGCGCGCTCCTCTGCCGTATCCGTCCGAACCCCCGGGCGGCGCCCCGCCCGCCCCTGACCGCGACCGGGCCCCGCCCCTGACCGCGACCGGGCCCCGCCCCTGACCGCGACCGGGCCCCGCCCCTGACGGCGGCCGGGCTCCGCCGCGGCGCCGGTCGGGTCCGGCCCGTGGGGGAGAGCTAAGCGAGCGGGACAACCGCAGGTCAAACAACCGCGGCGCCCGCAGGGCACAACCACGCGTTGTGAACTAGGGTGCGTCGGCGTGGATCTCGAAGCCGTACGCACCTTCGTCGCCGTCGCGGACGCGGGCCGGTTCCAGGAAGCCGCCGTCGACCTGTCGATCACCCAGCAGGCCGTCTCCAAGCGCATCGCCGCACTGGAGAAGAACCTCGCCGTACGGCTGTTCACCCGCTCGGCGCGCGGAGCCCGGCTCACCATCGACGGCCAGGCGTTCCTGCCGCACGCCCGCGACCTCCTGAGGGCCGAAGAGCGGGCAGCCGACTCCGTGCGCCCCGGCCGCCGCGCCCTGCGCGTCGACGTGATCAACCGGCGCATCGCACCGGCGGCCCTGCTCCGCGGCTTCCACAACGCGCATCCCGGGACGGAACTGGACGTCGTGACGCTCTTCGACGCCGACACGGCCGTCGCCGCCGTCCGGGCGGGCACGATCGACGCGTCCTTCCGGGCCGTCGACGTGCCCCCGCAGCAGCCCCCCGACGACATCGGGACCGCTCGCGTCCTCGACGACCCCCTCCGCCTCCTCACCGGACCGGGCCACGAGCTCGCCGGGGCCGGCGCCGTCACCCTCGCCGAGCTCGCCGGGCAGCGGATCTGGATGCCCGGCAACGCCGCCGGAACCGAGTGGACCGCCTACTACGACCGGCTCGCCGCCGAGTTCGGACTGATCATCGACGCGGTCGGTCCCAACTTCGGCTCCGACGCCCTCCTGGAGTCGATCGCCGGGTCCTCGACGCTGGCGACCTTCGTCGGTGAGCACGACCGGCTCGTCTGGCCCGCCCACTACGACCTGCGACGGATCGTCGTGCACGACCCCACACCGGTCTACCCGCACTCACTGGTCTGGCGCCGCGACAACCCCCACCCCGCACTCGCCGCCCTCCGTGCCCACCTCGGATCCACCCGCCCCGCCGCCCCCGACGACACCACCTGGACCCCCACCTGACCGGGGCGGACGGTGACGCCGCGAGGCCGCCGGGGAGAGCTGTTCATGCGTCCTCCGCCGGGCGGGAACCCGTCCGGGAACGCGACCCCGGCGAACGCGGCCGGTCCGGCGGCGGGACGGACCCGCTACCCGAGGCTCGTGCTCCACTCCAGCTGGCCGATGAGCTCGTCGTCGCCGGGACGGCTCGGGGGCGGGCCGCCGGACGGGCGGGTGCGGGAGGTGTGCACGCCGCGGGAGATGTTGCCGCTGACCGTCGTGTTGTGTTCCACGCGAGGACGACGGAGCGCTTCGTGGAGGGCGAGCGCGGACCCGAGGTCCGGGGCGTCGCGCAGGCACTTCGCGAGGATCACCGCGTCCTCCAGGGCCATCGACGCGCCCTGCCCGGTCGCGGGGGAGGCCGCGTGCGCCGCGTCGCCGATCAGCAGGGTGCGGCCGGAGCGCCAGGGGGCGCCGTTGGGCATCTCGGTCGCGTTGGTGACCAGGACGGGGGCCTTGGTGGCCGCGACGATGCCGGCGGCCGCCGTGGGATCCGCGCGCAACAGCGGAACGAGCAGGTCACGCCAGTGGCCGGGGCCCGCGTGCGCGATCTCGTCGGCGGTCAGGGGCTCGTCGGCGCTCACGCGGGCGAACCAGTACGTCTCCCCCTCGGGGGACGTCATGTGGCCGAAGGCGGCCGTGCTGCCGCGGATCATCGTGATGCACCCCGTCTCGTCGACGTCGCTCACCGGTGCGTCGGCGGTGTATCCGTAGAAGACGCGCTGCCCCGCGTAACAGGGCTGTGCGGCGGGGGCGGTCAGCCGGCGGACAGTGGAGTTCAGGCCGTCGGCGCCGAGCAGGAGGTCGCCCGTGGCGGTGCCGCCGTCCGCGAAGTGCGCGGTGACCGCACCGGGAGCGCCCGGGCCGTCGGCGCCGCCGTCCGGGGCCTGCTCGACGGAGGCGAGGCGTGCCCCGTGGACGATCTCGACGCCTCGGCGGACGGCCTCCGCCTGCAGGGCCGCGTTCAGCTCACCGCGGCGCAGACACCGGTACCGCAGCAGGGGGTCGCCGGCTTCGCCGAGCGGCACGTGGGCCGACTCGGCGCCGGTCGCGTCCACGACGCGCATCGAGGTGAGCGGGAACCCGATCGAGGTCGCCGCGTCCGAGGCGTCGATCTGCGCCAGCGCCCGCAGCCCGTTGCTCGCGAGGGTGAGGAACGCGCCGATGTCCTCGGCCGAGTCCGGATGCGCCTCGTACACGGCGACCTCCTGCCCCGCCTTCCGCAGCGCCAGAGCGGCCGCCGTGCCGGCGATCCCCCCGCCGACGACCAGTACGCGCGCCATGCCTCACCCGCTCTTCCCTGGAGGGATTCGTCCGACGTGCACGGAGCCTTCCTGCCCGCGACGCCCCGCGGGAGAACGTCCGGACGCCGTCCCGCGGTTCCCCGGTCTCAGCCCCTGACCCGGGCCAGCAGCGCTTCGAGCTGGCCGAGCGGCTCCGGGCCGACGATGCGCAGGACGACCGTGTCGGCGCCGGCGTCCCGCAGGGCGCGGACGTCGTCGGCGGCCCGGGCCGCGGTGCCGGACACGGTGAACACCTCGTCCTGCGGACGGCCGAGCCACGCGCCGTGCCCCTCGGTGTGCGGGTGCAGGGTACGGGCGACCTCGTCCGGGTCGTCGCCCACGCAGGTGAAGGACAGCACGGTCAGGGTGTGTTCGGGCCCCGCGCCGCCCTTGGCGGTCAGGGCCCGGGTGTTCTCCAGGTCGCCCGGCCCGTGGCCCTCGGCGATCAGCGTGCCGTCAGCGACCCGTCCGGCCAGTTCCAGCGAGCGGGGCCGGACGACGCCCGCGACCACCGGCGGCACCTGCGTCGGCGGATGCACCAACTGCACCCCGTCCAGGCGCACTTCCCGTCCGTCCAGCTCGACGCGCTCGCCGCGCAGCAGCGCGCGCACGGAGGTGATCGTCTCCTCCAGGAGGGCCAGCGGCGACCGGGGCGCGACACCGACCGTCTCCATCCACTCCCGTACCCCGTGCCCGATCCCGGCCACCAGCCGTCCGGGGAACACCCTTGCCAGCGTGGCCAGTTCCATCGCGAGCAGTGCCGGACTGCGCAGTGGGGCCGGGGCGATGCCGATGCCGACCGTGAGGCGCTCCGTGGCTCCCAGCGCCACGGCCGCCGCCGACACCCCGCCGTTCCATCCGAGGTCCTCGACCACCCACAGGTCGTCCACCCCGAGCGCCTCG
Source organism: Streptomyces sp. LUP30 (assembly GCF_001746365.1). Classification (GTDB taxonomy): domain Bacteria; phylum Actinomycetota; class Actinomycetes; order Streptomycetales; family Streptomycetaceae; genus Streptomyces. The sequence continues at coordinate 268,603 of NZ_MJAJ01000004.1, forward strand.
GCCCGCCGGGCGAACCCGGGCAGGCCCTCCGGCGCCCAGTCGCGGTCGTACATGACACCGATCCGTACGTTCGCCACGTTCGTCATGCGTCGGAACCTATGCGGCGAACGGCGAAGCGATCAACAAGGCATCGGGGGCCGGGTGTTCAGGACGGTCGCGGTCCGCCCGACGGACGGCGTACAGAGAGCCGCCCACGGACGCGCGGACGCACGGGTGCACGGGCGGGACGCCCGGGCGGACGTCAGGGCCGGGCCGGAGGTCCCGTGCGAGCGCGCGGGCCCGCCGGATTCAGGGCCGGCGGGCCCGCGGGTGGGGGGGGGTAGAGGGCGGGAGGGAGCGGGCGTCAGTTCTTGACCGGCTTGCCGCGGCCCCAGGCCCAGGCGAGGCGGTCGGCGCCGGACTGGTTGGTGGTGGCCAGCCAGGGGCGGTCTGCGGGGCCGACGAGCTTCTGGACGGAGTAGATGTCGTCGGTGCGCAGGCCCGGCCAGTAAACGGAGCCCATCTTCAGCTTGCGGAAGGTGTCGGTGACGGCCTGGACGTAGTTGACGAAGTTGTCGTCCGGAGTCTTCACGTCGTAGTTCAGGCCGGTCGTCATCGGCGCGCCGAACTCGTCCGCGACGGTGCGGCCGGCGCAGTCGCCGATGCGCACCTTCAGGTCGGCCACCCACTGGTCGTAGGTCGCGAAGTCCTTCCAGAACCCGTAGTGGTGCAGGGAGAGGTAGGTGCCCTTCAGGCGCGGGTCGGCGCAGACCGAGGTGACGTGGTCGTTGTAGCCGGCGCCGCTGACGAACACGCGGTTGCGGGGCACCGTGGAGTACGTCGACAGCCACTTCGCGGCGATGTCGGCCCACTGGGCGTCCGTGTAGCCGTGCGGCTCGTTCATCGGCTCGAAGTAGACGCGCTTGTCGTTCTTGAACGCCTTGACGACGGTGTTCCACATCGGCCAGTACGCGGCCTCGTCGTCGATGAAGCCGTCCTTCTGCGCGCCCGTGCCCTCCCAGTAGGAGACGATGACCTTGAAGCCCTGGTCGGAGGCGGCGTCGATGACTCCGCGGTACGACTTCCAGTAGGCGCCGTTGACCGTGTACGGATTGATCGGCAGCCGCACGGTGTTGGCGCCGAGGTTCGCGCGGAAGGCCGCGATGATCCGGCTCGCCTTGGCGTAGGTCTGCTTGTAGCTGTCGGTCGTCTTCAGGCCGGACAGCTGGAGGTAGTCGTCGGCGAAGTTGTCGCGCGGGTCGGCCCAGTTCACGCCCTTGAACTGGGTCGTGTCGGTGGCCGGGGCGGCGGCGGACGCCGGGGTGGCGGCGAGGGTGGTGCCGCTGACCGCGGCCACGGCGACCGCGACGAGAGCGGCGCGCACGCGGGGGGACAGGGAGGCTGTGGCGGGGGACTTGCGCATCGACTTGCCCTTTCGGCTCTGATGTTTGCGTAAACATCGAAGCCCCGCGATGGCTGATGTTTACGTAAACATGGCGGCGCCGGAATCGTGGCACCCGGCCAGGTGCTCGTCAAGGTGTCGAGCGTGTTACGTGGGTAAAGCCGTGAGGCGGCCGTGTTCCCGCAGGCGGCCCGGGCCGGGCGCCGTCGGCTCGGCTCGGGTGCGCCGGCTCGTGGTGGGCCGCCCCTGTGCGCGGCGGGGCGACCCGGGTCGGTTCAGGCGCCCAGCGGGTTCAGGGTCAGCGGCTCGATCTTGCCCTCCAGCATCGCGCCCAGGCCCTGTGCGGCGCAGATGTCGGGGCGCTCGGCGATGTGCACCGGCATGCCGGTGGCCTGGCGCAGCATCTGGTCGAAGCCGGGGAGCAGGGCGGAGCCGCCGACCATCATGATCCCGCGGTCGGCGAGGTCGGCGACCAGGTCGGGCGGGCACTCGCGCAGCACCCGGCCGATGCCGTCCAGGACGGCCGTCAGCGGGGTCTCGATGGCGTCGCGGACGGCCGCGGTGTCGACCTGCACGGAGCGGGCCAGGCCGGTGGCGACGTCCCGCCCGTGGATCTCCGTGGACGCGGGCCCGTGCGGGGTGAGGCCGTTGCCGGAGAGGGCGAGCTGCAGAGGTCGCACGGACTGGCTGGGCAGCATCAACTCATGTTCGTGGCGCAGGTGTTGGACGATCGCGTGATCCACCGCCTCACCACCCACCGGGATCCGTTCGGCGGTCACGATCGAGCCGAGGGAGAGGACGGCGACCTGGGTCGCGGCCGCCCCGCACACCATGATCATCGTGGCCTCGGGGCGCTCGACGGGCAGTCCGCAGCCGACGGCGGCCGCGATCAGGGTGTCGACGAGCTCCACGCGCCGGGAACCGAGCCCCACCAGGGTCTCGATCGCGGCGCGCTGGGCGAGCGGGTCGGCGTCGTGCGGGGTGCACGCGGCCGCGCGCAGGAACGGCTTGCGGCGCAGCTGGCGGCGGATCTTGTCGCCGATGAGATGGCGCAGCATGCGCTGCGCCATCTCGATGTCGACGACCGTGCCGCCGGAGACCGGACGCACCACGCGGATGTAGTGCGGGGTGCGCCCGGTCATCTTCTCGGCGAACTCGCCGACCGCGATCAGCGCGCCGGTGCGGGTGTTCACGGCGGCGGCCGACGGCTGGTCGACGACGAGCCCGGCCCCCTTCACGTACACCCGCGTCCGCGCCGCTCCCAGGTCGACGGCGAAATGGCAGCGGCGCAGCTGCTCCAGACTGGCGGTCATGGCAGGTCCTCCCGAGAGCACAGACCGTGGCGGCCGCCGTGCGGTCGGCCCTCTACGCATCGTGCGGGGGCGCGGGGAGGCACGCCTTTTCTGGTGGGCCGGGCGGGGTGCCGCCGAACGGGTGGTTCTTCCCGCCGGGCACGCCGCCTGTCGGGCCGTCAGCCGAAGACGCCCTGGCCCGGGACCAGGATTCCCCGGGGGTCGTAGGTGCACTTCGCCGACGCCAGGGCCGCCCAGGCCGAGCCGAAGTGCGCACGCCAGTCGGCCGGTGTGAGGGGGATGCTGCCGACGGGGTAGTGGGTGCCGCCGGCTGCGGCCGCGGCGTCGTAGGCGGAGCGGTTGAACGCCAGCAGGCGGTCGACGGCCGCGGTGTCGTCCGCCGGGGCGGCGCTCAGGACGTCGAAGAGGTACGACACGTCGTCGTCCGAGGTGCGCAGCAGCGGGGCGGTGAGGCGGTCGCGCAGCAACGGGTAGAACAGGACGACCGCTCCGGGGCCCGCCTCGGCCGGGGTGAGCCCGCCCAGGACCTGTGCGCCGAGGGCCGCCGCGGAACCGCCGGGCAGCATGAGGTTGAGCCAGGGGTGGGCGAACGTCCAGATCCCGGCCTCCTTCATGGCCGCGATCAGCGGGGCCAGCCGGTCGAGGAAGTCGTAGTAGGGCTGGTCGACGATCTGAGTGGACGCCGGGTCGTGGCGCAGACCGCGCAGCAGGGCGGTGTCGTCCGGGGCGGGTCCGACCGGCGGGCCGTAGGCCACCGCCTCCAGGACGTGGACGCCGAACGCGCCGGCCGCGTCCGCGTGGACCTGGCCCTCGACGTAGTCGAAGCGGCCCTCCCGGACGAGGACGCGCTGGTCGTCGAGGAAGGTCTCCAGGTCGCCGTAGGTCAGCTGGTAGCGGCGCACGGTCTGCGGCGCGGGCACCAGTCGCAGGGTGGCCTCGACGATGACGGCGCACTGGCCGAGACCGGCCAGGACGGCGTGGAACAGGTCTGCGCGCCGGGTCGGCGAGCAGCGCACCAGCTCGCCCGCTCCGGTGACGACCCGTAGTTCGGTGACGTTGTCGACCTGGGCGCCGACCCGGTGGGCCTGGCCGCCCAGTCCGCCCACCGACAGGGTGCCGCCGACGGAGAGTTCCAGGTAGTCGGTGAAGACGGGCGGGGTGAGGCCGTGGGCGAGCGTGGCCCGGGCGACCGCGCTCCACTTGGCGCCGGCGCCGACGGTGACCGTCCTGCCGGACGTGTCCACGGGGCCGATGTCCGCGAGGGACGCGGTCTCCACGACCAGCCCGCCCTGTGCCTGCGCCTGGCCGAACGGGGAGTGGCCCTGGCCGCGCGGCGCCACCGGCAGGCGCTGGTCGTTGCAGAACCGGAGCATGGTGACGACGTCGCGGACGGAGCCCGGGCGCAGGACCGCCGCGGGGCGGCGGTGCACGATGTGCCCGTAGTCGTCGGCCGCGGCGGTGAGCGAGGCGTCGTCCGTGACGAGCGTTCCGTCCAGCCGGGGGACCCGGGCCAGGTCGGCGCCCGACTCCGGTGCGGTCGCGGCCCAGCTCCGGGCGGCGGTGTCGAAGCCGATCACGGTCGCTCCGGTGACCGTGAGTCCGCGCAGAACGGTGCGTCTTGACGGTGTGCGAGGCATGCGCGATTCCACCTATCGATCTCCACGAAATCTTCAAATGTGCGTCAGCCTAAGGCAGTTCGGCCCTGCCCGGTGCGCCTTTCGCCGGTGCGCGCGGGCCGGGCGCGGACGCGGAGGCGGGCCCGGACGTGGACGCAGGCCCGGGCGCGGAGGCGGGCCGCGGGCGCGGGCGCTACAGGGTGCGGGCCGCTTCCAGGACCGGGGTGAGGGAGGGGACCGTGACGTCGCAGTCCGCTCGCGCCAGGTCCCGGGCCACGGTGGGGTTGCGGGCGAGGCCGACGAACCGCAGGCCCGCGGCCCGCGCGGCGGTGAGCTCGGCGAGCGTGGAGCCGATCAGCACGCCGGCGGCGGGCGTCCCGAGCGGGCGCAGGGCGCGGAGCAGGCGCTGCGGGTTCGGCATGAGCAGGCCCAGGTCGTCGGCGCGGCCGTGGATCCCGGCCGCCGGCGTGAGCCGGTGGGACTCCAGATGGCGGCGGACGGCCCCTTCGCAGACGTCCGTGGCGACCCCGACCCGGCGGCCCGCGCCCTGCAGGGTGCGCACGAGGACGGCCGAGTGGTGCGTCGTGGGCGCGTCCGGCACGGCGCTCAGCTCCAGTTCGTCGAGACGGTCCCGCAGGAGAGGCCCCAGCGGGTCCCGCGCGAAGGCCCGCAGCACGTCCAGCGGGTGCGCGAACAGCTCCCGGCCGGCCCCGCCCGGGTCGCCCTGCGGACGGCGCGCGAGAGCGTCCTCGGGGTGGCGGTGCTCGGCCACGACGGCGAGCAGGTCGAGGGCCGCCTCACGGGCGGCCGCCGCCGTGAACAGGCGGGTCAGCGGGCCGTCGAAGCCGAACAGCACGGTCTCGGCGTCGGCGAGCAGTTCCACCAGCGTCCGGGCGGGACCGGCGTCCGGGCGGGGCGCCTCGGGCGGCGGGGCGTAGTCCGGCGCGAGCGTGACCGCACAGGCCACCGCCAGCCCCGGCACCGGCCACCTGCCGAGCTGCGCGTTGACCGCGCGCTGCGCGCCCGCTGCCCGGCGCACGGAGTGGTGACGGGTGATGCCGGCCCCCACTTCCCGCAGATGCGTCAGCAGCCGCTGGGCCACGTCGGCGGTCTCCGCCCGCACGAAAGCCACCGGGTCGGCCACCCGCCAGGTCAGCTCGACGGCGGCGGTGAACTCGCCCTTGCCGGAGCTCGGCAGGGAGATCCGGTGGACGGCGTGGTGCGCGACCAGGTCGACCTCGTAGTAGGTCGCCGGGCGCGGGGGGCGGCCGCCGTACGGATCGGCGGGGTTGAGCTGGGTGAGCGGCCCGTCGGGACGGGTGTGGACGATCGCGGTGCGGCCCGGCTCGGGGATGCCGAGCTGGCCCAGGTCCCGGGTGAGCAGGGGGCCGCGCACCAGGTCCCGCTCCTCGTCCGCCCCGCGCGGCGCGGGCAGCGGGCAGTACCAGGCGAGCGGCGGTCCGTCCGGGGCGTCGCCGTACAGGGGGCGGAAGCGGTGCGGGCCGGCCGCGGCGGAGCTGCGGGCGAAGTCGTCGTAGAGGGCGGGCTCCACGGTGAGCAGGACGGGCGCGGTGCTCTCCGGGGGTGCGGGGGCGGGCGGGCCGTTCTGGAACGTCACGCGCAGCCGGGGCGGCTCGGACAGGCCGGCGAGGGGGCCGGGCAGCCAGCGCAGGGCGGCGGCGAGGACCGGCAGGAGGTAGGCGTCGGGCTGGATCTCCACGACGTATCCGCTCCCGCGGACGCCGATCTCGTACTGCTGGGGCGTCAGATCCCCGCGGGCGAGGACCTCGTGGACGGCCAGTTCGAGGGTGATACGGGCCTCGGGTCGGGCGGCGAGGTCGGTGTCGGTCTCGAAGCGCAGCACCGGCCGGGCGTCCGGCGCGGGCGCGTCCCCGCCCAGTCGGCGCACCGTCTCCTCGGACACCGTCGCGAACGCCGGGTGCGCGGCGGCGGTGCCGGGGCGGCCGCCGGCGACGGGGCCGGCCGCCTCGGCGCGGAACTCTCCGGTGGTGAGACCCGCCCGCTCGTCGATCAGGGCGCCGACGCGGTCCAGCAGCTCGCGGGTGCGGCCGCGGGTCGTGCGCGGCAGGGTGCGCAGCAGCAGCTCGCGCACGCCGGGCCGGAAGTCGTAGGAGCCGGGCGGACCGGGGGCGGTGGTGAGCATGCCGCTGAGGATCACCTCGGCGAGGTGCTGGGGCCGCGGGTCGCGGTTCACGGCGCGCTGGACGAGCCGCATGACCGGGACCGAGGGCACGGTGAGGGCCAGATGACCGGCCAGCCGGAACGCCTCCGGGGAGGCGGTGGCGCGAAACCGCAGGACCAGGTCCTGGGCGGGCAGCGCGGCCGGGTCGGGGGCCTCCCGGTCGGTGGACCGTGCGGGAGTCGTCGTCAGCCAGGCCGCCGCGCCGGGGGTGCGGCCGCCGCCGGGCCCGGCCACCAGCGCCGCCCAGTTGGCCAGCCAGGGAGCGCCCGGTTCCAGGACGGGCAGCGCAAGGGCCGCGGCGGGAGGCGGCTCGGCCTCGGGGTCGTACGGGGTGAACCGCAGCGCGCTGAGCGGGGCCGCCGTGGTCGGGGAGGTCAGCAGTCCGGGCTGGGCCGGCAGGGCCGTAGTGGGCCACAGGCGCTCGGGCAGCGGCTGGACGACGGCCAGCGGCATCCGGGCCGCCCAGTGCCGCAGGGTGGCGTGCCAGCGGTCGCCCGCCGGGCCGGGCCGCCACTGCGGGCCCATGCAGTCGCTGACGACCAGGGTGGCCGTCCGGCCGTCCGCCGTGTCGGGGACGTGCCGGGCCCGGCCGTCGGGCGTCGCCGGATGCAGGGTGACCGTGCGGAAGACGCCCGACTGGGCCAGAACGGTGTGCAGTTCGCGCACGAGGGGCCGCCAGACCGGCATCGTCGGGCCCGTGTCGTGGACGAGGCTGAGGCGCAGCCAACGGTCGCGCGCGGGGCGCAGGACGGGCAGCCAGACGTCCGGGTGGGCGCCCAGCCGGGCGATGCGGTCGGCCGTGGCCCGCTCGTCGAGGAGCCGGGCGCGCGCCGAGGGCACCGTCCGCTTCAGCGGGCGCAGGGCGCGCTGCAGGGCGAGCGGGCGCGGGAGCATGGGAGGCGTGGGCGCGAGAAGCGGCCGGCCGCCGGCGGCGGCGCCGGGCTCACCGGAGGTGCGGGGGGCGGAGGCGGGGAGACGGAGGGGGACCCGGGCGGCCGGGACGGGCGGGGGGTTCGGCGGGCCGGGGCGGTCGGCCGGAGTCGGGGGCGCGGCGGGCGATGAGGCGTTCCGCCT
>NZ_MJAJ01000040.1 GCF_001746365.1 Streptomyces sp. LUP30
CCGAAACGCGCCCCCGGGGCGCCACCGCCCCGGGAGGGGGTCCCGCCGCGAGACGGCGCCCCGCCGCGTGAGGGGACCGGGCCGCGCGAGGACGACGTCCCGCCCCGCGGCGGCGGAGTGCCGGGCCCGCTCTGGTGGCGGAGCGTGCGCTCGGAGTGGCCGGTGTCCGAGAGCCGCCCGGTGGGACGGTCCGCCTCGGCGGCCCGCGGCGCCGGAGGCCGCGCGTCCGCGAGCCCCTGCGCCTCACGGGTGGCGATCTCCTTCAGACGCAGGGAGAGATCGAGGGTGCTGGGCCGCTCCTCGGGGTCCTTCGCCAGACAGGCCCGCACCAGCGGCGCCAGCGCGTCCGGCACCCCGTGCAGCTGTGGTTCCTCGTGCACCACGCGGTACAGCATGACCTCGGAACTGCCGTGCCCGAAGGGGGAGTCGGCCGTCGAGGCGTACGCGAGCGTGGCGCCGAGCGAGAACACGTCGGTGGCCGGGGTGACCAGCGCCCCCCGCACCTGCTCCGGCGCCAGGAACCCGGGCGAGCCGACCGCCGTGCCGACATGCGTCAGGGTCGAGGCCCCCGTCGCCCAGGCGATGCCGAAGTCGATGATCCGAGGACCCTTGGGGGAGAGCAGGATGTTGGACGGCTTCAGGTCCCGGTGCACGACCCCGGCCTCGTGGACGGCGACGAGCCCCTCCGACAGCGCGGCCCCGATGGAGGCGAGCTCGGCGGCGCCGAGCGGCCCCTCGTCGTTGACCTTGTCGTGCAGCGAGGGCCCGGGCACGTACTGGGTGGCGAACCACGGCCGGTCCGCGTCCAGATCCGCCGCGACCAGCCGGGCCGTGCACCCGCCCCGGATCCGCCGCGCGGCCGAGACCTCGCGTGCGAACCGCGAACGGAACTCCTGGTCCTCGGCCAGATCAGGCCTGATCACCTTCAGCGCGACCCGCTGGCCCTTCTTGTCGGACCCCAGGTAGACGACGCCCATGCCGCCCGCGCCGAGCCGTCGGTGAAGCCTGAACGAGCCGACGACACGCGGGTCCTCGCGCCTCAGGCGCATCATCGCCATGTTCATCCCCGCTGCCCGGTCCGTTTGACGTGGCACAGCTTACGTTTCCACGGCCGTTCGCGCGCAGAGGCCGCGCCCTCCGGTCCCGATCGATTGTCAGTGCCCGGTGGGAGAATTGAAGGGTGGTCAGGGGGCCTGGGAAAAGCCGCGCATTGGCGGCACCGTGATCTCAACCCACCTGCCGCAGAAGGGGGATTGAACCCGTGAAGGGTGACCGTGTGGAGATAGTCGTCGACGCCGGCGACACGACCCGGACCTACGAGGTGACGGCGAGCAGGGCGGGCCGCCGTGTGGAGACGGCGGTACGCCGAGGGGTGGTGGAAGTGAGCGAAGTCACGCGAAACGGCACCTCGGTGCGGACGGCCCGATTCATGGCGAACAGGGTGCTCGCCCTGGTCGAGCACCCGATCCCGCGAGAGGAGAGCTCGGACATACCGGCCCGCAGCGGGCGCCCCTTCCGGGAAGACCCCGAGACCTAGGTCCCCGTCTCCACCCAGGGGAGTACTCCGCAGGTCACGGCTCATCCTCCGGGAGGCCCGGCAATCGGTACGAGGGCATGACGTGCGGCGAACGCCGTCCGCCTAGATTTGAGGTCAAGCGGCGGGTGCAGCACTCGTCCCCCGAGGTCAGACACCCGCCGCTGCAAACGACAACTGATCAGGTCAGGAGAGGGACCATGGCCCTTACGGCACCGCGGACGATGCTCCGCACACCGGGACGCACCACGCGTCCTCGTCGCACGGGCCGCCGCCACCCCCTGGTGGCGACGCTGATGGCCCTTCCCCTGGCGGTCCTGCTCCTCGTCGTCTTCGACGGCTGGGAGACAGTGGCCACACAGGCGTCGTCCGTGGGAGTGATGCTGGGGCGCTGAGCGGCGACCCCAGGCCCGGAAGAGCGGTCCGGGCGGGGACATCCACCCATGAAACCCCGTGGGGACGGGGGTGCGGCGGACGGCAAAAGATGCAGGCGCAGCTGGGGAGCTGCGCCTGCATTGTTTTCCCCCCACGGACCCACCGGGCGTCGTCGCGTCTGCGTACCCTCACCGGAAGACCCGTACGCCGCAGTTCTGGAGCCCCGTGACCGCCCATCCCCTGCTCGCCGAGCTGGCCCTGCGGGCCGGAGCCCGCGCTCACCGTACGGTCACGGCCTGCTCCTGCGGCGCGGACACCCTCGCCGACCGCGCGGACGCCACCGTCGTCCGGCACGCCGACACCGTGGCGAAGGCGCACGCCCCCGGCACCGACCCGGCCGCCCTCGCCCCGCGTCTCGCCCTCGCCGCCGAGTTCCCCGACGTCCTCCTCCCGCCTCTCGCGGCGACCCCGGCCGAGCTGCACGGCCGGCTGGTGACCTTCTGGCCGTACGGCGCCCCGGTGGACCCGGCCGACCCGGACGCCGCTCCCTGGGAGGCCGCCGGCGCCCTGCTCGGCCGTCTGCACCGAGTCCCGGCCCCGGCCGCCCTGCCGCCGATGCGCGGCCCCGCCAAGGCCGCGCACGCCGTGGCCCGCCTGGCCGCCGTGGGACGGCATCCCGCGGTCGCGGCCGTCCTGAGCGCCTGGCGCGCGCTGCCCGCCTGGGCCCGCGCCGAGGCGCCGATGCCCGGGCCGGGCGTCGTCTGCCACGGCGACCTCCACCTCGGCCAGCTCGTCCGTCATCCCGTTCCGGACGGCCCCTGGCGGCTGATCGACGTCGACGATCTCGGCGTCGGCGTCCCGGCCTGGGACCTCGCCCGCCCGGCCGCCTGGTACGCGTGCGGTCTGCTCCCGCCGGAGGAGTGGACCCGTTTTCTCGACGCGTACCGTTCCGGAGGCGGACCCGCCGTCCCCGCCTCGGGCGACCCCTGGCCCGCCCTCGACGTCCCGGCGCGCGCACTCACCGTGCAGACGGCGGCACGCGCGGTCACCAAGTCGGCGGCGCGGGGCAGGCCGTTGGACGAGGTCGAGCAGTGCCTGGTCGACGCGTGCGCCCGAATGGGAAACGTCCCGCCGCAGTTGGCGGCGGACTCGGCGAAGTAGGGTGCAACCGACCGCAGCCGGACAGTGTCTGTCCTGGCGGCAGGCGAAACAGCACCGACCGGCGAGGAGTTGAGCCGAACCATGCAGTGCCCGAAGTGTCACGCTCAGATGCACACGTACAACCGCAACGGCGTCCAGATCGAACAGTGCAGCAACTGCCGGGGGATCTTCCTCGACTACGGCGAACTGGAGGCGCTCACCCGCGTCGAGTCCCAGTGGTCCCAGCCCGCGCCGCCGCCCCCTGCCGCTCCGCAGGCGTACCCGTCGGCCCCGGTGGCGCCCGCCTGGGGCGCGCCGGCCCCGCACGGCGGCGGTCACCACGGTGGTGGTCACTACGGCGGTCACCACCGTCACAAGAGCTTCGGGCACATGCTGTTCTCCAGCTGAACCGGAACCGACGAGAAGCCCCCGGCCGCTGAGGCGGCCGGGGGCTTCTCGGGGTGTGGACGATACTGGGATTGAACCAGTGACCTCTTCCGTGTCAGGGAAGCGCTCTCCCGCTGAGCTAATCGTCCTCGGGAACACGATCCGGAGATCATGTGCCGTGCGTGCGCGATACTGGGATTGAACCAGTGACCTCTTCCGTGTCAGGGAAGCGCTCTCCCGCTGAGCTAATCGCGCGGGTTCGGATCTTCGAGCAGATCCAGTGGACGATACTGGGATTGAACCAGTGACCTCTTCCGTGTCAGGGAAGCGCTCTCCCGCTGAGCTAATCGTCCTTGGAGGTGGAGACGGGATTTGAACCCGTGTAGACGGCTTTGCAGGCCGTTGCCTCGCCTCTCGGCCACTCCACCAGGAGTGTAGGGGACCGGGAAGACCCCTTGTTCCTTCGAGCGGACGACGAGGCTCGAACTCGCGACCTCAACCTTGGCAAGGTTGCGCTCTACCAACTGAGCTACGTCCGCTTGTCGTTTCGTTCCGCTCTCACGGCCCGGCGACGAGTTGAACTCTAGCGGATTCCCGGGCCAGTACAAAAACGCGTTTGTGCAGCGTGCTGCGCTGTGCCCGCATGCCGACCTGGTCAGGGGCCCCTGCCGGGACATCCGGGACGTGCGCGGGTCGTCCCCGGACGGCCCGTCCTAGACTCGACAGCGTGCTCGACCTCCCTCCTCTCGCCCGTTTCGGCGGCCGCGTCGCCACCGGCCTCCTCGACGTGACCAGCGATCCCGCGGCCCTCGACTCCGAGGGATTCTGGGCCGTGTGCGCCGACTTCGAGGGCCGTCGGCTCTGCGCGCGCTTCGCCGACGTGCGCGAGGAGCCCGTGCCCGCCCCGGTGCCGAGGGCCTGGCAGGGGCCCGCCGCCGGTGACTGGACGTCGTCCCTCGACCGCGCCGCGTACACGGCGGGCGTGCGGCGCATCCGCGAGCACATCGCGGCCGGCGAGGTCTACCAGGCCAACCTGTGCCGCGTCCTGACCGCGCCGGTGGCCCCCGACGCCAATGTCGACGCGCTGACCGCGCTGCTCGCCCGGGGCAACCCGGCACCGTATGCAGGAACGATTCGCCTGCCTGCGCACGGCGTGGAGACGGCCACCGCGTCCCCCGAGCTGTTCCTGCGCCGCGACGGCAGGGTCGTCGAGTCCGGGCCCATCAAGGGGACCGGGCGCACCGAGGCGGACCTCCTCGCCAAGGACTACGCCGAGAACGTGATGATCGTGGACCTCGTCCGCAACGACGTCGGCCGGGTCTGCGCCACCGGCAGCGTGACCGTCCCCGACCTGTGCGCCGTCGAGAAGCATCCGGGCCTGGTCCACCTCGTCTCCACGGTCCGCGGCGAACTGGACGAGGACGCCGGCTGGCCCGAGCTGTTCGACGCCGCCTTCCCGCCCGGCTCGGTCACCGGCGCCCCCAAGTCCAGCGCCCTGCGCATCATCGACGCGCTGGAGACGGCGCCCCGCGGCCCGTACTGCGGCGGCATCGGCTGGGTCGACGCCGACCGGGGCACGGGCGAGCTGGCCGTCGGGATCCGCACCTTCTGGATCGAGCGGTCCCCCGGGGGCGGGGCCGTGCTGCGGTTCGGCACCGGCGCGGGCATCACCTGGGGTTCGGACCCCGAGGCCGAGTGGGACGAGACCGAGCTCAAGGCTTCCCGACTGCTCGCGGTAGCGTCGGGTGCGTACGAAGTGAGTGAAGGGACGCTTACGTGAAGATCTGGCTCGACGGCGGGCTGCAGGACAGCGGTTCCGCCCGCGTCTCCGTCTTCGACCACGGGCTCACCGTGGGCGACGGCGTCTTCGAGACGCTGAAGGCGGTGGACGGGACGACCTTCGCGCTCACCCGCCACCTCGACCGGCTGACCCGCTCCGCCCGCGGCCTCGGCCTGCCCGACCCCGACCACGACGAGGTCCGCCGCGCCTGCGCCGCCGTCCTCGAAGCGAACCCGATGCCGCTCGGCCGGTTGCGCATCACCTACACCGGCGGCCCGGCCCCCCTCGGCTCGGAGCGGGGCGAACACGGCCCCACCCTCGCCGTCGCCCTCGGCGCGACCACCCGGCGCGCGGACTCCACGGCCGTCGTCACGGTCCCCTGGACCCGCAACGAACGCGGTGCGCTCACCGGGCTCAAGACCACCTCGTACGGCGAGAACGTCGTCGCCCTGGCCCGCGCCCACCGACAGGGCGCCACCGAGGCGCTGTTCGGCAACACCGTCGGGCGGCTCTGCGAGGGCACCGGATCCAACGTCTTCGTCGTCCTGGACGGCGAGATCCACACCCCGCCGCTCGCCTCGGGCTGCCTCGCCGGCATCACGCGCGAGCTGACCGTCGAGTGGACCGGCGCCCACGAGAGCGACCTGCCGCTGGACGTGCTGGAGCGGGCCGACGAGGTCTTCCTCACCTCCACCCTGCGCGACGTCCAGGCCGTCCACCGCGTCGACGACCGCGAACTGCCGGGCGCTCCCGGGCCGGTGACCGCCAAGGCGATGCGGATCTTCGCCGAGCGCAGTGGACACGACCTCGACCCGTGAGGGGCGCCGGCCCACTCGGTGAGCACCGGGAAAACGGGCTGCCGTTCTGCTCCGCAGAGGGGTAGAACACCCCTGATGACCACGACCCTGCGGCCGACCGAGCCGCTGCAACGCTCCGCCGACGGGGCGCTCTCACGCCATTACCAGGTGTGCGTCAGCAGCCGTCCCGTCGGCGAGGTCCGCCTCTCCACGTCCCCGGTCTTCGGCCCCGGCGTCGCCCTGATCGCCGACCTGCACATCGACGAGCGGGACCGCGGGCGGGGCCGGGGAACGGTGGCGGCGCTTGCGGCCGAGGAGGTGGCCCGCGGCTGGGGCTGCACACGGATCGAGCTCAGGGTGCCGGCCGACGCGGGCACCGCGCTGCGCCTGGCGACCGCGCTCGGCTACGTCCACCGCAACCGCGGCATGGAGAAGATCCTCGCGGCCGCCGCGCCCGCCCTGCCCGACGGCAGCCTGGGCAGGTCCATGACCGAAGCGGAGTTCGGGCCCTGGCTGGAGCGCGCGCTCGCCGTCTACGCCCAGGACTGGTGCGACCGCGGGGTGCCCGAGCAGGAGGCGTGGGCCAGGTCGCGGCGGGACCACGAGCGGCTGCTTCCCCAGGGGTTGGCCACGCCGGACACGCTGATCAGCGTCCTGGAACACGAAGGCCGGCCGGTCGGCTCGCTCTGGGTGTCGTTCACCGACGACAAGGCGTTCGTGTTCGACGTCGAGGCCGACGAGGCCCACCGGGGCCGCGGCCACGGCCGTTCCCTGATGCTGTTGGCCGAGGCGCAGGCGATCGGGAACGGCAAGCGGGTCCTCGGCCTCAACGTCTTCGCCGGCAACACTCCGGCCGAGCGGCTGTACGAGTCGCTCGGATACGTGCCGGTGGGCTACTCGATGTACAAGAACCTGGTCTGAGACCCCGCCGGCCGGGCGATCGGCACGCCGGCCGGGCGGCGGGTCCGTCGACCCGGACCGGGGCGGGGCGGGTCGAGTGGGCGGGCCGGGCCGACCGGCGGCCCGGCCGGCCTCTTCCCGTCGGGTTGCCGTCCCGGTTCAGGCCTGCTCGGCCAGGAGCCGGTCGGCGATCTCCTCGATCCGTGCGCGCAGCCCGTCCTGGCTCTTGCCGCCGTCCAGCCGCTCGCCGCCGATGACGTACGTCGGGGTCCCGCTCACGCCGATCGCCTTGCCCTCGGCCTGGTCGGCGTCCACGATCAGCATGTGCCGGCCGTCGATCAGGGCGGTGTCGAACTCCTCGGCGTCCAGCCCCAGTTCGCCGGCGACCTCGACCAGGAAGGGTTCCCCCCTACGGTCCAGCTCCTCGACCCGGCCCAGCACGGCCTCGACGTAGGTCCACCCCTGCCCCTGCTCCCACGCCTCCTCGGCCGCCTGCGCGGCGGCGAAGGCGTGCTTGTGCTTCTCCAGCGGGAAGTGCCGAAGCCGCAGCTCCAGCCGGTCGCCGTAGCGCTCGCGCAGGAGGCGCAGATCGTCGAGCGCGCCACGGCAGTCGGGGCACTGCAGCTCGCACCAGACATCGAGGACGACGGCACGGCCGTGCCCCGAGACGGCCGCGGCCGGCGTGGGCGCGGCGGGGGAGGGGGCGCCGGGGGAGGCCGGGGAGGGTGAGGAGGCGGAGGAGGCCGGGGACGAGTCGCTCATGGGGACAGTCTCCCAGCCACCGCCCGACCGCCCCAATCCGGACCTACGGTGCCGCGCGCACCGGAATCGCACGCGAACCGGCGGGCCGGCATCGCGGGCGGGTCAGGGACGAGCGGGTGCGGCACCTGCGGAGGAGCCGACCCGGAGATGTCCCTGATGTCCGGCCGGAGCGTGGCCCGCGGGGCCCGCGCAGGTGCAGGATGGAAGGGACGACGAAGCGGCGCCCCGGCCCGCGGACCGTGCTGCCGAGTCGGTCTGATCCCGCCCTAGTGAGCCAACGCCTGGAGGACCGGATGATTGCCGAGACCGTCTGTTCCGCCGTCGCCGTGGCCGGCCTGGGCATCGCGGCGGTCACGGCCTACCGCAAACGCTTCCTGGCCGCGGCCCGTATCGCGGCCTACGCCCTCGTACCGCTCGGGCTGGTGATGACCGGGGCCGTGGGATGGGTCGTCGACACCGCCTTCAGTCCCACCGCCTGGGCCGGCTTCCTCGTGCTCGGCGGGGCCTGGGCCCTCTTCGCCACCACCCGGACGGTGGAGCGTCGCCGCGGCGGCACCCGCAAGGAGCGCAGAGCCGCGGCCCGCGCCGCACGGACGGACGCGGTGGCCCCCGCCGCCTCGGCGCCCTCACTGGGGCAGGCCTCCTCTCCGGCGTCCCGACCCGCGGCCGCCCCGAGGGCCACCGGCGGCGCCGACGACTTCAGCGACATCGAGGCCATCCTCAAGAAGCACGGCATATGAAGCGGCCGCGGAGGCGGAGAACGGGAGCGTCGCGGCCTGAACCGCGGCAGGCGGGGCGGACCGCCGAAACGACACAGTCGGCCCGTGCGCGCGCGGAAATGATCACGGCCTGAAACCGACGTCACGGATTACGGCGAACTCCCGCTCAATCGTGCGTCTTGATCGCGCCGAGGATGCAACCTGCGTCATCATCGCCCGCGAGATGCTGGACACGACACAGAGCGACGCCGCGCCCCCTCAGGACGAGCCGCGCGGGTGCCTCTTCGCCCTTTCCCAGCCACCGCTGATGATCTTCCTGGCGGTGATCGGGTGTCTGCTGCTCATGGCCTCGCTGCATGATCTGCTGCTGCTGTGAGCCGTACCCGCGGTCCCCGGCGTCACCCGCCGGGGACCGTCGGCATCGAGTGACTTTCCGGCGCTCCCCCGTGGGGAGAGCGACCTTCCGGTCCCCTCCCGCACGCGCACGAGGACCTCGGTCCGCGGGCTGCTCAGCCCGCGGCCTCCTTGCGGCGCGCCCGGTAGGCGGCCACATGGAGCCGGTTGCCGCAGGTGCGGCTGTCGCAGTACCTGCGGGACCGGTTGCGCGAGAGGTCGACGAAGGCCCGCCGGCAGTCCGGGGCCTCACAACGCCGCAGCCGCTCCTGCTCCCCGGCGACCACGAAGAAGGCCAGCGCCATCCCGCAGTCGGCCGCGAGGTGGTCGGCGACGGACGCGCCGGGCGCGAAGTAGTGCACATGCCAGTCGTAGCCGTCGTGGTCGGTGAGACGGGGTGTGGTGCCCGCGGCGGCCACCAGATCATTGATCAGTCCGGCCGCGACCCGGGGGTCCGTCGCGGCGAAGATCCCGGCGAACCGCCCGCGGATCTTGCGCACCGCGGACAGGTCGAACTCGGAGAGCACGCCGACGTCGCTTATGTCGTGGTTTCGCACGAAATCCTCGAGGGCGGCGACATCCGGCAGCGCGTCCGGGGTCGTGCCGTCCTCCGGGGCGGTGTTCACCAGATCCACCACGGCGTCGAGCGCGCACCGGGTGTCGTGGGTGATCAGCACGTTTCGCTCCCTGGCCTGGAGGTCGGGCGAATGCCCGCCGATGCTGGCCGATGGTAGCCGCACCGGGCCGCCGAACCACGGCCGAACGGGGACCCGGATTCGGTCGGCCCGGAACGACGGACCGCCGGGGGAGCGTCGCCGGGGCGGCCGCAGACACGCCGACGCCGCCCCACGGCAGCCCGTGGCGCGGCGTCGGCGCATGCCCTATGCGGTTGTATCAGCCCGAACCGTCTCCCCGAGTGGACGGCGCCGGGCGGCTCGGTGTGAGCCTCGCCCTAGCTCTCCGCCAGGATGTGCGAGAGCTCTTGGTCGAGATCGAAGTGCCGGTGTTCCGTGCCCGGAGGCACGGCCGCGTCCGTCCGCTTCAGGAAGGACTCCAGGGCCCGCGCCGGGGCCTCGAGCAGGGCTTCGCCCTCAGGGGAGCTCAGGGCGATGCAGACGACGCCCTGACCATGACTGCGCGACGGCCAGACGCGGACGTCGCCGGTGCCGGTGGGCCGGTGCAGCCCTTCGGCGAGGAGGTCGCGGGCGAACACCCACTCGACGGTCTCTTCGGCTCCGGTGTGGAAGGTGGCGTGCACGGCGTAGGGGTCGGCCGTGTCGTACCGCAGGCCTGCGGGGACAGGCAGGGAGGACTCGCTCGACACAACGAGGCGCAGGTGCAGCTCGCAGCTGACCGTGGTGTTCATAAGCGCCAGGGCCTTTCGCTCAGTGTGCGCTCGGGGATTCGCACGTCGGCGAAATCGACATGCCACCTACGGTGCCGTTGTAAACCCCTCTGCGTGTTTTGCGTGCCTTTACGTAACTCTTCCGGCCGACACCTCGATCGCCGAGTGCCACCATTCCGGTGACCGGAATCTCTCGGGTAGGGTCTGGCGGTATGAATACGGGGAGTGACGAGTCCGGCGACGCTGCCGCGACGGCGAACGGGGCGGAACCGGACGGAGCGGCGCAGGAGCAGCACGGACAGGGGCTGGGCTCCAGGGCCCCCGAATTCGTCAAGGCGCGCCGCGCGCTGCACCTCAGCTGGCAGGTCGGCGTCTTCGTGCTCGGCCTCGCCGTGGTGGGCGCCGGCATCGTCATGCTCCCGCTCCCCGGCCCCGGCTGGGTCGTGATCTTCGGAGGCATGGCGATCTGGGCGACCGAGTTCGTCTGGGCCCAGCTGGTGCTCCGCTGGACCAAGCGCAAGGTCACCGAGGCGGCCCAGCGCGCCCTGGACCCGAAGGTCCGGCGCCGCAACATCGTCCTGACCTCGATCGGCCTGGTGGTCATCGGGGCGGTGCTGGGGGTCTACGTGTGGAAGTTCGGGCTGGAGATGCCCTGGAACATCAAGGACCAATAGCCCGCGGCCGTCGGCGGACGGAGGCCTCCGTCCGCCCTCGTACATGGTCACCCTCACCCCCTGACATGGGGTAATGTTCTTCCTGCGTCCGGGCGATTAGCTCAGTGGGAGAGCGCTTCGTTCACACCGAAGAGGTCACTGGTTCGAACCCAGTATCGCCCACCCGGACCGTCGGCCCGTCTGTGAAACCGCAGACGGGCCGACGCCGTCTTGCCACCCGTCCAGGCCCCTTCCGGCCGTCTTGGCCGCCACGGCCGGACATGGCCTCGCCGGCCCTCGCCGACCCTCGCCGGCCCTCGGCACCTGCGGCTCTCCGTGGCCCGTGCGGCTCGGCGCGGCGGCCCGTGTGTTCGTACTGCCCATTGCGTCCGCTGCGGCGGCGCTGCCCCTGCGGCCCGAGTGGCACGGGATCCGGCGACCGGCCTCCACCGGCCCCGCCGGTGCCGAGGGGCCGGCCCTCCCCGGCGTCCCCGTCGGCTTCAGCCGCTGCCGCTGCCGGCCTGCCGTCTGCCCGGGCGGTGGGTTCTCGCCACGCCTCCCGTGGGACCGAGAGGGCCGCTCCGCCCGGTGTCGCCGATGGCCCGGGTAGCCGGTGCCCTGACCTCCCCGACCTCCCCGACCTCCCTGACGAGCCCAGGGGCCGACCTCTCGCGGCGCTCCCTTCGGCTCCGACGCTCTGTGCTGGTCGGGCTTCCCGTCGGGTCAAGTGGGTGGCCGTTCCGGGTGGCCGGTCGAACTCGGTGGAGGGGTGCCGTCGGCGCACCGCCGACCCGCAGGGCCGTCCGTTCCGGCGTCCCCGCCGTCCCCGGGGCCGATGCCCGCCCCATCTCGGGCCCTGCCCCAGCCTCTGCCCCCGAAGCCCACCCCCGGTCACACCCCGTCACCTACCGCCCCCGCCTCCGCCCTTGTCGCCGTCCCGCCCTCATCCCCGTCCCACAGGCAAGCCCCCCACACGCCCCCCGGGCCCCTTCATGCCCCATCAGTTCGTCTGATGTCCCGGGGCACCCCATCCCGCTCAGCATCAACTCGCCCTCCCGAGGCGGGTTTCAGCCGTTCGCCCCTCAGGTGCGAAACCTGATCCTCAGTTCGGTGTGCCGAACGGAAGCTCCTCACCAGGGGTTTCGCGCTCGGGTGAGTGTCGGGCCGTCCGGGAACGGCCGCCTCGCCGTGGAGCCGCCGCACAAGAAATTCCTGTCCGAATCATTGACGCTCCCTCAACCCCCTCGTACCTTGTGCCAGCAAGCGCTTTCTTGAAACGATTCATGCAAGTGGCAATGACGCTGCGGGGAGGGCCCGACTGTGGGAACCAGCAGGAATGTTGAGAGGCGAACGATCCTCAAGGCCGCGGGGGCGACGGCGGCCACGCTGGGCCTGGCCGCGACCACCGGGTGCGGGGGAGACAGCGGGACCTCCGCCGATGGGACGGTGACGATCCGTTACGCGTGGTGGGGTGGCGAGCCGCGCACCATCGCCATCAAGAAGACGATCGCGCTCTTCGAGAAGAAGTACCCGAAGATCAAGATCAAGCCCGAATTCACCGACTACGAGGCGTTCTGGGAGAAGTTCCAGACCCAGGCCTCCGGTGGGAATCCGCCGGACGTTTTCCAGAATGCGGTCGGCTTTCTGCGCAAGTACGACAAGCGCGGTGTTCTGATGGATCTCAAGGCGCAGGCGGACGCGGGGAACCTGAAGCTGGATAACTTCCGCAACGGCGTTCTGGCGAACGGTCAGGTCGACGGCAAGCAGATCGGCGTACCGGTCGGCGCGAACACCATGGCGCTCGTCATCGACCTGAAGGCCTTCAAGAAGGCCGGCGTGGCGGCGAAGTTCGGCTGGACCTGGGACGAGTACTTCGCCGCGCTGCAGACGGTCCAGGACAAACTGAAGATCGCCGGCGACACCGGCTACTTCGCCATCATGTACCTCTACGACCTGTACCTGCGTCAGAACGGCAAGGCCTTCTTCACGGAGACCGGTCTCGGCTTCACCGAGGACGACGTGACGCAGTGGTGGGAGGACGGCTACAAGCGCGTGAAGGCCGGGCTCGTCGCCGACCCGAAGAAGATCGAGCAGGTCAAGCCGAAGTCGGGGCTCTCGGCGGGCCTGGCCGCGTCCGAGTTCACCTGGGACAACTTCTCCATCCGCTACGAGGGCGAGGGCGAGTCGGACTACGGGCTCGCGCCGATCCCCACCACGAACGGCAAGGACACCGGCCAGTACCTCGGCTCGCTGATGCTGAGCGCCTTCTCCGGGACCGAGCACCCGAAGGAGGCGGCCCAGTTCATCGACTTCATGGTCCACGACCCCGAGGTCGGCAAGATCATGGGTTACGACCGCGGCATCCTCGCCACCACCGAGCAGTACGACGCCTTCAAGCCGGCCGACGCCCAGAACAAGGGTGTGGCGGCCTACGAGGACGAGGTCGCCAAGGCGGGAGTGCTCGGGAAGATCACCCCGCACCCGTCCGGCGCGGATGTCGTCGAGGCGGCCTTCCTGCGCATCGGCGGTGAGGTCGCCCAGGGCAAGACCAAGCCGGCCGACGCCGCGAAGGCGCTGTTCAGCGAGGCCAAGGCCGCGTTCGCGGGCTGAGGGGACGTACCACCATGACGCTCGTCAAGGAAGCACCCGCCCGCCCGGCGAAGAAGCGCTCCGCCGCTCCGGTCGCCGGGCGGCGCGGGCGGCGGCGCGAGAATCTCGCCGGCTATCTCTTCATGTCGCCGTGGATCGCGGGGTTCCTGCTGCTCACGGCCGGGCCGATGATCGCCTCGCTGTACTACGCGTTCACCAGCTACAACCTGTTCACGCCGCCCCGGTGGGTGGGTCTCGACAACTTCACCACGATGTTCCAGGATCCGCGCTGGCAGAAGTCGGTGCAGGTCACGCTGAAGTACGTCGTCGTGGCCACACCGCTGAAGCTGCTCCTCGCCCTCGGGGTGGCGCTGCTGCTCGCGCAGAAGCGGCGCGGACAGGCCCTGTACCGGGCCGCGTTCTACATGCCGTCGCTCATCGGGGCCAGCGTCTCCGTGGGCTTCGTGTGGCGGGCGCTGTTCTCCGACGACGCCGTGGTCGACCGGACGCAGAAGCTCTTCGGACTCGACGTCGGCGGCTGGATCGGAGACCCGGACTACGTCCTGTACGCGCTGGTGGCGCTGAGCATCTGGCAGTTCGGCGCGCCGATGGTCATCTTCCTGGCGGGTCTCAAGCAGGTGCCGCGGGAACTGTACGAGGCCGCGGAGATGGACGGGGCCGGCCCCTTCCGGCGGTTCTGGAACATCACGCTGCCGATGATCTCCCCGGTCCTCTTCTTCAACGTGCTGCTGGAGTCGATCCACGCGTTCCAGGTGTTCGGCTCGGCGTACGTCGTCTCCGACACCCGGTGCGGACCGGCCGACGCCACACTGGTCTATACCTGCTACCTCTACCAGAAGGGCTTCAAGGAGGCCCAGATGGGCTTCGCCTCGGCGATGGCCTGGACGCTGGTGGTTGCGGTGGCGCTGGTCACGGCGGTGCTGTTCTGGTCGCAGAAGAAGTGGGTGCACTACGAGGAGGCCGCCAAGTGACCACTGCCACCACTGCCGTCGCGCGGGCCGCGAACGAGCGGCGGCGTATCGGGTCCCTCGTCTGGCACGTGGGCGCGCTGCTCGTGCTCGCGGTCGTCCTCTACCCGGTGATCTGGGTGCTCGGCGCGTCGTTCAAGCCCAGCAAGGACATCATCGCCAGCCTCGACCTGCTGCCCGCAAAACCGGTCTGGGCGAACTTCTCCGGGCTCGCCGACGGCATCTCCGGGATCTCCATCGGCAGCTTCTTCACCAACTCGCTGATGTACGCCGTCCTGGCCGTGGCCGGCGTGGTGCTCTCCAGCTCGCTGACGGCGTACGCCTTCGCCAAGATCCGGTTCGCCGGGCGGAACCTGCTGTTCACCCTGATGATCGGCACGCTGCTGCTGCCGTACCACGTGCTGCTCATCCCGCAGTACGTACTGTTCCGCAAGCTCGGCTACATCGACACGCTCGTCCCGCTCGTGGCGGGCAAGTTCCTGGCCACGGAGGCGTTCTTCGTCTTCCTGATGGTCCAGTTCATGCGCGGACTGCCGCGCGAGCTGGACGAGGCCGCCAAGCTCGACGGCTGCGGGCACCTGAGGACCTACTGGTCCATCGTGCTGCCGCTGAGCCGCCCCGCGATCATCACCAGCGCCATCTTCGCCTTCATCAACGCGTGGAACGACTTCATGGGCCCGTTGATCTACCTCAACACCCCCTCCAAGTACACGGTCTCGCTCGGTCTGATGATGTTCCGCGACCAAGAGGGCATCTCCAACTACGGCAGCATGATCGCGATGTCCCTGGTGGCGCTCGTCCCGGTCGTCGCCTTCTTCATGGCCTTCCAGCGCCATCTCATCGACGGCATGGCGACCTCCGGACTGAAGGGCTGAGGCGGTCACCATGGCGCAAGCACGGGTGAGGGCCCGCTCCGCGCGCGGGGAGTCGGTGTTCGGCGAGCGCTTCGCGGTCTTCGCCGAGTGTCTGCTCACCGGAGTGTGGATCGCGGTGGCCTGCCTCGGGGTCGTCACCTACCCGGCGGCCTTCGCCGCCGGCGCACGGCACCTGCGCCGTCGTACGACCCATCAGGACGGCGGTCTGCGGGACTTCGCCGCGGACTTCCGCGCGGCCGTGCGCGGCGGATGGGTCGTCGGGCTCGCCGGCTGGGCGGCGGCCGCCGCCGTCCTGTTGGACGTCCTGGCCTCGCGGGCCGGTCTTCCCGGCGGGCCGTTCGTCGGGTCCGTGGGCGTCTTCGCGCTGATCGGGCTCGCCGTGGCCGTGCTGCGGGCGGCGGCCGTCTGGACGCCCGGCTCCCGCTGGCGGGCGCTGCTCGCGGGCGCCGGGCGGCGCACCGTGCGCGATCCCGCGGGGTCCTTCCTGATCGTCTGCGGGCTGGCCGTCGTCGCCCTGTCCGCCTGGTTCCTGCCGCCGCTGGCGGTCCCCGTCCTCGGGGCCGCCGCCGCGGCGGCCGTCGCCGTCGAGGTGCGGTCCCGGCGCCGCTGACGGCGGCGGCCTCGTCCAGGGCCGGCGCCCCGTGCGCCGCGCCCTCTGTCTGTCATGCCCCTGACCATCCCGTTGCGCATCCCGCACGGAAAGGAAGGCTGCATCTCATGTCTCCCATCCCCCGCAGGTCCCTGCTCAAGGCGGCGGCCGTCGCCGGCGCCGCCGCGCAGTTCAGCTGGGCCCTAGGAGCCAAGGACGCCGAGGCCGCGCCGAGAGCCGGGGCGGCGGACGCCGACCCCGTCACCCTGGACTGGCTGGAGGACGGCGGCCTCGGCGCCGCCCCTGGCTCCACGCTGGGCGTGCCCTGGCCCATGGGCGCCCACCGGGAGGACCAGACCTTCGCGCTGACCGACGCCGACGGCAAGGACGTCCCCGTACAGTCCTGGCCGATCGCCTACTGGCCCGACGGTTCCCTCAAGTGGACCGCCCACGCCGTGAGTTCGGGCGTCGGCAAGCTCACCCTCGCCGCCGGCGCCCCGGCCGCCCCCGCCGAGAAGGTCACCGTCGACAAGCGCGGCGGCACCGTCGACGTCTCGACCGGCGTCATCACGGCGAAGATCGGCAAGTCGGGCTCCACGATCGTCAAGTCCGTCACCCGCGGCTCCACCGAGATCGCCAGGAACGGCCGGCTGGTGCTGATCCGCCAGCCCGAGATCGAGGACGAGGACCAGGGCTCCGTCCGGACCGAGCGCTTCGACGGGGTCGTCGACGGCGTCACCGTCGAGCAGTCCGGCCCGGTCCGCGCGGTCGTCCGCATCGACGGCAAGCACCGCAGGGGCGGCCGCAGCTGGCTGCCGTTCTCCATCCGCCTCTACTTCTACGCGGGCGCCGACTCCTTCCGCATGGTCCACACCATCACCTACGACGGGAAGCAGGAACCCGGCAAGGCGAGTGGCGACTTCATCCGGGGGCTGGGCGTCCGGTTCACCGTCCCGATGCGCGACGAGTCCTACGACCGGCACATCCGCCTCGGCGGTGAGGGCTCGGGCCTGCTGCGCGAGGCGGTCAAGGGCATCACCGGACTGCGCCGCGACCCGGGCGCCGCGGTCCAGGCGGCCCAGTACGCGGGCCGGAAGCTGCCCGACCCGTCCACCTGGGACCAGCGGGTGACCACCCGGCTCCAGTACATCCCCGAGTGGGGCGACTACACCCTCTCCCAGCTCTCCGCCGACGGCTTCACGGTGCGCAAGCGCACCAAGAAGGGCCATGGCTGGATCGGCGCGGGCGGCGGCAGGCGCGCCTCCGGCTTCGGCTACGTCGGCGGGGTGAGCGGCGGCTTCTCCTTCGGCCTCAGGGACTTCTGGGAGAAGCACCCCGCCCAGCTCGACGTCCGCGAGGCGCACACCGACGAGGCCGAGGTCACCCTCTGGCTCTGGTCGCCCGAGGCGCAGCCCATGGACCTGCGCTTCTACCACGACGGCATGGGCCAGGACACCTACCCCGAGCAGCTCGAAGGCCTCAACATCACCTACGAGGACTACGAGCCCGGCTTCGGCACCCCCTACGGGATCGCCCGTACCTCCGAGCTGATGTTCTGGGCCAACGAGTCGACGCCGTCGCCGGAGAAGCTGGCCGAACAGGTCGCGGCCGTACGGGTGCTGCCGCAGCTCGCCGCCCCGCCCAGGCAGCTCATCAAGGCCAAGGTCCTCGGCCCGGGCCTCTACTCCGAGCCCGACCGCTCCACCCCCGCCAAGGCCAGGATCGAGGACCATCTCGACTTCCTCTTCACCTACTACAAGGACCAGGTGGAACAGCGCCGCTGGTACGGCTTCTGGGACTACGGCGACATCATGCACACCTACGACGCCGTCCGGCACCAGTGGCGCTACGACATCGGCGGCTACGCCTGGGACAACTCCGAGCTGTCGCCGGACATCTGGCTCTGGATGGCGTACCTGCGGTCCGGCCGCGCGGACATCTTCCGCTTCGCCGAGTCGATGACCCGGCACACCGGGGAGGTCGACGTCTACCACCTCGGCCAGTGGGCGGGGCTGGGCACCCGGCACGGCGTGCAGCACTACGCCGACAGCGCCAAGCAGCAGCGCATCGCCAACACCACCTACCGGCGCTACTACTACTTCCTCACCGCCGACGAACGCGTCGGCGACCTCATGCACGCCAACGTCGACTCCGACGAGACGTTCCTCGCCCTCGACCCGCTGCGCAAGATCCGCACCGAGCCCTACACGCCCGACCGGCACGCCCTGTCGATCGGCTTCGGCACCGACTGGAGCGGGCTGGTGTCGGCCTGGCTCACCGAGTGGGAACGCAAGGGCCCCAAGTGGGAGAAGGCCAAGGCGCGCGTACTGTCCACGATGGAGACGATCGCCGCCCAGCCCAACGGCTTCGTCCAGGGCAGCGGCCTGTACGACCTGGACACCGGCCGGTTCGCCGTCGCGAGCGCCCCGGTGGTCGGCGTCTCCCACCTGTCGGCGGTCTTCGGCCTGAACGAACTGTGCGCCGAGCTGATCCACCTGGTCGACATGCCGAAGTTCAACGAGGCCTACTTCGACTACTGCCGCTACTTCAACGCCACCAAGGCGGAACAGGCGGCGCGCTACGGCTCCAACTTCGGCACCCTGCTGCTGTTCCAGGGCCACTCGCGCCTCGACGCCTACGCCGCCGTCCAGACCGGCGACGCGGCGCTCGCCAAGCGGGCGTGGGCGAAGTTCTACGGCTCCGACGGCTACACCGAGTCCTCGCCGTGGAAGACGGAGCCGCTCAGCGGCCCCGCCACCCTGGTCGCGGGCAGCGAAGCCACCTGGGTCGCCACCAACGACACGGCGCTCTACGGCCTCGCCGCCATCGAGAACCTGGCGCTGCTCGGCGACAAGATGCCGTGACGCCCGGCTAGTTCATCCTCTCCAGGACCTCCCGCACCCGCCGGACATCCCGCAGCCGCTGCTCGTACGTCGCCCCGAGTGCGAGCAGCAGCAGTCCGGCGAGGGCGGGCGGCGCCCAGCGCGGGAGCGCGTCGGTCACCTGGACCAGGTACGGGGCGAGTTCGTGCAGCGCGTCCAGCGTGAGAACCGACCCGCCCAGCACGAGCGGGGCCTGCAGACGGTGCCGGGCTCCCAGCAGGGTCACCAGCAGCGCGGACGCGCCCAGCAGCAGAGGGCGGGCCCACCCGGGGTCGCCCCAGGCCACGGCGAGGCTCGGCAGCAGCGTGGCCGCCAGACCGGGACCGTACGCGGTCCAGGACGAGGCCGCCGGGTCCCGGCGGCGGCGCAGGGCCCCGACGAGCAGGGCCGGGACCGTCACCGGGAGGGTGTACGCCTCCGCGAGCCCCACCTGCCAGGACGCCAGCCGCACCCAGGAGGCCAGCACGAATAGGGCGACCGCCGCGTACCCGGCGCGACGACGGTCCGGGCGTACGGCCGTGCCCGCGGCGATCACCGCGCACAGGGCCAGCACCAGGGCGAGCAGCGGCGGGTCGAGCACCGCGAGGCCGACGGCCGACAGGCCCGCCCCGGCGCCGACGGCCTCCACCACGACGGTCGTCACCCGGTCGTCGATCCGCGGTGCGACCAGCGCCGCGACCACGGGGACCAGGAGCACCAGCAGGGCGATGTGCTCCGGCCGCCACCCGGCGGCGGCGCCCGCTGCCACGGCCAGGGCCGTGGCACAGACCAGGGACGCGCCGGCGGACACGGCCGTCGCACGGCCGCGCCACGCGGCCCCCGCGAACATCGCGGTCAGCACCGCGAGAACGGTCAGCGTCGCCGTCTCGGTGGCCAGGGAGAGGAAGGCGAGACCGAGCGAGACGAGCAGGGCGAACCCGGCGGTCGTCCGCGTCTTGTGCGCCAGCAGCGCAGCAGCCGTGACTCCCGGCACGAACAGGGCGGCGGCATAGGGGAGTTCCAGTGCGGCGGGCGCCACGACCACCGCGGCGCAGAGCAGCGTCAGCGCGGCGGTCCGCGCCCGCGGACGCCACTCGCCGTCCGGCACCGCCGTGGCCAGGACCACCGCGACCGCGGCCAGGAGCAGGGGAGCCGTGACGGTGTACGGCGGCCACAAGGCGTCGACCGTCACCGCGGCACGGGCGTCGGCCGGAGCCCCGGACCAGATGTGCCCGAGCCGGGCCGCAGGACCCAGCAGCGTGACGCCGACGGCCGGGGCCGCCCACAGCACCGCCCCCGCCTGGACGAGACCCGAGGCCCAGACGACGCCCCGGCGCACCGCCTCCGGACCCCGGACGACGCCCACCAGCGCGATCCCGCAGGCCAGATACCCGGGCACGGTCCAGTCGCCGGGCGTCGAAGCCCGCAGGACGCCACCCAGACCGGCGACCCCGCACAGCGCGCCGGCCAGCGCCCCGCCCGACACGAAACCGGGATGCGGCGCGAACCGGGCCACGCACAGGGCCACCGCCGCCGCGAGGGCGAGGAGCACGGCCGCACGGGTCGCCTCACCCGGACCGGTCGCCTCCAACGACAGCCCCACGGCCGCCGCCGCGCCCCAGCCGCCGGTGGCGAGCGCGCACCCCACCGCCACCGTGCGCACCGACCGCTGCGCGACCCGCAGACCGACGGCCGCGTCGAACGCCGCCGTCAGCAGCGCCGCCGCCGTGACCGAGTGCGCCCCGCCTCCGGCCGCGAGCGCCCAGAGCGGCAGCGGGAGCTGGCCGGCCGTCAGGGCGGCCGGGCGGGGCAGCCGGAGCGCGGCCGTCCCCGGCAGCGCGGTGAGCGCCGTGCCGTACACCGCCCAGAGCGTCGCCAGCACCGTCGCGGCCGCCGCCGCGTACGTCGTGCCGTCCGCCGCCGTGAACGCCGCCTCGTGCAGGGCGTACGCGTCCAGCGCCGTCAGCGCGAGACCGAGACCCGCGACCGACTCGGCCGTCGAACGCAACCCCCGCCGCAGAAGCGCCACGGGTGCGCCGAGCACGGCGAGTGTGACCGCGCCGAGCACCGCACTGCGCCCCGCGATCCCGAGGTGGCCCCAGCTGACCAGGGTGAAGACCATCGCCGCGACGGTGAGCAGGATCCCGCCGAGCAGAAGGAGAACGTTCTGCACGCCGGGGGCGGTGGTCTCGGGACGCCGGGACGGGAACGGGGGCGCGGGCGGGCTCGGCCATCCCGGCGCGACAGGCGCGGACGCCTGCTGAAGCGCGGTGACCAACCAGGCGCGTCGGGCCAGCAAGTGGGCCCGGCGGACGTCCAGTTGTCGCAGCTCGGTGTCGAGGAGCCGCAGCTCCTCGGCCGGGGGCGGGAAATACGTCATGCCTCGGAGTGTGGTTCGCGTCACGCCCGCCGGCATGAGCGCACGTACTCAGAACGTACTCATCCGCACTGCTCGGGCCGTGCGCGGGCACACTCTGCCCATGGACTGGACCCGTTACCGCTTCCACAGCCTGTGGGCCCTGCCCGCGCCGCCCGCGCGCGTGTACGAGGCGCTGGGGCGGCCCGAGGACTACCCGCGCTGGTGGCCCCAGGTGCGCGAGGTGGCCCGCGTCGACGACACGACCGGCGTCGTGCGCGTCCGCTCCACCCTTCCGTACGACCTGACCTTCACGGTGCGCGCGGTGCGCAGCGATCCGGCGGCAGGGGTCCTGGAGGTCGCCCTGTCCGGCGATCTCGACGGCTGGGCGCGCTGGACGGTCACCGCCGACGGCTCCGGCGCCGCAGCCCGCTACGACCAGGCGGTCCGCGTGGACAAGCCGCTGCTGAGGCGGCTCGCCGTGCCGGGGCGGCCGCTGTTCCGCCTGAACCATCGGCTGATGATGCGTGCCGGGCGGCGCGGTCTGGCGGCGTACCTGGAAGCGGTTTGAAGGAAGCGTGCGGGGACCTGTATGGTTCAGTGCGTTCCCGGGCGATTAGCTCAGTGGGAGAGCGCTTCGTTCACACCGAAGAGGTCACTGGTTCGAACCCAGTATCGCCCACCGGGAGAGGCCGGTCCGCGTCGAGCGGACCGGCTTTTTCGTGTCCGCCGACAGGCGTCCTACGCCGCCGCCGGCAGCTCCGGCCGCAGGGGCCACGACGTGTCCACCGTCTCCGGCGTGCCGCTGCGGGCGAACCACGCCTGCAGCCCCCGCGCCTGCGCCGCGTGCCAGGTCGTCTGCAGGGTGTGCAGTTCGGCGGGGGACAGCCGCTCCAGCCGGGTCGCGAACCGGCGGCCCAGCGCCCTGACGACCTCCAGCGCGGCCAGCGCGTCCGCCGCCGCGTCGTGCGCCTCCGCCAGCGTCACGTCGTAGTGCGCGCACAGGTCGGTGAGCGTGCGCCGCCCTTTGCGGTAGCGGTCCAGGTGCTTGTCCAGCACCCGCGGGTCCAGCACCCGCAGCGGTGTCGCGTCCAGCCAGTCGCCCAGCGACGAGGCGCGGTGCCTGCGCAGCTCGCGGTCGAGCAGCGTCAGGTCGAACGGCGCGTTCATGACCACCAACGGCCGTCCGGCCGCGGCCTGTTCGGCGAGCAGCTCGGCTATCTCGAACATCACCGGCGACGGCCAGCGGCCGTTGCGCTGCAGGTGGTCGTCCGTCAGCCCGTGCACCTCCGTCGCCCCTGCGGGCACCGGGACGCCCGGGTTCACCAGCCACCGGCTCACCCGCGGCCTCGCGCCCGGCGCGTCCTGGACGACGAGGGCGGCCGACACGATCCGGTCGGTCTCCACGTCGACGCCCGTCGTCTCCGTGTCAAATGCGGCCAAAGGGCCCTCGTACCAGTACGCCATACCTACTCAACCCCTCGTTCACCCACGGCAGCTGACGCCCCGTCTTCCGCCTGTTTGGTGATACCCGGGCTGTTTGCGCCGTACGCCGGAAGGACACAACACGAGTACGGGTCTTTGCAGTTCAGCGGCCCGTCACGGGGATCGGCTCTGGTGGGAAGGCTGTTGGCCATGGCGATTGCGCAGCCCGAGCGGGGCGGGCTGCTGCCTGAACGCGCGGACGTTCACCGCGGCACACTCGCCACCACCGCCTGCATGGAGACACTGCAGGTGGGCTATCTGCACGCCGTCGCGGCGGCCGCGGGCTGCTCACTGTCCCAGCCGTTCCCGGACAACGGCATCGACTGGCACGTCAGCCACAGCGCACCCGGACACACCGTCGACGACGAGGTCACCATCAAGGTGCAGCTCAAGGCGACCTACCAGGTGCGCCCCGACCCGCCGGGCCGCTTCTTCTCCTTCACCCTCGACAACGCCCATCTGCGCAAGCTCGCCCGCACCCCGGTGTCGGTGCACAAGATCCTCGTCGTGATGATCGTCCCCCGGTCGCAGGACCAGTGGCTGCGGGCCGGTCACGACCGCCTCGACCTGCGGCACTGCTGCTACTGGGTCAATCTCGCCGGCCACCCGATCACCGGCCGGACCCGGACCACCGTGCGGATACCGACCACACGCATCTTCGACGACCGGGCGCTGTGCGAGATCATGACGCGGGCCGGGACGGGAGGCAGACCATGACCCACCGCCCCCTCGACGAGCCGCTGCGGCCGGTGCGGCCGCACCCCGACACCCCCTGGAACCAGCCCCCCGAGCCCTCCGACGTGGACCCCGCCGTCCTCGGCTCCCTGCTGCGCCGCCACGGCTGGCAGCGACGCGGTGGGGCGGCCGGGCGCTACGGCCGCTGGACCCCGCCCGGACCCGGCGGCGCCGGGACCAGCCTCCTCGTGCCGGAGAGCCGCGCCTTTCCCGACAGCGACGACCTGCTCGGCGAGGCCCTCCAGGCGCTCGCCCGCAGCGGCACGCCCTCCGCGCGCGAGGTGCTCGTCGCCCTGACCGTGCCCAGCGACGAGATCCGCTGGTGGCGGGACTCGCCGACCGGGCCCGCCGGGGCCGCCTCCTGGGCCGTGGAGGAGCAACTGCGCGCAGCCGCACGCCAGATGCTGCTGGCCGGCGCGCTCGCCACCCGCGCGCGAGCCGGCTACCACGGCGCACGGCACCGGCGTGCCGCCCTGGCGACGCTGGACGACGTCCTGGTCGGCTCCGCGACCGGTGGACGCCGGCTCACCGCGTTCGTGCCGGTCGTGGGCGCCCGCTCCCTCGCCGTCCGGCTCCACCAGGCCCTCTACGCCGTCCGCGAGGCCGTCGACTACCAGCGGGCCACCGGCGGCATGGACGCCTTCGACGGCGCCGTGGAGGCCGGCGCCAGCCGCGAGCTCACCGAGGCGCTGATCGCCCTCGTGCGCGGCGCCGAGGGCGCCCGGATCGCCGTCGAGTGGTCTCCCGCGGCCGGCGTCCCCGCGCACTGCGCCGCCGGCGGGGAACCGGTGGAGTTCTCGCCCGGCGACCTGTCCGTGCTCCGCGAGGCGGGCGCCCGCTACCTGCGCGAGGAGCCCTCCGTGACCGTGCGGATCACCGGCGCGGTGGTCCGCCTGCGCAGGTCGGGACCGCGCGGCGACGGAAGCGTACGGCTGCGGGTGCTGGCAGGC
Organism: Streptomyces sp. LUP30; assembly: GCF_001746365.1. Lineage (GTDB taxonomy): Bacteria > Actinomycetota > Actinomycetes > Streptomycetales > Streptomycetaceae > Streptomyces. The sequence continues at coordinate 24,215 of NZ_MJAJ01000040.1, forward strand.
GCGGACATCCCGCACCTGCGGCTGACCCTCGACGAGGCGGACTACCGCATCGCCGGCCAGGCCCATCTGGTCGGACTGCCGGTACGGGTGCAGGGCCGGCTGGAGAGCCGGGGCGGGTTCCGCAGGCTCACCGGCGCCTGCGGAGTCGTACCCGTGCAGGTGGACGAGGCGGAACGGGACCGGCTGATGAAGTCCGCGCAGGGGAACGCGGCGGGCACGGACTACTTCGACGAGGCCTGCGGAGAGGAACAGCCGGGGGACTGATTTCGCGGTCGGCGGGTGCGGGTCGGTACGATCGCCTCTTGCGCGCGCTCACGGTATGGCGCCGCACCCCCTTCAGTCAGGAGAGACCGGTGTCAGACGTCCGTGTGATCATCCAACGCGATTCCGAGCGGGAAGAGCGCACGGTGACGACGGGCACCACGGCCGCCGACCTCTTCGCCGGCGAGCGCTCGATCGTCGCCGCGCGGGTGGCCGGCGAGCTCAAGGACCTGTCGTACGCGGTCCGTGAGGGCGACGAGGTCGAGGGCGTCGAGATCTCCTCCGAGGACGGCCTGAACATCCTGCGCCACTCCACCGCGCACGTGATGGCCCAGGCCGTGCAGGAGCTCTTCCCCGAGGCCAAGCTGGGCATCGGCCCGCCGGTCAAGGACGGCTTCTACTACGACTTCGACGTCGAGAAGCCGTTCACGCCCGAGGACCTCAAGGCCGTCGAGAAGAAGATGCAGGAGATCCAGAAGCGGGGGCAGCGGTTCGCCCGGCGCGTCGTCACCGACGAGGCCGCCCGCGAGGAGCTCGCCGACGAGCCCTACAAGCTGGAGCTGATCGGCCTCAAGGGCTCGGCGTCCGGCGACGACGGCGCGGACGTGGAGGTCGGCTCCGGCGAGCTGACGATCTACGACAACCTGGACGCCAAGACCGGCGACCTGTGCTGGAAGGACCTCTGCCGCGGCCCCCACCTGCCCACCACCCGCAACATCCCGGCGTTCAAGCTGATGCGCAACGCGGCCGCCTACTGGCGCGGCAGCGAGAAGAACCCCATGCTCCAGCGCATCTACGGCACCGCCTGGCCCTCCAAGGAGGAGCTGAAGGCCCATCTCGACTTCCTCGCCGAGGCCGAGAAGCGCGACCACCGCAAGCTGGGCAGTGAGCTCGACCTGTTCTCCATCCCCGAGCAGATCGGCTCCGGCCTAGCCGTCTTCCACCCTCGGGGCGGCATCATCCGCCGGGTCATGGAGGACTACTCGCGCCGCCGGCACGAGGAGGAGGGCTACGAGTTCGTCTACACCCCGCACGCGACGAAGGGGAAGCTCTTCGAGACGTCGGGCCACCTGGACTGGTACGCCGACGGCATGTACCCGCCCATGCAGCTCGACGAGGGCGTGGACTACTACCTCAAGCCCATGAACTGCCCGATGCACAACCTGATCTTCGACGCGCGCGGCCGCTCCTACCGCGAACTTCCGCTGCGCCTCTTCGAGTTCGGGACCGTGTACCGGTACGAGAAGTCGGGCGTCGTGCACGGCCTCACCCGCGCCCGCGGCTTCACGCAGGACGACGCGCACATCTACTGCACCCGTGAGCAGATGTCGGAGGAGCTCGACAAGACGCTCACGTTCGTTCTCGGCCTGCTGCGCGACTACGGCCTGGAGGACTTCTACCTGGAGCTGTCCACGAAGGACCCGGAGAAGTTCGTCGGCTCCGACGAGGCCTGGGACGAGGCGACCGAGACGCTGCGCCAGGTCGCGGAGAAGCAGGGCCTGCCCCTCGTGCCCGACCCGGGCGGCGCCGCCTTCTACGGGCCGAAGATCTCCGTCCAGACGAAGGACGCCATCGGCCGCACCTGGCAGATGTCGACCATCCAGCTCGACTTCAACCTGCCCGAGCGCTTCGACCTGGAGTACACCGGCCCGGACGGCGCCAAGCAGCGTCCGGTCATGATCCACCGCGCGCTGTTCGGTTCGATCGAGCGGTTCTTCGCGGTGCTCCTGGAGCACTACGCGGGCGCGTTCCCGGCGTGGCTGGCCCCGGTCCAGGCCCTCGGCATCCCGATCGGCGACGGGCACGTGGAGTACCTGGAGAAGTTCGCCGCGGCCGCGAAGAAGAAGGGGCTGCGCGTCGAGGTGGACTCCTCCTCGGACCGTATGCAGAAGAAGATCCGCAACGCCCAGAAGCAGAAGGTGCCCTTCATGGTCATCGCGGGCGACGAGGACATGGCGGCCGGTTCGGTGTCCTTCCGCTACCGCGACGGCTCGCAGGAGAACGGCATCCCGTTCGACGAGGCCATCGCGAAGATCGCGAAGGTCGTCGAGGAGCGGACGCAGGTCTGAGCCGGAGGCCCGGAGGCCCGGAGGCCCGGAGGCTGAGGCCTTCCGGAGGCCCCCGGAAGGTTTCAGCCTTCCGGGGGCCTCCGGTCGCTCTCGCGAGAGAAGATCTGCAGCAGCCACGACGAGAACGACCCGGTCACCGCCCCGAGGAGGGCCAGACCGCCGGCCATCATGCCCATCGCGATCGCCCGGCCGCCCGGAGTCACCGGTGTGATGTCCCCGTAGCCGACCGTGCTCAGGGTCGAGGCGGCCCACCACACCGCGTCCCCGAACGTCCGCATGGTGGCGCCGGGCGCCCCCCGCTCCTGCTGGTAGACCGCGAGGGCGCCGGCGAAGCCGAGGAGCAGCGTCGACAGGCTGGCGTAGGCGATCACCCGCGCGTGCAGGGAGAGCCGCGGATCCCCCTGACGGTGCTGGATCGCGTCGTAGAGCGGGACGATCCGCAGCGGACGCAGCAGCGGCAGGACGACCACCACCGTGTGCAGGAAGTGCGTCCTGACGAAATGCGCGAAGCGCTGTCCGCCGAGGCGCCAGCGGACGACGTAGTCCGTGACGAACACCAGCCAGAGCGCCAGCATCGTGAACCCGCACAGGCTCTTCCACACGGACGGCATGTCCTCGTCCAGGACGCGGGCGGCATACGCGGCCAGGAACAGCAGCGACGCCAGGAACAGGGGGATCTCGGTGCGCTGCTCCCAGCGGGCGTAGCGGCTGTCTTCGTCCATCGGCCCAGCTTGGCCCGCGTGGCTTTCGCACGAACCCCGGCGACACGCCGCGAACGGGCGAAGCCATATGCTGACGGGCATGACGAGTGAGCCGGAGCAGCAGATCGGAGTGGGGACGCAGGACTCGTTCCAGCGCCTGTGGACCCCCCACCGGATGGCCTACATCCAGGGTGAGAACAAGCCGACCGGCCCGGGGGCCGACGACGGCTGCCCGTTCTGCTCGATCCCGGCGAAGTCCGACGAGGACGGCCTGGTCGTCCGACGCGGTGAGCACGTGTACGCGGTGCTCAATCTGTACCCGTACAACGGCGGCCACCTGATGACCGTGCCCTACCGGCACGTGGCCGACTACACCGATCTGACCGTCGCGGAGACCGCCGAGCTCGCCGAGCTGACCAAGCAGGCGATGACGGCCCTGCGCACCGCGTCCGGTGCGCACGGCTTCAACATCGGCATGAACCAGGGGAGCGTGGCGGGGGCCGGCATCGCCGCCCACCTCCACCAGCACATCGTGCCCCGCTGGGGCGGCGACACGAACTTCATGCCGGTGGTGGGTCACACGCGCGTGCTGCCCCAACTCCTCGCGGACACCCGCAAGATGCTCGCAGACGCCTGGCCGGCCTCGGCCTGACGGCCCCGGCCGGGAAACCGGCCCGGCTCCACCAGGCCGTCCGGCCCTCGAGGACGAGGCGGTTCAGGCCGAAGCGGGGGTCCGGGGGCAGCAGCCCCCGGACCGGCCGCACGGCACCGGCCGCACGGCACCGGCCGCACGGCACCGGCCGCACGGCACCGGCCGCACGGCACCGGTCGCGCCGGTCACCCGCCGTGAGACCCCGCCCGTCCGCCCGAGGCTCACGCGTCGTAGGTGTCCGCCTTGCGCGGCGACACGTCCTGCACCGCGCCGCTCAGGGCCGACGAGCGCGAGCTGAACTTCTCGATGTCCACGTCGTGCTCCCTGAGCACCTTGAGCGCCGCGGCGTGCACCACGCGCAGCACCGGGGTGGCTGCCCGCAGCGCGTCGTCGGCCATGAAGCGGTGGCGCCAGGGCTGATCGGCCCAGGCGTGCCGCAGGCCGAACGGCTCGGGCAGACCGATGCCGCCGCCGAGCCACTTCAGCAGCGGCGGATACCAGCTGATCGTGGCGCGCGCGGACAGCCGGACCACCTCGTCGGCGGTGACCAGCGGAAGCTTCACCGTCCGGGTCTCCCAGAACCGGACGCTCTTGGCGACCTCCTTGACGGGCGCCTCGGACTTGGTGGTGAACAGACCGTTGACCGGGCCCAGGGCGTGCCCGGTGACCTCGATGCGCAGCGTCTCGTGCAGCACCGTCACCGTGATCAGCATGGTGATGATCAACTGGCCGTCCCACAGCGGCCACTGGACGCCCAGGTAGTGCCGGTCGCCGCCGCCGAACTGCTGGTTGTTGCAGATGTCCTCTATGGCCCTCGGCTTGACCTGGTACGCCTCGACGTCGGTGCCCTCCGGCCGGGCGACCGCCTTGGCGTTCTCGCCGACCGGGGTCACGATCCAGTGCCGGACCGAGGGCCGCGGGAAGCCACCGGTCTTCAGGCTCTGCCGGTCGAGCACGCTGAGCTGGTCGTGGATGGCCCGTATGACGGTCCAGCTGCGGAACTCGTGGACGCCCTTGTTCGGGTCGGTGGGCACCAGTTCCTCGGCGAGATGCCATGCGCCCCAGCGGGTGCCCATGCCGAGTATGCCCTTGGGGCCGGCGTAGAAGACCGAGTTGGACTGCTGCTCCGCGCTGAGCCGGGCCAGGGACTGACGCAGTTGCTCGGCGGCCGTCTGGTTCGGGCTGGTCGGCACCGCCTCGGGGACCTTCGCGCCGACGCTGCCGCCCGACAGCAGGCTGTCCCAGCGCTCGCGCAGATCCACCGCGGTCTTCTCGCAGATCCGCTTGGCCAGGAACCAGCCGGCCACCGGAGCCACGACGCACCCGCGCGCGTACCAGCCGACGACACCGCCGAACGGCATCTTGACCAGGAACAGGACGGCGAGCGCGCCCACGGCGACGAGCAGGCCGGTGCCGACGCCGGAGATCCGCTTGTCGTCGAGCCTGCCCATGGTCGCCCGGAGCTGGAAGACCAGCAGCCACACCAGCAGTCCGGGCAGGAAGAGCACGCCGCACAGGAGCATGACGGCGGTGAGCTTCTTGTCGCGTTCGCGCCGGATGCGGGTGGCCGCCAGACAGTGCTCGACGACCACCTGCGGCTCGCTGCCGAAGGACTGGATGAGCGGCTTGCGACCGACGCCGAGCATGCGGTCGATCACCGCCTGCGAGAACGCCTCGCCGAGGTTGGGCCGGAAGATCCGGGCCCACTTGCGGCCGCTGTTGACCGCCGTCTGGTGCCACTCGTTGTCGGCCTTCTTGATGTCCTCGACCGGATTGTCCCGGTAGGCGGCCGAGGCCAGGCCGAACGTCGGCGTCTGCCCGCCGTCGCCCATCTGCGGCACCTGTGGTCCGAAGATGTCCGCGTAACCGCTGCCAACGGTCATTCCCGCCCCCGATCGCCGCTGCTCTCGCCCTTGCGGCCTTCCCGACTTCCGTACTCCGCACACCTGTTGATCAGGTCATCAGCGTATCCGCAGGCACCGACATCCGTCGGCGGACGACCGAAGCCGCCCGCCGAATCGGAAGGAACCGTTCCACTACGGTGCCGCACCGGTCACTTGAAGGCGGCCCCGCATCAAACGTGGCACGACCTAGGCCAGTTGCCGGACCTTCTCGGCGACCTGCGCGGGCATCGGCTCGTGCCGGGCGTACGCACGGTGGAAACGCGCCGTACCGTGCGAGAGCGAGCGCAGGTCGACCGCATACCGGCCGATCTCGATCTCGGGCACCTCGGCCCGCACGAGGGTGCGGTTGCCGCTGATCTGCTCGGTGCCCAGCACCCGGCCGCGCCGCCCCGACAGATCGCTCATCACGGCGCCCACGTACTCGTCGCCGACCAGGACGGACACCTCGGCCACCGGCTCCAGCAGATGGATCTTCGCGTCGGCCGCGGCCTCCCGCAGGGCGAGCGCGCCGGCCGTCTGGAACGCGGCGTCGGAGGAGTCCACCGAGTGCGCCTTGCCGTCGAGCAGCGTGATCCGCACGTCGACCAGCGGATGCCCGGCCACCACGCCCTTGGCCGCCTGTGCGCGGACGCCCTTCTCGACGGAGGGGATGAACTGGCGCGGCACCGCGCCCCCCACTACCTTGTCCACGAACTCGATGCCCGAGCCGCCCGGCAGCGGCTCCACCTCGATCTCGCAGACGGCGTACTGCCCGTGCCCACCGGACTGCTTCACGTGCCGTCCGCGCCCCGCGGACCGCGCCGCGAACGTCTCCCGCAGGGAGACCTTGTGCGGGACGACGTCGACCTGGACGCCGTAGCGCGAACGCAGCCGTTCCAGGGCGACGTCCGAGTGGGCCTCGCCCAGGCACCACAGGACCACCTGGTGGGTGTGCTGATTCTGTTCCAGGCGCATGGTGGGATCCTCGGCGACCAGCCGGCCGAGGCCTTGCGAGAGCTTGTCCTCGTCGGCCTTGCTGTGCGCCTGGATGGCCAGCGGCAGCAACGGGTCGGGCATCTGCCAGGGCTCCATGAGCAACGGGTCGTCCTTGGCGGAGAGGGTGTCGCCGGTCTCCGCGCGGCCGAGTTTCGCCACGCACGCGAGATCGCCCGCGATGCAGTGCGTCAGGCTCCGCTGCTGCTTGCCGAACGGCGCGGACAGGGCGCCGACGCGTTCGTCGACGTCATGGTCCTCGTGGCCGCGGTCGGCGAGGCCGTGCCCCGAGACGTGGACGGTCGCGTCGGGGTGCAGGGTGCCGGAGAAGACGCGCACGAGCGAGACCCGGCCGACGTAGGGGTCGGAGGAGGTCTTCACGACCTCCGCGACCAGCGGGCCGCCGGGATCGCAGCGCTTCAGCTCGCGCGGCTCGCCGTCGACGGTCGTCACCCGGGGCGCCTCGCGCTCCAGGGGCGTCGGGAACCCCCTGGTGACCAGTTCCAGCAGCTCGACCGTGCCGAGGCCCTGCCGGGCCCCGTCCGCGGCGGGGGCCGCGGGCAGCACGGGGAAGAACGTGCCGCGCGCGACGGCCCGCTCCAGGTCCTCGACGAGCGTCCTGACGTCGATCTGCTCGCCGCCGAGATAGCGGTCCATGAGGGTCTCGTCCTCGCTCTCGGCGATGATCCCCTCGATCAGCCGGTTGCGGGCCTCCTCCAGGCCCGGCAACTGGTCCTCTCCCGGCTGGGACTCCTCGCGCCCGCCGGAGGAGTAGTCGAACAGCGTCCGGGACAGCAGCCCGGTCAGCCCCGTCACGGGTGCGTGCCCGTCCGGCCCTTCGGGTCCGCGCAGCGGCAGGTACAGCGGGAGCACGGCGTCCGGGTCGTCGCCGCCGAAGGCCTCCGCGCAGATCCGGGTCATCTCCTCGAAGTCCGCGCGCGCCGCTTCCAGATGCGTGACCACGATCGCGCGGGGCATGCCGACGGCCGCGCACTCCTCCCACACCATGCGGGTGGAGCCGTCCACGCCGTCCGCCGCCGAGACGACGAAGAGGGCCGCGTCCGCGGCGCGCAGACCGGCCCTGAGCTCGCCGACGAAGTCGGCGTATCCGGGGGTGTCGAGAAGGTTGATCTTGATGCCGTCCCATTCGACGGGCACCAGGGAGAGCTGCACCGAGCGCTGCTGCCGGTGCTCGATCTCGTCGTAGTCGGAGACGGTGCCGCCGTCCTCCACACGGCCCGCCCGGTTCACCGCTCCCGCCGTGAGAGCGAGAGCCTCCACCAATGTCGTCTTGCCCGATCCGCAGTGGCCGACCAGCACCACATTCCGCACGGACGCGGGATGGTCGGCCGCTGTAGCCCTGCCGGCGGCTCCGGGGTGTGCGTTCGCCTTGTCGCCCATTTCCTTGCCTCCCGTACACGGTGAGGTCACTGGGGGCGCGGGCACGACGGCCCCGCGTGCGATGGCGGCTCCGGCGACGCCCGCGGTCCTTCGAGCTTTCCACTCCCGTCACCGCGCGTCCATACGACGGACGCGACCCGCCCGTGACCCCGGCTGCCGGCGCGACGGGACACGGGGGTCCGGGTGCCCGACCGTCGCACACACGCGCGCGTGGCTACGATGGGCCAGCCGGTGGCCAGCAGGGGCCGCGCGGCCACACCGAACCCTCGGGAAGGCCATGCTGAACAAGTACGCGCGTGCATTCTTCACGCGTGTCCTCACACCGTTCGCCGCGTTTCTCATCCGCAGGGGCGTGAGCCCCGACACGGTCACGCTCCTCGGCACCGCCGGCGTGATCGCGGGCGCGCTGGTCTTCTATCCCAGGGGGGAGTTCTTCTGGGGCACGATCGTGATCACGCTCTTCGTGTTCTCCGACCTCGTCGACGGCAACATGGCCCGTCAGCTCGGCCGCACCAGCCGCTGGGGCGCCTTCCTGGACTCCACCCTCGACCGGGTCGCCGACGGCGCGATCTTCGGGGGCTTCGCGCTCTGGTACGCGGGCAACGGCGACGACAACGTCCTGTGCGCCGTCTCGATCTTCTGCCTGGCCAGCGGCCAGGTGGTGTCGTACACCAAGGCGCGGGGCGAGTCGATCGGCCTGCCGGTGGCCGTGAACGGACTCGTGGAGCGCGCGGAGCGCCTGGTGATCTCCCTGGTCGCCGCCGGCCTGGCCGGCCTGCACGCCTTCGGCGTGCCGGGCATCCAGGTGCTGCTGCCGATCGCCCTGTGGATCGTCGCCGTCGGCAGCATGGTCACGCTGATCCAGCGCGTCGTCACGGTCCGGCGGGAGTCGGCGGAAGCCGAGGCGGCCGCGGTACAGGAAGCCGGGGGGCACGAGGCGCACGGCGAGACCCAGGGGAGCGAGGCCGCGAAGTGAGCGCCCAGGAGCGCCTGACCGACGCGCTGTACGGCCTCGGCTGGAGCACCGTCAAGAAGCTTCCCGAGCCGGTCGCCGTACGGCTCGGCCGCACCGTCGCCGACCTGGCGTGGGAGCGACGCGGCAAGGGCGTGCGGCGGCTCGAGAGCAACTACGCGCGCGTGGTCCCGGACGCGAGCCCCGAGCGCCTGGCCGAGCTCTCGCGCGCGGGGATGCGCTCCTACCTGCGGTACTGGATGGAGTCCTTCCGGCTGCCGGCCTGGAGCGCCCGGCGCGTGCGCAGCGGGTTCGCCCCCAAGGGCCTGCACCATCTGACCGACGGCATCGCCTCCGGCCGGGGCGTCGTCCTCGCCCTGCCCCACATGGCGAACTGGGATCTGGCCGGCGCCTGGGTCACCACCGAGCTGAAGACGCCGTTCACCACCGTCGCCGAGCGCCTGAAGCCGGAGACGCTGTACGACCGGTTCGTGGCCTACCGGGAAGGGCTCGGCATGGAAGTGCTGCCGCACACCGGCGGCGCCGCGTTCGGCACCCTGGCCCGGCGGCTGCGGGAAGGCGGCCTGGTCTGCCTGGTCGCCGAGCGGGACCTGTCGGCCTCCGGTGTCGAGGTGGACTTCTTCGGGGACCGTACGCGGATGCCTGCGGGCCCCTCCCTGCTCGCCCAGCAGACGGGCGCGCTCCTGCTCCCCGTCACCCTCTGGTACGACGACTCGCCCGTCATGCAGGGCCGCGTGCACCCCCCGATCGAGGTACCCGAGTCAGGCACCCGGGCCGAGAAGACGTCTGTCATGACGCAGGCGCTGGCAGACGCCTTCGCCACCGGCATCGCCGACCACCCGGAGGACTGGCACATGCTCCAGCGTTTGTGGCTCGCGGACCTGGAACCCCGCCCGTCGGACGGGGACCCGGCGTGAGAATCGGCATCGTCTGCCCCTACTCCTGGGACGTGCCCGGCGGCGTCCAGTTCCACATCCGTGACCTCGCCGAGTACTTCATCCGGCTCGGCCACGAGGTGTCCGTCCTGGCCCCCGCCGACGACGACACCCCGCTGCCCCCGTACGTCGTCTCGGCCGGCCGCGCCGTCCCGGTGCCCTACAACGGCTCGGTCGCGCGCCTCAACTTCGGCTTCCTGTCCGCCGCGCGCGTGCGGCGCTGGCTGCATGACGGCGCGTTCGACGTCGTCCACATCCACGAGCCGACCTCACCGTCCCTCGGTCTGCTGACCTGCTGGGCGGCGTCGGGGCCGATAGTGGCCACCTTCCACACGTCCAACCCGCGCTCGCGCGCGATGATCGCCGCCTACTCGATCCTGCAGGCGGCCCTGGAGAAGATCAGCGCGCGGATCGCCGTCAGCGAGTACGCCCGGCGCACGCTGGTGGAGCACCTCGGCGGGGACGCGGTCGTCATCCCCAACGGCGTCGACGTCGAGTTCTTCGCCAGGGCCGAGCCCAACCCCGCATGGCAGGGGGAGACCCTGGGCTTCGTCGGCCGCATCGACGAGCCGCGCAAGGGTCTGCCGGTGCTGATGAGGGCGCTGCCGCGGATCTTCGCCGAGCGGCCGGACGCCCGGCTGCTGGTCGCCGGCCGCGGCGACGAGAAGGAGGCGGTGGCGGACCTGCCCAGGGAGCTGCACGCGCGCGTGGAGTTCCTCGGCATGGTCAGCGACGAGGACAAGGCCCGTTTCCTGCGCAGCGTCGACGTGTACGTCGCGCCCAACACCGGCGGCGAGAGTTTCGGCATCATCCTCGTCGAGGCCATGTCGGCCGGCGCCCCGGTCCTCGCCTCCGACCTCGACGCGTTCGCCCAGGTGCTCGACCAGGGCGCGGCCGGCGAGCTGTTCGCCAACGAGGACGCGGACGCGCTGGCCGAGGCGGCGGTGCGCCTCCTGGGCGACCCGGAACGCAGGGCCGAGCTGCGCGAGCGCGGGAGCGCGCATGTACGGCGCTTCGACTGGTCGACCGTCGGCGCCGACATCCTCTCGGTGTACGAGACGGTCACGGGCGGCGCGGCGGCGGTGGCGGCCGAGGACGACCGGGGGCCGACGGGGCTGCGCTCCAGACTCGGCCTGGCGCGCGACTGATCGCCGGTCCGCCGAACGCGGCCCGGCGGCGGGACCGACCGCCCCGGGCCGCGGTGACGCGCGCGGGCCCGGCCCCGCTCTGAGCGGGGCCCATGGGAGAGGGGCCCGCGGGAGCGGAGCACACGCGCGCGGGGCGCACGGGTAGCCTTGCCGCCCGTGACCGCAACCCTGATCTGGACCCTGGCCGTCCTCGTCGCGATCGGCCTCTACCTGAGCTGGACGGCGGGACGACTGGACCGGCTGCACGCCCGCATCGACGCCGCCCGCGCCGCACTGGACGCGCAGCTCCTGCGCCGTGCCTCGGTGGCCCAGGAGCTGGCCACCTCCAAGGTCCTCGATCCCGCGGCCTCGATCGTCCTGTACGAGGCCGCGCACGCCGCCCGGCAGGCCGAGGAGGAGCAGCGGGAGGTCGCCGAGAGCGAGCTCAGCCAGGCCCTGCGGGCCGTCTTCGCGGACGCCCAGCAGCTGGAGGGCGTCCGCGTCGCGCCCGGGGGAGAGGCGGCGGCCCGTGAGCTCACGGAGGCCGTCCGCCGGGTCCCCATGGCCCGCCGCTTCCACAACGACGCCGTGGGCGCGGCCCGCAGGCTGCGCGAACACCGCAAGGTGCGCTGGTTCCGCCTCGCGGGCCACGCCCCGTTCCCCCTGGCCTTCGAGATGGACGACGAACCGCCGTCCGCGTTGATGGACCGGGCGACCTGACGAAAAGGATCCACCGGCTGTTCATTGGCCCTTGCTGTGGACTGGTCCACTCGCGTTTCCTCGGTGCTGCACAAATCCTCTTTTACATGAGCGAGGTCCCCCCGTGTCCAGCACGATCTCCGAAAACCAGACCCCCGAGACCGGCACTGCGCGCGTGAAGCGCGGCATGGCCGAGCAGCTCAAGGGCGGCGTGATCATGGACGTCGTCACGCCGGAGCAGGCGAAGATCGCCGAGGACGCGGGCGCCGTCGCCGTCATGGCGCTGGAGCGGGTCCCGGCCGACATCCGCAAGGACGGCGGCGTGGCCCGCATGTCCGACCCGGACATGATCGAGGGCATCATCGAGGCCGTGTCTATCCCGGTCATGGCCAAGTCCCGCATCGGCCACTTCGTCGAGGCCCAGGTCCTGCAGTCGCTCGGCGTGGACTACATCGACGAGTCCGAGGTCCTCACCCCGGCCGACGAGGTCAACCACAGCGACAAGTTCGCGTTCACGACCCCGTTCGTGTGCGGCGCCACCAACCTCGGCGAGGCCCTGCGCCGCATCGCCGAGGGCGCCGCGATGATCCGCTCCAAGGGCGAGGCCGGCACCGGCAACGTCGTCGAGGCCGTCCGCCACCTGCGGCAGATCAAGAACGAGATCGCCCGGCTGCGCGGCTTCGACAACAACGAGCTGTACGCCGCCGCCAAGGACCTGCGCGCCCCCTACGAGCTCGTCAAGGAGGTCGCCGAACTCGGCAAGCTCCCCGTCGTGCTGTTCTCCGCCGGCGGCGTGGCCACCCCGGCCGACGCCGCGCTGATGCGCCAGCTCGGCGCCGAGGGCGTCTTCGTCGGCTCCGGCATCTTCAAGTCGGGCGACCCGGCCAAGCGCGCCGCCGCCATCGTGAAGGCCACCACTTTCTACGACGACCCGAAGATCATCGCGGACGCGTCCCGCAACCTCGGCGAGGCCATGGTCGGCATCAACTGCGACACCCTCCCCGAGGCCGAGCGCTACGCCAACCGCGGCTGGTAACGAGTTCATGAGCAACGAAGCCCCAGTCGTGGGCGTCCTGGCCCTCCAGGGCGACGTGCGGGAGCATCTCGTCGCCCTGGCCTCGGCCGACGCCGTGGCCAGGCCGGTGCGGCGCCCCGAGGAACTGGCCGAGGTCGACGGACTCGTCCTGCCCGGCGGTGAGTCCACGACCATCTCCAAGCTGGCCGTCCTCTTCGGCGTGATGGAGCCGCTCCGCGCGCGCGTGCGCGCCGGCATGCCCGTCTACGGCACCTGCGCGGGCCTGATCCTGCTCGCCGACAAGATCCTCGACCCGCGCTCGGGCCAGGAGACCGTCGGCGGCATCGACATGATCGTGCGGCGCAACGCCTTCGGACGGCAGAACGAGTCCTTCGAGGCGGCGGTGGACGTCAAGGGCGTCGCCGGCGCTCCCGTCGACGGCGTGTTCATCCGCGCCCCGTGGGTCGAGTCCGTCGGTGCGGCGGCCGAGGTGCTCGCCGAGCACGACGGCCATATCGTCGCGGTCCGTCAGGGCAACGCGCTCGCCACGTCGTTCCACCCGGAGCTGACCGGCGACCACCGCGTGCACTCCTTGTTCGTCGACATGGTCCGCGCGAACCGGGCGGCCGAGTCCTTGTAGGATTCGGAGGTCCCCCAGGCTCTCGACGCCCGGGGGAGTTCGGACGAGACGGGTTACGCGAAGGAGACAGGCAGATGTCCGGCCACTCTAAATGGGCTACGACGAAGCACAAGAAGGCCGTGATCGACGCCAAGCGCGGCAAGCTCTTCGCGAAGCTGATCAAGAACATCGAGGTCGCGGCGCGCATGGGCGGCGTGGACCTCGAAGGCAACCCCACGCTGTACGACGCCGTGCAGAAGGCGAAGAAGTCGTCGGTTCCGAACAAGAACATCGACTCCGCGATCAAGCGCGGCGGCGGTCTCGAAGCCGGCGGCGCCGACTACGAGACGATCATGTACGAGGGTTACGGCCCGAACGGCGTGGCCGTGCTCATCGAGTGCCTCACGGACAACCGCAACCGCGCCGCCTCCGACGTGCGCGTGGCGATGACCCGCAACGGCGGCTCCATGGCCGACCCGGGCTCCGTGTCGTACCTCTTCAACCGCAAGGGCGTCGTGATCGTCCCCAAGGGCGAGCTGGGCGAGGACGACGTGCTGGGCGCGGTGCTCGACGCGGGCGCCGAGGAGGTCAACGACCTCGGCGAGTCCTTCGAGGTGCTCAGCGAGGCCACCGACCTGGTCGCGGTCCGCACGGCCCTCCAGGAGGCCGGCATCGACTACGACTCCGCCGACGCCAACTTCGTCCCGACCATGCAGGTCGAGCTGGACGAGGACGGCGCGCGCAAGATCTTCAAGCTGATCGACGCGCTGGAGGACAGCGACGACGTGCAGAACGTCTTCGCCAACTTCGACGTCAGCGACGAGGTCATGGAGAAGGTCGACGCGTAGGGCCGCCGCGAACTGAGCGGATCCGTCGGGCCGGTGGGACACGTCCTACCGGCCCGACGTCGTTGTCGGTGCCAGCGGATAGCCTGACGACGTCAGAGATCGCACGGACGACGTCAGAGGTCACCGGGCGACGGCCGTTCAGCGGTGAAGGGGAGGGGTGCGTGCGGGTACTGGGTGTGGACCCCGGACTGACCCGGTGCGGTGTCGGCGTCGTCGAGGGCGTCGCGGGCCGACCGCTCACCATGCTCGGCGTGGGCGTCGTACGCACGCCGAGCGACGCCGAGTTGGGGCAGCGCCTGGTCGCCGTGGAGCAGGGCATCGAACGCTGGCTGGACGAGTACCGGCCCGAATGCGTCGCCGTGGAGCGGGTGTTCAGCCAGCACAACGTGCGCACCGTCATGGGCACCGCCCAGGCCAGCGCCGTCGCGATGCTGTGCGCGGCCCGCCGCGGCCTCCCCGTCGCCCTGCACACCCCCAGCGAGGTCAAGGCCGCCGTCACCGGCAGCGGCCGCGCCGACAAGGCCCAGGTCGGCGCGATGGTCACGCGCCTGCTCCGGCTCGATGCGCCCCCCAAGCCGGCCGACGCCGCGGACGCCCTGGCGCTCGCCATCTGCCACATCTGGCGCGCCCCCGCCCAGAACCGACTCCAGCAGGCCGCGGCCCTGCACGCGGCCCGGTCCCCGATCACATCGAAAGGCCGTACGGCATGATCGCCTTCGTCAGCGGCACGGTCGCCGCACTCGCCCCCGACTCCGCGGTGGTCGAGGTGGGCGGCGTGGGCATGGCCCTGCAGTGCACGCCGAACACGCTGTCCACGCTCCGGCTCGGCCGCCCGGCCAAGCTCGCCACCTCCCTCGTCGTACGGGAGGACTCGCTGACCCTGTACGGCTTCGTGGACGACGACGAACGCCAGGTCTTCGAGCTGCTGCAGACCGCGAGCGGTGTCGGCCCCCGCCTGGCCCAGGCCATGCTGGCGGTGCACGCCCCGGACACACTGCGCCGAGCCGTGGCCACGGGCGACGAGAAGGCGCTGATCGCCGTGCCGGGCATCGGCAAGAAGGGCGCCCAGAAGCTGCTGCTCGAACTCAAGGACAGGCTGGGCGAGCCGGTCGGCGCCCCCGTGGTCGGCGCACCGGTCACCAGCGGATGGCGCGATCAGCTGCACGCCGCGCTGATCGGCCTCGGCTACGCGACCCGGGAGGCCGACGAGGCGGTCGTCGCCGTGACCCCGCAGGCCGAGGCCGCCGGCGGCGCGCCCCAGGTGGGCCAGCTGCTGAAGGCCGCCCTGCAGACCCTGAACCGCGCCCGCTAGGAGAACGTCAGTGAACTGGGACGACACGAGCGACGAGACCGCCCCCGAGCGGCTCGCCGGCCCCGCCGAGGAACGCCTGGTGGGCTCTGTCGCCGACGGGGAGGACCAGGCGGTCGAGGCCGCCCTGCGCCCCAAGGACCTGGGCGAGTTCATCGGCCAGGAGAAGGTCCGCGAACAGCTCGACCTCGTCCTGCGCGCCGCACGCGCGCGGGGTGCGACCGCCGACCACGTGCTGCTCTCGGGCGCGCCCGGCCTGGGCAAGACCACCCTGTCCATGATCATCGCCGCCGAGATGGGCGCCCCGATCCGCATCACCAGCGGCCCGGCCATCCAGCACGCGGGCGACCTCGCGGCGATCCTGTCCTCCCTCCAGGAGGGCGAGGTTCTCTTCCTCGACGAGATCCACCGCATGTCCCGGCCCGCCGAGGAGATGCTGTACATGGCGATGGAGGACTTCCGCGTCGACGTCATCGTCGGCAAGGGGCCCGGAGCGACCGCCATCCCCCTCGAACTGCCCCCGTTCACCCTGGTCGGCGCCACCACGCGCGCGGGTCTGCTGCCGCCGCCGCTGCGCGACCGGTTCGGCTTCACCGCCCACATGGAGTTCTACGAGCCCGGCGAACTGCAGCGCGTGATCCACCGCTCGGCCGACCTGCTCGACGTGGAGATCGACCCGGCCGGCGCCGCCGAGATCGCCGGCCGCTCCCGCGGCACCCCCCGTATCGCCAACCGTCTGCTGCGCCGGGTGCGCGACTACGCGCAGGTCAAGGCCGACGGGAACGTCACCCGTGAGATCGCGGCGGCGGCCCTCAAGGTCTACGAGGTGGACGAGCGCGGGCTGGACCGTCTGGACCGCGCTGTCCTGGAAGCCCTGCTGAAACTGTTCGCCGGCGGTCCGGTCGGCCTGTCCACCCTGGCCGTCGCCGTGGGCGAGGAGCGCGAGACCGTCGAGGAGGTCGCCGAGCCGTTCCTCGTCAGGGAGGGCCTGCTGGCCCGTACGCCGCGGGGAAGGGTGGCCACCCCGGCGGCGTGGGCGCATCTCGGCCTCACGCCGTCGCGTCCCCAGGCCCTCGGCGGCGGACAGGACGGCCTGTTCGGCACGTGATGCGCGGGGCCGTGGCCGGGGCTTTGGCCGGGTAAGGAACCCAGGTGCCATGCTGAGCGTTGTTCCCTGCGCGCGGACTCGCTTAGACTCCGCCGATGCTGCCTTTGTCGGCAGCGCACAACCCCCATCCATCAGGCCGCTCAAGCGTCGCGGTCGTTTGAAGGAAGTTCCGACCCGTGAGTCCTGTGACCCTCCTCCCGTTCATCGTGCTCATCGGGGCCATGTTCCTGATGACCCGGTCGGCCAAGAAGAAGCAGCAGCAAGCGGCCGCCATGCGCAACGACCTGCAGCCCGGCAGTGGTGTCCGCACCATCGGGGGCATGTACGCGACGGTCAAGGAGGTCAATGACGACACGATCCTCCTCGATGCGGGGCCGGGCGTGGAACTGGTCTTCGCGAAGAACTCGATCGGCGCCGTCCTGACCGATGACGAGTACAACCGCATCGTCCACGGCGTCGAGCACGACCTGAAGTCCGACACCGACATCGTCCCGGACGACGCCTCCTCCCTCACCGAGTCCGCCGACACCGACGACTCCGCCGACGAAGCTGCCGCCGCCTCCGACGAGAAGGTTGTCGACCTCGGCAAGAAGGACGGACCCGACGAGGTCCGGGAGAAGGCCGCCGAAACCGAGCAGGCCGATGCCGGTGAACAGCCGAAGAAGACCGACGGCGACTCCGACGCGCAGAAGTAGCCACGTCCCCGGCGCACACGGGCCACACCCGTACGCGCCGGGGCGCGCGCATCTCGCCAGGGGATCCCGACACCATGTCATGGCCGTGGCCGCGCTGACCCGGCGCGAGGCGGCCCGAGAGGGAGTACGAGAAGGTGGCAGCACCTAAGAAGGGCCGGAGCGCGAGTGCCCAGAGCAAGCCAGGGCGCTCGCTGGCCCTGATCCTGATCGCCATCGTGGGGCTCACCGGAGGCATGTTCGCCTCCGGTCACACCACTCCGCGTCTCGGCATCGACCTTGCCGGCGGTACCAGCATCACGCTGGAGGCCAAGGGCGACCAGGGATCCGCGATCAACAAGGCCAACATGGACACCGCGGTCGACATCATGAACCGCCGTGTCAACGGGCTGGGCGTCTCCGAGGCGGAGGTGCAGACCCAGGGCAGCAAGAACATCATCGTCAACATCCCCAAGGGCACCAACTCCGAGGAAGCCCGCCAGCAGGTGGGCACCACCGCCAAGCTGTACTTCCGCCCGGTCGTGGCCCAGGAGGCCACGGGTCCCGCCGCTGCCACCCCCTCGCCGAGCGCGTCCGCCAGCGGCGGTTCGAGCGCCTCGCCCAGCTCGTCCGCGAGCCCTTCGGCGAGCGCCTCCGGCACCGGTGAGAAGGCGACCTCCTCGACGTCCCCGTCGGCCTCGGCCACCTCGCAGGGCCGTGCCGTCACCGACGGCCTGAAGGCCGACGCCACCCCGTCGGCCTCCGCCGGCGCCAAGGCGGGCTCCTCCCCGAGCCCCTCGGCCCCGCCGAGCGGCGGCGCCTCCACCGGCGCGAACGCCGCGCTGCAGGCCAAGTTCGCGACCCTGGACTGCTCCGACAAGGCGGTCCGCACCAAGGCCGGCGAGGGCGTCAAGCCCGGCGTCCCGACCGTGGCCTGCGGTGAGGTCGACAACGTCTGGTACAAGTACCTCCTCGGTCCGGCGGCCGTCGACGGCACCGACGTCAAGAAGGCCCAGGCCGTCTTCGACACGCAGGGTGCGGCCGGCTGGCAGGTCAACATGACCTTCACCGGCAAGGGCTCCAAGAAGTTCGCCACGATCACGGGTCAGCTCGCGCAGAACCAGCGGCCGCAGAACGAGTTCGCCATCGTGCTCGACGGGGACGTCGTCTCCAGCCCCTACGTGCAGAACGCGATCACCGGCGGCCAGGCCCAGATCTCCGGCAGCTTCAAGCAGGAGGAGGCCCAGAGCCTCGCCAACATGCTGTCGTACGGCGCGCTTCCGCTGTCCTTCAAGGAGCAGAGCGTCACCACGGTGACCGCGGCCCTCGGCGGCGACCAGCTGCACGCCGGTCTGCTCGCGGGCGCCATCGGCCTCGCCCTTGTCGTCCTGTACCTGGTGGCCTACTACCGCGGTCTGTCGCTCATCGCGATGGCCTCGCTGCTGGTCTCCGCCGCCCTCACCTACGTGCTCATGGCGCTGCTCGGCCCGGCCATCGGCTTCGCGCTGAACCTGCCGGCGGTCTGCGGCGCCATCGTCGCCATCGGCATCACGGCGGACTCGTTCATCGTGTACTTCGAACGGGTCCGGGACGAGATCCGCGAGGGCCGCACCCTGCGCCCGGCCGTCGAGCGTGCCTGGCCGCGCGCCCGGCGCACCATCCTGGTCTCCGACTTCGTGTCGTTCCTCGCCGCAGCGGTGCTGTTCATCGTCACCGTCGGCAAGGTCCAGGGCTTCGCGTTCACGCTGGGCCTGACCACCGTCCTCGACGTGGTCGTGGTCTTCTTCTTCACCAAGCCGCTGATGACGCTCATCGCCCGGCGGAAGTTCTTCGCGAGCGGCCACAAGTGGTCCGGCCTCGACCCGAAGGGCCTGGGGGCCAAACCGCCGATCCGCCGCACCCGCCGTCCCTCCGGTCCTGGCGCCGGCCCCGTCGAGACGAAGGAGGCGTGAGCGATGTCGAAACTCGGCAATCTCGGCGCCCGACTGCACCGTGGCGAGGTCAGCTATGACTTCATCGGCCACCGCAAGCTCTGGTACGGCATCTCGATCCTGATCACCATCACGGCCATCCTCGGCCTGGCGGTGCGCGGCCTGAACATGGGCATCGACTTCCAGGGCGGCGCCGTCTTCACCACGGAGAAGACCAGCGCCTCCGTCTCCCAGGCCGAGGAGTACGCGAAGTCGGCGTCCGGCCACGACGCGGTCGTGCAGAAGCTGGGCAACGGCACGCTGCGCATCCAGATCGCCGGCATGGACATCCAGCAGTCCAGCAAGATCAAGTCCGAGCTCGCCCAGGACTTCAAGGCCGACCCGGAGACGATCACCGCGGAACTGGTCGGTCCCAGCTGGGGCGACCAGATCGCCAACAAGGCCTGGCAGGGCCTGGCGATCTTCATGGTGCTGGTCGTGATCTACCTGGCGATCGCCTTCGAGTGGCGCATGGCCATCGCGGCGCTCGTCGCCCTGATCCACGACATCACCATCACCGTCGGCATCTACGCCCTCGTCGGCTTCGAGGTCACGCCCGGCACGGTGATCGGTCTGCTGACCATCCTCGGTTACTCGCTGTACGACACGGTCGTCGTCTTCGACTCCCTCAAGGAACAGACGAAGGACCTCACCAAGCAGACCCGCTTCACCTACAGCGAGATCGCCAACCGTTCGATCAACGGCACCCTGGTCCGTTCGATCAACACGACGGTCGTCGCGCTGCTGCCGGTCGCGGGCCTGCTGTTCATCGGCGGCGGCTTCCTCGGCGCGGGCACGCTCAACGACATCTCGCTGTCGCTGTTCGTGGGTCTCGCCGCCGGCGCCTACTCCTCGATCTTCATCGCCACGCCGCTCGTCGCCGACCTCAAGGAGCGCGAGCCGCAGATCAAGGCGCTGAGGAAGCGTGTCCTGGCCAAGCGCGCCCAGGGCGGCAACGAGCCCGAGGCGGCCGAGGCGCCCCGCGCCGACGACTACGACGACGAGCCGGAGGACGCCACGCCGGCGGTCGTCGGACCGCGCAACCAGCCCTCGTCCCGTGGCCGCGGCCGCGGCCGTCCCTCGGGGAAGCGCCGGTGACCGAGACAACCGACACCGCCACGCTGCTGCTCAGCCGTATCCGTGACGTGGCCGACTACCCGGAGCCGGGCGTGATGTTCAAGGACATCACCCCGCTCCTGGCGGACCCGGCGGCGTTCACCGCGCTCACCGACGCCTTCGCGGAGATCGCCGTCCGCACCGGCGCCACCAAGATCGTCGGTCTGGAGGCCCGGGGCTTCATCCTGGGCGCCCCGGTCGCCGTCCGCGCGGGCCTCGGCTTCATCCCCGTGCGCAAGGCGGGCAAGCTCCCCGGAGCGACCCTCGGCCAGGCCTACGACCTGGAGTACGGCTCGGCCGAGATCGAGGTGCACGCGGAGGACCTGAGCACCGGCGACCGGGTGCTCATCGTCGACGACGTCCTGGCCACCGGCGGCACCGCAGAGGCGTCGATCCAGCTCATCCACCGGGCGGGCGCCGAGGTCGCGGGCGTCGCCGTCCTGATGGAGCTGGGCTTCCTCGCGGGCCGGCCCCGGCTGGAGGCGGCCCTCGGCGGAGCTCCCCTGGAGTCACTGCTCACGATCTGACGAGTGCCGTACGCGAGCGGGCGGGCTGCCGGAGGAATCCGGCGCCCGCCCCTCGCGTTTCCTCCAGCCGAAGGCCCTCTCATCGGCCTGAAGGCGATCCTGGAGCCCAGGATCGCTACGATGGGTGCTCCGGAGCCTGACCGGGGACCCGGATCGCGTACGAGGAGTCCTCTTGCCAGACGAGGCCCAGCACCTGACCGCCGCCAAGCCCGAGTCCGCCTCGGGCCCCGCGGCTGAGCCCGCGTCGCAGGCGCAGGACGACGCCCGCGGGCCGGTCGAGCACGACCGTTCCGCGCCCGTCGACAAGCCGGACGAGCAGCCGCGGCCCAAGCCGGCCCCGCCCGAGCCCTCCTCGGCCGCACCGCCCGCCCGTCCGGCCGCCGCCGCGCAGCCGCCCGCCCGCTCCGGCTCCTCCAACCGCGTCCGCGCCCGTCTCGCCCGGCTCGGCGTCCAGCGCCAGAACCCGTACAACCCGGTCCTGGAGCCCCTGCTGCGGATAGTGCGCAGCAACGACCCCAAGATCGAGACGGCGACGCTGCGCCAGATCGAGAAGTCCTACCAGGTCGCCGAGCGCTGGCACCGAGGGCAGAAGCGCAAGAGCGGCGACCCCTACATCACCCACCCGCTCGCGGTGACGACGATCCTCGCCGAGCTGGGCATGGACCCGGCGACGCTCATGGCCGGCCTGCTGCACGACACCGTCGAGGACACCGAGTACGGCCTGGAGGACCTGCGCCGCGACTTCGGCGACCAGGTCGCCCTCCTGGTCGACGGTGTCACCAAGCTCGACAAGGTCAAGTTCGGCGAGGCCGCGCAGGCCGAGACCGTGCGCAAGATGGTCGTCGCCATGGCCAAGGACCCGCGTGTCCTGGTCATCAAGCTCGCCGACCGGCTGCACAACATGCGCACCATGCGTTACCTCAAGCGCGAGAAGCAGGAGAAGAAGGCGCGCGAGACGCTGGAGATCTACGCGCCCCTCGCCCACCGCCTCGGCATGAACACCATCAAGTGGGAACTGGAGGACCTCGCCTTCGCGATCCTCTACCCCAAGATGTACGACGAGATCGTACGGCTGGTGGCCGAAAGAGCGCCCAAGCGTGACGAGTACCTGGCCATAGTGACCGACGAGGTCCAGGCCGACCTGCGCGCCGCCCGCATCAAGGCGACCGTCACCGGCCGCCCGAAGCACTACTACAGCGTTTACCAGAAGATGATCGTCCGCGGCCGTGACTTCGCGGAGATCTACGACCTGGTGGGCATCCGCGTCCTCGTGGACACCGTCCGCGACTGCTACGCGGCCCTCGGCACCGTGCACGCGCGATGGAACCCGGTCCCCGGCCGGTTCAAGGACTACATCGCGATGCCCAAGTTCAACATGTACCAGTCGCTGCACACGACGGTCATCGGCCCCAACGGCAAGCCGGTCGAACTCCAGATCCGCACGTTCGACATGCACCGCCGCGCCGAGTACGGCATCGCCGCGCACTGGAAGTACAAGCAGGAGGCCGTCGCCGGCGCCTCCAAGGTGCGCTCGGACCAGCCGAGGACCACCGGCAAGGACGACCACCTCAACGACATGGCGTGGCTGCGCCAGCTCCTGGACTGGCAGAAGGAGACCGAGGACCCCGGCGAGTTCCTGGAGTCCCTGCGCTTCGACCTGTCGCGCAACGAGGTCTTCGTCTTCACCCCCAAGGGCGACGTCATAGCGTTGCCGGCCGGCGCCACGCCGGTGGACTTCTCCTACGCCGTCCACACCGAGGTGGGCCACCGCACGATAGGAGCCCGGGTCAACGGGCGTCTGGTGCCACTGGAGTCGACCCTGGACAACGGCGACCTGGTGGAGGTCTTCACCTCCAAGGCGGCCGGCGCCGGACCGTCCCGGGACTGGCTGAACTTCGTCAAGTCGCCGCGCGCCCGCAACAAGATCCGCGCCTGGTTCTCCAAGGAGCGCCGCGACGAGGCGATCGAGCAGGGCAAGGACGCCATCGCGCGCGCCATGCGCAAGCAGAACCTCCCGATCCAGCGCATCCTCACCGGCGACTCCCTCGTCACGCTCGCACACGAGATGCGCTACCCGGACATCTCCTCGCTGTACGCGGCGATCGGCGAGGGCCATGTGGCCGCGCAGAACGTCGTGCAGAAGCTGGTGCAGGCGCTCGGCGGCGAGGAGGCGGCCTCCGAGGAGATGGACGAGGCGGTCCCGCCCTCCCATGCCCGGGGCCGCAAGCGGCGCAGCAACCAGGACCCGGGCGTGGTCGTCAAGGGCGTCGACGACGTGTGGGTCAAACTGGCCCGCTGCTGCACCCCGGTCCCCGGGGACCCGATCATCGGCTTCGTCACGCGCGGTAGCGGCGTATCGGTTCACCGCAGCGACTGCGTCAACGTGGAGTCACTGTCCCGGGAGCCGGAGCGCATCCTCGACGTCGAGTGGGCGCCGACGCAGTCGTCGGTCTTCCTGGTGGCCATCCAGGTCGAGGCGCTGGACCGCTCCCGACTGCTCTCGGACGTCACACGGGTGCTTTCCGACCAGCACGTCAACATCCTCTCCGCGGCCGTCCAGACCTCCCGTGACCGGGTGGCCACCTCCCGCTTCACGTTCGAGATGGGCGACCCCAAGCACCTGGGACACGTCCTGAAGGCCGTACGCGGGGTCGAGGGCGTCTACGACGTGTACCGGGTGACATCGGCCCGCAGGCCATAGCCGAGCACACGAGAGGCCCCCGTACACGAGGTACGGGGGCCTTGTCGTCGTACGGCGGCCGGAGATCAGCCGCCGAACTCCTGCAGACCCTTCATCGCCTGGTCCAGCAGCGCCTGACGGCCCTCGAGCTCACGCTCCAGCTTGTCGGCCCGCGCGGAGTTGCCCTGGGCGCGGGCCTGCTCGATCTGACCCTTCAGCTTGTCCACGGCGGCCTGGAGCTGACCGGTCAGACCCGCGGCACGCGCGCGTGCCTCCGGGTTGGTCCGACGCCACTCGGTCTCCTCGGACTCCTGGATCGCCCGCTCCACCGCGTGCATCCGGCCCTCGATCTTCGGCCGCGCGTCGCGCGGCACATGACCGATGGCCTCCCAGCGCTCGTTGATCGTGCGGAACGAGGCGCGCGCCGCCTTCAGGTCGCCGACCGGCAGGAGCTTCTCGGCCTCCTCGGCCAGCTCCTCCTTGAGCTTGAGGTTCTCGGTCTGCTCCGCGTCCCGTTCGGCGAACACCGAGCTGCGGGCGGCGAAGAAGACGTCCTGGGCGCCGCGGAAGCGGTTCCACAGGTCGTCCTCGTGCTCGCGCTGGGCGCGGCCCGCCGCCTTCCACTCCGCCATCAGCTCGCGGTAGCGAGCCGCCGTCGGACCCCAGTCCGTCGAACCGGACAGCGCCTCGGCCTCGGAGACCAGCCGCTCCTTGATGCGCCGGGCATCCTCGCGCTGCGCGTCCAGCTGCGCGAAGTGCGCCTTGCGGCGCTTGGAGAACGCCGAGCGCGCGTGCGAGAACCGGTGCCACAGCTCGTCGTCCGACTTGCGGTCCAGCCGGGGCAGGCCCTTCCAGGTGTCCACCAGCGCCCGCAGGCGTTCGCCGGCGGCCCGCCACTGGTCGGACTGCGCCAGCTGCTCCGCCTCGGTGACCAGGTCCTCCTTGGCCTTACGAGCCTCGTCGGACTGCTTGGCCCGCTGCTGCTTGCGCTCCTCGCGCCGCGACTCGACCGTCGCCACCAGCTTGTCCAGCCGCTCCCGCAGCGCCTGCAGATCGCCGACCGCGTGATGCGCGTCGACCTGCTCGCGGATGTGGTCGATGGCGACCTGCGCGTCCTTGGCCGACAGATCGGTGGTCTGCACTCGCTTCTCGAGGAGGCCGATCTCGACAACCAGGCCCTCGTACTTGCGCTCGAAGTAGGCCAGCGCCTCCTCGGGGGAGCCTGCCTGCCAGGAACCGACCACCTGCTCGCCGTCGGCCGTACGCACGTACACGGTCCCCGTCTCGTCGACGCGGCCCCACGGGTCGCTGCTCACAGCGCCTCCTCCACATGATGCCTCCGAGGGGCTTCGGCGCCCCTGGGCATCGTCCACAGTTTCGTCACGGCCAACATAGGCGACCGGCGGGTCGCCTGTCCGCATCCAGCGCGACCGAAATTGCGCAGTTGACCGCCCCTTGTCGTCGGCTTCTCGCCAGGTCGTCGTCAGGACTTCGTGACCGTCGCCTTGTTGATCACGACCGTCGCGTTGGGGGCCCCGTCACCGGCGCCGGAGTTCTCGCCCGCGGCGGCGATCTTCTTCAGGACCTTCATGCCGTCGGCCGTCAGCGTCCCGAACGGCGTGTAGCTGGGCGGCAGCTGACTGTCCTGGTAGACGAGGAAGAACTGGCTGCCGCCGGTGTGCGCCTGACCGGTGTTGGCCATCGCGACCGTGCCCGCCGGGTAGACGTTCGCCTTGAGGCTGGCGTCCTTCAGGTTCTCGTCCGGAATCGTGTAGCCGGGGCCGCCGCTGCCGCTGCCCGTGGGGTCGCCGCACTGCAGCACGTAGATCCCGTTGGTGGTCAGGCGGTGGCATTTGGTGTGGTCGAAGAAGCCCTTGCCGGCGAGGAAGCTGAAGGAGTTCACCGTGTGCGGCGCGGCCTTCGCCTTGAGCGCTATGCCGATGTCGCCGCAGGTCGTCGAGAGCGTCATCGTGTACTTCGCCGACTCGTCGATCGCGACCGCCGGCTCCTTCTTCCAGGTCTGCGTCTTCACCGACCCGGCGGCCGGTTTCTCGCACGGGTCCTTCGCGGCGCTGGGCGCGGCCGACGGCGACGTCTGCGAACTCGCGGCCGCCTTCTTGTCGTCGTCCTTGAGGACACCGGTCGTGTACAGCGCCACGCTGCCGATGACGACCACGCCGAGCACCGACGCGATCACCGAGTTGCGCATACGCGCCTTGCGCCGGGCGCTCGTCCGCCGCTGCTGCTGCCGCAAGAACTTCTCCCGGGCGAGCTGACGCTTCCGCTGTTCCTGGGTGACCACCGGATTCTCTCCTCATGCGTCTCGTACGTCGACTGGGACGCGTGCGTCTTGTGAGCCGACCGCCTGCGTGTGCCCCGTACCGTATATGGGTTCGCTGAGGAAACGGCAGCGCCGGTAGGCTCTGACCACTGGCGCAGCCGCCAGAAGCCCACGCGTATCGACACAAACGAAGGACGATCGTGCTCATTGCCGGGTTCCCCGCCGGGGCCTGGGGGACGAACTGTTATCTCGTCGCCCCCGCCGCCGGTGAGGAGTGCGTGATCATCGACCCGGGCCACCAGGCTGCCCCAGGAGTCGAGGAAGCCGTCCGAAAGCATCGGCTCAAGCCCGTCGCCGTCGTCCTCACCCACGGCCACATCGACCATGTGGCCTCGGTCGTCCCGGTCTGCGGCGCACACGACGTGCCGGCCTGGATCCACCCCGAGGACCGGTACATGATGAGCGACCCGGAGAAGGCGCTCGGCCGGTCCATCGGGATGCCCCTCATGGGCGAGCTGACGGTGGGCGAACCGGACGACGTCCGTGAGCTGACCGACGGCGTGAAGCTGGACCTCGCCGGTCTGGAGTTCTCCGTCGCGCACGCGCCGGGCCATACCAAGGGGTCGGTGACCTTCCGGATGCCCGAGACGGCCGACGTCCCGTCGGTCTTCTTCTCCGGGGACCTGCTGTTCGCCGGCTCCATCGGACGCACCGACCTGCCCGGCGGCGACATGGCCGAGATGCTCGACTCGCTGGCCCGCGTGTGCCTGCCGCTCGAGGACTCGACCGTGGTGCTGTCCGGCCACGGCCCCCAGACGACCATCGGCCAGGAGCGCGCCGCCAACCCGTATCTGCGGCAGGTGGCGGCCGGCGGCCAGGGAGAGGGTTCCCACACCCCTCCCCGACGAGGAATGTGACGAGAGACCTTCCGTGAGCAGCTTCCAGGCCCCCAAGGGCACGTACGACCTGATCCCGCCGGACAGCGCCAAGTACCTCGCCGTCCGCGAGGCCATCGCCGCGCCGCTGCGCAACTCCGGCTACGGCTACATCGAGACGCCCGGCTTCGAGAACGTGGAGCTCTTCGCGCGCGGTGTGGGCGAGTCGACCGACATCGTGACGAAGGAGATGTACGCCTTCGAGACCAAGGGCGGCGACCGCCTCGCCCTGCGTCCCGAGGGCACGGCGTCCGTGCTGCGCGCCGCACTCGAGGCCAACCTGCACAAGGCGGGCAACCTGCCGGTCAAGCTCTGGTACTCCGGCTCGTACTACCGCTACGAGCGCCCCCAGAAGGGCCGTTACCGGCACTTCTCGCAGGTGGGCGCGGAGGCGATCGGCGCCGAGGACCCGGCACTGGACGCCGAGCTGATCATCCTGGCGGACCAGGCGTACCGCTCGCTGGGGCTGCGGAACTTCCGCATCCTGCTCAACAGCCTCGGCGACAAGGAGTGCCGCCCGGTGTACCGGGAGGCGCTGCAGAACTTCCTGCGGAGTCTGGACCTCGACGAGGACACGCTGCGCCGCGCGGAGATCAACCCGCTGCGGGTCCTGGACGACAAACGCGAGTCGGTCCAGAAGCAGCTCGGCGACGCTCCGCTGCTGCGCGACTACCTCTGCGACGCCTGCAAGGCGTACCACGAGGAGGTCCGTGAGCTGATCACGGCGGCGGGCGTCGGTTTCGAGGACGACCCGAAGCTGGTCCGCGGCCTCGACTACTACACCCGCACGACCTTCGAGTTCGTCCACGACGGACTGGGCTCGCAGTCCGCGGTGGGCGGCGGCGGCCGCTACGACGGACTCTCCGAGATGATCGGCGGTCCCGCGCTGCCGTCGGTGGGCTGGGCGCTGGGCGTCGACCGCACGGTGCTGGCGCTGGAGGCGGAGGGCGTGGAGCTGGAGCTGCCCGCCGTGACGTCCGTGTTCGCCGTGCCGCTCGGCGAGGAGGCCCGCAGGGTGCTCTTCGCGAAGGTCACCGAGCTGCGCAAGCTCGGTGTCGCGGCCGACTTCTCCTACGGCGCCAAGGGGCTCAAGGGCGCCATGAAGAACGCCAACCGCAGCGGCGCCCGCTACACGGTCGTGGCCGGTGAACGCGACCTCGCCGAGGGCGTCGTCCAGCTCAAGGACATGGAGTCCGGCGAGCAGAGGGCGATCGGCGTGAACGAGATCGTGGCCGAGCTGGAGTCGAGGCTGGGCTAGGCCGTCCGGCCCGGAGCCAGGGCCTCCGGGGTGCCGGGTCGTGCGATCCGGCACCCTTCGTTCGCGTGTGCTGTCCGGCTTCGTCCATCGGCCGAAACCGAACGCTCCGGGCCCGCCGCACGTACTTCCTTATGTCCGCCGAACGGTGGAGACACGGTCCGGTGCGGCACAATAGGCCCCTGCCCGAAGATGGTCCAACTCTCAAGTGACGGATCGGCGTGATGAGCAAGACGACAGTCAAAGACGTCTCCACGGAGTCCGAGCCCGAGCGCGTCGCCGCGACGGAGCCACGGAACGTGGGCGGCAGCCGTGCCTTCGCGATCCTGCTGCTGATCACCGGTGCGGCCGGCCTGCTCGCCGCCTGGGTCATCACGATCGACAAGATGAAGATCCTCGAGGCCAAGGCCGAGGGGAAGACCTTCACGCCCAGCTGCAGCATCAGCCCGATCATCAGCTGTGGCAGCGTCATGGAGAGCAAGCAGGCCTCCGTCTTCGGGTTCCCGAACCCGATGCTCGGCCTGGTCGCCTACGGCATCGTCATCTGCGTCGGCATGAGCCTGCTGGCCGGCGCCCGCTTCCCGCGCTGGTACTGGCTCACCTTCAACTTCGGCACGCTCTTCGGCGTGGGCTTCGTCACCTGGCTGCAGTACCAGTCGCTGTACAACATCAACGCCCTGTGCCTGTGGTGCTCGCTGGCCTGGGTCGCGACGATCACCATGTTCTGGTACGTCACCTCGTTCAACCTGCGCAACGGCTTCCTGCCCGCGCCGGACGGGCTCAAGCGGTTCTTCGGCGAGTTCACCTGGGTCCTGCCGGCCACCCATGTCGGCATCATCGCCATGCTGATCCTCACCCGCTGGGGCGCCGACCTCTGGGCCTGAGCCCGTTGCCGCACCGGGCGACCCGCGGAGCACCGGACCGGACGCCGGACAGGAGTGTCAGACCCCTGACGTAGGCTCCGACGTGTGGAGCCCGACCTGTTCACCGCTGCAGCGGAAGACCGCCAGGAGAAGGACCCCGCCGGGAGCCCCCTGGCGGTCCGGATGCGCCCGCGCACCCTCGACGAGGTGGTGGGCCAGCAGCACCTGCTGAAACCCGGCTCGCCTCTGCGCCGCCTGGTCGGCGACGGCGCCAAGGGCCCGGCCGGCCCCTCCTCGGTGATCCTCTGGGGACCGCCGGGCACGGGGAAGACCACCCTGGCGTACGTCGTCTCCAAGGCCACCGACAAGCGGTTCGTCGAACTGTCGGCCATCACCGCCGGCGTCAAGGAGGTCCGCGCGGTCATCGACGGCGCCCGCCGCGCCATCGGCGGATTCGGCAAGGAGACCGTCCTCTTCCTCGACGAGATCCACCGCTTCAGCAAGGCCCAGCAGGACTCCCTCCTCCCGGCCGTCGAGAACCGCTGGGTGACACTGATCGCGGCGACCACCGAGAACCCCTACTTCTCGGTCATCTCCCCGCTGCTGTCCCGCTCCCTCCTGCTGACCCTCGAACCCCTCACGGACGACGACCTGCGCGCCCTCGTCCGGCGCGCCCTGGCCGACGAGCGCGGCCTCAAGGGAGCCGTCACCCTTCCCGAGGAGACCGAGGCCCACCTGCTGCGCATCGCCGGCGGCGACGCCCGGCGGGCACTGACCGCCCTGGAGGCCGCCGCAGGCGCCGCCCTCGACCAGGACGAGGCGGAGATCAGCCTTCAGACGCTGGAACAGACCGTCGACCGCGCGGCGGTGAAGTACGACCGGGACGGCGACCAGCACTACGACGTCGCCAGCGCCCTGATCAAGTCCATCCGGGGCTCGGACGTCGACGCCGCCCTGCACTACCTGGCCCGCATGATCGAGGCCGGCGAGGACCCCCGCTTCATCGCCCGCCGCCTGATGATCTCCGCCAGCGAGGACATCGGCCTCGCCGATCCGAACGCCCTGCCCGTCGCGGTCGCCGCCGCCCAGGCCGTCGCGATGATCGGCTTCCCCGAAGCGGCCCTCACCCTCAGCCACGCCACGATCGCCCTCGCCCTGGCCCCCAAGTCCAACGCCGCGACGACGGCGATCGGCGCCGCCCTGGAGGACGTCCGCAAGGGACTGGCCGGGCCCGTCCCGCCGCACCTGCGGGACGGGCACTACAAGGGCGCCGCCAAGCTGGGCCACGCGCAGGGGTACGTGTATCCGCACGACCTGCCGGAGGGCATCGCCGCCCAGCAGTACGCCCCGGACGCGGTCCACGGCCGGGAGTACTACACGCCCACCCGGCACGGAGCCGAGGCCCGCTACGCGGACGCCGTCGAATGGACCCGGCAGCGCCTCGGTCGCAAGGGGTCCTGAGCACCCTGTAGACTCGCCCGAAGTGCTGCGTCCCGTGCAGTCAGAACGGGACAGTCAGCCGGAGCGCCGGTCTTCGGGCCGGCAACCGGTCTTCGGACCGGCTCCAAGGAGCGTCGCGCACCGTCGAAGGTGTCGCGGGCAGCCCACCACCACCCGGCTTCCGGGAACGGTCGGTGGGCCACTCGCGTGCTGCACGTATGTGCCCAGACCAGGGGAGCGGCTGCCCGACAGGTCCCATGCGGACCCGACGGGTTTCCCCGGCTGCGGATTGCGACCTCCCTCCACCCTGACAAGCCGAAACCAGGAAATGAGAGACAGTGGCGAACCAGTCCCGCCCCAAGGTCAAGAAGTCGCGTGCCCTCGGCATCGCGCTCACCCCGAAGGCCGTCAAGTACTTCGAGGCCCGTCCCTACCCGCCGGGCGAGCACGGTCGTGGCCGCAAGCAGAACTCGGACTACAAGGTCCGTCTGCTCGAGAAGCAGCGTCTGCGCGCGCAGTACGACGTGTCCGAGCGTCAGCTCGTCCGCGCCTACGAGCGTGCCTCCAAGGTCCAGGGCAAGACCGGTGAGGCCCTGATCATCGAGCTCGAGCGCCGTCTCGACGCCCTGGTCCTGCGTTCGGGCATCGCCCGCACGATCTACCAGGCCCGCCAGATGGTCGTCCACGGCCACATCGAGGTCAACGGCCAGAAGGTCGACAAGCCCTCCTTCCGCGTCCGTCCCGACGACGTCGTGATGGTCCGCGAGCGCAGCCGCGGCAAGACGCTGTTCGAGGTCGCCCGCGCCGGTGGCTTCGCCCCCGACGGCGAGACCCCGCGCTACCTCCAGGTGAACCTCGGCGCCCTGGCGTTCCGCCTGGACCGCGAGCCGAACCGCAAGGAGATCCCCGTGATCTGCGACGAGCAGCTCGTCGTCGAGTACTACGCCCGCTGATCCCCACCCGGATCGGTTCCGCGGCCGTCGCAGGACTTCCGCGCTCGAGGCCCGTCGTCCTCCCGCCCTTCGGGGCGGGCGGGGCGGCGGGCCTTCGCGCACCCCTAATCCGGTACGGACCGGCGGCGTCGGCGCGATAGGCTCGCCTCCAGAGAAGCTGCAGAGACAGCTGTCCGTCAGCACAGGGAGCGGGTGCGCAGTGTCCGGTGGAGAGGTGGCCGGCATCCTGGTGGCCGTGTTCTGGGCGATCCTGGTCTCCTTCCTCGCCGTCGCGCTGGCGAGGCTGGCCCAGACGCTCAGGGCGACGACCAGACTCGTCGCGGACGTCACCGAACAGGCCGTCCCGCTGCTCGCCGACGCCTCCGCGGCGGTGCGCTCCGCACAGACCCAGATCGACCGGGTCGACGCGATCGCCACCGACGTCCAGGAAGTCACGTCGAACGCCTCGGCGCTGTCCACCACGGTCGCCTCCACCTTCGGCGGCCCCCTGGTGAAGGTCGCCGCCTTCGGCTACGGCGTCCGGCGAGCCCTCGGCGGCCGCAAGGACGACCTGCCCGCCGGGGACCCCCGGCGTACCGTGATCGTGGGCCGCACGGTCTCCCGGCGGGAGAAGCGCAAGCCCCGTGGAAAGAGGGACTGAGAGCCAGCGATGTTCCGCCGCACCTTCTGGTTCAGCACGGGCGTGGCCGCCGGTGTCTGGGCCACCACCAAGGTCAACCGCAAGCTCAGGCAGCTGACCCCCGAGAGCCTCGCCGCCGCCGCGGCCAACAAGGCGCTCGAGACGGGAGCACGCCTCAAGGACCGCGCGGTCGGCTTCGCGCTCGACGTGCGCGACAACATGGCCCAGCGCGAGGCAGAACTCGGGGAGGCTCTCGGGATCCACGAGGACCCCGCGCTCCCCGCGCCCAGGCGGTATCCCGCCATCGAGAACACGACGTACTCGCAGCAGAAGAACCCGTACAACCGGAATGAGGACCACTGATGGAGTCGGCCGAGATTCGCCGCCGCTGGCTGAGCTTCTACGAGGAGCGCGGGCACACCGTCGTCCCTTCGGCGTCGCTCATCGCGGACGACCCGACTCTGCTCCTGGTCCCCGCCGGCATGGTCCCCTTCAAGCCGTACTTCCTCGGCGAGGTCAAGCCGCCGTGGTCGCGCGCCACCAGCGTGCAGAAGTGCGTGC
This sequence comes from Streptomyces sp. LUP30, assembly GCF_001746365.1. GTDB lineage: Bacteria > Actinomycetota > Actinomycetes > Streptomycetales > Streptomycetaceae > Streptomyces. The sequence goes on from NZ_MJAJ01000040.1 coordinate 56,679, forward strand.
GCACGCCCGACATCGAAGAGGTCGGCAAGACCACCCGCCACGGCACGTTCTTCCAGATGTGCGGCAACTTCTCCTTCGGCGACTACTTCAAGGAAGGCGCCGTCAAGTACGCCTGGGAGCTGCTCACCACGCCCCAGGACAAGGGCGGTTACGGCCTGGATCCGGAGCGGCTCTGGATCACCGTCTACAAGGACGACGACGAGGCCGAGCGCATCTGGCACGACGTCGTCGGTGTGCCCAAGGAGCGCATCCAGCGCCTCGGCATGAAGGACAACTACTGGTCCATGGGCGTCCCCGGCCCCTGCGGACCGTGTTCCGAGATCAACTACGACCGCGGCCCCGAGTTCGGCGTCGAGGGCGGCCCGGCCGTCAACGACGAGCGGTACGTGGAGATCTGGAACCTCGTCTTCATGCAGTACGAGCGCGGCGAGGGCATCGGCAAGGACAACTTCGAGATCCTGGGCGAGCTGCCGAGCAAGAACATCGACACGGGCCTCGGCCTGGAGCGCCTCGCCATGATTCTGCAGGGCGTGCAGAACATGTACGAGATCGACACCTCCATGGCCGTCATCAAGAAGGCCACCGAGCTGACCGGCGTCGAGTACGGCCGTGCCCACGACTCGGACGTCTCCCTGCGCGTGGTCACCGACCACATGCGCACGTCCGTGATGCTCATCGGCGACGGCGTCACCCCCGGCAACGAGGGCCGCGGCTACGTGCTGCGCCGCATCATGCGCCGCGCCATCCGCAACATGCGCCTCCTCGGCGCCACCGGTCCGGTCGTCAAGGACCTCATCGACACCGTCATCGAGATGATGGGTCAGCAGTACCCGGAGCTCGTCACCGACCGGCAGCGCATCGAGACGGTGGCCCTCGCCGAGGAGGCCGCCTTCCTCAAGACCCTGAAGGCCGGCACGAACATCCTCGACACGGCCATCAGCGAGACGAAGCAGTCCGGCGGCGCGGTCCTCGCCGGCGACAAGGCCTTCCTGCTCCACGACACCTGGGGCTTCCCGATCGACCTCACCCTCGAGATGGCCGCCGAGCAGGGCCTCTCCGTGGACGAGGACGGCTTCCGCCGTCTGATGAAGGAGCAGCGGGACAAGGCCAAGGCCGACGCCCAGGCCAAGAAGACCGGCCACGCCGGTGTGGGCGCCTACCGCGAGATCGCCGACCAGGCCGGGGCGACCGACTTCATCGGCTACTCCGACACCGAGGCCGAGTCGACGATCGTCGGCATCCTCGTCGACGGGGCCTCCTCGCCCGCCGCCACCGAGGGCGACGAGGTCGAGATCGTCCTCGACCGCACCCCGTTCTACGCCGAGGGCGGCGGCCAGATCGGCGACACCGGCCGGATCAGGCTGGACACCGGCGCGATCGTCGAGATCCGCGACACCCAGAAGCCGGTTCCCGGCGTGTACGTCCACAAGGGCGTCGTCCAGGTCGGCGAGGTCACGGTCGGCGCCAAGGCCCACGCCTCGATCGACCGGCGTCGCCGCACGGCCATCGCCCGCGCCCACTCCGCCACCCACCTCACCCACCAGGCGCTGCGGGACGCCCTCGGTCCGACGGCCGCCCAGGCCGGTTCCGAGAACCAGCCCGGCCGCTTCCGCTTCGACTTCGGCTCCCCGGCCGCCGTTCCGACGGCCGTGATGACCGACGTCGAGCAGAAGATCAACGAGGTGCTGGCCCGCGAACTCGACGTCCAGGCCGAGGTCATGGGCATCGACGAGGCCAAGAAGCAGGGCGCCATCGCCGAGTTCGGCGAGAAGTACGGCGAGCGCGTCCGCGTCGTCACCATCGGCGACTTCTCCAAGGAGCTGTGCGGCGGCACGCATGTGCACAACACCGCTCAGCTCGGACTGGTCAAGCTGCTGGGAGAGTCGTCCATCGGTTCCGGCGTGCGCCGGATCGAGGCCCTCGTCGGCGTCGACGCCTACAACTTCCTCGCCCGTGAGCACACGGTCGTCGCCCAGCTCCAGGAGCTGATCAAGGGACGTCCCGAGGAGCTCCCGGAGAAGGTCTCCGCCATGCTCGGCAAGCTGAAGGACGCCGAGAAGGAGATCGAGAAGTTCCGCGCCGAGAAGGTACTGCAGGCCGCCGCGGGTCTCGTGGACTCCGCCAAGGACGTCCGCGGCATCGCCGTCGTCACCGGCCAGGTCCCGGACGGCACCACGCCGGACGACCTGCGCAGGCTGGTTCTCGACGTGCGCGGCCGCATCCAGGGCGGCCGGGCCGCGGTGGTCGCCCTGTTCACGGTGAACAACGGCAAGCCGCTGACGGTCATCGCCACCAACGAGGCCGCCCGTGAGCGTGGTCTCAAGGCCGGCGAGCTGGTCCGTACGGCCGCCAAGACGCTCGGCGGCGGCGGTGGCGGCAAGCCGGACGTCGCTCAGGGCGGCGGCCAGAACGCGGCCGCCGTCGGCGAGGCCGTGGACGCCGTCGAGCGCCTCGTGGCGGAAACGGCCAAGTGAGCGAGCCGATGCGCAAGGGCCGTCGACTCGCGATCGACGTCGGGGACGCCCGGATCGGGGTCGCCTCGTGCGACCCCGACGGGATCCTCGCCACTCCGGTGGAGACGGTCCCCGGCCGGGACGTCCCGGCGGCTCATCGGCGGCTGTCACAGCTGGTCGAGGAGTACGAGCCGATCGAGGTCGTCGTCGGTCTCCCTCGCTCCCTCAAGGGGGGCGAGGGGCCCGCCGCGGTGAAGGTGCGCGGATTCGCACAGGAGCTGGCGAACAGAATCGCGCCCGTATCCGTACGTCTGGTGGACGAGAGGATGACGACCGTGACGGCCAGTCAGGGACTGCGTGCCTCAGGCGTGAAGGCGAAGAAGGGCCGGTCGGTGATCGACCAGGCAGCCGCTGTGATCATCCTGCAGCAGGCGCTGGAATCCGAACGAGTGTCAGGCAAAGCACCGGGCGAGGGCGTCGAAGTGGTCATCTGATCGCGATACGGTAACGTTCCGCGCGATGTGGCGGTGTTCGAACAGCCGCCGCACAGAGAGAGGCGGAACGGTGATGGGCCCGCGAAGGCCGAGTGATCGCCGCCTTGCGGCTCTAGGGGATCGATGACTGAGTATGGCCGGGGCCCAGGCTCCGAACCGTGGCATCCGGAGGACCCGTTGTACGGGGACGGCGGATGGGAAGGGCAGCAGGCCCCCACGGGTCATCAGCCTGCCTACGGCGGCCAGCAGCAGCACCACTACCCGCAGCAGCAGGACCCTCAGCACCCGCAGCACCCTCAGCAGTCAGAGTACGGAGACTGGGGCCAGGGGCAGCAGTACGACCGGCAACAGGCCCCGTACGACCCGCAGTACCAGGGCTACGGCCAGCAGCAGTACACCGATCCGGGCCAGCAGCAGTACCCCGATCAAGGCCAGCAGCAGTACCCCGATCAAGGCCAGCAGCAGTACGGCGATCAGGGACAGCAGCAGTACGCCCATCAGAACCAGCAGCACCAGAACCAGCAGCACGGCTACCACGAGGGGTACCAGGAGGGCGGCTGGGACGGGACGGGCACGCATGCCCACGTCCCCTACGCGGCCGACCCCGGTGACCCCTACGGCCAGCAGGCCGCCGCCTACGGCGCGGAACAGCCGGACTTCTACGGCACTCCGGACGCGTATCCGCCGCCCGAGCCGCCCGCCCGGCGCCGGCCCGAGCCCGAGCCCGAAGCCGAACCGGAGCCCGAGGCGGCGCCGGAGTCCGGATCCGAGCAGAACACCGACTGGGATCCGGGACCCGACCAGGGGGAGCACGCGTTCTTCGCGGGCGGCGACGCCGATGCCGACGACGAGGACGACGAGGAGTCGGACCGCGGGAAGCGCCGAAGCCGCGCAGGCAAAGGCGCGAAGGGCACGAAGAGCAAGAAGAAGAGCCGCAACGGCTGCGCCTGTCTGATCGTCGTCCTGGTGTTCGCGGGCGGCATCGGAGGCGTCGGCTACGTCGGGTACCACTACTACAAGAATCGTTACAGCGCGGCTCCGGACTTCGCCGGCGGGGGCACCGGCCAGACCGTGAGCGTGGAGGTTCCCAAAGGCTCGGGCGGCGCGGACATCGGCCGTCTGCTGAAGGAGGCCGGCGTCGTCAAGAGCGTCGACGCCTTCGTGTCCGCGTGCACGTCCAATCCGGACGGGGGCAAGATCCAGGCGGGTGCGTACATCCTGAAGAAGCAGATGTCCGCGAAGAGCGCCGTCGCGATGATGCTCGACCCCAAGAGCCAGGCCAACGTGCTGGTGACGCCGGGGCAGCGGAACGTGGCGGTCTACCGGAGCATCGACGCGAAACTCGGCCTCGCCGAGGGCGCCACCCGGAAGGTCGCGGAGAGCAAGTACGCGACGCTCGGGCTACCCAAGTGGGCCGACGACAACAGGGAGATCAAGGACCCGTTGGAGGGCTTCCTCTTCCCGGGCACCTACGGGGCCGCCAAGGGCATGAAGCCGGAGACGGTCCTCAAGGCGATGGTCGACCACGCCAACGACGTGTACGGCAGGTACGACTTCGTGGCCAAGGCCAAGGCGCTCAAGCTGGAGAGTCCGCTCCAGGTCATCACGGTCGCCAGCCTGGTCCAGGCCGAGGGCAAGACGCACGACGACTACCGCAAGATGGCGGAGGTCGTCTACAACCGCCTCAAGCCCACCAACGACCAGACCAACCAGTTGCTGCAGTTCGACTCGACCTTTAACTACCTGAAGGGCGAGAGCAAGATCCACATCAGCGAGTCCGAGATCAACAGCAACAAGGACCCGTACAACACCTACACCAACAGGGGCCTGCCTCCCGGTCCGATCGGCAACCCCGGTGAGGACGCGCTGAAGGCCACGCTGAATCCGACCTCCGACGGCTGGATCTACTTCGTGGCCACCGACGGCAAGAGCAACACCGAATTCGCCAAGACCTACGCCGAATTCAAGCGACTCAAGGAAAAGTTCGATGCCAGCTCGGGCAACTGACGCCCGCCGGGCCGCCGTGCTCGGCAGCCCCATCGCCCACTCCCTCTCCCCGGCGCTGCACCGTGCCGCGTACGAGGCGCTGGAACTCACCGGCTGGACGTACGACCGATTCGACGTCGACGAGGATGCCCTGGCCGCCTTCCTCGACGGGCTGGGCGCCGAGTGGACCGGTCTGTCGCTGACCATGCCGCTGAAGCGCGCGGTCATCCCGTTGCTCGACGAGATCAGCGAGACCGCGGCCTCCGTCGAGGCGGTCAACACCCTCGTGTTCACCGAGGACGGCCGTCGGCTCGGCGACAACACCGACGTCCCCGGCATGGTCGACGCGCTGCGCGAGCGCGGAATCGAACAGGTCGAGTCGGCCGCGATCCTCGGCGCCGGCGCCACCGCGTCCTCCGCCCTGGCCGCGCTCACCCGGGTCTGCACCGGTCGGATCGTCGCCTACGTGCGCAGCGAGGCCCGCGCGGCCGAGATGCGGCAGTGGGGCGAGCGGCTCGACGTCGAGATCCTGATCGCCGACTGGGCGGACGCCGCCGACGCGCTGAACTTCCCGCTGGTCGTCGCGACCACCCCGGCCGGGGCCACGGACGCCCTCGCCGCGTCCGTGCCGGAGCGCCCCGCCACCCTCTTCGACGTGCTCTACGACCCCTGGCCGACCGAGCTGGCCGCGCGCTGGTCCATGTTCGGCGGCGCCGTGGTCAGCGGCCTCGACCTGCTGGTGCACCAGGCCGTGCTCCAGGTGGAGCAGATGACCGGTCGCGCCCCGGCCCCGGTGGAGGCCATGCGCCGGGCGGGCGAGCGGGCCCTCGCCTCCCGCCGAGCGCCGCACCGCCCGTGACCGACCCGGGCGTCCCGCCGTCCGCTTGCTGGACCGGCGACCGGCTTCGGGGCCGGGACGTGGGAGGATCGGGGGTGGCGGGCCAGGGCCGCGCACCCGGTCACGCCGACGACGTACGCGAAGGACGCGCGTACGCAGAGCAGTACCAGGGCGCGAGCACTGAGGAGCATCGTTGAGCAGGCTGCGTTGGCTGACCGCGGGGGAATCCCACGGTCCCGCACTTGTCGCGACGCTGGAGGGCCTTCCCGCCGGCGTGCCGATCACCACCGAGATGGTCGCCGACCACCTCGCGCGGCGACGGCTCGGCTATGGGCGCGGTGCGCGGATGAAGTTCGAGCGCGACGAGATCACCTTCCTCGGCGGCGTCCGGCACGGTCTGACCATGGGTTCGCCGGTCGCCGTCATGGTGGGCAACACGGAGTGGCCCAAGTGGGAACAGGTCATGGCGGCCGACCCGGTCGACCCGGAGATCCTCGCGGGCCTCGCCCGCAACGCCCCGCTCACCCGGCCGCGCCCCGGCCACGCCGACCTCGCCGGAATGCAGAAGTACGGCTTCGACGAGGCCCGCCCGATCCTGGAGCGCGCCTCCGCGCGGGAGACCGCCGCCCGGGTCGCCCTCGGCGCGGTCGCCCGGTCGTACCTCAAGGAGACGGCCGGCATCGAGATCGTCTCCCACGTCGTGGAGCTGGCCGCCGCCAAGGCGCCGTACGGCGTCCTGCCGACCCCGGCCGACGTCGAGAAGCTGGACGCCGACCCGGTCCGCTGCCTGGACGCGGACGCGTCGAAGGCGATGGTCGCGGAGATCGACCAGGCCCACAAGGACGGCGACACCCTCGGCGGCGTCGTCGAAGTGCTGGCCTACGGCGTCCCGGTCGGACTCGGCTCGCACGTGCACTGGGACCGCCGGCTGGACGCCCGGCTGGCCGCCGCGCTGATGGGCATCCAGGCGATCAAGGGCGTGGAGGTCGGCGACGGCTTCGACCTCGCGCGCGTGCCGGGCTCGAAGGCGCACGACGAGATCCTCGCCACCGGCGACGGCATCAAGCGCGCCTCCGGCCGCTCCGGCGGCACCGAGGGCGGACTGACCACCGGCGAGCTGCTGCGCGTGCGCGCGGCGATGAAGCCGATCGCGACCGTGCCGCGGGCCCTGCAGACGGTCGACGTCGCCACGGGCGAGGCGACCCAGGCGCATCACCAGCGTTCCGACGTGTGCGCGGTCCCGGCCGCCGGCATCGTCGCCGAGGCGATGGTCGCGCTGGTGCTGGCGGACGCGGTGGCGGAGAAGTTCGGCGGCGACAGCGTCGTCGAGACCCGTCGCAACGTGCGCTCGTACCTCGACAACCTGCACATCCGATGAGCGGGCCACGCGTCGTCCTGGTGGGCCCCATGGGCGTCGGCAAGTCCACCGTCGGGCGACTGCTCGCCGAGCGGCTCGGCGTCGCCTACCGCGACACCGACGACGACATCGTCGCCGAGGCGGGGCGCAGCATCGCGGAGGTCTTCGTCGACGAGGGCGAGGACGCCTTCCGTGCGATGGAGAAGCAGGCCGTGCGGCGCGCCCTCGCCGAGCACGACGGCGTCCTGGCGCTCGGCGGCGGCTCGATCCTGGACCCGGACACGCGCGACCTGCTGGCCGGTCAGCGCGTGCTCTACCTGGCGATGGACGTCGAGGAGGCGGTCAAGCGCACCGGCCTGAACGCGGCCCGCCCGTTGCTCGCCGTCAACCCGCGCAAGCAGTGGCGCGAGTTGATGGAGGCCCGGCGCCCTCTGTACGAGGGCGTCGCCACCGCGGTCGTGACCACGGACGGCCGTACGCCCGAAGAGGTCAGCCAAGCAGCCCTGGACGCACTGGAGTTGAAGGAAGCATGAGCAGCGAGTCCGTGACGCGGATCCGGATCGGCGGCAGTGCGGGGACGGACCCCTACGAGGTGCTGGTCGGCCGTCAGCTGCTGGGTGAGCTCGGCGGCCTGATCGGCGACCGCGTCAAGCGGGTCGCCGTGATCCACCCCGAGGCGCTCGCCGAGACCGGGGACGCGCTCCGCGCCGACCTGGCCGGGCAGGGCTTCGACGCCGTCGCCATCCAGGTGCCCAACGCGGAGGAGGCCAAGACCGCCGAGGTCGCGGCCTACTGCTGGAAGGCGCTCGGTCAGTCCGGGTTCACCCGCACGGACGTCGTCGTGGGCGTCGGCGGCGGCTCGACCACCGACCTGGCCGGGTTCGTCGCCGCGACCTGGCTGCGCGGGGTGCGCTGGGTCGCCGTCCCGACGACGGTGCTCGCCATGGTCGACGCGGCCGTCGGCGGCAAGACCGGCATCAACACCGCCGAGGGCAAGAACCTCGTCGGCTCCTTCCACCCGCCGGCCGGGGTGCTGTGCGACCTGGCCGCGCTCGACTCCCTCCCGGTGAACGACTACGTCTCGGGCCTGGCCGAGATCATCAAGGCCGGTTTCATCGCCGACCCGGTGATCCTTGACCTCATCGAGTCCGACCCGGAGGCCGCGCGCACCCCGCAGGGTCCGCACACCGCCGAGCTCATCGAGCGCTCCATCAGGGTCAAGGCGGACGTCGTGTCCTCCGACCTCAAGGAGTCCGGCCTGCGGGAGATCCTCAACTACGGCCACACCCTCGCGCACGCCATCGAGAAGAACGAGCGCTACAAGTGGCGGCACGGCGCGGCCGTCTCCGTGGGCATGCACTTCGCCGCCGAACTGGGCCGCCTCGCGGGCCGCCTGGACGACGCCACGGCCGACCGGCACCGCACGGTCCTGGAGTCGGTGGGCCTCCCGCTGCACTACCGCCTCGACCAGTGGCCCAAGCTGCTGGAGAACATGAAGGTCGACAAGAAGTCCCGTGGCGACCTGCTGCGCTTCATCGTCCTGGACGGCCTGGCCAAGCCGACCGTCCTCGAAGGGCCCGACCCGGCCGTTCTGCTCGCCGCGTACGGCGAGGTGGGCGAGTAGGACCGCCGGGCGGCCGGGTAGGTCCGCCCGCTCCCCTTCCGCCCGATTCGCCGTCCACATCGGGCACTTCGGACCGCCCCCGGCCGTTCACCGAACGACAGCCGGGGGCGATACCGTTCGGACGGGGGCACCTCCACACGCCCTTTAGGCTGTGGTGAGACAGGGGGGCCGCGCCCCCACAGCCAGCGCCCATTGCCTGTACGAGACGGAGTGGCACCGGATGCAGCACGCAGTGGGTTCTCCGCTGCCGCCGCCCCACCAGCCGGGGCACGGTCCGGCCGCCGGCTGGTCGCCGGCCGCGCAACACCCGGGCCCGCAGCAGCCGGGCAGCGCCCCGCACCAGCCGGGTCGGCTCAGCAACCCCGCGGGCCCCGTCCCGCCCGCGCCCCAGCCACCGGTGCCGGTCGTGCCGCCCCCACCCGCGCCGCAGCACGCCCCGGTCCCGCAGGGCGCCGATACCACCGGGCACGTCCCGCTGCCGCCCGGCGCGCCCGTCCCCATGCCCAGCGCGCCGCCCGCCCCGACGCCCCCCGACCCGGCGGCCACGACGCTGGCGGTGCTGCTGATCGGCCCGGCGGGCGCCGGAAAGACCAGCGTCGCCAAGTTCTGGGCCGACCACCGCCGGGTGCCCACCGCCCACGTCAGCCTCGACGACGTGCGCGAGTGGGTCCGCTCGGGCTTCGCCGACCCACAGTCGGGGTGGAACGACCACTCCGAGGCCCAGTACCGGCTGGCCCGCCGCACCTGCGGCTTCGCCGCCCGCAACTTCCTGGCCAACGGCATCTCGTGCATCCTGGACGACGCGATCTTCCCCGACCGTCCAGCCGTGGGCCTGGGCGGCTGGAAACGCCATGTGGGCCCGGGCCTGCTGCCCGTCGTCCTGCTGCCCGGTCTGGAAGTCGTCCTGGAGCGCAACGCCGAGCGTTCCGGCAACCGCCGCCTCACCGACGAGGAGGTCGCCCGCATCCACGGCCGCATGGCCGGCTGGTACGGCTCGGGCCTCCCCATCATCGACAACTCCCAGCTCGACGTCCCGACGACGGCCAGAGTCCTGGACGACGTGCTGGCCCGGGCGATCGCCAGCCCGCCCAAGTGGTAGCCGGCGGGACGGGGGACCGTCGCAGGCGCGGGTGACGGCGCGACAGGCCTCGTCTGCCGGGCGGCGCACGCCCGCTCGTGGAGCCGCGTCCCCCGAACGCCTTCCCAACCGGCGCGATCCGGTCGGCGCTCCTACGCTCGTGTCATGTCAGAGGTGTACGAATCCCGCCGAAACCGCCTACGGGAACGTTGCCGCGCGGCAGGCAGCGCGGCAGCGCTGATCTCCCGTCCCGCCAACGTGAGGTATCTCGCGGGCGCCGCCCCGAACGGCGCCGTCCTGCTGCTGGGCGCACGGGACGACCTCCTCGTCTGCCCCGGGCCGCTCGACGAGCGTCCGGGCGAAGGCCGACCGGACGACGCGCTGCGCGTCCACTCCCTGTCGCACGCCGGAGGCGATCCGGCGGTCGCCGCCGCCGACCTCCACGTGGCCGGGGGCGGCGATTCGCTCGCGATCGAGGAGCATCACCTCACGGTGTCCCGGCACCGCGAGATCCGCTCCGTAGCGCCCCGGCTGCGGGTGGTCGACCTGGGCGGCGCGGTGGAGCAGGCGAGGGTGGTGAAGGACGAGGAGGAGATCTCCTGCCTGCGCATCGGCGCCGAGATCGCCGACCAGGCCCTGGGGGAGCTCCTGGAGTCCATCCTGGTGGGGCGCACGGAACGCCATCTCGCCCTCGAACTGGAGCGACGCCTGGTCGACCACGGCGCCGACGGACCCGCCTTCGCCACCTCGGTCGGCACCGGCCCGAACTCGGGCCGCCGCGGGCACCGGCCCACCGACCGGCGGGTCGAGGAGGGTGACTTCCTCTCGGTCTGTCTGGGGGCGGCCTACCGAGGCTACCGCTGCGAGATCGGCCGCACCTTCGTGATCGGCACCTCTCCCGCCGACTGGCAGATCGAGCTGTACGACCTCGTCTTCGCCGCTCAGCGCGCCGGGCGGGAGGCCCTGGCACCCGGTGTGGCCTGCCGTGACGTCGACCGCGCGGCACGCCAGGTGCTGGGTTCCGCGGGCCACTGCGACGGGCTCCCGGCGCTCGTCGGGCACGGTGTCGGACTCGAAAACGAAGAGGACCCGCAGTTGACTCCCGCAGCCATGGGTAAACTGGACGCTTGCGTGCCGGTCACCGTCGAACCCGGGGTCCACCTCCCGGGTCGGGGCGGCGTCCGGATCGATGACACGCTCGTCGTGCGCCCCGAGGCGGACGGCGGACCCGAGCTACTCACCATCACGACCAAGGAGCTGCTCGCCCTCTAGGCAGGTGCGTGCCCCGGGGTCGTCCACGTCAGTCCAGGAGATTCCGCAACCGTGGCTTCCACGAACGACCTCAAGAACGGCCTGGTGCTCAAGCTCGAAGGCGGCCAGCTCTGGTCCGTCGTCGAGTTCCAGCACGTCAAGCCCGGCAAGGGCCCGGCCTTCGTGCGCACCAAGCTGAAGAACGTGCTGTCCGGCAAGGTGGTCGACAAGACCTTCAACGCCGGCGTCAAGGTCGAGACGGCCACTGTCGACAAGCGCGACATGCAGTTCTCGTACATGGACGGCGAGTACTTCGTCTTCATGGACATGGAGACCTATGACCAGCTCATGGTCGACCGCAAGGCGGTCGGCGACGCCGCCAACTTCCTGATCGAGGGCTTCACGGCCACCGTGGCGCAGCACGAGGGCGAGGTGCTCTTCGTCGAGCTGCCGGCGGCCGTCGAGCTCGTCGTCCAGGAGACCGAGCCGGGCCTGCAGGGCGACCGTTCCACCGGCGGCACCAAGCCCGCCACCCTGGAGACCGGTCACCAGATCCAGGTCCCGCTCTTCATCACCACCGGTGAGAAGATCAAGGTCGACACCCGCACCAGCGACTACCTCGGCCGGGTGAACAGCTAACCGTGGCTGCCCGCAACACGGCCCGCAAGCGTGCCTTCCAGATCCTCTTCGAGGGCGACCAGCGCGGAGCCGACGTCCTGACGGTCCTCGCGGACTGGGTCCGGCTCTCCCGGGCCGACACCCGGCAGCCGCCGGTGAGCGAGTACACGATGCAGCTGGTCGAGGGCTACGCGGAGCACGCGCGGCGCATCGACGACCTGCTCTCCCAGTACTCGGTCGGCTGGACGCTGGACCGGATGCCGGTCGTCGACCGCAACATCCTGCGGCTCGGAGCCTACGAGCTGATCTGGGCCGACGAGACCCCGGACGCCGTCGTTCTCGACGAGATGGTGCAGCTGGCGAAGGAGTTCTCGACGGACGAGTCGCCCTCGTTCGTCAACGGCCTGCTCGGCCGCCTCAAGGAGCTCAAGCCGTCCCTGCGGCGCGAATAGCGCACCGCCGGGTGACGGGCCCGGGCGCCGCGGGCCGCCACAGGCGGTCTGCGGGCCGCCAGCGGCGCGTGAAGGCGCTCCGCGTCCCTCGGGGGCGTGAACATGCCGGAGGGCCCACAGCACGTGCTGTGGGCCCTCCGGCATGTTCACGCCTCGACGGAAGTGGCCGGAACCGCCGGGTTCCGGCCACCGCGAGGGTACGTTTCTGCTCAGCCGCGAAGCGGCTAGTTCTCCTCGTGGGAGACGGCGCGCCGCGCGTCCGCGTCCAGCACGCCCCAGCTGATCAGCTGCTCGGTCAGGACCGAGGGCGACTGGTCGTAGATGACGGCGAGGGTGCGCAGGTCGTCCTGGCGGATCGACAGCACCTTGCCGTTGTAGTCGCCGCGCTGCGACTGGATCGTGGCCGCGTAACGCTGCAGCGGGCCCGCCTTCTCGACCGGCACATGGGCCAGTCGCTCCAGGTCGAGGACCAGCTTCGGCGGGGGCTCGGCCGCCCCGCCCGGGGTGGTGCCCGGCAGCAATTCCTGCACGGGAACGCCGTAGAAGTCCGCCAGCTCGGCAAGGCGCTGCACGGTCACGGCGCGGTCGCCGCGCTCGTACGAACCGACCACGACCGCCTTCCAGCGTCCCTGGGACTTCTCCTCGACACCGTGGAGGGAAAGGCCCTGCTGGGTGCGGATCGCCCGGAGCTTGGCCCCGAGCTGTTTGGCGTATTCGCTGGACATATAGCTCCCCGGCACTGGGTCGACGCGGCACGAGCCGCGTGCTGGTAACTCACTGTGAGGTTACGCAGCGTGATTCTTCTGCGTCAAGCCGAATGGTCCACACCGACTCTTCCGTGGTAGTGGCGGCCGATTAGGCCAAGGGGGTGATCGGGGCGCGGTCCCGGCCTGCTACCGTGGATGGCGCAAATCCGACGTCCTTTAAGGTCCGTCCCGTGAGGCGGAGAAGGAGGTCCGTTTCGTATGGACAAGCGTGCCATCGAGCAGGACATCGAGCAGGACCCCCGGCAGGCCGACGCCCGGCCCGTCCTCGAAGCCCCCGACATCGCCCGCGTGCTGACCCGCATCGCCCACGAGATCGTCGAACGCGCCAGGGGCGCCGACGACGTGGTCCTCCTCGGCATCCCGACGCGCGGCGTGTTCCTCGCCCAGCGGCTCGGCGCCAAGCTGGAGCAGATCACCGACCGCAAGATCCCCGTCGGTTCCCTCGACATCACCATGTACCGCGACGACCTGCGCATGCACCCGCCGCGCGCGCTGGCCCGCACGGAGATCCCCGGGGACGGCCTGGACGGCAGGCTGGTCGTCCTCGTCGACGACGTGCTCTTCTCGGGGCGCACCATCCGCGCCGCCCTCGACGCCCTGAACGACCTCGGGCGCCCGCGCGCGGTCCAGCTCGCGGTCCTCGTCGACCGCGGCCACCGCGAACTGCCCATCCGCGCCGACTACGTCGGCAAGAACCTCCCCACGTCGCTGCGGGAGACGGTCAAGGTCCAGCTCGCCGAGGAGGACGGTCGCGACACCGTGCTGCTCGGCGTGAAGCAGACCCAGTAGCAGACGGATCGCGTAGGCCGCCGCCGTACGCCCCTTCGGCACGCCTCCGCCTGCCCGGAACCTCCCCGAATCCTGAACTGCCTTACGGAGCCTGACAGATGCAGCGTCATCTCATCTCGGCCGCCGACCTCACCCGCGACGACGCCGTCCTGATCCTCGACACCGCCGAGGAGATGGCCCGGGTCGCCGACCGGCCCATCAAGAAACTGCCGACCCTGCGCGGCCGCACCATCGTCAACCTCTTCTTCGAGGACTCCACCCGCACCCGCATCTCCTTCGAGGCCGCCGAGAAGCGCCTCTCCGCGGACGTCATCAACTTCTCCGCCAAGGGCTCGAGCGTGTCCAAGGGCGAGTCCCTGAAGGACACCGCGCAGACGCTGGAGGCCATGGGCGTCGACGCGGTCGTCATCCGGCACGGAGCCTCCGGCGCCCCCTACCGGCTGGCCACCTCCGGCTGGATCGACGCCGTCGTCGTCAACGCCGGCGACGGCACCCACCAGCACCCGACCCAGGCCCTCCTGGACGCCTTCACCATGCGCCGCCGGCTCGTCGGCCGGGACGCCGGGATCGGCCAGGACCTCGCGGGCAAGCGCATCACGATCGTCGGCGACGTCCTGCACAGCCGTGTCGCGCGCTCCAACGTCGACCTGCTGCACACCCTCGGCGCGGAGGTCACCCTGGTCGCCCCGCCCACGCTGGTGCCGGTCGGCATCGAGACCTGGCCCTGCGCCGTCTCCTACGACCTGGACAGCACGCTGCCGAAGTCCGACGCGGTGATGATGCTGCGCGTGCAGCGCGAGCGGATGAACGCCGCGTTCTTCCCGACCGAGCGCGAGTACTCGCGGCGCTACGGCCTCGACGGCGACCGCATGGCCCGGATGCCCGAGCACGCCATCGTGATGCACCCCGGACCGATGGTGCGCGGCATGGAGATCACCGCCGAGGTGGCCGACTCCGATCGCTGCACCGTCGTCGAGCAGGTCGCCAACGGCGTGTCCATCCGGATGGCCGTCCTCTACCTGCTCCTGGGCGGCAACGAACCCGCCGTCAGCCACGCCCGCACCACCGAGGAGAAGTAAGAACATGAGCAAGATCCTGATCCGTGGTGCGCAGGTGCTCGGCGGCGAGCCGCAGGACGTCCTGATCGACGGTTCCACGATCGCCGAGGTGGGCGTCGGCCTGAGCGCCGAGGGCGCCGAGGTCGTCGAGGCCGCCGGCAAGGTGCTGCTGCCGGGCCTGGTCGACCTGCACACGCATCTGCGCGAGCCGGGCCGCGAGGACTCCGAGACCGTGCTGACCGGCACGCGCGCCGCGGCCTCCGGCGGCTACACGGCCGTCTTCGCCATGGCGAACACCTTCCCCGTCGCCGACACCGCCGGCGTGGTCGAGCAGGTCTACCGGCTCGGGCAGGAGCACGGCTACTGCGACGTGCAGCCCATCGGCGCGGTCACCGTCGGCCTGGAGGGCAGGAAGCTCGCCGAGCTCGGCGCCATGCACGAGTCGGCCGCCGGCGTCACCGTGTTCTCCGACGACGGCAAGTGCGTCGACGACGCCGTGATCATGCGCCGGGCCCTGGAGTACGTGAAGGCCTTCGGCGGGGTCGTCGCCCAGCACGCGCAGGAGCCGCGGCTGACCGAGGGCGCCCAGATGAACGAGGGCGTCGTCTCCGCCGAGCTCGGGCTCGGGGGGTGGCCCGCGGTGGCCGAGGAGTCGATCATCGCCCGGGACGTCCTGCTCGCCGAGCACGTCGGCTCCCGCGTCCACATCTGCCACCTCTCCACCGCCGGCTCGGTCGAGATCGTCCGCTGGGCCAAGTCCCGCGGCATCGACGTCACCGCCGAGGTCACCCCGCACCACCTGCTGCTGACCGACGAGCTGGTCCGGTCGTACGACCCGGTCTACAAGGTGAACCCGCCGCTGCGCACCGAGCGGGACGTGCTCGCCCTGCGCGAGGCCCTCGCCGACGGCACCATCGACATCGTGGCCACCGACCACGCCCCGCACCCGCACGAGGACAAGGACTGCGAGTGGGCCGCGGCCGCCATGGGCATGGTCGGCCTGGAGACCGCGCTGTCGGTGGTCCAGGAGACCATGGTGGAGACGGGCCTGCTGGACTGGGCCGGGGTCGCCGACCGCATGTCCTTCAAGCCCGCCCGGATCGGGCGGGCCACCGGGCACGGGCGTCCCGTCTCGGCTGGTGAGCCCGCCAACCTCACGCTGGTCGACACGGAATACCGTGGGTCCGTGGACCCCGCGGGCTTCGCCTCGCGCAGCCGGAACACCCCGTACGAGGGGCGTGAGCTGCCGGGCCGTGTCACGCACACATGGCTGCGGGGCAAGGCCACGCTCGTCGACGGGAAGCTCACGTGACATCTGCAGCACTACTGCTCGCGGCCGGGAAGGAATCGGCCGAAGTGACCGACTGGGCCGCGCGGATCGGCTGGGTGGTCGGCCTCGGCCTCTTCGTCGCGCTCGTCTACTGGCTGATGCGCGAGGGCTGGAAGTGGCGCGGCACGCTCCAGGGCGACCTGCCCGAGCTTCCCGCCGCGCCGTCCGAGCCCGGCGAGGCGAGACTGACGGTGTTGTCGATGAGCGGCCGCTACCACGGCACCACCACAGCGGGGCAGTGGCTCGACCGCATCGTGGCGCACGGCCTGGGCACCCGCAGCCGGGTCGAGCTCACCCTCACCGACGCGGGACTGGACGTCGTCCGCCCCGGCGCGAGCGACTTCTTCGTCCCGGCCGCGGCGCTGCGCGAGGCCCGGCTCGACAAGGGCATCGCCGGCAAGGTCCTCACCGAGGGCGGCCTGCTGGTGGTGACCTGGGCGCACGGCGACCGGCTGCTCGACTCCGGGTTCCGCTCGGACCACGCGGCCGAGCACGCCGCCTGGGTGGCCGCCATCAACTCAATGACCCACACGACGGAAACTCCGACGGAAACGGAAGGCGCACGATGACGACCTCCACAAGGGGAGCCGCGAAGGTTCCCGCCGTACTCGTCCTGGAGGACGGCCGGATCTTCCGCGGCCGTGCCTACGGGGCCGTGGGGGAGACCTTCGGCGAAGCGGTGTTCTCCACCGGCATGACCGGCTACCAGGAGACCCTCACCGACCCTTCGTACGACCGCCAGATCGTCGTGGCGACCGCCCCGCAGATCGGCAACACGGGCTGGAACGACGAGGACGACGAGTCGGGCCGCATCTGGGTCTCCGGCTATGTCGTGCGCGACCCCGCGCGCGTGCCCTCCAACTGGCGCGCCAAGCGCTCCCTGGACGATGAGCTCGTCGCCCAGGGCGTCGTCGGGATCTCCGGCGTCGACACCCGCGCCCTCACCCGCCATCTGCGCGAGCGCGGCTCGATGCGCGCCGGCGTCTTCTCCGGCGAGGCGATCGCCGCCGACGGCGAGCTCCTCGCACGCGTGCAGGCCCAGCCGCACATGAAGGGCGCGAGCCTCTACGAGGAGGTCGCCACCAAGGAGGCCTACGTCGTCCCGGCGGTCGGCGAGAAGCGGTTCACCGTCGCCGCCATCGACCTCGGCATCAAGGGCATGACCCCGCACCGCATGGCCGAGCGCGGCATCGAGGTGCACGTGCTGCCCGCGACGGCCTCGGCGGACGAGGTGTACGCCGTGAACCCCGACGGCGTGTTCTTCTCCAACGGGCCCGGCGACCCGGCCACCGCCGACGGTCCCGTGGCGCTGATGACCGAGGTGCTGGAGCGCAGGACGCCCCTGTTCGGCATCTGCTTCGGCAACCAGATCCTCGGCCGTGCCCTCGGCTTCGGCACGTACAAGCTGAAGTACGGCCACCGGGGCATCAACCAGCCGGTCCAGGACCGCACGACCGGCAAGGTCGAGGTCACCGCGCACAACCACGGCTTCGCCGTGGACGCGCCGCTCGACAAGGTCAGCGAGACGACGTTCGGCCGCGCCGAGGTCTCGCACGTCTGTCTGAACGACGACGTCGTGGAGGGGCTGCAGCTGCTCGACCAGCCGGCCTTCTCCGTCCAGTACCACCCCGAAGCGGCAGCGGGCCCGCACGACGCCGCCTACCTGTTCGACCGCTTCGTATCCCTGATGGAGGGCCAGCGTGCCTAAGCGCACCGATATCCAGTCCGTCCTGGTCATCGGCTCCGGCCCGATCGTCATCGGACAGGCCGCCGAGTTCGACTACTCCGGCACCCAGGCGTGCCGCATCCTGCGCGCCGAGGGCCTGCGGGTCGTCCTGGTCAACTCCAACCCGGCGACGATCATGACCGACCCGGAGATCGCCGACGCCACCTACGTCGAGCCGATCACCCCCGAGTTCGTCGAGAAGATCATCGCCAAGGAGCGGCCCGACGCCCTGCTGCCCACCCTGGGCGGCCAGACGGCCCTCAACACGGCGATCTCGCTCGCCGAGAACGGCGTCCTGGACAAGTACGGCGTCGAACTGATCGGCGCCAACGTCGAGGCCATCAACAAGGGCGAGGACCGCGACCTGTTCAAGGGCGTCGTGGAAGCCGTCCGCGCCAAGATCGGGCACGGCGAGTCGGCCCGCTCGGTCATCTGCCACACCATGGACGAGGTGATCGCCGGGGTCGACGAGCTCGGCGGCTACCCGGTCGTCGTGCGCCCCTCCTTCACCATGGGCGGCGCCGGCTCCGGCTTCGCCCACGACGAGGAGGAGCTGCGCCGCATCGCCGGCCAGGGGCTCACGCTCTCGCCGACCACCGAGGTGCTCCTGGAGGAGTCCATCCTCGGCTGGAAGGAGTACGAGCTGGAGCTGATGCGCGACAAGCACGACAACGTCGTGGTCGTCTGCTCCATCGAGAACTTCGACCCCATGGGCGTGCACACCGGCGACTCGATCACCGTCGCCCCCGCGATGACGCTGACCGACCGCGAGTACCAGGTGCTGCGCGACGTCGGCATCGCGATCATCCGCGAGGTCGGCGTCGACACCGGCGGCTGCAACATCCAGTTCGCGGTGAACCCCGAGGACGGCCGCGTCATCGTCATCGAGATGAACCCGCGCGTGTCGCGGTCCTCGGCGCTCGCCTCCAAGGCGACCGGCTTCCCGATCGCGAAGATCGCGGCCAAGCTCGCCGTCGGCTACACCCTCGACGAGATCCCCAACGACATCACGCGGGAGACCCCGGCCTCCTTCGAGCCCACGCTCGACTACGTGGTCGTCAAGGCCCCGCGCTTCGCCTTCGAGAAGTTCCCGAGCGCCGACTCCACGCTGACCACCACCATGAAGTCGGTCGGCGAGGCCATGGCCATCGGCCGCAACTTCACCGAGGCCTTCCAGAAGGCGCTGCGCTCGCTGGAGAAGAAGGGCAGCCAGTTCACGTTCGTCGGCGAGCCCGGCGACAAGGACGAACTGCTGCGCGAGGCCGTCCGGCCCACCGACGGGCGCATCAACACCGTCATGCAGGCCATCCGCGCGGGCGCCACGCCCGAGGAGGTCTTCGAGTACACCAAGATCGACCCCTGGTTCGTCGACCAGCTCTTCCTGATCAAGGAGACCGCCGACGAGCTGGCCGCCGCCGACCGCCTCGACGGCGAGCTGCTCGCCGAGGCCAAGCGGCACGGCTTCTCCGACGTGCAGATCGCCGAGATCCGCGGGCTGCGCGAGGACGTGGTGCGCGAGGTCCGCCACGCGCTGGGCGTACGGCCGGTCTACAAGACGGTCGACACCTGCGCCGCCGAGTTCGCCGCGAAGACGCCGTACTTCTACTCCTCCTACGACGAGGAGAGCGAGGTCGCTCCCCGCGAGAAGGCGGCCGTCATCATCCTGGGCTCCGGTCCGAACCGCATCGGCCAGGGCATCGAGTTCGACTACTCCTGCGTCCACGCCTCCTTCGCGCTGAGCGAGGCGGGCTACGAGACCGTGATGGTCAACTGCAACCCGGAGACCGTCTCCACCGACTACGACACCTCCGACCGTCTGTACTTCGAGCCGCTGACGCTCGAGGACGTGCTGGAGGTCGTGCACGCGGAGGCGCAGGCCGGCCCGATCGCCGGTGTCGTCGTCCAGCTCGGCGGACAGACCCCGCTCGGTCTGGCGCAGGCCCTGAAGGACAACGGCGTGCCGATCGTCGGCACCCCGCCCGAGGCCATCCACGCGGCCGAGGACCGGGGCGCCTTCGGACGGGTGCTCGCCGAGGCGGGCCTGCCGGCCCCCAAGCACGGCACCGCCACCACCTTCGCCGAGGCCAAGGCCATCGCGGACGAGATCGGCTATCCGGTTCTCGTACGGCCGTCGTACGTGCTCGGCGGCCGCGGCATGGAGATCGTCTACGACGAGACCCGGCTGTCGTCCTACATCGCCGAGTCCACCGAGATCAGCCCCACCCGGCCGGTCCTGGTCGACCGTTTCCTCGACGACGCCATCGAGATCGACGTCGACGCCCTGTACGACGGCGAGGAGCTGTACCTCGGCGGAGTGATGGAGCACATCGAAGAGGCCGGCATCCACTCCGGCGACTCGGCCTGCGCACTGCCCCCGATCACCCTCGGCGGCTTCGACATCAAGCGCCTGCGGGCGTCCACCGAGGCGATCGCCAAGGGCGTCGGCGTGCGCGGCCTGATCAACATTCAGTTCGCCATGGCGGGCGACATCCTCTACGTGCTGGAGGCCAACCCGCGCGCGTCGCGCACCGTGCCCTTCACCTCGAAGGCGACCGCGGTGCCGCTGGCGAAGGCCGCCGCCCGGATCTCGCTCGGCGCGACCGTCGCCGAGCTGCGCGCGGAAGGCCTGCTCCCGGCGACCGGCGACGGCGGCGAGCTGCCGCTGGACGCGCCGATCTCCGTCAAGGAGGCCGTGATGCCGTGGAGCCGCTTCCGGGACACCTCCGGCCGCGGCGTCGACACCGTCCTCGGCCCGGAGATGCGCTCCACCGGCGAGGTCATGGGCATCGACTCCGTCTTCGGCACCGCATACGCCAAGTCGCAGGCCGGCGCCTACGGTCCGCTGCCCACCAAGGGCCGCGCGTTCATCTCGGTCGCCAACCGCGACAAGCGGTCGATGATCTTCCCCGCGCGCGAGCTGGTCGCCCACGGCTTCGAGCTGCTCGCCACGTCCGGCACCGCCGAGGTCCTCAGGCGCAACGGCATCAACGCCACGGTGGTGCGCAAGCAGTCCGAGGGCACCGGACCCAACGGCGAGAAGACCATCGTCCAGTGCATCCACGACGGCGAGGTCGACCTCATCGTCAACACCCCGTACGGCACCGGCGGCCGCCTCGACGGCTACGAGATCCGCACGGCGGCCGTGGCGCGGTCCGTGCCGTGTCTGACGACGGTCCAGGCGCTCGCCGCCGCCGTCCAGGGCATCGACGCGCTCAACCACGGCGACGTGGGCGTGCGCTCGCTCCAGGAACACGCCGAACACCTGAATGCGGCCCGAGACCGCGACTAGCAGCGCTGAGGGGGACACCGGGAACGGTGTCCCCCTCTTCACGAGGGAACCATGTACAAGATCTTCTTCAATCTCGTCTTCAAGCGGATGGACCCCGAGCAGGCCCACCACCTGGCCTTCCGCTGGATCCGCCTCGCCGTCCGCGTCCCCGTGCTGCGCACCTTCGTGGCCGCCGCCTTCGCCCCCCGCTACGAAGAGCTCCGCACCGAGGCCTTCGGCCTGCGCATGCACGGCCCCTTCGGGCTCGCGGCCGGCTTCGACAAGAACGCGATCGCGATCGACGGCATGGCGATGCTCGGCTTCGACCACGTCGAGATCGGCACGGTCACCGGTGAGCCGCAGCCCGGCAACCCCAAGCGGCGGCTGTTCCGCCTCGTGAAGGACCGGGCGCTCATCAACCGGATGGGCTTCAACAACGAGGGCTCGCTGGCCGTCGCCGCGCGGCTGGCCTCCCGCACCCCCGTCTTCAAGCCCGTCGTCGGCGTCAACATCGGCAAGACCAAGGTCGTCCCCGAGGAGGAGGCCGTCGGCGACTACGTGAAGTCGGCCGAGCGGCTCGCCCCCTACGCCGACTACCTCGTCGTGAACGTGTCCTCGCCGAACACGCCCGGGCTGCGCAACCTGCAGGCCACCGAGGCGCTCCGGCCGCTGCTGAGCGCCGTGCGCGAGGCCGCCGACCGCGCGGTGGGCGCGCGCCGGGTCCCGCTGCTGGTGAAGATCGCCCCGGACCTGGCGGACGAGGACGTCGACGCGGTCGCCGACCTGGCCGTGGAGCTGGGCCTGGACGGGATCATCGCGACCAACACCACCGTCGAGCGCGAGGGCCTGGGGCTGACGTCCGACCCCTCGCTGGTGAAGGAGACCGGCGGACTGTCCGGAGCGCCCCTCAAGGCCCGCTCCCTGGAGGTGCTGCGCCGGCTCTACGCGCGCGTGGGCGACCGGATCACCCTGGTGGGCGTCGGCGGCGTCGAGGACGCCGAGGACGCCTGGCAGCGCATCCTGGCCGGGGCCACGCTGGTCCAGGGGTACAGCGCCTTCGTCTACGAAGGGCCGTTCTACGCTCGCGGCCTCCACAAGGGGCTCGCCGCCCGCCTGCGGACGAGCCCGCACGCCACCCTCGCCGACGCCGTCGGCGCCGACGTGAGGAAGACGGCATGACCCTGGAGCCCTTCGGCGCGCGACTGCGCCGTGCCATGGACGAGCGCGGTCCCCTGTGCGTCGGCATCGACCCGCACGCGTCCCTGCTCGCCGAGTGGGGTCTGAACGACGACGTGGCCGGTCTGGAGCGGTTCAGCCGCACGGTCGTCGAGGCGACCGCGGACCGGGTCGCCCTGCTGAAGCCGCAGAGCGCCTTCTTCGAGCGGTTCGGCTCGCGCGGGGTCGCCGTCCTGGAGAGGACGGTGCAGGAGGCGCGGGCGGCCGGCGCGCTGGTCGTCATGGACGCCAAGCGTGGCGACATCGGCTCGACCATGGCCGCCTACGCCGAGTCCTTCCTGCACAAGGACGCGCCGTTGTTCTCCGACGCCCTCACCGTCTCGCCGTACCTCGGCTACGGATCGCTCGCCCCGGCGGTGGCGCTGGCCCGGGAGAGCGGCGCCGGGCTGTTCGTGCTGGCGCTCACCTCCAACCCGGAGGGCGGCGAGGTGCAGCACGCGGTACGCGCCGACGGGCGGAACGTGGGCGCGACGATGCTCGCGCACCTGGCGGCGGAGAACGCGGGGGAGGAGCCGCTGGGCTCCTTCGGGGCGGTCGTGGGCGCCACGCTGGGCGATCTCTCGGCGTACGACCTCGACGTCAACGGGCCGCTCCTCGCGCCCGGCGTCGGCGCCCAGGGGGCGACCCCGGCCGATCTGCCGCGGGCCTTCGGGACCGCGGTGCGCAACGTGGTGCCGAACGTGAGCCGGGGTGTGTTGCGTCACGGTCCCGACGTGGTCGCTCTGCGTGACGCCGTGGAGCGGTTCGCGCGAGAAGTGCGGACCGCCGTGACCTCCGTCTGACGGGCTCCGGCCGTCCGACCGGGGGCTCGATCGGGCGGCCGGTGGTCGACTTGAGCCTGGATACATTCTCAAATCCGGGGCACTATGTCTTAAATGTCCGGCCCTACGGAGGCTGACCAGGACTTTTCCTCTGTTCTCGCTGACTCTGGCGGAGTTGGCCGCTAGTCTCCGACGGAGAGTGAACGGGCAAGCGTGTTGTCCGGCTCACCTGGTGAGGGACGACTAGGTTCCTCACCGGTCCGTATCCGACAGTTCGACATCCGAGGTGACGTAGGCGTGGCTCTTCCGCCCCTTACCCCCGAACAGCGCGCAGCCGCGCTCGAAAAGGCCGCCGCGGCTCGCCGGGAGCGGGCCGAGGTCAAGAATCGACTCAAGCACTCCGGCGCCTCTCTTCACGAGGTCATCAAGCAGGGTCAGGAAAACGACGTCATCGGCAAGATGAAGGTCTCCGCCCTCCTGGAGTCGCTCCCGGGCGTGGGCAAGGTCCGCGCCAAGCAGATCATGGAGCGACTCGGCATCTCCGAGAGCCGCCGTGTACGCGGCCTCGGTTCCAACCAGATCGCCTCCCTGGAGCGTGAGTTCGGCAGCACCGGCTCCTGATTCCCGGGTCTTGCCGGTAGGGAGTCCCGGGCACTCCGGGATTGCTGGAATAATCGCTGCATGGCTGCAACATTCCGGGGGACGACCCCCGAGCCCCCGGACGTACGTCCGCGGCTGACCGTGCTCTCCGGCCCCTCCGGGGTCGGCAAGAGCACGGTCGTCGCTCATATGCGCAAGGAACACCCCGAGGTCTGGCTCTCGGTGTCGGCGACGACCCGCAAGCCCCGCCCCGGCGAGCAGCACGGCGTCCACTACTTCTTCGTCACCGACGAGGAGATGGACAAGCTGATCGCCAACGGCGAGCTGCTGGAGTGGGCCGAGTTCGCCGGCAACCGGTACGGCACTCCGCGCGCCGCCGTGCTGGAGCGCCTGGAGTCGGGCGAGCCGGTGCTGCTGGAGATCGATCTCCAGGGCGCCCGGCAGGTCCGCGAGTCCATGTCCGACGCCCAGCTGGTGTTCCTGGCTCCGCCGTCCTGGGAGGAGCTGGTGCGCAGACTCACCGGGCGGGGCACCGAACCGCCCGAGGTCATCGAGCGCCGCCTGGCGGCGGCGAAGATCGAACTCGCGGCCGAGCCGGAGTTCGACGAGACCCTGGTCAACACCTCCGTCGAGGACGTGGCGCGTGAGCTGCTAGCCTTGATGGATGTTGTGTGATCGCGGATTCGTGCTCTTCGCGGCCTCTGTGATCACGACCGGTCTTTTCCCATCCATCGGAAGGTAGAGCGTGTCCTCTTCCATCTCCGCGCCCGAGGGCATCATCAACCCGCCGATCGACGAGCTCCTCGAGGCCACCGACTCGAAGTACAGCCTCGTGATCTACGCGGCCAAGCGGGCCCGCCAGATCAACGCGTACTACTCGCAGCTCGGCGAGGGCCTCCTCGAGTACGTCGGTCCGCTCGTGGACACCCACGTCCACGAGAAGCCGCTCTCGATCGCCCTCCGCGAGATCAACGCCGGACTGCTGACGTCCGAGGCCGTCGAAGGCCCCGCCCAGTAGTATTTTCGGCTCGCAGTTGGTTTTTCCACAGGCCCGGCAGCACGACTGCCGGGCCTGTGGTGTGTGATGGACTCGTACGCCGGGAGCCACGGCGGACGAAATCGTCGAGGTCCGGGGAGAGACGGTGGACACACCGAAGGTCGTTCTGGGGGTCAGCGGCGGCATCGCCGCCTACAAGGCCTGTGAGCTGCTGCGCCGGCTGACGGAGTCGGGTCATGACGTGCGCGTCGTCCCCACCGCCTCCGCGCTGCACTTCGTCGGCGCCGCCACCTGGTCCGCCCTGTCCGGCCACCCGGTCTCCACCGAGGTGTGGGACGACGTCCACGAGGTACCGCACGTCCGTATCGGCCAGCACGCCGACCTGGTCGTCGTCGCTCCGGCCACCGCCGACATGCTCGCCAAGGCCGCCCACGGCCTGGCCGACGACCTCCTCACCAACACCCTCCTCACGGCCCGCTGCCCGGTCGTCTTCGCCCCCGCGATGCACACTGAGATGTGGGAGCACCCGGCCACCCAGGAGAACGTGGCGACACTGCGCCGCCGGGGCGCCGTCGTGATCGAACCGGCCGTCGGCCGGCTCACCGGCGTCGACACCGGCAAGGGCCGCCTGCCCGACCCCGGCGAGATCTTCGAGGTCTGCCGCCGCGTCCTGGCCCGGGGCGTGCGCGAACCCGACCTGGCCGGCCGGCATGTCGTGGTCAGCGCCGGCGGCACCCGCGAACCCCTCGACCCGGTCCGCTTCCTCGGCAACCGCTCCTCCGGCAAGCAGGGCTACGCGCTGGCCCGCACCGCCGCCGCCCGTGGCGCCCGTGTCACCCTCGTCGCGGCCAACACCGGCCTGCCCGACCCGGCGGGGGTCGACGTCGTACAGGTCGGCACGGCCGTGCACCTGCGCGAGGCCGTCCTGAAGGCGGCCGCCGACGCCGACGCGGTCGTCATGGCGGCCGCCGTAGCCGATTTCCGGCCGGAGACCTACACGGCCGGAAAGATCAAGAAGAAGGACGGCAAGGAACCGGACCCGATCGTCCTCGTGCGAAATCCGGACATCCTCGCGGAGCTGTCCGCCGACCGGGCGCGCGCCGATCAGGTGGTCGTCGGCTTCGCCGCCGAGACCGACGACGTCCTGGCCAACGGCCGGACGAAGCTGCGGCGCAAGGGGTGCGATCTGCTGGTGGTGAACGAGGTGGGAGAGCGCAGGACATTCGGCTCCGAGGAGAACGAGGCCGTTGTGCTGGGCGCCGACGGCAGTGAAACGCCCGTGCCCCACGGCCCCAAGGAGGCCCTGGCCGAAATCGTATGGGACCTGGTGACGCGGCGACTGAGCTGACTGTTTGATGCGCTTCATCGTCGCCTCCCACCCGGCTCGATTCCGGCGCGGCGCCCCTGGCCAAGGGTGCTCGGCCTCCGGCAGAATGCCCGTGCCGCAGGTCACAGCGCTCCCGAGAGGCGAGACGGGTGGGCCGGTGGCGGGGTATGACCGATAAACTGTTCTCGGACGACGCCGGGCGCAGCTCCCGTCGCGTCCGCCCATGATCAGCCAGCAGCCGCTGCAACCCCAGGGAGCGTTGTGTCCCGTCGCCTGTTCACTTCGGAGTCTGTGACCGAGGGTCACCCCGACAAGATCGCTGACCAGATCAGCGACACCATTCTCGATGCCCTGCTGCGTGAGGACCCGACCTCCCGGGTCGCCGTCGAGACCCTGATCACGACCGGTCTGGTGCATGTGGCCGGCGAGGTCACGACCAAGGCCTACGCGCCGATCCCCCAGCTGGTGCGCGACAAGATCCTCGAGATCGGCTACGACTCCTCCAAGAAGGGCTTCTCGTCGCCTGTTCACTTCGGAGTCTGTGACCGAGGGTCACCCCGACAAGATCGCTGACCAGATCAGCGACACCATTCTCGATGCCCTGCTGCGTGAGGACCCGACCTCCCGGGTCGCCGTCGAGACCCTGATCACGACCGGTCTGGTGCATGTGGCCGGCGAGGTCACGACCAAGGCCTACGCGCCGATCCCCCAGCTGGTGCGCGACAAGATCCTCGAGATCGGCTACGACTCCTCCAAGAAGGGCTTCGACGGCGCGTCCTGCGGCGTCTCGGTGTCCATCGGCGCGCAGTCCCCGGACATCGCCCAGGGCGTCGACACCGCGTACGAGAACCGCGTCGAGGGCGACGAGGACGAGCTGGACCGGCAGGGCGCGGGCGACCAGGGCCTGATGTTCGGCTACGCCTCCGACGAGACGCCGACCCTGATGCCGCTGCCGATCTTCCTGGCGCACCGGTTGTCGAAGCGTCTGTCGGACGTCCGCAAGAACGGGACCATCCCCTACCTGCGCCCCGACGGCAAGACCCAGGTCACCATCGAGTACGACGGCGACAAGGCGGTCCGGCTGGACACCGTCGTSGTGTCCTCGCAGCACGCGTCCGACATCGACCTGGACTCGCTGCTGACCCCCGACATCCGCGAGTTCGTCGTGGAGCCGGAGCTCAAGGCGCTCCTGGACGACGGGATCAAGCTGGACACGGAGAACTACCGTCTGCTGGTGAACCCGACCGGGCGCTTCGAGATCGGCGGCCCGATGGGCGACGCCGGCCTCACCGGCCGCAAGATCATCATCGACACCTACGGCGGCATGGCCCGCCACGGCGGCGGCGCCTTCTCGGGCAAGGACCCGTCCAAGGTGGACCGCTCGGCCGCCTACGCGATGCGCTGGGTGGCGAAGAACGTGGTCGCGGCGGGTCTCGCGGCCCGCTGCGAGGTCCAGGTCGCCTACGCGATCGGCAAGGCCGAGCCGGTCGGTCTGTTCATCGAGACCTTCGGCACCGCCAAGATCGACGCCGAGAAGATCGAGAAGGCCATCGACGAGGTCTTCGACCTCCGCCCGGCCGCGATCATCCGCGACCTCGACCTGCTGCGCCCGATCTACGCCCAGACCGCCGCTTACGGCCACTTCGGCCGTGAGCTGCCCGACTTCACCTGGGA
>NZ_MJAJ01000041.1 GCF_001746365.1 Streptomyces sp. LUP30
CGCGGCCGCAGCGGCGGGGCCAAGAGCGGCGGCGGGACGAAGGGCGGCGGGAGCCGGCGGGGCACCGGCGGCGGAAAGCCCCGTCGACGCTCGTAGCGCGCCGGGGCTGTGCGACCGGCCGAGCCGGCAGGTCGGCGAGGGCGCCGAGGGCGGCCGGGACGAGTGACATGCCCGTGTTGCGTGCGACGGCCGTGCCGTCCACGTACCGCGTTCCGACGCCGCCCCCGAAGGGCGCCGCGAGATGACTGCACCGGTCTCGGGGCAGCGCCGGGCAGGCTACTTCGCGGCCGCCCGCCCGATCGACTCCACCAGGGGCAGCAGCCGGTGCGGCACCCGCTCGCGCAGCGCCACCTCGGTGCGGGTGCGCACCACGCCGGGCAGGCTGATGAGCTTCTGGACCACGTCCTCCAGATGCTCGTTGTCGCGCGCCACGACCCGGGTGACGAGATCGCCGCCGCCGGTGACGGAGAACGCCTCGACGATCTCCGGCACGGAGGCCAGCGCTTCGCCCACGTCGTCCAGGTGGCCCTGGGTGACCTCGATGTGCACGAACGCGAGCACGGGATGGCCCAGTGCGGCGGGCGAGAGCGACGGTCCGGTGCCGGTGATCACGCCGTCGCGTTCCAGCCGGTCGAGACGGGCCTGCACGGTGCCGCGCGCGATGCCGAGGAGACGGGCGTACTCGCGCACGCTGGTGCGCGGCTGCTCCAGCAGCAGACGCAGGATGCGGGTGTCCAGCTCGTCCACCGCCATGTCGTCGCCCGTCCCTTCCCTCGTGCCCCTCGTGCGCGCGATCAGCGCGACAGTACCAACGCCCCGGCGCGGCGCGGCGCGGCGCGGCGCGGCGCGAGCGGGCCGAGGCGAGCGAGGCGATCGAGGTGAGCGCAGGGTCGGGTCGCCGCGACGGCCGAGCCGGTCTTGACGCAGGGCGGGTGGGCCGTTGGCCGACCGCCGGTCGGGCCGGTGGGATCGTGACTGGGCCATTGGCACAGTCCTGCCGCCTTCGGTTGAACCACCAGCCCATCAGATGCTGAGATGGGCGGGTCGATGGCGCTGCGGACTCCGCGGCGCCTTTCGCATGTTCGTTTCGAGGGTCGTGTCACAGGACGCGGGACCGCGGTGGCGCATCAGGGTGGGGAAAGGGCGGGGCAGCTTGCTGAAGAGGGCGTTCACGGCACCGGATCCGGGGCGGGTGCGACTGAGGTTCGCGACCCGGGCCGTGCTCGGCATCGGACTGGCCGTCGCGCTGTGCGGAGCGGCCGGACACACCCTGGCGGCGGCCGTCACCGGTGGGCTGGCCGCGCTGCTCGCACTGTTCACGGTGACCGACGCGACGGTGCGCGGGCAGGCCGTGACGACCGCGCTGCTGCCCGTCGTCGGGCTCCCGGTGCTCACTCTCGCGGCCTTCCTGCACGACGTCCCCGTCGTCCGCGACCTCGCCTTCCTCGCCGTGGTCGGCGCGGGAGGCTACGCACGCCGGTGGGGTCCGCGCGGTCACTCGCTCGGGGTGTTCGCCTTCATGACCTTCTTCGCCGCGCAGTTCCTGCACACCGTCCCCGCGCGGCTGCCCGAGCTCTACGCGGCCGTGGCGCTGTCGTTGGCGGCGTCGTCGGCGGTGCGGTTCGGGGCGTGGTGCTACGAGCGGCGCTCGCCGGCGCCGGCCGCCCTCATCCCGCCTGCCGGCGGAACCGGGCTCGCGCGCATCACGACCCGGCAGGCCGTGCAGGCCACCGCGGGCGCGGGGATCGCCCTCGTCGTCGGACAGGCCCTCTCCGACCAGCGCTGGTACTGGGCCGTGGGCGCGACCTGGTGGGTGTTCGTGAACACCGCCTCACGCGGCGAGACGCTGGTCCGCGGGTTCCGGAGGTTCCTGGGAACCGTCCTCGGGATCGCCCTGGGGCTCGTGGTGGCCGTGCCCCTGCACGGCGAGCCGGTGGCGTCCGCCGTGGTGGTCGCGATCGCCGTCTTCGGGATCTTCTACACGGCCGCCGTCTCCTACACCTGGATGATGCTCTCCGTCACCGTCATGGCCAGCGCGCTGTACGGCCTGCTCGGCCTGCTCGACCCCGCTCTGCTGGCCCTGCGGGCGGCGGAGACGGCGGTGGGAGCCCTGGGCGCCGTGCTGGCGGTGCTGCTGGTGCTCCCGGTCACCACGCACTCCGTCACGGACGCCTGGGTCGAGCGCGCGCTGCGCTGCGTGCACGTCTGCGCCGCCGAGGCCGCGGCGCGGCTCGCCGGCTCCCCGACGGCGGACCCGGCGCCGCGGGTGGCCGAGCTGGAGCAGATCCTCGCGCGGGTCCGCCTGTCGCTGGCCCCGCTCGTGCATCCGCTCAGCCCTCTGCGGGCGCGCAAGGGACGGGCGCGGCACGTACTCGCGCTGCTCGACGACTGCGCCCGCGAGGTGCGGGGGCTGACCGCGGTCGCCGCGGACCCGGAGGCCTCGCACGACGCCCGGCTCGTCGCCGCCTGCCGGCGGGTGGAGACCGCGGTCGAGGCGCTCACCGCCCCCTCGACCGGCGGCGGACGCGGCCCGGCGCGGACCGCCGCCGCACCGCGCAGCACGCCCACCGAGCCGGTGCTGGCTCATCTGCACGCCCTGGAACAGGCGCTCCTCGAACTCGCCGGGCCACTCCGCGGCTCCGGCCGCGCTCCCCTCGGGGCCTGAGCGTCCGGCTCGAGGGCGGGCGAGCGTGCCTGGTCTAGACCGCTGGTGATCGGCTGCTACCGTCACCCCGAGCAGCAGCGTCAGCAGCGGCAGCGGCGACCCGGGAGGGGACAGCGGTGGCAGACCTCGGCGGAAGGCGACGACGCGCGTTCATCGGCTCGTTCACGGCGGCTGGAGGGCCCGGGATCGTGGCCGCCGCCGTGGATCCGGCCAGTGGAGCGCTGACCGTCCTGAGCAGGGTGAACGGCGTTCCCGACCCTTCCTACCTCGCCCTGTCCGCCACCGGGGAGACGCTGTACGCGGTCAGCGAGACCGCGGACGGCGCGGTGGCCGCCTACCGGGTGACCGGCGACGTGCCGGAGCCCGCGGGCCCGCCGGTGCCGGTGAACGGCAGCGGCCCCACCCATCTGAGCGTGTTCGACGGCCACGTCCTCACCGCCAACTACGGCTCGGGCAGCGTCACCGCCGTCCCGGTCCGCGCGGACGGCACCCTGGCCCGCGTCGCCTCCGGCGTCCTGCGGCACACCGGGGCCGGCCCCCACACGCGGCGCCAGCAGGGGCCGCACGCCCACCAGGTGCAGCCCGACCCGAGCGGCCGCTGGGCGGTCAGCGTGGACCTCGGGACGGACTCCGTGCGGGTGTGCGCCCTGCGCGACGGCAGCCCCGTCCTGCACCGGGAGCACGCGCTGCGCCCCGGCTCCGGCCCACGCCACCTGGCTTTCCACCCCGGGGGCCGGTACGCCTACGTCGTCAACGAACTCACCCCGACCGTCACCGTGTGCCGCTGGGACGCCGCGGACGGCTCGCTGAAGCCGCTGGCCGAGGCCGCGGTGCTGCCCGCCGCGCCGGCCGGGGACGCCTACCCCTCCGGCCTCGCCGTCTCGCCCGACGGGCGGTTCGTCTGGACGGCGACCCGCGGCGAGGACGTCCTCTCGGTGTTCGCCGTGGAGGGCGACGGGGAGGCGCTGCGGCTGGTCGGAACCGTGCCCTGCGCCGGGCACTGGCCCCGGGCGGTCGCCGAGTCCGGCGGCTTCCTCTATGTCGCGAACGAGCGCTCCGGCGACGTCACCTGGTTCGGCCTGGACCCGTCGACCGGCGTGCCCCGGCGCGGCGGTTCGATCGCGGTCCCCGCCGCGTCCTGCGTCGTCCTCGGCTGAGCTCCGGCCGCCGCCCGTCGACGCCCTCCTCCCGGAAACCGCCCCGAGCCGCCGCCGGGGGATCCGACCGCCGTCACAGACGCGTAGGGCCCGCTCCTCACCCGGAGCGGGCCCTACGCGTCTGATGGCGTCCTAACGGCTGTCTCAACGGACCGGCGCACCCTGCGGCTGCGGCGGCGCGATGCCGAGGGCGGTCGTGTACTTGCCCAGCGCGAGCTTGCCGATGGC
This sequence comes from Streptomyces sp. LUP30, assembly GCF_001746365.1. GTDB lineage: Bacteria > Actinomycetota > Actinomycetes > Streptomycetales > Streptomycetaceae > Streptomyces. Next base: position 4,051 of record NZ_MJAJ01000041.1, read on the forward strand.
CGGGTACGGGCCGAGTGCGTCGGCGGCAGGGCAGCCGGCTTCCCTGGCCGCCTCGTCGATCAGCGTGGCGTCGATCTCCGGGCCGATCAGGTACGGCGCCAGCGCGAGCTGCTGCGAGCCGGAGGAGCGCAGCTGCTCCGCGACGGAGGCGATGGAACCCTCCTGGTCGAGGGCCGCCGCCATGACCGGCACGGCGAGGCGCGCGGCCAGCAGCATGCCGGTGATCCCGGCGGCCTGCACGGCCTCCTCGCCGCCCACGGACGCCAGGATGATGCCGTCGGCGGCCGTGGCCACGGTGAACAGCCGGGCGCGGTCCGCGCGGGCCAGACCCGCCTCGGACAGCCGTACGTGCAGCGCCTCGGCGAGCAGCGGGTGCGGGCCGAGCACGTCGGTCAGTTCGGCCGCGATGCGGCTCTCCATGACGGCCTGGCGGACCTGGCGCAGCAGCGCGCTGTCGGGGCCGGCCAGCAGCGGCACGACCACGGCGACCGGGCCGTCGGGCTCCTTGACGTCCAGACCGGCGGCACGGGCCTGCTCGAAGCGGGCCGTGCGCTCGTCGGCGGCGTGCACCAGCACGGACTGCAGGGAGGGGAACTGGGCGTCCTCCCCGTCGAGGTAGCCGATGCGCGCGTCGAGGCCGGGGAGCTCGGAGCGGGCGATGCTCACGATCTCCTCGGCGAGGCCGCGGGTGGCGGCGCCGGGCGTGCCCGGTACCGCGAGGACGAGCGCCGGCGCGCCCTCGGGAGCCGCCAGAGGCTCGGGTCGGCGGTGCCGCCCGGGCTGGCGAGGTCGCGGCATTCGTACTGGCAGGCCGGACGCGGGCCCAGTGGGGGAGCTCATGGCGTGGCATGTTACTGGCTTCTTGGGCTCCCTTGTTCGGGGAGGGTGCACGTGAGCGGTATCCGTCCGCTTTTGTCTGATGAGTTACGTACGGATCAGAAGTGATCAGCGTGTTTTCCGGGCGACTTGCCCCCGGAGGGAGTAATCCCCCTTTTGCGGGGTGACGTACGTTCCCTGCGCATGACGCGTTACGGGTGGTGCGTCACCGAGAGCAGTGTGTCCTCGTACGGCCAGGCGAACGTGTCCGTCGCCAGCGCCAGGGCGACGCGCAGGGCGCCGTCCAGCGGGTCGCCCTCGGCGGGCGCCCGCCGGGCGTGCGGCAGCGCTCTCGCCAGCTCCGCCTCCAACGGGACGAGGAGAGGAGCGCCGATCTCGAACAGCCCGCCGGTGAGGGCGATCAGGGGTTCTCCGTCCGGCGGGCACACCGTGGCCGCCGACTCGGCCATGTGCCGGGCCGCCGCACGCAGGACGCCCGCGGCGACCGGGTCGTCCTTCGCGCAGGCAGCCACGCACGGAGCGAAGGACGCGAGCACGGCCGGGCGGTCCGAGCGCGGATAGAGCAGCCCCGGCAGCCCCGGGAGCGGGCCGAACCTCTCCTTCGCCCGGGCCAGCAGCGCGACCGAGCCGCCGGGACGCCCGTCGTGGGCGCGCAGCGCGGCTTCCAGTCCGGCGCGTCCGATCCAGGCGCCGCTCCCGCAGTCGCCCAGCAGATGCCCCCAGCCGTCCGCCCGCTGCCACGCCGTCAGGTCCGTGCCGATGGCGATCAGACCGGTGCCCGCGACCACCACCGCACCGGGCCGCGAGCCGAGCGCACCGACGTAGGCGGTGACGGCGTCGGCGACGAGCGCGGTCGTACGGACCCCGAACTCCCGCGCCAGGGCGGCCGGGAGCTCGGCGCGCAGCGCCTCGCCCAGCGTGCCGAGTCCGGCGGCGCCCACGACGGCCGTGGCCGGCGGCGGGGCGCCGGTGTCGGCCGCCAACGCCCTCACCAGGGGCGCCAGCCGGGCCAGCAGGTCATCGGGGTCGATGCCCCGCGCACCGGTGCGCACGGGCCCCGGCGTCGAACGCCGGCCCAGGGTGCCCCGCTCCGTGGTTCCCAGGGCGACCCGCAGCCCGGAGCCGCCCGAGTCGACGGCGAGCACGCCGGCGCCGCTCACGCCGGGGACGCCCGGACCGGTGCCGGCGCTCACGGCGGGCACCCGCCGACCGGTCGACCGCCGTGCGGGATCGCGAGACCGCCGGCTCGGTCGAGGGCAGTGGCCGGACAGGGCCGGCCAGGGGGGCGGCCAGGGCGGAGCGGCTCGCACACCGGACGGAACAAGCTCTCCTCCTTCCCGGCGGCCTTCCCGGCGACTGGTGGGCGGTCTGCTCGACCGGCCCGCAGCTCCCGGCGCGCAGGAAGGGTAGCGTCCGGGAGCCGGCCCCTGTGCTCAGACTTCCCCGCGCATGCAGGGAGTCCGTGTGTGCCAGTAGAGTGACGCGCCGTGGCACCACGACCCTTGCACGAACTTGTCGAAGCAGGCTGGGCGAAGGCCCTCGACCCTGCGGCCGAACGCATCGCGGCCATGGGGGACTTCCTCCGGGCCGAGATAGCGGCCGGCCGGACCTATCTTCCGTCCGGGGCGAATGTCCTGCGGGCCTTCCAGCAGCCCTTCGACGACGTGCGCGTCCTGATCGTCGGCCAGGATCCCTACCCCACGCCGGGGATGGCGATCGGGTTGAGCTTCGCGGTCTCGCCGGAGGTGCGTTCGCTGCCGGGCAGTCTGGAGAACATCTTCCGCGAGATGCACTCCGACCTCGGGCTGCCCAGGCCGTCGAACGGGGATCTGACGCCGTGGGCGCAGCAGGGTGTGCTGTTGCTCAACAGGGCGCTCACCACCGCGCCGCGCAGCCCGGGGGCTCACCGCGGCAAGGGCTGGGAGGAGGTCACGGAGCAGGCGATCAGGGCGTTGGCCGGGCGTGGCAAGCCGCTGGTGTCGATCCTGTGGGGACGGGACGCGCGTAATCTGCGGCCGCTGCTCGGGGATCTGCCCGCGATCGAGTCCGCGCACCCGTCCCCGATGTCGGCGGACCGCGGCTTCTTCGGCTCCCGCCCGTTCAGCAGGGCGAACGACCTGCTGGTCGGGCAGGGGGCCGCGCCCGTGGACTGGCGCCTGCCGTAGGCGGCCAGGGGCCCGCCCGCGGATCCGTCCGCCCGGCGGTACGACGAGGATCCGCCCCGACGCGAAGAGCGTCGGCCCGCCGGATCGTGCCGGCGGGCCGACGCCCCTCGTCTGCCGTTCGCGGTGGCGCGCGTCGGGTCAGTCCTTGCCGCTGAGCCGCCAGATCTGGTTCTTCTTGGTGGTCAGGGCGCTCGCCGCGTCGCACGTCCACTGGTGGACGAGGGCGCCGGGGGCGGTGGAGACGGTGCTGACGTCGACGCACTTGCCGCTGTGCACGGCGACGAGCTGGTAGTCGTGGCTGTTGCCGAGCACGGTCACCGCCCTGAGCGTGAAGCGCTGGTTGGCGCCGTTGAGGCAGGTCCACTGCTGGACGGCGGCGCCGTCGGCCGTCGACAGGGCCGAGACGTCCAGGCACTTGCCGCTGGAGTGGTTGACGACGGTGTAGGTGTCGGTCGTGCCGGTGACGGCGTGGAAGTCGAAGATCTGCTCCTGTCCGCCTGCGCAGGTGTTCTGCTGGTACTGGGCGCCGTTGGCGGTGGACCGGCCGGGGTCTTCGAGGCAGAGCCCGCTGTGCTGGGCGACGGCCGTGGAGGAGAAGCCGGACGGGGCGCCGATGTGCAGGCTCGTCGGGGCGAAGGAGACCTGGTCGAGGTGGGGCGCGGAGCTGGACCGCATGGGCTGTCCGATGTCGGTGCCGCCGCCGGAGTAGACCTTGCCGATGGTGGTGCCGTCCCAGTTGAACAGCTGTGAGGCGGTGAACTTCACGGCGTTGGCGCCCTTGGCGAGCGTGACGGGCACCGTGTAGTCCTGGAACTGGTTCCAGTGCAGGGTGCTGGCGAAGTTGACGCGGGTGGCCGCGCCGCCGTTGACGCTGACGTCGGCGTGCTCGGCGTACAGGTCGGGGTTGTAGTGGTTGGAGGGCAGTTCCTCGGCGTTGGCGTAGCGCATGGTCATGGCGTAGGCGCCGGCCGAGGGCGCGTCGACGTCGAGGGTGAGGGAGTTGGCGGGTCCGTTGCCGATGCCGGTGACGACGCCGCCGTCGGCCTGGCTGTAGGTGGTGTCGACGGCCGCGGTGCCGGTGAGAGTGCCGTTCTCCGCCTGGTAGGTGACGACGTTGCCGGTGGTGACGGCGTCGGTGGCGCTGAACGGGGTGACGGCCAGGTCGTCCAGAGCGAGGGTGCCGCTGGTGCCGGTCACCCTGACCTTGTTGATGCCGCCGCTGAGGTGGACCCGGTCGGCGGAGGTGGACCAGGCGCCGGTCGTCGCGCCGGAGAGGGTCTGGTCGTCGACCGCCTTGCCGTTGACGGTGAGGTCGGCCTGGCCGGTGTTGCGGTAGCGGGCGGTCAGGTCCGCGTATCCGTCCCGTGCGGAGTAGACCCAGAACGTGGCGGACTTGCCGGAGGTGAGGTTCACCGCGCCCGCGCCGGACTGGCCCTGCGCGGTGTAGGTGGCGGTGCCGCTGTCGGAGAGGTCGGCCTGCTCCGCCTCGTAGAGCGTGGTGCCCTGGACGGCGGCGTCCTTGTACCGCAGGTCGATCTTGTCGATGATGGCGTCCCCGGCGGTCTTCGCACCGTTGTCGCCGGTGGTGGCCAGGGTGATGGTGTGGCTGCCGGCGGTCAGGTGCACGGTGGTGTCAGCGTGCCCCCACACGACCCACTGGAAGCCGACCGGTATGTCGATCCTGGTCGAGGCGCCGCCGTCGACGCGTGCGTACACGTTCGTCGGGCCCGTGACGTCGGCGGCCTTGGCGTAGCTGTTGCCGAACACCGACAGGTCGTAGTCGCCCGTGGTGGGGACGGAGACGGGGAAGGAGATCACGGTGCTGGAGCCGGTGCGCAGGCCTCCGACGTCCTTGGTGCCGGAGGTGGCGAACTTGCCGACGTTGCCGGTGGTGCCCTCGGTGTTGATGTTGTAGCCGCTGCCGCTGAGCGTGGCGTTCTCGGCTTCGTACGTGCCCGTCCAGGTGCTGTCGGAGGCGGTGCCGCTGCCGGCGCCGCCCGGGGAGACGATCACCTCGTACGCGGACATCGCGTCGAGGGTGATGGGCAGGGTGATCGAACCGTCGGAGCCCACGGCGACGTCGGCGTCGGAGAGCCGGGTCGGGGTGGCGGCCGCGCCGAGGTAGCCGCTGTAGCGGTCCTGGAACACGCTGACGTGCACGGTGCCGCCGAAGACCGCGGGGTCGATGTTCTTGATCACCGTGCTGGACGCGCCACTGGTGCCGCCGCCCGCGAGGATGACGCGGGCCTGCTTCCTGGCCGTGTCGAGGCTCGCCAGACCCTGGAGGGTGTACGCGGCACCGGCCCCGGTGCTCGTCACCTTGACGGTGTTGCCGCCCTTCATGGAGCTGTACCAGTTGTACAGCCACCACTGGGCGTTGGGCGTGTTCTGGGCCGCGGCGGAGTCGCCGAGGTTGCCGTTGATGTTCCAGTACGGCAGGTTGCCGTCGACCTTCTCGTCCTCGATGCCCGCGATCCACTGGACCATCTGGCCGGGGTCGGTCAGGTGGTAGCGGTGGGCGTACTCGTTGAGGTTGACGGTGATCGGGGAGGTGATCCCCGCGGCGGTCTCCACCGCGCGGTAGGCGTCGACGGTGCTGCGGACGGCCGCCGGGCTGCCCAGGGTGTGCCAGGTGACGACGTCGGGCAGGCAGTTGTTGGCCTTGCAGTAGGTGAGGAAGCCGTTGAGGGCGGAGGTGGAGTAGCTGGAGGTGTTGGGCCCCGCCAGCCGTGCCGCGGGCCAGATGCCCTTGATGAAGTCGTAGGTCTGGCGCCACTCGGAGTTGAAGCCGGCCAGCGCCGTCGAGTTGGAGTTCATGCCGCTGAACCAGTTCAGGTCCGGTTCGTTGTAGGGGATGAAGACGATGTGGCTCGCGTACGGGCTGGCCATCGCCTGCTCGACCTGGGTCTTCATGGTCGCCTGGTAGGCCGCGTAGCTCGCGCGCTCGTAGTTCGCGCGGTACACGTCCGTCATGTAGATCAGGATGTCCCCGCCGCCGCTGTCGGCGAACGGCTTGGCGATCTCCAGGGCGTCCGAGCCGGGGTGCTGCTGTCCGTCCTGGTACTTGGTGTTGGTGGTCTTGAGCCCCATCCCCTCGATGAGGTTGTTCGTCGGCACGTCCGGTCCGTACAGGCCGTACAGCGCACCGGAGGCGCCGCCGCGGAAAGCCCCGGTGCTGTTGCCCAGGTCGACGGTGAGGGTGGGGGTGGCGGCGGAGGCCGACGGTGCCGACAGGACGGTGACACCGGCTACGACGGTCAGCGGGAGGAGTGTGCTGGTGACGCCGCGGAGAAGACGTCGGGTGACCGAGCGTCTTTGCCCGATTCGTGCCATGTTCGTGCGTCCCTTCAGGGATGGGGCTGATTGCTGTTGCGCCGGCCCCCGTGCCGGACGTGTGGGTGAGGTGCCGCCCGCGGTTTCAGGCGACGGTGGCGTCGGACACGGCGTCCGCGCGGCGGTGGTGGTGGTCGCGGGCCAGCATCAGGTAGCTGCTGGCCGTCCACGTGTAGGCGCGGTCGCGCAGTCCCCGCCCCGTCAGGGCGTCGAAGTTCTCGGCGAAGCCGGACGTCTCGCACAGGGCGCGGAAGCGGGCGCTGATCTCGTCCGCGAGATGTGCGTGACCGGCACGGCGCAGGCCGTCCTCGATGAGGACCGTGGCGGGGGCCCAGATCGGTCCGCGCCAGTAGCCGTCGGGCTCGTAGTGAGGGGAGGAGGGGTGTTCGGTGGCCAGGCCGAAAGGGGTGAGGTGGGCGTCGATCCGTTCGGCCAGCCGGTCGCGGACCGGGTGGGGCAGACGGTCGCCGAGCACGATCGGCATCAGGTCGAGCAGGCTGGCGCTGGGGGTGCGGGCTCCGCCGAGGGCCGGGCGGCTCAGGAACCGCTCGCCGTCCCACAACTCGTCCAGTAGGGCGACCTGGAGGGCGTCGGCTGTCCCGGCGCGGCGGCGGGCGTCGTCCGGGAAGCCCAGTTCGGCGGCCAGCCGGGCCAGTTCCTCGAGCTGGAGGATCAGCACGGCGGCGAGGTCGGGGGTGACGGCCACCCTTGCCGGGTCGAAGGTGGTGGCGTTGTCCCAGCCGCTGTCGTTCCCGTGCTGGTAGTGGGGCAGGGACGCGCCGGGTGCGCGGCGGGCGGTGAGCCAGAAGTCCGTCCACCGTGCCAACCTGCCGTAGATCTCGACGAGATCCTTCCGGCTGAGGGGTTCCGGTAGCCGTCTGCGCAGGTGGGACAACGTCCAGCCGTGGATGGGCGGTTTGACGTAGTTGTACAGGACCTCGGAGTGGGTGACGGAGTCGGGCAGCGCTCCCGACTCGTCCTGGTGGTCGAAGGGCAGGGAGAACTGGTCCCAGGCGACGCCGGGGGAACCGGGGGCCAGCGCGAGGGCGTTGAAGCAGTGGTCCCAGCTCCAGACCTTGTCCATCCAGTGCTTGGACATCAGCACCGCGGGCCGGGTGACCAGGCCCGCCGGGCGGACCGTCGCCGACCACAGGACGTACGCGGCGAGTTCGGCGGCCGGTGTCTCGAACGAGCGCCACGGGGCGACCTCGTCGGCGAACTCGGCGAACGACCGACGCGCGGCCTCCACGACCTCGCCGAAGACCGCCGACGGGCGGTAGGGCTGTCGTGCACTGTCGAATTCCTCGACCGCGACCTCCCACGCCCCGTCCGCCCCGGCGGCGGTGACCGTGAGACCGCGCTCACCGGCGCCCAGGGTCTGGGAACCGGTCACCTCGGCGACCGTGCCGGACAGCACGGTGATCCGGTAGCGGCGGCCGGTCTCGTAGGAGCTGAACGTGTGGGCGTCGTCCACCGGGTCGCGGTAGAAGTAGGTTCCGCTGAAAGGCGTCAGGGCGTTCGCCGCCGCGGTCACGCGCAGGCCCAGCCCCGTGCCCTGCACGCGCACGGTGTCCGGCGACTCGTAGGCGAGGTCGATGCGGTCGTTCGCGGCGGTCCAGCTGAGCAGGGACGGCGTCGCGCGCACGGCGGTCTCCGCCCGCTCGCCCGTCGCCGCGTCGAGGGGGACGAGGCGCAGGACGGCGTGCATGCCGTTCTGGTGCGAGACGAGGTGGAGATCCTCGGCACGCGTCTTCTCCGCCAGCACGGGAGAGATGCCGAACCAGGATCCGTAGGTGCTGAAAGGGATGTCGTGGACGGAGAAGTCCGGGCCAGGCGGGGCGGCGGTCATGGAGAAGGCACTCATTTCTCGGGCGGGGTGGTCGACGGTCTGCCGGTCGGTGCGCGGGTGCTCGCGGGGCGGCTCGTGCGGAGCTCCGCCGCATGCGTGCGCTCCGGTGTCAGTCCTTCACGGCGCCGGCGGTCACGCCGGCCGCCACGTACCGCTGGGCCAGGACGAGGATGACCGCGGCCGGCAGCGAGGCCACGACGGCGGTGGCCATGATGGCGTTCCACTGCTGGTTGTTGTTGCCGATGTAGTGGTAGATGCCGAGGGTGATCGGCTCGTGGGCGCCGCCGTTGACGAGGGTGCTGGCGAAGACGAAGTCGGACCAGGACCACAGGAAGGCGAACAGGGACACCGTGACGACGGAGTTGCGGCTCATCGGCAGCACGATCGACCGGAAGGTCCGCCAGGTCCCGGCGCCGTCCATGGTCGCGGCCTGCAGCAGTTCGCCGGGGATCCCGGACATGAACGCGGTGAAGATCAGCACGGCGAAGGGGACCGCGAGGGTGGAGTCGGCGACGATCAGGCCGGGCACGGACTGGAGCAGGCCCAGGCTGAGGTAGATGGCGTAGAAGCCCATCGCCATGATGATGCCGGGGATCATCTGCGCGGCCAGCAGCACGAAGCCGAGGAGGCCGCCGCCGCGCGGACGGAGCTGCGCCAGGGCGTAACCGGCGGGTGCGGACAGGGCGACGGTCAGCACGACGGTTCCCAGGGCGACGACGAGACTGGTGCCGAGGTAGGGCAACTGCACGTCGAGGACGGCGCGGTAGCCGGTCAGGGTGCCGTGGAGCGGCAACAGTCCGGGCGGACTCTTGCGCATGTCCTGGTCACGGGTGAACGACACGTTGATCATCCAGTAGACCGGGAACAGCATGACCGCCGTCAGCAGGACGCCTGCGGCCGTCTTTCCCCACGTGCCGCGACGATGGTTCGGGACCGGGAGTGAAGTCGTCATGACAGTGCCTGCTTTCGCTGGACCCGCAGGTACACCAGGCCGAAGGCCAGGGCGGCGACGACGAGCAGGTTGCCGACGGCCGCGCCGGGACCGAAGGCGGGCAGCAGATTGCCGAAGCCGAGCTGGTAGGACCAGGTGGCGAAGGTGGTGGAGGAGCTCGCCGGACCGCCCTTGGTCATGATCCAGATGATGTCGAAGACCTTGAGCGTGTAGACCAGGCCCAGCAGCAGGGTGATCGCGGACACCGGGCGCAGGAGCGGGAAGGTGATGCTCCAGAAGCGCCGCCAGGAGCCGGCCCCGTCGAGGGCGGCTGCCTCGTACAGGCTGTCGGGGATGGACTGCAGGCCGCTGTGGAGAACGACCAGGTTGAACGGGACGCCGATCCAGATGTTGGCGATGATCACCGAGGTCAGCGACCAGTTGGGTGAGGTGAGCCAGTTCACCGGCCCGATGCCCACCGCGTGCAGGACGGAGTTGACGATGCCCGAGTCGCTGTTGAGCATCCACGACCAGGTGGAGGCCGACACGATGAGCGGCAGCAGCCAGGGCACCAGGAACAGGGCGCGCAGGGTGGCGGAGAGGCGGAAGTTCTGGTGGAAGAAGACCGCGAGGGCCAGGCCGAGGGCGTACTGGAAGAAGAGGCAGACGGCGGTGAACACCACGGTGTGCATCAGGGCCGGCCCGAACGTCGGGTCGTCGAAGACGGCCCGGTAGTTCTTCAGGCCCGTGAAGGGCGCGTTGCCCTGGACGAAGGAGCGGACGGTGTAGTTGCGCAGGCTGAGGTCGATGTTGCGGTAGAGGGGATAGGCGTAGAAGACGACGAGGTAGACGGTGACCGGGGCGAGGAACGCCCAGGCTGCCCACTGCGGGGAGGCCGGACGACGCCGTGTTCGCGCGGAGGCCGGGGGCGGGGCGGTGGTGGCCGCCCCGTTCCGGGCAGGCGCGGACCGGTGGTCCGGCCGCTGCTTCGTAGGGTTCATCTGAGGACCGCGAATCCCTCGCTACTTGACTGCGGACTGGGCCTTTGCCAGCGCGTCCTTGGGTGAGTCGGCCCCGCTGAGGGCGGACTGGACGGCCTTCCACATCTGCTCGGAGATCTTGGGGTACTTGGTGCCGAGGTCGTCGCTGGTGCGGCCCTTGGCGGCCTTGACCGCCTCGACCCAGGGCTTCAGCGCGGCTTTCGCCGCGACCTGCTTGTTCTGGACGTCGGCGGTGGGGGCCACGTAGGAGAGGGCGGTGTCGGTGGCGTTGAGGTTCTCGGTACTGGTCAGGCAGGTCACCAGCTTCTGCGAGGTGGCGTAACGGCCGGTGTCGCCCTGGACGGGGAGAGTGACGAACTCGCCGCCGGTCGGGGCCGAGGCGTTGCCGCCCGCGGAGGCCGGGATGGGCAGGACGCCGTAGTCGAAGCCCGCCTTGTCGGCGTTGGCGAGCTGCCAGGTGCCGTTCTCGGCGAAGGCGTAGTCGCCGCTCGCGAACTCCTGCCAGCTGGTGGTCTGGGTGTTGTTGATGACCGAGTTCGGGGCGTACCCCTTCTTCAGCCAGTCGGTCCACAGCGCGAGCGCCGACTCGCCCTGGGAGGAGTCGAGTTCGGTGAGCTTCGCGCCCGATCCCCAGAACCAGGGCAGGAACTGGAAGCTGCCTTCCTCGGTGCCGATCGCGGAGAAGGTGATGCCCTTCTTGCCGGCGCTCTTGACCTTCTCCAGCGCCGCCGTCAGCGACTTCCAGTCCTTGACGGAGGCGACGTCGACGCCGGCGCCCTTCAGCACGGCCTTGTTGTAGTAGAGGGCGAGGGTGTTGGCGCCGATCGGCGTGCCGTACGTCTTACCGCCCGACTGTCCGGCCGCGAGCAGGTTGGGATCCACCGTGGAGGTGTCCAGCTTGTTGTCGGCGGTCGTGGTGAGCACGCCGGCCTCGGCCAGGGTGGACACCACCGGGTTGTCGACGATGAGCACGTCCGGCGCGTTGTCCTGCTGCGCGGCCAGCAGCGTCTTGTTCGTCAGGTCGCTGGTGTCGAACGCGGTGCGCTTGACCTTCACCCCGGCCTTCGTGCCGCATGCGTCGAGCAGCTTCGCCCAGGCCGAGGTCTTGTCGAACTGGGGATACGGGTCCCAGACGGTGTAGCTGCCGCTGCCGGCGCCCTTGGTGTCGGTGGTGCCCGAACCGGAGGAGCAGGCGGTGCCGACGACTGCGGTGACGGTCGACAGGGCTATCGCCGCGACGAGACGTCGCCGGGAGGATCTGTGCATTGCGGATTCCTTAGTTCTCGGGTTCCGGGTGCGGGTGTGCCGCGGGAGGGGTCGGGGAGGTGTGCGGGCACGCCGAACGGCCGAGGGTGAGCGGTTCGCGTGGCGCAACGGGAGAAGGGGAGAAGAGGGGGGCGGGGGGAAGCGGCCTGCGTCAGGAGCGCCGGCGGATCGCGGAGCCCTGATTCTCAGGCTGCGGGTGTGCCGGCGGGTCCGGTGCCGGCGGGTCCGGTGCTGGCGCGCAGGGAGATGGGCGGTGCGAGGAGGTGGTGCCGGGGTGGGGCGTGGGGGTGGTCGAGCCGTTCGACGAGGAGGTCGACGGCCAGTCGGCCCATCTCCTCGGCGGGCACGTCCGCGGCGGTGAGCTGCGGGGTCACCGTCTCCGCCCACCGGCCGGCCACCACTCCGGTGACGGAGAAGTCGCGCGGCACATGACGGCCGGCGTGCGCGAGCCCCCGGTAGAGGCCGCCCAGGGCCGCCTCGTTCAGGGTGACCAGCGCCGTGGTGGCCGGGTCGTCGTGCAGGATCCGTTCCATGCAGGCCTGGCCGGAGGGGGCGTCGTCCCCGCAGCTGTACGTCCGCACGGTGAGCCCGCGCTCGGCCGCGGCCTTGGTGAAGCCGTCCAACCCGCGGTGCGCGGACTCGTACCCGGCCCGCAGGAGCTGTTCGGGCCGGTTGACGAAGGCGACTCGGCGGTGGCCGAGATCCGCCAGGTGGTGGACGCACGCCGCCGCCAGCGCGGTGTGGTCCAGGCCGACCCACCAGTCGCCGTCCGCGCTGGCGGTGCGGCCGATGGCCACGGAGGGAAAGTCCAGGGCGGCCAGGTGGTCGACGCGGTCGTCCTGGAGCCTGATCTCCATCAGGATCGCGCCGTCGACCCGCCGCTCGGCCAGCAGCCGCTGGAACGAACGGTCGCTGTCCACACCGCTCGGGGAGAGCAGCACGTCGTAGTCGTAGGCCGCCGCGGCCTCCACCACGCTGCCGATGAAGTCGAGCTGCATGCCGGTGTAGTGGTTCCCGGCCGGCGGGAACACCAGACCGATGGTGCTGGTCCGCCCGTTGGCCAGAGCCCGCGCGCTGGCGTTGGGACGGTAGCCCAGCTCGTCGATCACCTGCTGGATCCGCCGGCGGGTGTCGTCGGAGACGGGCCGCTTGCCGCTCAGGGCGTACGACACGGTGCTCCGCGAGACACCGGCCCGCTTGGCGATCTCACCGATGTTCACGCGGGCTCCTCCCGGTCGTTGTCCGAACCGGTTCGAGGTTCCAAGAGGATCTTGCAGCTACACCTCGTCGAACCGGTTCGCGTGAAGTGAAATTAGAAGCAACCCGGACAGGTGTCAACGCCTCGCACCGAATCTTTCGTAACGTCCGGGAAACGCCGGGGTGCGGTGGCGCGGGGCCGGACCGCCCGGGTCCGCACGTGGTCACCGGCGCCTGCGGCGTATGGCGACCTCGTCCGGCTAGGGCTTCTGCGATCGCCGTGGGAGATCCACCGGGTCTTCGTCGGGACCTCGGTGGGCGCGCCCGACGAGCCCTGCGTGCCCCACAGGGCGGAGGACTGCCGTCGACGGTGCGGGGCGATGCCCGACCGGCCTTCCGGCGGCCCGACCGAGGAGATCGAGCGATTGCGGGCCGAGCCGGGTGTGGGCCGCATCGCGGTCGACGGCGCGCGACACTCCCGCCGCCGTGGCGGCCGCGTCGGGCCAGATCGACGAGTACGCGTCGGGCCTGCTCGACGAGTACCGGGCCCGGGTCCACCCGGTGCCGGTCGGCGGCGGCTTTCCGTTCCCTCCCCGGCGCGAACACCGGGTGGATCCCGGACTCGTCGAGACCCGCACGTTCACTTCGAGAGTCGTCTGCCTCCGCTATCGCGTGGCGCGCCAGGTGCATCGATCACGAGCGTCGTCGACGGGGCCGATGACCCCCGGCGAGATCCGAAGAGCGGCCGTGGCCAGGCGACTCGTCCGCCGGGCCCCGGGAAGAACGGCCCGGGACGTTCCCGCCAGGCAGCGGAAAACGCCCCGCCGGCCCGCACACGACGCGCGCACCGCCCTCTGCGCCGCCGCCGGGCGCCGGCCGGGAGAGCGGGGCCGCGCCGGGCGGCCGTCCTGCGTGACCGGCTCGGGTCACCCGACGACCGCGGCCCGGACGCACAGCACGTCCGGCAGGTGCGAGGCCAGTTGCCGCCAGCTGTCGCCGTCGTCTGCCGAGGCGAACACCTCGCCGTTGCGGTTGCCGAAGTACACGCCCGCCGGATCCGCGTCGTCCGTGCACATCGCGTCACGCAGGACCGTGCCGTAGTGGTCCTCCGGCGGCAGCCCCGCGGTGAGCGGCTCCCAGCTCTTGCCGGCGTCCGCCGTACGGAAGACCCGGCACCTGCGGTCGGCGGGCACCCGGTCCGCGTCGGCGTTGATCGGGAACACGTAGGCCGTGTCCCCGCGCGTCGGATGCGCCGCGACGGCGAAGCCGAAGGTGGAGGGGAGCCCCTCGCCGATGTCGGACCACTGGGCGCCCGCGTCGTCGCTGCGATAGACACCCCAGTGGTTCTGGAGGTAGAGGCGGTCCGGGTTCGCCGCGTCCCTGGCGACCTTGTGCACGCACTGGCCGAACTCCGGGTTCGGATCCGGCAGGAACACCGCCGACACACCGGAGTTGGACGGCGCCCAGCTCGCCCCGCCGTCCGCAGTGCGGAAGACTCCGGCGGTCGACACCGCCACCGTCACGGCCCGCGGGTCGCGCCTGTCGGTGAGGATCGTGTGCAGGCCCTCCCCGCCGCCGCCCGGCACCCACCGGGAGCGGGTGGGGTGCTCCCACAGCGGGCGGACCAGTTCGAAGCTCTCGCCGCGGTCCTCCGAGCGGTACAGCGCGGCCGGCTCGGTGCCCGCGTACACCACGTCCGGCTCGGCCGCCGCCGGGTGCAGCTGCCACACCCGCTCCAGCGAGGCCTCCGTGTCCTGCGGGAACTTGACGGCCGGGCTGGCCGGCTCGGTCCAGGTGCGGCCGAGGTCGTCGGAGTGGAACACCGACGGGCCCCAGTGCGCGCTGTCGCCGCCGGCCAGCAGCCGCGGATGCTCGCCGCGAATGTCGACGGCGACCGAGTAGATCGCCTGTGCGTTGAAGTAGGGGCTCTCGTCGAACTCCCACACGCCGCCCCGCCGCCGCCCGATGAACAGGCCCTTGCGCGTGCCCACGGCGAGCAGTACCTCGGTCATGCCGATCACCTCCGCTGTGTCCTTGACATCGTCGTCTCGGACACCGGCCAGTCTGCACCCCGCCACTGACAGTCACCTCCGGAAACGCCGTCGCCGCAGGTCACGGCGGAGATGGCGGGCCCTCACCGCTTGACTTCGGCCACATTCCCCGGGTCGCCTGCGAGGGCTGCCGGGTCCATGGGACCGTCAGGGCGGGGGACTCGCCTGAGCATCAGGGCCGCCCGCCGCGTATGGGAGGGCGGCCGGGATGTTCATGTGCTCATGAGGAGGCAGCCTTCGATGGCGTTCCGTGGTCCGAAGGTGTGGCTGTGGCGCTGGCGGCGCAACCCGCTCAAGCGTCGCGCCGACACGGTGGAGTCCTGGGTCGTGCTCGGCGTGTGGGCGCTGACCGTGCTCGCCGGGGTGCTGGCGGCGTCGGCGACCGCGGGGTCCGTCGAAAACGGTCTGGCGCGGGAACGCGTCGAGTGGCGGCCCCTCGTGGGGCGGCTGACCGAGCAGGCCCCGGGCAAGGCCGCGGCGAGCAGCTCGTCCAGCGGCGAGCAGGTGTGGGCGAAGGTGGGCTGGACCGGGCCGGACGGCTCCGCGCACACCGGTCAGGTCCGCGTGGGACCCGGCAGCGCCGCGGGTACCGCGGTCGAGGTCTGGACGGACCCGCAGGGCCGCCTGGTGACCCGGCCGGCCAGCGCGTCGCAGGCCAGGCTGCGCGCCTCCCTCGTCGGCGGCCTCGCCGGGGTCGGCGTGGCGACCCTGCCCCTCGCGGGCGGGCGCGTTCTGCGGAGCCGTCTGGAACGTCGGCGCGAGGATCAGTGGGACATCGAGTGGGCCCGTTTCGCCGTGCTCTGGGGCCGCCCGACGAGTTGACCGACCAGCACGGGCGCGCCGGACTCCCCGCCGATTGGGCGCGTGAGGACGTCGACCGTGCCCGGAAGGCGCGACCACCCGGGGACGGACCACGACGTGCGGTAGGCCCGGCTTCCGGCGAAGGGCCCATCACACGCAAGGGGCCCGTCACGCGCGGAAGGCCCGACCACCCGCGTCAGGCTGACCACTTGCGTCAGCCCGACCGCTCGCGTCGGGCTGACCACCCGTGTCAGGCCGTCCGCTCGTGTCGGGCCCCGTCACGCGGCGAAGGCCCCACCACGCGCGGAAGGCCCCACGATGTGCTGACGGCCGGCCACTCGTGGCCGCCCGTGCGTCGCGCAGAACCCGCGCAGCCAGGTCAGTTCGCGGCGGGAACCGTCCGTTCCGGAAGGCTGCGCTCCAGGATCGCGTCCAGGTCGGCGGCGTCCGGGAGGGTGCCGAAGGAGTGACCCCAGTCGCCGTCCAGCCGGGTGGCGCAGAAGGCGTCGGCGACGGCGGGCGGCGCGTGCCGCACCAGCAGGGAGGCCTGCAGTGCGAGAGCCATCTGCTCCACCAGCCGGCGGGCGCCGGACGGGGTCGCTGTGGTCAGCCGGGACCTCAGCTTCGCGACGGCCGTGTCGAGCCGGGCGTCCGCACCCCGCGCCAGGGCGAGTTCGGTGAAGAGCGCGTCCGCGGTCGCCGGTTCGCGGGTCAACGCCCGCAGGACGTCGAGGGCGTTGACGTTGCCCGAGCCCTCCCAGATCGACAGCAGCGGGGCCTCACGGTAGTGGCGGGGCATGCCGGAGTCCTCGACGTAGCCGTTGCCGCCGAGGCACTCCAGGGCCTCCGCGGTGAAGGCCGGTCCCCGCTTGGTCACCCAGTACTTGCCGATGGCGGTGGCGATCCGCCGGAAGGCCCGCTCGTCCCCCCGGCCGTCGTCCCCGCGCACCGCCCGGTCGGCGGCCCCGGCCAGTCGCAGCGTGAGCGTGGTGGCGGCCTCCGACTCCAGCGCCAGGTCGGCCAGGACGTTGCGCATCAGCGGCTGGTCGAGCAGACGCGCCCCGAACGCGCTGCGGTGGCGCACATGATGTCCGGCCTCGACGAGCGTCCTGCGCATCAGGGCCGCCGACATCATCACGCAGTCCAGCCGCGTGCAGTTGACCATCTCGATGATGGTCTTGACGCCCTGGCCCTCGGGGCCGACCAGCCAGGCCACGGTCCCGTCGAACTCCGGCTCGGAGGACGCGTTCGAGCGGTTGCCCAGCTTGTCCTTGAGCCGCTGCACGCGGAACGTGTTGCGGACGCCGTCGGGCAGCACGCGCGGCACGAGAAAGCAGGACAGGCCGCCGGGAGCCTGCGCCAGCACCAGGAACACGTCGCACATCGGCGCAGACGTGAACCACTTGTGCCCGCGCAGGGTGTACACCCCGGGCTCCGCCGTGGGCGAGGCCGCCGTGGTGTTCGTCCGGACGTCGGAGCCGCCCTGCTTCTCGGTCATCCCCATGCCGGCGAGCAGTCCGCGCTTCCGTGTCGGCTCGCGCAGCCCCGGGTCGTACTCCCGGCTGGTCAGGAGCGGTTCGTAGACGGCGGCGAGCTCCGGCTGACGACGCAGGGCGGGGACGGCCGCGTACGTCATCGACGTGGGGCAGCCGTGCCCGGCCTCGGTGTGCCCCCAGGCCAGACCGCCCGCCGTGCGCGCCACATGGGCGCCCGGCCGGTCGTCCGCCCAGGGTGCGCCCGCCAGACCCGCGCCGACCGCGACCCGCATGAGCTGGTGCCAGCTCGGGTGGAAGTCGACCTCGTCGAGGCGGTGGCCGTACCGGTCGTGCGTGCGCAGGACCGGCTCGTGCCGGTTGGCGAGGTCGCTCCAGTCCTGCGCCTCGACGCCGCCGGCCAGCAGACCGATCCTCCGCACGCCTGCCTCCGCCCACCCGGCGCCCTCACGGCGCAGCCCCTCCAGGAGAGCGGTGTCGTCGGAGGCGTCGTAGGGGGCCAGGGGCGGTGGCTGGTTGGTGACGTCGTGCGTCACGTGCGGCGGCGCAGGCGAAAGGGGCTGCGCCGACGACGGGGAGGACGACGGAGACGAGGACGGGGGTGGCGACGGGGACGGGGCGGGGGGCTGTGCGAGGGTCGGGACCATGGCGACCATGTTGCACTCCGCCTACGGCTGTAGCAATAGTGCAACATCGAAGCCGCACGTACAGTACGTCCTCATGCGGATCAACGTGTCGGCGCAGCCCGGCGAGGTCGACCTGCCTCCGCTGTCCGCGCGGTCGGTGGTCCTGAGTCTGCTGCTGGGCGCGCATCCGCCCGAGCTGGCGGCGAAGGACCTGGTGCGCGGGGTGGAGCCGTTCGGCGTGGGCGGATCGACGGTGCGGGCCGCGCTGAGCCGGATGGTCGCGGCGGGCGACCTCCGCAGGGCGGACGGCGTCTACCGGCTCAGCGACCGGCTGCTGGAGCGGCAGCGGCGGCAGGACGACGCCGTGCACCCGGACACGCGCGCGTGGGACGGCGACTGGGAGATGCCGGTGATCACCGCGACGGGCCGCGGCCCCGCCGACCGCGCCGAACTGCGCGCCCGGCTGACCGCCCTCAGGCTCGCCGAGCTGCGGGAGGGCGTCTGGCTGCGCCCGGCCAATCTGGGCCGGCCCTGGCCCGCCGACCTGGACGAGGTCGTCCAGCGCTTCACCGCTCGCCCCGACACGCCGCCCCGGGAGCTGGCCGAGAGTCTGTGGCCGCTCGGCGCATGGGCACGGACGGCACGGGCCCTCCTGGTCCATGTCGAGCGGACGCGGCGGCCGGCCGACCGTTTCACGGCCCTCGCGGCGGTCGTCCGGCACCTGCTCGCCGACCCCGTGCTGCCCGCCGACCTCCTTCCCGGCGACTGGCCCGGGGCGGCGCTGCGCGCCCTGTACGAGCAGCACCGCCGCGAGCTCTCCGCGGCGGTGCTGGGGCCGGCTCCCTGACCGTGGGCGGCCGTGCGAAGCGCCGTGCGGGGGACGCTTCGCACGGCCGCCCTCTCACCGTGGGGGGAACGGATGAGGGGTTACCTGTAGGTGATGTCGGACGACGCGTACTTGCAGTAGGTGCCGTCGGGGCCGGCGCCGTTCTTGGGCGGCTCCGCGCCCGTGTTGTTGCCGATGTACTTCTGGCAGGGAACGATCTTCTTGCTGCTGTCTCCGACGATGGTGATCTTCTTCAGGGTCGCGCTGTCGCCGTAGTTGGTGTTGATGCCGACGAGTCGGCCGCCCTTGTACGTCGCCTCGATGGTGTTGAGGTTGATGGTGCGTTTGTACTGGCCGCTCTTGCAGTTGCCGCAACTGCGCACGAACGTCCCGAAGTTCTTCACCGCGAAGTTGGAGACGTTGAGCGTGCCGGCACCGTTGAACTGGAACACCTTGTCGCTGGCTTCCTTCGCCCCGCCGCCGGAGACGGTGTACACGTTCGACGACGACGAGCCGAGGAACGTCGCCGCGTCCTCGCCGACGTCCTCCCACCAGACGTTCTGGAGCGTGCAGCTGCCCAGGCAGTGGATGCCGTCGGCGGCCGGGGAGCCGATGATCACGTTCTTCAGGACGGCGCCTGCCGCGAGCTCCAGGATCGGGTCCTGGTTCTCGTTCTGGCCGCCGGTGCCGAGGTCACCGCTGCCGTACAGGCGCTGCATCCCGTAGTCCTTGGTGCCGGATACCGAGATGGTGGCGGTCACCGCCTTGCTGCTGGTGGGGGTGGGCCAGCTGGCGGCGCTCGCGGGGGTGAGCGCACCACTGGTCATGATCATGCCAACCGTGAGGCCGACCGCGGCCAGTCCGCCGGTCAGGGCGCGCCCATGGCGTCGGCCCCCCTGTCCGGCCGCTGACGGAGGCGCTGGTGGAGACGCTGGTGCCGATACTGACGAAGGTGCTGACGACGGTGCTGAGGAAGTCATGTCCCGATGCCTTCTTCCGGATGGGGGTGGTGGGTGGGGAGAGCGCTCCGGAGGGTCAGAGCTTTCCGGCGCCCGCGCCCGATGTCACCGAGGCGACGACGGACGAGGCGGGCTCGGCGGTGTAGCTGTACGGCGGTTCGGTGAACGTCCCGACCCGTGACACCTCGGTCGCGGCTCCGCCGAGGTCGTTGCCGGTCAGGTTCGCGTAGCCGTCCACATCGCTGTCGCGCTCGGTCGTGACGGCGACCAGCGTCGAACGGAAGACGTTGTTCTCGACGAGCATCTGCGCACCCATGCGCGAGTGGACGGCCGTCTCGGCGCCGACGACGTAGTTGTCGTAGAAGTGCCCGGTGCCGAAGCGCAGGCTGGGGATGCGTGAGTAGACGTCGCTGAAGTGGTTGTGGTGGTACGTCACCCTCAAGTGCCCGGTGTCCTGGCCGGCGTTGTTGTCGCTGTGGCCGACGAGCGAGCCCTTGTAGTGGTCCTTGAAGGTGTTCCACGACACCGTCACGAAGTCCGAGGCGTGGTTGATGTCCAGCAGTCCGTCGTAGTGGTCCTTGTCGTGGTCGCGGTCGGCCGAGAAGGAGTTGTGGTCGATCCACACCTTGGTCGAGGCCTGGACCTCGATCCCGTCGGCCGGCTTCAGCGGCTTGCTGATGTTCAGGTTGCGGATGACCACGTTCGTCACCTTCTTCAGCCGCAGCCCGCCACCGGTGAACCCGGACGACGAACCGACCCCGAGCACCGTGGTGTTGGACCCGACGTCGACCTGGCCGCTCAGCGAGATCAGGCCGCTGACCTTCACGACCTTCGCCGTGCTGCCGGTCACCGCCGTCCTGAACGCGGCCAGGGTCGACACGGTGACCGCGCCGGCTCCCCCGCCGCCGGTCGTGCCGGCGCCGAACCCGATCGGCGCGCTCTCGGCGGCGCCGGCCGATGGGGGGAGGGCCATGACCGCCGCCGTGGCGAGCGCGGCGGACGCCGCGACCAGAACGGACCTTTGCGCATGTGTACGTGGGGGGCCTGCGCGCATGGGGATGCGTCCCTTCGGGAGGAAGGAATGGATCAGCTATGTGATTGATGTGCATGGTTCTGAACGTCGTGCACGGGCAGTGCGGACCTGTGTCGGGTTGTTCGAGCGGCTCGGTCACACTGCTGAACGGAACGTAGGGGGCAAGCGCTTTCTAGTCAACGCTTTGCGCAGAAGACATCCGGCCACCCCGGGCTACTCCAGGCCAACCGGCGGGGGAGTGGGGGCAGTTGGCGTGGGAGCGCTTCCATGGTGCGCCGCCGCGTGCCACCATGCGATGCGGACGCTTCCCTTCACGCGCCGCCTTTCACGCGTCGTCGAGTCACCGGTCACGCGCACGGAAACCCTGAAGGGTCGGCCCCGTGGATCCGGATCGCCCGGCACCGGTTTGGCCGCCGCCCGCTCACGCACCCCGTACGACACACGCATCCCCTATGACTACGCACCCCGCCGGTGCGAGCCGAGCACTCGTACGACGTCCCCCGAGCCGCCACCAGAAAGGGACTGCCCCGTGTCCGATTCCCTGGGAAGAGCGCTGCGTTGCCTGTTCGGCGCTCTGCTCCTCCTGCTCGCCGCGGCGCTGCTGACCGCGCCCTCGGCCGTCGCCCGTCCGCAGGCGGCCGCGCCGGTCCCCGCCGCCACCCTCACCGAGGTGACCGGGTTCGGAGCGAACCCCAGCAACCTGCGGATGTACGTCTACGCGCCGGCGAACGTCACCGCGCACCCGGCCGTCTTGGTGGCCGTGCACTACTGCACGGGTTCCGGACCGGCCATGTACACCAGCACCGAGTACGGGCGACTGGCCGACCGGTACGGATTCGTCGTGGTCTACCCCTCGGTCACCCGCAGCAGCAAGTGTTTCGACGTCTCTTCACCCCAGGCGCTCAAGCGCGGCGGCGGCAGCGATCCCGTCGGCATCAAGTCGATGGTCGACTGGACCGTCCGCGCGTACTCCGCCGACACCGGACGGATCTTCGTGACGGGCGTCTCCTCCGGGGCGATGATGACGAACGTCCTGCTCGGCGACTACCCCGACGTGTTCGCGGCAGGCGCCGCGTTCGCGGGCGTCCCGTTCGGCTGCTTCGCGACCACCAACGGCTCCGAGTGGAACAGCCAGTGCGCCGGCGGCACCGTGATCCACACGCCCCAGGAGTGGGGCGCCCTCGTGCGCAACGCCTACCCCGGCTACACCGGCCGCCGCCCGCGGATGCAGGTATGGCACGGCACGCAGGACGACACCCTGCGGTACCCGAACTTCGGGGAGGAGATCAAGCAGTGGACGAACGTGCAGGGCGTCAGCCAGACCCCGGCCGTCACCGACTCGCCCGTGTCCGGCTGGACCCGCACCCGCTACGGCGCCACCGGTGATCGCGCTCCCGTCGAGGCCATCAGCGTCCAGGGCGTCGGGCACGGTGTGTACAGCAACGGAATGGGCGCCCGGGTCCTCAGGTTCTTCGGCCTCGACGGCTCCGGTCCCGCGCCCGGCCCCGACCCCCAGCCGCAGCCCGGCGCCTGCCGGGTCACGGCCTCCACCAGCCCCTGGAGCACCGGCCTGACCGCATCCGTGACCCTCACCAACACCGGCGCCTCCGCGATCGACGGCTGGAAGCTGGGCTTCACACTGCCCACCGGCCAGACCATCACCAGCGGCTGGGGCGCCACGTACGCCCCGGCCTCAGGAGCGGTGACGGCGACCAACGCGGCCTACGACGGCACGCTGGCGCCCGACGCGAGCGTCAGCATCGGATACCAGGCGAACCATGCGGGCGACAGCGCGGCGCCGGGCGCGTTCACGCTCAACGGTTCAGCCTGTACGGCGAGTTGAGCCACCGTGGGCGGCCGGCGCGGCCGGCGCGGCCGCCTGCGGACCGCGCGGGCAGCGCCCCTCCCTGCGACGGGCCGCAGAACGCGGCGTGAAGGCCGGGGCGTCGACGGTACGACGCGTCGGGACCCGCCGTGCGGACCGCCGCGGTCAGGAGCGCCGGTCCGCGGGACGCGACAGGTCGCCGGCCGCGGTGACGGCGTGCTAGAGGTCGGCGGACCCGGCCGCGGCCCGCAGTGCCGCCCAGTCCGGCAGCTTCACCACGTCCCGCCCCAGCGAGACGCCCAGCGCCGCCTCGGCCCGCTCGATCGCCAGCCACCCCGTCCAACCGACGGGCTCGGCCCCCATGGCCCGCAGCGAGTCGAGCGGATCGCCGGGCAGCCGCCGCCGGGCGAGAGCGGCGGCGTCCTCCAGCAGGGCCGTCGCGGTCTCCTTCGCGCACGGCCGGTTGGTGCCGATCACACCGGTCGGTCCCCGTTTGATCCAGCCCGCCACGTACTCGCCCGGCGCGACCTCGCCCGCGCGCACCACCCGCCCCGCGAGATGCGGCACCGTGCCCCTCTCCGCGTCGAACGGCAACCCCTCCACGGGCACCCCGCGATACCCCACCGACCGCAGCACCAGCTGCGCCTCGACGTCCTCGTACCGGCCGGTGCCCGTGACGCCGCCGCGCCCGTCCGGAGCCGTGCGCTCCAGGCGCACCGCTCCCACCCGGCCTTCCGCGGCGAGCAGTCCGACGGGCCGCAGGAAGAACCGGAGCCGGATCCGCCGCCGGGCACCGCGGGCCGGCGTCGCGGCCCAGCCGCGCAGCACCTCCACGTTGCGCCGCTGCGCCGCCGGCAGCCCGGACGGATCGCCGTACGCCGGGTCGGACGCCAGCTCGGCCTCGTCGACGACCACCTCGGTGTCGGGCAGCCCGCCCAGCTCGCGCAGTTCCTTGGTGGTGAAGCGCGCCTGGGACGGGCCGCGCCGCCCCACCATGTGGATCTCGGTCACTCCGCTCGCGGACAGCGCGCTCAGCGCCGTCTGCGGCATGTCGGTGGGGCTCAGCTCGGCCGCGCCCCGGGCCAGCATCCGGGTGACGTCCACCGCGACGTTCCCGACACCCACCACGACGGCCGCGCGGACGTCCCGGACGAAACCGCCGGTGGTGGCGTCCGGGTGCGCGCTGTACCAGGACACGAAGTCCGTCGCCGACCAGCTGCCGGGCAGGTCCTCGCCGGGGACCCCGAGGCGGCGGTCCGACGCGGCGCCCATGCAGTACACCACCGCGTGGTACAGCTCGCGCAGCCGTGCCACGGGCACCCCGTCCGCGCCGACCCGCACCCCGCCGAGGAAACGCACCCGCTCGTGTTCGAAGACCGTGCGCAGGCTGTGCTGCAGCGACTTGATCTTCTCGTGGTCGGGAGCGACGCCGTAGCGCACGAGGCCGTAGGGACACGGCAGGCGGTCCAGGACGTCGACGAGCACCTCTGGATCCTGCTGGACCAGGCTTTGTGCGGTATAGACCCCACTCGGTCCTGAACCGACGACGGCGACACGCAGCACGGCGGAACTCCTTGCCCGCGGGGTACGGAGATGAGCGCTGGTGTCTCCAGCATCGCACCGGTGCCGCTCCGCTGACAGGGGGCTGTGTCCTCGCGGGGTACGCGTGTCCGTTCGTATGGAAAGTGATCATGCGGTTACGTTGCGTGTATGCCGGAAGCGTCGTTTCTTGATCTTTCTGATCGTTCCGCCGAGGACGGCACGGTGTCCGTGTGGCCGGCGTGGGAGGTCCGGGAGGGGGGAGTCGCCACTTCCTGGTTCCAGGTCCGGCTGGCCTTCGCCGACGGCGCGTGCGTAGAGCTGCTGGCGGTGGTCCGCGACGGCCGCGTCTCCGTCGAGGACGTCCGGGCTCGTCCGCCCCTGACCTTCGACGACCTGACGGTGCTCGCGGACTGGATCGCGGGGCCGCTGTTCGACAGGTGCGACGCGGGCGGCGTCCACGCCGAGGACACGCGCAGCGCACGGCACCCACGGGACGGACGGGACGGACGGGATGAACGGGATGAACGGGATGGACACGACGCACCGCACTCGTCGGACCCGGTCGGCACGGCAGGCGCGCCGGACGCACCGAGCGCGGCTGCCGACGCGGGCGGGGAGCAGGCGGGGGCGGGCAGGGCGTTCGACGGCCGACGGGGCCGCCCGGCCCGGCCGCGCGGCGTGGAGGGGCGCCGGCTCGTGGCGCAGGAGTACCGCGCCGCTCAGGAGGCGGGCGTGGACCCGGTCCTCGCGGTCATGTGCGCGACGGGACACAGTCGGCGCAGATCGCTCCGACTGATCGCGCAGGCGCGGGACGCCGGATACCTGACGCCCCGCCACGCGCGCCGCTGACCATTGCGCGCCGCTGACCGTTTCCGCGCCGTTCGCCCGGATGGGCGGCGGGCGGCGGGCGGGGAAGTCACCGCATGCCGCGCATCCGGGTGATCTCGCTCGTCTGCTGTGCGATCACGTCGTCCGCCATCTCCTCGATCTGCACGTTGTTGCCCTGCGCCTTGACGTCCGCGGCCATGGTGAGCGCGCCCTCGTGGTGGGTGATCATCAAAGTGAGGAAGAGGGCGTCGAACGTCTTGCCGCGCGCCCCGCGCAGCTCGGTCAGCTGGGCCTCGGTCGCCATCCCGGGCATGGCGGTGTGGTCGTGCCCGCCGCTCGCCGACGCCCTGCCGTGCGTCGTGAGCCAGCCCTTCATGGCCTCGATCTCCGGCCCCTGCGCCGCGGAGATGCGCAGAGCCAGCCGCTTGACGTCGCCCGAGTCGGCGCGGTCCGGGACGAGCCCGGTCATCTCCAGGGCCTGGGCGTGGTGCTGGATCATCATCCGCGCGTACGAGACGTCGGACGCGTTCGGGGTGTCGTCGTCGGTGCGCTGCTCGGCCGCTTCCTCGGGGGAAAGGGTCCGGTTCGCGTCACCCGGCCTGCCGGGCGCGATCACCGAAGGGCCGTCGGCCGCAGACGGCTTGGCGTCCGGGCCGGAGTCGCAGCCGGCGAGGGCGAGTGCCAGCAACAGCGCGGCCGAGGCGAGGGGCTTGCGGCGGACCGGCACAACTACCTCCTGGGGTAGGTGAGTTGGGATCGGCGGGTTGAGGACGGGGCCGTCCTCGCCTGGATCTGTGCACCGCTGATCGCATCACTGAACAGAAAGACTCATTACGCGTGCGTTGCCAACCCTTGATATGTGCATGATGAAGACGATACTTCGGAGCACCGTGATCCGTTCCCCGTGAACGGTGACAAGGGAGGATGCAGTGACCCTGTTGAACGATCCTCGAACACGACGCAGACGGCTGGGAGTCGCCGCCGCGTGCACCGGTCTCCTCGCCGCACTCCTGACGGCGGTCCCGGCGGCCGCGACCCCCGACCCGGGGGACGGAACCGCCGTGGAGCAGGAGGTCTCGCCCGGCGCCAGGGCCGACGCGGCCGCGGCGATCGCCGACGGCGAGATACCCGGGAAGGATGAGATCGTCCACTCCGCCAACATCGAGCACCTGGCGAACATCCCCAAGGACGCCCTGCCGGGCACCAACTCGGACCTGGCCTTCCAGGGCAGGTACGCCTTCGCCGGCAACTACGACGGCTTCCGCGTCTTCGACATCAGCAACCCGAGGTCGCCGAAGACCGTGGCCCAGGTGCTCTGCCCCGGCTCACAGAACGACGTCTCCGTATCGGGGGACCTGCTCTTCCTGTCGACCGACTCCTCGCGCAGCGACAGCAGTTGCAACAGCACCACCCAGCCGGTGACCGAGAAGTCCTCCTGGGAGGGCATGAAGGTCTTCGACATCAGCGACAAGGCGAACCCGAAGTACGTCGCCGCCGTGGAGACCGCCTGCGGCTCGCACACCCACACCCTGGTGCCCGAGCGCAAGAACGTCTACATCTACGTGTCCTCGTACTCGCCCAGCGCCGCCTACCCCGACTGCCAGCCTCCGCACGACGGCATCTCGGTCATCAAGGTGCCCCGCAAGGCGCCCGAGAAGGCGGCGGTCGTGAGCTTCCCCGTGCTGTTCCCGGGTGAGGGCCCGGACGGCGGCGGCAACCCCGGCGGGCCGACCAACCCCGGCGTGTCCAAGACCACCGGCTGCCACGACATCACCGTGCTGCCGGAGAAGGACCTGGCGGCCGGCGCCTGCATGGGCGACGGGATCCTGTTCTCCATCAAGGACCCGGAGCACCCGAAGGTCATCGACCAGGTGCAGGACAACGTCAACTTCGCGTTCTGGCACTCCGCGACCTTCAACCAGAAGGCGAACAAGGTCGTGTTCACCGACGAGCTCGGCGGCGGCGGAGCCGCCACCTGCAACGAGGCGACCGGCCCGAACCGCGGCGCCGACGGCATCTACGACATCGTCGGCAAGGGGGACCAGCGCAAACTCGTCTTCCGCGGTTACTACAAGATCCCCCGTCACCAGGCGGACACCGAGAACTGCGTCGCCCACAACGGCTCCCTGATCCCGGTGAAGGGCAAGGACCTCATGGTCCAGGCCTGGTACCAGGGCGGCGTCTCCGTATGGGACTTCACCGACTCGGCGAAGCCGAAGGAGATCGCCTACTTCGAGCGCGGCCCGCTGAACACCACGACCCTGCAGACCGGCGGCTCGTGGTCGGCGTACTACTACAACGGCTACATCTACTCCAACGACATCGCCAAGGGCTTCGACGTGCTGAAGCTCGACGACAAGCGCACGGACCCCGCGAAGCGGGTGCGTCTGCGCGAACTCAACGTCCAGACGCAGCCGGACTACTTCGGCTGATCCCCGGCCGGCAGGTCCGTCGCGAAGAAGCGCGACAGATCGGTGGCGCATCCCCCGCCGGGTGCTTCGGCGTCCGGCGGGACCCCCTGCTCCCAGTCGAGGCGATAGCGCGCGAACAGGTCGGCGCGCAGTCTGACGAGCGGCAGGGGCACGTTCGGCAGCACCATCGAGTAGACGGCGCCCATCAGTTGGGAGCGCAGCATCGGATAGTCGTGGTCGGCGTCCTGTGAGCCGTGCCGAGCCGCGGTCTCCCGCAGGAGTTCGGCCAGTCGCTGCTGCTCCGGGCACTGCAGGAAGCCCTCGGCCTGGAGCAGACCCGCCATGTGCTGACGCATCAGCACCGTGCGGTCCCGGGCCAGCCCCATGATCGCGTCGATGGCCCGCGCCATGCGCTCGCGGCCGTCCGCGGTGTGCGGCTCGCTCTCCAGCGCCTCTTCGAGCGTGCGGTGCATCAGGCGGTGCACCGCCGACTGCACCAGTTGGCGCTTGCCGGGGAAGTAGTACGACACCAGACCGCGCGCCGTGCCCGCCCGGTCCGCGATGTCGCCGAGGGTCGTGGCCTCGTATCCGCGCTCGCCCACCAGCTCCACCGCGGCCTGCAGGAGCCGTTCCCGGGAACGCCGCCGCAATTCTTCATTGACCGAGGCGCTGCGCGGGGACATTCTGTAACTCCTGCGTTGACTGGCTGCCAGCCAACTATACTCAGGAACCCCGGTCGGTTCCGAAACGGAGTCCACCGGGCTGCCGCCTGCTCTGGGCGACGCGGGGGATCGTCCAGAGTGGGCGTGCTTTTCCCGTCATGGTGTCCTGAGGCTACCGTCGCCTGGACGTACGCGGGGCGTACACGGGGCTCCTCGGCTCAGCCCACCAGCTCCAGCACCGGCCGCAGCCCGTCCGGGCGTTCCGCCGCCGGCAGATGGTCCACGAAGTGCACCGCACAGCCCAGCGCGGCCGCACCGCCGTCCGCCCACCGGTTGTCACCCACCATCAGGGTCCTGCGGGGGTCGGCCCCCAGCGCCTCGCACGCGATCGTGAACAGCCGTGCGTCCGGCTTCTGCACGCCGTGCTCGTACGACAGCGTGTACGTGTCGACGTACGCGTCGAGCCCGTGCTCCCGGAACACGGGCCGCAGATCCCAGCCGATGTTGCTGACCACGCCCACCCGCAGACCGCGCTCGCGCAACTCGCTCAGCACGGCGAGGGCGTCGGGATACGGGGACCAGGCCGCCGGGGCCATGTGCCGTTCGTACAGGGCGTCGTGCAACGCCGGGTCCGGCAACGGCACCTGCCGGCACAGACCGGTGTACGCGGCCCGGTGCAGCTCCGCACTCTCGTCCCGCACCCGCCACAGCTCGGCCAGCTCGTCAGGCACCCGGACGGGAGACGCCCCGCCCGGCAGCGCGCCGGCCGCCTCCAGGGCCCGTGCCTTCTCGGCCAGCTCCGACCCGGGCATCGCCAGGCCTGCCGCGCGCAGCACCGACCGCAGCCAGGACTCGGCGGACTCGATGCGGAAGAGGGTTCCGGAGAAGTCGAACAGCACGCTCGTCATGACAGCCATCCTATGAATCACGCCGGCCTCACCGCCCGCTGTTCCGGGCGACCGACTGCCCACCGTCGCGGACTGCGTGGGCGGTGGGGACGGAAGTTCGGGCCGGTGGCGCCGGCGCGAGCCGGTGCGTTCCGGTGGTGAACGCGCGAGCCGTTTGCTCACCGCGCTGTGACGGGGTTTCATCCGGCGGCGTGCGCCGTCGGGTTCGCCCCCTGGTGGTCCTGGCGTCCGGTCAGGGACGCCAGCGCAGGTGTGCCGCGATCGCCAGCGCCGCCAGCGCGGCTCCGAGCAGCCAGCCGGCCAGGACGTCCGAGGGCCAGTGCACCCCCAGCCAGATCCTCGTCAGTCCCACGCCCGCCACGGAGGTCACCGCCACCGTGAGCGCCGTGCGCCACACCACGGGGCCCGCGCCGTGCCGGTGGAGCAGCCACAGCAGGAGG
This sequence comes from Streptomyces sp. LUP30, assembly GCF_001746365.1. Classification (GTDB taxonomy): domain Bacteria; phylum Actinomycetota; class Actinomycetes; order Streptomycetales; family Streptomycetaceae; genus Streptomyces. The sequence goes on from NZ_MJAJ01000041.1 coordinate 33,035, forward strand.
CCGGCCACCACGGTGGCGGTCAGGGCGTGCCCGGAGGGGTATGCCGCGTAGTGCGCCGAGTCGACGGGGTCGGGCCAGACCGGACGGGCACGGCCGACCGCAGCCTTGAGCGCCTGCTGGATCAGCGTGCCCAGCGCGGCCGCGGTCACCAGCCATCCGGCGGTCCACCAGTCCGTGTGCCGCCACACCAGCCAACCGGCCACCGCCGCGCCCAGCAGGCGCACGGTCATCGGATCCCAGACCCAGTCGGTGAGGATGCGGCAGACCCGGGTGACGCCGGGACCGGCGAGGGCCCAGCGGTGGGCGGTGCGGGCGACGTCGCGGTCGGCGGAGACCAGAGGGCCCCACTCGCCCACGACCGGGACGAGGAGGAGAACGGAGCACAGGCCCAGGACCAGGGCGACGCGGGCGGCCGTGCGCTGGGCAACGGTACGGGGCGGGGACTCGACGGTCGGGCAGTGCATACGACGATCCTCGCCGACCGAGGGCTCCGGAGGCGAACCCCGGTTGCGGCGGGGCCTCTCGGGCGAGCGACCGAGCCGCCGGTCGCCGTCGGGGGACGCGGGCCCGCTCCGTCGTCCGGGCCCGCCGTCCGCCGCCCCCGGTCGAGGAAGTCGTCCAGGTCCCTGTCCGGGGATGCCCTTCGGCCCGCCGGCACGGGCGGCTCCAGTGACGTCGTCCCCGGCTGCCCCGGCCCCACGGGGCGCTCGTCCACCCCGCCGTGTCGGATGCTTCCACCGCCCGCCCGCCTTTGCCTTCGGCTCACTTGGCACACCGGTCGGCCCTCGGCCGCCGGCGGGGCCGCTCGGCCGGCCCTGCAGAAGGTCAGCCCAGCGCGCGCAGTCCCGGCACCAGTGTCACGAGCACCGGGATCACCGGAACCAGCGAGGCCGCCGCCGTCAGTCGCAGCCTGCGGGCCGCGGTGAGCCGGTCGGGTGCGGTGAGCAACCGGTCCACACGCTGCGGGAGATGGGCCCGGGGGGCGGGGGAGGGGCCGAACACGCCCCGGCCCTCGTTGAGTTCGACCAGGGCCAGCGCGGTGGTCAACCGGCCGAAGCGGCGCGAGGCCATGTCGTCGGCGGACAGTTCGACCAGCCGGTGCATCTCGCCTTGGAACGCGGTGAACACCGCAACCCGCGGGAACCCGGTGGCCAACGCCGTCGAACAGTGCAGCAGCCAGTCGTGCCGCGCCTGGGCGTGTCCCTGCTCGTGGGCGAGCACGGCATCCAGCTGACGTCCTTTCAGGCGACGCAACGTGCCGGTGCTCACGACCAGTCGGGGCGGCGAACCCGCCAGCCACCACGCCTCGGGCCGCTCGCCCTCCAAGACCAGCAGGCTTGCGGGCGTGGCCCCCTCGCCCGGCAACAGCGGCGCTCGCAGGCTGAGTTCGGCGGTCCGGGACCTGCGGCGGGTCCGGCTGCGGAGCACCTCCCGGACCAGCATCGCCCCGCTCCACAGTCCGCCGCAGGCGAGCGCCACCGCGGTCGCCGGGGCCCACGGGCCGGTCGCGCCCAGTGCGTACGCCTCCACCACAGCCCTCGGGGCCGGGGCGAAGAGCTCCCCGCGCACCGCCTGCCAGGCGGCCGCCGCGCTGAGCGTCATCGACAGCGCACAGCACAGCAGGACCGCGGCGACCGCGCACTGCCACGCCCAGAGGGCGATCACCGGTTCGCGGTCCGGCCAGTCGGCCCGGGCGATCAGCCGGGGGGCGACCACGGCGGTCAGCGCGCCGAACAGCAGCAGGACCGCGGGGACCATCATGGGCAGCACCTTATGAGCGGCGCACCGCTCGGGAGTACGACTTCCGTCGGCGAAGTGACGCAGGCCACGCCCCGGATCCCGGGATCACATCGTCAGCAGCATGGCGAGCATGCCGATGCCCATCGACAGACGACACGCCCGCGCCACTTCGGGCCGGTCGCCCCAGGCGACGGCGGCCCCGCCCGCGCCGGCGGCCGGCAGCAGCCGCACCCCCGCGAGGAGGACGTAGCCGGTGAAGTACGCCAGCAGCGCACCCGTCAGCAGCGGGACTCCCGAGCCGCCGTGTCCGTGGGCGTGAGCGGGCGTGCCGGCCATCACCGCCGACATGTACACCATCGCCCCGGCGCCCACCAGATGATGCAGATGATGTGCCCCGGCCCGAGCCGACCACAGCGCCCGCAGGGCCGCCGCGCCGAAGACCACGGCGTAAGCGGGCCACGCCCAGGCCGGTGGGGTGAACACGGCCGGCGGCACGGCCATCGCGGCCATCCCGAAGCCCATCAGCGCCTCGCCGCCCGCGGCTCTGCGCTGTTCCTCGACCCCGCTGCGCATCCGCAGCAGGCAGTAGGCCCCGGTCGCCGCGCACAGCGCGACCAGCAGCCAGCCGGGCGAAGCCGGTCCGTGCACGCGCACCTCCCCGCTCGACGTTCACCGACCGCTCGGCGTCCACCGTCGTGGGATGCGATGCCCACGCCGTGCCGCGCGCATGCGGGCGCAAGGGTGTACGCGGGGAGCATGCGACGGGACGGCTAATATTTCACGAGTAAAACACATGCTAAATTGATGCACATGAGCAGTGCGACCCCCCAGCGCCCCCGCCCCCGACACCGAGCGCGGCACCGGCCCGAACCCCGAAAGCGCCCCGCTCTCCGGCTGCCGCTCGCCGGCGTCCTGCGGCTCGGCCGCCCCTCGGACATCTGGTTCAAGCCCGCACTGAGCGTGATCGCCGCGGTCGCCCCGCCGAACCTGATCCTGCTGACCCTCGGGCGGCTGGACCTGGCCATGTACACGATGGCCGGATCCCTGTGCGCCCTCTACGCCCACAACCGCCCTTACGCGGCCCGGGCCCGTGTGCTGGCCGGGGTGGTGCTCGGCATGACCGGCGGCCTGGCCGTCGCCCTGGTCGCCGCCTCGCTCACCGCGTCCCCCGTCGCCCTGGTCACCGTCGGCGCGCTCCTGGCGGCCGCTCAGAAGGCCCTGTGCGACGCGACCCGCCTCGGGCCGCCCGCCAACGTCGTCCTCACCTTCATCAGCTCCGCCTCGCTGTTCGTGCCGCAGACCCTCGACCGGGTCCCCGGCCATCTCGGGCTGGCTCTCGCCGCGGGCGGCTGGGCCTGGCTGATCGGCATGGCGCCCGGACTGGCGCGCCCGCACGGTCCCGAGCGACGCGCCACCGCGCACGCCCTGAACGCGGCCGCCGCCCGCGTCGACGCGCATGCGGCGGGCGAAGGCGAAGGCCGGACCCGCGCCGCCGCGGCCACCGCCGTGCACGCCGCCTGGAACACCCTCCTGTCGGCCCGTGCCGGGGAGACGCGCCGAGGGCTGGAGCGGCTCGTCGTGCGGGCCGAGATCGCCCTCGCCGCCCCCGCCGACACCGATCCGGCCCGGCTGCGCGACTGGGCCCGCGATCTGCGCGGCACCGCACCCGTCCCGTGCCCCGACGACCTCGTCGACGACGACGAACTCATCGGCGTCGACGCCGAAGCCGCCGCCGACCGAACGCCGTTGAGGCGCCGTCTCGGCCCCCTCGCGCCCATCGCGGCACGCACGGCCCTGGGCTGCGCCCTCGCCGGGTACGCCTCCCTCGCCCTCGGGGTCGGCCGCCCGTACTGGGCCCTGGTCACCGCGGCGTCCCTCTACCAGGCGAACGTCACCCTCACCTGGAGCCGCGCGGTTCAGCGCGTCGTCGGCAACCTCGTCGGCGTCCTCGCCTTCGCCGTGCTGGTCCCGCTCGCCCACCTCGCGCAGGCGGCCCTCGTCCTGGTCTGTCTCGCCCTCAACTTCGGCGCGGAGGCGCTGATCAGCCGCAACTACTGGCTAGGCAGTGTCTGCGTGACCCCGATGGCGCTGCTCATCACCGAGTTCGCTCAGGTCCAGGACCCGGGCCGGCTCATCGCCGAGCGGCTCGTGGACACCCTGGTCGGCGCCGTGGTCGGTTTCGCCGCCGCGGTGGCCGTCACCAACCGCCGGGCCGGCGACCGTCTGGAGAACGCCCTGACGGCGGTCGAACGGACCCGGGAGCACGCGGCCCGCCTGACGGCGGAGCCGCATCCGGCCGTCGGAGCTTTGGACGCGGCCCGCCGCGCCCTGGCCGCCGCCCTGGTCGATCTCCGCGCCACCGCCGACGCCGCGGCCGGCGAGTGGTGGCAGCGCGCCCTGCCGCAGGAGCGGGTCGTGACGGCCGAACAGTCGGGACACCGTACGCTCGCGGCGACGGTACGGCGTCAGGGGCTGCTCCTGGACCGGGACGCGAGCGCGAGAGCGGAGGACGTACGGCGATGACGGCGACGCAGGGACGGGCAGCGGCCGGGGACGGGGCACGGAAGGGTTCCGCGGACGGCGACGGGAACGCCCCGGGCGGACGCCCCGCGACCGAGGACCCGACCGCGACCGGCGACCCCACCGGCACCACCACCCGGGACCGGGCCGATGACGGCGTCCAGGCCGAGGACGGCGACCCGGCGAGGAACGACACGGTCGCCGCCGTCGTGCGGCAGTGGCAGACCGTCCGGCCCGACCTGGACACCGGCCCCATGGAGATCATCGGCCGGGTCAACCGCTGCGCCGCCCTGCTCCAGCAGGCCGAGGACGCGCCCCTGCGGGGAGTCGGACTGAGCCGACCCGAGTTCGACCTGCTCGGCGCGCTGCGCCGCACCGGCCACGAGCTGACCCCCGGCGAGCTGGCCCGCGAGACGTTCTCCTCCGGGGCCGCCGTCACCAAACGCCTCAAGCAGCTCACCGAGCGCGGCCTCGTGGAACGCCGCGGCGACACCCGCGACCGCCGGGTCGCGCACCTCCGCCTCACGGAAGCCGGCCGGGACCTCGTCGACGGCGTCCTGCCCGAGCAGCTCGCCTACGAGAGCGCGGTCCTGTCCGCCCTGGACGACGGCAGCCAGGGTGAACTGGCGGATCTGCTGGGCGAGTTGCTCAGCCGACTGGAGGGACACATGCGGGCGCTGCGGGTCTGAGCGGCGGGCTCGTCGACGAGGGGCCGTCCCGCCGCGGACCGCGCCCGGCGGGTCCCGGAGCACGGCGATCCGCGGACCGTCCGGCACGGAGGTCGGTTCCATGAGGACGGCGCCGCCCGCCTCGACGGCCGTCCGCGTGCAGGCGTCGACGTCGGCCACCGCGAAGTACGGCAGCCAGTGCGGCGGCACCTCCGGCGGGAACTTCTCGTCCATCGTGATCATGCCGCCGAAGTCGGCGCCGCCCACGCCCCACTGCACGTAGTTCTCCGAGGAGCCGACGGTCCAGCCGAACACGGTGGTGTAGAAGGTCTCCGCCCGCTCCGGCTCACGGGTCAGCAGCTCCACCCAGCCGAGCGAGCCGGGCGCGTTGAACAGCCCGGCGCCCGGGAAGGTCCGCGCCTGCCACAGCTGGAACGCGGCGCCGGCCGGATCCAGGGCGACGACGAAACGGCCCACGTCGAAGACGTCCATCGGACCGACCAGCACCTTGCCGCCGGCCTCCGTGACCAGCCGTGCGCTCACGTCCGCGTCGGTCACCGCGAACGACACGCTCCAGGCGCACGGCTGCGCCTGCTGATACAGGGGCGTGAGCGCGGCGACGGCGGTCTCGCCGAGATGCGCGACCGTGTAGCCGCCCGCCTCCTGCCGCGGATCCGTCTGCGCGCGCCAGCCGAACAACTCCGCGTAGAACCGCTTCGCCTCCTCGAGGTCGCTGGTCCCCAGTTCGGCCCAGCAGGGCCCGCCGGGCACGGGCGCGTCGAGCTTCATGACGTTCCTTCCGACGAAGGGGACCCCTTCCAGCACGCTAAGCCTCGCCCCGGACCGAGGCATCCGCTGACCGCGACAGCCCGAGATCCCCTCGGTCGGGAAGGGCGGCAGGGGAGGGACGGCACGGGGGAGGGGCCCGGTGGCGCGGAGTCGGACCGGCGTGCGCCCGCGGAGCCGGAGACGGGATCTCCGACCCGGAGCGGCACCGATCCGCGTCCGCGGCGTCGCCCCTCGTCCGGGCCTCCCGCCGCGGTGGTTCAGATGCCCGGCCGGTACCGCATCGGATGGTCCGCGGGCACTTCCACCAGCACGATCGGGGTGCCGTCCGGGTCCGCGATCCACATCTCGACCAGCCCCCACGGCTCCTTCACCGGGGGACGGACGATCTCGACCCCCTCGGCCCGCAGCTCGTCGTGCGCGGCCGTCACGTCGTCGACCTGCAGCCACAGCCGTACCGCGGGGTCGGGCGGCATCGGCGTCCCCGAGCGGCCGGAGAGCTCCAGAAAACCGCCGCCGAGGAAATAGACGACTCCGCGTTCCGGTCCCGTGCCGAACTCGCGGAAGACGGCCAGCCCCAGCCGCTCCCCGTAGAAGGCACGGGAGCGTTCGGGATCGGTGGGGCGGAGCAAGGTCCTACTGCTGAGTACATGCACCATGCATCCTGACCCTACCGGCGCGGCGTTAGGCTCACCCGTGCCCCAGAGATGTCAGAGACCGGAGATCGCCCGCATGGACACCGCCGCCACCGACCTGACCTTCCGCGATGCCACCGCCGCCGACGTCGACGCCCTGGTCCGGCTCATCGAGTCCGCCTACCGCGGTGACTCCAGCCGGGCCGGGTGGACGACGGAAGCGGACATCCTGCAGGGGCAGCGGACCGACCCCGACGGCGTGCTCGCGGTCGTCGAGGCGCCCGACAGCAGGCTGCTCACGGTCGAGCAGGACGGCCGGATCGTCGCCTGCTGCCAGCTCGAGCACCGCGGCGACCACGCCTACTTCGGCATGTTCGCGGTCAGCCCCACGGCGCAGGGCTCCGGGCTCGGCAAGGCCGTCATGGCGCGGGCCGAGCGAGAGGCGCGCGAGGGCTGGGGCGTCGCCGAGATGCACATGACCGTGATCTCCGTTCGTGAGGACCTCATCGCCTGGTACGAGCGCCGCGGCTACCGCCGTACGGGACGGATGACCCCCTTCCCGTACGGCGACGAGCGCTTCGGCATCCCGCAGCGCGACGACCTGCAGTTCGAGCTGCTGGTCAAGGAACTCGCGTGAGCGCCGGGCCGGGTCTTCAGGCCGTGAAGCGGCCGGTGCGCCTGATCTCGGGGTAGTCGGTGGTCGCGCCGTCGAGTTCGAAGGCGCGGACGAGCCGCAGCTGGTCCTGGGTGTTGACCACCCAGCCGATGATCCGCAGGTCGCGCTTGCGGGCCTCCTCGACGATCTCCAGCGTGAGGCGCCTGAGGTTGAGGCAGAGCGTGGCGGCCCCGGCGGTCACCGCCCGGTCCACGATGTCGAGGCCGTAGCGGCTGCCGATGAGCGCGGTGCGCACCCCGGGGACCAGCCGCCCGATCTCCGCGACGGCCTCGTCGTGGAAGGAGGACACCTCCACCCGCTCCACCAGGTCCCGGGCGTGCATCACCTCGGCCAGCGCCCGTGCCGCCTGGACGTCCTTGATCTCGGCCTGCAGCGGTGAGCGCACGGCGTCCAGGACCTCCTCGAAGACCGGCACGCGCTCCCCGTGGCCCGCGTCGAGGGTCCGCAGCTCGGCGAGGGTCTGCTCGGCGATGGCCCCGGCGCCGTCGGTCGTGCGGTCCACGTCGGGGTCGTGCATGACCACGAGCGCGCCGTCCTTGCTCAGGTGCAGATCGAGTTCGATGGTGTCGAGGCCGGCCTGCTCGGCGGCGACGAAGGAACGCAGGGTGTTCTCGGGCTCGACGCCCATCACTCCGCGGTGACCGATGGTGAGGAAGTTCAAGGCGCGACTCGTTTCCGTCGACGGCTGGGCCGGGGGGAGCACGTGAGCCGACGGCCGTGGGCCGGCCAGGACATGCGTGCGTCCTCGGAGTTCCCTACCCGCCCTGCCCGCGCGGAAGCGTCGCCCTTCCGGTGTCCGGCAGGAAAAAGTGCGGTGAAGATGCGAACACGCAGGATAATTTCCCGAAGGTCCACTTGCTGGAGGAAACCTCGTATGCATACGGTGTGCTGACGCGAGGTTCTCCAGTGGAGGATGGGACATGACGGAAATTCTTGTGCAGGCAGCTACGGAGGATCGGGTTCCTCCGACGACCAGGGTGGTGGAGCACCCGGCGTGGCGCGTGCTCAAGGATGCCGTGGAAGCGATCCGGCCCTGGCAGGCCAAGGACGGATCGATCGACTTCACGGCCGAGGACGCACCGCCGCGCACGGACGCCGAGCAGGCGGTCCAGCGGGTGATCGACGCCGTCGAGGAGCTCTCCCCGCTGCTCCCGCACGACGCCGACTACCACCGTGCCCTGGCGAAGGACCTGCGGGTCTGGGCCGACGGCGGCTTCGAGGTGCCGGACTTCCTCGACTCGCTGCTGGCCTTCCAGCCCGCGGCGAACCGTGCGGACGGCCTGCAGCACCTGGTCGTCTTCGCGATGTACACGCAGAACGGCAACCCGGACCGCAACCTGGAGGCGGTCGTGCTGCGCATGGTGTGGCCGGACTGGCTGGCCGAGCTGGAGCGCACGCGCTACGACAACCCGCTGTTCTGCGGCATCACCTTCGAGGACTTCACGGCTGGCTACGACACCAACTCGGCCGTGCTCTTCCCGGAGACCATCGCCGTCCGTGAAGCGCCGGAACGTTTCTCCTGGGGTGGCATCTTCTGCGACCGTGAGGCGGCCCGCTTCCGCCGGGTCACCGACGCCGCCGTCGACGTGCTGGGCCTGGAGCTGCCCGAGGACATCGCCGCCATGGTCCACGACCAGAAGCGCTGCGAAGAGGCCTTCGTGCTCTGGGATATGATCCACGACCGCACCCACAGCCACGGCGACCTGCCCTTCGACCCGTTCATGATCAAGCAGCGCCAGCCGTTCTGGATGTACGGCCTGGAGGAGCTGCGCTGTGACCTCACCGCCTTCAAGGAGGCCGTGAAGCTGCAGGACGACGGCGTCCCGCAGGCCCGTGACGTGCAGTACGCGGTCCTCTTCGACCGCATGTTCCGCTTCCCCGTCACGGGCGAGCGCGTGCGCAACTACGACGGCCTCGGCGGCCAGCTGCTCTTCGCCTACCTGCACAAGCACGACGTCGTCCGCTGGACCGACAACAAGCTGCACATCGACTGGCAGCGCGCCCCGCAGGTCACCAACCAGCTCTGCGCCGACATCGAGCAGCTCTACCGGGACGGCATCGACCGCCCCAAGCTCGTCCACTGGTTCGCCGGCTACGAGCTGGTCTCGACCTACCTCGCGCCGCACCCGGGCTCCAAGTGGGCCAAGGGTCCCGACGCCCTGGACCTCGACCAGCCGCCCCGCAAACTCGTGGACGACGTGCTTCCGGACGAGTTTCCGCTGAGCATGTTCTTTGAGGCACTGTCCAAGAAGCTGAAGAGCGTGATCGCCTCGACCCGGGGCATCACGGCGGACAGCGCCGAGCGGATCGCCGCGTGAGCGACCTGCGTACCGAGAACACTGCTCAGGAGGCGAGGAACATGGGGAACGGGGCTCTCAGCGGTGCGGTGATCGCGGTGGCCGGCGCGGGCGGACCCGCGGGCCGGGCGGCGCTGCTCAGGCTTGCCGAGGCGGGCGCGACCGTCGTCGGCGCGGACAACGACCCGGAACGTCTGGCGGAGGCCGTCGACGCGGCCCGCTACGGGGCCGGCGGCGCCACCGTCACCGGTGAGCCCGTCGACCTGCTCGACCTGGACTCGACCCGTGACTGGGCGCTCCGTGTCGAGAAGGACTTCGGGCGCATCGACGGCGTGGTCCACCTCGTCGGCGGCTGGCGTGGCAGCGAGACCTTCATCAAGACCAGCCTGGACGACTGGGACTTCCTGGAGCTGCTGCTCATCAAGACCGTGCAGCACACCTCGCTCGCCTTCTTCGAGGGCCTCCAGCGCAGCGAGCGCGGCCGGTACGTGCTGATCAGCGCCTCCGGCGCCACGAAGCCCACCGCGGGCAACGCCGCGTACGCCGCCGCCAAGGCCGCCGCCGAGGCCTGGACCCTGGCGCTCGCCGACGCCTTCCGCAAGGCGGGGGGCGCCGACGGCCCGACCTCCGCGGCTGCGATCCTGGTGGTGAAGGCGCTGGTGCACGAGGCGATGCGCGCCGACCGCCCCAACGCGAAGTTCGCGGGTTTCACGGACGTCAAGGACCTGGCCGAGGCCATCGCCGGGGTCTGGGAGAAGCCCGCCACCGAAGTGAACGGACAGCGTCTGTGGCTCACCGAGCAGCCGTGAACCCTCCGAAGACCGACGCCCGACGCCATCACGACCCCGAGGTCCGCGGTTTCGCCAGCGACAACTACGCCGGCGTGCACCCGGAGGTCCTGGCCGCCCTGGCCGTGGCCAACGGCGGCCATCAGGTGGCGTACGGGGAGGACGACTACACCGAGAACCTCCAGGGGATCGTCCGCAGCCACTTCGGGTCGACGGCGGAGGCCTTCCCGGTCTTCAACGGCACCGGTGCGAACGTCGTCGCGCTCCAGGCGGTCACCGACCGCTGGGGCGCGGTGATCTGCGCCGAGAGCGCCCACATCAACGTGGACGAGGGCGGCGCGCCCGAGCGCATGGGCGGTCTGAAGCTGCTCACCGTCCCCACACCCGACGGCAAGCTCACGCCCGAGCTGATCGACCGGCAGGCATGGGGATGGGAGGACGAGCACCGGGCGATGCCGCAGGCCGTGTCGATCACCCAGAGCACCGAGCTGGGCACGCTCTACACGCCGGAGGAGATCCGGGCGATCTGCGACCATGCCCACGCGCGCGGTATGAAGGTCCACCTGGACGGTTCGCGGATATCCAACGCGGCGGCCTCGCTGGACGTCCCGATGCGGACGTTCACCAACGCCGTGGGCGTCGACATCCTCTCCCTCGGCGGGACGAAGAACGGCGCGCTGTTCGGCGAGGCGGTCGTCGTGATCAACCGGGACGCCGTCAGCCACATGAAGCATCTGCGCAAGCTGTCCATGCAGCTCGCCTCCAAGATGCGCTTCGTGTCGGTCCAGCTGGAGGCGCTGCTCGCCAAGGACCTGTGGCTGCGCAACGCCCGTCACGCCAACGAGATGGCCCAGCGGCTGGCGGAGGGCGTGCGCGCCGTGCACGGGGTGGAGGTCCTCTATCCGGTGCAGGCCAACGGCGTCTTCGCCCGGCTCCCGCACGACGTGAGCGAGCGCCTGCAGAAGCGTTTCCGGTTCTATTTCTGGGACGAGGCGGCGGGCGTCGTGCGCTGGATGTGCGCGTTCGACACGACCGAGGAGGACGTGGACGCGTTCGTGACGGCGGTCAAGGAGGAGATGGCGCGCTAGGCGGCGGCGACGACGCGGCGGCGGCACAGCTGGAGCAGTGACTGCATAGGTATACGGTCATCCGAAAAGTCATTGACTATCGGGTGATCGTTTTCCTATGCTCCGTGCTCATGGAGCTGATCCAGGAGAACCCCGACCTGTCCGCGTATCTGGTCGCCGACGAGGTCATCGACCATCACCGTCCGCTGGTGCGCGCCACGGCGGCGCGGCTCGCGAGGGATGCCGAGGACTCGTATGCCTATGCAAGGCTGGCGTTCGAGTACGTCCGCGACTCCGTCACCCACTCGCAGGACGCCGGCGATCCGCGCGTGACCTGGCGCGCCTCGGACGTGCTGGAGCAGGGGACGGGCATCTGTCACGCCAAGGCCCACGCCCTGGCCGCGCTGCTGCGGGCCGAGGACATCCCGACGGCCCTGTGCTACCAGCGGTTCGCGCATGACGCGGGCGACGGGTACGCCCTGCACGGACTGGTCGCGGTGCGCTTCGGCGGGGCCTGGCACCGGCAGGACCCGCGCGGCAACAAACCGGGCGTGGACGCGCGGTTCTCGCTGGACGGCGAACGCCTGGCCTTCGTGCCCGACCCCGCGGCGGGCGAGTCGGACCACCCGGTTCTGTACGCGGCGCCGCATCCGGCGGTCCTGAGCGCGCTCAAGGCCGCCCCCGACCGCCCGTCCCTGTGGCGGACGCTGCCCTCGGCGCTGTGAGCACGCGCCTCGCGGCGGCCCGGGCGGACGTCAGCGGGCCTCGGCCTCGCGTACCTGCTCCGGCGTGGGCGCGGTGCCGCCGAGGTGGGCGGGCATCCACCAGGTGTCGTTCGCGTCCTTGGGGCGCACCGGGTAGGCGCGCTGGGCAGCCTCCAGCAGCTCCTGGACCCGCTCGCGCAGCTGCCGGGTGATGGCCCCCGCGTACTTGTCGCGCGAGGCCTCCATGGCCTCGCCCACCCGGATGGTGATCGGGGTGTGGCTGCGCTTGAAGTTGCGCGGGTGACCCTTGGTCCACAGGCGCTGCGTGCCCCACAGGGCCACCGGGATCAGCGGGACGCCCGCCTCCTGGGCCATGCGGGCCGCGCCCGACTTGAAGCTCTTCAGCGTGAACGACTGCGAGATGGTGGCCTCGGGGAAGACCCCGACGATCTCGCCCGAGCGCAGCGACTCCAGCGCGTGCGCATAGGCCGTCTCGCCCTGGTTGCGGTCCACCGGGATGTGCTTCATGCCGCGCATCAGCGGACCGGAGATCCGGTGGCGGAACACGGACTCCTTCGCCATGAAACGAACGAGACGTTTCTGCGGGAGCGCGGCCAGACCGTCGAAGATGAAGTCGAGGTAGCTGATGTGATTGCTCACCAGCACGGCACCACCTGAGCGCGGGATGTTCTCCGACCCCTTGCAGTCGATCTTGAGGTCCCAGGCCTTGAACAGGGTCTGGGCTAGGCCGACGACGGGGCGGTAGACAAGCTCTGCCATGGGCGGGGCGAACCCTTCCTTCTCTTTGCCGGGGATGCCTCCCGGCGGCAAAGTTACGCAGCCGTAGGTTTACGGCATCTCGCAGATCGTGCCCGAAGAACGGCCGGGGAGCCAGCCCTGGCACCCGGCGGCGGCGAGATCCTCGTCACTTCGCCCCTTGATCCACCTTGGGCTTTTAAGTGGCCTTTACTCCACGCGAACCGCGACCCGCCGTACGAGCAGGTACATCTCGCATCCGAGGCAGTACCCGAAGGCGGCATTGAGGAACGCGGCGGCCAGTGCGGCTCCGGTCGCCGCGAGGCCGAGCCAACCGGGGCCCAGGGTCAGGCCGACGAGGCCGACGCCCGCGAACAGCAGCCCCACGGCCTGCGCGAACCGCGGCGGCTCCGGGGCCTCGAACTCGCTCGGCGGTCCGAGGCGCGGCCGTACGGCCCGGCGGAACACCCAGCCGTACGGCGAACGTCCCACGCCGCCCGCCGCACCCAGTGCGAACGCCAGCGTCTGCCAGCCCAGCAGCCAGGCGTTCCCGGTGATCAGAACGACCGCGAGCACCACGGTCGTCACGGCGGCCCCGAAGCGCGGGCCCCTCGCGTCGATGTCCATGAACCAAGCATTCCGCATGGAGAAAGATTCCCGCGGCCGGGAATCTTTGCAGTCTCGTGAACGCTGCAACAGCCGATGACCGGACTGATGGTGTGCGTGGCGGTGCTCGTGGCGGCGAGCGCCTACGGAGTGCTGCATCGGCGGCGGAGCGGGAGGGTGCGGGTGCGCGGGCGGGACGACGGCAGGCGGCTGGGAGCGGACCGGCTCGGCGGCGCACTCGGCGAACGGGCCACGCTCGTACAGTTCTCCAGCGCCTTCTGTGCGCCGTGCCGGGCCACCCGCAGGGTCCTCGGCGAGGTGGCCGGGGTGGTTCCCGGAGTCGCCCACATCGAGATCGACGCCGAGGCGCGGCTGGACCTCGTCCGGGAACTCGACATCCTCAAGACCCCCACCGTCCTGGTCCTGGACGCCGACGGACGGATCGTCCGGCGCGCAACCGGCCAGCCCCGCAAGGCCGACGTCATCGCGGCGCTGGGGGAGGCGGTGTGACCTGCGGGCGGGGAACGGTGAGGCATCTCCCAGTTGGCGGGACGGACTTGACTGCGCGTGCCGGCCGTCGTCAGCCTGACCGTATGCCTGAGGAACTCCTTCTCCACGGACGGGTCCACGTCGACCTGCTCCGTACCGCGAGCGCGCGCTGTCCGGTCCGTTGAGCGCCCACGGCCCGATCCGCAACTTCCCGCAGAAGGACGACTTGATGACGGCCACGCCCGACCTCGGTCTGCCCCGGCTCGCCTCTCCCGACCTGCTGCGCTCCGTCTTCAGGCGGCACGCGGCCGGTGTCGCCGTGATCACCGCCTCGGGCGAGAGCGGCCCGGTCGGCTTCACCGCCACCTCCCTGAGCTCCGTGTCCGCGGAGCCTCCGATGCTCTCGTTCGGCATCGGCACCGGCGCCTCCAGCTGGCCCGCGGTGTCGCGGGCGGAGTACGTGGGCGTCCACATACTCGGCGAGCACCAGCAGGCGCTGGCCGCCACCTTCGCCCGCAGCGGCGCCGACCGCTTCGGCGCGCCGACCGGGTGGCGTGAGGGGCCGCAGGGGGTCCCCGTCCTGGACGACGTGCTCGCCTGGCTGGTGTGCCGCGTCGTGGCGCGCGTGCCCGCGGGGGACCATCGCATCGTGCTGGCCGAGGTGCTCCTGGGCGACCCGGCGGGCGCGGGCCGCCCGCTCCTCTACCACCAGGGGCGTTTCACGGCGCTGCGGGATTGATCACGGAGCGGCCGTCCTGCGGGGTGGTCGGGTTCCGATTACGCTGCGTTGCACAGGTCACAGTTCAAAGCGCTTGCTTAGCGGGAACGAACTGGGTGTACTGGCGAGTAATATTTCGGTCGGAGCGCAGGCCGCCCCAACCGGGATCGGCCGCTTGAGACGCCTATGCTGCCTGGAAGAAGGCAGCCAGAACTGACGATGCAGTAGGAGAGCCGGCGTGAGCTTGAGGATCGTTGTCACTGTGAAGTACGTGCCCGACGCCACCGGCGACCGGCACTTCGCCGATGACCTGACCGTCGACCGGGACGACGTGGACGGTCTGCTCTCCGAGCTCGACGAGTACGCGGTCGAGCAGGCGCTGCAGATCTCCGAGAACTCCGACGACGACGTGGAGATCACCGTCCTGACGGTGGGCCCCGAGGACGCCAAGGACGCGCTGCGCAAGGCTCTCTCCATGGGCGCCGACAAGGCCGTCCACGTCGAGGACGACGACCTGCACGGCACCGACGTCATCGGCACCTCGCTGGTGCTGGCCAAGGCGATCGAGAAGGCCGGTTACGACCTGGTCATCTCCGGTCTGGCCTCCACCGACGGCACCATGGGCGTCGTCCCCGCCCTGCTCGCCGAGCGCCTGGGCGTCCCGCAGGTGACCCTGCTCTCCGAGGTCTCGGTCGAGGACGGCAAGGTCACCGGCCGCCGCGACGGCGACGCCGCCTCCGAGCAGCTCGAGGCCTCCCTGCCGGCCGTCGTGTCGGTCACCGACCAGTCCGGCGAGGCGCGTTACCCCTCCTTCAAGGGCATCATGGCCGCCAAGAAGAAGCCGGTGGAGTCCTGGGACCTGTCGGACCTGGACCTGGAGGCCGGCGAGGTCGGCCTCGAGGGTGCGTGGACCAAGGTCGAGTCCGCGACCGCGCGTCCCGCCCGCACCGCGGGCACGATCGTCAAGGACGAGGGCGAGGGCGGCAAGCAGCTCGCCGAGTTCCTCGCGGGCCAGAAGTTCATCTGACGGCCCCACGCCGACCGCCCCTCAACTTCGTTTCGCAGGAGAGCAAATCCCATGGCTGAAGTCCTCGTCTACGTCGATCACGTGGACGGCGCCGTCCGCAAGCCCACCCTGGAGCTGCTGACGCTCGCCCGCCGCATCGGCGAGCCGGTCGCCGTCGCGCTCGGCCCGGGCGCCGAGAACACCGCCGCCGCGCTGGCCGAGCACGGCGCCGTCAAGGTCCTCACGCACGACGCCTCCGAGTACACCGACTACCTCGTCGTACCGAAGGTGGACGCGCTGCAGGCCGCCGTCGAGTCGGTCTCGCCGGCCGCCGTCCTCGTCCCGTCCTCCGCGGAGGGCAAGGAGGTCGCCGCGCGTCTGGCGCTGCGCATCGGCTCCGGCGTCATCACGGACGCCACCGACCTCGAGGCCGGCGCCGACGGCCCGGTGGCCACGCAGTCGGTGTTCGCCGCCTCCTTCACCACCAAGTCCCGTGTCTCCAAGGGCGTCCCGGTCATCACCGTCAAGCCGAACTCGGCCGCCGTCGAGGCCGCCCCGGCCGCCGGCGCCGTCGAGGCGCTCAGCGTCTCCTTCTCGGCCCAGGCGACCGGCACCAAGGTCACCGGCCGCACGCCGCGCGAGTCGACCGGCCGCCCGGAGCTGACCGAGGCCGCGATCGTGGTCTCCGGCGGCCGTGGCGTCAACGGCGCCGAGAACTTCGCGCTCATCGAGGCCCTCGCGGACTCCCTCGGCGCGGCCGTCGGCGCCTCCCGCGCCGCCGTCGACGCCGGCTGGTACCCGCACACCAACCAGGTGGGCCAGACCGGCAAGTCGGTCTCGCCGCAGCTGTACATCGCCAACGGCATCTCCGGCGCCATCCAGCACCGGGCCGGCATGCAGACCTCGAAGACGATCGTCGCCGTCAACAAGGACGCCGAAGCCCCGATCTTCGACCTGGTCGACTACGGCGTCGTCGGCGACCTGTTCGACGTCGTCCCGCAGCTCACCGAGGAGATCAACACCCGCAAGGGCTGATCCCCAGCAGTCGCAGGACTGCCCGAGGCCCCCGTGACCGCGCAGGTCACGGGGGCCTCGGCGCGTCACAGGCTCAACGACGCCTGCACCGGCAGGTGATCGCTCGGGTACTGGCCGTCGACGCTGAACGTGTCAATCCACTCCCGGTGGACCGTGACGCCGGGCGTCGCCAGAATCCAGTCGATGCGTTCCCCGCCCGGTATCAGCGGCTTGTATCCGTGGAACGTGGCGTACGCCGCCCCACGCGCGCGTGCCGTGTCCCAGGTGTCCACCAGACCGGTGGCGAGCAGCGTGTCGTAGACCGTGCCGTCGTGGGCGGCGGAGTTGAAGTCGCCGGTCAGCAGCAGCGGCAGCGCGGGGTCGAAGCGGGCGATCCGCTCGGCGATCAGGGCGGCGGCACGCACGCGCGCGTACTCGCTCGCGTTGTCGAGATGGGTGTTGAGGACGAGGAACTCCCGCCCCGCCGCCCGCAGGTCACGGAAACGGACCCAGGTGACCATACGGGGATGGCCTGCGCCCCAGGTGTTGGAGCCGCGCACGCCCGGGGTGTCGGAGAGCCAGAAGTGCTCGTAGGCGGCCGGAGCGAGCCGGCGCGTGTCGTAGAAGACGGCCACCGCCTCGTCGTCGCGCGCGGCGCGGCTGGCGCCGATCCAGTCGTAGTGCGGCCCGAGATCGGCCTCGATGGCGCGCAGCTGCCGCGGCAGGCCCTCCTGGGTGCCGATGACGTGTGGGGCCGCGCGGTGCAGCAGGGCGCTCATCACGGGCCGGCGGACCGCCCAGCTGTTGGGCTTCCTGCGGGACGCGAAGCGGAGGTTGAACGTCATGACCTCGAGCGGGGGCGCGGGCGCGGACGGGAGTGTCCCGTGCGACCGGCTCTCCTGGCGTCCGGCAGAGGCTCCCACCATGCCGAGCAGCGGGACGGCGGCCGCTGCGGCCACCACGGTCCTCAGCCCCGCCCGCCGGTTCGGCCCACTCCTGCCCGTCATGTGTTCCCCCTCGTCTCGTGAGTCAGGATGAAGGGGAGAACCCGTGTGCGGAAGAGGGCAGGGGTGCGGCGGCGCACGGAACGGACCACGCCGTGGACAGGGTGTTGACCTGCCCGAAGCCGCACGGATAACTTCGCAGTGCGGATTGTTGATTCCGTACAGCGGAAAACAGGAGGGTGTGGCATGGGTCAGGGCCAGCAGGAGACGGTGGCGACGAGTCTCGCGGGCGCCGTCAGCGAGGGGATCAGCGCCTCCCTCGCCCCGGTCGACGCCGAACTGGACCGCCGCTACCCCGGAGACCCCGGTACCCGTCAGCCCGTCCACACCGTCTACGTCCCCGGCGACGTCTTCGACGCCGACACGATCCGCAGCTGGGGCGACCGGGCTCTCGCGGCCCTCGACGAGCACGCACCCGACGCGGCCTCCTTCGCCGCCTGCCTCGGCCTGTCCGACGAACTCGCCGAGCCCGTGTACACGCGCGTACGGGCCAAGCTGGAGCGCGAGCCGGTGGAAGACCTGCGCGTCGACTTCGAGGACGGCTACGGCCCCCGCCCCGACGCGGAGGAGGACGCGGCGGCCGCCCGGGCGGCCCGGCTGATCGCCGAGGCCTACGCCAAGGGCGTCGCGGCCCCCTACATGGGCATCCGTATGAAGTGCATGGAGGCCGCGGTGCGCGACCGAGGCATCCGCACGCTGGACGTCTTCCTCACCGGTCTGGCGGAGGCCGGCGGACTGCCCGACGGACTGGTCCTCACCCTGCCGAAGGTCACCTATCCCGAGCAGGTCACGGCGATGGTCCGGCTGCTGGAGGCCTTCGAGGAGGCGCGCGGGCTGGACGCCGGACGGATCGGCTTCGAGATCCAGATCGAGACCAGCCAGGCCGTCCTCGCCGCCGACGGCACCGCGACCGTCGCCCGCATGATCCAGGCGGCCGAGGGCCGGGCCACCGGACTGCACTACGGCACCTTCGACTACAGCGCCTGCCTGGGCGTGTCCGCCGCCCACCAGGCCAGCGACCACCCGGCCGCCGACCACGCCAAGGCGGTCATGCAGGTCGCCGCGGCCGGCACCGGCGTACGGGTCTCGGACGGCTCCACGAACGTCCTGCCGGTCGGTCCGACCGCGAAGGTCCACGACGCCTGGCGACTCCACTACGGCCTCACCCGCCGCGCCCTCGCCCGCGCCTACTACCAGGGCTGGGACATGCACCCCGGCCACCTCCCCACCCGCTACGCGGCCGTCTTCGCGTTCTACCGCGAGGGCTTCGCGCAGGCCGCCGAGCGCCTGTCCCGGTACGCCCACCGGGCCGGTGGCGACGTCATGGACGAACCCGCGACCGCCAAGGCCCTGAGCGGCTATCTGCTGCGCGGCCTCGACTGCGGCGCCCTCGACCTCGCCGAGGTGACCGGCGCGACGGGACTGTCCCGGACCGCCCTGGAGGGCTTCGCCGCACCGCGCCGCGGAGATCTGACGGCCTCGGCGTCGTCGTAGGGCGCGAAACCGGGAGCGCGGGCGAGTGGGGGAGCGGGGGTGACCGGCCGGGCCAGGAACGCCCCGGCCGGTCACCGCTGCCGCAGGCAACGGCCGCCGTCCATGGGCCGCCGCTCCCGCTCCAGCAACTGGTTACCGCTGCTGTGCGTGCTGTGTCTGCGGTGTCTGCTGTGACGTGGGCACGGCGTACGGGGTGGTGATGATCTCCATCCCGTGGCCCGACGGATCCATGAAGTACAGGCCCCGGCCACCGTGGTGATGGTTGATCTCGCCCGGCTGCCTGCGGTGCGGATCCGCGAAGTACGTGATCCCGGCGCGCTCGATCCGGTCGAAGGCGGCGTCGAACTCCTCGTCGGAGACGAGGAACGCGTAGTGCTGCATGACGATCGACTCCGCCGGGACGGTGGCGAAGTCCAGGGTGACCTTGTTGCTCGTGCCGACGGGAACGAACGGGCCCCACTCGGCTCCGACTTCGAGTCCCAGGATGTGGGCGAGGAATTCGGCCGACTCCCTGTTGTCACGGGAGTGGACGATGGTGTGGTTCAGCTCGACTGACATGTGTGGAATGCCTCCGCTGGGCAGACTCACGGGCGCCTCCATGCCTCACCCGGTCGGTGACCGACACGCGACGCCGTCCGGTCACACTACTAACGGACGCGCAGATGTTCCAGGCCGGAGGCGGTCACCAGATTCTCCTCCGCGAACAACCGTGTGCCCTGCTCGCACAGCCGCGCGTCGGCCCGGGCCCGGCGGCAGAACTCCTCGGGCGTCTCGCCGAACAGCTCCCTCAACGCCGGCGATCCCGAGAGGAGTTCGGAGATCAGGGCACGCTGGCCGGGGTGGCTGCGCGGGACGCCCGAACCATCGTGCAGAACACCGTGATGATTCACGTAGGCGAAGGTGTTGAGGAGCGCCTCGCCGTCCTCCAGCTCGACCCGGACCTGCGGCGCGGGCAGCAGGACCCGGTCGTAGTTCGGCTCCGTCGCGTCCAGCGTGGCGAGTTGGTCTCCGTCCAGCCAGATGACGAACAACCGGCTCGCGACGCCCGGAGCTCTGACGGGGGAGGCGGAGACATAGCCGAGGCGGGAGATGTGCGCCGACACGCCCACATCGATGCCCGTCACGCGTGCCCGCACCATCGGGATGGGCGAGACGACGTCGAACTCGGCCATCTTGTGCCGCAGTTGGGCCGGGCTGGCGTTGGAGCCGACGGCCACCACCGGGGTCCGGCCGGGATGCGAGAGGCGCTCCAGAGGCAGCAGCTCGTCCCCGTCGAGCAGCCCGGACCCGCTCGGCCAGACGCCGGGGTAGCTCAGCGGGTGGTCGCGGGGCGCGTCGGCCAGGCCCAGCGCCTCCAGCGTGCGGTGCCCGTCGCGGGCGTCCACGGCCGGCTCAGTCCGCCGGCGGCAGTTCGCCCGAGCCGCGGGTGATCAGCCGGGTCGGCAGTTCGATCCGTTCCGGGACGAGCAGCGTGCCGTCCAGCTGCCGGAACAGACGCTCGGCGGCGGTACGGCCGAGCGCGGCCGCGTCCTGCGCGACGACGGTGACCCCCGGCTGGAGCAGGTCGGCGAGTTCCAGGTCGTCGAAGGCCACCAGGGCGGTCCGGCGGGCCTGCTCCGCGAGGACCCGGATCACGGTGACCGTCACCCGGTTGTTCCCCGAGAAGACCGCGGTGACCGGCGCGGCCCCCGACAGCATCTCCTCGGCCGCGCGGCGCACCCGCGCCGGCTCCGTGGTGCCCAGGGACATCCAGGCGTCCGCCACGGGTATCCCCGCGTCCTCCATCGCCGCGCGGTAGCCGCGCAGGCGCTCCGCCGCGGTGTGGATGCGCGGCATGTCCCCGATGAAGCCGATCCGGCGGTGCCCCTGGGCGACGAGGTGGGCCACCCCCGCGCGGGCGCCGCCGAAGTTGTCCGACAGCACGCAGTCGGCGTCGATCCGGCCGGCCGGACGGTCGACGAACACCGTGGCGACCCCGGCCTTGATCTCGGGCTCCAGATACCGGTGGTCGTCACCGGCCGGGATCACCACCAGGCCGTCGACCCGGCGCGCGCACAGTGCCAGTGCCAGTTCCTGCTCGCGGTCCGGGTCCTCGGCGCTGGAGCCGTTGATGAGCAATGCGCCGTGCGCGCGGGCGACCTCCTCCACCGCCCGGCTGAGCGGCCCGTAGAACGGGTCGGCGAGGTCCTCCAGGACCAGGCCGATGCTGGCGGTGCGGCCTTTGCGCAGCACCCTGGCGCTGTCGTTGCGGCGGAAGCCGAGCGCGTCGATGGACTCCTGGACCCGGCGTTCCGTCTCGGGTGTGACCCCCGGCTCGCCGTTGACCACGCGGGACACGGTCTTGAGGCCGACCCCGGCCCGCGCGGCGACGTCCTTCATCGTGGGACGGTTGCCGTAACGGCTCTCGGGGCGGCGCTGCGTCTCCGGCACGATGCTGTGTCCTGTCCTGTCGTCCGCGGGAGGCCGGCCTGCTCGCCGTCCGGTCGATCTCGCGGAGGGGGATGCGGTGCCCCAGGGTTTGTATGAGGATGTGGCGTCGAGCATAGAGCCTGGACAACGTTGTCAGATGCGGGAGAGACTGTCCACCGCAATCCGGCCCGCGTCCCCCAACCGCTGGACCGGCCAGCCGTTTTCTGGTGGACGGGGAGAACCCAGACTGATGCACACCGACCTAGTCGCCGCGCTCGACATCGGCGGCACCAAGATCGCCGGAGCGCTGGTGGACGGCGACGGCACGATCCTGGCCCGCGCGCAGCGCCCCACGCCAGCCCAGGAGGACGGCGAGACCGTCATGCGGGCCGTCGAGGAGACGCTGGGGGAGTTGACCGTGTCACCGCTGTGGGAGCGCGTCCATGCCGTCGGCATCGGCAGCGCCGGTCCGGTGGACGCCTCCGCCGGCACCGTCAGCCCGGTGAACGTGCCCGGCTGGCGCGCGTATCCGCTGGTCGACCGGGTCCGGGCGGCGACCGGGAACCTCCCGGTCGAGCTGATCGGCGACGGCGTGGCGATCACGGCCGCCGAGCACTGGCAGGGTGCGGCCCGCGGCCACGACAACGCGCTGTGCATGGTGGTCTCCACGGGCGTCGGCGGCGGCCTGGTCCTGGGCGGTCGGCTGCACCCCGGCCCCACGGGCAACGCCGGCCACATCGGCCACATCAGTGTCGACCTCGACGGCGATCCGTGCCCGTGCGGGGCGCGCGGCTGCCTGGAACGCATCGCCAGCGGTCCCAACATCGCCCGTCGGGCGCTGGAGAACGGCTGGCTGCCCGGGCCCGACGGCGACGCCTCGGCGGCCGCGGTGGCCGCCGCCGCCCGTGCGGGCGACCCGCTCGCCCTGGCCTCCTTCGAACGGGCCGCCCAGGCGCTGGCCGCCGGCATCGCCGCGACGGCGACCCTGGTCGAGATCGACATCGCGGTGATCGGCGGCGGCGTCGGCAAGGCGGGCGAGATCCTCTTCGCCCCTCTGCGCCGAGCCCTCCGCGACTACGCGACCCTCTCCTTCGTGCAGCGCCTGACGGTGACGCACGCGCGGATGGGGACGGACGCGGGACTCGTGGGAGCGGCCGCGGCCGCACTGGCGCGCGGACCGGCGGCGGGCGTCTGAAGAACCCAGAAGGAACGTTCCGGTCCGCCGCTCCCCGAGCCGGGGCCGGAACGTCGATCTCTGGCCCGGGGTCAGTCGGTCGTCGGAGTCGGGGCGGTGGGGGCCGTCCAGCCGCTCCAGGTGGGGATGGGCTCCTGGGCCTGGCGCCAGGCGGACGGGACGGCGCTCGTTCCGGTGCGGGCCGCGACCACTCCTCCGGCGATGGCGCAGGTCGTGTCACGGTCCCCCCATCCGCCCACGGTCTGCCACAGGGCCTCGGTGAGGTCGTCCAGGTGCCCCGCCGCGGACCAGAGGGCGAACGGCACCGTGTCCGGAGCCGAGATCAGCGTCCCCGAGCCCAGCACGGACGCGGCATGGCGTACCGAAGTGTGCCCGGGCAGACCCGCCGCCACCAGCAGCCCGGAGCGCACGTCGCCGTCCGGCACGTGCGCGGCGACCTCCCGCAGGAACGCCTCCCGTGCCGGGGCTTCCGTGCCCCGGCCCGCGGCCGCGAGCGCGGCGGCGACCGCGACCGCCACCGCGCCCGCGACCGCCTCCGGGTGGGCGTGCGTGGCCAGCGCCGACAGGCGGGCCTGCTCCCGGGCCGCCGTCAGGTCGTCGCGGAACCAGGCCCCGAGCGGGGCGACCCGCATCGCCGCGCCGTTGCCGTAGGAGCCCTGTCCGCCGAACTGCTCGGTGGTCACCGCCCGGTGGTCCTCGCCGTCGGCGACGCGCCGCAGCACGCCGTGCATGGACGGGCCGTACTTGCGGCCCGGGTCGCGGCCGTACTCGGCGGCGAACTCCCTCGCGAGGTCGTCCGGACGGACCTCCCCGTGCGTCGTGAGATGGGCGAACAGAACGAACGCCATCGCCGAGTCGTCCGTCCACGGCCAGGGCGCCGGACGCGGCTCCCGGGCGGCCCACAGCGCCTCGGCGGGCTCGTCGGAGCGGATGAACCAGCTGTCGCCGAAGGCGTCGCCGATGACGAGCCCGTCCAGGCTGGCGTGGGCGTGTTGCGGACCGGTCATGACAAGGCTCCTCAGAGGCAGTGCGATCACGGCATTCTGGCCGCGGGCCTCTTCGCCGCGCGAACGGATTACCGGATCACGCAGATCGGGCGGATCAGGCGGATCGAGCGTGACTCCGCGCGCGTCCGCGCAGTTGATCCGCACATGAAGAAGCGCAGCATGCTCGCCATCGCCTCCCTCGCCACCGGCTTCGTCGTCGCGGCGATCACCCCCTCGCACGGCCTGGGCGCCGAGGACCTCGACAAACTGAACGTCGGCGACACCCTCAGCGCGCTCGATCACACCGTCGCCAGCGACAGCCTGGCCGTCGACGACGACGCCCTGGGGCAGAACGACTGACGGGCCGCCTCCCGGTCAGCGCGCCGGCGCCCACCGCGAGGGCGCCGGCGTCGTCGCGTTCGTGCGCCCTCAACGGGAACTGGTTTCCGTGGCAGGGTGGAGCGGGCAAGCCTCAGGGGGCCAACAGAAGAGGGGGAACCGTGACCGTCGTCTGGATCAACGGCGCGTTCGGTGCGGGGAAGACCACCACCGCACGGGAAGTGATGGACCTGATCCCGAACAGCACGCTCTTCGACCCCGAGGTCATCGGGGCAGCGCTCCCGCATCTGCTGCCGGCCAAGCGCCTGGCCGAGGTCGGCGACT
Source organism: Streptomyces sp. LUP30 (assembly GCF_001746365.1). Taxonomy (GTDB): domain Bacteria; phylum Actinomycetota; class Actinomycetes; order Streptomycetales; family Streptomycetaceae; genus Streptomyces. The sequence continues at coordinate 57,256 of NZ_MJAJ01000041.1, forward strand.
TCCAGGACCTGCCGATCTGGCGCCGGCTGGTGATCGACACGGCGGCCGCGCTGCTCGCCGAGCTGGGCGGCACCCTCGTCGTTCCCATGACGCTGTTGCGCGAGGAGTACCGCGACGAGATCTTCGGCGGTCTCGCCGCTCGCCGGATCGCCGTCCGGCATGTGCTCCTCGCTCCGGCGGAAACGATCCTGCGCGAGCGAATAGCCAACCGGGAGATTCCCGCGGACCTCCCCGACGGCGAGATACGCATCCGCCAGTGGTCGTACGACCACATCGAGCCCTACCGGGCCGCCCTCGCGACCTGGCTCACCGCCGATGCCCACCCGGTCGACAACGGCGCCCTCACCCCGCGGGAGACGGCCGCCCGGATCGCCGAGGCCGTCGGCAGCGGCGCCGCGGCCGAGTGCGACATCGTGCAGACCCCCGAGCCCACCGCCGAGACCGTGGCCGCCGGCGTGCTCCTCTTCGACGAACACGATCGCGTGCTGCTGGTCGACCCCACGTACAAGCCCGGCTGGGAGTTCCCGGGCGGCGTGGTGGAGCCCGGCGAGGCGCCCGCGCGCGCGGGGATGCGCGAGGTGGAGGAGGAGACCGGGATCCGGCTGGCGGACGTGCCCCGGCTGCTGGTCGTCGACTGGGAACGCCCGGTGCCCCCCGCCTACGGCGGCCTGCGCCTCCTCTTCGACGGCGGCCTGCTCGACCCCGCGGCCGCGGCCGGCCTCCTCCTGCCGGGACCCGAACTGCGCGCCTGGCGCTTCGTCACGGAAGAGGAGGCGGCCGATCTCCTCCCGCCCGTGCGCTACGAGCGGTTGCGCTGGGCGCTGCGAGCCCGTGAGCTCCGGTCCGCGCTCTACCTGGAGGCCGGCGTTCCGCAAGGCTGAGCCCGCCCTCCCGCGCGGACATCGCTGCCCCGGAGCAGGATCTGCCCCGGGCAGGACCTGGTGACAGGACCGTCCCGCGACAGGATGTCGGCGAAGCACCGCTCGCGCATCCGCCCGCCCCCACTGGCCTGTCCGCCTGCACCCGCCGGGCGCGCCCGTCTGCGTCGTCCAGGGTGCGAACGGGCGGAGGACAGGGGGCGGTCAGCTCGCCGCGTAGGTGCGCAGGAACAGGGCCTCGGCCACCGACAGCCGCTCCAGCTCCTGCGGGGAGACGCTCTCGTCGACCGCGTGGATCTGCGCCTCGGGCTCGCTCAGGCCGATGAGGAGGATCTCCGCCCGCGGGTAGAGCGCGGCGAGGGTGTTGCAGAGCGGGATGGATCCGCCCTGGCCCGCGTACTGCATCTCCTGCCCGGGGAACGCGACCGCCATCGCCTCGGCCATCGCCGCGTACGCGGGGCTGCTGGTGTCGGCGCTGAACGCCTGCCCCTGGCCGACCTGTTCGGTGCTCACCCGCGCGCCCCACGGGGTGTGCGCCTCCAGGTGGGCCTGCAGCAGTTTCGTGGCCTCGGCCGCGTCCACGCCCGGCGGTACCCGCAGGCTGATCAGCGCGCGGGCGCTCGCCTGCACGGAGGGAGTGGCTCCCACGACCGGCGGGCAGTCGATGCCGATGACGGTCACGGCGGGGCGGGCCCAGATCCGGTCGGCGACCGTGCCGGAACCGATCAGAGCGACGCCGTCCAGGACCTTGGCGTCCTGGCGGAACTGCGCGTCGTCGTACTGCAGACCCTGCCAGCGGGAGTCGTCGGTGAGACCGTCGACGGTCGTCGAGCCGTCCTCGGCGCGCAGCGAGTCCAGGACGCGGATCAGCGCGCCCAGCGCGTCGGGCGCGGCCCCGCCGAACTGACCGGAGTGCAGATTGCCCTCCAGGGTATCGATCCGGACCCGCATCATCGTCATGCCGCGCAGCGTGGTCGTGACGGTCGGCAGGCCCACGCGGAAGTTGCCCGCGTCGCCGATGACGATCGTGTCGGCCGTCAGAAGGTCGGGGTGCTGCTCGGCGTACCGCTCCAGGCCGCCGGTGCCCTGCTCCTCGGAGCCCTCGACGATCACCTTGACGTTCACCGGGACGCCGCCGTCGGCCTTCAGGGCGCGCAGCGCGAGCAGGTGCATGATCACGCCACCCTTGCAGTCGGCGCTGCCGCGCCCGTACCAGCGGCCGTCCCGCTCGGTCAGCTCGAAGGGCGGGGTGGTCCAGGCGGCCTCGTCCAGCGGGGGCTGCACGTCGTAGTGGGCGTAGAGCAGGACGGTCTTCGCGCCGACGGGGCCGGGCAGGTACCCGTAGACCGACTGGGTGCCGTCGGGGGTGTCGAGGACGGCCACGTCCTGGAAGCCCTCGGCGCGCAGCGCGGCGGTGATCCAGCCGGCGGCCGCCTCGCTCTCGCTCCTGGGGAACTGGTCGAAGTCCGCCACCGACTTGAAGGCCACCAGTTCGGTGAGCTCCTCCCGCGCCCTGGGCATCAGTGCGGCGACGGTCTCGGCGATCGGATTCGACGACATGGGCACGCTCCTTGTGGGTGCGACGTTGTACGGGGTGGCACTGGTCCGTTCGAGGGACCGTGCGAGCGTACGCGTTGCCGGGTGGGGGCGCGCACGCCGCCGATCCTGCCACAGCGGACCGTCATCGGACCGTGGCGATCTCCGCCGTAGGATGCGGGGGACAGGTGCGGCAAGCAGCTTGATCGGGAGCAGTAGACCATCGTGAGCAGCGAGAACTCTTCGGCGGACGACGAGAACTCTTCGGCGGACGCCCGGCAGGTGTGGGACGTCGTCGTGGTGGGCGCGGGACCCGCGGGGGCTTCGGCCGCCTACGCGGCGGCGGTCACCGGGCGGCGCGTGCTGTTGCTGGAGAAGGCGGAGCTGCCCCGCTACAAGACGTGCGGCGGCGGCATCATCGGTCCTTCGCGCGATGCCCTGCCCCCGGGCTTCGAGCTGCCCTTCCGCGACCGGGTGCACGCGGTGACGTTCTCGAACAACGGGCGCTTCACCCGGACCCGCCGCTCGCGGCAGATGCTGTTCGGGCTGATCAACCGGCCCGAGTTCGACCAGCAGCTCGTCGAGCACGCCCAGAAGGCGGGAGCGGAACTGCGCACCGGCGTCACCGTGCAGCGCGTCGAGCAGCACGGCTCGTCGGTGCCGGACCGGCGCTCGGTGGCGGTGGTCCTGCAGGGCGGCGAGACGCTGCTGGCGCGCGCGGTGGTCGGCGCGGACGGCAGCGCGAGCCGGATAGGGGCGCACGTCGGCGTGAAGCTCGACCAGGTGGATCTCGGCCTGGAGGCGGAGATCCCGGTGCCGGAGACGGTCGCCGAGGACTGGAAGGGGCGCGTCCTCATCGACTGGGGGCCGATGCCCGGCAGTTACGGCTGGGTGTTCCCCAAGGGCGACACCCTGACCGTGGGTGTGATCTCCGCGCGCGGGGAGGGCGCTGCCACCAAGCGGTATCTGGAGGACTTCATCGGGCGGCTCGGCCTCGCCGGGTTCGAGCCGAGCATCTCCTCCGGTCACCTCACCCGATGCCGGGCGGACGACTCGCCGCTCTCGCGCGGGCGGGTGCTGGTCTGCGGGGACGCGGCGGGTCTGCTGGAGCCGTGGACCCGCGAGGGCATCTCCTTCGCCCTGCGTTCGGGCCGGCTCGCCGGCGAGTGGGCGGTCCGCATCTCGGAGGCCCACGACGCGGTCGACACCCGGCGCCAGGCACTGAACTACGCCTTCGCGGTCAAGGCCGGGCTCGGCGTGGAGATGAGCGTCGGCAAGCGGATGCTCGCCGCGTTCGAGCGCCGCCCCGGGCTGTTCCACGTTGCCCTCACCGGGGTGCGCCCGGCCTGGAGGGCGTTCACCGACATCACCCGCGGCCGGACCACCCTGGGTGAGCTCGTCCGCTCCCACCCGATGGCCCAGCGGGCGCTGACCGCGATGGACCGGCGGCAGACGACCGAGCCGACGCCGACGGCGACGGCGACGGCGGGAGAGGGCGAGGACGAGTCCTGAAGCCGGCGGCCCCGCCCGACGTCCCCGGCAGACGGGGGACGAGGAGCGGCAGGGGAGCCCGATGCCGGTGCCGCTGAGCAGGTCGCAACCGAGGTCGGTGCCGGTGCCGGTGCTGGTCCCAGGATCGGGCTCGGCATCGGGGTCGGCGTCGGCGGCCGGGGGTCGGCTGAGGACCGTCCGCCCGTCTCCTCCTCGGGGGGCGTGTGGCCCGCCGCGGACGTCCACCGTCCACGCCTACTTCCAGGGGAGTACGGCCGCTCACCTCGCCCGGCGGACGTCCGCGCCGGCCCGGCGCGTCTAGCGTGGCGGACATGGACGAAGAGCGGGTGCGCGGGCCGGGCGGCCCGCGGCGGTGGTGGCGGCGGCGCGGGCCGACGCCGTGGCTGCGCCCCTGGAAGGGCCGAGAGGGCGCGGAGCCGGACGCGGGGCGTCTGCCCTGGCGCTCCACCGCGCTGATCACCGTGTTCGTGTTCGCCGGCTCCGCCTTCGCCGCCCATGCGCAGGACGGCGAGCGGGCCTCGCCCGATCTCTTCGCGAGGGCCCTGCTGCTCGTCGCCTCCGGGCTGTTGCTGTGGCGGCTTCGGCGACCTGTGGCGGTCGTGTTCGGCACGGCCGCCGCGGTGGCGGTCTATCTGGGCGCGGGTTACCCGTACGGGCCGGTCTTCCTCACCGTGGCGGTGGCGTGCTGCTCCGCCGTCGTCGCGGGGCGCCGCCGGGCCGCCTGGACGGCCCTGGGCATGCTGTGGGCCGTCCATCTGCTGGTGGCGCACTGGCTGTACCGGTGGCTGCCGCCGGCCGGGGACCATCCGGCCCCCTTGGGGCAGGAGATCGTGGTCGCCGGATGGGTCGTGGCGATCGTGGCGATCGCGGAGCTGGCCCGGATCCGCCGGGAGCAGTGGGCCCGGGAGCGGGCCGAACGCGCTCAGGCGGCCCGGCGGCGCGCAGGCGAGGAACGGCTGCGCATCGCCCGCGAACTGCACGACGTCCTCGCCCACAGCCTCTCGGTCATCAATGTGCAGGCGGGCGTGGGCCTCGCCCTCCTCGACTCCGACCCGGAACAGGCGCGCACGGCGCTCACCACCATCAGGTCCGCCAGCAAGGAGGCGCTGGGCGAGGTGCGCCAGGTGCTGGACTCCCTGCGCACCCCGGGCGACGCGCCGCGTGCTCCCGCCCCCGGCCTGGACCGGCTGCCGGAGCTGGTGGAACAGGCTGGGCGCGCCGGTCTCACGGTCGACGTGGCCGGCCGGGCGCCCCGGCTGCCGCCCCACACCGACCTCGCCGCGTTCCGGATCGTCCAGGAGGCTCTCACCAACGTCGTCCGGCACTCGGGCTCACGTCACGCGCGCGTGCGGCTCGACGACAGCGGCGCGACGCTCCGGATCCGGGTCGACGACGACGGACCCGCGACCGGTGCGGAGGCGGGCGGCAGCGGCAACGGTCTCGCCGGAATGCGGGAGCGGGCCGCGGCGCTCGGTGGCACGATCGAGGCGGGACAGCGGCCCGACGGCGGCTTCCGCGTCCTTGCCGTGCTCCCGACGAGGACCGGAGTCGACCAGTGAGCGAGGGAGGAGCCGTGATCCGCGTACTGCTCGCCGACGACCAGTCGTTGGTCCGGGCGGGGTTCCGGGCGCTGCTCGACGCGCAGCCGGACATCGAGGTGGCCGGCGAGGCAGCCGACGGGGCGCAAGCGGTGCGGGCGGTGCGGGAACTGCGGCCCGACGTCGTGCTGATGGACATCCGGATGCCGTTGCTCGACGGGCTCGCCGCGACCCGCAGGATCACCGAGGACGAGGCGCTCGCCCAAATCAGGGTGGTCATGCTCACCACCTTCGAGCTGGACGAGTACGTCTTCGAGGCGATCCGCTCGGGCGCATCCGGCTTTCTCGTCAAGGACACCGAACCCGACGAACTCCTGCGTGCCGTACGGGCGGTGGTCGCCGGAGACGCGCTCCTCTCGCCGGGAGTGACGCGCAGGCTCATCGCCGAGTTCGCCGCCCGCTCCAAGGAGCCGGCCACCGCCGACGCGCTGGCCCGGCTCACCGAGCGGGAGCGGGAGGTGATGGCGCTGGTCGGGATCGGCCTCTCCAACGAGGAGATCGCCCGCCGCCTGGTCGTGAGCCCGCTCACCGCGAAGACCCATGTCAGCCGCACGATGGTGAAGCTGGGCGCGCGGGACCGGGCTCAACTCGTGGTCCTGGCCTACGAGTCGGGGCTGGTCCGGCCGGGCTGGCTGGGCTGAGCGTCCCGGCGGAAGCGGACCAGCACGGACACCACCCGGACCAGGAAGACCAGGGGAGCGAGCGCCAGACCGGTGCGCAGCGACAACTTCTCCACCGTGGGCGGCAGTTCGAACAGCAGCGCCGGTCCGGCCGCCGCGCCGAACAGCACCGCCGCCGCGAACGCCGCGCTGAACAGCGCGTATCCGATCTCGACGGTGATCGCGTCCCGCTCGGCCTGCGATCGCCGCCGCTGCCCGTAACCGCTCATGGGGCGAGTGTCACAGGTGTGCGCCCGGCGGGCCAGTCCGGCCCGCCGGGCGCACACGCGTCCGCGATCCCGCCCTACTCGCGGGCCCCGACGGTCTCCGTCTCGATGCCGGTCTCGGTCGTCACCGTCCCGGCCGCCGCCTCGATGTCCGTCCGCGGGTCCGTCCGCGCGACCGTCCTCGTCCGCGGCGCGGTGGACCTGGCGACCACGACCGAGCCGGGGGCGCGGCGGGAGCGCAGGCCGGGGAGGGTGATGAGCAGGCCCGCTGCGGCGATGACCGTCACGACCGTCAGTCCGGGCCGGTAGCTGTCGAGAACGGCCTGCGGAGTGGGGTCGGCGGGGGCGCCGGCGGTCACCACGGCCGTGACGACCGCGAGGAAGATCGCGCCGCCCACCTGCACCGACGTGTTCAGCAGGCCGGAGACCATGCCCTGCTCGTGGTTTGCGACTCCGTTGGTGGCCTGGATGTTGAGGGAGGGGAAGACCAGCGCGCAGGCCGCGCCGATCAGCAGCATCGAGGGCAGGATGACGGAGGCGTAGACCGGGTCGAGATCGACGCGCAGGAACAGGGCGTACCCGGCGACCATGAAGGCGAAGCCCGCGGCGATCAGCCGAGGAGTGCCGAACCGGTCCACGATCGAGCCGACCTTGGTCGAGGAGACCGCCACCAGCGCGCCGGCCGGCAGGAACGCGAGCGCCGTGTGCAGCGCCGACCAGCCGAGCAGTGTCTGCATGTACAGGGTGGCCAGGAACTGGAACCCGACGTAGGAGCCGAAGAACGCCATGGCGCCGAGCTGGGCGCGGACCTGACTGCCGGAGCGCAGCACTGCGAGCCGGATCAGCGGGCCCGCCGAGCGGCGCTCGACCGAGACGAAGACGGTCAGCAGCACGGCGACGGCGAGGAAGGAGAGCAGGGTGCGGGCGGACGTCCAGCCGGACTGCGGGGCCTGGACCACGGTGTAGACCAGCAGCAGCATGGACGCCGTGCCGAGGACGGCGCCGGGGATGTCGTAGCCGTCGTGGTCCTTCTCCCGTTCGCTGCGCGGCAGCAGTCTGAGGCCCGCGGCCAGCGCGATCAGGGCGATCGGCGCGGGCAGCAGCATGGTCAGCCGCCAACTCGCCTCGGTGAGCAGGCCGGAGAGGACCAGCCCCATCGAGAAGCCGGTGGCGGCGCAGGTGGTGTAGATGGAGAGGGCGCGGTTGCGCAGGGGGCCCTCCGGGAACGTCGTGGTGATGATCGACAGACCGGCCGGGGCCGTGAAGGCCGCGCTCAGACCCTTGATGAAGCGGCTGGCGATCAGCAGCGGGCCCGAGTCGACGAGGCCGCCGAGCAGGGAGGCCAGCGCGAAGACGCCGAGGGCGACCAGGAAGACCTGGCGGCGGCCGAGCAGGTCGGCCGTGCGGCCGCCGAGGAGGAGCAGGCCGCCGTAGCCCAGGATGTAGCCGCTGACGATCCACTGCAGGGTCGAGGTGGAGAGTCCGAGGTCGGAGCCGATGGACGGCAGGGCGACGCCGACCATGGACACATCGAGCGCGTCCAGGAACATCGCGGCGCACAGCACCAGCAGGGTGCCCCACAGGCGGGCGTTCCAGCGGCCCTCGGGGAGAGGGGGCGCGGAGGTGGGGAGCGGAGAGGTCATGGCGAAGACACTACATGCACATGCATCGAATGCAAGGGCATTTAATTCTGCTGCAATGAATTCGGTTCTCTGCTACGGTGCGCCCCATGGCGGGGACGAGAGGCGGGGCCGGGGACGAACAGGCGCTCGTGGAGCAGTGGCGGGACATGCTGGCCCTGCACGCGCGCACCCAGTGTGAACTCGACCGTGCGCTGCACCGACACGGCCTGTGCGCAAGCGACTTCGAGGTGCTGGACGTTCTCGCCGGGTCGCCCGCACCGGACGGCTCGTGCGCCTACCGCGTCCAGGAGATCGCCGAGCGGGTCCACCTCAGTCAGAGCGCGCTGTCGCGGCTCGTCGCCCGTCTGGAGAAGGACGGCCTGGTCGAGCGCGGCCTGTGCGCCGAGGACCGCCGGGGGGTCCGGGTCGCGTTGACGGCGAAGGGCCGCACGCTGCACGCCGACGTGAGGCCCGTGCAGCGCGCGGTGTTGACCCGCATGCTCGCCGACTGACCACAGCGGCAGGTCAGTTCACGCCGGACGCGTCCCGCCACAGCGTCGCGAGCGAGGCGTCGCCGGACACGGCGGGCAGCGGCAGCCGGTTCCACAGCGACAGATAGAGCGTCGCCGCCGGACCCGACACCTCGCAGTCCGCCGCCCCTTCGGAGCCGCGTTCCGTCACCGGCGGTTCGGCCGACAGACGCACGGTCCACACCGCGTCGGACGTGTCGGTCGCCCGCACCCTCAACACCGCTGGCTCCTCCGTGCGCACCCTGCTCTTGGCGCGCGCGTGGAACCCGCGCAGCAGTTCGTCGATCCCGTCCGCCGCGAAGCCGGCGTCCATGTCCCTGGCGACCTCCTGGAGATCGCGGCCGCGGGCCGCGTCGGCGTCCACGCGATGCACCGCCGTCTCATGGGCCTGCCGCCGGGCCCAGAACGCGAGCGGCGACGGGGCGGGCAGAAAATGCCAGCACGCCAGGTCGGGGGACGCGTCGGACAGGGTGCCGACCAGCCGCAGGTGCCCCTCACGGAACCAGTCCAGGAGCGGTTCGCCGTCGAGGTCCGGCGGTTCGCCGAAGGGAAGGTACGAGGTGTGACCCCCGGCGACGAACGAGGTCGCCCAGCGATGCACCGTGCCCGTGTGCCGCAGCAGCTCCCTCACCTGCCACTCCGGGCAGGTCGGTACCTTCGCGTCGGGGCCGGCCTGCGCAGCCGCGGCGGCCAGCGAGCGGCCCTCCCGGTCCAGGACGCGGATGAACTCGGCAGTCTCCATGGGGGGAGTCTGCCGGATGGAGCGCGATCACGAGGAGGAATATCCGGCGCGCGGCCGACCGCCGCCCGGGTGCGCCCACGAACGGCACGGCCGTCGCCCGGCGGGACGGCCTCACCGTCGACGCCCCGCGCCGAAGACCGTCCGCAATCGACTGAGCGGCCGCGCCCCGCGGCGGCGGTGGGATCATCGGGGGATGCGGATGAGCGGACCACGGTTGCGGGCCTGGGCGGGAGCGGTCCTGGCGACGGGCCTCGTGGCGGCGTGCGGCGGGCCGGAAGGGGGCGCCGGAAGAGCGCCGTCCACCGCGACGGGGGCTCGGGTCTCCCCGCGCCCCGCTCCGGCCCCCCGGTTCGACGCGGAGGCCGGACTGTCCGACGGCCGGCGCGTGGGCGTGGTCTACCTCGCCGGCCGCGGACTCGCGGAGCGGCACCGGGAGGCTTCGGGGGAGTGGAGCGCGCCGCACATGGTGTACACGACCAGGACGGACCGGTGTCACAGCGCCACGCTGAAGGCCTTCGGCGACACGGTCGCCGTCATCGCGGACTGGGGCGACTACTGCTACGACGGTGAGCCGCCCACGGAGTCGCTCGCCGCGGTCGGCACGGACGACCTCACCCGGTGGGACACGAAACTCACCGAGGACTTCGACGGCTGGACGAAGGTCGCCGCCACGGGCGACCCGCGGGGCCTCGTGTTCACCAGGGGTTCCACCGAGTCGTCCACGCGGCTTCGGTGGAGCCGTGCCGACGGGTTCGCGGAGGTGGCGGAGATTCTGCGCTGATCTCGGTGTATCTCCGGCATGCGCCGGTGCGACCACTAGGATTTCGCGACGCGTCGGAAGTCTCAGCCGCGACTCGGGGGAGCCGAACTCATGAACGCCTGGAACCAGCAGGGCGGCCAACCGCCCTATGACCCGTACCGCCCCTACGGCCCGTACGGCCCGCAGCCGACGCCGCCGCCCGTGCGGCGGGCGGGGCTGGTGCGGCGGACGTGGAATGCCGTCGGGCCCATCGCGGCCGGCCGCAAGGTCTTCCGCCCCTCGCGGCCCGGCCGGGTCGACGACCCGGTGGTCGCCCGTATGCAGCGCATCCGCACCGTCGTCGGACTCGCCGCGGTGGTGTGGGTGACGTTCTCCTACAAACTCGCCGCGTCCGTGCAGGACCTCGCGGACGACCGACTCGACCAGTCCTGGAACGCCGTCCTCGTCCTGTCGGTGACCTTCCCGGTGGTCGTCGGTGTGCTGATCGGCATGGCCCGCCCCCCGGCGAGGCGGGAACTGCTGCGGCGGGCCCGCAAGCCGCTCGGCGCGATCCTGGCGCTGATCGGCGGCGTCGCCCTCTTCCCGGCCGCCGTGCTCACCGGTCTCATGGACGGCCGGCTCGCCACGAACGCGGTGATGGTGGCGGTGACCGTCGTCGTCGTCCTGTTCATGCTGGTCTGGGTCCTGCCGTTCGTCGCCTACGGCATCGGGATGTCCCTCACGCACGTGTTCCGCACCGCCGACATCCACGAGACGGTTCCGCCGCTGCTGGCGCTGGTCCTCGTCTGGGAGATGGCGCTCGTCGACGTGCTGACCGGGGCGTACGAAGGCGTGCCGGGGCCGCTGCGGGTGCTGCTCGTGCTGGGCGCCCCCTTCTCGGTGACCGCGGTCGCCCTGTGGGAACTGCGACGGCTGCGCTTGGGCTACGGCCTCACCGTGCGCGGCGCGCTCATGCGCTGAGGACCGCCGACGCCGCGATCAGAACGCCGGGCAGCCCACGCTGACTTGGTGTTTTAGAGTGGCTGTCGCCCGTTCAGGAGACTCCGGAACTGTGAGGTACACGCCCATCATGTCGACCGAAACGTTTGAGTTCCAGGTAGAGGCCCGTCAGCTGCTCCAGTTGATGATCCACTCGGTCTACTCGAACAAGGACGTCTTTCTCCGCGAGCTCGTCTCCAACGCCTCCGACGCGCTGGACAAGCTGCGCCTCGCCGCGCTGCGGGACGACACGCTCGACGCCGACGTCTCCGACCTGCACATCGACATCGAGACCGACACCGAGGCCCGCACCCTGACGGTGCGCGACAACGGCATCGGCATGTCCTACGACGAGGTCGGCCGGCTGATCGGCACCATCGCCAACTCGGGCACGGCGAAGTTCGTCCAGGAACTCCGCGAGGCGCAGGACGAGGCCGGGGCCGAGGGGCTCATCGGGCAGTTCGGCGTCGGCTTCTACTCGGGCTTCATGGTGGCCGACGAGATGACGCTGCTGACCCGGCGGGCCGGCGAGGGCCAGGGCACCCGCTGGTCCTCGCGCGGCGAGGGCACGTACACCCTGGAGCGGGTGGACGACGCCCCGCAGGGCACGACCGTCACCCTCCACCTGAAGCCGGCCGACTCCGACGACCAGCTGCACGACTACACCTCGGACTGGACGATCAGGGAGATCGTCAAGCGCTACTCCGACTTCATCACCTGGCCGATCCGGATGGTGCCGAAGGCGGCCGCTTCCGGAGCCGACGACACCGCCGACGGCTCCGACGACGAGGCCGGCGCCGCGCGCGAACCCGAGACGCTGAACTCGATGAAGGCACTGTGGGCGCGCTCGCGCGAGGACGTGTCCGACGACGAGTACCACGAGCTGTACAAGCACATCAGCCACGACTGGCGCGAACCGCTGGAGACGATCCGGCTCCAGGCGGAAGGCACCTTCGAGTACCAGGCGCTGCTGTTCGTCCCGTCGCACGCCCCGCACGACCTGTACAACCAGGGCTACAAGCGCGGAGTGCAGCTGTATGTGAAGCGCGTCTTCATCATGGACGACTGCGAGGCGCTGCTGCCGCCGTATCTGCGCTTCGTCAAGGGCGTGGTCGACGCGGCGGATCTCTCGCTGAACGTCTCCCGCGAGATCCTCCAGCAGGACCGGCACATCCGGATGATGCAGCGCCGGCTCACCAAGAAGGTCGTGTCCACGGTCAAGGACATGATGACCGCGGCTCCCGAGCGCTACGCCACGTTCTGGCGGGAGTTCGGCGCCGTCCTGAAGGAGGGGCTGCTGACCGACTCCGACAACCGCGAGACCCTCCTCGCCGTGTCGTCGTTCGCGACCACGCACAGCGAGGACGAGCCGACCACGCTGAAGAGCTATGTCGAACGGATGAAGGACGGGCAGGACGCCGTCTACTACCTGACCGGCGAGTCCCGGCAGAGCATCGAGAACTCACCGCACATGGAGGCGTTCCGGGCCAAGGGCATCGAGGTCCTGCTCCTCACCGACCCGGTCGACGAGGTGTGGGTCGACGCGGTCGGCGAGTTCGAGGGCAAGCCGCTGCGGTCGGTGGCCAAGGGCGAGGTCGACCTCGGCGGCGAGGACGACGAGAAGGCCGACGGCGAACGGGAGAAGCAGGGCGAGGAGTACGCGGCCCTGCTCGGCTGGATGAAGGAGCACCTCGACGAGGACGTCAAGGAGGTGCGGCTGTCGTCGCGCCTGACGGTCTCCCCGGCCTGCATCGTCTCCGACGCGCACGACCTCACCCCGGCGCTGGAGAACATGTACCGCGCGATGGGACAGGAGGTGCCGCGCGCCCGCCGCATCCTCGAACTCAACCCGGACCACGTGCTCGTGAAGGGCCTGAACCAGGCGTACAACGAGCGTGAGGACCGCACGGGACTCGCCGAGACCGCGGAACTGCTGCACGGACTCGCGGTCCTCGCCGAAGGCGGTCGGCCCAAGGAGCCCGGCCGCTTCGTGAAGCTGGTCGCCGAGCACCTGGAACGCGGACTGTAGCCATGGCCGGGAGTCCGGGCAGGCGTCGGGCCTGCCCGGAGTCCCGACCGCCATGAAGACCCCCCGCGGCCCGGACCGCTCGCACGGTTGATGTGGTGGGAGCGCCGCCTCTACCGTGCAGGCACGACACCGTCGGCGAGAGGTGGGGCATGACGCACGTCGAGGACGAACTGAGCGACCAGCCCGCGTGCTGGGGCCGGGCCGCGACCGAAGCCGACGGGCATGCCGACGGGTTGCCGGAGCCCGGGGAACGGGTGGCGCTCGTGGGCTGCGGCACCTCCTGCTTCATGGCCCAGGCCGCGGCAGCCCTGCGCGAGGACGCGGGGCACGGCGAGACGGACGCCTTCGCCGCCTCGGAGTTCCCGCACGGCCGCCGCTACGACCGGGTGGTCGCCCTGACCCGCTCCGGCACCACCACCGAAGTCCTCGACCTGCTCGCCCGGTTGCGTGGAGGCACCGCCACGACCGCGATCACCGCCGACCCGGACACCCCGGTCGCGACCGCCGCCGACCACGTCGTCGTCCTGGACTACGCCGACGAACGCTCCGTCGTGCAGACCCGGTTCGCCACCACCGCCCTCACCCTGCTCCGCGCCCACCTGGGACTGCACACCGATGCCGTCGTCGAGGACGCCCGCACCGCGCTCGCCGAGCCGCTGCCCCGAGGCCTCGTGGACTGCGGGCAGTTCACCTTCCTGGGGAGAGGCTGGACGGTCGGCCTCGCGAACGAGGCGGCGCTGAAGATGCGCGAGGCCTCACTGTCCTGGACGGAGGCCTACTCCGCGATGGAGTACCGGCACGGTCCCATCAGCATCAGCACCGGGGGCACGGCCGTCTGGATGTTCGGGGAGGCGCCGCACGGCCTGGCCGAGGAGGCGTGCGCCACCGGCGCGCTGTGGGTGGGAGGCACGCTGGACCCCCTCGCCGAACTGGTCCGGGCCCAGCGTCTCGCCGTCGCCGTCGCCGCCGTGCGCGGCCTCGATCCGGACCGCCCGCGCCACCTCGCCCGCTCGGTCGTCCTCGCCCGCTGAAGTCCCCTGCCCCGAAGCGCCCGCGGTTCCCGAAGCCCTCGAAACTCCGGAAGCTCCCGAAGCGGAGGCGCCGTGCCCCTCACCACCACCGGCGAGCTGGTCACCCGGGCCCGCGCGGCCCGGACCGCCGTCGCGGCCTTCAACATCGTCACGCTGGAACACGTCGAGGCCGTCGTCGCGGGGGCGGAGGCGGCCGGCGCACCCGTCGTGCTCCAGGTCAGCGAGAACGCCGTCAGGTTCCGTCAGGGGCGGTTGCTGCCGCTGGCCCGGGCGGCCGTCGCCGCCGCCGAACGGGCCCCGGTGCCCGTCGCGTTGCACCTCGACCACGTCCAGAGCGACCCCCTGCTCGGACAGGCTGCCGACGCGGGCTTCAGCTCGGTCATGTACGACGCCTCCCGGCTGCCGTACGAGGCCAACCTCGCCGCGACGCGCGCCGCCGTCGTCCGGGCACACGCCCGAGGGCTGTGGATCGAGGCGGAGCTGGGGGAGATCGGCGGCAAGGGCGCCCATGTCGCCGGGGCCCGCACGGACCCGGCCGAGGCCCGCGCGTTCGTCACCGAGTCGGGGGTGGACGCCCTGGCGGTGGCCGTGGGCAGCGTCCATGCGATGACCGCCCGCACCGCCGCCCTCGATCACGAACTGATCGGGCGGCTCGCTGCGGCCCTCGACGTGCCCCTCGTCCTGCACGGTTCCTCCGGGGTCCCCGACCACGAGCTGCGGGCGGCCGTCGCCGGCGGCATCGCCAAGGTCAACGTCGGCACCGCGCTCAACCAGGCCATGACCGGCGCGATCCGCGCCTACCTGGAGGCGAACCCCGACGTCGTCGACGCCCGCCGCTACCTCGGCGCGGGCCGCGAGGCCATGGCGCGCACCGTCGAGCGGATCGTCGTCGGGGTGGGGCTCACTCCGGTCTGACCGCCCTCAGCACCACGAACTTGCGGTCGCCCGCGATCGTTTCACAGGCGCCGAACAGCCGCTTCAGCTTGACGTGGTAGCCCAGGTGCCGGTTGCCCACCACCCACAGTTCGCCGCCCGGCCGCAGCGCGCGCCGCGCCCCGGTGAACATGCGCCACGCCGTCGCGTCCGTCGTCGCCTGGTGGGAGTGGAACGGCGGGTTGTTCAGCACGAGGTCCACGCTGCCGTCCGCCACCCCCGCCAGCCCGTCGCCGACCCGGAACTCGGCGTGTCCCGGAACCCCGTTCGCCTTGTAGGTGGCCTCCGCCGACGCCACCGCCTGGAACGACTCGTCCGTGAACAGCACCTCGGCGGCCGGGTCGGCCAGCGCCACCGCCGTACCGACGATCCCGTTGCCGCAGCCCAGGTCGACCACCCTGCGACGGCCCGTCGTCCTCGGCAGATGCCGCAGGAAGAACCGGGTGCCGATGTCGAGCCGTTCGGCGCAGAACACTCCCGCGTGATTGACGACCGGACGGCCCGGGAGAGCGCCGCCGACGTCGTCGGGCAGGTCGTAGGTGTGCGGCCACGGGTTGCGGGGGCGCTTCAGCGACGGGTCCGGGGTGCAGAACACCAGCCGCGCCTTCTGCTCGGCGAGAGAGGTCCGGGTCGGCCCGATGATCCGCTCGAACAGCCGCAGCGTCGAGGTGTGGATCTCCTTCACCATGCCGGCGCCGACGACGACGGTTTCCGCGTGCACGGCAGGCGCCAGCCGCAGCAGCTGGTCCTCCAGCAGGGCGAGACTCTTCGGCACCCTGACCAGCAGCACGTCGATCCGCTCCGGCACCGGGTCCTGGGTGGTGAGCAGCCGGACGGCGCCGGTCCCGACGCAGGCCCGCGCGAGGTTCGCCCGGGTCGCCTCCTGGCCCAGCCACGAGTCGGCGATCTGGGTCGGGCGGTGCGCCGCGAGCGCCGTGACCAGCGCGCCCCAGCGGTCGCCGAACACCACCACTTCACCGGACGGGGGGACGTCCCGCGCCGCGAGATGCCTGAGCAGATACGCGTCGGCGGCGTCCCAGGCGCGCAGCGTCTCGCGCGGGTCCTCGGGGAAGCGGGCCAGGGCGACCTCGCCCCACGGCGTCGTCATAGCGTCGTTCATCGTGGGTCAAGGCTAGCCGAGCCGCAGATCAGGCCGGGTGCCGGAGCCGAGGAGGAGGATGGGGACATGGACACCGAGCTGTTTCCACGGGAGCGGGCGCAGATCGCGCCGGGCGCGGTCCACCTGCCCGACTGGCTGGACGGCGACCGTCAGCGCGAGCTGCTGCGGGCCTGCCGGGAGTGGGCCCGCCCTCCGGCCGGCCTGCGCACGGTCCGCACACCCGGCGGCGGCGTCATGACCGCGCGCCAGGTCTGCCTGGGCTGGCACTGGTACCCGTACGCCTACGCCCGCACGGTCGCGGACGGCGACGGCACGCCTGTCAAGCCCTTCCCGGCCTGGCTGGGCGACCTGGGCCGGCGTGCCGTGTCCGACGCGCTGGGCCCGGCGCAGGCCGCGGACGCCGCGTACGACATCGCGTTGATCAACTTCTATGAGGGCGACGCCCGGATGGGCATGCACCGTGACGCCGACGAGCGGTCCACGGCGCCCGTGGTCTCCCTGAGCCTCGGTGACGCCTGCGTCTTCCGCTTCGGCAACCCACGGACGCGGGCCCGGCCCTACACCGACGTCGAACTGCGCAGCGGCGACCTGTTCGTCTTCGGGGGAGCGTCCAGGCTCGCGTACCACGGGGTGCCGCGGGTGCTGCCGGGCACGGCCCCGGCCGGGCTGGGACTGACGGGACGTCTCAACGTCACCCTGCGCGTCAGCGGCTTCCCGGACGCCGCCTGACGAAGCGGATCATGGGAGACTCGGCCTCATGAGCGGCAAGGCGGACCCCCGGCCGGCGGGGGAAGGGACCACCTCGAGGGCGCGGTTGGACCGGGGGCGCGGAGCGCTCGGGCCCGCGTTGGAGCTCGTGCACACCGGGCGGGCGCCCACCCGCGCCGTGCTCACCGCGGAACTCGGCGTCACCCGGGCGACGGCGGGCGCGGTCGCCGCGGAGCTGGAGGCGCTGGGGCTGATCCGGGTGGACGCCAGGCCCGCCGCGGCGGCCGGTTCGCAGGGCCGCCCCTCGCACCGGCTGGAAGTGGCACGCGAAGGTCCGGTCGTGCTGGCCGCACAGGTCCACTCCGACGGGTTCCGTGCCGCGTTGGTCGGCCTCGGCGGCCGGATCGTCGCCACGACGCCCAGCTGCGAGACCGTGGACGCCGACCCGGCCAAGGTCCTCGGGGCCGCCGTCGACGCCGGGGCGGAACTGCTGCGGCGGACCGGGAGGCGCTGTGTGGGCGCCGGGCTCGCCGTGCCGTCCGCGGTTACCGAGCCCGAGGGGCGGGCGCTGAATCCGCTGCACCTGGCGTGGCCGGCGGGTGCGCCGGTGCGGGAGATCTTCGCCGAACGGATCCGGTCCGTGGGCGTCACCGGCCCCGCCTTCGCGGCCAACGACGTCAATCTCGCCGCTCTCGCCGAGCACCGGCACGGCGCGGGACGCGGCGCCCGCGATCTGCTGTGCGTGGCCACCGGGCACCGTGGCGTCGGTGGCGCGCTGGTGCTCGACGGCCGTCTGCACACGGGCAGTTCGGGCCTCGCCCTCGAAGTCGGCCACCTCACCGTCAACCCCGAGGGACGGCCCTGCCACTGCGGCAGCCGCGGCTGTCTCGACGTCGAGGCCGATCCGCTCGCCCTCCTCACCGCCGCCGGCCGCGAGCCCGGCCCCGAGGGCTCCCTGCTGCAGCAGGCCAACGAACTGGTCCGCGAGGAGTACGGCGATCCGGTCGTCCGCACGGCCGTCGAGGCCCTGATCGACCGGCTCGGGCTGGGCCTGGCGGGCCTGGTCAACATCCTCAACCCCGACCGCATCGTCCTCGGCGGTCTGCACGGCACGCTCCTGGACGCCGACCCCGACCGGCTCCGCGCGGTCGTCTCCGACCGCAGTCTGTGGGGCCACAGCGGCGGGGTGCCCATCCTCGCCTGCTCCCTCGACCACAACAGTCTGGTCGGCGCGGCCGAGCTGGCCTGGCAGCCGGTGCTGGACGACCCGCTGGGGGCGCTGCTCGCCGGATGAGGCACGGGGAGCGCCGCGGGGCCTGCCGCGGGGGGAGGGGCGGGAAGGAGCAGGGCAGCAGTCCGCGGATTCGGTGGCGCCGGCCGCCGAGCGACCGACCCCGATGCCCAACGGCCGCGAGGCGTGGCTGGACGGCCTGGTCCGTGCCGCGTCCCAGTAGGTTGACGGTATGACAGACAACCTGACCGTGAGCGTCCTCGGCACGGGCATCATGGGCGCCGCGATGGCCCGCAACCTCGCCCGGGCCGGCCACACCGTGCGCGCCTGGAACCGCACCCGCGCCAAGGCGGAGCCGCTCGCCGCGGACGGAGTGCACGTCGTCGACACCCCCGCCGCGGCCGTGGAGGGCGCGGACGTCGTGCTGACCATGCTCTACGACGGCCCCGCCGCACTGGACGTCATGCGCGAGGCGGCGCCCGCGCTGCGCGCCGGGGCGGCCTGGGTGCAGTCGACCACCGCCGGGATCGAGGCCGTGGGCGAGCTGGCCGCCTTCGCCCGCGCCCACCACCTCGTCTTCTTCGACGCGCCCGTGCTGGGCACCCGCCAGCCCGCCGAGGCCGGTCAGCTGACCGTGCTCGCGGCGGGTCCGCCGGCCGGCCGTGACGCGGTGGCCCCCGTCCTGGACGCCGTCGGCGCGCGGACCGTGTGGACGGGCGAGGACGGCGCCGAGGGCAGCGCCACCCGCCTGAAGCTGGTGGCCAACAGCTGGGTCATCGCGGCCACCGCCGCGGCCGGCGAGGTGCTCGCCCTGTCGCAGGCCCTGGGCGTCGACCCGCACGCGTTCTTCGAACTGATCGAGGGCGGCCCGCTCGACATGGGGTACCTGAAGGCGAAGACGGCTCTGGTCCTCGACGACCGGCTCTCGCCCGCACAGTTCGCGGTGACCACGGCCGCCAAGGACGCGCGTCTGATCGTCGAGGCCGGCCGCGGGAACGGCGTCCGGCTGGACGTGGCGGCGGCGAGCGCCGAGCGACTGGAGCGCGCCGCGGCTCAGGGACACGGCGACGAGGACATGGTCGCCGCCTACTTCGCCAGCTTCGACGACAGCGCCCGATCCGCCGACGACGCCTGACCCGCGACCGACGACCGCCCGGCGAGCAGCCCGCGCCCGGACCGCCGCTGCCGCCCCGTGCGCAGCCGGGGCGTCACGCGGCGGGGGCCCGGCGGGGCCGGGGCGTCAACTCGCCGCCGCAGTTGGGGCAGACCTGGCCCATGGCGTCGGCGCACGGCACGCAGAACGTGCACTCGTAGGAGCAGATCCGGGCCGGCCCGTCGGGCGGCAGGGCGGTCGTCGCGCAGCGCTCGCAGTGGTCGCGCATCTCCAGAGCCATGGCTGTCCTGCTCCTCACCTGTGGTGTCGACGGCCGTACGGCTTCGTCCTCGCCGGCCATCCTCGCCCGGCCCGCCCGCCCCGGACAGCGTGTCGACGGGACAGACGTCGACCCGATCGGGCCATGACGCACGCGGCCCGACCTGACCGCCGCCGGTGGAGCGTCGCGCCTACTCCCCAGGGGGTACGCCGACTGCCGCTGCCCGTACGACGACCGGGACCCCTTCCTCGCGGGACTCTCGAAGCATCGCAGTCCACGAGGACCTCACCGAGGAGATGACCCGAGATGAACACCCTGGCGAACTGGGGCGGTGGCGGACCCGGCCCCTGGATCCTGTTCCTTCCGCTGATCTGGGCGGCCGTCGTCGTCGGCGCGGTCACCCTGTTGCGCCGCACGGCCGGGCGTGGCCGCCGCGGACCCTGGGGCCCCGTGGACCGTCCGGCCGGCGACTCCCCGCTCGCCGTCCTCGGTCGCCGCTTCGCCTCCGGTGAGATCGACGAGGACGAGTACTGGCGCCGGGTGTCCGTCCTGGACGAACAGTTCGGCCGGTCCGGCCGCTAGGGCGAGCGCTCGGACGTCCCGTGACCGCCGGGAGACGACGTGCCCGCCCGGTGGCCGCCCCGTCGGGGGGAGGTCACACCGGGCGGGCGCGTGCGTCCAGCATTGGTCACCGCCCGGTCAGCCGACGACGGCCGACCGGGCGGGAGCGTGTGCGGGCAGCAGGTCGTCGACGGAGACGACCTCCGCGAACAGGGGCGCGGTCTGCTCCCGGGGGGCGCGCCGGGTCGGCCGGGCCGACACGTCGCGGGCGGGGGAGGGCGCCGGGAGCGTGAACCACACGACCTTGCCGGACTCGCCGTCCGGCCGGGCGCCCCAGCTCTCGCTCACCGCGGCCACCATCGCCAGCCCGCGCCCACAGGTGGCGAGGGCCTCGTGGTCGACGGACCCGACGACCGGCAGTCGCGGGTCGCGGTCGCGCACGGAGACGGTGAGCCGGTCGAGCAGCAGCTCCATCTCCACGACGCACGTCTTGTCGGGCTGGGCGTGCAGGTGGACGTTGGTCAGCAGCTCGGTCACTCCGAGCGCGGCCCGGTCTATCAACGGGTCCATATGCCAGTAGCGCAGTTGCGCCGATACGATTCTGCGGACCTGGCCGATCCGCGACGGCAGGGCCTGAAGCTCCACCATGCAGTGCCTGCTTGGGTTGGTGATCACGGCTGCGACTCCCCGACTGAGGTCCGGAAGAACACGGAGTTCGGATCGAGCAGGGCGTCTGCGCAAGGCGGCCGCCTGCTGTCATGGCCGGCGGGCTGGTTCGCAGCGTTATCGCCGGTAAACCCAGAGTGACGTGAGATCAGAGTGACGCAGCGGGTGCCGCACCGCAACTCGCGGTGGTCCGGCCGCCTCGTCGTCGTCCGATGCCGCGCGGCCTCAGCCGCCGCGACCCGCCGCCCTGCGCACGGCCTCGATGAAGCGGCGCGCCGCCGGCGGTCCGGGCTCGCCCGGCGCCGGATCGTGGTCGCCGAGGGTCAGCAGGTACCGCTTGCCGTTGAGATCGGCCAGCGCCCGGTCCTCCGCGGCGTACCAGGGCCTGGAGGCGCGGACCGCCTGCACGGGCGCACTGTCGATCTCGCTGCCGTAACTGGTGAGCAGCTCCAGCCTGCCGTCGTTGATCCGGACCTGGCCGGCCCGGGTGAGCGAACGCAGCCGCTTGCCGATCTGCACGCCCGTAGCCGTGAACTCCGGCTCCGCCATGCTTTCCCGCCCCCTCGCGATCGATCTCTCCCCTGATCCCGTGTGCGCCCCCGACCGGGACCCGGCTCCGGGCCGAGGCTCTCACCCCGTCCGGGGCCATCGCCCCGCCCGGTGCAGTCTGCCCGCGCCCGGCGTCGAGCACCAGTGCGCACAACACTCCCGGCGTGCCCGCCCGGAGCACTCGCGCGAATGCGCCCCCCACTCGCCCCAGCCCGCTCCCCAGGGCCGGCTTTGAGGACGTCAAAGGTGTGTTTATGCAGGTGAGAAGCGTGTGGAAGGTGTTTATGATCGATGCGTCGGCCGCGCGGACCACCGTCGGCGCGAAGCCTGAAGGAGCCCCGCCGTGACCACCTCCCCACCCGCCAGGACCGGCGCCACCCTCGACGTCGACCGCAGTGACACCGCCTACCGCGACTGGCTGAAAGAGGCCGTCCGCAAGGTCCAGGCGGACGCCAACCGCTCGGCCGACACGCACCTGCTGCGCTTCCCGCTGCCCGAGCGCTGGGGCATCGACCTGTATCTCAAGGACGAGTCGACCCACCCCACCGGCAGCCTCAAGCACCGGCTCGCCCGCTCCCTCTTCCTCTACGGTCTGTGCAACGGCTGGATCCGGCCGGACCGTCCGGTGATCGAGGCCTCCAGCGGCTCGACGGCCGTGTCCGAGGCCTACTTCGCGAAGCTGATCGGCGTGCCCTTCATCGCCGTCATGCCGCGTACGACGAGCGCCGAGAAGATCCGCCTGATCGAGTTCCACGGCGGCCGGTGTCACTTCGTCGACGACTCCCGCACCCTGTACGAGGAGTCGGCCCGTCTCGCGGCGGACCGCGGCGGCCACTACATGGACCAGTTCACCTACGCCGAACGGGCCACGGACTGGCGCGGAAACAACAACATCGCCGAATCCATCTTCCGCCAGCTGGAGTTGGAGCGCTTTCCGGAACCCGCCTGGATCGTGGCCACGGCCGGCACCGGCGGCACCTCCGCGACCCTCGCGCGTTTCATCCACTACACGCAGCGCGACACCCGCGTCTGCGTCGCCGATCCGGAGAACTCGTGCTTCTTCGAGGGGTGGACCACCGGCGATCCGGACGTCACCTGTGACTGCGGCTCCCGCATCGAGGGCATCGGCCGGCCGCGCATGGAACCCAGTTTCGTGCCCGGGGCCGTCGACCGGATGATGAAGGTCCCCGACGCGGCCAGCGTGGCCGCCGTGCGCGCGCTGGAACAGGCCATCGGCCGCAAGGCGGGCGGCTCCACGGGCACCGGACTGTGGAGCGCGCTCAAGATCGTCGCCGAGATGGTGGCGGACGGCCGTCAGGGCAGCGTGGTCACCCTGCTGTGCGATCCGGGCGACCGCTACCTCGACAAGTACTACTCCGACGTCTGGCTCGCCGAGCAGGGCCTGGACATCGCCCCCTACACGGCCGCGATCGAGTCACTGCTGGCCACCGGCGTATGGCCGCGGTGACGCCCGGCCTGTGACGCCCCGGCCGGTCCTCACACGGCGAGGCGCCGGTCCAGGGCGGCGACGGCTTCCCGGAAGGACCGCCCCAGCCCCGGCCGCGCCAGCCGGGCCAGGACCCGGTAGACGGCCGTCCCGTCCGTCGCGAAGGTCCACCGCACCCGTGTGCCGGCCCCCGCGGGCGTCAGCCGCCACTCCTCGACGAGCGCCCGCACCCCCGGCACGCCGGTCGCGTCCACGCGGTAGGCGTACAGCTCCGGCGGCTTCGCCGCGAGGACCGTCTCCCGGAACCGGATGCCGCCCCGCAGACGTACGTCGCGCCCCGCGCCGCCGTCGAGCGGCTGGACGGCGGTCACGGCCGGGAACCATTCGGGCCAGTCCGCGACGTCGTCCGCGAGGGCCCGGTAGACCCGCTCCGGGGGAGCGGAGACCTCCCGGGCGAAGACCATGCGCACGGGAGCGCTGTCGACGAAGTCGAGCCCTTCCGGGCGCAGATGACGGGCCATGGCGGCACGAACCCCCTCGGTCGACGGGTGGGTCACCCTAGCCGCAGCGCCGTCAGATGTCTGCATCCTCGTCGGGCTCGCCCGCGACGACCAGACGCCGCAGATGCTCGGAGATCTCCGCGCGCGCCGCGCCCGGCAGCCCCGCGTCCGTCACCAGTGTGTCCACCTGTTCCAGCGCGGCGAACGAACTCAGCCCCACCACACCCCACTTGGTGTGGTCCGCGACCACCACGACCCGCCGCGCCGACTGCACCAGACGCCGGTTGGTCTCGGCCTCCGCCAGGTTCGGCGTGGACAGGCCGGCCTCCGCCGATATCCCGTGCACGCCGAGGAACAGCACATCGAAGTGGAGGGCCGCGATGGCCTGGTCGGCCACCGGCCCCACCAGCGAGTCCGACGGGGTGCGCACCCCGCCGGTCAGCACGACCGTGGCCGCGCCCTGCCGCGGGCCGGAGGTTCGCTGCGCCATGTGGAAGACGTCCGCCACCCGCACCGAGTTGGTGACCACCGTCAGGTCCGGCAGGTCCACCAGATGGTGCGCCAGCGCGTAGGTCGTCGTACCGCCCGACAGCGCGATCGCGCTGCCCGGGGTGACGAGCTGCGCCGCTGCCTTCGCGATGTCCTCTTTCGCGGTCAACTCCAGGCCCGACTTCGCCTCGAAGCCGGGCTCGTGCGTGCTCGCCTCCATGACCGGCACCGCGCCGCCGTGCACCTTCTCCAGCACGCCCTGGCGCGCCAGGGCGTCCAGATCGCGGCGCACCGTCATGTCCGACACGCCGAGCTTGCGGGTCAGCTCGTTGACCCGGACCCCGCCACGACGACGAACCTCGTCCAGGATGAGGGCGCGGCGCTGCTCCGCGAGGAGGTTCTGATTCTCACTCACGTACGCTCCGGTCCTTTCCCTCGTACCGTCCGACAGGCCTGCTCACCTGCTCCGACGACGCCGTGGCGGCCGACGCGGGTGTGCGGGCGTCCCATCCTCGCACGGCCCGCTCACAGCCGTGCCACCACCCCGTCGCGGTCATGTCACCCACGGTGTCTTCCCTCCTCCCGCGCGTGTCCGTCGCACGCTCCGGGGAGATTCCGTGACGGGAGGTGTATCACGCCTCCCGAGCGGCGATCCTTATGCCCGCACGGACACATGTCGACGGCGTGTCACGGGGGAAGTGCCAACAGTGAAACCAGCCGGTACGGGCGGAGCCGCCCTGGAACTCCTGGTCCACGGCGTGGGTGGCGCCACGCCCGAGAAGATGCTGAACGATCCGCGCACCGTGCGGATCACCGGCGACGACACGGCGGCCGTCTACCGGCGGGCCGACGACGTCACCGCGGACACCGGCCCCTGCGACGACCGCCGCCGCGACGACCCCGTCCCCGAGGCCTACGTCTGGTCCAACCTCACCTCCGGCAACGGCACCCGCGCCCTGTGGCTGTTGCTGCTGCCGTTCATGGTCGTCAACCTCGCCCACTGGATGCGCCCCGCCGCGCGCGAACGCATCCGCGCGGTACGCCTGTACGGCCTGCTGGTGCGGCTGGCGGCGCTGAGCCTGACGGTGCTGCTCGTCGCCGCGGCCTGCGAGGTCGCCCTCGACCTGACCGCCTGGCAGTGCGCGGGCACGCCCGCGTGCTCGCGCCGCCACTCCTGGCTGGGTTTTCTGTCGCCGGCGGCCTCGAACGACGGCTGGTGGAGCGAGCCGGGCCGCCGCCTGGCCCTCGCGGCCCTCGTCCCGACCGCTCTCGTCGGCCTCCTCTGGTACCTCTCCCACCGCACCTGGCGCGCGTACGAGTCCCAGGAACCCCTCGACCGCACGCCCGAACCGGAGAACGGCCCCGGACACACCGCGCTCAGCCGGCCCGGCTTCTGGTACGGGCGCCGTCTGGTGGCACGACTGCGCGCGGCGCACACCGCGGCGGGCCTGCTGACGGTGGCCGCGGCGGTCGGTTCCGCGGCCGTGCGCCAGGACCGCGAAGCGGGCGGCCCGGCCCTGCTCGACGTCCTGGGCCGACTGCTGGAAGCCTCCCTGGCCGCAGGCGCGCTGGCCACGGTCTGGGTGGTGTGCCGCCGGGGCCGCAGCGAACACCGGCTGGACCGTGGTCTCGACGCCCACCTCGTGCACCGGCTGCCGTCGGCCGCCCTCGCCCTGCTGGTCCTCACGCTGGTGTACGCAGGCTGGGAACGTCCCGGCTGGCGCTCCGACGGCCGCCTGCCGGGCGACGCGACCTTCGGCGCGCTCGCCCTCGCGCAGGGTGCGCTGGTCGTCGCCCTCGCGGTCGTCGCCCGACTCCTGCACCGCTGCCCGCAGGAGCGTCCGGCACCGGCGCGCGGCGACCCGACGGCCGCGTCCGGGTCGCCCGCCTCCGCACCGGACGCGCCGGAGGGAACCGGCGTCGGTCTGCGCGGGGTGTCCGTGTCGCGGGACTCGGGCCGGCTCGCCGTCGTCCTGCGAGAGGC
>NZ_MJAJ01000042.1 GCF_001746365.1 Streptomyces sp. LUP30
GCCTTCTGTGCGGCCTCCTGGCGCTCGTCGCGCGCCTGGGCCGCCTCGGCGGCGGTCTCGTCGGCCTCCGCGCGCACGGTCCGCGCCTCGGCCAGCTCGGCCTCGGACTCGTCGGCGAACGCGCGGGCCGCCCCGGCGGCCTGCGCCAGCTCGGTGAGCCGCCCGGCCGGACAGCCGGTACGCCAGGACGTGAGGCGCGCCGCCAGTTCCCGGTCCTTGGCGAGCCGCGCCGCGAGCCGGCGGATGTCCTCGTCGCGCTCGCTCGCCCGCGCGCGCAGCGCCTGCCGCTCCTCGTCGGCGGCGTGCTCGTCGTGCATGGCCGGGTTGGGCGGGACGAGGAAGACGTCCCCGCTGTCGGAGTCGGTGGGCGGGGTCGGCGCGAGCAGAGCGGCGGCCGTGCCCACGGCGACGGCCGAGCGCGGCAGCAGCGCGGCCTCGCCGAGCGCCTCACGCGCGCGTGCGTGGGAGCCGGGATCGGTGATGATCACGCCGTCGACCAGTTCGGGCCGGGCGGCGAGCACCCGCGCGTGGTCGACCGGGGCGACTGCCTGCGCGAGGTAGCGCCAGCCGGGCAGGGCGGGGATGCCGTGCTCGCCGAGGAACTCGACGGTGGCCAGCACGTCCGGGCCGGGCGGGAGCAGTCCCCCGTCGCCGAGCGCGCCGAGGATGCGCGCGTCGTCGGCGGCGGCGGTGCGCAGGTCGAAGAGCTGCCGTTCGGCGGAGGAGACGGCGTCGTCGAGGAGTTCGCGCAGTTCGTCGGCGCAGCGGTCGAGGTCCTCGGGGCTCAGCAGGGAGCCGTCGTGGGACTCGCCGTCCTGTCGGGGCTGCGGGATCTGTCGGCGCACCCGGCCGCCGGTCAGCCCCAGGAGTTCGGCGAGCCGTTCCTCGCCGGCCAGGGAGTCGGCGAGGCGTCGCTCGGCGTCGTAGGAGCGTTGGGCGGCGGTGGCGGCGTCGGCTGCGCGGGCTGCGGTGAGTTCGGCGCGGGACTCGGCCGAGGCGGCCTCGCGCGCGTGGTCGCCGGCTCTGCGCGAGGCCTCCCGGGCGGTGTCCCAGGCGGCGACGGCCGTCTTCTCGGCGTCGCTGGCGGCGAGCGCGGCGCGGGCGGGGTCGGCGTCGGGCGCGCTGTCGTCGAGCCAGCCCGCGCGTACGGCTTCGGCGGTCTCCTGCTCGACCTCGGCGAGACGCTGGCGCAGGTGCCCGACCTCGCTGCGGGCGCGCTGGGCGTCGGTGGCGGCGGACGTGGCGTCCCGGTGCGCCGATTCGCCGACGTCCTGGAGGGCGGCCGAACGCTCCTCCTCCTCGTTGGCGAGGCTCTCGGCGCTCTCGGCGGCCGCGTGCAGGGCGCGCACGAGGTCGACGGCGGCCCTGGCGCGGGCGGCGAGGGCCGGGGCGGCGTCGCGTTCGGCCTCCTGGATGGCGGCGGACACACGCGCGACGCGGTCGGCGGCGGTGCGGTGGCGCAGCACGGCTTCAGCAGCCTGCCAGGCTGCGTGCAGCGTACGGGCGTCGGCGAGTTCCCGCTTCTGCGCGGCGGCCGTCTTCTCGGCGGTCGAGAGGGCCAACGAGGCGTTGCGGTAGGCGAGTTCGGCGGCGATCAGGGCGCTGCGCTCGCGTGCGCCCTCGGAGTGGGTGACGGCGTAGGCGGCGGCCGTGACCCGCTGGGCGAGGTCACCGGCCCGCTGCCTCTCCCGCAGCCCCCGCGCGGAGAGCCGGCGGGCCAGGGCGCGGGTGCGTCGCTCGGCCCCGGCGTGGACGTCACGCGCGCGTGCCCGCGCCTCGGCGGCCTCGACGATCCGGCCCAGCAGGTCCGCGGACCCGGCGGTGAAGTCCCGTTCGGCGATGAGCTCGGCGCGTCGGCCGAGCTTGTTGCCGAAGCCGCTGACCAGGTCGGCGAGCCCGTCGGTGTCGCGGGTGTCGGTCACCGCGCGCAGCAGCAGGTCGGTGAAGTCGGAGTCCTTCTTGACCGCGAAGAGGCCGGCGGCCTCGCCTTCGTCGGCGTTCATCTCCCGCTGGTAGCGGAAGAGTTCGGGATCGAGACCGAGGTCGCCGAGGTGCTCGATCCACCGGTCGTGGATCTCCTCCCAGTGCACCTCCAGATGCGGATACGCCTTGCCCGCCTCGGTGATGGCGTCCCGGAAGCCCTTCATGGTGCGCCGCCGCCCCCGTGCGCCGGAGGCGCCCTCGACGGGCGGACGCACCGCGGTGGACTCGGCGACGGGCAGGTTGTCGAGGCTCAGCCCGGGTCCCGGCCGGAACGAGTACCAGGCTTCGGCGAACTTGCGCGGGTCGTTGGAGACCTGCCGGCCGCGCCACTCGCTGGCCTTGCCGACCACCACGCACTCGCCGGTGAGCACGTGCTGCCATTCCAGCGCCACGTGTCCGCAGTCGTCGGCGAGCAGGAACTTGCGCAGCACGCCGGAGCTGGCCCCCCCGAGGGTGTTGCGGTGGCCCGGCAGCATCACCGAGAAGATCAGCTTGAGCAGGACGGACTTGCCGCCGCCGTTCTCCAGGAAGAGCACGCCGGCGGGCGCGGGGCGGCGCGGCGGCCCGACGGGCTCCTCTGCGAAGAACTCCGCCTGGGTGGGCGCGGGGTCGGGCACGACGTCGCCGACGCCCCGCAGGTCAAGCACGGTGTCGGCGTAGCGCGCACCGGCAGGACCGATGGAGTAGAGGCGGACCCGGGACAGCTCGTACATGGCGGACTCTCGTAAGTCTTCGGCAGATCGGCGGATCAGGGGGAGGGGGGGTGCGGAGTGCTGGGAGCGGGCGGGGGCGTCAGGAGTGGAACGGAAGGCCCGCGTCGGCCACCAGCTCCAGGTCGTCGCTCTCCTCGGCGGGCAGCAGGGTCGGCGTCCCGTCGGTGACCGGGACGACGCCCAGTTCGAGCAGCTCGGCCATGGCGGCGCTGCCGGCCATGTCGCGCACCTGGAGCTGGTAGCGGGCGGTCGTGCGGTAGGTGCCGCCGTTGTCGTCGCCGGTCCGCTGCAGGAAACCGGAGTCGGTGAGGAAGGCGACGGCCTTGCCGACGATGCCGGTCGTCGAACCGGCGAGTCTGCGGGCGTCCTTGGTGGCGCCGGTGGAGCTGCGGCGGGCCCAGATCCGCCATGCGGCCTCCAGGCCGGGCGCGTCGGTCGCGGGGTCGGTGTTCTCGCCCTGTTCCTGCGCCCGTTGCTCGAGGCGGTGGCAGGCCTGGCGCACGAAGGCGTCGACTCCGTTGACGCTGACCCGGCCGATGTATCCGTCGTCGGCCAGGTCCTCGGGGCGCGGGAAGGCCATCGCGGCGACGCAGAGATGGGCGAGGCCGTGCAGGAAGCGGTCGCCGCCGTCGGCGGAGGTACGACGGGCGTAGTCCCCCATGCGCACGGCGAACACCGAGTCCTCGGCGGCGGTCACGGCCATGCCGGCGCGGGGGGACACCTCCAGCACG
Organism: Streptomyces sp. LUP30; assembly: GCF_001746365.1. GTDB lineage: Bacteria > Actinomycetota > Actinomycetes > Streptomycetales > Streptomycetaceae > Streptomyces. The sequence goes on from NZ_MJAJ01000042.1 coordinate 3,428, forward strand.
ATCAGCCCCAGCCCGGCGGCGACGGCGTCGGCGAGCCGCGCGAACGCGGGGTCCTCGCGGTGACGCCGTAGCAGGTCGGCGTACTCCTGGTCGCGCGCGGGCTGCAGTTTGGACTGCAGCCCGAAGGCGACGAGCCGCGCCGCGTCGGCGGCGTCGGCAGGGGTGACGGCGGCGGAGGCAGGTACGACGGCGGCCTCCGGCTCACTCCGGTCGACGTGCTCGGTCACGGCCTCGGCTCCTCGTTGTTGCGGCACGCGTGCGTGTGCCCGTACGTGCGCTCGTGCTCGTCCATTCGGTTCTCCACCCGGCTCATGCCGCCTCCGTGCGGTCCGCCGCCATGCCCGCGGAGTCCAGCAGGGCGGTGCCGACGATGAGATCGGCGCCGCCGAACTCGGGGTCGTCCAGCTCCGTCCCGTCGTCCACGGCGAACAGCAGCTTCTCCTCGCCCTGCCGATAGGCGGTGCCGACGGCCGGGCTGGCCGCGTGCACCGCCAGCAGGGCCACCAGGTACGGCAGGTCGGGGTCGGTGCGGCGGGCCTGGGCCAGCAGTCCGGACAGGCGTCGCGGGGCGTCCGCGGGCAGATCGAGCAGTTCCGTCGCCGCGGCCAGCTGCTCCTCGCTGAACCGGCTGTCGTCCGGCGTGGCGATGAGATCGGGCTCCGGCATCTCCGCTCCCAGGTGCTCGCGCTCCAGGGGCGGGGTCAGCAGGAGGTCGACGAGGTCGCCCATCCGCACGGACACCGGGGTGCGCAGCCCGGTGCCGTGCGCGAAGAACGCGTCGGTGACCCGGACCGCCTGCTCCACCGGCAACGGCAGCACGGGGGCGACGAGGTGCCCGTAGAGGTCCGTCCCCGACGACGTCATGGGGGTGGCGAAGGCCTGCCGGTCCTGCTCGGCGCGGAACAGCGGGCCCGCCTCCAGCAACCGGGACTGCAGCTGCGTGTGCCTGCGGATGCAGTCCTTGACGATGTCGACGAGCTCGGCGGCCCGGCGCTTGTTCTGCGCGTCCTCGATCTCGTCACGCGCCTTGCGGATGTTGGTGAGGATCGCGTTCTCGTGGCGGTAGCGGTCGGCGACGTGGTCCAGAGCCTCGGCGATCATGTCGGGCACCGCGTTCAGCCAGTCCACCGCCCGGACGTTGCGACGGGTGGCCTCCAGGGCGCGGCGGAGCGTCTCGGAGTACTGCACCGTGCGGTAGCGAGCCTGTTCGGCGGCCAGCTGGGCGTCGGCGAGGCGGCCTCGGCGGATGAGGACCTCCAGCTTGACCTCGGCCGCGATCTGCGCGCTGGTGACGTCCGTGTCGAGGGCGCCGACGAGCACGTTCACCGCTTCGTCGGTGGTGCGCAGGTAGACCGCGCCGCCGTAGCCGGGGACCTCCTCGATCAGCTTGAAGTCGTAGTCCCGGCGCACATAGGTGCCGTCCGGCGCGAACATGCCGTAGGCGGCGCGGAAACCGCGGTCCACGCTGCCGACGTTGATCAGGTTCTCCAGGACCCAGCGGGCCACCCGTTCGTGTTCGGCGACGGGCCGTCGCGGGGCCTGTGCGGCGATGCGGGGCAGCAGACGGGCCACTATCTGGTCGTGGTCGGCGCCGGTGTCGAAGTCCATGTTGAGCGTGACGAGGTCGATGGCGGCCAGGGCGATCTCCGCCATGCCGTACACCGAGTACTCGCCGGCCAGATTGGCCTTGCGCGCGTCGAGGTCGTGGATCGGCGCCGTGCAGGCGAGCGCGCGCAGCCGCCGCGCCAGCCCCTCGTCGGCGGCCGGGCCCTGTGCGGGGCGCGGCCCCGCGCTGAGCTGGGGCGGAACACGGTCCGTCGAAGCAGGCGAAGTCACGGTGCACAGACTAGGTCCTCGGTCTGACATCGACCCAAACGACGCGGATCGCCTCCGGCCTGCGGGCCCGTGACCACCGGCTGTGCCGCGTCCGCGGGCCGGCGGGGTCCGCCGGAGTGCCGCCGGGCGACCAGCCGCGACCGGCCGGATCCCGGCATGCCGCTCCTTTCCCCCGCTCCCCCGGCGCCCCGCCCCGCCCGTCCCCTCCCCCTAAAGGGCGCGACTCTCCTCCACCCTTCGCCGGTACACCTCGACCACCTTGGCCGAAGAGTCGTCGAGGTAGACCGTGAGCAGCCGCTCGGCCCCTGCCCGGTCCCCGGCCTCCAGGGCCTGGAGGATCTGGCGGTTGCGCTGGAGGTAGGGCTCGTGCAGTTTCCGCGGCTCGTCGACGAGGTGGAAGGCCAGACGCAGCTCGGCGAAGACGCTGCGCATGAACTCGTCGGTGCGCGCGCTTCCGGCCAGGGCCACCAGTTCCCGGTGGAAGTGGATGTTCGCGGTGCCCAGTCCCTTCCACTCGTTCTCCACGGCAGCCAGCTGCCCTTCCGTGACGCTCGCCCGGAGGCCCTCCAGCGCGTACGGCGGCTCGGCGAGCCCTCGCACGACGGCGCACTCCACGAGGGTGCGCGTGCGGTAGATGTCCTCGACGTCCTCCACGGTCAGGACCCGGACGAACACGCCCCGGTTCAACTCGTGGACGAGCAGGCGCTCATGGGTGAGCAGCCGGAACGCCTCGCGCAAGGTGTTGCGCGAGACGCCGAGGGCTCCGCCGATGCTGTCCTCCGAGAGCCGGGTCCCGGGCGGGAAGTAGCCCTCGGCGATACGGCTCCTGAGGATGTCCGAAACCCGTTCGGCCGTGCTCGTACGGCCCAGGAGGGCGCGGTCGTCGGCCAGTCCCGCCAGCTGATCTGCCATGCCGGAATTCAATCGCACGCCTGAGAACGAGACAACGGGGGTATTGAAGAATCGTTCAACGATCCTCTACCTTCGTTTGCACGGCACCGCCCCGTCCCCACCGCGGCGACCCGCCTCCCGCACGGCACGGCTCAGTCCCAGCACCCTCCGTCCTCCTTCAGCGAGGTGCACATGAGCACTCCCCCTCCACCACAGGCCCCGACCGCCGAAGACCGGCGGACGACGACCGGGCACACCCCCGACGACGGGGCACTGGCCTGGCTGCGCGCCCTCGGACCGCGCGGCCGCCGCGCCTTCGCCGGCGCGTTCGGCGGCTACGCCCTCGACTCCTACGACTACTTCACGCTGCCCCTGAGCATGGTCGCGCTGGCCGCGTACTTCGGCCTGGACAGCGGCCAGACCGGCCTGTTCACCACCGTCACCCTGGTCGCCTCGGCGATCGGCGGCGCCGTGGCGGGCGTCCTGGCCGACCGGATCGGCCGGGTCAGGGCCCTGATGATCACGGTGATCACCTACGCGGTGTTCACCGTCGCCTGCGGCTTCGCGCCCACCTACGGGACTCTGCTGGTCCTGAGGTCCCTCCAGGGGCTCGGCTTCGGCGGCGAGTGGGCCGTCGGCGCCATCCTGGTGGCCGAGTACGCGAGCGCGAAGCACCGGGGCCGCACCCTGGGCGCGATCCAGAGCTCGTGGGCCGTCGGCTGGGGCCTCGCGGCCGTCGCCTACACGCTGGTGTTCTCGTTCTTCGGCGACGACATGGCCTGGCGGATCATGTTCTGGACGGGCGCGCTGCCCGCCCTCCTCGTCGTGTGGATGCGCCGCCGGGTGCAGGACGCGCCGCAGGCCACGGCGGCCCGGGAACAGAGCGCCGAGAAGGGTTCGTTCCCGGCGATCTTCAAGGGCCCGCTGCTGCGGACGACCCTCTTCGCGGGCCTGCTCTCCACCGGCGTGCAGGGCGGCTACTACACCCTCGCCACCTGGGTGCCGACGTACCTGAAGTCGGAGCGCGGCCTGTCGGTGGTCGGCACCGGCGGCTATCTGACCTTCCTGATCTCGGGCGCCTTCCTCGGCTATCTCACCGGCGGCTACCTGACCGACCGACTGGGCCGGCGTCGCAACATCTGGCTGTTCGCCCTGCTCTCGGCCGTGTGCATCCTGGCGTACGCCAACATCCCGAGCGGGGCGGACACCCTGCTGCTCGTCCTCGGCTTCCCGCTCGGGTTCTGCATGTCGGCCATCTTCAGCGGCTTCGGGTCCTACCTGAGCGAGCTGTATCCGACGGCCCTGCGCGGCACGGGACAGGGCTTCACGTACAACACCGGTCGCGCCGTGGGCGCGGTCTTCCCCACCACGGTCGGTTTCCTGGCCGACAGCTGGGGCGTCGGCGGCGCACTGACCTTCGGCGCGATCGGCTACGCGATCGCCGCCCTGGCGCTGCTGGGCCTCCCCGAGACGCGCGGCAAGGAGCTCGAGTGAAACGCCCCCTTCTCACGCAGGACCGTCGTCCGCCTCTGGGCGAGGACCGTCCCGTCGCACTGACCGAGCGGCACGCGCACGCGTGGAGCCCCGAGACCGCCCGGGCCCGCTTCCGGGCGGGCCTGGCGGGCCCCACGGCCGGGGTCGCGGCGGGCCACACACAGGTCAACCTGATCTCGGTGCCCGCGGACTGGGCGTACGACATGCTGCTGTTCTGTCAGCGCAACCCGAAGCCCTGTCCCGTGCTCGACGTCACGGACGCCGGCTCCTGGACGACCGTCCTGGCCGAGGGGGCCGACCTGCGCACCGATCTGCCCCGCTACCGCGTGTGGGCGGAGGGGGAACTGGTGGACGAGCCGACGGACGTCCGCGCGTACTGGCGCGAGGACCTGGTGTCGTTCCTGATCGGCTGCAGCTTCACCTTCGAGTGGGCGCTGTCCGGGGCGGGCGTCCCCATCCGCCACCTCGAACAGGGGCGCAACGTCCCGATGTACATGACCGACCGTCAGTGCCGTCCGGCGGGACGGCTGCACGGGCCGATGGTGGTGTCGATGCGTCCGGTGCCGCCGCGGCATCTGGCGGCCGCCATCCGGGAGAGCGGCCTGCTCCCGGCGGTGCACGGCAGCCCCGTACACTGCGGCGATCCGTCGGTGCTGGGCATCGGGGATCTCGGGCGGCCCGACTTCGGCGATCCGGTGGACGCCGAGCCCGACGACATCCCGGTGTTCTGGGCCTGCGGGGTCACCCCGCAGGCCGCGGTGATGGCCTCGCGCCCGCCGTTCGCCCTCACCCACGCTCCGGGACAGATGTTCCTCACCGACGCCCGCGACGAGCAGTACCGCGTGGCCTGAGAAGGAGTACGAAGGAACCATGACCGGGACGCCCGTGACGACCGCGATCGATCTGAACGCCGACCTCGGCGAGGGCTTCGGCCGCTGGCGGCTGACGGACGACGAGCATTTGCTGTCCGTCGTCACCAGCGCCAACGTGGCCTGCGGCTTCCACGCCGGGGACCCGGTCATCATGCGGCGGGTGTGCGCGCTGGCGGCCGAACGCGGCGTGACGGTCGGCGCGCAGGTCTCCTACCGGGATCTGGCGGGCTTCGGCCGGCGGGCGATGGACGTGCCGTCCGAGGAGCTCGCGGCCGAGGTGGCGTACCAGATCGGCGCCCTGGAGGTGTTCGCCCGGGCCGCGGGCGCGCGGGTGGCGTACGTGAAGCCGCACGGGGCGCTCTACAACCGGGTCGTGCACGACGAGGAGCAGGCCGCCGCGGTGGTCGCCGGGGTGCTCCTCGTGGACGCCGCGCTGCCCGTGCTGGGGCTGCCCGGCTCTCGCCTGCTGGAACGGGCGCGCGAGGCGGGGCTGCCGAGCGTCCCGGAGGCGTTCGCGGACCGCGCGTACACCGAGCAGGGCACGCTGGTGCCGCGCGGGCGGCCCGGGGCCGTGATCAGCGACCCGGACGCCGTGGTGGAGCGGTCGGTCAGCCTGGCCCGCCTGGGCCGGGTCGACTCCGACGCGGGTTCGTCCATCGAGGTACGCGCGCGTTCCCTGTGCCTGCACGGGGACACGCCGGGCGCGGTGGAGCTGGCGCGCCGGGTGCGTCGTCGGCTGGAGGAGTCGGGCGTTCGGGTGGAGGCCTTCGCATGAGCCTGCGTGTGCTGCCGGTCGGCGACGACGCCCTGCTCGTCGAGGTGGAGTCGGGCGAGCAGGCCGAGGCCCTGCACGCGGAGCTGCTGCGCCGCCGCGCGGCGGGCCTGCTCAGGGCGCGTGAGATCGTCCCGGCGGCCCGCACGGTCCTCCTGGACGGCCTGGCCGACCCCGGACGGGTGGCGTCCGAGCTCGCCGTCGCGGACGTGCCGGCCGCTCCCCCGCGCGAGCACGAGATCGTGGAGATCCCGACCCGCTACGACGGCCCGGACCTGTCCGAGGTCGCCGCCCACTGGGGCGTGCGGGAGCAGGACGTGGCCCGCATCCACGCGGCCGCCGAGTTCCGGGTCGCCTTCTGCGGGTTCGCGCCCGGCTTCGGCTATCTGACGGGCCTGCCCGCCCGCTACGACGTCCCCCGCCGGGCGACCCCGCGCACCGCCGTGCCGGCCGGGTCGGTGGCCCTCGCGGGCCCGTACACCGGCGTGTACCCGCGCTCCTCGCCGGGCGGCTGGCAGCTGATCGGGCGCACGGACGCGGTGCTGTTCGACCCCGCGCGCGAGCCGGCCGCGCTGCTGTCGCCGGGCACGCGCGTGCGGTTCGTCCCGGCCGGTCCCGCGGGATCGGCGGGACCGGCATGAGCGACCGCGCGCTCGTCGTCGTCCGCGCCGGGGCGCTCACCACGGTGCAGGACCGGGGCCGCCCCGGACATGCGCATCTCGGGGTGCCCCGTTCCGGGGCGCTCGACGGGCCCGCGGCGGCCCTCGTCAACCGGCTGGTGGGCAACTCCGCCGACGCGGCCGTGCTGGAGACCACGCTCGACGGCTGTGCCCTCAGACCGCGCTCGGAGGTGACCGTCGCGGTGGGGGGCGCGCCGTGCCGGGTCCGTGTGGACGGTCGGCCGGTCGCCTGGGGCGCTCCGGTACGGGTGCCCGCCGGGGCGGTGCTGGACGTCGGAGCGGCCCTGAGCGGGGTGCGCGGATACGTCGCCGCGGCCGGTGGCATCGCCGTGGAGCCGGTCCTCGGCAGCCGCTCCACCGACCTGCTGTCCGGTCTCGGTCCCGCGCCCCTCACGAACGGCACTGTCCTGCACCTGGGACGCGAACTCGCCCCGTACGCGCGCGTGGACGTCGGCCCCCAGCCGGCGCCCCCGGGCGAGCTCGTCCTGCGGGTGACGCCCGGCCCGCGCGCGGACTGGTTCACCCCCGAGGCGGTGCGCGCCTTCACGTCGCGGACGTTCCGTGTCTCCTCGGCGAGCAACCGCATCGGGCTGCGCACCGAGGGGCCCGTGCTCGAGCGCGCCGTGGACGGCGAGCTCGCGAGCGAGGGCATGGTTCTGGGCGCCGTGCAGGTACCGCCGGCGGGCCGGCCGGTGGTCTTCCTCGCCGACCATCCGACCACGGGCGGTTACCCGGTGATCGCGGTCGTCCGTGCGACCGACCTCCCGGCCGCCGCCCAGGCGAGACCGGGGACACCGGTCCGCTTCGTGGCCGTCCGCAGGCGGTGAGACCGGATCGTCCCCGACGACGAGACCGGTGCGGCCTCCACGTCCGACGGGTCCGTACGCGTCCGGCGGAGCCGTCCGCTGCCGGTGGGTTCGCCCGCGTCCCTGCTCCCCGTCGCTCGGGCGACCCCTAGGCGGCGTCAGGTCGTCGTTCCTGCGCGGACAGTGCGGCCAGCGCGGCCGACACCGATGCGGACGTCCGCAGGTCGAGCCGGGCGCTCGTGCCCCGCGCGCGGTGACGCATCTCGTCGGCCGCCAGGGTGAGAAGTTGGGGGAGCAGGTCGGTGCATCGGCGCGCCACCCAGCCCGTGCCCGCGGTGGCCAGCCACCACAGGCTCGCCGACGCCGTGGGCGCCGGGAACTCGGGCTCGGGCGAGGGGGCGGGCCCGGTGGCGAGTCCGGCCTCGGCCAGCAACGAGTGGAAGCGCAGCGCCAGCTGACGGTGTCCGCGTTCACCGGGGTGGAGCCGGTCCGCGCTCCACATCGCCCGGTCCGTCGTCCACGCGCCCTCCGAGGCGTGCAGATGGACGGCGCCGTACCGCTCGGAGAGCGCGTGGACGACGGCGTCGACCGCGCGCTGCCGTCGGGCCAGCGGCCTGGCGAGGGCGCCCGGCAGCCCGAGCGACCCGCCCGGGTCGGGCAGACACGCGGTGAGCAGGACCGCGCCCTGCTCGGCGAAAGCGCCGTAGACCGTGTCCAGGCGGGCGGCCACGGCTTGGATGTCGAAGGTGCAGCGCAGGGTGTCGTTGACGCCGACGACGACGGAGACGACGTCGGGCCGCAGCGCCAGGCCCACCGGGAGCTGGCGTTCCACGACGTCCCGTGTCTGCGCCCCGCTGACCGCGAGGTTGGTGAACTCGACACCGGTCACGGGGCTCCCCGTCCCGGCGCCCCCCTCGGCCTCCTCGCCCCCCTCGCCCCCCCTCGGCCCCCTCGGCCCCTTCGTCCCCTCCAGCCCGTCGTGCGTCACCGGTCTCACCGGTGAGGCCGTCGGCCAGCAGAGCCGCCCATCCACGCCACCCCTCGCCCACGGGGTCCCCCACGCCCTCGGTGAGCGAGTCCCCGAGGGCCACGAAGCGCATGCGCCTCATCCGAGGGCTCCGGGCGCGAGCGGGCGCGCGGCAGCGGTGGTCGTGGACGTCGGCAGGGGCGGCGGCGAAGCCGGCGCCTGCGCCCGGGGCGAGGGCGCCCGGCCGTGCACGTCGCCGCGGGCCGGCGCCGTCGCGTCGTGCGCCGCGAGGAACGCGTCGACCGCCGTCGTCCAGCCGAAGCATTCCGCACGCGCGCGTGCCGCCCCACGGCGTACCGCTACAGGACGGTCCAGGAGGTCCTGCACCGCGTCCGCGAAGGCCTCCCCCCGGTCCGCCGCGGTGGCTCCCGCGGTCCCGATCACCTCGGGGAGCGCCGACGACGCGCTGGCGACCACCGGGGTGCCGCAGGCCATCGCCTCCAGGGCGGCGAGGCCGAAGGTCTCCGCGGGCCCCGGCGCCAGGCACACGTCGGCGACGGCCTGGAGCGCGCCCAGCGCACCCCGGTCGGAGACGTGCCCCAGGAACGTCACGGGCAGCCCGCGTTCCCGCGCCCGCTGCTCCAGCCGCGGCCGCAGCGGACCGTCCCCGGCGACGACGAGCACCGCCCGCACACCGCGTCGCCGCAGTGCCTCCAGTGCGTCCAACGCCGTGCCGGGACGTTTCTCCACGGAGAGGCGGGTGCACATCACCAGCAGCGTCTCGTCCCCACGCGCGTGGACGGCGCGCAGCCCGGGGTCCCGCAGGGCGGGACGCCGTTCGACGAGGTCGACGCCCAACGGGGCCCGCACCACGTTGCGGGCCCCGATCCGCACGAACTCCCGCTCGGCGAACTCGGTGGTGCACACCACGCGCGCGTAGGTGTGGGCCGTGCGCAGGTTGAGCGCGTCGGCGGCGCGCCGGGCCGCTCCCTCCGGCACGCCCCAGGTGCGCAGGACGCCGTCGGCGGTCTCGTGCGAGACCATCACGGCGGGCACCCGGGCCCGTCGCGCCCATTTTCCGGTCCAGCGCAGCGTCGTGCGGTCGCAGACCTCCAGACGGTCCGGGGCGAGGCTTTCCAGCAGACGCGCGACGCGCCGCTTGTCGATCAGGACGCGGTAGCCGCCGGTTCCGGGCACCAGCGGTCCGGGCAGCGTGATCACCCTGCCCTGCTCGGTCTCCCGGTCGGTCGTCCGCTCGCCGGGGACGATCAGGACCGGCTGGTGGCCGGCCTCGCGATAGCCCTTGCCGAGCTCGCGCAGCGCGGTGCGCAGCCCGCCCGACGCCGGGGCCACGAAGTTGGCGAGGCGGACGATCCGCAACGACGGGACGTTCGTGCCGCCACCAGACGCGTTCATGCCGCCACCACCAGACGGCGCGCCGCGAGGACATCCTGGTAGTGGCCGATGAGACGGTCTCCGACGGCGGTCCAGGTGCGCCCCTCGACCGTGGCCCGCCCGGCGGCGCCGTAGGCGGCCCGCTGTGCGGGGTCGCCGGTCAGCGAGGCGACCGCGTCCCGTACGGCCGCGGCGTCGCGCGGCGGGACGAGCAGACCGGTGCGTCCGTGGGCGACCAGGTCCAGCGGGCCGCCCGCGGCGGGCGCGACCACGGGCACACCGCTGGCCATGGCTTCCTGCACGGTCTGGCAGAAGGTCTCGAACGGGCCCGTGTGCACGAACACGTCGAGCGAGGCGAAGATCCGGGCGAGGTCGTCGCCGGTGCGCCTGCCCAGGAAGACCGCGCCCGGCAGTGCCTCTTCCAGACCCGGGCGGCTGGGCCCGTCGCCCACCACCACGACCCGGACGCCCGGCAGCCCGCAGGCGCCGGCCAGGAGCTCGACCTGCTTCTCGGGGGCGAGCCGCCCGACGTAGCCGACGATGAGCTCGCCGTTCGGGGCGAGTGCGCGGCGCAGTGCCTCGTCGCGGCGGTCGGGGCGGAACCGCTCGGTGTCCACCCCGCGCGGCCACAGTTTCACCCGGGGCACGCCGTGTGTGTCCAGGTCGTGCAGGGCCGCGCTGGAAGGGGCGAGGGTGAGGTCGGCGGCGGCGTGGACGGACCGTATCCGGCGCCAGGCGGCGGCCTCGCCGGCGCCCATGTAGGTGCGGGCGTATCCGCCCAGGTCGGTCTGGTAGACGGCGACGGCGGGGATGCCGAGCCGGGCGGCGGCCGACATGCCCCGGACGCCGAGGACGAACGGGCTGGCCAGGTGGACCAGGTCGGCACGGTGCTCGGTGATGGCAGCGGCGACGCGTCGGCTGGGGAGGGCGACGCGGACCTGGGGGTAGCCGGGGAGCGGGAGGGAGGGGACGCGCACGACGGGGCAGGGCGCTTCGGCGTCCGGCCCGGCCCCCGCGGCGGTGGCGGGGGCGACGACGACGGGGGCGTGACCGCGATCGACGAGGTGTCGGGCGGTCTGGAAGGCGCAGTGGGCCACGCCGTTCACGTCGGGGGGAAAGGATTCGGTCACGATGACGACACGCATACCCGTGTTGTCGCCGTCCTGGACGTGGCCGCGTCAAAGTGGATCTGTCCGCACGACTAACGTCCCATGAGCGTTGCGCTGCGCGGCCCGGGCCCGCTCCGCACGCCCCGCGTGCAGGTCGGACGGTGTCCATGAGCGTCCGCCCCGCCGGCCATTCGCCGTTCACCCGCCGGGCGGGCCGCCGCCGGGATCACCTCGGGCGGCGGCCTGCTCCCGAGGTCACATCGCGGATGCCGCGTCGGGTCCGATCCGGCTCCGTACGGCCGTCTGGACCTCGGCCTCCTCGGCCGGGTCGGCGGCGAGTCGGCGCAGCCGCTCCACGACCCGGGCGTCACCGGTCTCGGCGTGCCGGGCGGCGATCTCGCGGGTGCCCTCCTCGCAGTCCCAGAGGCACTCGACGGCGAAGCCGGTGGCGTAGGAGGGGTCGGTGGCGGCGAGTGCGCGGGCGCAGCGCCCGCGCAGATGGGACGAGGCCGTCTCACGGTAGATGTGGCGCAGCACGGGCGCCGCACAGACGATGCCGAGCCGCCCTGCGCCGTCGACGAGGGTCCACAGGCTGGGCGCGTCGCAGCCTTCCCCCCGCACGGCCTCGCGCAGGGCGCCGAGGACCAGTTCCTTGTCCCGCGCGCCGCCCCGGCAGGCGAGCATGCGGCCGGCGGCGGCGCCGAGGGCGTCGGGCCGGTGGACCCAGCCCCGGGCCCGGTCCACGGCGGCGACGCTGCGCATCCGTTCGAAGGCGTCGACGGCAGCCTCGACGACGGTCGTCGAGCCCGCGGCGACGGCCTGTTCGACGAGGACGAGGGCGTCCGGGTCGTTGCAGTCGGCGAGATAGCGCAGGGCGGTGCACCGGGCGCCTTCGGAGCCGTCCTTGGCCGCCTGGACGATCTCGGGGCGGTCCTCGGGTCCCGCCACGGCGGAGAGACAGCGGGCGGCGGGGACGTGGAGCGCGGCTCCGCGCTCGACGCCCTGTTGCGCCCAGTCGAACACGGCCTGCACGCTCCAGCCGGGACGTGGGCCGCTGGGACTCATCTGGCGTTGCCAGCGGTCGAAACAGCCGGCCTCGTGAGCGGCGCGGACGCGGGCGGAGACGTACTCGCGGGGGTCCTCGGCCCACAGCCGCCAGGGCCGTGGCTCGAAGGCGTCCCGCACGGCGGCGGCCAGTTCGGCCTCGCCCTCGGCGTCCGTGGAGAACCGGGCGAGCACCGGCGCGGCGAGGGCGCGCAGGCCGGCGTCGTCGTCCCGCAGGGCGAGCTCGTCCAGGGCCCAGGCCCAGTTCGCTCCCGTGGCGGCGTATCTGCGCAGCAGTTCGAGGGCGTCCCGCCTGCCGTAGGAGGCGAGGTGGCCGAGGACCGCGAGGGCGAGCCCGGTGCGTGACTCCTCGGTGTCGAAGACGTCCTCGACGTCGAAGAGATGGGCCTCGATCTCGTCCAGCTCGCCGTTCAGGTCGAGATAGAGACGGGCGTAGTAGAGGGAGCGGTTCTCCACCTGCCAGTCGTGGCGGGGATCCCGCTGCACACAGTGGTTCAGCGCCGCGAGCGCCTCGGCGCGCGGTGCCGTGAGCGCGTGCAGCGTGCCGTCGCCGCGGCCCCTCTGGAGCAGGCCGAGCAGCGTACCGCTGGGCGCTATGACCGGATCGAACATGGGAAACAGCCTCACATCAAGCGTCGACGCAACCGGGGACGTGCATTACCTGGCCGCGTGCCAACACGTCGGGGCGCCCGCCGTTTCCTGCTTGCTGTAGACCATCTTCCTCTGCCTCTCGTCGGTGGCCCATACGGGCCGCATCACGGCCCGCGCGGTGCGGCAACACCTGCCCAGCCATCGCGTCCGTGAATCACGACGTCATGATGACCCGGCTGTTCTACCTGCCGCGACCGAAATTTCCGGCGGCCTTGTACCGCCTCCCCCGTGGTCGTCGATTTACCTGGTCAGGAACTTCTGCCGACCTGCTCAGGATCCGTCGGCTCAGTGCGCGCCGAACAGGTCCAGCAGCTCCGTCTTGCCGAACATGCGGGCCGTGTCGACGGCCGACGGCGTGCCCTGGGAGGGGTCGGCGCCGGCCTCCATCAGGGTCTTGATGACGTCCGTCTCACCCTTGAAGACGGCTCCGGCGAGCGGGGTCTGGCCGCGGTCGTTGATCCGGTCGGCCTCGGCGCCGCGGGCCAGCAGGGCCCGGACGGCGTCGGCGTGGCCGTGGTACGCGGCGAGCATCACGAGCGAGTCGCCGCGGTCGTTCGTGAGGTTGGCCGGAACGCCCGCGTCGACGTACGCCACGAGCTCCTCGGTCTGTCCCTGACGAGCCAGATCGAAGATCTTGGTCGCCAGCTCCACGACCTCGGGGTCGGGGGCTTCGGTCATCGGCCGGACCGCCTCTCGCTACAACCGTTCAGGTGAATCGCCAGCGTACTGGCTCGTCGGTCACATGGCCGGTGCCGTCCGCGGCAAAGATCACATAGGTCCCTGTTCGCCGCAATTCTCCTGCTCGGGCAGCCCATCGGAGCCGCCGCCACATGGGGGAAATGAGCCGCATTTCACCCAGTTGCACCTTTTATCGTATGGATACATCCTGTGAGCCTGGAAGTACTCATGGTGACTGTCCCCGCGAACCAGGAGAAACCAAATGATCCTGTCCATGTCAGGCGTGGTCCTGCTCGGCATCGTCGTCTTCCTCTTCTTCCGCAAGGACGGGCTGAAGGGGTCGCACGCCATCGTCTCGGCCCTGTTCGGGTTCTACATGGCCAGCACGGCCATCGCCCCGAGCATCAAGGCCGGCGGCGAGAGCCTGGCCAGCCTTCTCGGCGGCATCAAGTTCTGACGCCGCACGTCCTGTCCGCACGCACCTCCAGGAGACAGCAGTGGCCCGGCGCCCCCTCCCCCGCATCCTGAGCACAGGCAGCGCACAGATCGCCCGGAGTCGGGAGCTGGCACGGACGGCAGCCGACAGCGCCACCGATGTCCTCCATCCGCTGATCACGATGACCCGCGGACTGCGCCGGCTGGCCTCGGCCGGGCGGCGCAGATGGGCCGAGACCCCCAGGGACAGGCGCGGCCCGCTGCTGTTCCTGGCGGCCTCGGCGATCCTGGTCGTGGTGCTCGTGCCGTACGGCCCGCTGCTCGCCGTCGTCACCCTGATGGCGGCGGCGGCCTGGCAGGGCAGGGACCGCACCCCACCGGCTCCCGAAGGCCCTGACGAATCGCAGATCCAGCGACTCCAGGTGCTGTACGAGGCCCTCGTCCCGTACTTCTCGACGGCCGAAGACCCGTCTCCCCTCTACGCCCACGGCGGCGACTGGGAGACGGTCTTCCCCACCATGGAGTTCGACGACTCGGGCCGCGTGGCCCACCTGGTGATCCGCTACCCGGCGTACTTCCCGGACGGCGAGGCCGCGTCACGCGCGCGGATCGAGCAGTTGCTCGCCGCCAAGTCGGGCCGCGGCCGCGAGTACCTCTTCGACTGGGACGAGGAGGGCAACGAGCTCACGGTCAGCGTCCTCGCACCCCTGCCCACCGACATCGCGGCCCAGCGCTTCGTCACCGCCCCCGGCGAGACGGTCCTGGGCTTCACGGATCCCTGCCGGGTGCGACGCACCCTGCCGCTCGACTTCGGCGCGGACCGGCGCGACGTCCCCCCGGTCGTCTGGCGCACCGGCATCCGCTCCACCGAGCCGCACCTGCTGGCGGTCGGCCAGCCGGGCAGCGGCACCTCGACCCTCCTGCGCTCCATCGCCCTCCAGGCCCTGCAATACGGCGACGTGCTGATCGTCGAGGGCGGCGGGACCGGCGAGTACGCCTGCCTGGCCGGCCGGGAGGGCGTGCTGGCCGTCGAGATCGCCCTCGACGGCGCACTGGCCGCGCTGGAGTGGGCGGCCGGCGAGACCGAGCGCCGGCTCATCGCCGCCAACCAAGCCCGCCAAGCAGGAGAGCCGGCGCCGGAGGACACCAAGCGCCCGCTGTGGATCCTGCTGGACCGCCCCACCGCCTTCACCCACCTGGCGCAGTCCGAGGGCCACAAGGATCCGCAGGCGTTCCTCCAGGTCCCGCTGCGGCACGGCCGCGCCGCCGCCGTCACGGTGGTCGTGGCCGAGCAGTTCGACGCCCTGGACTCCCTGAGCGACGCCGTGTGCCAGCACACCCGCGCGCGGGTCACCCTCGGGCCGGCGTCGGCGGAACAGCTGACGGCGGTGCTCGGCGCGCCCCCGCACACCACCCCGGTCGACGACGTCCCGGCGGGGCGCGGATACGCCCGACTGGGCTCGGCGCCGGTCCACCGCCTTCAGGTGCCGGCCACACCGGACCCGTACGACGACGCGACGAGCGACGCGCACCGTCAGGCGGTGCTGGACCTGCTCCCACCGCGCTCCACACCGGCCGACGCGCAGTCGGCAGCCGACGCGGAGCGCCCCGCCGAGACCGCCGCCCCGGCCGGCACGACGTCCCCGATCGACGTGGAGTCCGCGCCCGACGCGGACACTGCGGCCTGCGCGGAGATCCCGGATGACACAGCGGGGATCCCGGATGCCACAGAGGCGCCGGCCGACCCGTCGACGCCGGGGGCGCCGGTCGGGACCGGCATCCCGAAGATCGTCCTCACGAAGGCCGCATCGACGGCCCCGCCCCCGCCGGTCGCGACCCCGGAGAGCACGTCCGCGCAGACCGCGACCGCACAGACCGCGACCGCACAGACCGCGGCCGCGCGGACGACGGTCCCGGACACGGCCCTCCTGGAGCGGCCGGTCCTGGAGGCGGCGGTACCGGAAGGAGCCGTGGCGGAGGCGGCGGTCGCGGAGTAGACGGAACGGAGTGGACGGACACCGGACCGGCCCGACCGGAGGCCGGCCCACCGCCCCGACCGGAGGCCGGCACCGACCGGACGGTCAGGCCGTCCGGTCGGGCCGGTCAGTCACGCCGCCCGGTCAGGCCAGTCGGGCCGGTCCGTGTCGCCCGCTTCCCCGTCCGTCGGCCACCCGCCGCTCCCCTACGCCACGAACGTGCGTGGTCCCTCGCCGCCCGCCGTGCCCCCGCTCTCCACGATCCGCGCGGCGGCGGCCAGGCGCACGGCCGCCTCGTCCGCCACCGCGCCGCCCACGGTGAACGGCAGCCGCACATACCCCTCGAAGGCGCCGTCGACTCCGAACCGCGGGCCTGAGGGGACCCGCAGTCCGACCCGTTCCCCGGCCTCGGCGAGCCGGGACCCGGACAGTCCGCCGGCCCGCACCCACAGGGTGAGGCCGCCCTCGGGGACGGCGAACTCCCACTCCGGCAGCTCCCGCCGTACCGCCGCGACCAGATCGTCGCGGTTGCCGCGGGCCTGGCGGCGCCGCAGCTCCACGGCCTGCTCCCAGCCCCCGGTGCTGAACAGCCAGTTCACCGCGAGCTGCTCCAGCACGGGGGTGCCCAGGTCGGCGTAGGCGCGGGCCGCCACCAGGCTGCGGATGACGTCGGGAGCCGCCCGCACCCAGCCGATGCGCATCCCGGCCCAGAACGCCTTGCTCGCCGAACCGACCGTGATCACGGTCGACCCGCCGGGGTCGAAGCCGCACACGGGCCGCGGCATCCGCACGTCGTCGAGCCGCAGTTCGCTCATGGTCTCGTCGGCGACCAGCACCGTCCCGGCCGAGCGGGCCGCCTCCACGAGACGGCGCCGCTGGTCGTCGTCGGCGAGCGCGCCGGTGGGGTTGTGGAAGTCGGCGACGACGTACGCGATGCGCGGCGCGGCGTCGCGCAGGACCTGCCGCCAGCGGTCCATGTCCCAGCCGGCCAGACCGTCGGCCATCGCGACGGGCACCAGCCGGGCCCCCGCCTCGCGCATGAGCTGGAGGATGTTGGCGTAGGAGGGCGACTCGACGGCGATGCGCTCGCCGCGTCCGCCGAAGAGATGGCAGATGGCGTCGATGGCGCCCATGGCCCCGGTGGTGACCATGATCTGCTCGGGCATCGTCGGGATCCCGCGCGCGCTGTAGCGCTCGGCGATCATCGCGCGCAGCGCGGGCAGGCCGGCCGGATAGTCGCCGTGCGTATGGGCGTACGGAGGCAACTCCTCCAGTGCGCCCTGCACGGCACGGGTGAGCCACGGTTCGGGCGCGGGCAGGGCCGCGCAGCCCAGGTCGATCACGGAACCCAGGGTCTCGGGGGGCAGCGGCTCAAGGCCTCGGGCCGGAACCGGGTTGCCCGCCGGCACGGCCGTCCAGCTGCCGGCGCCGCGCCGGGACTCCAGGAAACCCTCCGCGCGCAGCGCCTCGTAGGCGGCGGCGACGGTCGTACGGCTCACGGAGAGGGAGAGGGCGAGTTCCCGTTCGGCCGGCAGGCGGGCGGCGACGGGGACGCGGCCTTCGAGCACCAGCAGCCGGACGCCGTCGGCGAGCGCGCGGTAGGCGGGGGGACGTCGGGCGCCGGAGCCGGCCGGGCGGTCCTGCTGGGACTTGAGGAGCCGGGCGAGCTGCGCGGCCCCCACCGCAGAGGTCCACTGCGCCATGTTTACCAGTCCACCTTCCCCGAATTGGCCATGGATGACGTGCGCTTCCAAGCCACAGAGTGTCACGAGTCAGGCCACCGCCACCACCAGGGGGACCCCTTGTCCGAGCCGTCACCGCGGGAGCCGTCCTCGCAGGAACCGCCGTCCTCGCGGGGGCCGAACGGCCATGTCGCCCGCAGGCTGCTCCAGCTCTACGTCGGCCTCGCTCTCTACGGCGCCAGCTCCGCCCTGCTCGTGCAGGCCGGCCTGGGCCTGGAGCCGTGGAACGTGCTGCACCAGGGTCTCGCCGAGCTGACCGGGCTGTCGATCGGCGTCGTGTCGATCGGCGTGGGCGCGATCGTGCTGCTGCTGTGGATCCCGCTCCGCCAGCGCCCGGGCCTCGGCACGGTCTCCAACGTGTTCGTCGTCGGGCTCGCCATGGACGGAACCCTCGCGTGCGTCCCGCAGGCGCACACGCCGGCCGCGCAGGTCCCCCTGCTGGTGGCCGGGCTCGTCCTCAACGGGGCGGCCACCGGCCTGTACATCGCGGCCGGCTTCGGGCCGGGCCCGCGGGACGGGCTGATGACCGGTCTGCACCGGCGCACCGGGCGTTCGGTCCGCCTGATGCGGACGACCGTGGAGGTGGCGGTCGTGGCCACGGGGTTCGCCCTGGGCGGCACCATCGGCCTCGGAACGCTGCTGTACGCGGTCACGATCGGCCCGCTCGCCCAGTTCTTCCTGCGGGTGTTCGCCGTCCGGGCGGCATCGGGCGGCAGCGCGGTCGTTGCCACCGGGACACCGCAGGGAGCGATACTGCGTCCGTGACCAGCCTCGTACGCCACCCGTATCTCGACCATCCGGGGCCCATCCCGTTCGCGCACCGCGGTGGGGCCGCGGCCGGTCTGGAGAACACCGTGGCGCAGTTCCGGCGCGCGGTGGAGACGGGATACCGCTACGTCGAGACGGATGTGCACGCCACACGGGACGGCAAGCTCGTGGCGTTCCACGACTCGACGCTGGACCGGGTGACCGACGGCGTGGGCCGCATAGCCGACCTGCCGTGGGCGCAGGTGCGGCAGGCGCGCGTGGGGGGCCAGGAGCCCGTGCCGCTCTTCGAGGAACTCCTGGAAACGTTCCCCGGAGTGCGGTGGAACGTCGACCTCAAGGCGGAGCCCGCCCTGCACCCGCTGCTCAACCTGATCGCCCGCGCGGACGCGTGGGACCGCGTGTGCGTGGGCTCTTTCTCGGAGGCACGCCTGGCCCGTGCCCAGCGGCTGGCCGGGCCGCGTCTGGCGACGTCGTACGGCACCCGGGGCGTGCTCGACCTGCGGCTGAGATCCTGGGGCCTGCCCACGAGGCCGCGCCGCTCCGCGATCGCCGCACAGGTGCCCGAGGCCCACTCGGGCATCCAGGTCGTGGACCGCCGCTTCGTCCGCACCGCGCACGCGCGCGGGCTGCAGGTCCACGTGTGGACGATCAACGATCCGGATCGGATGCACCGTCTCCTGGACCTGGGCGTCGATGGCATCATGACCGATCACATCGACGCGTTGCGCAAGGTCATGGAGGACCGGGGCGTCTGGGCCTGACCTCGGGCCCACCGCCCGCACGCGGTTCCGGCACCGGGAAGCGAGGGCGCGGGGTGGGCATCGAGACCGTGCGGACGGCGGCGTCCGACGAGACCGCCGGACGGCGGCGCGAGCAGCGCGGCTGGTACTTCTACGACTGGGCGTGCTCCGTCTACTCGACGAGCGTGCTCACCGTGTTCCTCGGCCCGTACCTGACCTCGGTCGCCAGGAAGGCCGCGGACGCCGACGGGTATGTGCATCCCCTGGGCGTCCCCGTCCGGGCGGGCTCCTTCTTCGCCTACTCGGTGTCCCTTTCGGTGATCGTGGCCGTTCTGGTGATGCCGCTGGTGGGTGCGGCCGCCGACCGCACGGGCCGCAAGAAGCCGCTGCTGGGCGCGGCCGCCTATGTGGGCGCGGCGGCCACCACCGCCATGTTCTTCCTCGGCGGCGACCGCTATCTGCTGGGCGGCGCGCTGCTGATCGTGGCGAACGCGGCCCAGTCGGTGGCGATGATGCTCTACAACTCCTATCTGCCGCAGATCGCGCCGCCCGAGGAACGCGACGCGGTCTCCTCCCGGGGTTGGGCCTTCGGCTATGCGGCGGGCTCGCTGGTCCTCGTCGTGAACCTGGTCCTCTACCTCGCCCACGACTCCTTCGGCGTCTCGGAGTCGACGGCCGTCCGCATCTGCCTGGCCTCGGCCGGACTGTGGTGGGGCGGCTTCACGCTGATCCCATTGCTGCGGCTGCGCGACCGGCCGGCCGCCGTGCGGGAGGAGACGACGGCTCCGGGGCTGCGGCAGCTCGCCGCGACGGTCCGCGACATGCGCCGCCATCCGCTGACCCTCTCGTTCCTCCTGGCGTACCTCGTCTACAACGACGGCATCCAGACGGTGATCTCCCAGGCCTCGGTCTACGGCTCCGAGGAACTGGGCCTCGGCCAGTCCACGCTGATCGGCGCCGTCCTGCTGGTGCAGCTGCTCGCGGTGGCGGGCGCGCTGGGAATGGGACGGCTGGCCCGGACGTACGGCGCGAAGCGGACGATCCTCGGATCGCTGGTCGCCTGGACGCTCACCCTGGGCGCGGGGTACTTCCTGCCTGCCGGGGCGCCGGTGGGGTTCTTCCTGCTGGCGGCCGCCATCGGACTGGTCCTCGGCGGCAGCCAGGCCCTGTCCCGCTCGCTGTTCTCCCACCTCGTCCCGCCCGGCAAGGAAGCCGAGTACTTCTCGGCGTACGAGATGAGCGACCGGGGCATGAGCTGGCTCGGCCCGCTGATCTTCGGGATCACCTACCAGCTCACCGGCAGTTACCGGGACGCGATCGTCTCGCTGGTGGCCTTCTTCGTGATCGGATTCCTGCTGCTCGCGCGGGTACCCGTACGACGGGCGATCGGCGACGCGGGGAACCCCGTGCCCGAGAGGATTTAGCACTCAAGGCGAAAGGGCGGTAGTGTACGCGTTTGGCCTGCCAGGCGTACCGTTACTGCGCGTCAAAGATGCCGAAACGCTGGGTGACATCTCCTTTCAGATGTGACAAACCGGGCGCCGGTGGGTACTGCACTGGTTGACAAGGCTGCGGCTACGACGGCGACGCACGACCCGGAACAGACTCGGATCGGGAATCTTTACCGCCGCCCGGACGTTGACCGGATGACGACGACAGCGACACACCTGTCCTGTGGGCGACAAGCCCGGGAGGCACGATTCATGAGTGAGCGAGCTCTTCGCG
The DNA here is from genome assembly GCF_001746365.1 of Streptomyces sp. LUP30. GTDB lineage: Bacteria > Actinomycetota > Actinomycetes > Streptomycetales > Streptomycetaceae > Streptomyces. The sequence continues at coordinate 24,030 of NZ_MJAJ01000042.1, forward strand.
GCACGCGCCTCGTGGTGACCAGCTACGAGACGGACCGCGGTATCGACCTGGCCCCGCGCCAGGCCGTGGAGTACGCATGCGAGAAGGGGCACCGGTTTGAAATGCCCTTCTCGGTCGAGGCGGAGATTCCGCCGGAGTGGGAGTGCAAGGTCTGCGGAGCCCCTGCACTTCTGGTCGACGGCGACGGCCCTGAGGAAAAGAAGGCCAAGCCCGCGCGTACGCACTGGGACATGCTGATGGAGCGGCGGACCCGCGAGGAACTGGAAGAGGTCCTCGAGGAGCGCCTGGCCGTTCTGCGGTCCGGGGCGATGAACCTTGCGGTACATCCCCGCGACAGCCGTAAAAGCGCGTAGCTCCTAAGGGGCTGCGACCGGCTTCACAGCGCACGACGACGACCGCGGGCGCCGTACGTGTTTCACGTACGGCGCCCGCGGTCGTCGTGCTGCCCACACCTCGCCCCAGGGGCCGCCTGCGGCTGCCTGTACGGCCTCTGCGGCTGCCCGGGAGGCCGCTCACGCTCTCTTTCGGACCTCACTCCGAGCGAGATGCCGGAGCCGGAGGCCCAGGGAACGGAGCCGGAGGCCCAAGAGGGCCGGGGCCGGAGCCGGAGGCCCGGGGAACCGGAGCCGGAGGCCCAAGAGGGCCGACGTCGGAGCCCGGGCCGGAGTCGGAGCCGAAGACCAGAGGGAACCTGTGCCGGAGCCAAAGTCCGGGCCAGGGCCGGAGTCAGTGCCGGAGGAAGGCGCCGGTGCCACAGCCCGGGCCGGTGGCCTCAGGGGCCAGGGCCGGAGCCCGGGCCGAAGGCCGGAACTCAGGGCCGGGGCCGGGCCCGCCGACCGAAGCCCGTGCCGGAATCGGGGCCCAGGATCGAAGCCCGTGCCGGAGGCCGAAACCGGAATCCGGGCCCAGGATCGGAGCCAGGGCCCAGGGCCGGGCCCGGAGCAGGGCAGGGGGCAAGCGCGGAGCCGGGGCCGCAGGCCGGGGCCCGGAGCCAGGGCCGGAGTCGGAGTCCGCGCCAGGGCCCACGGCCGGGCCCGGAGCAGGGCAGGGGGCAAGCGCGGAGCCGGGGCCGCAGGCCGGGGCCCGGAGCCAGGCCCGGAGCCAGGGCCGGAGCCCGCGCCAGGGCTGGATCCCGTGCCGGAGGCCGAAGCCCAGGGCAGGGGCCGGAGTCCGCGCCAGGGCCAGAGTCTCTGCCGGAGGCCGAAGCCGGGGCCGGAGACCATGGCAGGGGCCGGCGTCGGCGCCCGGGGGCGGGGTCAGCGCCGCGCGGTCACTGCTCGTCCCTGAGGACCTCGCCCTGCACCACCTTGCCGTCGGGGCGGTGGATGCGGGCCTGCTGGAAGGCGTCGCCCAGGGAGCCGGGGGTGCCCGCTGCCTCCCGCAGCTTGCGCTCCCCGTAGGCGCCGACCGCCTTCTGGACCGGCGGGAGCAGCAGGAGCAGGCCGATCGCGTCGGAGGCCAGGCCCGGGATCATCAGAAGGAGGCCGCCGAGCATCATGAGTCCGTTGCCGCCGCCCTTGCGGGGGGCCTGGCCGCGCCGGAGCGCCTCGTTGAGGTTCTGGAAGGCCCGTCGTCCGGCCCGCTTGATCACGACGACGCCGAGCACGAACCCGGCGCCGAGGATCAGGAGGACCGCGGGCCCGCTCGTCGCGCCCGCGACGACGGTCAGCAGCCAGATCTCCAGCACCAGCCACGCGGCGAGGCCAAGCGGCAGGAACGTCCGCAGGCGGGACCGACGGGGCTGGGGGCGGCGGGGCCGGGCGTCGGTCGGGTATGCGCGGATCGGAGAGCCAGTCGTCATGCCTCCAGTGTGCCCGGACCGGGCTCAGCGCGGCATAAGGGGACGATCAGCCGTCGCTGTGAGGCCTACCTGCCCTCGCTGTGAGACCTGTCCTCGCCCTGGGAGGCGCCGTCGGCCTCCGGCCCCGTCGCGTCGATGCCGGGCTTCCCGGCGCCACTGGCGGGCTCTGTGGTCTCGCTGCCGGGCTCGACGGACTTCGCGGCCCCGCTGCGGGCCGGGGCGGGCGCCTGCGGGCGTTCCGGCTGCCCGCTTCCCCGGCCGGTGATCTTGCCCACCCGCTCCCCCACGCCCCACGCCGTGACCCGCCACAGCGCCTCGACAAGGATGTCGCGGCTCATCTTGGAGTCGCCGAGTTCGCGCTCGACGAAGGTGATGGGCACTTCCACCACGTGGTACCCGGCCTTGACCGCGCGGCGGGCGAGGTCGACCTGGAAGCAGTACCCCTGGGAGGCCACCTCGTCGAGGCCGAGGCCCTCCAGGGTCTCGCGGCGGAAGGCGCGGTAGCCGCCGGTGATGTCACGCAGCGGAAGGTCGAGCGCGAGGCGGGAGTAGAGACTGCCGCCGCGGGAGATGACCTCGCGGGATCTGGGCCAGTTCACGACCCGGCCGCCCGGCACCCAGCGGGAGCCCAGCACCAGGTCGGCGCCCTTGAGCGCGGTGAGCAGGCGCGGCAGTTCCTCGGGCTGGTGGGAGCCGTCGGCGTCCATCTCGATCAGGACGCCGTAGCCGTTGTCCAGGCCCCAGTGGAAGCCGGCGAGGTAGGCGGCGCCGAGCCCCTCCTTGCCCTTGCGGTGGAGCACCTGGACCTGGTCGTCCGCGGCGGCCAGTTCATCGGCGAGCTTGCCGGTGCCGTCGGGGCTGTTGTCGTCGGCCACGAGGACGTGGGCCGCCGGGACAGCCTTGCGCACCCGGCCGACGATGCTCTTGATGTTCTCCGCCTCGTTGTAGGTCGGGATGATCACCAAGGCCGTGCCGAGCGGACCGAACTGCCGTCCCCGTTCCTGTGCCGCGCGGGTCCCGTCGCCGTCGTTCACTGCTGCCCCTTCAAGTCCGTACGCAGGGGACCACCATAGTGGCCGCGGCCTGCGATGACGTGACAGGACGTTCGAATGGTGGTGTCGAGTCCACAAAAGCGGGGTAACAACGCGCTTTTGGGCTTGTATGTACGCCCCTACCCCGGGCGGGTCGTGTGCAAGCCCGCTGCGGATGGGGGCCCGGCGCTCTTCGGGCCGGCCCGGGATCCGCTGGCTGCGGGTCGACCGAAAGCCGTTGTCTACTGAGCGCCCGGGCCCCACCCGGGTCACACCTCCCCGACCGGTCGAAACGTTCCCTCGCTGCGGCGCGGGCGCTGAGCCTGGCTGCCAGTGGCGGTGCGCCGGCACGGCACACCGTCCCTGACCCAGCGGCGCCGCGGCGAGTGTGTGGACGTTCCCCGGCGGGGCGTCCGGTGGTGGACTCCGCCGAACCTACCGGCCATCGGCAGTCGGCTGTCAACAGCCGTGCGACCTGCGGGTCTTCCGTCAACCCCCTGGTCAGGGGGACGAGACGCCGGTCGCACGACGACGGGCGGACGGGTGATCTTCACCGCGCCGGCCCGGGAGATCACTCGCTCGGACGCACGAACACGGTCCGGCCGTCCACCACGGTCCGCAGGCACACCGGGAGATCCGCTCCGGGGGTCAGATCGGGCAGTCCCGGGGTGCCGGAGCGGGGGTCGGTGGACCAGCGGGCGACCCGGTCGTCGGGGGCCTGGACGACGAGCTCGTCCGTACGCCAGACCGCGTAGTCGGCGGGTGCGCCCGGGACCAGGACGCCCGCGTCGTCGCGGCCGATCGCCCGCCAGCCGCCGCGCGTGTGGGCCGTGAACGCGGCCCGTACGGAGACGCGGTGCTCGGGGGTGCGGTGGAAGGCGGCGGCGCGGACCGTGCCCCACGGGTCGAGGGGGGTGACCGGGCTGTCCGAGCCGAAGGCGAGCGGGACGCCGGTCCGCAGCAGGGCGGCGAACGGGTTCAGCGTGCGGGCCCGCCCGACGCCCAGGCGCTGGGCGTACATGCCCTCCTCGCCGCCCCACAGCGCGTCGAAGGCGGGCTGGACGGAGGCGGTGAGACCCAGTTCGGCGAAGGCGGCGATCGTCTCCGGCGTGAGCATCTCGGCGTGCTCCACCCGGTGGCGGGCGGCGCGGATCCGCGCCAGGCCGAGCTTCTCCGCCGCGGTGCGCATGCCCTCGACGACGGCGCTCACGGCGGCGTCGCCGATGGCGTGGAACCCCGCCTGGAGTCCGGCCTCGGTGCAGGCCGTCACATGCGCGGCCACCTCGGCGGCGCCCAGGTAGGCGGCGCCGGTGTGGTCCGCGTCGGCGTACGGTCCGTGCAGACAGGCGGTGTGGGAGCCGAGGGCGCCGTCGACGAACAGGTCCCCGGCGGCGCCGAGGGCGCCCAGCTCCCGGGCCTTGTCGACGTCCTGCTCCGCCCAGTAGCCGACGACGCGCGGGCCGTTCTCCTCGGCGGCGAGCCGCAGCAGGTCCGTGAAGTCGTCCTCGGAGGAGATCTCCGGCCCGCCGCACTCGTGAACGGAGCCGATGCCGAGGGAGGCGGCGTGCGCGAGGGCGGCCCGCTGGGCCTCGGTGCGCTGCTCGGGCGTCACGGCTGCGAACGCCGCGGCGCGGACGGCGTGGTGCGCGTCCCGGGTCAGCGGCTCGCCGTCCGCGTGGCCGGCGGCGGTGCGCACGGCCGGCGTCAGGTCGAGCAGGGCGGTGGTGGCCACGGCCGAGTGGACGTCGATCCGGCTGAGGTAGAGCGGCCTGCCACCGGTGGCCTCGTCCAGTTCCTCGCGCCGGGGAGGTCGCCCCTCCGGCCAGCCGGAGGCGTCCCAACCATGCCCGAGCAGCACCTTGTCCTGCGGGCGGGCGGCCGCGAAGTCTCGTACGCGGGCGAGGGCGGCGGCCAGGGAGGGAGCGTCGGACAGATCGAGGCCGGTCAGGGCGAGGCCGGTGGACGTGGTGTGCACGTGGGCGTCGGTGAAGGCCGGGGTGACCAGGGCGCCGTCCAGGTCGACGACCTCGTCGACGCCCTCCGCGAAGGCGTCGGCGGAGCCCTCGGAGCCCACCCAGGCGACCTGGCCGCGCTCGACCACCATCGCGGTCGCGAACGGGTCGGCGGGGCTGTGGACCTCTCCGCGGCGGAGCAGGACGGTCTTCGACTGGGGGGCGCGCTCACTCATGGGGAACAGTCTCGCGCCTCGCGTCGGCCGCCCGGCACGGGGTCCCTCAGATCCGCGGCGGCCGGGCCTCGTACGGGGTGGACAGGGCGACCGTCGTGCGCGTCGACACCCCGGCCAGTGCCCGGAGCCGGCTCAGGAGCTCCTCCAGTTCGTGCGGGGTGGCCACGCGCACTTTCAGGATGTAGTTCTCGTCGCCGGCGACGCTGTGGCAGGCCTCGATCTCGGGCACGCCCGCCAGCCGCTCGGCGATGTCGTCGGGTGCGCTGGGGTCGAACGGCTTCACCGAGATGAAGGCGGTCAGGGGCAGCCCGACGGCCTCCGGATCGACGACGGCCGCGTACCCGCGGATCACACCGCGCTGTTCCAGCCGGCGCACCCGCTGATGCACGGCGGACGTGGACAGGCCCGTGGCCTTGCCCAGATCGGTGTAGCTCATCCGCCCGTCCTTGACGAGCAGCTGCACGATTTGTCGGTCCAGCTCCTCCATGACGCAAGAACCTACCGTGCGGGCGATCTCCGCGTATACGTATGCAGCCCAGGTCATAGCCGGTTTGTGATGTGCCGGGCCGGGCTGGGCGTGCGGCATCTGCAAACGGCATGTGACGAATGCCACAGCACTTGTCAAGGCTTCGTGATGGCCTCGTGGTTACCGCACGAACGGGCTGGGAAGTGCTTGCTGTGGTCGAGGCCGCAGTGCCTTCACGGCCCAGTCCGAGGGGGAGAATCCCATGCAGAGTCTTAAGCGCCCTGGTCGCACCGCGCCCAAGCGGCTCCAGTCGGTCGTCGAACCCGAGCCGGAGGGCGTCGAACCCTTCGACGCCGACGGTTACGACGCCGATGACGCCGACCACGTCGACGCATACGACACCTTCGAGATGTACCGCGTGATCTGCCCGGACTGTGCGCAGCCCATCGCGCTGCTCGCGGACGAGGAGATCCTGCCGGAGCACGCGCTGTGCGCCTCTCCGTGGAACCCGTTCGGGCTCACGGTCTGCGCCGGGACCGGACGCGCGGCGTCCGAGGCCCGGTCCGCCGACGAGTCCGCGGAGCCCCAGGAGCAGGACACCGCACTGCTGCTGACGCTCCCTCAGGGACTGGACTGGCGCACGCAGCCCTTCTCGCACGTCGGCGGCCCGGGCTCGCGCCCGATGCGCGTGCCGGTGATGCGCCGCGCCGCGGCCTGACGCCAGGACCCTCGCACCCGCCGCCCGGCCGCCTCGACTCCGTCGGTGGCCGGGGACACGATCAACTCCGCCTGTTCGAGCGGCAGTCGGTGTCGACCGTGCCCCTCGTGCGGCGGGGTACGGCCGACACCGGCGAAGGCCCTCCGCAGGACGAACCGCATCCGGCGCACGTCGAGCGGTGGGCGTCAGCCGCGTGTCGCCCGCTCCGCGGCCGGACGGGCAGCGGATCGATGCGGAGCCGGATCGCGTCGCGCGGAGCGCGCACGGCGGGCCCGTGACGCCCCCGCGGAACCAGGACACTCCACAGGACACCCCCCGAACTCACGCTCTACGGCGGCGGCCGGTGACCTGTCCCGCGGCACCGCCGTTGCCCTGGCATGACCCCCACCTATTCGGCTGCACCCGGGCGTCACCGCCAGCTTTTCGTTGCGCCGCGCCCGGAATCCACCCGCGCAGGATCGGTTCCGCCGGCCGCACCGGCCGCTCAGGACCCTCCCATCTACCGCGATCTGCTGCGCACCTGGGCCGACCGGGGCCGGACCGTGCCGGGGCGGCACGATCCCGAGTGGGTGCGGCTGGTGGCCCCGCAGGTGCGGTCAGGACAGTTCGGCGGCTCCGCGGACCCGCTGGGCGACGGGCGCTGACCTGCCGTCGGGTCCGAAGGGCGCCGTCGGCGCTCCACAGGACTCCGGATCGGGCCGGGCACTGCTCGACGGGCACTGCTCGACGCGGAGGACGGCGATGCGGCCGTGCCCGCCGCGTCGCACCGTCACGGCACCTTCGATTGGTCCGAACCATTGACGCACTGGTCTAGTCCACTTACCGTTTCGCTCCGACGCTTCCCGCGTTCATGCCGATCGGCGTGCGATCGCCTCACTGAAGCCCGCGAGGAGACACCCGGTGCACAACCCGCTACGCCCCAGCCCCCGCGCCCGGTTCCGGACGCTGCTGTCCGCCGTCTGTTGCGCCGCGCTCGGCGGCGCCCTGCTCGCCGGCGCGGGCACCGCGACCGCCGGTGAGCCCGGCCCCGCAGCAGCCCGCCCGACCGGCGCGACCGGTTCCAAGGTCGTCGGCTACTTCACCGACTGGGGAATCTACGACCGCCGGTACTACGTCAAGAACATCGAGACGTCCGGTTCCGCGAAGCGGCTCACCCACGTCAACTACGCTTTCGGCAACGTCACCGGCGGCAAGTGCGCCCTCGGCGACTCCTGGGCGGACACCGACAGACCGTTCACCGCCGAGGAATCCGTGGACGGCGTCGCCGACGCGGCGGACCAGCCGCTCAGCGGCAACTTCAACCAGTTGCGCAAGCTGAAGAAACTCCATCCGAAGCTCAAGGTCATCTGGTCCTTCGGCGGCTGGAGTTGGTCGGGCGGCTTCGGCGAGGCGGCGAAGGACCCGGCGGCCTTCGCGCGCTCCTGCCACGACCTGGTGGAGAACTCCCGCTGGGCGGACGTCTTCGACGGCATAGACATCGACTGGGAGTACCCGAACGCCTGCGGCCTGACCTGCGACACAAGCGGCCGTGAGGCCTTCCGGGACGTCATGGCGGCCCTGCGCGCCGAGTTCGGCCGGCGCGAGCTGATCACGGCGGCGATCACCGCGGACGCCACCGCCGGCGGCAAGATCGACGCGTCCGACTACGCGGGCGCGGCGCGCTACGTCGACTGGTACAACCCCATGACCTACGACTACTTCGGCGCCTGGGCGGCCACCGGCCCCACCGCTCCGCACTCGCCGCTGACCTCCTATCCCGGCATGCCGACGAAGGGCTACGACACCGCCGCCACGATCGCGAAGCTCCGAAGCCTGGGCATCCCGTCGAGCAAACTGCTGCTGGGCATCGGCTTCTACGGGCGCGGCTGGACCGGCGTCACCCAGGCGAAACCGGGAGGCACGGCCACGGGGCCCGCGGCGGGGACGTACGAGGCCGGCAACGAGGACTACAAGGTCCTCAGGACCAAGTGCCCGGCCACCGGCGTCGTCGGCGGCACCGCGTACGCCAAGTGCGGGAACGACTGGTGGAGTTACGATACCCCGGCGACCGTCGCCACGAAGATGAAGTACAAGGCCCGGCAGGGGCTCGGTGGAACGTTCTTCTGGGAGCTCAGCGGAGACACGGCCGACGGCGAACTGATCAGGGCCATCAGGTAGCCGCGAACGGCAGGCCGGGGCGGAGGGCCACGATCCTCCCCCCGGCCGCCTCCCGGGCAGCCTGGGCCTCAGGCCTCGCGGCGGGCCGGCTGGGGCGCGGGGAAAGCAGGGTCGAGCTCCTCGATGGCGCGCAGACAGCCGCCCAGCGTCTTCACCAGCAGGTCTCCCATGACCTCACGGGAGAGTTCGGGGCGGTCGATCCACTCCAGCGTGGCCCCCTCGACACTGCACACCCAGGACAGCAGGGCCATGCGGGGCAGCGGCGGGATGTCGCTGCGGCCGTACGCGCCCTCGGCGAGGGTCGCCACGATCGCCGCGCGCACGCCGTCCCGGATGGCGTGCACCTCGGTGTCGAAGCCGACGCCTCCGCTGACGATCGTGCGATACGCGGCCTGGTTGTGCTCGGCGTAGCGCAGGTAGCCGTCGATGGTGCGGTGCACCCGGTCCACCTGGGGCAGATCCATGCCGCTCGCCGCGAAGGTGACCAGGTCGGCGACGCAGTCCTGGATGATCGCCAGGTAGTAGCCGCGCTTGGACTGGAAGTAGTAGTAGATCAGCCCCTTGGCGACGTGCGCCTGCCGGGCGATGTCATCCATCGAGAGGGCGTCGTACGACGTGTCGGCGAACAACTTCCGGCCGATGGAGATGAGTTCGGCGCGGCGCGCCAGTGAGCGCTCGGTGCCGCGCGCCCTGGGGCGGACGACTTCGCGCTGTTCACTGATATTCAATGTCGACCCTGGTCTCGGGCGGTCGGCGGGACTTCCGCAGTATGTCAGGTCAACCGTGCGTCAGGTCACGCCAGTCACAGCAGTCCGAGCTGGGTGACCAGCATCGCGAGGACCGCGACGAGGACCCAGCCCACGACGTGCTCCAGGACGTTCGGGCCGTCGGCGTCGGGGCCCCCGGTGCGGACTCGGGCGGTGGTGGCTGTCTGTGCGGTCATGGTGTCTCGCTGAGGTCGGACGTACTGGTGGATCCCCCCACGATCCGTCCACCTTGCCACTTGCCTGGACCTTTGCGGCAGAGACGTTGCTCACACGGGGATGCCCACCGCATCGAGGGCGGCGCACTGGCGGGCGGTCGGCCGCGCCGGGAAATAGACGTAGCAGACGCCTCCGCTGCCGGAGGCGACCTTGCCGCTCGCGTTGTGGCGTTTGGTCCTGAGCCAGATGTTCTCGAACTCCCGTCGCCGGTACACGCGCCGCACCGCCGCGTCGTCCGCCGAGAACGGATCGTTGGCGATCACGTCGCCCTGGGCCGTGAAGCCGATCACGGTCATCAGGTGCCCCGAGGTGCCGTAACCCGCCCCCGTGAGCTCCTCCTTGAGGAAGGACTGCGACGTCATGGCCGGGATCCCGGCGGCGATCAGCGTCTCCAGGTCCGTGAGGGAGCCCAGCCGGGTCACCACGCCCTGCAGGTCGGGGAAGGTGGCCGCGTAGGCGGCGTTGAACGGCCAGTTGCCGCAGCCGGCGTACTGGTAGTCGTACGTGTACCGGGCGGCGTGGCACACCTGCGGATCGCTGTAGGAGGGGTCGACCCAGGCCAGTTGCCCGGGGGTGAGCCGGCCGCCCCAGTACTCGACGATCATCTGCGAGGAGGTCGGGCTGCACCAGGCCTCGCCGCCGTTGTCGTACTCGGGGTAGCGGCCGCGGTGGATCTCCTGCGAGTAGCGCGGGACGGTCAGCTCCCGCGCGAGGCCGGGCGCGGAGGCCGGGACGGTGAAGCGGTCCGGGACGTCGGAGCCCATGACCCCCAGCCGCCACACGGTCGGGGTGGCGTCGGAGCCGGGGCGGCGGTACAGGGTGAGCCGGAGCCTGACGGCGGCGACACGCAGCCCCGTCGAGGCGTCGTCGACGGCCAGGGTGTCGGTCCACACGGTGCTTCTGCCGTCGGTCTGGCCGTCGACCGAGGTGCGCCTGATGTCCTGGTCGCCGGAGGCCCAGCGGCCCATCACGTACCAGGGGGTGTCCTTGCCGTCGGAGTAGGTGCCCTTCAGCTCGACCTGGAGCCAGGTGCCGGCCGGGGTGCTCGCGTTCCAGGAGGCGATCACCTCCGTGGCCGGGACCGCGAGCGCCCGGGTCGGGGACGTCCAGGTCGCGTACTCCCAGGCGGCGGTGGTCCTGGTGTGCGGGTCCGTGTAGTCGACGGTGCCGAGCGGGGCGGCGACGACGACGCCCGGGCGGACGCCCGCGACGGCCCGGGCACCCCGGACGGCGCCTGTGAGCCAGTCGGCGTAGGTGGTCCAGGCGCGGTGGTCGACGGACCGGCCCGGGGCCGATTCGGCGTCGCCGGTGTCCCTCGCACCGGCGGCCGTCGCCGCTGTCGCGGTCGGGGCCGATCCGCCGGCGACCGCGGCGGCGACCGCGGCGGCGAGGACTGTCCTGCGGGACGGCTGTTCGGCTCTGCTCATGGGCGGAAGGACCCCCGAGGTCTCGGCGCGGCTGTGCGCCCACTATGGACGGCGGCGGACGCGCCTTCCAGCACCGCCGCCCGGGCCACGCCCACGGACGAGGGCCCGAACCACCGGTGTGGCGTACGGACGTAGAATTCTCGGGCCGTGGCGACGACGGCGTCCTCCCGCCCGCCCCGCCGCTTCCGCCCGTCCCGGCGCTCCCGCCGCTCCCGGCCGCCTCTCTCCTCTCTCCCCTCCTCGCCCACCTGGACCCGTCATCCGCCAGCTCGCCTCCCGGCTCCGCCGCCTGCCGCCGTCCTGCGGGCCGGTCCGTCTGATCGGGGTCGACGGACACGCCGGCTCGGGGAAGTCCACCTTCGCCGCGGCGCTGGCCGAGGCGCTGGGCGGAGCGCCGGTGCTGCACCTCGACGACATCGCCTCTCACGACGAGCTGTTCGCGTGGACCGGGCGGCTGCTCGCCCAGGTGATCGAACCCCTCGGCCGCGGCGAGAACGCCCGGTACACCCCCTACGACTGGCGCGCCCGCCACTTCGGCCCGCCCCGGCCGCTGCCCGCCGCCCCTGTCGTCCTGATGGAGGGAGTCGGTGCCGGCCGGCGTGCCCTGCGGCCGGTGCTGGCGTGCCTGCTGTGGATGGACGTACCGGCGGGGGAGGCCTGGGCGCGCGGCCGGTCGCGGGACGGGGAGGAGCAGCGGGAGTTCTGGGACGGCTGGGTTCCGGCCGAACTCGGCCACTTCGCCGAGGATCCGTCGCGAACGTACGCCGACCTGCTGGTACGGCAGTCGCAGGAGGGATACGAGGTGCTACGGGGGCCGATGGGAGACGTTGGTCCGCACCAGGATGTCACCCACCGTGAGGGACCGGCCGCGATGTGGTGAACCTGTGAAGGGTCGCGCACGCGAACTTCGCCAACTGCTTCAACTCCGCTTGACCGGCGGCCCGTACAGGTCTTACGTTCTCAATGTGCGGCATCGAAGCCGCCCTCAGACGCGAAGCCCCCGGTTGTTCCCCCGTGATCGGGGGCTTCGTTCTGTCCTCTTCCGGTTCCGCTCCCCCCTTTTCGGGCGCGGCGCGGCACCGTTCCCTCACCCTGGGTCACGGTTGGGGTGTGCGCCCCGTCTGCTCCCACCTCGTCGAACGGCCTGTGCGGCACCCTACGGCGAGCGACGCCCACGCAGGTACGATGCCCTCGGTGCGACCTGGACGACTGCTGCACGCACCTTGCAACTCCGGTCAGCGGCACAGCGGTTCGACCAAGGCAGCCGACGGGCGACGGCCCGGCGGCAGACCGACGGGGCACGGTTTGTGGGGGACGTGATGGACTTCGGCACGCAGGGCCCCGAGGCCCCGGCCGACCTGGCCTGGCTGCGAGGCGTGGACGCCTACACCATGGGCGCCTATCCCCAGGCGGAGGAGGAGTTCCGCACCGCGGTGCGGATCGATCCCGGGATGGCCGACGGCTGGCTCGGGCTGCACGCGCTGCGCGTCGACACGACGACCGCGCTGCTGCGGATGTTCCGCCACCGAGAGCGCTTCGGCGAGCAGCGGACCCGGCACCGCCGCACCCTCAACTCCTGGTACTGGCTGGGCTGGTGGGTGCAGCCGGTGCTGGAGAGCCCGCGCGATCTGCTCCTCGCGCACGCCTCGCACTGGCTGGACGGCCGCCATGTGCCCGAGCTGGACCGGGCGCTCGCCGGGCTCCCGCCCGTCGACGCCGACCACCAGGTCCGCTTCCTGCACGCCTGCCGCGCCTATCTGGTCAAGGACTGGGAGCAGCTGGTCCGGCACACCGACCCGCTGCTGGACGACTCCCTGCTGGGCATCGAGGCCGGTCTGTTCGGCGGGATGGCCAGGGTGCGCCTGGAGATGTACGGGCAGGCCGAGCCGCTGCTCTCGGCGGCGCTGATGCGCTGCCGCAGCGAGCAGCCGCAGCGCAAGGAACTGCGGTACTGGCTGGCCCGGGCTCATGAGGGCACCGGCCGTTCGGCGGCCGCCCTCCCCCTGTACCGGGCGGTCCACCGCGTCGACGCCGCCTTCATGGACACCTCGGCCCGCCTCGCCGCGATCGCCGAGAGCGACGGATACGACGACACGGCCGACCTCGCGGCGATCACGCTCACGGGGTTCGGGCAGGACGCGGTGGACGGGCCGGACGGCTTCGACCCGCTGTTCGGCACGGAGGGGCGCGATCTGCGGCTCACCGAGCCCGCCGACCCACCCCCGGGCGTCCCGTTGCCGCAGGTGACCGAGCCGGTCGCGCGGAACACGAACCTCGTTCCCTCCGGCCCGTTGCCGGCCGGTCCGACCGACCCGGCCCTTCTCGAGGAGGCGCTCGCAGAGCTGGAGCGCATGGTGGGACTGGAGCCGGTCAAGCGGCAGGTCAAGGCCCTGTCGGCGCAGCTCAACATGGCTCGGTTGCGGACCGGTCAGGGGCTTCCGGTCCAGCCGCCGAAGCGGCACTTCGTCTTCTCCGGGCCTTCGGGCACCGGGAAGACCACGGTGGCGCGCATTCTCGGCCGGGTCTTCTACGCGCTCGGCCTGCTGGGCGGCGACCATCTCGTGGAGGCGCAGCGGGCCGACCTGGTCGGCGAGTACCTGGGCCAGACGGCCGTGAAGGCCAACGAGCTGATCGACTCCGCCCTCGGCGGCGTGCTCTTCGTCGACGAGGCCTACTCGCTGTCCAACTCGGGATACGGCAAGGGTGACGCGTACGGCGACGAGGCGTTGCAGGTGCTGCTGAAGCGGGCCGAGGACAACCGGGACCACCTGGTGGTGATCCTGGCCGGCTATCCGGAGGGCATGGACCGGCTGCTCGCCGCGAACCCCGGGCTGTCCTCCCGGTTCACGACCCGCGTCGACTTCCCCTCCTACCGGCCCCTGGAGCTCACCTCCATCGGTGAGGTGCTGGCCGCGGAGAACGGCGACGTGTGGGACGAGGAGGCGCTGGACGAGTTGCGCTCGATCGCCGGGCACGTCGTCGACCAGGGCTGGATCGACGAGCTCGGCAACGGGCGGTTCCTGCGGACGCTGTACGAGAAGAGCTGCGCCTACCGGGATCTGCGCCTGTCGACGTACCCGGGGGCACTGACCCGGGACGATTTGTCGACACTGCGGCTTCCGGACCTGATGCAGGCCTACGGCGAGGTGCTGTCCGGGAGGCGACCGCAGGATCCGTCGGCGAGGTGACGGATCCCGCGGTCCGAGTCAGCTCGCCAGAGCCTGCTCCGGTTCGTCGCGCGCCGTCGGCTCCGTCAGCCGCACCTCGGGAACCTCCCGGTGCGCCGGGTCGGTGACCTCGCCCACCAGGAGTTCCAGCACGTCCTCCAGGGCGACCAGGCCGAGGACCCTCCCGGAGGCGTCGGCGACCTGCGCCAGATGGGTCGCCGCCCGGCGCATCACCGTGAGCGCGTCGTCCAGCGGCAGTTCGGAGCGGAGCTTCGTCATCGGACGCCACACCTGCTGCGGCACCGCCCGCTCGGAGTTCTCCAGATCCAGGACGTCCTTCACATGCAGGTAGCCCATGTAGGCGCCGTTCTCGGCGGCCACCGGGAAACGGGAGTAGCCGGTGCGGGCCGTCAGCTCCACGATCTCGCCCGGGGTGACGGACGGACTGACGGTGACCAGCGACTCGCGCTTCAGCAGCACGTCGGTCACCGGGCGGGAGCCCAGTTCCAGCGCGTCCTCCAGCCGCTCCCGCTCCTCGGGGTCGAGGAGGCCTGCCTGACCGGAGTCCTCCAGCAGCCGGTTCAGCTGCTCGCTGGTGACGACGGCCTCGACCTCGTCCTTGGGCTCCACGTGGAAGAGCCGCAGGATGCCCTGGGCGCAGGCGCCGAGGGCCACGGTGATCGGCCGGCAGACCCGGGCGAAGGCGACCAGGCCGGGGCTGAGCCACAGCGCGGCCTTCTCGGGGGCCGCCATGGCGAGGTTCTTCGGCACCATCTCGCCGATGACGAGGTGGAAGAAGACCACGGCCGCGAGTGCCAGGACGTAGCCGAGCGGGTGGACCATCCCGTGCGGGAGGCGGATCCACTCGAACAGCGGCTCCAGCAGCTCGGCGACGGTCGGCTCGGCCACCGCGCCCAGGGTGAGGGAGCAGACGGTGATGCCGAACTGGGCCGCCGCCATCATCTGCGGCAGGCGCTCCAGGCCGTAGAGGACCTGGCGGGCCCGCGTGGTGCCCAGCGGCTCGATCTGGCTGCGGCGGACCGAGACGAGGGCGAACTCGGCGCCGACGAAGAACCCGTTGGCGAGCACGAGCAGCGCGGCGAAGAGGAGTTGCAGGGCGCTCATCGGGCGACCTCCACGACCTGGCCGGTGCGAACCAGCCGGACCCGTTCGGCCCGGTAGTGGCCGATCCGGCGCACCGACAGCCGCCAGCCGGGCAGCTCGGCCCGGTCGCCGACGGCCGGGATGCGGCCGAGCAGGTCGGCGACGAGGCCGGCGACCGTCTCGTACGGTCCCTCGGGGACCTCGAGCCCTATGCGCTGCAACGTGTCGACGCGACAGCTGCCGTCCACGTCCCAGGCGGGTCTGCCCTCCTCCGGCGGGGCCGCGGCCAGCTCCGGGGCGTCCTGGCCGTCGTGCTCGTCGCGGACCTCGCCGACGATCTCCTCGACGATGTCCTCCAAAGTGACCACTCCGGCCGTGCCCCCGTACTCGTCGACGACGACGGCGATGGGCTGCTCACTGCGCAGCCGGGCCAGCAGGGGCCGCACGGGCAAGGTCTCGGGGACCTGAAGCGCCGGACGGGCGATCCGGACGACCGGGGTGCGCAGCCGGTCATGGACCGGCACGGCCAGGGCGTCCTTGAGGTGGACCATGCCGACGACCTCGTCGATCTTCTCGCGGTAGACCGGGAAGCGGGACAGGCCGGTGGCTCGGGTCAGGTTGACCACGTCCTCGGCGGTGGCCGACGACTGCAGTGCGCTGACCTTCACGCGTGGGGTCATGACGTGCTGCGCGGTCAGCTCGGCCAGCGACAGGGTCCGCACGAAGAGGTCGGCCGTGTCCTGTTCGAGCGCGCCGGCCTGGGCCGAGTGGCGGGCCAGGGACACGAGTTCGCCGGGGGTGCGCGCGGAGGCCAGCTCCGCGGTGGGCTCGACGCCCAGGGCGCGCACCAGCCGGTTGGCGACGGTGTTGAGCGCCGCGATCACCGGCCGGAAGAGGCGGGAGAAGCCGGCCTGCGGGCCCGCGACGAACCGCGCGACCTGCAGGGGCTTGGACACCGCCCAGTTCTTGGGCACCAGCTCGCCGATCACCATCTGCACGGCGGAGGCCAGCAGCATGCCGACGACCACGGCGACGCCGGAGACGGCGCCCCCGGGGATGCCCACCGCGGTGAACGGGCCGTGCAGCAGCTCCGCGAGCGCCGGCTCGGCGAGCATGCCGACGACGAGGGAGGTGATGGTGATGCCCAGCTGGGTGCCGGAGAGCTGGAAGGACAGTTCCTTCAGCGAATCGACGACCGTACCGGCCCGTCGGTCGCCCTCGGCGGCGGCCTTCTCGGCGTCCGGGCGCTCGACCGTGACGAGGCCGAACTCGGCGGCGACGAAGAAGCCGTTGGCGAGGATGAGCAGGAACGCGGCTGCCAGGAGCAGCAGGGGATGGGTCATGATGCCGCCGCCTCCGAACCAGGTCGGACAGGGGCGGCGCAGGTACTACAGGACGAACCGTCCATCGCCGGAGGGAGTCACTCCTCGGGTAGCAGGAACCCCCGTGAGCCCGGCAGGGCACGACAGGGGTGGAGGCGCAAGGGCAGCGCCTCCGTCACCAGATTAATCAAGACAGGGCCCGGAACGGCAGGGTGGATGGCCCCGAGTCAGCCCTGATCTTGTTCCGGGGGCGTCTCGGGGTCCCGGACGGACCGGGCTTCCGCGAGCGCACGGAGGCTGCGCGCGTCGGCGATGGCCTGCCGTTTGTCGATGCCGGGCTGGATGCCGAGGGCGGGCAGGCTGGTGCCGTCGCTGAGGTCGAGGAACACCCAGGGGTCGCCCGGGCGGAGGTTCACCCGGAGGATCTCCGCCCATGCCAGCCGCCGTCGGCCGGCGATGTTCACGACGGTGACGCCGGCGTCGTCGGCGACCACCCGCACCCGGGCGATCCGGGCCAGCACCCAGAAGATGAGGGCGCCGGTGAGGATGAAGGTGAGCCGCTCCCCCGGGCCGAGCTGTTCCAGCAGCATGGCCACGGCGGAGATGACGACGAAGATCGCCACGCCGGCCGTGAGCAGCACCGCACGGGTGCGGCCCGGCCGGAAGGTGACGGGGAGGGTGGGCAGCTCGCTACCCGTGAGATCGGACATGTTCCCGGGTGCGTTCAGAGTCGGCAGGCGTGGATGGCCGTGGTCAGGATGGCGCGGGCGCCGATGTCGTACAGGTCGTCCATGATCCGCTGGGCCTCCTTGGCGGGGACCATGGCACGCACGGCGACCCAGCCCTCGTTGTGCAGCGGGGAGACGGTCGGCGACTCCAGGCCCGGGGTCAGCGCGACGGCCTTCTCCAACTGCTCGACGCGGCAGTCGTAGTCCATCATCACGTAGGTCCGCGCGACCAGGACGCCCTGCAGGCGGCGCAGGAACTGCTGGACCTTGGGCTCGGCGGCGTCCTCGGCGTCCGCGCCGGTGCGGCGGATGACGACGGCCTCGGACTGCATGATCGGGTCGCCGAAGACCTCCAGTCCGGCGTTGCGCAGCGAGGTCCCGGTCTCCACGACGTCGGCGATGACCTCGGCGACGCCGAGCTCGATGGCCGTCTCGACCGCGCCGTCGAGGTGGACGACGGAGGCGTCGACGCCCTGCTCGGCCAGGTGCTTGGCGACGATCCCCTCGTAGGAGGTGGCGATCGTCCGGCCCTTGAGGTCTTCCAGGCTGTGCGCCGTGCCCGGCTTGGCGGCGAAGCGGAAGGTGGAGCGGGCGAAGCCGAGGGGCAGGATCTCCTCCGCTTCGGCCGCGGAGTCGACCAGCAGGTCACGACCGGTCACGCCGATGTCCAGGCGGCCGGAGGAGACGTAGATCGCGATGTCGCGGGGGCGGAGGTAGAAGAACTCGACGTCGTTGACCGGGTCGACGATCCGCAGTTCCTTGGACTCGCGGCGCTGCCGGTAGCCGGCCTCATGCAGCATCTCCCCCGCGGGGCCTGACAGGGAACCCTTGTTGGGGACGGCGATGCGCAGCATGAGGTCGGCTTCCTTCGCGTGGTACGTGGAACGGGGGCGGGTGGGCGGGTGTGTGCGGAGCAGGGTCCGTGGAGCGTTTCTACAGGTGGGCGTAGACGTCGTCCAGCGAGATTCCGCGGGCGACCATCATCACCTGAACGTGGTAGAGCAGCTGCGAGATCTCCTCGGCGGCCGCCTCCTTGCCCTCGTACTCGGCTGCCATCCAGACCTCGGCGGCCTCTTCGACGACCTTTTTGCCGATGGCATGGACGCCCTTCCCGACCAGTTCGGCGGTGCGGGAAGTGGCGGGGTCGCCAGTGGCGGCCTTCTGCTGGAGCTCGGTGAAGAGCTCCTCGAAAGTCTTGTTCGACATGGTGAGGTCAGCCTAGCTCCAAGACCGGGTGGGTCAGTGCCAGGGTTCGGATACTGAGCGCAGGGTGGCCGCGGTCGCCACCGCCGCCGTCACCGCCTCGTGCCCCTTGTCCTCGTTGGAGCCCTCCAGGCCGGCCCGGTCCAGGGCCTGCTCCTCGGTGTCGCAGGTGAGGACGCCCATGCCGACGGGCACGCCGGTCTCGACGGAGACCTGGGTGAGGCCCTGGACGACGCCCTGGCACACGTACTCGAAGTGCGGCGTGCCGCCCCGGATGACGACGCCGAGGGCGACGATCGCGTCGTACCCGCGGCCGGCCAGCACCTTGGCGACGACCGGGAGCTCCCAGCTGCCGGGGACCCGCAGCAGGGTCGGCTCGTCGATGCCGAGGTCGTGCAGGGCGCGCAGCGCGCCGTCGACCAGACCGTCCATCACCTTCTCGTGCCACTGCGCCGCGATGACGGCGACCCGAAGGTCACCCACATTGCGTACGGACAGCTCCGGTGCGCCCTTGCCGCTCACGTCTCTCCTCTGGTGCCGTGCTCACTGGTCGTGCGTGCTGGTCGTGCGTGCTGGTCTGCGTGCGGTCGTTTGCCGATCGCCGGTCACTGGTTGCCGCAGGGGGACACGGGGACCGCGTCCAGCCAGGGCAGGTCGTGTCCCATCCGGTCCCGCTTGGTGCGCAGGTAGCGGATGTTGTGTTCGCCCGCCTGCACGGGCATGGGCTCGCGCCGGGTGACCTCGATGCCGTGCCGGACGAGCGCCTGCGTCTTCTCGGGGTTGTTGGTCATGAGGCGGACGCTGTGCACGCCGAGGTCGTCGAGGATCTGCGCGCCGGCCCCGTAGTCGCGGGCGTCGGCGGGCAGACCCAGCTCCAGGTTGGCGTCCAGGGTGTCGTGGCCCTGCTCCTGGAGCTCGTAGGCGCGCAGCTTGGACAGCAGGCCGATGCCCCGGCCCTCGTGGCCGCGCAGATAGACCACCACGCCCCGGCCCTCGCTCTGGATGCGCTCCAGGGACGCGTCGAGCTGGGGGCCGCAGTCGCAGCGCTGGGAGGCGAAGATGTCGCCGGTGAGGCACTCGGAGTGGACGCGGACCAGGACGTCCTCGCCCTCGCCGATCTCGCCGTGGACGAGGGCGACGTGCTCGACGCCGTCGACGGCCGAGCGGTAGCCGTACGCGGTGAACGTGCCGTGGACGGTGGGCAGGCGGGTCTCGGCCTCGCGCCGCACGGTGGGCTCGGAGCCGCGGCGGTAGGCGATGAGGTCCTCGATGGAGATGATCGTCAGCCCGTGCTTGCGGGCGAAGGGGATCAGTTCCGGCAGCCGGAGCATCCGGCCGTCCTCGCCGGCGATCTCCACGATCGCGCCGGCCGGCCGCAGGCCCGCGAGGCGGGCGAGGTCGACGGCGGCCTCGGTGTGGCCGTCGCGGGTCAGCACGCCGCCGGGCTTGGCCCGCAGCGGGAAGACGTGCCCGGGCCGGACGAAGTCGTCCGCCTGGGACCGGCCGCTCGCCAGCAGCTGGAGGGTGGTGGCGCGGTCGGCCGCGGAGATGCCGGTGGTGACGCCATGGGCGCCGCTCGCGTCCACGGAGACCGTGAACGCGGTC
This sequence comes from Streptomyces sp. LUP30, assembly GCF_001746365.1. GTDB lineage: Bacteria > Actinomycetota > Actinomycetes > Streptomycetales > Streptomycetaceae > Streptomyces. The sequence continues at coordinate 43,930 of NZ_MJAJ01000042.1, forward strand.
TTCATCGACTCGGTGTTGTCCTCGACCATCTGCGGGAGCTTCAGCCGCTCCAGCTCGTCGGCCTCCATGGGGGCGCAGATCAGGCCCCGGCACTCGCTCATCATGAAGGCGACGATCTCGGGGGTGGCCTTCTCGGCGGCGACCACGAGATCGCCCTCGTTCTCGCGGTCCTCGTCGTCGACGACCACGACGGGGCGGCCGGCCGCGATGTCGGCGATGGCCTGCTCGACCGGGTCGAGGGAGAAGTCCTCGACGCCCTCGGCGCTGTAGAGGATCGGTGCTGTGCTCATGCCGGCGCTCCTTCCAGAGCGGGTTGCGAGGCCTTGCGGGAGCGCAGCCACCAGTCGCGCATGCCCCACAGGACGAGCGCGCCGTAGATGACGTACACGAAGCCGGAGAAGGCGTAGCCGTTGGCGAAGTTGAGGGGTACGCCGACGACGTCCACGAGGAGCCAGGCGATCCAGAACTCGACCATGCCGCGCGCCTGGGCGTACATGGCGACGACGGTGCCGACGAAGATGTAGGCGTCCGGCCAGGGGTCCCAGGACAGCGACGGGTAGGCCTTGAAGAGCAGGGCGACGGCTACGGTGCCGAGGGCGGCGGCGCCGACCATGGCCGCACGCTCGGCCCAGGTGGCGAAGCGGGGGGTGATCTGCCCGTCCGCGGAACGCCCCTTGCTGCGGTTCCACTGCCACCAGCCGTACAGGGCGACCACCATCACGACGACCTGCTTGCCGGCGCTGCCGGCGAGATGACCGTAGAAGGCGACGAAGAGGACGAGGCCGGAGAGGAACTGCACCGGCCAGGTCAGCAGCGAGCGGCGCCAGCCGAGCGCGAGCGTGATCAGGCCGAGGATGTTCCCGATCATGTCCGACCAGATGATGTGCTGGTCGAACATGACGAACGCCTCGGAGTTCAGCCAGTTCACAGCGCCGCTCCCCGCGTGCCGGCCGTGCCCTGCGTGGTGGCGAGCAGTCGCTCCACGTACTTGGCGACGATGTCCACCTCGAGGTTGACCGGGTCGCCGGGCTGCTTGAGTCCGAGCGTGGTCAGGGCGAGGGTGGTGGGGATGAGGCTGACCGTGAAGTGGTCGAGGCCGGCCTCGACGACCGTCAGGCTGATGCCGTCGACCGTGATCGAGCCCTTCTCCACGACGTACCGGGCGAGGCCGTCGGGCAGGGAGATCTTGATGATCTCCCAGTTCTCGGAGGGCTTGCGCTCCAACACCGCGCCGGTGCCGTCGACATGGCCCTGCACGATGTGCCCGCCGAGGCGCGCGCCGACGGCGGTGGGGCGTTCGAGGTTGACCGGGGAGCCGACGCCGAGGGCGCCGAGGCTGGAACGGTTCAGGGTCTCCGCCATGACGTCGGCGGTGAACTCGTTGTTCTCGTTCTCGACGACGGTGAGACAGACCCCGTTCACGGCGATGGAGTCGCCGTGCTTCGCTCCGTCGGTCACGACGGGGCCGCGGAGCCGGAAGCGGGAGGCGTCGCCGAGATTCTCGACGGCGGTGACCTCACCCAGCTCTTCGACGATTCCGGTGAACACTTCCCGGGTCCTCCTGCCTCTTCGGGCACGGACTCCGGGGCCTGTCGATGACGACAGCAGGTACGGGCGAGAGCACCGGGGGCGACGCCGGACAGACTCGTCCACGGACGAGTACGTATACGGCGGCGCGCACGAATGCCCGCCCGCCGCGCACTGCCTCCCATCCGGACTTTAACCGTCGGTCCAGGAATTTCACCTGGTCAACCGGCCGCTGGAAGCGGCCGGGTCGCGGACTGTAACCGCCGGTTCGGACTTTCACCGACCCCGGAGTGCGCTGCTTTAGGTACAGGGCCAGTGTGCCACGCCCGATCGGGGTCCATACAGGTGAAGTGTGTGGGGTGGCTCACAGAGCGTCGCGACAGCACGCATGCCCGTAACCCTTACTGGTCCATACCTATTGACGCACTGGTCTAGTCCTTTCTAGGGTCGAGGCCTGCGACCCGGCGGCGGTGACGACGGCCCTTGCCCGCCGCCGGGTCCCCTCGTCCGGCCGATCGCGCGGCTCTGGCGGGGTGACGCCATGACGACCGCGAGGGCCGCCGAGTTCGAGGCCCGTCGCCCCCGTCTGTTCGGGTTGGCCCATCGCATGCTCGGCTCGGCCCACGAGGCGCAGGACGCCGGTCCAGGACGCCTGTCTGCGGTTCAGCGGCGCCGACCGCGCGGGGATCGCGTACCCGGCGGTCCTGGCCGGCCAGGACCGCCGCCGGCCTCTGCCTGAACCGGCTCACGTCGGCGCGGGCGCGCCGCGGGTCGTACGTCGGCACCTGGCTGCCCGAGCCGGTCGTCACCTCCGACGCCACGCTCGGCCCTCTGGAGTCGGCGGAGCAGCGTGAGGTGGTCTCCCCGACGGGGAGATCTCGGGCGTGCACGCGGTGATGAATCCGGACAAGCTGGCCTTCGTGGAACGGCGACTGGGCCGGGCACAGCGGCGGCTGTCACATTCCGGGGCGCCGCTCGGTCCCAGCTGCGAAGGGCGCTCCGACCGGGAGCGTCCGGCAACCGAAGGGACCGAACGATGACCACGATCCTGGTGACCGGCGGCACCGGAACCCTCGGCCGACTCGTCACCGAGCGGCTGCGGGCCGAAGGACACGAGGTGCGGGTACTGAGCCGGCACACCCCGCCGTACGCCGTCGACCTGCGCGAGGGCGGGACTGCGCTGGACGCGGCCGTCACGGGCGTGGACACCGTCGTGCACTGCGCGAGCTCGCCGCGCGGCGGTGACGAGCGGGCGGCCGGGCATCTGATCGCCGCGGCGCGCCGGGCCGGGGTGCGGCATCTGGTCTACATCTCGATCGTCGGGGTGGACCGGGTGCCGTACGGCTACTACCGGGCGAAGCTCGCCGTGGAGAAGCTGGTGGAGGAGTCGGGGCTGGGCTGGACGGTGCTGCGCGCCACGCAGTTCCACGACCTGCTGGTCCAGGCGTTCCAGGCGCTGGCCAGGGTGCCGGTCCTGCTGCTGCCCGCCGGGGTGAGCGACCAGCCGGTGGAGGTGGCCGAGGTCGCCGACCGGCTCGCGGAACTGGCGGTCGGCGCGCCCTCCGGACGGGCCGAGGACATGGGCGGCCCCGAGGTGCGCACCGCGGAGTCGCTGGCCCGCGCGTTCCTGGAGGCGAGCGGCCGGCGGTGCGCCGTGCTGAACGTGCCCCTGTTCGGCGCGGCCTACCGGGGCTTCCGCTCGGGCGGCCATCTCGCCCCGGAACAGGCCGTCGGCAAGGGCACGTTCGAGGACTACCTGGCGACACGCATCCGTCGCTGACCCGCACCCGGCAGGCCGGGGGCCTCCCGCTCGTCGCTGCCGAACAGTTCGTCCTGCGCGGACTCGCGGGCCGTGAGCAGCGCCCCGCGCAGGACCGCGCCGCCGCCCAGGGCGCTGGGGCGCACCTCCGTGGGCAGGGGAGCCATCAGGCGCAGCCGCCGTGCCACCCGGAGCGCCAACTCGTCGCCGCCCGCCCGGCCGACCTCACCGCCGAGGACCACACAGCCGGGGTCGAGGACGGCGACGACGGACGCGACCCCGAGGGCCAGCCGGTCGGCGAGGGCGTCGAGGAACCGGTCGGCGGGGGCGCCCGGGAGCCGGTCGGCGGGGGCGTCCCGCAGACGGTCGGTCGAGTCGTCCGGCAGAGGGCGGTCGGCGTCGGTGGTGCGGACCGCGTCCACCGCCTGGCGCACCAGCTCCGCCGCCACCGGTTCGCCGGCCCGGGCCCGTGCCGTCAGGCCGTGCTCCGCGGCCAGGGCGGTGATCGCCGCCGAGCCGGCCAGGGAGTGGAACCCGCCCTCGCAGCCCGTGGCCGAGGGCAGGCCGTCGGTGCCGGGCACCGGGAGGAAGCCGATCTCGCCCGTGCCGCCGGAGGCTCCCCGGCGCAGGCCGCCGTCCAGCACGACGGCCGCGCCGATGCCGTGGCCGAGCCAGAGCAGGACGAAGGTGTCGCGATCGCGGGCGCAGCCCTCGTGCTGCTCCGCGAGGGCTGCGAGGTTGGTCTCGTTCTCGACGTGTGCGCGGGCGTCCGGGAACCGTTCCTGCAGGGCGGCCACCAGACGTCGGTGCCATTCGGGCAGCCCGCTGGAGTCGCGCAGTTCGCCGCTGACCGGGTCGATCAGGCCGGGCGCGCCGATGCCCAGGGTGTGCAGCGGGTCGGCCCCGGCCTCCTTCGCCGCCCGTTCGACCAGGGTGACCGCCCGCTCGACGGCCGTCCCCGTGCCGGTGTCGTCGCCGATCGGCACGGACCCCTCGGCGAGCACCCGGCCGACGAGGTCGGAGACGAGCACCGCGACCCCCTCGGTACGCACGTCCAGGGCGGCCAGATGGGCGCGGCCCGCGACGATGTCGTAGAGCTTCGCGTTCGGTCCGCGTCGCTGCTCGCCCGTCTCCCCCGCGACCTCGATCAGTCCGGAGGCGGTGAGGCGTTCGACGAGGTCGGCGACCGTGGGCCGGGACAGACCGGTGAGCTGTTTCAACTGCCCTGCCGTCAACGGGCCTTCGCGTTGCAGCAGCCGCAGGGCGAGCCGGTCGTTGATGACCCGGGCGGTGCTCGGGGATGCGGGCATGGCGGGAATCCTCCCACGGCCGAGGGGGACTCGGTCGATGCGTCGTGACCGGCCCCTCTATTTATCAGGCAGGGTTCCTGATAGTTTACGTCGGCATCGCGACGAGGCGACGCGGACCCGGAAAGGGCGAGGAATGAGCGGAGCGGGCGACGTGGTCCACACCCCGGCGCAGGTGCGGCGGGCCCGGTACGCCGTGGCGGCCGTGTTCACCGTCCACGGCGCGGTCACCGGTTCGTTCGCCACCCGGGTGCCGTGGATCCAGGATCACGCCGGCGTCTCCACCGGGCAGCTCGGGTTCGCCCTGGCCTTCACCGCGTTCGGCGCGGCCTGCGCCATGCCGCTGGCCGGCTCGATCACCCATCGCTTCGGCAGCCGGCCCGCGCTGCGCGGCCTGCTCGCGCTGTGGACGCTGTCGCTGACCCTGCCCGCCCTCGCGCCGAATCTGCCGCTCCTGTGCCTGGCGATGTTCACGTACGGGGCCGCCGCGGGCACCGCGGACGTCGCGATGAACGCTCTCGGCGTCGAGGTGGAACGGCGACTCGACAGGTCGATCATGTCGGGCCTGCACGGCATGTGGAGCGCGGGCGCCCTGGTCGGCTCGGCGGGCGGGACGCTCGCCGCGCACCTCGGCTCGGACGCACGGCTGCATCACGCGCTCGCTGCGGCCGTCCTCACCGTCCTCGGACTCGTCGCCTGCCGATGGGTGCTGGACATCAGGCCCACCGAGGACGAGGAGCCGCCGCCGCGGTTCGCGCTGCCGCCCCGCTCGGCCCTGCTGATCGGCGCCGTCGGGTTCTGCGCGGTGTTCGCCGAGGGCGCGAGCCTGGACTGGTCGGCGGTGTACCTGCGCGACCGGCTCGCCTCCTCGGCCGGGGTCGCGGCGGCCTGCACGACCGGCTTCATGTTCACCATGGCGGTGGCCCGGATCGCGGGGGACGCGGTGGTGAACCGGTTCGGTGCGGTGCGCACCGTGCGCGCCGGGGGCGTCCTGGCCGCCCTGGGCGGTCTGCTGATCGTCGTCGCGGGTCATCCGGCGGTGGCGATCGGCGGTTTCGGGCTGATGGGGCTCGGCATCGCGGTCGTCGTACCGCTGTGCTTCGCCGCGGCCGGGCACAGCGGGCCCAACCCCAGCCAGGCCATCGCCGGCGTCGCGACCATCACGTACACCTCCGGACTGATCGCCCCCAGCCTGATCGGCGGAGTGGCGCAGGCGACGAGCCTGATGGTGTCGTTCGTCGTCGTGACGGTGCTCGCGTGCGGGCTGGTGGCCTTCGCCGGTGTGCTGCGCGGCGGCGAGCGCACGGGCGCGAAGGTCAGTCCGCGGGCCGCAGCAGTGCCCGGCCCCCGGTCCTGAGGGTCTCGCTCCACGGCGCGGGGCGCATGGTCGCCGGGTCCAGCCGGACGAGGACCCGTTCGCCGCGCGCGTAGGTCAGCGTCCCGTCCGTCGAGCAGAACCGGAAGCCGTACGTCAGCCCGGTGGTGCCGAGCCGCTCCAGCCACAGGTGCACGGCGTAGGCGCCCGGCTTGGTGACCGGGGCCTCGTAGCTGACGCGCAGTTCCTTGACGGCGTTGCAGGCGTCGCCCGCCGTGGCCCAGTCGCCCTCGAAGCGGACGCCGTACTCCTGCCACAGCTCGGTCCAGGCGCGTTCGACCATCAGCGGGTAGCGGGCGTTGTGCAGCAGTCCGAGCGCGTCCAGGTCGTCGAAGTGGACGGTGACGGGGACGAGCCGGCCGTACGTCACAGCGGGGGCGGGCGGGGCTTCGGCGGTCACGACGGACTCTCCTGTGCATGTATGAGGCAACGACCATTATCCTAAGCCGCCCCTAAGCGGTCGCTCACCCTCCCGTCGCACGGGAGGATGAGCGCGACAGCCACTCCCTCATGAAAGCGAACCCCCGACCATGGATCTCGGCGTCCGCTGGAAACTGCACGGCGACGGACGTACCCCAGCGCCCGGCGCGGTGGTCCGCCCCGACGAACGGCTGTCCTGGCCGCGTACGTTCGGCCTGGGCGCCCAGCACGTGGTGGCCATGTTCGGGGCGAGTTTCGTGGCGCCGGTCCTCATGGGACTGGACCCCAACCTCGCCATCATGATGTCCGGCGTCGCGACCGTCGTCTTCCTGCTCGCGACCCGCGGCCGGGTGCCCAGCTATCTCGGGTGCTCGCTGTCCTTCGTGGGCGTGGCGGCGGTCATCCGGGCACAGGGCGGGACGAGCGCCACGGTCACCGGAGCCGTCTTCGTCGTCGGGGCCGCGCTGTTCGCCGCCGGGCTGGCCGTGCAGCGGTTCGGGGCGCGGATCATCCACGCCGCGATGCCGCCGATCGTGACGGGCGCCGTGGTGATGCTGATCGGCTTCAACCTCGCCCCGGTCACCGCCTCGACCTACTGGCCGCAGGACCAGTGGACCGCGCTGCTGGTGATGGCGTTCACCGCCGCGGCCGTGGTCTGTCTGCGCGGGTTCTGGTCGCGCATCGCCATCTTCCTCGGGCTCGTGCTCGGCTATGCCGTCTCCTGGGCCTTCGACCGGATCTTCGGCCGCATCCACTCCGCCGACGCGAGCGGCAGGGTCACCGACCACTGGCGGCTCGACCTGTCCGGTGTCGGTCACGCCGACTGGATCGGCCTGCCGTCCTTCCACGGCCCGTCCTTCGACTGGTCGGCGGTTCTGGTGGCCCTGCCGGTCGTCATCGCGCTGGTCGCGGAGAACGCCGGGCACGTCAAGGCGGTCGGCGAGATGACCGGCGAGAACCTGGACGACCGGCTCGGCACGGCGATCTCCGCCGACGGCGTCGGCTCGATGCTGTCCACCGCCCTGGGCGGCCCGCCCAACACGACCTACTCCGAGAACATCGGCGTGATGGCCGCGACCCGCGTCTACTCGACGGCCGCCTACTGGGCCGCCGCAGGCTTCGCCCTCCTGTTCGGCCTGTGCCCGAAGTTCGGCGCGATCGTCGCCGCGATCCCCGGCGGCGTCCTCGGCGGGATCACCGTCATCCTGTACGGCATGATCGGCCTGCTCGGCGCGCAGATCTGGCTCAACGCCGGCGTCGACCTGCGCAACCCGCTGAACCTGGTGCCGGCCGCGGCGGGCATCATCATCGGCGTCGGCAACGTGACGATGAAGTTCACCGACACGTTCTCGCTGAGCGGCATCGCGCTCGGCACCGTCGTCGTCATCACCGGCTACCACGCGCTGCGCGCGTTCGCGCCCGCCCATCTCACGACGCCGCGGCCGCTGCTGGACGAGGGCACCAGCAGCTACGACGACGCGGGCGCATAGGCGCACGGCGGGCCGAACCCGCCCGGCACTGCGGGCTCGTTCCCCCGTTCCGGGGAAGCGCCGGGCTCGCCGACCCGCGGGGCCGCCCAGGGCTGCGACCCTGCCCCCATGCCGCAATGCGAACAGTTCACCGCGCCCGTCGAGCCGGACGCCGACACGGCGGGCCCGCCCGGCGCGAACGTCGACGACGTGCTCGCCCGGATGCGCGCCCTCGACGCGACCCTGCCCGCCCACGACGGGGTCGCGGTCTTCAACCGCGTCTACCTGGCGGTGACCCAGGAGGTGGCCCGGCGCATCGACAGGGGCCGGTTCCCCGACCCGCGCGCCGCGATCACGCTGGACGTACGGTTCGCGCAGCGCTACCTGGACGCCGTCGACCCGGTGACGTCGGACCGGCGCGCACCCGCCTGCTGGCGTCCGCTGCTGCAGTTCCGCCGCCATCCCGGCGTACGGCCGCTGCAGTTCGCGCTCGCGGGCGTCAACGCGCACATCGGGCACGACCTCGCGCTCGCCGTCGTGGACGCCTGTCACAGCCTCGGCTGCGAACCGGCCGAGCTGGAGGACGAGTTCGACCGGGTGGGCGATCTCCTCGTCTCGCTGGAGGAGCGCGTCCGCGAGGACCTGATGCCGGGCCCGGACCTGTTGCAGATCGCCGATCCCCTCACCCACCTGCTCGGCTCCTGGAGCCTGGAGCGCGCCCGGGACGCCACCTGGACGGCGGCCCGGGCCCTGTGGGCGCTGCGCCGGCTCCCGGACGTGGCCCAGGAGTTCACCGAGCGGCTCGACACGGCCGTCGGCTTCGCGGGACGGATGATGCTCACCCCGCTCTGAGGTTTCGGGAAAGGGGACCTCAGTCCTCCGGCAGCTCCACGGGAGCGATCTCGTCGTACACGTCGCCGGGACCGGGGTTGGTCGCGTCGGTCGACCCGCCGAAGTGGTGCATCACGCCCCAGACCGCGTTCAGCGCGGTCTGGACCGCGCCCTCGGCCCAGCCGGCCGTCCAGGAGATGTCGTCGCCGGCCAGGAAGATGCCCCGCTTGTCCTCGGGCAGACGGTCCTGCATGAAGTGCGTGAACAGGCGGCGCTGGTAGCGGTAGTGGCCGGGCAGGTTCGCCTTGAACGCCCCCATGAAGTAGGGCTCGTTCTCCCAGGAGACCGTCACCGGGTTGCCGATGACGTGCTTCCTGATGTCGACGTTCGGATAGATCTCGCCGAGCGACTTCAGCATGACCTCCATCCGCTCGTTCGCCGACAGCGGCAGCCACTTCAGGCTGTCGTCGCACCAGGTGTAGGACAGGCAGATGACGGCGGGCTTGTCGGGGCCGTCGTCGAGCAGGTACGTCCCGCGCGTCATGCGGTCGGTGAGCGTCATCGACATGACGTCCCGGCCGGTCGGGTTTCCCTGGTCGTCGACGGCCTTGTCCCGCCAGAAGGGCCGGTCCACCGGCACGAACAGCTTCGAGGACTCCATGTAGTGCGTGCGCTCGATGGCGGTCCAGTGGTCGATCGGGAAGAGCGAGTCGTCACAGGCGATCTTCGACAGCAGCATCCAGGACTGGGCGGTGAAGATCGCCGCCCGGTAGGTGCGGATGTCACCGGCCGCGTCCGTCACCGTGATCCGGTTGCCGGCGGTGCGGTGCAGCCGGGTCACGGCCGGGCGCGGCTCGCCGCCCTCGTGCAGGCTCGCCAGCGAGGTGCCGTACGCCCAGTGGACGATCTTCTGCGGCTCGCGCTCCCAGAGCCGCAGCGGAAGCTGCTGGCTGCCGCCCACGATCCCGCGGTGGTGGTCGTCGGCCTCCGTGTAGACGACCCGCAGGATCTCCAGGATGGAGTTCGGGAAGTCGGTGTCCCAGCCGCCCGTGCCGAAACCGACCTGGCCGAAGATCTCGCGGTGGCGGAAGGACCGGAACGCCTCGGAGTCGCAGAGGAAGCCGTAGAAGGTCTGGTTGTCGAGCTTCTCGACGAGCTTCGCCCAGATCTCCCGGATGCGCGGCACATCGCGCTCGCGCATGGCCTGGTTCATGTCGGAGAAGTCCGCCCCCTCCTCCAGGCACTTGTTCCAGGCGGCCGCGACATCGCGGTAGACCTGCGGAAGGTCGTCGACCGTCTCGGCGTAGTGGGACTCGCCCTTGAGGTCGACGACCGTCGAAGGCGTCGCCTCGGCGAGGGGGTTGGGGAACGGCTCGGTCCGCAGGCCCACCAGGTCGATGTAGTGCTGCAGCGCCGTGGAGGACGGCGGGAAGCGCATCGCGCCCATCTCGGCGATGAGGGAGGGGTCGCAGCCGTCGAAGCCCACGGTGCGCAGCCGCCCGCCGATCCTGTCGGCCTCGTAGACGACCGGCTTGAGGCCCATCTTCATCAGCTCGTAGGCGGCCACGATGCCCGACAGTCCGCCGCCGATGACGGCGACCTCGGCGCCGTGCTCGGTCGCGGGGATCTGGCCGAGGCCCGCCGGATGGGCGAGGAAGTCGTCGTACGCGTACGGGAAGTCCGGGCCGAACATGGTGATCGGCGGCTGCTGCTCGTCTGCGTGCTCGACGGCGTTGGGCACGGTGGACGTCATGGGGTGCGGACTCCTTGCGGCGAAGACGAACGGACTCGAAGGACGACGGGGCTTCAGACCAGGGACCCGTACAGGCCGGGGCGGCGGTCGTGCAGATACGGGTTGGCCGCTCGGGACGCCGCGAGGGCGACGGGGTCGACGTCGGCGAACACCAGTTCCTCGTCCCGTCCTGCGCGGGCCCGGACCACCCCGTCGGGCCCCGCCAGAGCGGACAGTCCGACGAACTCGAACTCCCCCTCCCGCCCGGCCCGGTTCACGTAGGCGACGTACATCTGGTTCTCGAAGGCGCGCACCGGGATCATCGACTCGGCCACGAACTGGAAGGGGTGCATCTGCGCGGTCGGCACGACGAGCAGGTCGGTGCCGGCCAGGGCGTGGGCGCGGACGTTCTCCGGGAACTCGACGTCGTAGCAGATCATCAGGCCGACGGTGAGACCGTTCAGCTCGGCCTGGACCACCGGCTGCCCGCCCGGGCGGAAGTGGTCCCGCTCGAAGCAGCCGAAGAGGTGGGTCTTGCGGTAGTTCGCGAGCCGGACGCCCTCGGCGGAGATCAGCTGCGCGGAGTTGAGGACCGTCTCGCCGTCCCGCTCGGGGTAGCCGTAGGCGATCGCGACCCCGTGTCGCGTGGCGAGCTCGGCGATCGCGTCCGCGGAGTCGCCGTCGGCGGGCTCGGCGAGCCGGGCGATGTCGTCGCCGATCGCGTACCCCGTGAGGAACAGCTCCGGCGCCACCAGCAGCGCGGCGCCCGCGGCGGCGGCCCGCTCCGCGGCCTCGTCGAGCACCTTGAGGTTCTCGACGACGGATCCGGGACGGCCGGAGCTCTGGAGCAGGGCGGTGCGCATGCGTGATCCTCACCGGGTACGAGGGGGGCGGGCGGCCGTCGCCGGAGGCCTCTGTGGAGGCGTTGCGGGGGCCAGATAGACGGTACGGTCGGCCGCGCGGGCCGGACAAGAAGCAGCCGTTGCGCACCGGTGAGCGGATCGTTGCGTGCACGGGGGGCGCGACGGCGATTCGTTGCGTGGCGCGTGCTCACCGCTTCCTCCCCCGGGCCGCCGCCAGGGCCACGGCCAGGGCCGTCGTCAGGTACGGCACCGCGCACAGGGCGAACGCGGCGCCGTGCCCGAAGGCCGACCCGAGGAGCCCGTACGCGCCGTACACCGCGATGGTCACCAGCTCGGTGCCCAGGCCCGCGACCGAGGTCAGGGTGGCCCGGCCGGCGCCCTCGATGCGGCGCTGGAGCCGGACGTCCGCCAGGACCGTCGCGAGCTGGAAGCCGCCGAAGGCGAGGGCGACGAGGGCGATTCCCGCGGGTCTTCCCATGAGGGCGCCGGCCGCCAGGGCGAGCGCCGCGCCCGTGAGGAGCGCCGCGAGTCCGGCGCGGCCCAGCCGTTCCGCCGCGCCGGACAGCAGGCTGCCGGCCGTGACGCCGGCCCAGATCAGCACGAGGAGGTAGGGGACGTCGGCGTCGGGGACGCCGGTCTCCCCGACCAGCAGCGGGGTGTACTCGTCGAGGGCGCCCCACACCGCGGTGACGGCCGGCACGAGCAGCAGGGCGCCGAGGACCGAACGGTCCCGGCGGACGTCGGCGAACCCGGTGCGCAGGGTGGCGGCCCAGCCGTCCTCGGACGGGGCGGCCGGGGCGCGGTGCTCGGGGAAGCGGGTCGCGGCCGCGGCGCAGAGCAGGCTCGCCAGCACGCTGGCCGCGCCGACGGCCCGGTAGCCGCCCGCCGAGAGCACCGGCCCGGCCAGTGCCGTAGCCGCCATCACGGCCGCCTGGCCCAGCGCATGGGCGCGGCCCATCACCCGGGCGTACCGGTCCGCGGCGCCGGCCCGTTCCAGCTCCTCGTAGACCAGCGCCTCCAGCGCACCGGAACCCAGCGCGCCGCGCGCCCCCCACAGGACGAATCCGGCCGCGAAGGCCCAGTACGACGGGAACAGCACCCACAGGGCGAAGCCGGCCGCGCCCAGCAGGGGGCCGATCCACAGCAGCATCCGCCGGGACACGGCGTCGGCCCAGGCCCCGGAGGGAACCTCCAGCAGGACGCCGGTCAGCGACCACAGGACGAAGAGGGAGGAGATCCGTGCGACGGACAGCCCGCTGTCCGCGAACAGCAGCACGTACACCGGGTAGAGCAGCACGAACTCGTCGAGGAACGCGTACGCGTAGAGCGCGGCGGTCAGTCGACGGACGCCGGAGCCGGTCGAGGATCAATGTCGCCAGGTCATGGCACCGATGGTAGCCGGGTCAGGCCCCGCCGCCCACCGGTTTCCCGGCCAGCGCGAAGGTGGTGATCACCGCCGCGTGGTCGGAGGGCCACTCGTTGTCCTCGACGTCCGGCCAGGGCCGGGGGCGGCCGGTGACATGGGTGCGGGAGTCGAGCACCCTGAGGCCCCGGTGGAGCACGAAGTCGATCCGGTCCTGCGGTTCGGGGCGCCCGCTGCCGTCCTCGTGCTCGGTGTGGACCGGCGACCAGGTGTGCCCGGGCTCGCGTACGGGATCGGGGTGCGCCTCGCGATAGGAGTCGGCGAAGCCGGCCTCCTCGGCGGCCCGCGTCACCGGCCACGCGACGTCCGGCCGGTCCAGGTGGGAGGGGCTGTTGAAGTCGCCGACGAGGACGACCGGCACGCCCGGCGCCGCTCCGATCCGCCGCAGGGCGTCCCGCAGCCGGGCGAGCCGCACCCCCTCGTGGGCGATCAGGGCGTCCGCGGTGAGCCCGTCGAAGGCGGACTCGTAGGGCCCGTACGGCGCGCAGTCCAGGTGGGCCGTCCACACGTCGACCTCGTGTCCGCCCACCTCGATCCGGACGCCGGCCGCGCCGTAGAAGCCCACGCCGGGGTCGCCGAGGGCGGCCGTGATCGGGTGGCGGCTGATGATCCCGAGGTTGTCCCCGGCCCGGTGGTGGTGCCAGCCGAGGGCCTCGGCGAGCTCCTCGGCCGCGACGCCGTACGTCTCCTGGAGGCCGACCACGTCCACGTCGGTCTCGGTGAGGATCTTGAGCTGTTTGGCCCGGTGGTCGCGGACCTCGGTGCCGCCGTGCCAGAGGTTCCAGCTCATGACGCGGAGCCGGTGCGGCATCAGGGAGCGCAGCCGCTGCGGGGTGACCCGGTCCAGGCCGGCCACCACGGTCCGGCCGGGCGCCGTTCCGATCGGCGCGAGCGACGGCACCGCGAGCACCGTGCACCCGGCGGCCTCGGCGGAGGACACCCCGGTCTCGGTGTCCTCGACGGCCACACAGGCCGCCGGGTCGACGCCGAGGGCCCGGCAGGCGGCGAGGTAGGGGTCGGGGGCGGGCTTGGTGTGCTCGGTGTCGTCGGCGGTGACGGTGACGGCGAAGCGGCTCGCGCCGAGCGCGTCGAGCACGGTGTCGGCGACCGCCCGGGGCGACGCGGTCACCAGCGCCGTCGGCACACGCTCCCGGGCCAGGGCGTCGAGCAGGGCGAGCGCGCCGGGGCGCGGCACGATCCCGGTGCGGACACGGTCCGCGAAGTCCCGGTGCAGCGCATCGGCGAGCTCCGGGGCGGGGCGGCCGGTGGCGGCGGCCAGCCAGTGCGCGGTGTGCTCGACGGGACGGCCGAGCACCTCCGGCCGGTCCGCCTCGGTCAGGGGTCGGCCGGCCGCCTCCTCCACCGCCTCCCACCACAGCCGCTCGGTGTCGACGAGCGTGCCGTCCATGTCGAACAGGACGGCCTGAAGGGGGAGTTGCGTCACGGTTGCCTCTTTCGGTGGGGGGATCAGGAAGTGCGTTCGGTGACGAGCACCGGGCGGTCGGGCAGCGACACGTCCACCGCGGCGCCCGCGGTGAGGGCGGCGGCCTCGTGCGCGGGCAGGTCGGCCTTGACCTCGGCGCCGTCGGCGAGCCGGACCGTGACCCGGACGGCCGCGCCCAGGAAGGAGGTGGCCACCACGCGCGCGTCCCCGCCGTCCGCGGCCCGCACCCGTACGGCCTCCGGCCGCACCAGGACGTCCACCTCGGTCGCCGCGGGGATCCTGCCGTCGACGGGCAGCCGGCGGCCGAGCACGTCGACGGTCCCGGCGTCGAGGTGTCCCGGGATCCGGCTCGTCGTGCCCACGAACTCCGCGACGAAGGCCGTCGCGGGCCGGCCGTACAACTCGGCCGGAGCGGCGCACTGTTCGAGCCGTCCGGCGTGCATGACGGCGACCCGGTCCGCCATGGACAGGGCCTCTTCCTGATCGTGGGTGACGAACAGCGTGGTGATGCCGAGCTCCTGCTGCAGCCGACGGATCTCCTCGCGCAGGGTCAGCCGCACCTTCGCGTCGAGCGCGGAGAGCGGCTCGTCCAGGAGCAGCACGCGTGGGCGCAGGGCGAGGGCGCGGGCCAGGGCGACCCGCTGCTGCTGACCGCCGGAGAGCTGGTGGGGGAAGCGCGCGCCCTTGTCGGCGAGGCCCACCAGGTCCAGCAACTCGGCTGCCCGAGAACGCCGTCGGGCGGTGCGCACCTTGCGCATGCGCAGCCCGAAGGCCACGTTGTCGAGCGCGTCGAGATGCGGGAAGAGGCTGTACGACTGGAAGACCATCCCGGCGTCCCGGCGGTGGGCCGGGACCCGGGTGACGTCCTCGCCGTCCACCAGCACCTCGCCGGAGTCGGGGTGTTCGAACCCGGCGAGCATCCGCAGCGCGGTCGTCTTGCCGCAGCCGGAGGGGCCGAGCAGGGCGAGGAGCTCACCCGGCCGGACGGTGAGGTCGAGGCCGTCGAGCGCGACGGTCGGCCCGAACGCGCGGCGCAGGCGGCGGAATTCGACGGTCGCCGCCTTCGTCGCCGGCTGCGGCGTCGTCGCTGTGTTGTCGAGCACGGTCATGGTTCATCCCCGGGGAGTAGGACGGGTGCGCCCGCCGAAACCGGCGAGGACGAGGAGGAGCGCCCAGGTCACGAGCAGGCTGAGCACGGACACGGCGACGGACAGCTGGGCCTGCGAACCGCTGACGTTCACGATCCAGACGGCGAACGGCTGGAAGCCGAGCAGCTGCGCCACGGTGAACTCGCCGAGCACCAGGGCGAGGGTGAGGAAGGAGGCGTTGAGCAGCGCGCCGCGCAGGTTGGGCAGGACGGCCCGGAACAGCGCCTGCGGCCAGCCCGCCCCACAGCTGCGGGCGGCCTCGACGAGGGTGCCCACGTCGACGGAGCGCAGTCCCGCGTCCAGGGCCCGGTACACGAACGGCAGGGCCATGACGACGTAGGCCAGGACGAGGACCACGGGGAAGCCGGGGTTCTGGATGGCCACGAAGGTCTGGAACAGCGGGGTGCGCGACAGCTGTTCGGGTCCCCACTTCAGGACCGTCCCGATGCCCGCGACGAACGCGATCGGCGGGACGACCAGCGGCAGCGAGCACACCACCTCGACGACCGGCCGCAGCCGGGGCGAGCCCAGCCGCAGCGCCACCATGGCGGGCACCATCAGCAACAGGACGACGGCGATGGTGGCGACGGCCAGTTCCAGCGAGAGCAGCAGACTGGAGCCGAAGCCGTCGGTGGAGAAGATCTGCGTGTAGGCGTCGAGGGTGACGCCCTGTCCGGGCACGTCGACGGTGAAGACGACCGACGCGGCGAGCGGCACCAGGAAGTACAGTCCGGCGAGGCCGAGGACCGCCCACCGCCACGGGTTCAGGCGAGCCATCGCGCGCTCCGTCGTTGCAGGGGCAGGTACACCGCCATGACCAGGCCCGCGACCAGAACCATGTCGAGGCTGAGGGCGAGGGCCACGTTCTCCTGGCCGACGAGCACGTTGCCCGAGAGGGCGTCGGCGATCTGGAGGGTGACCAGCGGGATGGAGCTGCCCACCATGGCGGCCGCGGTGGCGTACGCGGCGAAGGCGCTGCCGAAGAGGAGCACCAGGCCGCCGAGCAGCGAGGGCAGCAGGACGGGCAGGGCGACGTGCCGCCAGTACTGGGCGGAGGTCGCGCCGTTGTTCTGCGCCGCCTCGCGCCACTGGGGGCGCAGCCCCTCCAGCGCGGGGGTGATGGTGAGCACCATCAGCGGGATCAGGAAGTACAGGTAGACGATCACCAGCCCCCAGAAGCTGTACAGGTCCCAGCCCTGGTCGGTGAGGCCGAACTGCCGGGTCAGCACACCGGCGTTGCCGAGCGTGGCGACGAAGGCGAACGCGAGCGGGACGCCGCCGAAGTTGGCCAGCACGCCGGACGCGGTGAGCACGGCCTCGCGCAGTGCGCGGTGGCGCGAGGTCACCACGGCCTGGGCCAGCGGCAGCCCGAGCAGCGCTCCCAGTCCCGCGGAGACGGCCGACAGCTTCACGCTGCCGAGCAGGGCCGTCAGATACGCGCCGCGCAGCGAGGCGGTCAGGTTGCCGGCCGTGTACGAGGTGGCGCCGGTGGCCGGGTCCTTGACCGTGAACGCGCCGTCGAGCATGGCCATGGCGGGCAGCCCGAAGGCGAGCGCGGTGAAGGCGAGCAGCGGGACGACGGCGAGCCAGCCCAGGGACCGGCGCCGCCGCTGGAGCCCGGCGGCGGGCGCCGTGTCGACCCGTACGGCGGTGGAGGTCATCCGGAGACGGCCTTGGCCCAGCCCTGCCCGAGGACCGTCTTGGCCTTGCTCTGCTGGGCCTCGGTCGGGAAGGAGGGCGTGCCGGAGACCTCGGGCAGCTTGGCCGCGGCCGTCTTGTCGAGGGTGCCGGCCTTCTCCATGGCGGTCATCAGGACCGGTCGCGCGTAGCCCTTGAGCCACAGGTTCTGGCCCTCGGCGCTGTAGAGGTACTCCTGCCACAGGCGGGCGGCCGCCGGGTGCGGGGCGTCCTTGTTGATCGCCTGGGAGTAGTACTGGGAGAACTGGCCGTCGCGGGGCACCGCCACCTTCCAGTCGACGCCCTTGGAGCCGAACTCGTCGGCGTATCCGGCGTTGAGGTAGTCCCAGTCGATGCTGATGGGCGTCTCGCCCTTCTCGACGGTGGCCGGCGTCGACTCGACGGGCGTGTAGTTGCCGTTCTTCTTCAGCTTGGCGAAGAAGTCGAGACCGGGCTGGATGTCGTCGAAGGAGCCACCGCTCGCGAGGGAGGCGGCATAGACGCCGCCGAAGGCGGAACCCGACTTGGTGGGGTTGCCGTTGAGGGCGACCTGGCCCTTGTACTGCGGCTTGAGCAGGTCCGCGAAGGTCGTCGGACAGACCTTCACGCGCTTGGCGTCGCAGCCTATGGAGATGTAGCCGCCGTAGTCGTTGTACCAGCGGGCCTGCGCGTCCTTCTGCCCCTCGGGGACGGAGGCGTACGAGGCCACCTTGTACGGCGCGAGCAGGCCCTGCTGGGCGGCGCTCAGCGCGAAGGAGCTGCCGAGGTCGAGGACGTCGGGTGCGCGGTCCTGGCCCTTGCGCGAGGTGACGGCGTTGATCTCGTCCTGGCTGGCGGCGTCGGGGTTCTCGACCGCGACCTTGACGCCGTACTTCTTCTCGAAGCCGTCGATCAGGGCGCCGTAGTTCGCCCAGTCGCGGGGCAGCGCGATGGCGTTCAGCGTGCCTTCCTTCCTGGCCGCCTTCACCAGGGCGTCGAGGCCGCCGAAGTCGGCGGCGGACGCGGCGGTGGCGGCGTTCTTGCCGTCGGCGGCGGCCGCGGTACCGGTGTCGGGGGCGGCGCCACAGGCGCTCAGGGCGAGTACGGCGACGGCGGCGAGGGCGCCGCCACGAACGGCGGTTCTCGGCAGGGGCACGGTCACGGCTTCTCCAGGGGACGCGCTGGAATGCAGGAGGCGGGGATTACTTGTCTGAACAAGTTGGCCCCAGTACGCACGCCGTCGATGTCCCCTTCGTGAACACTGGCGAAACCCTGAGCCCCTGTTTCCCGCACAGTTGTGGTCGTCGCCGAACGGCGCCCGGGGTGGACTACGCTGGTCAGAGTGTGCACAGCAGTCGACACAGAGGGGAATCATGGCCGCGCGACACGAGGAGATCGCCGACGAGCTGCGCCGGGCGATCGATCGCGAGGAGTACGCGGTCGGCGCGCGACTGCCCGCAGAGACCGACCTGGCCGCCCGGTACGGCGTCTCGCGCGGCACGGTCCGCCAGGCCGTCGCGGCGCTGACCGCCGAGGGGCTCATCGGCTCCCGCCAGGGAGCCCGCCGCGTGGTCCTGGCGAGCCGTCGCAGCCAGAGCTTCGCCGAGCTGCGCAGCTTCGCCCAGTGGGCGCGCGCGATGGGACGGCGGGCGACCGGCCGGGTCGTCCGGCAGGACTACCGCCCGGCCGGCGCGGAGGACGCCGTACGCCTCCAACTCCGTGAGGGGACACCGGTGTTGCACGTGCTGCGGCTGCGCGGTCTGGACGGTGAGCCGGTGCTCCTGGAGCGGACCGTGTACGCGGACTGGATCTCCCCGGCCGTCGAGTCGATCGAGCCGGACTGCCCCTCGGTGACCCAGCGCCTCCTCGACGACAGCGGCCTCGTCTTCGCCTACGGCGAGCACGTCATCGACGCGGTGGCCGCGGGCGCCCAGGACGCCGGGCTGCTCGGCGTACGCCGTACGAGCCCCCTGCTGCGCGTCCGCCGGGTGACCACGACCCACGAGGGCCGCCCGGTGGAGTGGTCGGACGACCGCTACCGCTCCGACGCGGTCAGCTTCAGCGTGCACAACTCGATAGGGAACAACGCGCTGGCCCGGAAGACGGCCGAGTAGGACGTCGGCCGGCCCGGGCCGGCCGCGGGGCGCACGGGCGGGGGCGGGTGACTCCGCTCAGGTGGGCGAGCCCGAGGAGAAGCGGCGCAGGAGCGGGGACAGCACCAGGACCGACTTCGTGCGTTCCACGAAGGGCTCCCCCGCGATCCGTTCCAGGACGCGTTCGAAGTGGCGCATGTCCGCGGCGAAGACCTGGGCGACGGCGTCCGCCTCACCGGTGACGGTGGACGCCGCCACGACCTCCTGGTAGCGCTCCAGGCCCCGCTGGATGGTCTCGGGGGAGGTGTTGCGCCGGCAGTAGATCTCGACGAACCCCTCGGTCTCCCAGCCGAGGGCCGCCGGGTCGACCCGTACGGTGAAGCCGGTGATGGCTCCGGTGGCCCGCAGCCGGTCCACGCGCCGTTTCACGGCGGGCGCGGACAGGCCGACCAGGTGCCCGATGTCCGCGTAGGAGCGGCGGGCGTCCTCGGCGAGGGCGTGCACGATGCGTTCGTCGAGATCGTTCAGCACAGTGGGTCGATCACTTCTCAGATGGTGCGGGTGACGCGAGTCGGGAGCGGCGGTGGCCGTAGAGGAAGTAGAACACGAGCCCGACCGCCATCCAGACTCCGAAGACCACCCAGGTGACGGCCGACAGGCTGCCCATCATCCACACGCAGAGGGCGAAGCCCACGCCCGGCAGGACCGGGGAGAGCGGCACGCGGAAGGTGCGGGGCATCTCGGGACGGGTCCGGCGCAGCACCACGACGGCGATGTTGACCAGCCCGAACGCGAACAGCGTGCCGATGCTGGTGGCGTCCGCCAGCTGGCCCAACGGGATCGCGGCGGCCAGGACACCGCAGAAGAGGGACACGATGACCGTGTTGGCGCGCGGCGTGCCGGTCTTCGGGTGGACCTTGGAGAACACCGGGGGCACCAGGCCGTCCCGGGACATCGCGAAGAGGATGCGGGTCTGGCCGTACAGCACGGTCAGGACGACGCTCGCGATGGCGATGACCGCGCAGAAGGCCAGGAGGGTTCCCCAGAAGGACTGCCCGGTCACCTCGCGCATGATCTGGGCGAGCGCGGCCTCGGAGTCCCCGAACCGCTGCCACGGCTTGGCGCCGACGGCGACAGCCGCGACGAGCACGTACAGCGCGGTGACGACGACCAGCGACAGCATGATGGCCCGCGGCAGATCGCGCTGCGCGTTCTTCGCCTCTTCACCGGCGGTGGAGGCTGCGTCGAAACCGATGTACGAGAAGAACAGGGTCGCCCCGGCCGCGCTGACGCCCGCCATGCCCAGCGGCATGAAGTTCTCGTAGTTGCCGGAGCGGAAGCCCTGGACGCCGATGGCGCAGAACAGCACCAGCGCGGCGATCTTCACGGCCACCATGATCGTGTTGGCGCGCGCCGACTCGCGGGCGCCGCCCAGCAGGAAGGCCATCGCCAGCAGGACGACGATGAGGGCGGGCAGGTTGAAGACGCCCCCGTCGCCGGGCGGCGCCGACAGCGCGTCCGGGATGGTGACCCCGATGGTCCCGTCGAGCAGCTCGTTGAGGTACTCGCCCCAGCCGACGGCGACGGCGGCCACCGAGACGCCGTACTCCAGGACCAGACACCAGCCGCAGATCCAGGCGATCAGCTCGCCCATCGTCGCGTACGCATACGAGTACGAGGATCCCGCGACCGGGATCGTGCCGGCCAGCTCCGCGTAGGAGAGCGCCGAGAAGAGCGCCGTGACACCGGCGATCACGAAGGACAGGGTGACGGCCGGCCCGGCCTTGGGGACGGCCTCGCCGAGGACGACGAAGATGCCGGTGCCGAGCGTGGCGCCGATGCTGATCATGGTGAGCTGCCAGAGTCCGAGCGAGCGGCGCAGGGATCCGCCCTCACCCTGGCCGCCCTCGGCGACCAGGCGTTCCACGGGCTTGCGCCGCATGAGGCGCGCGAACGGCCCCGGGGACGCGGGGACGGTCCGACTGCTCTGGTGCGGGGGTGCGCCTTGGTCGAGCACGCGCTGACTCCTTCGTCGCTGCCTCTCGGCGCGGTGGGGACCGGCGGCGCACCTGTGCGATCAGGGACCCGCCGAGCGGGGTCCCCGCCACGCTACGTACAGCGCGTAACCCTACGAGCCCGGACGTTGCCGCTGTAATGCAGCAACCTTGCGCGTGCCCGCATGATCATTGCGTTCATCACGGCACGGCGGGTGTTCGTTGCGCGGGCGGTGACGGGCGTTGCGCGCGCCCCGGTCGGGTGAACTCCATGAGCCTCGCGGCAGCGGCCGCGCCGGGCGCACGGCCCCCTGTTCTCCCGGGGGCCGTGCGGCGGGGCGGGCGGCCCGATCCGAACGAGGGGCCCTAGCTCCAGCTGGCGTGCAGCGGCTTCCCCTCGGCGTAGCCGGCCGCGCTCTGGACGCCCACGACGGCCTTCTCGGCGAACTCCTCCAGGGAGGCCGCGCCCGCGTACGTGCAGGACGAACGCACACCCGCGATGATCGAGTCGACCAGGTCCTCGACGCCCGGGCGGGCAGGGTCGAGGAACATGCGGGAGGTGGAGATGCCCTCCTCGAACAGCGCCTTGCGGGCACGGTCGTAGGAGGACTCCTCGGAGGTGCGGTTGCGCACGGCCCGCGCCGAGGCCATGCCGAACGACTCCTTGTACGGGCGGCCGTTGGCGTCGTGCTGGAGGTCGCCCGGGGACTCGAAGGTGCCCGAGAACCAGGACCCGACCATCACGTTGGACGCGCCCGCGGCGAGCGCCATGGCGACGTCACGGGGGTGGCGGACACCGCCGTCGGCCCACACGTGCTTGCCGTGCTTCCTGGCCTCGGCCGCGCACTCCAGAACGGCCGAGAACTGCGGCCTGCCCACGCCGGTCATCATGCGGGTGGTGCACATGGCGCCGGGGCCGACGCCGACCTTGATGATGTCGGCGCCCGCCTCGATCAGGTCCCTGACGCCCTCGGCGGAGACGATGTTGCCGGCCACGATCGGCACCCGGGGGTCGAGGGCGCGCACGGTGCGGATCGCGCTGATCATCGACTCCTGGTGGCCGTGCGCGGTGTCGATGACGAGGGTGTCCACACCGGCGTCGAGCAGCTGCTTGGCCTTGCCCGCGACGTCGCCGTTGATGCCGACGGCCGCGGCGATGCGCAGCTTGCCCTGCGCGTCGACGGCCGGGGTGTACAGCGTGGCGCGCAGGGCGCCCTTGCGGGTGAGGATGCCGGCGAGGCGCCCCTCGGCGTCGACGGCGGGGGCGTAGCGGCGGTTGGCCGCGTCGAGGGTGTTGAAGGCCTCGCGCGGGTCGATCCCGGCGTCGAGCAGCAGCAGGTCACGGGACATGACGACCTCGAGCTGCGTGAAGCGGTCGACGCCGCTGAGGTCCGCGTCGGTGACCACGCCGACCGGGCGGAAGTCCTCGTCGACGACGACGCCGGCGTTGTGCGCGCGCTTGGGCAGCAGGGCCAGGGCGTCGGCCACGGTCTGGTGCGGGGCGAGCACGATGGGGGTGTCCAGCACCAGGTGGCGGCTCTTGACCCAGGTGACGACGTCGGTGACGACGTCGATCGGAATGTCCTGCGGGATCACCACGAGTCCGCCGCGGCGGGCCATGGTCTCGGCCATCCGGCGTCCGGCGACGGCGGTCATGTTGGCGACGACCAGCGGGATCGTGGTGCCCGTGCCGTCCGGGGCGCTGAGGTCCACGGCCTGACGCGACCCGACCGCGCTGCGGCTCGGCACCATGAACACATCGTCGTAGGTGAGGTCGTAGGCGGGCTGGATGTCGTTGAGGAAACGCACGTGCTGCACATCCCAGTCGATCAGAGGTGACCCCCGGACAGGTCAGCCAGGGGGAGAAGCACGTACTTCATTCTCCCACGAAGGCCGGGATGCGATGCCCGGACGGAACGTCCAAGCAGCTCACAGGGGCGCTAGGAGGATCCTCCGAGAGCGAGCACCACGGAGAGTGCGGGTGCCCGGTCCACGGCGGAGGAGAACACCTCCTGGGCGATCTCCCACTCCTCCGGCCGGGACTTGGCGTACTGCCGCCAGTTCCGCACGACGACGAGCACCGGCCCGGACTCGGGTCCGTCGGGCAGGCCGGTGAGGCTGTCGGCCAGGGCGTCCCAGTTGCGGCCGAACCGGTCGGGCAGTTCGAGGTGGCGAACGCAGCGGTCCATCAGGGCCGCCTTGTCCGTGACGCCGTCGAGGTCCAGTTCGAGCATGTGCTCCGTCATCCAGGCACCGTCCTGAGCGAGTCGTGGTCACGGCGGAGGGGGGCCGTCCGAAGACCGGCCCCCCTCTCTCTGATCATCCCCCCGCAGCCCGTCGGGTCCGGTGGGACCCGACGGGATCCCGTCCGCTCGGTCAGATCCCGTCGGGGTCCGACCGGTTGAGGGCGGGCTTGGGCGTCGGCCCGGCCGTCATCAGATAGTCGGCCGCGGACGTGTCCGTCACCAGGCTGGTGACGAGCCCGGACCGCAGCACCGCGTCGATCGCGGCCGCCTTGCGCTGGCCGCCCGCGATCGCGACGACCTCGGGGATCCGGCGCAACTGGTCGGCCTTGACCGTGATGCACCGCTCGCCCAGGTCGCGCCCCACCCTGCGGCCCTCGGCGTCGAAGAGGTGGGCGGACATCTCGGCGGCGACACCGAGCGAGGCGTAGTGACCCCGCTCCTCGTCGCTGAGCATGTCGTACACCGTCGAGATGCCCGGCTCCCAGGAGCCGATGGAGACACAGGCGACCGTGACCTTGTCGAAGTAGTCGAAGGCCCGGGCGATGCCGGTCTGGTGGCGCAGCGCTATCGCGGTGGCCGCGTCCGGCAGCAGCATCGGCGCGTAGATGGGGTGCGCGTCGCCGCCGGACACCTGGGCGGCGCGGCGCACCGCCTCGACGGAGCCGCGCTCGGCGGTCCCGGCGTCGTACACACCGGTCAGCTGCACGACGGTGCACGGCGGCAGCCGGTCCAGCGCCGCCGCCATGTGAATCGTGGACCGGCCCCAGGCCAGTCCCAGTACATCCCCCTCGTCGACCAGTTCGCCGAGCAGGTCGGCGGCCACTTCCCCCAGGTTCTCGGGGTCCGTCGTCTCCTCGGCCTCGGCCGGGGACTCGACCACGACGGCGTGCCTGAGCCCGTACCTGGCGCGGAGCGCGTCGGAGCGCTCGGCGTCCAGTTCGGCCGGCACGCGGATCTCGATCCGTACGAGATCCCGTTCGAGGGCGGTCTCCAGGACCCGGGCCACCTTGAAGCGGCTGACGCCGAACTCCTCGGCGATCTGGATCTTGGATTTGCCCTCGAGGTAGAAGCGGCGGGCCATGGCCGCCGCCTGCACCAGCTCAGCGGGTCCCATCCGCATGGCTGACCGGCCCGCCGACATACCCGACACGGCGATCTCCTCACTGCTGTTCACACTCTGGATACGCCGTTCATCCTCGCAGATCCGGCGCAGTTGATCAGCTCTGATGGGAGCCGTTCACATTCCTGTCGGTAAGTGGTCGGTTCAGTGTTCACAACCCCAGGTGGCGCCGGCGGTCGCGGCCTGCGCCTGAGCCCGCAGGCCACGGACCGCCTCGGCCGGGTCGTCGGCCCCGTACACGGCCGAGCCTGCCACGAACACATCCGCGCCCGCCTCGGCGCACCGCTCGATCGTCTCGGCCGAGACCCCGCCGTCGATCTGCAGCCACAGGTCGAGGCCGTGCTTGCTGATCAACTCGCGGGTGCGACGGATCTTGGGGAGCATGATGTCGAGGAAGGCCTGGCCGCCGAAGCCCGGTTCGACCGTCATGATCAGCAGCATGTCCAGTTCGGGCAGCAGGTCCTCGTACGGCTCGATCGGCGTGGCGGGCCGAAGCGCCATGGAGGCACGGGCGCCCTTCGCCCGGATCTCGCGGGCGAGCCGCACGGGCGCGGCGGCCGCCTCGACGTGGAAGGTGACGGACGAGGCGCCCGCCTCGACGTACTGCGGGGCCCAGCGATCGGGGGCCTCGATCATCAGATGGCAGTCCAGCGGGGTGTCCGTCGCACGGGCCAGTGACTCTACGACCGGCACACCGAGCGTGAGGTTCGGGACGAAATGGTTGTCCATGACGTCGACGTGGAGCCAGTCGGCTCCTTCGACCGCCCTCGCCTCGTCCGCGAGGCGGGCGAAGTCGGCGGACAGGATGCTGGGGTTGATCTGCACGGCCATGACCCAAGCCTGCCATGCCCTGCGGGGGTTGCGAGCACCGGTCCGACGGGGCGAACGCGGTTCGTCGTCCGCGGACCGGCCGCGGCCGATCGCGCGGTGACGCGCACCCCCCGGGGAACGCGGTCGCGCCGGGGGCCGACGGACCGGCCCGGGAGGCGGCCATGACGCAGCGGCGGGGAGTCGCACACCTGGTCTGCGGGCGGCGGGCGAAGTGGCTGGTGCTGGCGTTGTGGGTGGTGGTGCTGTTTCTGACGGCGCCCTTCGCCTCGAAGCTCTCCGACGCCCAGGACAACGACGCGGCCTCCTGGCTGCCCGGTTCGGCCGAGTCCACGCAGGTCCTGGGGATCTCACAGGACTTCAGGCCCGAACAGATCCCCGCGGTCGTCGTCTACGCCCGCGACGGCGGCCTGACGGCGAGGGACCGGGCCCGGATCACCGAGGACGCCGCCGGTCTCCGGCAGCTCACCGCCCACGGCATCCGGGGCGCCGAGACCCGCGGCCCCGTCTACGACCGCCCGAACGCCCCCCGCGCCGCCCAGATCTACGTGCCGATCACCATGGACGCGAAGGGCTGGAAGCGCATCGTGCCGGCCGTCGACTCGATCCGGCACGTCGTCGGCGACGGCGGCGCCGGGCTCGCCGTGCACATCACCGGGCCCGGCGGCACCTCGGCGGACTTCTCCAAGGCGTTCGACGGCATCGACTCCACCCTGCTGCTGTCGGCGATGGGCGTGGTCGTGGTCATGCTCCTGATCACCTACCGCAGCCCGACGCTTCTGCTCGTCCCGGTGCTCGGCGTGGTCGCCGCCCTGTTCACCGCGCAGGCGCTGATCTACTTCCTGGCGCAGCACGCCGGTCTGACGGTGAACGGTCAGAGCGCCGGCATTCTGACCGTGCTGGTGTTCGGCGCGGGCACGGACTACGCCCTGCTGCTGGTCGCGCGCTACCGGGAGGAGCTGCGCCGTCACGACGACCGGCACGAGGCGATGGCCCGCGCGCTGCACCGGGCGGGCCCGGCCGTACTGGCCTCGGGCGCCACGGTCGTCCTGAGCATGCTCGTCCTGACCGTCGCCGAGATGAACTCCACCGCCGGCCTGGGCCCGGTGGCGGCCATCGGCGTGGCGGTGGCGCTGCTCGCGATGACGACGCTCTTCCCCGCGCTGCTGGTGATCTTCGGCCGCTGGATCTTCTGGCCGGTGATCCCGCACTCCGGCTCGGCCGACCCGACCGGGCACGGCCTCTGGGCCCGCACCGGCCGGGGCATCGCCGGCCGTCCGCGCATGATCTGGGCCGTGACGACGCTCGTCCTGGCGGTCTGCTCCCTGGGCCTGTTCCAGCTGCGCGCCGCGGGCATCTCCAACGCGGACGCCTTCACCGGCAAACCGGACTCGATCACGGGCCAGGAGGTGTCGGAGCGCTACTTCCCTGCGGGCAGCGGCGATCCGCTCGTCATCGTGTCCGACCAGGCACAGGCCCGGCAGGTGAGCCGGGCGGTGGCCACCGCCGAAGGGGTCGTGCCGACGTCCCTGCGCGTGCCACCGGGCACTGAGCCCGTGCACGACGGCAAGGTGCTGTTCGAGGCGACGACGATCGCCCCGTCGGACAGCGACGCCGCGAAGCGGACCGTGGAGCGGGTGCGGGACGCCGTGCACGCGGTGCCCGACGCCGACGCCAGGGTGGGCGGCGGCACGGCGGCCCTGCTGGACATGGACGCGGCGACCACGCACGACAACCTCCTGATCATCCCGCTGGTCCTGGCCGTGGTCCTGCTGATCCTCTGCGGCCTGCTGCGCGCCCTGATCGCGCCGCTGCTGCTGGTGGGCACCGTCATCCTGTCCTTCGCGGCGGCCCTGGGCATCAGCGCGCTGGCGTTCCGCCATGTCTTCGACTACGCGGGCGAGTCCACCGACTTCCCGCTGTTCGTCTTCGTCTTCCTGGTGGCCCTGGGCATCGACTACAACATCTTCCTGACCACCCGGATCCGCGAGGAGGCCGCCCACCAGGGCACCCGGCAGGGGGTGGTGACGGGCCTGGCGGCCACCGGCGCGGTCATCACCTCGGCCGGTCTGGTCCTGGCCGGCACCTTCGCGGCCCTCGGCACGCTGCCCATGGTCGGCTTCGCGGAGATCGGGTTCACGGTGGCCCTCGGCGTCCTCCTGGACACCTTCATCGTGCGCTCGATCCTGGTCACCTCCCTGTTCCTGGACGTCGGACCGAGGGTGTGGTGGCCGCACCGGCGGTCCCGGGAGGAGGACGCCGGCGGGCCACGACCGCCGTCGCCGCCGGAGGAACAGAAACAGCCCTTTGCATGACCATGCGAGTTCATGCATAATCTTCCTATGTCCAAGGTCCTCACCTCCCTTCCCGCCGGCGAGCGCGTCGGCATCGCCTTCTCCGGCGGGCTCGACACCTCGGTCGCGGTCGCGTGGATGCGTGACAAGGGCGCCGTCCCGTGCACCTACACCGCCGACATCGGCCAGTACGACGAGCCCGACATCGCCTCGGTGCCCGGCCGCGCCAAGGCCTACGGCGCCGAGATCGCGCGCCTGGTCGACTGCCGCGCCGCGCTGGTCGAGGAGGGCCTGGCCGCGCTCACCTGCGGGGCGTTCCACATCCGCTCGGGCGGGCGCGCCTACTTCAACACCACGCCGCTGGGCCGTGCCGTCACCGGCACCCTCCTGGTCCGGGCGATGCTCGAGGACGACGTCCAGATCTGGGGCGACGGCTCGACGTTCAAGGGCAACGACATCGAGCGGTTCTACCGCTACGGTCTGCTCGCCAACCCGCACCTGCGCATCTACAAGCCCTGGCTGGACGCGGACTTCGTGACCGAGCTCGGCGGGCGCAAGGAGATGTCGGAGTGGCTCGTCGCCCACGACCTGCCCTACCGGGACAGCACCGAGAAGGCGTACTCCACCGACGCCAACATCTGGGGCGCCACCCACGAGGCCAAGACCCTGGAGCACCTGGACACCGGCGTCGAGACGGTCGAGCCCATCATGGGCGTGCGGTTCTGGGACCCCGAGGTCGACATCGCCGCCGAGGACGTGACGATCGGCTTCGACCAGGGCCGCCCGGTGACGGTCAACGGCAAGGAGTTCGCCTCCCCCGTCGACCTGGTGATGGAGGCCAACGCGATCGGCGGCCGGCACGGCCTGGGCATGTCCGACCAGATCGAGAACCGCATCATCGAGGCCAAGAGCCGCGGCATCTACGAGGCGCCCGGCATGGCCCTGCTGCACGCGGCCTACGAGCGCCTGGTCAACGCCATCCACAACGAGGACACCGTCGCCCAGTACCACAACGAGGGCCGCAGGCTGGGCCGCCTCATGTACGAGGGGCGCTGGCTGGACCCGCAGGCGCTGATGATCCGGGAGTCGCTGCAGCGCTGGGTCGGCGCGGCCGTGACCGGTGAGGTCACCCTGCGGCTGCGGCGCGGCGAGGACTACTCGATCCTCGACACCGCCGGCCCCGCGTTCAGCTACCACCCGGACAAGCTCTCCATGGAGCGCACCGAGGACTCCGCGTTCGGTCCGGTGGACCGGATCGGCCAGCTCACCATGCGCAACCTCGACATCGCCGACTCGCGCGCCAAGCTGGAGCAGTACGCCGTGCTCGGGCTGATCGGCACCGGCAGCCCCGTCATCGGCGCTGCCCAGGCGGCCGCGACCGGGCTGATCGGCACCATGCCGGAGATGCCCGGGGGCGGCGCCGAGGCCATCGCCTCGCGCGGCGAGGTCTCCGAGGACGACGCACTGCTGGACCGCGCCGCGATGGAGTTCGGCACGGACTGACCCGGCACGGACTGACCCGCGCGGGGCGACCCGCCCGCGAGAGCGGGGCGTCCGTTGCGCCTGGAGCACTCACGTGGAAGGCCGGCCGCACGCTGTTCGCGTGCGGCCGGCCTTCCACGTGGTCCGGCGCGGAACCCCGCCGGGGCCTCAGCCGGTCTTCCTGATCAACGCCAGGTACATGGCGTCGGTCCCGTGCACATGCGGCCACAGCTGGACGTCCGGGCCGTCGCCCAGTGCCGGCACGCCCGGCAGCAGCGGCCGCGCGTCGATCAGCTCGGCCTGCGGGTACTGCTTCAGGACGTCGGAGACGACGGCCCTGGTCTCGGCGAGGTGCGGCGAGCAGGTGGCGTACCCGACGACGCCCCCGACCCGGACGGACTCGACGGCCGTCCGCAGCAGCCCGCGCTGCAGCGGCCCGAACCCGTCGAGGTCCTCCGGCCGGCGCCGCCAGCGCGCCTCGGGACGTCGGCGCAGGGCGCCGAGCCCGGTGCACGGCACGTCCATCAGCACCCGGTCGAAGGAGCCCGGCCGCCACGGCGGCCGCGTCCCGTCGGCGGCGATGACCTGGTAGGGCCCGGGGTTCCCGGCCAGCGCCCTGGCGACGAGGCCCGCCCGGTGCGGCTGCTTCTCCGAGGCCAGCAGGACGGCTCCGCGCTCGGCTGCGAGGGCGGCGAGCAGTGCGGCCTTGCCACCCGGACCCGCGCATCCGTCGAGCCACTTCGTGTCCGGCCCGTCGAGCGGCGCGTTGGCCAGCGCGAGCGCCACGAGCTGGCTGCCCTCGTCCTGGACGCCCGCACGGCCGTCCCGGACGGCGTCGATGGCGCCGGGCTCCCCGCCCTCGGTGAGCCGGACGGCGTACGGCGACCAGCGCCCGGCGACCGCGGCCTCCTCCCGGAGCAGTTCCTCGGTCGTGGCCCGTCCCGGCCGGGCGACCAGCGTCACCTCGGGCCGTTCGTTGTCGGCCTCCAGCAGGTCCTCGATGCCGGCCCGGCCGCCGCCGAGCGAGTCCCAGAGCGCGGAGACGACCCAGCGCGGGTGCGAGTGCACGACCGCGAGGTGGTCCTCGGGGTCGTCGTCGTACGGCGGGGCGACCTTCTCGATCCACTCGTCCAGATCGTGCTGGGCGATCTTGCGCAGCACGGCGTTGACGAACTTGGCGCGCCCGTCGCCGAGCACCACCCGGGCGAGGTCGACGGAGGCGGACACGGCGGCGTGGGTCGGGATGCGCGTCCCCAGCAACTGGTGCGCACCGAGGCTGAGCACGTCGAGAACCGGCGGATCGACCTCGCGCAGGGGCCGGTCGACGCACGCGGCGATGACGGCGTCGTACGTCCCCTGCCGGCGCAGCGTTCCGTAGACCAGCTCGGTGGCGAGGGCCGCGTCCCGCCCGTCGAACTTGTCGGGCCCCTCCTTCTCGCGCGCCTTGCGCAGCAGCGGCGGCAGCACGAGGTTGGCGTACGCGTCCCGCTCGTCCACGGCCCGCAGCGCCTCGAAGGCGAGGAGGCGGACGGGGTCCTTCTGGGGCCGACGGTAGGGCTTGCCCGACTTGCGGGGACGCTGGGGCTGTTCGCTCACGAAAAGGTGCTCCGGATTTCAGGAGGGAAGACGCGTCCAGCGTACGTCGACGGGCGCGCGGGACGGCTCGAGGGGCCGGGTCGGGGCCGCCTGTGCAGGAGCGTTACGCCCCGACGGTCTCGCCGTCCCCGATCCGGACGCCCCGCGCCCAGTCGGCGGCCCGCATCGGCTTCTTGCCCTGGGCCTGCACCCACACCAGCTCGACCGCGTACGAGCCCGTGCCGACGTGGACGCTGTTCTTGCCGACGGACAGGGCGCCCGGCGCGAGATCGGTCCGCTCGGCGACGGGCCGGACCTGGATAAGCTTGAGGCGCTCGCCGCGGAACGTGGTCCACGCCCCCGGGGCCGGGGTGCAGCCGCGTACGACGCGGTCGACGCGCAGGGCCGGCGTGGCCCAGTCGACCCGGGCGTCCTCGACGGTGATCTTCGGCGCGAGGGTGATCCCCTCCCCCGGCTGCGGCACGGCCTTCAGGGCCCCGTCCTCGATGCCGTCCATCGTCGCGGCGAGCAGCCCGCTGCCGGCGAACGCCAGCCGGGTGAGCAGGTCGCCGCTGGTGTCGGTGGGCCGGATCTCCTCGGTGACCGTCCCGTACACCGGCCCCGAGTCGAGCCCTTCCTCGATGAGGAAGGTGGAGGCGCCGGTGATCTCGTCGCCCGCCATGATGGAGTGCTGCACGGGAGCGGCCCCGCGCCAGGCGGGCAGCAGCGAGAAGTGCAGGTTGACCCAGCCGTGCGCCGGGATGTCGAGCGCCACCCTCGGCAGCAGCGCCCCGTAGGCGACGACGGGACAGCAGTCCGGCGCGATCTCCCTCAGCCGCTCCAGGAACTCCGGGTCCCGGGGTCTGGCGGGCCTCAGCACCTCGATGCCGGCCTCCTCGGCCCGCTGGGCGACGGGAGAGGCGACCAGCCTGCGCCCCCGGCCGGCCGGCGCGTCCGGGCGGGTGACGACGGCGGCCACCTCGTGCCTCCCGGAGGCGATCAGAGCGTCCAGAGCGGGAACGGCGACCTCGGGGGTGCCGGCGAAGACGAGCTTCATGAGTGGGCGGTGCCTCTCGGAGGGACGGACGGCGGGCAACACACAAGTTTATGACCACTGCCACAGCCGTCGCGGACGGCTTCTCACCGACGTACGGACCGGCTCCCGCCGACGGCGGGAGCCCCGCGCAGGAGGAGCCGCGCGCACCCTGTCCCAGGGGCGTACGCATATGCCCATACGCCCCCACACCGTGACCAGCGGAGCGAACCCGCGTTGTCAAGAAAGAGTTGACCACACCTTCTTCAACGCCGGTTCGAGAGGCTTGTTCATGGCCGACCATGCAACCCACGACGCCCAGGCCCGGGCCAGCCTGCACTTGCTGGTGCGGGACATCGAGCGGGTCCGCCGGCAGGTGGACGCGCTGCGCACGCTCACCGCCCAGCTGGGCAACGTCTACCGCCCGCGCCGTTCCGGCCCCTCCACGGGCTTCGTCGTCTACGGACGCGCCCCCGCCCCCACCGTCCGCCTCGCCCAGGAACTGCGCGACAGCGTCGAGACGCTGGTCACGGCGGCCGTGGACTTCGACCGTTCACTCGGCTTCTCCTGGGACGCGGTGGGCTCCGCGCTCGGGGTCACCAAGCAGGCGGTCCACCGCCGCTACGGCGCCCGCCGCGCCACCGCACAGACCGCCACGGCCACGGGCTCAGGAACCGCCACGGCCACAGCCGAGGCCGAGCGGCCGACGGAGCCGGCCGCCGCCCGCACGCTCAGCGTGAACACGGGCTTCCCGACGGTCCCCACTGTGCCGGCCGCCCGCTCCATGCCGACCCAGCCGACGGCCGGCAGCCCGGCCTTGCGCGACGAGGTGAGGCCGACCGGCTTCCCCGGCCCCCGCAACGGCTGAGGCCCCACCCCGATCACCCCCCCCATCTGCCCTCTGCCCTCTCGGCCACCCCCGGGAGGGCAGCCGCATGTCTCCCACCGGCACCCACACGCCTGACACCACTCCGGCCCCGCCCCATCCCTCAGACCGACCGGCGGACGGCCAGGACGGACGGAACGGGACGGGACGGGACGGGACGGGACGGGAACAGCAGGCCCGCGGCGCCGCAGGCTCACCCGATGTCCGGTGGATCGATCCTCACCCGCACCACTTCCTCGCCACCACGGGCCATTCGGGCCGCCTGGGCCGCCTTCAACGCGGCGGCCAGAGCCGCACCCCGGCCCGGCGGCACCCGGATCAGTGCGCGCTCCCACTGCTCCCCCGGCGGCGGCGCCCCCGGCCGTCGGGGCCGGCCGGCGGGGGTGGCCTGGATCGGGACCGGTCCCAGCAGCTCCGCCTCCCGGGGAAGTTCGACCGCCCCCAGAAATGCGCTCACCGCCTCCGCGGTCCCCGAGACCGACGCCATCCGCGACACCGGCGGAAAGCCCAGTTCGGCCCGCTCGGCGAGCTCGCGCACCGCGTGCCCCACGGGGTCCCACCGCACCAACGCCTGCACGGGCCGCAGGGTCGGCTCGGCGACGACGACCACGGTCCCCCCGGCCTCCTGCGGGCGCACCAGCGCGGCGGCGGCGATCCAGCGACGCAGGGCGTCCTCCCCGGCCCGCAGGTCGGGACGTCCGAGCATGGCCCAGCCGTCCAGCAGCAGCGCGGCCGCATACCCGCCCTCGGCGACCGGTTCGGCGCCGGGCGTGGACACGACGAGTGCGGGCGCCGCCGACACCGTGTCCAGCACCTGCTCACGCCCTGATGTGCGCACCGGCACGGCGGGAAACGCCCGGCCCAGCTCCTCGGCGGTCCGTCGCGCCCCCACGATCTGGGCCCGCAACCGGAACGAGCCGCACTCAGGGCAGTGCCAGGCGCTCTCCTCGCGCCCGCACCACGCGCACCACAGCGCACCCCCCGCGTCCCCGTCGCGTGCCTCCAGCGGTCCGGAGCAGTGCCGGCAGCGGGCCGCGGCCCGGCACTGCGCGCACGCCATCCGGGGGACGTACCCGCGCCGTGGCACCTGGACCAGCACCGGCCCGTGGCGCAGCCCCTCGCGGACCGCCTGCCAGGCGAGGGTGGGCAGCCGGGCGGCCCGGGCGGCCTCGTCCCGCGCAAGGTCCTGGTCCCCCACGGTCCGCACCAGAGGAGCGGCCCGCCGCACCAGCTCCCGACCGGAGACCAGCGGTCGAGCCCACCCGCTCTCGACGAGTTGGGCGCCCTCCACCGTGCAGCTCCACCCCCCCAGCAGGAAACCGCACTTGTCCTGCGCGGCCCGCAGCAGCAGCACCTCCCGGGCATGAGGCTGCGGAGCGTGCTGCTCGCTGTGGCTGTCGTCCCCATCGTCCCAGAGCGCGACCAGTCCGAGATCCTGGACCGGCGCGAACATCGCGGCGCGCGTTCCGACGACCGCGCGCACGGACCCGCGTCGCACCGCCAGCCACTCCCGGTAGCGCTTCTCGGGTCCGGCGTCCGCGGTGAGCAGCGCGTGCCGCCCCTCCCCCAGCAACATCGTCAGCGCCGCGTCGACCCGGGCGGCGGCCCGTCCGTCCGGTACGACGACCAGCGCCCCGCGCCCCGAGGCGAGCGTGGCGGCGACGGCCCGCGCCAGCTCCTCGCTCCACTCGGGCCCGGGCAGCGCGTTCCACACGGCCCGCGGCGCGCCGCCGGACGCCAACGACTCCAGGAACGCGCCCCCCCGCTCGTACCGGGCCCAGGTGCCGGTCTGCGGCGCCTGAGGCGGCGGCAGAGGCGCGGGCGAGGGCCGCTGTTCGGCCCGGGCGTTACGCGGAGGCACGGCCAGCTGCAGCACGTCCGCGAGGCTGCCCGCGTAGCGGTCGGCGACGGCCCGTGCCAGGCCCAGGAGCTCGGGGCCGAGCACCGGCTCGGGCGACACCACCTGGGCGAGCACCGCGAGCGGCCCCGAGTAGTCCGACGCTGCGAGCCGCTCGACGAGGAACCCGTCGATGAGCCCGCCTCCCTCGCGCCGCCCGTCGCGCACCCGGCCCCGCCCGGCCCCGAACCGCACCCGGACCCGCACGCCGGGCTGTGCGTCCGCGTCCAGCTCGGCCGGGACGGCGTAGTCGAAATAGCGGTCCAGATGCAGGACGCCCTTGTCGACGAGGACCCGCGCGACCGGCAGTTCCTCGGCCAGCGCGGCTCCCCGCCAGGTCCGGGGCTTCGCCCTGGGTGTCTTGGCCTGCCGCACGCTCTCCCGGATGAGCGCGAGCTGCTCCGGTGGGGCGCCCTCCCCGGCCACCCCACCGCCCCCCTGCCCGTTCTCGCTGCTCACGCCTGCATTCTTACCAAACGCCACTGACATCGGTCGCGTGCGCGCCTCGCCCCTCGGCAGCTCCCGGCGCCGTCCGCGGGCCGCCCGAGTGCCGCGGAGCCGACGGACGGTCGCACCCCGTGCCCCGTACCCCGAGGCGCCGGCGTGCCGCGCCGCAGTGCACGCATGACGACGTCGGCTCCCGAAACCGTCACCGGGTCTCGGGAGCCGACGTCATGCACTGCCGGGCCGGCGACGGCCCGGGGTGGCGCGGTCCTACAGGCCTGCGGCCTTGCGCAGCGCGTCCACGCGGTCCGTGCGTTCCCAGGTGAAGTCGGGCAGCTCACGGCCGAAGTGGCCGTAAGCGGCGGTCTGGGCGTAGATCGGGCGCAGCAGGTCGAGGTCGCGGATGATCGCGGCCGGGCGGAGGTCGAAGACCTCGTCGATGGCCTTCTCGATCTTCTCGGCGTCGATCTTGGCGGTGCCGAAGGTCTCGATGAACAGACCGACCGGCTCGGCCTTGCCGATCGCGTAGGCGACCTGGACCTCGCAGCGGGCCGCGAGACCCGCCGCGACCACGTTCTTCGCCACCCAGCGCATCGCGTAGGCGGCCGAGCGGGCCCGTGCGGAGGTGGCGGCGGCCACCGGGGAGATACGGGGCAGACTGACCGTCGGATCGATCCCCACCGTGGC
>NZ_MJAJ01000043.1 GCF_001746365.1 Streptomyces sp. LUP30
CCGTCTACGGCTACCAGGTCACCAACGTCGAGGCGTCCATGTCGTCGCCCTCCTCACTGCTGCACTGGACCCGCCGCATGATCGAGATCCGCAAACAGAACCACGCCTTCGGCCTGGGCACCTACACCGAACTGCCCTCCTCCAACCCCGCCGTCCTGGCCTTCCTGCGCGAACACGAGGACGACCTGGTGCTGTGCGTGCACAACTTCTCACGCTT
The DNA here is from genome assembly GCF_001746365.1 of Streptomyces sp. LUP30. Lineage (GTDB taxonomy): Bacteria > Actinomycetota > Actinomycetes > Streptomycetales > Streptomycetaceae > Streptomyces. The sequence goes on from NZ_MJAJ01000043.1 coordinate 218, forward strand.
CGCACAGCCCACCGAACTCGACCTCAGCCGCTACGACGGCCGCCACCCCGTCGAGCTGTTCGGCGGCGTCCGCTTCCCCGCCATCGGTGAACTGCCCTACCTGCTCACCCTCGCGGGCCACGGCTTCTACTGGTTCCGGCTCACCAGAGCCGCGTCCCGGATCGGTCGCCGCCAGTGAGCGTGCGCCGCGGAAAGGATGGGTCACCGTGACGAGGACCGCACCCCTGCGACCGGGCAGCGCGAGCGGCGTCCGCTCCGTCGGACCGCTCGCCGCGCTGCTGTGCGAGTGGCTGCCCCGGCAGCGCTGGTTCGCCGGCAAGGACCGGCCGCTCACCGACCTGCGCATGCTGTCGATGACCGAGCTGTATCCGGGCTGTCTGCATCTGCTCGTGCATGCCGACCAGTCGGGGGTCCCGACCCCCGGCGGCACTCCCCCGGCGGGTGACTGCTACCAGCTGCTGCTGGGCGTCCAGGAGCATCTGTCGCCGCGGCTGGGGCGTGCTCTGATCGGGAGGGTCGAAGAGGGTCCACTGGCCGGGCTGACGGTCCATGACGCCTTGCAGGACCCCCGGTCGGCGCAGCTGCTCCTGGAGCGGATGCGCCATCCCGGCGCCCTGGGCCCGCTGTGCTTCGAGTCGGACCCGTCCGTGTCGCTGCCCCCGGGGCTCGCGCCGCGCCTGCTGGAGGCCGAGCAGTCCAACACGTCGCTGGTGTACGGGGACGCGTTCATCCTGAAGATCTTCCGGCGCGTCCAGCCCGGGGTGAACCCCGATCTGGAGGTGCCGGTCGCGCTGGCCGGGCAGGGGTGCGGGCGGGTGCCCGCCCCCGTCGCCTGGTTCCGCACGACGCATCCGCAGGAGGCGACCCTCGGCGTCCTCCAGCCGTTCCTGCCCGACGCCTCGGACGGCTGGACGCTGGCGCTGCGGGCCCTGGCCCGCGGCGAGGACTTCACGGCCGAGGCGGAGGACCTGGGACGGGCTACCGCGGACGTCCACCTGGCGCTGGCCGCGGCCCTCCCGGCCGGCCCGGACGCGGAGGACGGCCGGACGGCGGCGGCGATGACCGAGCGGCTGGAGACGGCGGCGCACCACGTGCCGGCGCTGCGGCCGTTCGTCCCCGGGCTGACCACCGCGTTCGACGCACTCGCCGTCTGCGACGCCGGGCCGCCCGCCCAGCGCATCCACGGCGACCTGCATCTCGGTCAGGTCCTGCGCGCCGGGCGCGACTGGTTCGTCATCGACTTCGAGGGCGAGCCGTCGCGGCCGCTGGCCGAGCGGCGCAGCGCCCATTCCCCGGTCCGCGACATCGCCGGGATGCTGCGCTCCTTCGACTACGCCGCCCGCCAGCGCCGCCCGTGGCGGCCGGAGTGGGCGCGGCGTTGCCGGGAGGCCTACTGCGCGGGCTACGCGGCCCGCGCGGGCTGGGACCCCCGGAAGAAACATGCCCTGTTGCGTGCCTACGAGACCGACCGAGCCGTGTACGAAGTGCTGTACGAGGCCCGTAACCGTCCCGACTGGCTCCCCGTACCCATGGCGGCGATCGAACGACTCGCCGTCCGAGGAGGCTGACCCCCGTGGCCCTGCGTGACACCTCTCCGCCCGAGTCGGCCGGCCCCCGCCCGCGCACGGCACCGGCGCCGGCGCTCGATCCGGGCGACCGTGGCCGCCTGCTGTCGGGCGCGCACCACGATCCGCACGCGCTGCTGGGCGCGCACCCGGCGCCGGGCGGCATCCTCTTCCGGGCCCTGCGCCCCTTCGCGGACGCCGTGAGCGTCGTGATCGACGGCGAGGCCACGCCGTTGGTCTCGCAGGGCGACGGTCTGTTCGCCGGCGTCCTGCCGCTCGCCGAGGCTCCGGCGTACACGCTGCTGGTGTCGTACGACAGCGTCGAGCACAAGGTGGACGACCCGTACCGTTTCCTGCCCGCCCTCGGCGACCTCGATCTGCATCTGATCCGCGAGGGGCGGCACGAGGAGCTGTGGAAGGCGCTCGGCGCGGAGCCGATGGCGCACCAGGGCGTGGCCGGCACCCGGTTCACGGTGTGGGCGCCCAACGCCCAGGGGGTGCGGGTCGCCGGGGACTTCTGCTTCTGGGACGGGACCGCCTTCCCGATGCGGTCCCTGGGTTCGTCCGGGGTATGGGAGCTGTTCCTGCCCGGGATCGGCGAGGGCGCCCGCTACAAGTTCGAGATCACCTCCCGTTACGGGCACCGTTTCCTCAAGGCCGACCCGATGGCCCGGCGCTGTGAGGTGCCGCCGGACACCGCGTCGATCGTGCACGCCTCGCACTACGAGTGGGCGGACCAGGAGTGGATGGCGCACCGGGGCGACGTCCCCGTGCACGTGGCGCCGTTCTCCGTGTACGAGGTTCATCTGCCCTCCTGGAAACCGGGACTGACGTATCGTCAGCTCGCCGAGGTGCTGCCGGCTTACGTGGGTGATCTCGGTTTCACGCATGTGGAGTTCATGCCGGTCGCCCAGCACCCGTTCTCCGGCTCATGGGGCTACCAGGTCACCGGCTTCTACGCGCCGGCCTCCCGACTCGGCACGCCGGACGACTTCAAGTACCTGGTGGACGCGCTGCACCGGGCCGGAATCGGCGTGATCGTGGACTGGGTGCCGGCGCACTTCCCCAAGGACGACTGGGCGTTGGGGCGGTTCGACGGGGATCCCCTGTACGAACCCGGGGACTCCCGGCGGGCCGAGCACCCGGACTGGGGGACGTTCGAGTTCGACTTCGGGCGGGTGGAGGTGCGCAACTTCCTGGTGGCGAACGCCACTTACTGGTGCGAGGAGTTCCATGTCGACGGCCTGCGGGTGGACGCCGTCGCGTCGATGCTCTACCTCGACTACTCGCGGGACTCCGGGCAGTGGACGCCGAACGTGTTCGGCGGCCGGGAGGACCTGGACGCGATGGCGTTCCTGCAGGAGATGAACGCGACGGTGTACCGCCGCAGTCCCGGCGTCGTCACCATCGCGGAGGAGTCGACCGCCTGGGAGGGCGTGACCCGGCCGACCGACAGCGGCGGTCTGGGGTTCGGGCTGAAGTGGAACATGGGCTGGATGCACGACTCGCTCCAGTACATCGCCAAGGAGCCGGTGCACCGCAAGTACCACCACAACGAGATGACGTTCTCGATGGTGTACGCCTACAGCGAGAACTACGTGCTGCCCATCTCGCACGACGAGGTGGTGCACGGCAAGCAGGCGCTGGTCTCCAAGATGCCCGGCGACTGGTGGCAGCGACGTGCCAACCACCGCGCCTACCTGGGCTTCATGTGGGCCCACCCCGGCAAGCAACTGCTCTTCATGGGGCAGGAGTTCGCACAGGGAGCGGAGTGGTCGGAGGAGCACGGCCCGGAGTGGTGGCTGCTCGACCCCGGCTACGCCTCGGCGGGCGATCACCGGGGCGTGCAGGACCTGGTGCGTGACCTCAACGCCGTCTACCGGGCCACCCCGGCGCTCTGGGAGCGGGACACGGACCCGGCGGGCTTCCGCTGGGTGCTCGGCGACGCGGCGGACGACAACGTCTTCGCGTTCCTCAGGCACGACGCCCACGGGGCTCCGCTGCTCGCCGTCAGCAACTTCTCCCCGGTCGTGCGCCACGACTATCAGCTCGCCGTCCCCGGTGACGTCCCGGCCTGGCGCGAGGTGCTCAACACCGACGCCACGCGCTACGGCGGCAGCGGTGCCGGCCATGCCCCGTCGGTCGCACCCCGCGACGGCGGGCTCAGGCTGACGCTGCCGCCGCTGGCCACGGTGTGGCTGGCGCCCGCGTCCGCTTGAACCCCGGGGGACGGGGCAGTCGGGTGCGTACCACCCACCACAGGAAGGTCACCTCGCGTGCGCACCGTCGGAGTGGAGGAAGAACTCCTCCTGGTCGACCCCGAGACCGGGGAGCCGCAGTCCCTGTCCTCCGCCGTCCTCGCCCGCGCCTCGCGGTGCGAGGAGGAGAACGACGTCTTCGAGAAGGAACTGCACAACCAGATGCTCGAGTTCGGCACCCACCCGCAGTCGGGCATGGACGAGCTCGGAGCGGAGATCGTGCGCATCCGAGGGGAGGCGGCACGGCATGCCCGGGAGGCCGGGTGCGCCGTCGCCGCGCTCGCCACCTCGCCACTTCCGGTACGTCCCTCCATCAGCATGAACCGGCGCTACCAGTGGATGGCGGAGCAGTACGGGATCGCGACGCGTGAGCAGATGGTGTGCGGCTGCCATGTGCATGTGTCCGTCGAGTCGGACGAGGAGGGCGTGGCCGTCGTCGACCGGATGAGGCCCTGGCTGCCGGTGCTGATCGCGCTGAGCGGCAACTCGCCCTTCTGGCAGGGACGGGAGACCGACTACGCCAGTTACCGCAGCCGGGTGTGGCAGCGCTGGCCGTCGGCGGGTCCGACCGAGCTGTTCGGCTCGGCGGAGCGCTACCACCGGCGGGTGGCGGACATGGTGGACACGGGCACGATCCTCGACGAGGGCATGATCTACTTCGACGCCCGGCTCTCGGCGCGCTATCCGACGGTGGAGGTGCGGGTGGCGGACGTCTGTCTGCACGCGGACACCGCCGTGCTGATCGCCACGCTGGTGCGCGGGCTCGTCGAGACGGCCGCCCGGGAGCGGCAGTCGGGCCGGGATCCGCTCGACCACAGCGTGAGCCTGCTGCGGCTGGCCAACTGGCGCGCCGCCCGCACCGGGCTGACCGGGGATCTGCTGCACCCGGCGACCATGCGGCGCGCCCCTGCCGAGACGGTCGTCCAGGCCCTGCTGGAACATGTGGAGGACGCCCTGTCGGACAGCGGTGACCTGGAGCGGGCCCGCACGTCCTGTGCCGGACTGCTCCGGCACGGCAACGGGGCCCGGATCCAGCGCGAGGTGTGGGAGCGCACCGGCAGTCTGCGCGAGGTCGTCGCCGCCTGCGTCGAGCACACGCAGGCCTGAGACGCCCGGCCCGCGGGCCGAGATCATCAAGGCGGATTACATATTCGTTCCCGGCCACAAGCGGTCTCACCTGGGCTACATTCGACCACCGTCGATGACAGTCCTCGTCGGCGGAGTCACAGCCCGTACACGTCAGGAGCAGCGCATGCGCGACTTCGCCCTCGCTCCCCCAGCCGCCTCGCCCCTGACCGGAGGGCTCGCCGACAGCGTTTTCGAGACAGCCGCCCGCGCCCCCTCGCTCCCGGTGCTCGCCCGGCGCGCGCACGCTTCCGCCGGCTGGCAGGAGGTCACCGCCGTCGAGCTGCGCGACGAAGTCGTCGATCTCGCCAAGGGGTTCGTGGCGTCGGGGATCTCGCCCGGCCACCGCGTGGCCGTCATGGCGCGCACCCGGTACGAGTGGACGGTGCTGGCTCACGCGCTGTGGACCGTGGGCGCCGAGGTCGTGCCCGTGTACCCGACGTCCTCGCGCGAGCAGGTCGAGTGGATCCTGCGGGACGCCGGCTGCGTCGGGGTGGTCGTCGAGGACGAACAGAGCGTCATGACCGTGGGGTCCGTGTGCGCGGCCCTGCCCTCGCTGCGCCATGTATGGCAGTTGGACGCGGGAGCACTCGAACAGCTCACCCAGCGCGGCGAGTCGGTGGCACTGACCACGGTGAACTCGCTGCGCCGGATCGTGATGCCCGACTCGACGGCAGTGATCGCGTACACCTCCGGCACCTCCGGGCGGCAACTGGGCTGCGCGCTGAGCCACCGCAGTCTGGCCAGTCCGTGCGACACGCTCCTGGCCGGCTGGGGGCACACGGCGGCGCCCGCTGGCGAGCAGGCGAGCGTCCTCGCCTTCCTGCCGTTCTCCCATGTCTACGGACTGATGATCCAGGGGCTGTGCCTGCGCGGGGGCATCCTGATGGGTCACGAGCCCGACCTCGGCGCCGAAGCGCTCACGGAGTCGCTGCGCACCTTCCGCCCCACGTACCTGTACGCGGTCCCCTCGGTCTTCGAGAAGATCTACAAGAACTTCCTGCGGGTGGCCCAGGAGGGCGGCCGCGGCGCCCTCTTCGAGCGGGCGGCGGAGACGGCGCGGGTCTTCGCGGCCGCCGTCGAGCGGCAGCGCCTCGGCCGCGGCTCCGGCCCGGGCCTCGATCTACGGCTGCAGCACGCCCTGTTCGAGCGGACGGTGTACCGCAGACTCCGGGCCGCGCTCGGCGGCCGGGTCCATCGCGCCACCTCGGGCGGCTCGCCCCTGCACCGCGATCTGTCCCTCTTCTACGAGGGCATCGGCATCTACGTGCACGACGGGTACGGCCTGACCGAGACCAGCGGCGGGATCACCATGCAGCCGCTCGGCCGGGAGAAGTCCGGCACCGTCGGGCAGCCGCTCCCGGGCACGGACCTCCGGGTGGCGGACGACGGGGAGATCCTGGTGCGCGGCCCGTCGGTCTTCCAGGGGTACGTGAACGACGACGCGGCGACGCGGGCGGCCCTGTCGGGCGGCTGGCTGGCCACCGGGGACCTCGGATACCTGGACTCCGACGGCTACCTGACGATCACCGGCCGCAAGAAGGACGTCATCATCACCAGCGGCGGCAAGAGCGTGGCGCCGACCGCGCTGGAACAGCGGCTGCGGATGCACCCTCTCGTGCACCAGGCGGTGGTGGTGGGCGACAACCGGCCCTGCGTGGGCGCGCTGATCACCCTCGACCCCGACTTCCTGGCGCACTGGCGCGCGAGTCTGGCGCTGCACGGCGACACACAGAGCCGGGAGGCGCGCGAGGAGAACGCGCTGTGGGAGGAGATCGGGCGGGCGGTGGCCGCCGCCAACAGCACGGTGTCCCGCTCGGAGTCGATCCGTGCCTTCCGCATCCTGCCCCAGCCCTTCGACCAGACCAACGGACTGCTGACCCCCTCGATGAAGCTGCGCCGCGACTCGATCGTGGCGCACTACGCGGCGGAGATCGAGGCGATGTACCAGGCTCGGGCGCGGGTGCCCCGGCAGAGCCCGCAGGAGGAGGTCCTGAGCTGGGACGACGCGGACGACGTGTTCCGCTGACCCGGCTCCGGCCGCCTTCGGGCGGACCGCGGACGCTCGCGCGGTCGCAGCCCGCCCCGGCACGTGGGGTGATCGCCCCGTGACGGACCGTCGGATCCCTTGCGGCGCGTGCCCTACGGGTCGCCCCGCGTGGCCCGACGGGCCATATGCCGCGGCGAGACGGACGCGTAGCCTGGGCAGCCCCGGGAACCCAGCAAGGGGCGAAGCCAGACACAGCCGCACGAGAAAGGACGACGGTCCCGGCCGAGACGGGACCGCACACTGACATGGCAACCGAGCCGCGGGGTAACGAAGCATTGTCCTCCTGGGCGATTCCGAGCCGAACGGCCCGTTTTGCGGGTGAACCGCACGACGTGACGGGTGCACGACTGACCACGGAGGAGTTCCTCCACGACCTGGCGCGGGCCTCCCCGCCGACGGCGCCGGAGTGCTGGCACGACATCGTGCTGATCGTCACGGAACTCGCCGCCAACGCCGTCCAGTACGCTCCGGGGCCGTTCGAGCTGCAGCTGCGCCGCACGTTCGACGGGGTGCACGTCACGGTGCACGACACCAGCAGCACTCCGCCGACCCCGCGTCCGTTCCATCCCGACAGCGGTGGCGGGGGCATCGGCTGGTATCTGGTGCACACGCTCTGCACGCAGGTCAGCGTGGTGACCGCGGACGAGGGCCAGGAGCCGGGCAAGGACGTCCACGTCTTCCTGCCGTGGTGAGGTCCGCCGCGCGACGGCGTGCGGTGCGCGCGCTTCAGACCGGGCGGTCCAGTTCACGGACCGGCAGGAACACACTGATCGTCTTCCCGCCCGCGGACCGTGTCTCGATGTCGATCTCCCGGGCCAGACGGACGACCAGCGGCCAGCCGAAGCCGCCCGCACGATGCACCGCGGGCGGGGAGTCCGGCCCGAAGGCCGCGGTCGGCACCACGTCGCTGTGATCCCGGACGGCGACGCGGATCCCGTCGCGAACGGGCGTCGCCTCGAAGCCGGCCAGGCCGCCGCCGTGCCGGAGCGCGTTGCTCACCAGCTCCGACACGACCAGCAGCAGATCGATCACGTCCTCCTCGCGCGCCGGGCGCGTCGAGGGGTCCCACCGGGAGGCCACCACCGCGCGGGCATGGGCCCGGGCGGACGCCGCGGTCGTCACCGGCGTCGCGGGCGCGGGCGTCCGCACGGTCGCGAACTCCTCTCCCCTCACGGCGACGACGCCCCCCGCGGGGTCGGGCGGCCGTAGTGGTCGCCGACGGCGGTCAGATAGGCGGGGTCGCTCGTCTCACTGTCGGTGCGGAAGCGGGGCGCTTCCTTCACCTCGTCCCCGGTGCAGGCCAGCGAGACTTCGCGGGCGGCTTGGTCGACGCCCTTCACCACGCCCACCGGGACGACGGCGCTCCTGCCGAACACCCAGACGCCGGTGTCGACGACCAGGTGCCGCATCCCCTGCGGCCCGGCCTCGCGTTCCACATGCCCCAGGGCGCCGTCGGTCGTCACGACGGCGTAGCCGGTGAGGTCCTGTCCCTCGACATGACCGCTGCCCGGCGCATACGACCAGATTCCGTGGATGGTCACGCTGCTCCCTTCTCGCGTTCCACAGCTGCAGTTACCCTGCCGGAGCAGCCGCATTCGGGGCGTGTCGGCCCGTTTCGGGCCTCGGAAGGGCGGGCAGGGACGCCCGCGCGGAAAGCAGGTGTCCCCCCTCGCATGACCCGGGGGCGCAGGGGCAGACGGACCTGCGATCGACGTGCTCGACGAACGGAGTGAGCGGAACGTGAACGCCGTGACGGCACAGGCACCGACGGCCACGGCAGCGCGGGCGGACGCCGACAGCCCATGTGCGGGGGTTCCGTTCGTCGACGCCCCCACGCAGCTGAGCCCGAAGGACGCGCGCGAGCTGTCGCGCCGCTTCTTCGACCGGCTGGCCGCCGTGGAGGAGGGCACCCGCGAGCACCGGTACGTGCGCGACACCCTGATCCAGATGAATCTGTCCCTCGTGCGGTACGCGGCCTCCCGCTTCCGCGGCCGGGGCGACACGATGGAGGACATCGTCCAGGTCGGCACCATCGGGCTGATCAAGGCCATCGACCGGTTCGAGCTCACCCGCGAGACCGAGTTCGCCTCCTTCGCCGTGCCGTACGTCGTCGGCGAGATCAAGCGCTTCTTCCGCGACACGAGCTGGGCGGTGCACGTGCCGCGCCGGCTTCAGGAGGCGCGGGTCGAACTGGCCAAGGCCACCGAGGAGTTGCAGACGCGGCTGGGCCGGATGCCCACCACCCGTGAGCTGTCGCAGCTGATGTCGCTGTCCGAGGAGGAGGTCATCGAGGCGCGCAAGGCGTCCAACTGCTACACCTCCGCCTCGCTGGACGCGGCCCTCACCTCCGAGGGCGGCGCGGACGGCGAGTCCGTGGACTTCATCGGCGTGCCGGAGCCCGCGCTGGAGCTCGTGGAGGACCTCCACTCGCTCGCGCCCCTGATCGCCGGCCTCGACGAGCGGGAGCGGCGGATCCTCCACCTGCGGTTCGTCGAGGAGCGCACCCAGGCGGAGATCGGCAGGGAACTCGGCATCTCGCAGATGCACGTCTCGCGGTTGATCAGCCGCACGGTGCAGCGGCTGCGGGCCGGTCTGCTGGGGCCCGAGATCGCCTGACCCTCGCCCGGTGACGCCGGGCCCGCATCACCCACCCGCCCGGGACGGCGCAGGCCGCCGTTCCGGGCGTCAACCTGTCCGGCTACCCCGCTTCCGGTCATGCATGCACGGTGTGCACGGTCTGGAGTTCCTGTGCGGGCGAAGTGACGTGAGGCTTTGTTTCCGTGCGCTCCCGTGGGTTAGCCTGCGGCGGATTTCTCTCATCGCACACTTCCGTGAACTGCGGAAACACAGGCGCGACATGCGGGGCCGCTCACCCGGGCGGCCCGGTTCCGAGCCCCCGCCCGGGGGCTCCTGGGGAGCGGAACGAGGGTACGCATGACCAGCAACGCGACCGAGTCGTTGGACACGGTTCCCGGCGACCACGAGCTTCGCCAGCTCCTGGCCGGCCTGACAGCCGTCCGGGACGGGGACTTCGGCACCCGGCTGCCCACCGACGGCGACGGTCTCATGGGCGACATCGCCACCGTCTTCAACGGCATGGTCGACCAGCTGTCGGTCTTCACCTCCGAGGTGACCCGCGTGGCCCGGGAGGTGGGCACCGAGGGCACTCTGGGGGGACAGGCCGAGGTGCCCGGGGTGTCCGGGACCTGGGCCGACCTCACGGACTCCGTGAACGCCATGGCCGGCAACCTCACCACGCAGGTGCGCGACATCGCGCAGGTGGCGACGGCGGTGGCCAAGGGCGACCTCTCCCAGAAGATCGACGTGCCGGCGCGGGGCGAGATCCTTCAGCTGAAGGAGACCGTCAACACGATGGTCGACCAGCTGTCCGCCTTCGCCGACGAGGTCACCCGCGTCGCCCGCGAGGTCGGCACCGAGGGACGCCTCGGCGGCCAGGCCCAGGTGCCGGGGGTGGCCGGGGTGTGGCGCGACCTCACCGATTCGGTCAACTTCATGGCCGGAAACCTCACCAACCAGGTCCGCAACGTCGCCCAGGTGACGACGGCGGTGGCCAAGGGCGACCTCTCCCAGAAGATCACCGTCGACGCCCGCGGCGAGATCCTCGAACTGAAGAACACCATCAACACGATGGTCGACCAGCTGTCCGCCTTCGCCGACGAGGTCACCCGCGTGGCCCGCGAGGTCGGCACCGAAGGACGCCTCGGGGGCCAGGCGGACGTCAAGGGCGTGAAGGGCACCTGGCGAGATCTCACCGATTCGGTCAACTTCATGGCCGGAAACCTCACCAACCAGGTCCGCAACGTCGCCCAGGTGGCGACGGCGGTGGCCAAGGGCGACCTCTCCCAGAAGATCACCGTCGACGCCCGCGGCGAGATCCTCGAGCTGAAGAACACCATCAACACGATGGTCGACCAGCTGTCCGCCTTCGCCGACGAGGTCACCCGCGTCGCCCGCGAGGTCGGCACGGCGGGCAACCTCGGCGGCCAGGCCACGGTGCGCGGGGTGTCCGGCACCTGGAAGGACCTCACCGACAACGTCAACGTCATGGCGTCGAACCTGACGGGCCAGGTGCGCTCCATCGCCCAGGTCGCCACCGCCGTGGCGCGCGGCGACCTGTCGCAGAAGATCACCGTCGAGGCCAAGGGCGAGGTCGCCGCGCTGGCCGATGTGATCAACACCATGGTGGACACGCTGTCCGCGTTCGCCGACGAGGTCACCCGCGTCGCCCGCGAGGTCGGCACCGAGGGACGCCTCGGCGGCCAGGCGCAGGTCCCGAACGTGGCCGGCACCTGGAAGGACCTCACCGACAACGTCAACTCGATGGCGAACAACCTCACCGGCCAGGTGCGCAACATCGCGCTGGTGACCACGGCCGTGGCCCGCGGCGACCTGTCGAAGAAGATCGACGTCGACGCCCGCGGCGAGATCCTCGAACTCAAGACGACCATCAACACGATGGTCGACCAGCTGTCCGCCTTCGCCGACGAGGTCACCCGCGTCGCCCGCGAGGTCGGCACCGAAGGACGCCTCGGCGGCCAGGCCGAGGTGGAGGGCGTCTCGGGCACCTGGAAGCGCCTGACGGAGAACGTCAACGAGCTGGCCGGGAACCTGACCCGGCAGGTCCGGGCGATCGCCGAGGTCACCAGCGCCGTCGCGGAGGGCGACCTCACCCGGTCGATCACGGTGGTGGCCTCCGGCGAGGTCGCCGATCTGAAGGACAACATCAACTCGATGGTGGAGTCCCTGCGCGAGACCACCCGGGCCAACCAGGAGCAGGACTGGCTCAAGACCAACCTGGCGCGGATCTCCGGCCTGATGCAGGGCCACCGCGATCTGCCCGTGGTCGCCGAGCTGATCATGGACGAGCTGGTGCCGCTGGTGTCGGCCCAGTTCGGCGCCTTCCATCTCGCCGAGGACGGCCCCGAGGGCCCCGAGCTGCGGCTCGTGGGAGCCTACGGCTATCCCGCCGACGACACCCGTCCCACCCGCGTCCCGTTCGGCCGCTCCCTGGTCGGTCAGGCCGCGCGCAGCCGCCGGACGATCACCGTCGACGAGCTGCCGCCCGGCTACGTCACCGTCTCCTCGGGCCTGGGCGAGGTGGAGCCCAGCGCCCTGCTCCTGCTGCCCATCGTCTTCGAGGGCCAGGTCCTCGGCGTGATCGAGCTGGCGTCGGTCACCTCCTTCACGCAGACCCACGTGGACTTCCTGGAGCAGCTGCGGGTGACCATCGGCGTCAACGTCAACACCATCGTGGCGAACGCCCGCACCGACGAGCTGCTCGACGAGTCGCAGCGGCTCACCGCCGAACTGCAGGCCCGTTCGGCGGAGTTGCAGTCTCAGCAGGAGGAACTGCAGCACTCCAACGCCGAACTGGAGGAGAAGGCCTCGCTGCTGGTGGCGCAGAACCGCGACATCGAGGCGAAGAACCTGCAGATCGAGCAGGCCCGGCAGGAACTGGAGGCGCGGGCACAGCAGTTGTCCCTGGCGTCCAAGTACAAGTCGGAGTTCCTGGCGAACATGAGCCACGAGCTGCGCACCCCGCTGAACAGCCTGCTCATCCTGGCCCAGCTGCTGGCGCAGAACCCCTCGCGCAACCTCACCCCCAAGCAGGTCGAGTACGCGGGCATCATCCACTCCGCCGGCTCGGACCTGCTGCAGCTGATCAACGACATCCTGGACCTGTCGAAGGTCGAGGCCGGCAAGATGGACGTCTCGCCGGAGCGGGTCTCGCTGCGGCAGCTCATCGAGTACGTCGAGGCCACCTTCCGGCCGATGACGTCGCAGAAGAGCCTGGAGTTCACCATCGACACGGCCGCCGGCGCCCCCGCGGATCTGCTGACCGACGACTCCCGGCTGCGTCAGGTGCTGCGCAACCTGCTCTCCAACGCGGTGAAGTTCACCGAGCAGGGCGGGGTGGAACTGCGCATCGAGCCGGCCTCCGACGAGGAGGTGCCGAGCGGCGTGGTGCGCGGCGGCACGGTGGTGGCGTTCCGGGTGAAGGACACCGGCATCGGCATCCCCGAGCAGCAGCTGGAGACCATCTTCGGCGCCTTCCAGCAGGCGGACGGCACCACCAGTCGCAAGTACGGCGGCACGGGCCTGGGGCTGTCCATCACCCGCGAGATCGCGCATCTGCTCGGCGGCGCCGTGACGGTGGACAGCACACCGGGACGCGGCAGCACGTTCACGCTGTATCTGCCGGTGGCGCGGCGGGACTTCCAGGAGGTCATCGACGGCGGCCGGCAGGTGGAGCGGGTCCTCGGCGAACCGCCCGAGGCGATCCCCGTCGGGCCGCCCGGCGTGCCGGTGGCCGTCGCCCCGTCCGCGCGGCGTCCGCGTCGGCTGCTGGTGGTGGAGGAGCGGCCCCGCGGCTTGCTGACGCTGGTGGCCGAGAGCGTCGTCGCGGACATGGCGCGTGGCCGTGAGGACGGGACGTCGGCCGCCCCCGTCGACATCGTCACCGCCGTCGGGGCGCACGAGGCGGCGGGGGCGCTGGCCGCGGAGCCGTGCCACTGCGTGGTGCTGGAACTGGGCATGCCGGACGCGGAGGCGTCGCGGTTCCTGGAGGCCCTGCACAACGACTCGGCGCTGACCGGCGTGCCGGTGCTCGTGCACAGCGGGCACCGCGCGGACCTCGCCCAGGAGCGGAGCCTGCAGTCGCGTGCCGCGGGCAAGCCGATGGAGTTCCTCTCCAGCCTGGACGAGCTGCGCGAGCGCATCACGCTGCACCTGTCGGCCGAGCAGCCGGGGGACGTCCTGGCCCTGGTCCGGCCGGACGAGCCGCAGCAGCCCGAGGGGCCGCCGCCGGTCGACGACGCCGTCGTGGGCCGCACGGTCCTCGTGGTCGACGACGACGCGCGCAACCTGTTCGCGCTCAGTGGCATCCTGGAGCTGCACGGCGTGCGGGTGCTGCACGCGGAGAACGGCCGGGAGGGAATCGACACCCTGCGCAACAACCCGGACATCGCGATGGTGCTGATGGACGTGATGATGCCCGAGATGGACGGGTACACGGCCACGGCCGAGATCCGCCGCATGCCCGAGTACGCCGGGCTGCCCATCGTCGCGGTGACCGCCAAGGCGATGCCCGGCGACCGGGAGAAGAGCCTCGCCTCAGGGGCCAGCGACTACGTCACCAAGCCGGTCGACACCCATGACCTCATGGCCTGCGTCCGACGCTGGCTGACCGTCTGAGGACGTCCTGCCCGCCCCGCGCCACAGGCGTCCCAGCCGAGGAGACCGCACACCGTGACCATTCCCGCCCAGCCCACAGAATCCGGTGACGCCCGGTCCCGGCCGGCGCCCACCGGCGCCGCCGGGGCCGCGACCGCCACGGCGAGTCCGGCCCCGCCGGCCGGGCAGGAGCTCGTGTCCGATCAGGAGGCGAGCCTGTCGGAGGCGGACGCCGCGTCCTCGCCGGTGGGCCGGCTGGCCGCGACCGTGGACCGGCTGCGCCGGGAGGTGCGGGCGGCCCAGGCCGAGGCCGACGGGCGGGCCCTGGTCGAGCTCGCCAAGGGCATCCTCGTGGAGCGCCTCGGGTGCGGTCCGGCCGAGGCGGCGCAGCAGTTGACCGCGCTCGCCGAGCAGGCCGGGACGACTCCGCTGGAGTTCGCGGTGGACGTCATCAACCAGGCGGCCAAGGACCGCGTCTCGGAGGTGACGGAGGCCTTCCTCGCCGCCGTCCGGGGGGCGGACGATCCCTCGGAGCGGTCGACGGCCGTGCGGCTGCGGACCGCCGAGAGCGGGGCGCTGGCGGCGGCGCACGACACCCAGGCCGTCGCCGACTCCCTGCTGCAGCACGCACTGGGTCCGCTGGGCGCGGTGGCCGTGGCGATCTGGGCGGTGGGCTCCGACGGCTCTCTGACGCTGGCCGGGAGCGCGGGCTTCTCCCCCGGCGAGGCGGAGCGCTGGCGGTATGTGCCCCCGGACGTGGCCACCGTGGCGCGCAACGCCCTCACCGAGGGGTCGACCCAGTGGATCGGGTCGCTCGCACGGACCGGGCTGCCCACCGTCGGCCGTCAGCTGCACCCCGACGGCGGGCGGGTCGCCGTGCCCGCCGCGACCGCCGGACGCGTCCAGGGGATCCTGGAGATCGCCTGGCCGGCGCCCCTGGCCCCGCAGCCGCCGCAGGTCATGCGCCAGGTGGAGGCGCTCGCGGAGCTGTGCGCGCACACCCTTCAGTCGTACGCGTACGTGCGCGGGACCGATCAGCAGCCGGTCGTGTTGCCGGACGCGTCGGAGCTGATGGACCTGACGGACGGCCTGCACGATCCGGCCCTGGTGCTCGTGCCGCACGTCGACGGGTCGGGCAAGCTCCTGGACTTCCGCATCCAGCACGCCAACGACCGTTTCCTCGACCCGGCGGGCCGGCCGCGGGCGGTGATCAACGGCGCCCTGCTGCTGGAGGCCTATCCGATGGCCGCCGGCGGGGGCGACCTCTTCCAGCGCATCGAGCGCGTGCACGCGACGGGCGAGCCGTTCCGGGCCCGCCGGATGAGTCTGACCGCACTGGTCGGCGAGGTGCCCCTGGCGGCGGTGGCCGACCTCAGCATCAGCCGGCACGGCACGTGCGTGCTGCTGATCTGGCGGATCGAGGACGAGGCGGCGCGACTGGCGAGCCTGTTGCAGAACGCCCAGCGTCTCGGCCGCATCGGCGGCTTCGAGGAGGACCTCCTCACCGGCGAGACCACCTGGAACGGGCAGCTGTTCGCCCTGTACGGGCGGCCGCTGTCGAGCCCTCCGGTCCGGCTGGACGAACTGTCGGAGCACACCCACCCCGACGACGCGGTCGTCGTGGGCCGTCTGCTGCGCACCCTGCTGCACCACCGCCGGCCCGCTTCCGCCGCCTTCCGGCTGCAGCGGCCGGACGGGGTGACCCGGCACATGCGGATCGTCGCGGAGCCGGTGCTGGACACCGACGGGCGGCTGGTCGCCGTACGCGGGGCCTATCAGGACATCTCCTCCCAGCACTGGACGGAGGTGGCGCTGGCCGCCACCCGTGACCAGCTGGCCCAGACCGAGCAGCAGGCCAGCGAGCGCAGCAGGCTGGCGCTGCAGCTCCAGCACGCCATCATGCCGCCCACCCGGGCCCCGCTGGAGGCCCCCGGCCTGCAGGTGGCCGTCCGCTACCGGCCGGCCGAGGAGGAGCATCTGGTGGGGGGCGACTGGTACGACGCCGTCGTGCTGCCCTCCGGCCTGGTGATGCTGTGCGTGGGCGATGTCGCCGGGCACGGCATCGAGGCGGCCACCAGCATGGTGGTGCTGCGCAACGCGCTGCGCGGACTGGCGGTGACCGGGGCCGGACCGGGGCAGCTGCTGTCGTGGCTCAACATCGTCGCCCACCATCTGACGGGCTCGATCACGGCCACCGCGGTGTGCGGTCTGTACGACCCGTCCCGGCACACCCTGCGCTGGGCCCGGGCGGGTCATCTGCCGCCGGTGCTGGTGCGGGACGCCCATGCGGCCCCGCTGCCCCTGCTCCGGGGGATGCTGCTGGGCGCCGTGCCGGACACGGAGTACGAGGAGGAGGAGGTCCAGCTCGCCGCGGACGACACCCTGCTGATGTACACCGACGGCCTGATCGAGCGGCGCGACCGGTCCGTGGAGGAGTCGCTGACGCAGCTGCTGGTGCAGGCCCGCACGGTGCCGCCGACTCTCGACCAGCAGCTGGACCGGCTGCTCACGTACAGCAGGTCCGACACGGACGACGACACCTGCATCGTGGGCATCAGGCTGCGCTAGGAGCCCGGGCGGGCACGCGGGTGAGGCGCCGATGCATGTCCCGGCGATTCGGGGGTATCCGGCTGTGCGCACCAACAGGCCGGGGCTCGGCGGGTGGAAGGGGCTGGAGTGGACCATGGGGAACGTATCCGTGCCGCAGCCCGTGGCCCCCGTCCACCGTCACGGCGCATCGAAGTCGCCCGCCGGGGGAGACGCCCCCGACCGCCAGCTTTCGGAGGAACACGTGTCCATCGCCCAGAATCCCCTGTCCGTCGAGGTCACCCTGCCTCGTGAGGACGTCGCCCTGGTCACGGTGGCGGGGCATCTCGATCTCGACACCGCGACCGAGTTCCAGGCCCATCTGGCCAACCAGCTCCATCACGGACGACGGCACTTCCTCATCGATCTCTCCGAGGTCCCCTTCATGGACTCGTCCGGGATGAACATCATCCTGCGGGTCTACCAGGAGGCCCGGGGTCTGCCGGGCAGCGTGCACGTGATCAATCCGACGCCGGCCGTGCGCCGGGTCCTGGACCTCACCGGGGTCAGCATCACCGTGCCGATATCGGACAAGCCCGAGCAGGCCCTGGAGCTCATCGACCAACAGCAGGCGTCCGAGTCCTCCGGATCTTCCGAATCCTCCGGGGGCTGAGCGGAGGGACGCCGTCCGCCGGGTCTCCGGCGCCGGGCCGGGCCGGGAAACACGCAGGTGCGGACGACTGTCGTCCAATAGTTGTCATTTGACAACTGTGCACGGGAAGCAACAGAGTGAGCGGGACAGATGCGGGCGGGAGGGATCACGGATGCGCCGGTGGGCGAACCCGATCACCCGGGAACACCGTCAGGCGGTCCGGGCGTCAGCGCCGTCGGACTCGTGGATCTGCGCGGCCGCGGCCGCGCAGAACGCCTCCAGGCCTCTCAGCAGCGCGGAGCGCTGCGCGGCCGGCATCTGCTCCAGCACACCTTCCAGCGCCGCCTCCCGGCGCGACCTGAGGTCGGCGAGGAAGGCGCTCCCGCGGCGGCTCAGGAACAGCTCCAGTTCCCGGCGGCTCCCGGCGGAGGTACGGCGCTCGACGAAGCCGACGGCCTGGAGCCGGTCGCACAGCCGGCTGGTGGACGGCGGAGTGGACCCCAGGCAGTCGGCGAGCGTGCGCAGGTTGATGCCTTCGTGGTGCTCCAGGATGAACAGCACACGCAGCTGGGAGGCGGAGACCGGAGCCGTGGAAGCACGACCCCAGAGGACTTCCAGCAGCTCCGACGCCTGTGAGGTCACACGCGCCACCTGGTGGGGCTGCGGACGCGAGGAGCGTGAGGAGGGCGACATCACGGTGACACTCTCGCAGGCTTCTCGACGGCTGTCAGCCCACCCCCGCCACGGAGAGACGACGGGACCGACCGCGTGAACAGACTCGTCGCCGCCGAACGCGCCCTGCGCGCGGCGGCACCGCACCGGCTGCCCGGCGTGCTGCACACCGTGCTGCGGGCCCATTACGCGGCCGAAGCGGTCGACCTCCTGCTGGCCGACTACGGGCTGACCGCGCTGCTCGGCGTGGCGCCCGAGGGGCACGGCGCGCAGGACAGGCGGTCGGTCCCGCTGCACGGCAGCGCCCCCGGCCGCGCCTTCGGGTCCCAGGAACCGTACGTGGAGGAACTCGACGACGGGTTCGTCCTCGCGCATCTGCCCGTGACCGTGCGCGGCGACCGGCTGGGCGTCCTGTCGGTCACGCTGCCCGGCGCGGAGCACGACGCCGACCGGCTGGCCGAACTCGCCGAGCTGGCGCAGCTCCTCGGGCACGAGGTCGTCGTCGCCGAACGCGACACCGACGTCTACCGGCAGGCGCGCCGCACGGACCGGCTGACGCTGGCGGCCGAGATGCAGTGGGAGTTGCTCCCGGCCCGGTCCTGTGCCGGCGACGAGTACGCCCTGGGCGCCCAACTGGAGCCCGCCTACGCGGTCTTCGGCGACAACTTCGACTGGGCCGCCTCCGCCGACCGGTTGATGGTCTACGTCACCAACGGCATGGGCGAGGGCATCGAGGCGTCGCTGCTGACCGGACTCGGGATCAACGCGCTGCGCAACGCGCGCCGGGCCGGGCTCCCGATCGCGGACCAGGCGGCCCTCGCCGACCAGGCGATCCACGCCCACTACCGGGGCGAGGCGCATCTGTCGGTGCTCCTGGTGGAGATCGAGCTGTCCACGGGACGCATGCACGTCGTCGACGCCGGCTCGCCCCAGCTGCTGCTGGTGCGCGACCGGACCCTGACCCGGGTGGCGCTCGACGCGCAACTGCCGCTGGGCATGTTCGAGGAGACCGACTACACGGCGCAGGAGTTCGGCCTGCTCCCAGGCGACCGGCTGATCTTCGTCAGTGACGGGGTGCACGCGGTCGCCTCGCCGGGCGGCGAGACCTACGGCGAGCACGCGCTCGCCCGGGCGGTGGCGTCGGCGGCCCTGCTGCCGGCGGCGGACGTCCCCGGCGCGGTGCTGCGCGAGCTCACCGGGCACCGGGGCAGACCCGAGCCCGACGACGACGCGTTGGTCGTGTGTCTCGACTGGTTCGGAAGACGGCCCCTGCCGTCGTCCGCCCGCCCCGATACGGATCTGTCGCCCGGCGACGGGCACAGCACGGTCCTCTCGCCATCGACGGGACCACAGCGACACCACGCGGACGAGGAGTGAAGCAGTTGCCGGAACACGACACGGCGGGACGAGACGCGGAGAACCCGACGCCCACGGAGGAGGTCGGCGCGTTCCTGGGCCGCCGCCGTGAGCAGATCGCCCAACGGTGGGCCGACGAACCCCTGTTCCGGGCGGTGTTCACCGTCTCGCGGGACGAGGCGGTGGAAGCGGGCCGGGCGGTCGCCGACGCGCTCGCCCAGGTCGCCGGATCCGGCCGGGTGGAGGACACCGACGGCGCAGGCTTCACGCTGGTGCGCGAGCAGCTGGCCCGGATGGCGGCCTCCCGGGCCCGCGCCGGACTGACCACCGCGCAGATCTCCCGCGAGGTGGACGCCCTGCGCGTGCCCGCGGTGAACCTGCTCGTCGCCGACCTCCCGCAGGCCGCGTCCGAGCACGTCAGGGAGTGCGCGACGACCCTCACCGCGCTGATGGGGACGCTGCGACTGGTGGTCATGGAGACTTCGCTGACCGAGGGCCAGGCCCTCATCGACCGGCAGCAGGTGCAACTGCTGGAGGTCGCCACGCCGGTCATCAGGCTCTGGGACGGCATCGTCGCCGTTCCGCTGATCGGCACGCTCGACAGCGCCCGCAGCCAGGTCGTGATGGAGACCCTGCTGGAGTCCGTCGTCGACCAGCAGGCGCGCTTCGCGATCCTGGACATCACCGGGGTGCCGACGGTCGACTCGCTGGTGGCGCAGCACCTGATGAAGACCGTGGCCGCCGTGCGGCTGATGGGCGCGGAGTGCGTCGTCTCAGGCATCCGGCCCGCCATCGCGCAGACGATCGTCCACCTCGGCCTCGACCTGCCCGTGGTCACCCGCTCCAGCCTCGCCGACGCCCTGGCCTACGCCCTGCACCGGCTGGGCGCCGACATCGTCCCGGTGACGTCCGGCGGTGCTGGTCCCCGGTGAACCACGACCTCCCCCGCACGGGCGCCGCCCCCGTGCCGGTGCTCCGGCTCGGCGACGTCCTGCTGATCACGCTGCAGGGCGACCTGCACGACGGCACCGCGGAGCAACTGCAGCGGGACATCGCCGAGTCGATCGTCCGCAGCCGGGTGACCGGAGTGGTCATCGACATCTCCGGGATCGAGATCATCGACTCCTACCTCGGACGGGTGCTGGCCGAGATCGCGGCCGGCTCACGTCTGCTCGCCGCCCGGACGGTCGTGGCGGGCATGCGGCCCGCCGTGGCGATCACCCTGGTGGAGCTGGGACTGACGCTGCCGGGACTGCGGACCGCGCTCAGCACCGAAGCGGCCCTGGAGCTGCTCGCCGCGCCGGCGGACCGCCCGCACCGGGAGCCGCGGTGAGCGGGACGGCCGCGGGCGTCGACGCCCGCCTGCCGATCCGCTCGGACCTGGATCTGGTGTGGGTGCGCCAGCACGTGCGTCAGGCGGCCGCCGCGGTCGGTTTCGGCCTGGTCGAGCAGACCAAGCTGGTCACGGCTGCCAGCGAGCTGGCCCGCAACACCCTGGTGTACGGCGGGGGCGGCGAGGTGGCGGCCGAGCGCGTGTCGGACGGGAGGTCGGCGCACGGACTGCGGCTGACCTTCACCGACCGCGGACCGGGGATCCCCGACCTGGACCAGGCCCTCAGCGACGGTTACACCTCGGGCGACGGACTGGGCCTCGGCCTGGGCGGGGCGCGTCGGCTGGTGCACGAGTTCGCCATCGACAGCGCGCCCGGCTCCGGCACCACGGTCACGGTGACCTCCTGGGCCGCCCGCCCGCCCCGGCAGCGTGAGGAGCTGAGATGACCCGCGTGTGGGACGTCCCCGTGCACGACTCGACGCGGCTGCGCGACGCGAGGGTGGCCGCGGAGAGCGCGTCGGCGCTGGCCGGGCTGGACCGGGCGCGCACCGACGCCGCCGCCCTGGTGGCGACCGAGCTGGCGACGAACCTGCTCAAGCACGCGCAGGGCGGACAGCTCCTGGTGGAGGCGGTCTCCGCGCCGGGCGGACGGGCGGAGGGCCTCATGGTCCAGATCGCCGCCGTGGACCACGGGCCCGGCATGTCCGACGTCCCGGCGGCCCTCGACGACGGGTTCTCCACGGCCGGCTCGCTCGGCGCCGGCCTGGGCACCTGCCGACGGCTGGCGGACGACTTCGACCTGCACAGCGCCCCCGGGCGCGGAACGGTCGCGCTCGCCCGGATAGGCGGTGCCCCTGCCGCCCGCGGCGGCCGCGACGCGGGCGGGGGACGGACCGGCACCGGCCCGACGGGCGAGGGCGGCGCGGACGCGCCCCTCGGGGTGCGTGTCGGCGGCGTCAACGTCCCCTTCCGGGGCGCCGAGTGCTCCGGGGACGCCTGGACCTGCGTGCGGGCCGACGACCTGCTCACGCTGATGCTGGCCGACGGGCTGGGGCACGGCCCCGAAGCGGCCCTCGCCTCGACCGCGGCGGTGGAGGAAGTGCGGCGCTCGGCCCATCTCCCGCCCGCCGAGCTGCTGCGCCGGCTGGACGACGCCCTGCGCGGCACGCGGGGAGCGGCGGTCGCGGTGGCCCAGCTCGACGTGCGGGCCGGACGGCTGCGCTTCGCCGGCATCGGCAACGTGGGCGCGCGACTGCGCGAGGGCGACTCCTGGCGGCACCTGCTGTCCCGGCCCGGCATCGTCGGCGCGCACCGGCCCTCGACCCTGCCCGAGGCCGAGGCCTCCTGGGCCCCGGACCGTCTCCTCGTCCTGCACAGCGACGGGCTGCCCAGCCGCTGGGCGCCGCCCGCCGACCCCCGACTGCTGTCCGCCGACCCCGCCCTCACCGCCGCCGTGACGGTGCGAGACGCCGGCAGCTCCGCCCGCCCGGTGCGTGACGACACGGCCGTGGCCGTCCTGTCCCCGACCCCGCCGGACCGCCCATGACGCGCACCTGGGAGATCAGCACCGTCACCGACGCCGCACGGGTGCGGATCGCGACCGCGCGGGTGGCCGCCGCCTACGGCATGCCGCCGCTGGAGCGCGCCCGGCTGGCCGCGGCGCTGAGCGCACGGCTGCGCCGGTGTCTGGCCAAGGGCGGCGTCTGGCGGCTCGCGCTGACGACGGCCGACGGGACCCTGCGGGTCGAGATGGCCCCCTCCCCCGCCGGCGACGAGTCACCGTGGCTGATCACCGCGCCCTGTCCGGAGCCCGCCGCCGGCCCGGTGAGCGATGCGGTGTCGGCCGACCCCGACGTGCTCTCCGAGGCGCTGCTCGGCGCCGACGAGGACACCGCCGTCGCACTGGACCGGCTCGCCGAGCAGGAGGAACTCGTCGCCTTCCACCGGGAGGAGCTGCACCAGACCAACCAGGGCGTCCTGGCGCTGCACGCGGAGCTCGACGCCGCCGGGCGGGCGCAGCGCGAGGCCTTCGCGGCGGAGCGCGCCGCGCGCAGGGAGGCGGAGGCCGCCCGCCGCAGACTGACCTTCCTGGCCGACGCGAGCGCGGCGCTGACGGCCTCCCTCAACCACGAGGAGATCGTGCGCCGGCTGCCGGAGCTGCTGGTCCCCGAGTACGCACGCACGCTCGACGTGTGGCTCTTCGACGCCGAGGAGGACCGCGGCCCGTCCGTCCCGCGGCCGGCGGCCGCCGTCGTCGCGGCCCGCTCCGGCCGGCCCCAGTACGCGGCGGCGGAGCCGGGCGGGCTGCCCGGGGTGGACGACCAGCCGCCGTCCACGCTGCTGCCCGACCGGCCCCTGCTATGCGTGCCGCTGCCGACGCGCGGCGCGCCCCTGGGCGTGCTGACGCTGACCCCGCCGGGCGAACGCTGGGATCCCGACGACGCCGTGATGCTGCTGGAACTCACCCGGCGGGCGGGTGGCGCGCTGGAGAACGCCCGCCGTTTCGAGCACAACCGGGACATCGCCGAGACCCTCCAGCGGGCCCTGCTCACCGAACTGCCGGCCCTCCCCGGCCTGCGCCTTGCGGCCCGCTATCTGCCGGCCACCTACGGGCTGAACATCGGCGGCGACTGGTACGACGCCTTCCGGCAGCCCGACGGCAGTCTGATCACCGTGATCGGCGACGTGACCGGGCACGGGCTGCACGCGGCGGTGATGATGAGCCAGCTGCGCACCGCTCTGCGCGCGTACGCCGTCGACGGAGGCACCCCCGGCGAGCTGTTGACGCGGCTGCACACCTTCCTGCACCACCTTCAGCCCGACCTGTACGCCACGGCCGTGATCGCCCGTTTCCAGCCCGGTGAGCCCGTGCTCACGTGGGCGGCCGCGGGGCATCCGCCGCCGGTGCTGCGCGGGCCCGACGGGCGGGTGCGCACGCTGGACGCCAAGCCGGGGGCGATGCTCGGCATCCCGCTGCACCAGGAGATCTCCGACCACACCGTGCCCCTGGAGCCGGGCTCCACGCTGGCGCTGTACACCGACGGACTGGTGGAGCGCCGCGCCCAGGGCATAGACCCGGGGATCGAGCGGCTGTCGGCGGCACTGGGCGCGTTCCGCGCCGACGAGCTGGACGCGGACCTGGACGGCTCGGCGGAGCGCATCCTGGAGCCGATGCTGAGCGACTCGGAGCGCGACGACGACGTCTGTCTTCTGCTGTGCCACCTGGACGGCCGGCTCGACGGCCGGCTCGACGGACGTCCGGACGGTCTGGGCGACCGGCTCGGCAGCCGTCTCGGCGGCAGCCGCCTCGACGGGCGTCTCGACGGCCGTCTGTCGGCGGGGTCCTGAAGGGCGCTCAGCCGTCCCGTTCCGCAGGCCCGTGCCCGCGCCCGGTCCCGGACCTCCTGGCGTGCGCCCGGTGGAAGGCGTACAGGCCCTGTTCCAGTGCGGCGCGCTGAGCGGGCGACATGCCCTCGAACACCGCCGCGAGCCGCCGCACGCGGCGCTCGCCCACGTCGGTGAGGACACGCTGTCCGTACACGGTCAGCACGAGCCGCACCTCGCGCCGGTTGCGCGGGTGGACGGCGCGCTCCAGCAGCCCGGCGGCCTCCAGCCGGTCGCACAGACGGCTCGCGGTGGGCAGGCCGACGTCGAGGCGCTCGGCCAGGGCGGTCAGGTTGAGCTCCGGTCTGTGCCGGATGGTCCGCAGGGCGAGCAGTTGCCGGGCGGGCAGCAGCGGCGCCGTCTCCTCCGCGGCCGTCAGCCAGCAGGCCACCAGGCTCTCGACCGCGTCCGCGACCTGCCGGGCCTGTGCCCGCCCGCCGTCCCGCCGAGCGTCCCTCCGGCCGTCGCCGACGCCCTCCGACCAGCCCACCGTCATCGCTCTTCGACCACCGCGAATGTCATGTACGTCGGCCTACCCGTAGGCAGGGGGCGTACACAGGGCCATCTGCGGGTACGGAGGCAGCCTCAGGAGAAACGTTCGTCTGCTTGCCTCGTCCGACTGGCGCAACCGGTTCGGGCGCGGTGGGATCGATGAGGTGCGAAGCGCCCGGGGGCGGGGCACGCGCACCAGGTCGGGCAGACCGCCTGGAGCCGCAGAAAGGGATGGACATCGTGACACGACCCAGGATCCTGGTGGTGGGCGCGGGCTTCGCGGGAGTGGGGTGCGTGCAGCGTCTGGAACGCGCGCTCTCCGCCGCGGAGGCCGACGTCACTTTGGTGACGCCGTTCGCCTACCAGCTCTATCTGCCGCTGCTGCCGCAGGTCGCCTCAGGCGTGCTGACGCCCCAGTCGATCGCCGTATCGCTGCGCCGCAGCAAGAAGTACCGCACGCGGATCATTCCCGGCGGCGCCATCGGCGTGGACCTCAAGTCGAAGGTCTGCGTCATCCGGACCATCACCGACGAGATCGTCAACGAGCCGTACGACTACATCGTGCTGGCTCCCGGCAGCGTCACCCGCACCTTCGACATCCCGGGGCTGACCGACCACGCCTTCGGCATGAAGACCCTGGCGGAGGCCGCGTACATCCGCGACCACGTCATCACCCAGCTCGACCTCGCCGACGCCAGCAACGACCCCGTCGAGCGGGCCGCACGGCTGCAGTTCGTGGTCGTCGGCGGCGGCTACGCCGGCACCGAGACCGCCGCGTGTCTGCAACTGCTCACCCACAACGCGATCAAGCGCTATCCGCGCCTGGATCCCGCCCTGATCAAGTGGCATCTGATCGACGTCGCCCCGAAACTGATGCCGGAACTCGGCGACAAGCTGGGCCGCAGCGCGCAGGAGGTGCTGCGCAAGCGCGGGATCGACATCTCGCTGGGCGTGTCGATCGCCAAGGCGGGTCCGCAGGAGGTCACCTTCACCGACGGGCGGGTCGTCCCGACGCGGACGCTCATCTGGACGGCGGGGGTCGTGGCGAGCCCCCTGATGGCCACGCTCGGGGCCGAGACGGTCCGCGGGCGGCTCGCCGTGGAGGCCGAGATGAACCTGCCCGGCAACGACGGGGTGTTCGCGCTCGGGGACGCCGCCGCCGTGCCCGACCGCGCCAAGGGCGAGGACGGCGCCATCTGCCCGCCGACGGCGCAGCATGCCATGCGGCAGGGCAAGGTCGTCGCCGACAACGTCATCGCGACGCTGCGCGGGCAGTCCATGCGGCCCTACGTGCACAAGGACCTCGGCCTGGTCGTCGACCTCGGCGGCACGGACGCCGTGTCCAAGCCGCTCGGCGTGGAACTGCGGGGGCTGCCCGCGCAGGCCGTGGCCCGCGGCTACCACTGGTCGGCCCTGCGCACGGGCGTCGCCAAGGCCCGGGTGCTGACGAACTGGACGCTCAACGCGATCGCGGGGGACGATTTCGTCCGTACCGGGTTCCAGGCCCGCCGGGCGGCGAAGCTGAAGGACTTCGAGTACACCGACAGCTATCTGACGCCGGAGCAGGTGCGGGCGCAGGTGGAGGGGACCGGGCCGGATTCCGCCTGAGATCCACACGGCAGGGGACAGCACGGGCAAGGGAGAGTACGGCGGCGTGAGGGCGGCGGCACGGGCGTTCGGCACACGATTGCGAGATCGGGTCGCGGCGTCCGACCCCGGGCTGTTGCGGCTGGCGGCCGGTCTGCGGACGGTGGGCGCGATCGCCGTGACGCTGGCCGTGCTGTCCCTGCTCGGCGCCGACGTCTCCCATCTGGTGGCCGGCGCGATCGCCGCGATGGTCGCCACGTTCGCCGTCCGGGAGAAGCAGCGCGACCGGCAGGCCGTCACACTGGCGTTGGGCCTGCCGGTTGCGCTGGCGTCGGTGTCGGTCGCGGCGCTGCTCAGCTCCCGGACGGTCGCCGGCGACCTCTTCTTCGTCGCGCTGATCTTCTGCGCGGTCTACGGCCGCCGGTTCGGCGACCGGGGCACCGCGCTGGGGCTGATCGGCTTCCAGGTCTACTTCATGTCCCTGTTCGTCGGCGTCGGGACGTCGTCGCTGCCCGGGTACTACGGGGTCATCTCCGTGGCCTTCGCGAGCAGCGCGGCGGCCCGGTTCGCGCTCGTGCCGCAGACGCCGACGGGGATCCTGCTGCGGTTGCGCCAGGCCTTCCGGGCGCGGCTGGCGCAGCTGCTCGACGCCCAGCTCGACCTGCTGGACGCGGCACCGGACGACGTGGTGAAGGCCGTCGCCCAGGTGCGCGAGGGAACCGCCCGCCTGCACGAGACGGCCATGATGATCCAGGGCCGTCTGGACGAGGGCACCCCGGACGAGGCGGTGGCCCGGCTGGTGCAACGGCGGATCGCCGACGCGGAGATCGCCGCCGAGCGCCTCGGCCTGCTGCTCCTGACGGCCCGCAGCGCCGAGCGCGCGGACACGCTGACCATGCATCTGCCGGGCGCGCCCCTGCCGGAGAGCGGCCGGCTGCCGGTGCGCGACGAAGCCCTGGAGATCCTGCGCCGCGATCTGCTGGCCCTGGAGCTGCTCGTACGGAATCCGGTGGCGGCGGGGTCGGGGACCTCTTTGTCGCACGTGCGCAACCGGCTGCTCGGCTACCGGGACGAGGAGAACCTGCCCGAGGCGCCGCCCGCGGTGCAGGACGTCTTCCGGGGCGTCGGCGAGGCGGCGCGAGCGGTGCTGGGGCTGCGGATCGCGCTGGACGGCCCGCAGGACGAGTCCGACGACAGCCCCGAGACGGCACGCTCCCGCGAGGAGCTGGACGCCGAGGACGCCGCGATCGGCGGAGCCGAGGCGGACGAGGGGTCGGCGGAGGAGCAGGCCACGGGGCTGCGGCGGCCGACCACGCGGGCCGCCGTGCAGGTGGCGGTCGGCTCGGCGCTGGCCATCGTCGGCGGCGAGCTGCTCTCCTCGCACCGCTGGTACTGGGCGGTGCTGACCTGCTGGATCGTGTTCATCAACACGGCGTCCACCGGGGAGATCCTGGTCAAGGGCTACCGGCGGCTGCTGGGCACCGTGCTCGGCGTGATCGCCGGCATCGTGCTCGCGGGGCTGGTCGGGCACCACACCTGGACCGCGTTCGCGGTGGTGCTGCTGTGCGTCTTCGCGATGTTCTACACGGCGCCGCTGTCGTACACCCTGATGTCGTTCTTCGTGACGGCCGCCCTGGGCGTGCTGTACACGCTGCTGCACACCTACAGCCTGTCGGTGCTGGTGCTGCGGGTGGAGGAGACGGCGCTCGGGGCCGCCTGCGGAATCGTCGCGGCGGCGCTGGTGCTGCCCGTACGCACCGACCGGCGGACCAACGAGCTGCTGACGGCCGTGCTGGAGCGGCTGAGCGAAGTCACCGAGGCGGCTGTGGAGCAGCTGAGCGGCGCTCCCCCGACCGACCTGCTGGACCGGGCCCGCGATCTCGACCAGGCGCTGGCCGACCTGCGGGCGGCCACCCAGCCGCTGACGCATCCGGTGACGCCGCTGCGAACGCGCCGGGACACCGCTCGCTACGTCGTGGCGCTTCTGGAGACCTGCGCTTATCACGCCCGGTCGCTGGCGGCCACCGCCGAGCTGCTGCCGACGCATCCGTCGATAGCGGCGGACCCCCGGCTGCGCCGGGCCGGACAGCGCATCCGGCACAACATCGGGGCGATCTCCGCGCGGGTCGCGCAGGAGCCGAGCACCGCCCAGGTCCTGACCGGGCCCAGCATCGCCGCGCTGCTGAAGCCGGGCGTGCCGGGGACGCCGCGCTACGGCCGGGTGACCGACCGGGTGCTGCGGCATCTCCAGCGGCTGGACGAGGCGGTGGTCGGCCTCGCCCGCCCGCTCGGGGCGCCGGTGGCGCCGCCGCAGTGAGGGCGGGCCCCGGCCGGGCTCGGAAGTCCGCTCGGAAGTCCGCTCGGACAGCCGCTCAGAAGTCCGTGGACATGCCGCTCGCGGCCGCTATGCCCCGCAGCGCCTCGGTGTCCTGCTGCCGCTGCTGGATACAGCCGGCGATCTCGGCGAGGCGACCGGGGTCGGACGCGGTGGCCGCGTCGGTGACCACCCGGACCGGACCGGTTCCGTCGACCTGGATCTCCACCAGCTGGTTGTCGAGCCGGCCGGTGACGGCGGTGGCGATGACCAGGGCCGCCTCGTCGCGGATCTCCTGGGGCAGATCCTCGGTCTCCTCGGGGTCGAGGGCGAAGTCGAGGCTCTCGGGAGGCTGTTCGTCGAGGGCGCGCAGCGCAGGTGCCACGACCTTCAGCAGGAGCTGGTAGTCCTCGCTGTCCATGCGGACGCGAAGCAGGTCGAGGTACATGTCCACGGGCCGTCCGTCGCGCGGGAACTCTGCATCGTTCATCTCGTCCGTGTTCCCCGTGAGGCCGACGTCAGACCTTGCGCCAGCGGGCCATGGCGAAGGAGAACAGTCCGAAGAGCATGAGTCCGCCCGCGACGCAGGCCAGCAGGCCGGGACCGGCGGGGGTGCTCGCGAACGAGCGCAGCGTGTCGTCCAGTCCCTTGGCCTTGTTCGGCTCGTACTCGACGGCGGCCCGCACGGCGAACACGCCGGCCGCGGCGAAGACCAGACCGCGGGTAGCGCCGCCGCCCACTCCGGTGACGTCCACCAGACGCCGCATGCGGGGGGACATCTCCCCCAGCCGCAGCTTCTTGCGGTAGGAGCGCATGACGGCGCGGGCGCCGATCCACAGGCCCGCGACGACGATCCCGACGCCCGCGACGCCCACGATCCACTGTCCGCCGGGGAGGTCCAGCACCCGGGCGGTGACGTCACGGGACTGTTCGTCGCTCGATCCGCCGCCGCTGCCCGACCCCGCGGCGAAGGCGAGGACGGAGTAGGCGACGAAGGAGTAGAAGACGCACCGGCCGAGCGCCATCAGGCGCTTCTTGGCGCTGCGCCCGTCGTCGCCGACCCCGCCGAAGACGGCCTCGGACAGCCGCCACAGCGCCATGCCGACCAGCCCGACGCCCAGCGCCCAGAGCACCACCGAGCCGAAGGGCTTCTGGGAGATCTCCGCGAGGGCTCCCCGGCGGTCCGCCTCCTCCTTGGTGTCACCGAAGGCGATCTGCAGGGCCAACAGCCCGACCAGCAGATAGATCACGCCGCGGGCGGCGAACCCGGCCTTGGCGGCTGTCTTCGTCACCGAGCCGCGTGCCGCCCGTTCCGCTCCGGCACGGCCGTTGCGCGCCATGGCGCTCGCGTTCATTGCGTCCCCTCCCGAAGTCTCCCCGAATTTCGCAGAATCCGACTGCCCCGGCTCCGGCCGCGAGGGCTCCCCGGCGGTCCGCCTCCTCCTTGGTGTCACCGAAGGCGATCTGCAGGGCCAACAGCCCGACCAGCAGATAGATCACGCCGCGGGCGGCGAACCCGGCCTTGGCGGCTGTCTTCGTCACCGAGCCGCGTGCCGCCCGTTCCGCTCCGGCACGGCCGTTGCGCGCCATGGCGCTCGCGTTCATTGCGTCCCCTCCCGAAGTCTCCCCGAATTTCGCAGAATCCGACTGCCCCGGCTCCGGCCGCGCACACGCACAGGTGTTCACACACCTGCGGCCGGCCGCCCCGAGTCGGGGCGGCCGGCCGCAGGGCGGGGCGTGAAGGCGGTGCGGGGCCGGGCGGGCAGGTCGGACGCTGCCCCGGCGGTCGAGCGGACCACCGGTCAGGCCACCGCGGCCCGCCCTGGTGCGCGTCTCCGGTGCGGTTCAGGCGTACACACGGGGGCCGTCGTCGGTCTGCGGGCGGGCCTTGCCCGTCTGCGGACGCGCAAGGGTCGCCTGCGGACGGACCACCGTCGCCTGCGGACGGGCCGCGGCGTCGGCGGCGGANCCGGCCGCAGGGCGGGGCGTGAAGGCGGTGCGGGGCCGGGCGGGCAGGTCGGACGCTGCCCCGGCGGTCGAGCGGACCACCGGTCAGGCCACCGCGGCCCGCCCTGGTGCGCGTCTCCGGTGCGGTTCAGGCGTACACACGGGGGCCGTCGTCGGTCTGCGGGCGGGCCTTGCCCGTCTGCGGACGCGCAAGGGTCGCCTGCGGACGGACCACCGTCGCCTGCGGACGGGCCGCGGCGTCGGCGGCGGAGGCCGCCTCCAGCCAGCGGCGGGCCGTCCGCAGGGCGTCGTTCACGTCCCGCGTGCCGGTGGACACGCACAACGTGTAGGCGAGGTCGCGCTCCTGCGCGCGTGCCTCGGCGGTACCGGTCGCGGACAGCGCCTCGTACTCGTCGACGAGTGTGCGCAGGACGGCGGGATGGGGCATGAGCATCGGCGGGCTACTCCTGACGTCGAAGTGTCGAAGTGGGGATGCGGGTGACCTGCTGTCAGCGCAGAGCTTCCTGGCGCACCCGCTCGCAGCTGCGGCTGATGAGCCTGGAGACGTGCATCTGGGAGATGCCGAGCTGGTCGGCGATCCTGCTCTGCGTCATGTCCTCGAAGAAGCGCATGTAGAGGATGGCGCGCTCGCGCTCCGGAAGGCGGCGCAGACCTTCTTTGGCGGACTCGCGGTCGACCACGACGTCGAAGGAGGAGTCGGCGGCCCCGAGGGTGTCGGCGAGGCTGTAGCCGTCGTCGCCGGAGGGGACCTCTGCGTCCAGCGACAGGGTGCTGAAGCTCTCCAGGGCCTCCAGGCCGGCGGTCACCTCGTCCTCGGTCAGGCCGGTGTGGGCGGCCATGTCGGCGACCGACGGTTCGGGCGCTCCCGGATTCTGGGCGAGTTCGCGGCGGGCGATGCGCACCTTGTTGCGCAGTTCCTGCACCCGGCGGGGCACCCGCAGGGCCCACATGCGGTCGCGGAAGTGCCGCTTGATCTCGCCGGTGATGGTGGGCACGGCGTAGCTTTCGAAGGCCCCGCGCTCGGGGTCGAAGCGGTCCACGGCCTTCACGAGTCCGAGGGCCGCCACCTGGCGCAGATCCTCGATCGCCTCGCCGCGGTCCCGGAAGCGGCCCGCGATCCGGTGGGCCATGGGCAACCAGGCGGTGACGATCTCGTCGCGCACGGCGTCCCGCTCGGGCCCCTCCTCCAGGGCGACCAGCCGGGCGAACCGGCTCGCGGTGTCGGGTGCGTCGTCATGGGTGCGTCGCGGCGCGGCGGTGCCGGCCGATACGGCGGGACGGCTTGTCGACATGTCGATGAGCATGCGTAAACGCTCCTGAACGGTTGTTTCAGGTGACTGACGACGGGAGGGCTCCTGACACCCGGGGCACGCGGAGCGCCCCGAAGCGGTCCCACCGCTCCCGTCGGCGCGCCTCCGGTCCGAAGCACGAACCTCCGTCTGCCCTGCCCCTGGAGGTACAAACTCCGCATGGGCAAAAGGTGTTCACGAAGCCCTCACCCCGGGCCCGCCGGCCTTCTGCCCGGCGGCTGCTGCGCGGGCCGGGACGCGGACCCGAAGTCGGTCGGACGGCGGGTCAGAACACGGGGACGACGGCGGTGACGCGCTTGCCGCCGGACGGCAGATCACGGACCTCGACATCGCGGGCGAGCCGGCAGACGATCGGCCAGCCGCGCCCGCCGACCCGCCGCCGCCCCCGTTGGTCGAAGGGGCCGACGGCGACGGGCCGACGGCCGCTGCGGTCGCTCACGGACACCCGCACGGACCGCCCCTCCACGTCGACGTCGAAGCCGGTGACGCCGCCGCCGTGCAGGATGGCGTTGCTGGTGAGTTCGGTGGCGACGAGCAGCGCGTCCGAGAGGGCCTCTTCGTCGTAACGGCATCCGACGGCTCCGCACCGGCCGCTCACGGCCTTTCGCACGGCACTGCGGACGTCCGCCGGTCGGCACTGCCGACGCCCCTCGCACCGGGACGACGGGTCCTCGGGCGTCCTCAGGCGGTCGGTCGAGTCGTTCGTACGCATCCTTTCGCTCCCCTGGCTGTGGCGACTGGGCTGTGGATCGGGCTGTGGAACAGGCTGCGGATCGGGCCGTGCTCGGGTCACGGGTCGAGTGGACCGCGGACCGAGTGGACCGAGCGGACCGCGCGGATCTGGCGGCCCCCGGTCGGGCGGACGACCGCCGGGCCGGCGGACCACGGGGTCGAGCGGACCGGACGGCACTCCCGTCCCCGGGCCGGCCCGACGCGCACGGCGGCGCGTGGGTCCACGGCAGGCTGCACCGGGACGGACTGGGGGGCGGACCGTGGTCCTGCGCCGGGCGCCGGCCGCCCGGCCGCCCGCCGATCGGGCGGCGGCCTCGGCGCCCTCGCACGCGGGCGTCCCGCCGGACGGTGCGGTCTCTCCTGTTGTCTCCTGTCCGGCTGACCTTCCCCGGGCCGGCCAAACCTCCCGGACCTGGGGCAGTCGTCCGGAAAGTTGCGGGGAGCATCGACAGCACGAGGAAGCCATCGTCCGGCCCGGTGTGGGTAGGCGACCTGCATGACCGATGTGGTGGACTCCGACGAACTGCTGCGGCGCATCCAGCGCTCCCGCACCTGCGCGCGGGAGGAACTGCTGGCCTGCCGGGCCCGCAACGCCGATCTCTCCCAGACCGATCCGGACGGGGCGCGGGACGCCCATATACGGGGTCTCGCCTACGAGGCCGTGGTCAGAGTGCTGGACGAGATCCTGACGCCCGGCCGCTCCGCCGACGGGGACTGACGACGGAACTCGTGGGCCCTGCAACGCAGTTGCGGTTCGCCTCGCCGGCCGCGGCGCCGACGGAGGCCGAACTGCGGATGATCGCCGCAAAGATGACCGGGGTCCGGCGGCGACGGAGTGAAACGGGTCACTGAACCTGGTTTCCTCTGTGTGAAAACCCCGTGAATGGTTTACGGTTCATCCATACGTGGTGGACGGGGTCGACGCGACTACTCCTCCGTCCGCCACCCTTTACCGCCCTGGCTGGCTTCCCCCGTCCAGCCAGGGCTTCTCCATGTCCTCGTCCTTGCCCCACCCCCACCCCCACCCGAAGCGACCGGGGCGCGGGGCGGGGCGGGCCGGTCGGCGGGTGGCGGGCGACGTGCGGAAACCGGGAAAGTACCGTCCTCCGAGGTGCCCCGAACGGCGGCAGCGGCTGAAATGGGAGGGGGAGAACACCCCCCACCGAATCGGCGGCGAGGAGCCCCGCGCCATGACCAGAGCGACCAGACTGCTGACCGCCCTTCCCCCGCCCCAGCGCGGACGCCTGATGGAACTCGCCAGGGAGGTCTCGTTCGCGGAAGACGCCCGGATCTTCGAGGCGGGCGGCACGGCCGACCGTTTCTGGGTCGTCCGGTCCGGCGCCGTCTCGCTCGTCCAGCAGGTGACGCCCCAGCGGCGGGTCACCGTCGCCAGTCTCGGCGCCGGCGATCTGCTGGGCTGGTCGTGGCTGTTCCCGCCGTACCGCTGGGACTTCGGCGCCGAGGCCTTCAGCCCCGTGCGCGCCTACGAGTTCGAGGCGCAGCCCGTGCTCAAACTCTGCGAGGAGGAACCGTCGCTCGGGATGTCACTGGTGCGGATCGTGGCGGAGATCCTCGCGCACCGGCTGGAGATGACCCGGGGCAGGCTGATGGAGCAGTACGGCTCTCACCGGCGCGGGGCGCCGTAGCCGGCGGCCCGCCCGGCTCGACGGACGCCCGGCTCGACGGACCGCCCGCCCGGGGGCCCCGGCCCACGTCCGTCGCCGGGTCCCGGGCCGACGATGCGTCGCCGGTCGGTTCCCCTCCGCCCCGCCGTCAGATGCGGTACCGGCGCAACGCGGGCACCGCGGCCGCCAGGCCCAGCATGAGCGCGACGACCAGCAGGCCTCCCCCCGCGACGGCCGCGCGGGGCCCGAAAGCCGCGCCCGCGGTGCCGTGCAGGACGTCGGCCAGCCGCGGGCCGCCCGCGACGACGACGGTGAAGACGCCCTGCATGCGTCCGCGCATCTCGTCGGTGGCGGCGGACAGCAGGATCGCCCCCCGGAAGACCATGGAGACCATGTCGGCGACGCCGGCGCAGGCGAGGAACGCCACCGCGAGCCACAGACTGCGGCTCAGCCCGAACCCGGCGATCGACACACCCCACGCGACGACCGCCCCGATGACCATCCAGCCGTGCCTGCGCGCCCGGGAGAACGTGCCGGAGAACAGCCCGCCCAGCACCGCCCCGATCGGGATCGCCGCGAACAGCAGACCGAGGGCGAGCCCTTCGCCGTACGAGGCGTACGTCTGCGCGGCGAGCTGCGGGAACAGGGCGCGGGGCATGCCGAAGACCATGGCGATGACGTCGGCGAGGAAGGACAGCAGCAGCACCTTGTGCAGCGAGATGTAGCGGAAGCCCTCCGCGATCTCGCGCAGCCCGGCGCGCCGGACGGTCGCGCTCGCCGACGGGGGCAGCGCGGGCAGCCGGAACACGGCCCACAGCGTCACGCACAGCGCGACGGCGTCGAGGAGGTACAGCTCGGGCAGCCCGATCACGGGTATCAGGGCGCCCGCGAGCAGCGGTCCCGCGACGAGGCCCGTCTGCATCACGGTGGAGCCGAGGGCGTTGGCGGCGGCGAGTTCGTCCGCCGGGACCAGCCGGGCGATGGAGGCGTTGCGGGCGGGCGAGTTGAGGCCGAAGAACGCCTGCTGGGCGGCGAGCAGCACCATCAGCACGGCCACCGAGCCGAGCCCGGAGGCCGCCTGGACCCAGAACAGCACCGAGGTGACGGCGATGCCGCTGTTGGTGACCAGCAGCAGCTTGCGGCGGTCGACGGTGTCGGCGACCGCGCCGCCCCAGAGCGCGAACAGCACCATCGGCACCAGTCCGGCGAGGCTCGCGTAACCGACCCAGGCGGAGGAGCCGGTGATGTCGTAGATCTGCTTGGGCACGGCGACGGCGGTGAGCTGGCTGCCCACCGCGGTGACGATGGTCGAGGACCACAGCCGCCGGTAGGCCGGCCGGCGCAGCGGCCGGGTGTCCATGGCCCAGCGGCGCCAGCCGCGCCGGGCGGGGCCGTGCGGACTCGGGTCGGTCTCCTCGGCCTCGGGGGCGGGGGTGCTCTCGCTGGTGTCCACGCGCTTCCTGGTTGCTCGTTACATCTTTCGATTCCGTGGGTCACTATCGCAGCCCTCCTGCGCTCTCGCCGCTCATTTGGACCTGCCGTCCCGGATCACGGACATCAGGCCCTGGCGATCAGCAGCACGCCCAGCGTGATCATCGTGACGGCCACCAGGCCGTCCAGGACCCGCCAGGCGGCGGGGCGGGCCAGGAAGCGGCCCAGCAGCCGGCCGCCGAAGCCCAGGGCGGCGAACCAGCACAGGCTGGCCAGCGCGGCGCCGAGGCCGAACGTCCAGCGCAGCGGGCCGCGGTCGGCGGCGGTCGAGCCGACCAGGAAGACGGTGTCGAGGTAGACGTGCGGGTTGAGCCAGGTCAGCGCCAGGCAGGTGAGCACGGCACCGCGGCGTGAGCCGGCCGCCTCGCCGTCCGTGCGCAGGGCGTCCGTGCCTGGCCGGAGCACCCGGCGGGCCGCGAGCAGTCCGTATCCGAGCAGGAAGGCCCCGCCGATCCAGCCGACCACGGTCAGCGCCCCGGGCCAGGCGACCACCACCGCGCCGACCCCGCCCACGCCGAGTGCGATGAGCAGCGCGTCGGACAGCGCGCAGATCCCCACGACGGCCAGGACGGCGTCACGGCGGACCCCTTGCCGCAGGACGAACGCGTTCTGGGCGCCGATGGCGACGATGAGTGAGAGACCGGTGCCGAAGCCGGCGGCCGCGGCGGTGAGTGCGGGGAACATGCCGTCCACGCTAGGCAGTCGATCACTGCGGGTACAGCTAAAGATTCTTACGTATCATTAGCCTTCGTGATGACACCTGCGATGGCCCGGAATGCGGTGGCGCGGCGATGATGACGGACCTCCCGCTCGACCAGGTGCGGACGCTGCTCGCCGTGGTCGACGAGGGCACCTTCGACGCGGCAGCCGCAGCCCTGCATGTGACGCCGTCCGCGGTCAGCCAGCGCATCAAGGCGCTGGAGCAGCGCACAGGACGGGTCCTGTTGCTGCGCACCAAGCCGGTGCGTCCCACGGAGTCCGGCGAGATCGTCGTGCGGTTCGCCCGCCAGCTGGCCCGGCTGGAGCGCGACACGCAAGCCGAGCTGGGCATGAGCGGTGAGGGCGAACACACCCGGGTGAGCGTCGCGGTGAACGCGGACTCGCTGGCCACCTGGTTCCTGCCGGCCCTGGCCGAGGTGGCTCGGGAACCACGGCTCTGCTTCGAACTGCACCGCGAGGACGAGACCCGCACGGCCGAACTGCTGCGGGAAGGACTGGTGATGGCCGCGGTGACCTCGTCGCCGGCCCCCGTGACGGGCTGCTCGGTGCGGACGCTGGGCACGATGCGCTACCTGGCCGCGGCCAGCCCGGACTTCGTCGCGCGCCACCTCGCCGACGGCCCGCTCCACGAAACCCTGACGCGGGCCCCGGTGATGACCTTCGACCGCAGCGACGACGTGCAGGACGCCTTCGTGCGCGGCCTGCTGCGGGGCGCCCGGGGCGCGGGTCCCGTGCGCCACGCCGTGCCGACCTCGGAGGGCTTCGTCGCCTCGGTCGCGGCCGGGTTCGGCTGGGGCATGGTGCCCGAGGTCCAGGGGGAACCCCTCCTGCGCTCGGGCCGTCTGGTGCCCCTCGCCCCCGACCGGCCGCTCGACGTCCCGCTGTACTGGCAGCAGTGGAAGCTCGACTCCCCGGCCCTGGCGGCGGTGGCGGACGCCGTGGCCGCGGCGGCGGCCGAGTCGCTGAACCGCGCGCCCTAGGGGCGGCGGCCGGCCGCCGTGATGGCCGCCAGCCGGGCCTGCGCACTGTCGAGCAGCATCTCCAGCGCCGTCGGATAGGCACTGGTCACCATGCGCGTCGACAGCAGCGGGGCCGCCTCGGCGATCCTGGGGTGGGTCGCGGCGGGCAGCCGGGCGTAGGTCGAGCGCCAGATCGCGTCGTCCGCGCGTTGTGCGGCGCGGGGCAGGGCGAGGGACGCGGCGTCCAGGGCGGCGAACGCGAGGGTCTGGTCGATGAACGCGTGGTAGATCCGCACGGTGTCCGCCAGCGGGAAGCCGGCGGTGCGCAGGACGTCCAGGACGGCCTCGTCGGCGGCGAGTTCGTTGGCCCGGCCGGTGACCCGGCTCGCGGTGAGCTGGGCGGCCTGCGGATGGGCGACGTAGGCGGCGTGGATGCGCAGGCCCACGGCGTGCAGGTCCGTCCGCCAGTCCCCGGTCGGCCGCCAGCCGCGCAGCGCCTCGCCGATCAGCGCGTCGCCGATGGCGAGGGTGAGTTCGTCCATGCCCCGGAAGTAGCGGTAGAGCGTGCTGGGGTCGCAGTCGAGGGCGAGTCCGAGACGGCGGGCGCTGAGCCCGGCGCTGCCGTGCTCGCGCAGCAGACGCAGCGCGGCCTCGACGATCAGCGTCTCGGACAGCACGGTGCCGCTTCTGGTGGGGCGGCGGCGCCGCCGCTTCTCCTCGGGGACCACCTGCTTGGCCATGTGCCCACGCTCCCTCGTGCCGTGCCGTGCCGTCGTGCCGTGCCGTCGTGCCGCGCCTCAGTGCCCGTCCCGGTGCGGGTCCTCGCGTCCTTATGCCAACGCCATTGACCTTACGTCGGCCCGCGGCGTTGTATCGGGTCAGGGGCCCCCGCTTCGCACACTTTCGTTCGCACTCTCGACCGAGGGAGTTCTCCTCATGCGTGTCCTGCTCGTGGGCGCCGGCGGTGTGGGCACCGCCATCACCCGGATCGCCGCCCGGCGTCCCTTCTTCGAGGCGATGGTCGTCGCCGACTACGACCCGGCGCGCGCCGAAGCCGCCGTCGCCGCACTCGACGGCGACGACCGTTTCCACGCCGAGCGCGTGGACGCCTCCGACGAGGCGGCCGTGACCGCCCTGCTCGCCCGCCACCGCTGCGACGTCCTGCTCAACGCCACCGACCCGCGGTTCGTGATGCCCCTGTTCCACGCGGCGCGCACCGCCGGGGCCCGTTATGTCGACATGGCGATGTCGCTGTCGCGACCGCACCCGGAGCGTCCGTACGAGGAGTGCGGCGTGCGGCTGGGCGACGCACAGTTCGCCGAGGCCGACGAGTGGGCCGAGGCGGGCGGCCTGGCCCTGGTCGGCATGGGCGTCGAACCCGGGCTCTCGGACGTCTTCGCCCGGTACGCCGCCGACGAACTCTTCGACGAGATCGAGGAGATCGGCATCCGTGACGGCGCGAATCTGACCGTCGAGGGCCACGACTTCGCGCCCTCCTTCAACATCTGGACCACCATCGAGGAGTGTCTGAACCCCCCGGTGGTCTACGAGGCGGACCGGGGCTGGTTCACCACCGCCCCCTTCAGCGAGCCCGAGGTGTTCGACTTCCCCGACGGCATCGGGCCGGTGGAGTGCGTGAACGTCGAGCACGAGGAGGTGCTTCTCGTGCCGCGCTGGGTGAAGGCGCGCAGGGTCACCTTCAAGTACGGCCTGGGCGGCGAGTTCATCGAGACCCTCAAGACGCTGCACCGGCTGGGACTGGACCGCACCGCGCCGGTGACCGTCCCGAGCGCGCAGGGCCCGGTGCCGGTCTCGCCGCGGGACGTGGTGGCCGCGTGTCTCCCCGACCCGGCGACGCTGGGCGAGTTGATGCGCGGCAAGACCTGCGCGGGCGCCTGGGTACGGGGCGTCAAGGACGGCGCCCCGCGCGAGGTGTACCTCTACCACGTGGTCGACAACCAGTGGTCCATGGCCGAGTACGGCAGCCAGGCCGTGGTGTGGCAGACGGCCGTGAACCCGGTGGTGGCCCTGGAGTTGCTCGCCACCGGAGTCTGGTCCGGCGCGGGCGTGCTGGGCCCCGAGGCGTTCCCGGCGCGGCCGTTCCTCGACCTGCTGACGGCGTACGGCTCCCCATGGGGTCTGCGGGAGCAGTGAACGTTTTTCCGGGCTCGCCCTGTTTCAGCGCCGCCGTGCCGGTGACCCGATCGGAAGCAACACATCCGGAAAAGCACATACGACTCGATCGCAGGTGACTTCGATGGACGACTGGCGAGAGCACGCCGAGTGCCGCACCGAGGACCCCGACCTCTTCTTCCCGATCGGCACCTCCGGCCCGGCACTGCTGCAGACGGAACAGGCGAAGGCGGTCTGCCGACGCTGCCCGGTGCGTGAACCGTGCCTGGAATGGGCCATGGAGACCGATCAGACCCTCGGGGTGTGGGGCGGCACGAGCGAGACGGAACGCCGTGCTCTCAAGCGCCGCATCAGGGCGCGGCGCAGTGCCTGAGCCCCCGGCATCCGACCCGGCCGGCGCCCCGGCGGCCCGGGCGCCGAAAGCGGCCGGGGTGCCGCACCCCGCTTGCGGCCGTCCCGGCGGCGCTCGTCAGGCGTCCGCGGGAGGCGGCGCGGCGGGCAGTCTCAGCGTGAACACGCTGCCCGCGCCGGGGGTGCTGGCCACTTCCGCCGTGCCGCCGTGAGCGGTCGTCAACTGCCGGACGATCGACAGCCCGAGGCCGCTGCCGCCGGTGCGGCGGCTGCGTGACTTCTCGGCGCGCCAGAACCGCTCGAAGACGTGCGGCAGATCCGCCTCGGCGATGCCCGTGCCGGTGTCGGCGACCGCCAGCACGACCTGCGCGCCCTCGCCCCGCGCGGTCAGCGTGACCGTGCCGTGGGGCGGGGTGTGGCGGACGGCGTTGGTGACGAGGTTGCCGAGCGCCTGCCGCAGCCGCACCGGGTCGGCGTCGAGCCAGAGCGCGCCGTCGGTCCCGGTGCGCAGGGAGACTCCGGCGCCGTCGGCCGCCACACGGTGGGCGGCGGCGACCTGGGCGAGCAGCTCGTCGGCGGGCACCGGCTCGCGGCGCAGCAGCAGGGCGCCGGCGTCGGCGGCCGCGAGGTCGCGCAGGTCGTCGATGACGCGCTGCAGGACGAGGGCCTCCTCGTGCAGGGCGCCCAGCAGTTCGGCGTCGGGCTCGACCAGTCCGTCGCGCGTGACCTCCAGCCAGCCCCTGATGTTGGTGAGCGGGCTGCGCAGTTCGTGGGCGACGTCGCTCACCAGGGCCTTGCGCTGGGCCTCCAGACGTTCCCGGCGCTCGGCGAGGTCGTTGAACGCCTCGGCCAGGATCCCGGTCTCGTCCCGGGTGGTGACGGGCACGCGCGCGTGCCGGTCCGGGGGCTGCTGCGCGGCCTCGGTGAGGGCGCGCAGGGGCCGCACGAGACGGGCCGCGACGACGGCGCTCACGGCGACGGTGACGGCCAGCACCAGGCCCGCCGCGCCGAAGACCTTCGTCTTGTTGGCCGGTGACATGTCCCAGCGGGGCGCCGCGCCGCTGTCCCCGCCCCCGAGGAACAGCTCGGCGACCGGCGCCACGTACGGGTCGAGCTGCGCGCGGCGGGCCTCCTCCAGACAGCTCTGGGCCGCGCGCCCCGTCTTGGCGTCCCTCACCTTGACGTACGCGGGCGCGGGGGTGGCGTCCCGGCCGTTGACGCCGGGGATGCCGGGTCCGAAGTACAGGGGAATGTCCGGTTCCAGGCCCTCGCGGACCAGACAGGGGCCCGCGTGGGCCTGGAGCGCGTTCAGCGCCTTCTGTTCGGTGGAGGTCGGCGTGTCGAGCTGTCCGTCCGCGCATTCCTCGGGCACGTAGCCGGTGGTCGCGCCGCCGTCGGCGTCGGTGAGCACCGGGCGGCCGCTCGGGGTCCGGGTGATGGTCGTCTCGACGCCGTAGCGGGAGAAGCAGCGCTGCCGGGCGTGCGCCACGGCGTCGAGCTTCCGGCGTTCGAGGTCGGTGAGCCGGTAGGGGCCCACCACGCGCGGGTCGGTGCCGCTGAGTTGGGCGCCGCGTTCGGTGTAGGTGTCGGTGCGCAGGGGGTCGACGGCGGCGGCGGCGCGCGGCGGCAGCGAGGTGCCGTGCGGCGCCGAGTCGGCGAGGAGCGTGCGGTCGGCGCCGGTCAGGGCGATGCGCCGGCCGGTCCGGGCGGACAGGTCGCGCACCATGCGTTGGACGCCTGCCCAGTCGGGATGAGTGGCCGCGTAGCCGCTGAGCCGGGCGAGGATGTCCATGTCGTCGGCCAGGGCCTGGCCCTGCTCCTCCCGCAGCGCGCGGGTGGTGGTCGCGACCGCCAGCCACGCGGTGGCGGCCACCGAGCACACGGCGATCAGCACCGACGCGCTCAGCAGCCGCACCAGCAGCCGTTTGCGCACCGGTATCCGGACCCGGGTCGCGCGCGTCACGCACGGCCGCCGCTGAGTTTGTAGCCGACGCCGAACACGGTCAGCAGCCGTACGGGTCTGCGCGGGTCGGCCTCGATCTTCCGGCGCAGGTTCATGATGTGCACGTCCACCGCCCGTTCGGTGGAGGAACGGTCGAAGCCGTGGGTGCACCGGAGCAACTGCCGCCGTGAGAAGACCCGTTCGGGTTCGGCGGCCATCGCCAGAAGGATCTGGAACTCGGCGGGCGTGCAGTCCACGGGTTCGCCGTCGCACCGCACCTCGTGACGCTCCGGATCGACGGCGAGCCCAGCGGTCCGTACGACGCCCTCGTCCCGCCGGTCGGCGCCGGCCCGTCCGCTGCGCCGCAGCACGGTGCGGATGCGGGCCATGAGTTCACGCGGGCTGTACGGCTTGGTCATGTAGTCGTCTGCGCCGAGTTCCAGGCCGAGCAGCACATCGTCCTCGGCGGCGCGGGCGGTGAGCATCAGCACCGGCAGGTCGTCGTCCCGGCGCAGCACCCGGCAGACCCCGAAGCCGTCGATGACCGGCAGCATCAGGTCGAGGACGACGAGGTCCGGCCGGTCCCGGCGCACCGCGTCCAACGCGGCGGAGCCGTCGTGCACCACGGTGGCGGTGTGCCCCTCGGCGATCAGCGAGCGGCGGATGAGTTCGGCCTGCATCGCGTCGTCCTCGGCCACCAGTACATGAGCGCACACGCCACGACTCCGTTTCCTCAGCGGGCCAGAGAGGCATGGTCGCCCATGACGACCACGGGGTGCAGCGCGGGGTCGAGCGTGCGCAGCAGTTCCTTCATGTGCTCCTCGGCGATGCTCACACATCCGTGGGTGGGCCCGCCGTGGTCGACGTGGAACCAGATGCCGCCGCCGCGGCCCGCGCCGAGCGGCCGGGTCCAGTCGAGGGGTGAAGTGCCGGGCTTGCGGTTGTAGTCGATGGCGACCACGTAGTCGAAGGAACCGTCCAGCGGCTCGCCCTCGAAGCCGGTGCCCGGCGAGTGGAAGCCGGGGCCGTGGTCGTAGGGCAGCTTCGAGCCGGGGTCGGCCAGCAGCCCGCCGGCGTCGGTGAGGCCGTAGACGCCGACGGGCGAGCGCAGGTCGCCGCCCATGTGCCGGTCGCTCCAGCCGCGCAGCGCGTTGTGCGCGGGCCAGGGGGTGCCGGCCTGCCAGCCGGACCCGGTGCGCCGGTACAGGACGACCGTGGCGAGCGGCGAGTTCCTGCCGCGGCCGCTCACCACGACCACCTGCCGTGCGTTCGCCGGAACCGCCGCCCGGGTCCTGGCCCCGAGACCGGGTATGTCCCGTGGCGCCGCCTCCGCGGCGGCGGGCGCGGGAGGCGCCGGGGCACCCCGGACGGAGGCCGTGGGGTGCGCCGGACCTGCGGACGCGGCTCCTCCGCATCCGGTGAGCAGAAGGGACGCAGCGAGCAGCGCTGCACGGGGGCGGTGCATGATCATGAGGTGACCTTGGCCGGGAGATGTGTGGAACTCGTCAGGTTCCCCATGCCCGTTCGGCCGAGGATCACGGGTGGCGGGGCTTGCCCTGTGTGTAGAGCCACGTCGTGAACAGCCGGTCGAGGTTCTTCCCGGACTGCCGTTCCGCGAGACGTTCGAACTGGGCGGTGGTGCCGTGGCCGTAGCGGTGCTGCTCGGCCCAGGCGCGCAGGATGCGGAAGAAGTCGCGGTCGCCGACGGCGGTGCGCAGGGCCTGCAGGGTCATGGCGCCCCGGGCGTAGACGGGGGTGCCGAAGATGTGGGCGCCGCTGCCTGGGGCCCCGGGCGGGAACGCCCACAGGCCGTCGGTGGCGGGGCGGGCGTAGAGGGCGTCGAAGGACTTCCGGGCGCTGTCACCGCCGTGCTGCTCGCTGTAGAGCCACTCTGCGTAGGTGGCGAAGCCCTCGTTGAGCCAGATGTCCTTCCAGGAGGTGAGGGAGACGGAGTCGCCGAACCACTGGTGGGCGCTCTC
Source organism: Streptomyces sp. LUP30 (assembly GCF_001746365.1). GTDB lineage: Bacteria > Actinomycetota > Actinomycetes > Streptomycetales > Streptomycetaceae > Streptomyces. Next base: position 43,936 of record NZ_MJAJ01000043.1, read on the forward strand.
GTGGACGAGGGTGCTCAGGTCGGGGGCGCTGTCGTACACCGGCCTGGTCTGGGTCTCCAGCGCGTAGCCGACGTTCGGGGCGTGGTCGACGATGGAGCCGGCGGCGCGGTAGGGGTAGGGGCCGAACAGCTTGCTCTCCCACTCCAGCACCGAGGGCAGCTTCTTCAGCACCGGCTTCGCGGCTGCGGCCTCCCGTGGGTCCACCGCGTCGTAGACCTTGAGGCCGCCCCGGGTCGTGTACTGCGTGACCTGGAACGTTCCCACGGTGGCGGTGGCCAGGTAGGCGGCCATGGGTTCCGTCTGACGCCAGTGGAAGGTGGTCCCGCCCTTCCTGGTGCGCTGTCCGAGCAGGACGCCGTTGGCGACGGCGGTACGGCCCCGGGGGACGGTGAGGGTGAAGTCGTAGGAGGACTTGTCGAGGGGATGGTTGTTCGCCGGGAACCAGGTCATGGCGCCCTGCGGCTCGCCCGCGACGAACGCGCCGTCGTCGGTGGGGATCCAGCCGTCGAGGGAGCCGTCGGGGTCGGTGACCGGGCGGGGGCTTCCGTTGTAGGTGACGGCGACCTGGAACCGCTCGCCCTTGCGCAGGGCGCGCCGGGGGGTGACGACGAGCTCCTGACCGTCGCGGCGGTGTGCGGCCTTGACGTGGTCGACCGTCAGACCGGTGATCTTCAGCCCCTTGAAGTCGAGGTCGAAGCGGGTGAGCCGCTGGGTGGCGCGGGCCGACAGGACGGCCGTGCCGTCGAGGTGACGGCCGGTCGGGTCGTAACGCAGGGTCAGGTCGTAGTGGCTCACGTGGTAGCCGCCGTTGCCGGCGAGCGGGAAGTAGGGGTCGCCGACGCCGCTCGTGCCGACGGGGCCGGCCGCCACGGCGGGACCGGCCGCGGTGAGCAGTGCGGCCACGGCGACGGGGACGGTGGCGGCGACGGCCTCGCGGCGCAGCAGGGCGGGGCGTCTGCGGGGGTGTGTCACGTGCGCTCCTAGGGGGGTGGCGGGTGATCAACGCCCCTCAGACTAAGGACTGGACCCTCGCCTCTCCCCCTCATTCAGGTCAAGCCGAACAGGAGCGGCGGGCGCCGCGCGGCTAGGCTGGGAGACCCGCCGACCCGAGGACGGCCACCATGTCGGTCAGCGTTCGCCGCGTGTACGACCCGCCCGAGCCGGAGGACGGCGTGCGCGTCCTCGTCGACCGGTTGTGGCCGCGGGGGGTGTCCAAGGAGGCGGCCCGTGTCGACGAGTGGCCCAAGGGGCTGACCCCGTCCACCGAGCTGCGCCGTTGGTATCACGCGGGCGAGGGGACGTTCGAGGAGTTCGCCCGCCGCTACGAGGCCGAGCTCGCCGAGCCCGGGGCGCGCGAACCGCTCGACCACGTGCGTGACTTGGTCGGGCGGGGACCCGTGACGCTGCTGACCGCCGCGAAGTCCCCGGAGCAGAGCCACACGGCGGTGCTGGTCCGCCTGCTGGAGGCGGACCGGCACTGACCGACACGCGGACGTCAGCCCGTCTGCTTCGCCGCCGCTCGGCCGGCCGCCCGCCCGGAGAAGAGGCAGCCGCCTAGGAAAGTGCCTTCGAGCGCGTTGTAGCCGTGGACGCCGCCGCCGCCGAAGCCGGCCACCTCGCCGGCCGCGTACAGACCCTCGACCGGCTGCCCGTCGGCGCCCAGGGCGCGTGAGTCGAGGTCGGTCTGGATGCCGCCGAGCGTCTTGCGGGTGAGCACGTGCAGCTTGACGGCGATCAGCGGGCCGGCCGCGGGGTCGAGGACGCGGTGCGGGGTGGCGACGCGGCCGAGCCGGTCGCCGATGTAGCGGCGGGCGTTGCGGATGCCCTGGATCTGGGCGTCCTTGCTGTACGGGTTGGCCATCTGCAGGTCGCGGGCCTGGATCTGGCGGCGCAGGGTGTCCGCGTCGAGCAGCGGTTTCTCCGTCAGCCCGTTCATCTTCTCGACCAGCTGCTCCAGCGTGTCGGCGATCACGAAATCGGCGCCGCGGTCGAGGAACGCCTGCACGGGGGCCGGGGCGCCCTTGCCGAGCAGCCGGTCGCGCAGGACGGCCTTGCGGTCCTTGGCGGTGATGTCCGGGTTCTGCTCGGAGCCCGACAGCGCGAATTCCTTCTCGACGATTCTGCGGGTGAGGACGAACCAGGAGTGGTCGTACGCGGCGATGTCCTCGGTGGTGCGCAGGTGCTTGAGGGTGTTGAGGGTGTCGTAGCCGGGCAGGCAGGGGTCGGGCAGCCGGCGGCCGAGCGCGTCGAACCACATCGAGGAGGGGCCGGGCAGGATGCGGATGCCGTGGCCGGGCCAGATGGGGTCCCAGTTCTGGATGCCCTCGGTGTAGTGCCACATGCGGTCGCGGTTGACGAGGCGGGCCCCGGCCTCGGCGCTGATGTCGAGCATCCGGCCGTCGACGTAGGCGGGGACGCCGGTGACCATCTCGGCGGGCGGGGTGCCGAGCCGTTCGGGCCAGTAGCGGCGGACGATGTCGTGGTCGGCGCCGATGCCGCCGCTGCTGACGACCACGGCCTGCGCGGTCAGTTCGAACTCGCCGATCGGGTCGCGGTTGGAGGCGACGCCGCGCGCGGAGTCGTCGGCGGCGAGGACCGTGCCGCGCACCCCGCGCGCGGCGCCGTCCGAGAGGACCAGCGCGTCGACGCGGTGCCGGTGGTAGAAGGTCAGCAGGCCGTCCTTGGCCGCCTGCTTGGCGTAGCGCACGAAGGGTTCGACGACGCCCGTGCCGGTCCCCCAGGCGACGTGGAAACGGGGGACGGAGTTGCCGTGGCCGTCGGCCCGCAGGTCGCCGCGCTCGGCCCAGCCGACGGTCGGCACGAAGGAGATCCCGTGCCCGGCGAGCCAGGTGCGCTTCTCCCCCGCCGCCCACTCGACGTAGGCGCGCGCCCAGCGCACCGCCCAGGAGTCCTCGTCCTCGGTCCGGTCGAACGCGGCGCTGCCCTGCCAGTCGCTCCAGGCCAGGTCGAAGGAGTCCTTGACGCCGAGCCGGCGCTGCTCCGGGGAGTCGACGAGGAAGAGTCCGCCGAAGGACCAGAACGCCTGGCCGCCGAGGTTGGCGGCGTTCTCCTGGTCGACGAGGGCGACCCGTCTGCCCCTGCTGGTGAGTTCGTGCGCCGCTACGAGGCCCGCGAGGCCCGCTCCGACGACGATGACGTCCGCGTCCATGGCGTGGGTTGCCTTTCTCATTCGGAACATCCGGGAGGGGGTGTGCTGCCGTCGGTCAGCAGCGCGGTGAGCAGTTGCTTCAGCCAGCCGCGGGCGCGGTCCACGTCCTTGTCCAGCAGCAGTTGGGTGGTAACCCCGTCGTAGGCGGCGACCACCGCGTGGGCGGCGGAGTCGGCGTCGCCGAGGACGGCGGGCAGCGGGGTGCGGGCCAGCCGGTCGGCGATCGCGCCGCGCAGCCTGGTCCGGTGCTCCAGGAGGGTCTGCGCGACCGTGGCGTCGCGGGCGGCGTGCACCAGGAAGTCCGTCTTCACCAGCAGCCAGTCGAGGTCGAGGAGGAGCACCTCGGTGACGCGGTCCACGGAGGCCGGCACGGCCAGGTCGGGCCCGCCGTCGGCGAGGGCTTCGGCGACCTGCCGGGCGATGAGGTCGGCGCGCTCCTGGTAGAGGGCGAAGAACAGTTCGTCCAGGCTGGCGAAGTTGGAGTAGAAGGCGCCCCTGCTGTAGCCGGCGGCGTCGCAGACCTCCTCGATGGAGACCCGGCCGAAGCCCTTGGCGGCGAACACGGCGAACGCGGCGTCGAGCAGGTTGGCGCGGGTGCGGGCCCGCCGCCGGGTCACGCGTCCCGCCGGCTCCGGGTGCCGTACGTCCATGGCTGGACCTCCGTTCGATACGCGAATGTATCCGATACACAGATGTATCGAAAGGGCCCGGACCGCGGGCGCACACGAGCCGCGCCGACCTCGGCGAACACATTTTCGATTAAGGCGTACGCTGGGACGCATGACCGCGCACCACCTTCAGGGCTCCCTCTTCGACCAGGCCGACGCCCCGCGCCTCGGCCCCCTCGACGGGCTCCGCCGCACCACCCTCGGTGCGGGCGCCTGGATCGACGTGCTGCCGGGCTGGCTCACCGGCTCGGACACGCTGTTCGAACACCTGGCGGTGGAGGTCCCGTGGCAGGCCGAGCGGCGCACGATGTACGACAGCGTCGTCGACGTGCCGCGTCTGCTGGCGTTCTACGGAGCGGACGACGACCTGCCCCACCCGGTGCTGGAGGAAGCCCGCCGGACCCTGTCCGCGCACTACGCCGACGAGCTGGGCGAGCCGTTCGTCACCGCCGGCCTGTGCCACTACCGCGACGGCCGGGACAGCGTCGCCTGGCACGGCGACCGGATCGGCCGCGGCGCCCGGCTCGACACGATGGTCGCGATCCTCTCCGTGGGCTCGCCGCGCGACCTGCTGCTGCGTCCGGCGGGCGGCGGCGAGACGGTGCGGCGTCCGCTGGGGCACGGCGACCTGATCGTCATGGGCGGCTCCTGCCAGCGGACCTGGGAACACTGCGTCCCCAAGTCCACCCGGGCCGCCGGACCGCGCATCAGCGTCCAGTTCCGCCCGCGCGGGGTGCGCTGAGCCCGCGGCGCCGACGCGGCCCGGCCCGGCCCGGTCCCGTCGGGCGGGGAGCCCCGCCCACCGCCTCTTGCGCACGGTCTGCTTTGCTGTCCCCGTCGAGCACCTCGCGAAGAACACGGGACGGCCATGCGGGCAGACGTACGGCAAGTGGCGGACGGCACCTACCTGGTGCACGGCAGCAACACCAACTGGGTGATCCTCACCGACGGGGACGCGGTCACGCTGATCGACACCGGCTACCCGGGCGACCGTGAGCTGGTCCTCGACTCCCTCACCTCCGTGGGCAGTTCGCCGGAGGCGATCACGGCCGTGCTCGTCACGCACGCCCACAACGACCACCTGGGCTCCGCCGAGCACCTGCGTGCGACGTACGGCGTGCCGGTGTATCTGCACGAGGCCGAAGTACCGCACGCCCGCCGCGAGTTCCTCCAGCAGGTGAGCGTCGGCGAGGTGCTGCGCAACGCCTGGCGGCCCGGCGTGCTGCCGTGGATGGTGCATGCGCTGCGTTCCGGCGGCACCGAACAGCACCCGGTCACCGCGCCCGAGGCGTTCCCGGCCGCCGAGGGTCCGCTCGACCTGCCCGGCCGGCCGGTCCCGGTGCACACCCCGGGGCACACCGACGGGCACACCGTCTTCCACCTCCCGGACCGCGGGATCGTCGTGTCCGGGGACGCGCTGGTCAGCGGGCACCCGACGTCCCGCCTCCGCGGTCCGCAGCTGCTGCCGGACATGTTCCACCACGAGCGCGGTCGCGCGGTCGCGTCGCTGGACGTGATCGCGGGACTGACGGGCGAGCTGCTGCTGCCCGGACACGGACCGCTCCACCAGGGGTCCGTGAAGGCCGCGGCCCAGCAGGCCCACGAACGCGCCGTCTAAGGTCAGGTCATGGCTTTGCAGATCAGCGCCACCAACCCGGAGCACCCGGCACTCCTGCTTGAGCTGCCCTGGCACGTGCCCCTGGAGGAGTGGCCCGAGGAGGTCCTGGTCCCGCTGCCGCGCGGCATCTCCCGCCACGTGGTGCGCTACGCCCGGGCGGGCGACGAGGTGATCGCCGTCAAGGAGCTCGCCGAGCGGCCCGCGCTGCGCGAGTACGAGCTGCTGCGCGACCTCGACCGGATCGGCATCCCCGCCGTCGACCCGCTGGCCGTGGTCACCGGTCGCACCGCCGACGACGGGTCGCCACTGGAGTCGGTGCTGGTCACCCGGCACCTCGGCGGTTCGATGCCGTACCGCTCGATGTTCGAGACGACGATGCGGCCGGCCACCATGCACCGGTTGATGGACGCCCTCGCCGTCCTGCTGGTGCGACTGCACCTGGCCGGGTTCGCCTGGGGCGACTGCTCGCTGTCCAACACCCTGTTCCGACGGGACGCGGGCGCCTACGCCGCCTACCTCGTGGACGCCGAGACCGGCGATCTGCACCCGCAGCTGAGCACCGGGCAGCGCGAGTACGACCTCGACCTCGCCCGCGTCAACATCAGCGGCGAGCTGCTGGACCTGGAAGCCTCCGGGGCGCTGCACCCGTCGGTGGACCCGATCGAGTTCGGCATGGAGATCTGCGCCCGCTACGGGGCGCTGTGGGAGGAGCTGACCCGCACCTCGGTCTACCCGGCGGGCAAGTACCACTACATCGAGCGCCGGATCCGCCGCCTCAACGAGCTCGGCTTCGACGTCGCCGAGATGCAGATCGAGCACTCCTCCAACGGCGACACGGTCACCTTCGTGCCCAAGGTCGTCGACGCGGGCCACCACCAGCGTCAGCTGCTGCGCCTGACGGGACTGGACACCGAGGAGAACCAGGCCCGGCGGCTGCTGAGCGACCTGGAGAGCTGGATGGCCACCCAGGACGACTACGCCCCGGGCGACCCGCTCGCGGCCCGCCCGGAGGTGCTGGCGCACCGCTGGGTGCGGGACGTCTTCCGGCCCACCGTGCGTGCGGTGCCGCTCGAGCTGCGCGGCTCGATGGACTCCGCGGAGATCTACCACGAGCTGCTCGAACACCGCTGGTACCTGTCGGAGCACGCGCAGCACGACATCGGGCTCGACGCCGTGGTCGAGGACTACATCGGCAACATCCTGCCCAAGGCGCGCGAGACCCTGGAGCCGACCCTCCCGGAATGAGCCCGGGGCCGCGCGCGCCCCGCGGGTCAGTCGTGGGGCACGACGGCGACCGGGCAGTCCGCGTGGTGCAGGACGCCGTGCGCCACGGAGCCGATCCGGGCGCCCACCGCCGTACGGTGGGCGCGGCGGCCGACCACCATCAGCTGGGCCCGTCCGGCGACCGACAGCAGTACCTGGCCGGCGCTGCCCATCTCCACGTGCTCCACCACGGGCACGTCGGGGAACCGCTCCCGCCACGGCTGCAGCGCCTCCGCCAGCGCCTTCTTCTCGTACGGCTCCAGGCCGCCGGCCTCGTCGAGGAGCCTGAGCGAGCCGGGGCTGTAGGCGAACACCGGCGGCAGCGTCCAGGCCCGCACCGCGCGCACGCCCGCGCCCCGCGCGGCCGCGGTCTCGAACGCGAAGCGCAGGGCCGGCGCGCTGTCCTCGGGCTCGCCCTGCTGACCGACGACGATCTCGTGCGCCGCCGCCTCGGACGACGGACGGTCGCCCGCGCGCACCAGCACGACGGGACGCGCGGCCTCGGCGATCACCTGCCGGCCGACCGAGCCCAGCAGGAATCCCACGACGGGTCCGTACCCGCGCGAGCCGAGCACCAGCAGTTCCGCCCCGGCCGCGGCGGCGACCAGCGACTCCACCGGGCCGCCCTCCTCGACGTCGGCGGTGACGCTCAGCGCGGGGTGCCGCTCGGCCACCGTCGCCACGGCCCGCTCGACCGCGTCGCGCACCCATCGCTCCTGCGCGTCGCGGTCCGCCACGTCGGCCGCCGCGTTCGGCTGGAAGCGCCAGGCGTGCACCACCCGCAGCGCCAGGTCACGCCGGACGGCCTCGCGGGCCGCCCAGGCGAGCGCCGCGAGGCTCTCGTCCGTTCCGTCGACCCCTGCCGTGATCGGGCCCGTCATCCCGCCGCCTCCTCGTGTCGTGATCACATCCGTCGCCCCCAGTCTTCACTACGCTGCCGGCATGACTCTGGAGTGGGAGCAGACGGTCGTGGACGCGACCGACCCGGTGGCGCTGGGACGGTGGTGGGCCGCGGCCCTCGGCTGGGTGGTGGTCCACGACGCCCCCGACGAGTACGAGATCCGGCAGCGGCAGGACCGGCTGCCGGGTCTGGTCTTCGTTCCGGTGCCGGAGGGGAAGACGGCCAAGAACCGGCTCCACCTGGACTTCCGGCCCGACGACCAGCACGCCGAGGTGGCCCGTCTGCTGTCGCTGGGCGCGCGCCGCGCGGACGTCGGCCAGGGCGAGCAGCCGTGGGTGGTGCTGGCCGACCCCGAGGGAAACGAGTTCTGCGTGCTGGGAGAGCGGCAGCCGGCTTGACGGCGTGCGCCCCGGGCTGTGCCGTGAGCGCACGGTTCGCCCTTGTCCCGGAGCGGACCGGGCCGATCGAACATACGATGGGCGGAGCCGGCACGGGGCTCTGCCGTGCCGCCATGAGCAATGACCCTCTCGGGGTGGGAGACGTATGGCACAGGCCGCCGAAACCGCGCGGACCGTCATCCTGACCGTGGACGACGATCCGGGGGTGTCCCGGGCCGTCGCCCGTGACCTCAGGCGCCGCTACGGCGCCTCGTACCGGATCGTGCGGGCCGAGTCCGGGGAGTCCGCGCTGGACGCCCTGCGCGAGCTGAAGCTCCGCGGCGACCTGGTGGCCGTCATCCTGGCCGACTACCGGATGCCGCAGATGAACGGCATCGAGTTCCTCGAACAGGCCCTGGACGTGTACCCCGGCGCCCGGCGCGTGCTGCTGACCGCCTACGCGGACACCAGCGCGGCGATCGACGCGATCAACGTCGTCGACCTCGACCACTATCTGCTCAAGCCGTGGGACCCGCCCGAGGAGAAGCTCTACCCGGTCCTGGACGACCTGCTGGAGGCCTGGCGGTCCAGCGACCACCGGCCGGTGCCTGCCACGAAGGTCGTCGGGCACCGCTGGTCGGCGCGTTCCTCCGACGTACGGGAGTTCCTGGCGCGCAACCAGGTGCCCTACCGCTGGTACTCCGCCGACGAGCCCGAGGGCCGACGGCTGCTCGCGGCGGCCGGCGTGGACGGACAGCGGCTGCCGCTGGTGGTCACCGCCGACGGCACGCCCCTGGTGGAGCCGGACGCACCCGAACTGGCCGCCCACGTGGGGCTGGCGACCACGCCGACCGCGGACTTCTACGACCTCGTGGTGATCGGCGGCGGACCGGCCGGCCTCGGCGCGGCCGTCTACGGGGCCTCCGAGGGGCTGCGGACGGTGCTCGTGGAGCGGTCGGCGACCGGCGGACAGGCCGGGCAGAGCTCGCGCATCGAGAACTACCTGGGCTTCCCCGACGGCGTGTCCGGCGCTCAGCTCACCGACCGGGCGCGGCGGCAGGCGGGCAAGTTCGGCGCGGAGATCCTCACCGCGCGCGAGGTGACGGGCCTGGAGGTCAACGGGTCCGCGCGGGTCGTGCGGTTCTCGGACGGCTCGGCGGTGGCCGCGCACAGCGTGATCCTCGCGACCGGCGTGTCCTACCGGCAGCTGGCCGCCCCGGGCTGCGACGACCTGACCGGCTGCGGCGTGTACTACGGGTCCGCGCTCACGGAGGCGTCCTCCTGCCAGGGGCACGACGTGTACATCGTCGGCGGCGCCAACTCCGCCGGGCAGGCGGCGATGTACCTGGCCAGAGGCGCCAAGTCGGTCACGCTGCTGGTGCGCGGGGAGTCGCTTGCGGCGTCGATGTCGTACTACCTGATCCAGCAGATCGAGGAAGCGCCCAACATCTCGGTGCGCCCCGGCACCGTCGTCGAGGCCGCGCACGGGGACGGCCGGCTGGAGCAGCTCACACTGCGCGACGTGGCGAGCGGACGGACCGAACTCGTCGACGCGCAGTGGATGTTCGTGTTCATCGGCGCCGCCCCGCTGACCGACTGGCTGGACGGCACGGTGCTGCGCGACGAGCGCGGGTTCATCCTGGCCGGCCCCGACCTCACCCCGGACGGGCGGCCCCCGGCGAGCTGGGAGCTCGACCGGCCGCCGTACCACCTGGAGACCAACATCCCCGGCGTGTTCGTGGCGGGCGACGCGCGCGCGGAGTCCGCCAAGCGCGTCGCGTCCGCCGTCGGAGAGGGAGCCATGGCCGTGATGCTCGTCCACCGCTACCTGGAGCAGTCATGAGCGGGAAGCCGATGCCGTGCAGCCCGGCCGAGATCAGCTCGCTGTTCCTGTTCGAGAAGCTCTCCCCCGAGCAGCTGGGACGGCTGTGCGGCGAAGGCCGGGTGGAGAAGTTCGAGCCCGGCCCGGTGTACACCGAGGGCGACCCGGCGACCTGCTTCTACGTGATGCTCGACGGCACGGTCGTGCTGTACCGCAGGGTCGGCGCGGACGACGTCGAGGTCAGCCGTACCTCCCAGCGCGGGGTGTACGCCGGGGCCATGCAGGCCTACCTGGGCGACCAGGTGCCGCAGGTCTACAACAACTCGATGCGGGTGACCGAGCCGACCCGGTTCTTCGTGCTGCCGGCCGAGTCGTTCTCGGCCGTCATGCGGGAGTGGTTCCCGATGGCGGCGCACCTGCTGGAGGGGCTGTTCTTCGGCTCGAAGAACACCCAGCGGGCGATCGGTCAGCGCGAACGGCTGCTGGCGCTGGGCTCGTTGTCGGCCGGTCTCACGCACGAGCTGAACAACCCGGCCGCGGCGGCCGTGCGGGCCACCGCCACGCTGCGCGAGCGGGTGGCGAAGATGCGGCACAAGCTCGCCGTCATCGCGTCCGGCGCGTACGACCCGGAGGCCCTGACCCGACTGATCGAGATCCAGGAGCGCACGGCCGAACTGGTCGCCAAGGCACCGGTGTTGAGCCCCCTGGAGGCCTCCGACCGGGAGGACGCCCTCGCCGACTGGCTCGACGACCACGACATCGAGGAGGGCTGGCGGATCGCCCCGACGTTCGTCCAGGCCGGGCTCGACGTGGACTGGCTGGAGCAGGTCGCGGCCGCCGTCGCGCCGGACATCCTGCCGGGCGCGGTCGGCTGGCTCAACTACACGGTGGAGACCGAGCTGTTGATGGACGAGATCGACGACTCCACCAACCGCATCTCCCACCTCGTCGACGCCGCCAAGCAGTACTCTCAGCTCGACCGCGCGCCCTACCGGGTCGTCGACGTGCACGAACTGCTCGACTCCACCCTGCTGATGCTCTCGGGCAAGATCGGCCGGCGCATCGAGGTCGTCAAGGACTACGACCGCACGCTCCCGGCGATCCCGGCCTACCCGGCCGAACTGAACCAGGTGTGGACGAACCTGGTCGACAACGCCGTCTTCGCCGTCGACACCTCCGGCGGGGAAGGCACGCTGACGGTGCGGACGGCCCGCGAGGGCGACCGGCTGCTGGTGGAGTTCCGCGACTCGGGGCCCGGCATCCCGCCGGACATCCGCGAGCGGATCTTCGACCCGTTCTTCACCACCAAGCCGGTCGGCGAAGGCACCGGTCTGGGCCTGGACATCTCCTGGCGGATCGTCGTCAACAAGCACCACGGCAGCCTGCACGTGGAGTCCGTTCCGGGCGACACCCGGTTCCAGGTGCTGCTGCCGCTGACCGCCCCCGAGGCCGAGAACGCCCAGGACGAGCCCGAGCACCCCGAGAACGCCGAGAACGCCGAGGAGACGGTATGACCGACGTGGACCCCATCGACCCGAGCGTCCCGCCCAGCGGCGCGGGCTGCGTGGACTGCGACGCGAGCGGCGGCTGGTGGTTCCATCTGCGGCGCTGCACGAGCTGCGGACACATCGGCTGCTGCGACTCCTCGCCCGCGCAGCACGCCACCGCGCACTACAAGGCCACCGGTCATCCTCTGGTGCGCAGCTTCGAGCCGGGCGAGGAGTGGTTCTGGGACTACTCCACCGACGAGCTGTACGAGTCCGGGCCGGAGCTCGCCCCGCCGGTGAGCCACCCCGCGGAGCAGCCGACGCCGGGGCCGGCCGGCCGGGTGCCCGCGGACTGGGCGCGGCTGCTGCGTCGCTGAGGCCGCCGCGGCCCGCCCGGCAGGGCTCCGTTCCTGGTCGCGGGCCGCGCTGTCGGTGCCGCGTGCCAGGATGGGGCCGTGTCGCAGACCGTGTTCGCCACTCCGTTCGTCGGCCGGGAAGAGGAACTCGCCCGGCTCTCCGGCGTGCTGGAGCGCGCCCGGGGAGGTGAGGCCCGCGCGGTGCTGATCGCCGGAGACGCGGGCGTGGGCAAGACACGGGTGCTGAACGAGATCGCGGTGCGCGCCGCGCGCTCCGGCATGACCGTGCTCACCGGACACTGCGTGGACCTGGGCGACGTGGGCCTGCCGTATCTGCCGTTCACGGAGATCCTGGGCCTGCTCGCCGCGGACGGGCGGTTCGCCTCCGTCCTCGCCGCGCACCCGGTGGTCGACCGGCTGCTCGGCACGGGCGCGCAGGCCGTGCGGGACGACGGGGGTCCCCTGGCCGGTTCGGACGCCGGCGGCGGGCGGCTGCGCCTGCTGGAGGGCATGGCGTCACTGTTCGCCGACCTCTCCGAGGTCACCCCGCTGCTCCTCGTCCTGGAGGACCTGCACTGGGCCGACCCGTCGTCCCGCGACCTGTTGCGGTTCCTGCTCAGCCGGGGGTTCCTGCAACGGCCCACGGGCGGCGGACCGGGGCACCGGCCGGCGGTCCTGGCCTCCTACCGCGCGGACGACCTGCACCGCCGCCACCCGTTCCGCCCGCTGCTGGCCGAGCTGGTGCGGCTGCCGGCCGTGGAGCGGCTGGAGCTGCGCCCGCTGGCCGACGCCGAGGTGGCCCGTCTGGTGCGCGCGCTGGAGGACCGTCCGCTGCCGGAGGCCGCGGTGCGCCGGATCGTGGAGCGCGCGGAGGGCAACGCCTTCTACGCGGAGGAGCTCGTGGCTGCCCGGGACGCGGAGTCCGGCGCCGTGCCCAGCGGGCTGGCCGACCTGCTGCTCATCCGGGTCGAGCAACTCCCCGACACCGCCCAGCAGGTGCTGCGCACCGCCGCCGTCGCCGGCCGGCGGGTCGACCACGACCTGCTGCGGGACGCGGTGGGGCTGCCGGAGGAGGAGCTGGAGTCCGCTCTGCGGGAGGCGGTCGGCCGCCGGCTGCTGGTCGCGGGCGACGACGGCACGTACGCCTTCCGGCACGCTCTCGCGCGCGAGGCGGTCTACCTCGATCTCCTCCCCGGGGAGCGGTCGCGTCTGCACGGCGCGTTCGCCGGTCTGCTGGCCCGTCGCGGGCACCGCGCCGACACCGCCGCGGAACGCGCCCACCACTACCGCGAGAGCCACGACCTGGGCGAGGCGCTCGCCGCCTCCCTGGAGGCCGCCGACCACGCCCGGCGGGTCGGCGCGCCCGCCGAGGAACTGCACCACCTGGAAGCCGTCCTGGACCTGTGGGAGTCGGCGCCCGCCCCGGCCCGGCCGTCCGGCGAGGGAAGCGACCGGGTCACGCTGATGCTGCGCGCCTCGGCGGCGGCCGCCCACGCCGGGGAGGCGCACCGCGCGGTCTCCCTGACCCGGGCCGCGCTCGCGGGCGTGGGCCAGGACGCCGACTCCGAACTCGCCGCGCGCGTGCGCTACACGCTCGCCGGCACCCTCATGGGCGTCGACAGCCTGACGGCCGCGTTCGCGTACAGCAGCGAGGCGCTGGCGATGATCCCGGCCGAACCGCCGTCGCCGACGTGGGTGTGGGCCGCCGCCACCCATGTCCTGGCGGCGCGTCAGGTCGGCGACGTGGCCACCGCGCTGCGGGTGGCCCGGCAGGCGCTGGGCGTGGCCGAGCGGCTCGAACTGACGGACGCGCGCGCCGACCTGCTGGTGTCGCTGGCCAACCTGGAGGGCGGCGGCCGCCGCTCCCCCGAGGGCCGGGCCCTGCTGAAGGAGGCCCGGGAGCTGGCCCGGCGCGGGGGCAACGCCCCGGTGGAGATGCGTGCCCTGTTCTCCCTGGCGATCGGGGCCTACGAGGCCGGGGAGCCGGCGGAGTGTCTGCCCTGGCTGGCCGAGGGCCTGGACCGGGCCCGCCGGGCAGGCCTGTTGTCCTCGCCGTATCCGCTGGAAATGCGCTATCTGCAGCTTCTGGTGCTGTACACCCTGGGCCGGTGGGACGAGTGCCTGCGCACGGCGGCGGACGACCTGGCGGTGCTCCCGGCGTCGGGCGGCTTCGCGCTCGGCCCCACGCTGTACGTCGCCCTCGCGCGCGGCGAGCGCGGCGCCGTCGAGCGGGCGCACGCCCTCCTCGAGGGACGCTACGACTGGGTGGCGGCGCTCGTCGCGGGGATCGTCCTGACCGACGCGGCGGCGCTGAGCGGCGACGCGGAGGCCGCGGTGGCCAGGCTGCGGTCCTCGGTCGAATCCTTGACGGACGAAGCGGGAAGCCGCCCGGACGTCGCCGTCCGGCTCACGGCGCTGGCCCTCACCGCGGTGGCCGACGCGGCCGACGCGGCGCGGCGCGGGGGCGACGAGAGCGCGGCCCGCCGCTGGTCCGCCGTCGCGACCGAACTGCTGGAGCCGGCCCGGGAGGTTGCCCGGCACGGTCAGACGGGCGTGCCGCAGGGACCCGAGGGGCGGGCCTGGCTGGCCCGCGCGGAGGCCGAGTGCGCGTGGGCCGTCACGGGCCCGGACCCGGCCGCCTGGGAGAAGACCGTGCAGGCCTTCGGCTACGGCGACCCGTACGAACTCGCCCGCTGCCGCATGCGGTACGCGCAGGCCCTGCTGGCGGCGGGCCGGCGTGAGGAGGCGACCGCCGAGGCCCGGGCCGCCCGGGAGACAGCCGCGCGGCTGGGGGCCACGCCTCTGCTGGAGCGGGCGGACGCCCTGATCCGCAGCGGCCGCCCGGCCGCCGGCCCCTCCGCCGGCCGGGACCGTTCGGCCGCCTTGACGGCCCGCGAGCAGGAGGTCCTGCGGCTGCTCGCCCGCGGCCGCAGCAACCGGCAGATCGGCGAGGAGCTCTTCATCAGCGGCAAGACGGCGAGCGTCCATGTCTCCAACATCCTCGCCAAGGTGGGCGCGGCGAGCCGTACCGAGGCGGTGGCCATCGCCTACCGCGAGCGCCTGATCGACCCGGAGCCGGGCCCGGCTCGCTGAGCGGAACCGGTCGTGGCGGCGCGCGGACGGCCGTGGCGCCCTCGTCGCGGGMGGGCCGGAAGGTCGCCGCCGCCGAGTCGGCGCACGCCGCGGCCTGGGCGACCGCCCGCGCCGCCCGCGAACCGCGCGCCCCGTCGCCCCCGCCGTGCGCCGGGATCTCTGAGCCGGGCCGCGAATCGAGTTGACCGGGGCCCCGGCGGCGGGCGAGGGTGCGAGGCGGGACAAGGCGCGGCCACTCCCCTCTCCGCCCGCGCCGGAAGGGTGACTGTGTTGATCGGCATCTCGGACATCGAGGCGGCCGCCGAGCGGATCGCCGGACACGTCGTCCGCACCCCGACCGTGCCGAGCCCCGGCCTGTCGGCGCTGCTCGGCGTGCCGGTGACCGCGAAGCTGGAACTCCTGCAGCGCACCGGCTCGTTCAAGGCGCGTGGGGCGGCGGCGAAGCCTCTGTCGCTGAGCGAGGCCGAGCGGGCGGCCGGGGTCGTCGCGGTGAGCGGCGGCAACCACGGGATCGCGCTCGCGGTCATGGCCGCCGCGCTGGACGTGAAGGCCACGGTGGTGATGCCGCGTTCGGCACCGGCCCGTGCCGTCGAGATCGCACGGACGGCCGGCGCCTCGGTGCGGTCGACCGACACCATGGACGGCGCCTTCTCGCTGGTGGAGCGGTTGCGGCAGGAGGGTTTCACGCTGGTGCACCCGTTCGACGATCCTCTGGTCGTCGCCGGGCAGGGCACCGTCGGCCTGGAGTTCGCCGCTGACGCGGACGACGTCACGGACGTACTGGTCAGCGTCGGGGGCGGCGGACTGATCGCCGGTGTGGCCGCGGCCCTGCGCGCCCGCCGCCCGCAGGTGCGGATCTGGGGCGTGGAGACCGAGGGGGCACAGGCGATGTCGGAGGCGCTGGCGGCCGGCGGGCCGGTGCCGGTCGCGCTGTCGTCGATCGTCTCCACCCTCAGTGCGCCGAGCGTCTCGCAGCTGACGTACGACCATGTGTCCGCCCTGGTCACCGACGTGTTGAGCGTTCCCGACCGGGAGGCCGTGCGGGGCTGTCTGGACCTCGCCGAACACGCCAAGCTGTGGACCGAGCCGGCGGCCGGCTGTCTGCTGCCCGCGGCCCGGCAGGTGGTCGAGCGGATGGGGCGCGACGTGCGGCTGGGCCTGGTGGTCTGCGGCGGCAACGCGACGGCCGCGGACATGTCGCTCTGGACGGAGCGGTTCGGGTTGCGCTGAACGCGCTCCCGCCGGCAGCGGCCGTACGACGGCGCTCCGACGACCGCGCTCCGACCACGGCGCTGCGGCGACGCCCCTTCGACGACGCCCCTTCGAGGGGATAGCGCAAATCCGTCGGGAGGGCCCGCGCCGGAAAATGGTCCAGGGGGGAGAAGGGCGTTTCCGGAGGCGTCGAATGCCCCGGCGCCGTCGTGTTCACCGCTGGTTGCGCCGCAGGAGGCAGCCCGGACGAGCTCCCGCCAATTCCCATTCCTCGCACATGCATACGGCCGAACGCCCGGCTTTCTTGAATGAAGGACAGGAATCGCGCCGGAGTTGCGGAATGATTGAACGGACCCCCTCGCACCGGTCGTACCACTGGGAAAGGTGAGTACCAGCGGTTCAGCGAGGGATGGCCATGGTCAAGACGCACGTCTCCACGCACGAGTTGGTCGCCGGGAGGTACCGGCTGCTCGACGTCGTCCACCGGGAGACGAACCGCGTCAGCTGGTACGGCGAGTACGTCGAGGACACCGGGGCGGCCCGGCCCTGCCTGGTCACCCGGATCGGGCTGCCCGCCGACCAGGGCGAGGAGAAGGCGCGCCAGGCCGCCGACCGGGTGCTCGGCATGTCCGAGACGATGGCGCGGCTGTGTCCGGGCCGGATCGCCGCGGTCGTCGACGCCGTGGAGGAGGCGGGCTCCCTGTGGACCGTCACCGAGTGGATCGACGGCCTGCCGCTCGGCCAGCTCATGGCGCAGAAGGGCGCGTTCAGCCCGGCCCGGACGGCGGCGATCGGACTGCAGCTGCTGGACGTCCTGGAGGCCGCGCACGGTGAGGGCATCACCCACGGCGAGCTGAGCCCCGGGCAGGTGTTCCTGCGCAGCCAGGGCCCCCTCGTCCTCACGGGATTCGGGCTGACGGGAGCGACGCTCGCCCCGCGGGTGGCCGCGCCGTCCTACGCCTCCCCCGAGCAGGCGCGCGACGAGCGCATCGGCCCTGCCGCCGACCTGTGGGCGCTGGGCGCGATCCTCTACACGATGGTCGAGGGGCGTCCGCCGTACCGGGACCGGGACCGGCCCGAGAGCACGCTGAAGGGCGTGGACCGGCTGCCGCTGCGCGCTCCCCTGCGGGCGGGTCCCCTCACCTCGACCGTGCAGGGGCTGCTGCGCAAGGACTCCCGGGAACGGCTGACCCGCACGGTCGTACGCCAGTCGCTCACCCGCGTGCTGGACGAGGACCCGCACGCCGGCCTGCCCACACCGCGGCTGCGGCGCGTGTGCGCCGCGGCCCGGCACGTCGGCCCGCAGTGGAGCGGCCGGGCCATGGCGGCCGGGACCGCGCTGGCCGTCGTCACGGTGGCGTTCGCCGCCCTTGTCGTCACCCACCAGCTGCCCGACCCCGACGACACCTCGGCCGGAGGGACGCAGGCCCGGCCGTCCGCGTCCGCTCCGGCGCCCGACGAGGACGCCGGCGACAGAGGCTCCCCGACGCCCTCACCCACGCCCACCACGCCCCCGCCGCCGACGGCCGCGAGCCCGGCCGCGCCGGCCCGCCCGTCCGCGAGCGCCTCGCCGGACGCTTCGCCCTCCGCCACCGCGACCGCCCTCCCCCAGGGCTTCCGGGTCTACCGGGCGCCCGAGGGCTTCTCCGTCGCCCTGCCCGCGGGATGGAAGCGGCTGGAGACCGCGCGCGGCGCCGACCACGCGTACCGGGTCACCTTCGGCGCGTCCGGCGATCCGCGCACCCTCGCGGTGACCTACAGCGAGAGCGCCGGACCCGACCCGGTCGCCGTCTGGCGGGACGACGTCGAGCCGAACCTGAGGAAGGACGACGGTTTCCGGCGGATCGGCGCGATCAGGGCGACGACGTACCTGGGCTACAAGGCCGCCGACATGGAGTGGGTCGTCGACGTCGACGGCGGACAGGAACGGACGTTCGGCCGGGGTTTCCTGCTCGGCGGACACCGCAGCTTCTCGCTGCGCTGGACGACGCCCGCCGAGGACTGGGACACCCAGGCCGACCGGCAGGCCCTCGACACGTTCCTGAAGACGTTCCGGCCCGGCTCAGCCGCCTGACCGGGACGCGCGGGCCGGTGCGCGCAGGGAGCGCAGCGGACCGCCGTGCAGGGGCGTCGTGTCCCAGCGAGCGGTGAACGTCCGCGCGGCGAGGGAGCAGGTCACCCGCAGTCGGTGCGGGGTCTCCAGGAAGACGACGTGCGCGGTGAGCGTGTCGGCGTCGGTCCACCCGCCGCCGACCGCGGTGGGCAGCGGCTCTTCGCTCACCCGCCAGCCGTCGGCGGTGGGCAGCTCCAGCCTGAGGTCGCCCTGCTTCTCGGCGAGGCTCAGCGTCCACCCGCCGGCTCCCCCGTCGACCGTGACGCCGGTCAGTCCCGGCTGGTCTGCGCAGGTCCCGCCGGCAGGGGCGAACACGGCGCCCGACCAGCGTCCGGCCTCCTGCGGCGGCGCGGGCTCGCCGGCGGCCGGGGGAAGCGCGAGCCCCGCCAGACGCCGGGCGAGAGCGGCGTCGGCCTCCTCACGGCCGGTCAGCAGGCCCGGCCGGAACGCGGGCAGCAGATGCTCCCAGACGAGGGTGAGCAACGCCTGCATGTCGCCCGTGGCCGCGGTGGTCGCGATCACGGCGTCGTGCTCGGGCAGGACCAGGCAGAACTGGCCGTAGGCCCCGTCGCCGCGGTAGCCGTGCCGGGAGCGCCAGAACTGGAAGCCGTAGCCGCGGTCCCAGTCCAGCCGGTCCGCGTCGGCCGGGGCCCCGGGATTCGTCGGCACGTGTGCGCGGGTGGCCTCGGCGACCCACTCCCGTGACAGCAGCCGTTCGCCCTGCCGACCGCCCTCGTCCAGATAGAGCTGCCCCAGCCGGGCGATCGCGTCGGTCGTGGCGTGCAGGCCGCTGAAGCCGAGTTCGCGGCCGGACCGGTCGGTCAGCCAGGCGACCTCGCCGACACCGAGTGGGTCCAGCAGGCGGGGTCGCAGATAGGCGGTGAGCGACCGGCCCGTCACGCGCTGCACGATCGCGGCGAGCGCGTAGGTGGCGGGCTGGTTGTAGGCGAACACGCTTCCCGGCTCCCGGTCCGGCGGCAGCAGCAGGAAGCCCAGGACGAGGTCGTCGCGGTCGAGGGCGTGCGCCCGGTCGTAGGTCTCCTCCTCGTGCCCGCTCGCCATCGACGCCACATGGCGCACCAGCATCGCCCGGCTGCGCGGGTCGGTGATCTCCGCGTCGAGTTCCGGGAAGTACGACACGACCGGGTCGTCGAGGCCGATCAGCCCCTCCGCGACGGCGAAACCGGCGGCCGTCGACGTGAAGCTCTTGCTGAGCGAGTACAGCAGGTGGAGCCGGTCGGAGGTGTACGGCTCCCACCAGCCGGATGCGACGAGCCGGCCGTGACGCAGGATCATCAGGCTGTGCGGCTCCACGAGCTCGGCCGACTCGACGGCGTCGAGGAACGCGAGAACGCCCAGGGCGTCGACGCCCTCGGCGGACGGGGCGCTCGACGGCAGGGCGGACGGGGTGCCGGAAGGCGGGGGGTGGGCGCTCATGTCCGCATCCTGCCCCGCCGTCGCCTGCCGATCGACGGGTTTTCCGGCCGCCGACGACCCGTTTCCCACGGCGGCGGCCGGGGACTCGGACCCCATGGTGCAAATCGGATACACGATGATGACCGAGCAGGCCGGCCCTCGTGACCTGGTCGACCACGTGGTGCGGGCCGAGGAGGCGGGGTTCGACTTCTCGGTGACGTCGGACCACTACTTCCCGTGGCTGCGCTCGCAGGGGCACTCCCCGTACGCGTGGAGCGTGCTCGGGGCGGCCGCCCAGGCCACGTCACGCATTCCGCTCATGACGTACGTGACCTGTCCGACGTTCCGTTACCACCCCGCGGTGGTGGCGCAGAAGGCAGCGACGATGCAGCTGCTGTCGGAGGGGCGTTTCCGGCTGGGGCTGGGCTCCGGGGAGAACCTCAACGAGCACGTGGTCGGCGGCGGTTGGCCTTCGGTGGACGTCCGGCACGAGATGCTGGAGGAGGCCGTCGAGATCATCCGCGCCCTGTTCGAGGGCGGGCACGTCACGCGGCACGGGGCCCATTTCGACGTGGACTCGGCGCGGCTGTGGGATCTTCCCGACGAGCCGCCGCCGATCGGGATCGCCGTCTCGGGCGAGCGTTCGTGTGCGCTCGCCGGCCGGCTGGCCGATCTGGTGATCGCCACCGAGCCGAAGCCGGATCTGCTGGAGTCCTTCGACCGGCACGGGGGCGCGGGCAAGCCGCGGGTGGGCCAGCTCCCGGTCTGCCACGATGCCGACCGGGAGGCCGCGGTGGAACGGGCGCACGCCCAGTTCCGCTGGTTCGGCAGCGGCTGGAAGGTGAACTCCGAGCTGCCCCACCCCGACTCCTTCGACGCGGCGACCCAGTTCGTGACGCCCGACGACGTCGCCTCCTCCATCCCCTGCGGCGACGACCCGGACGACTTCGTCGAGGCCGTGCGCCCCTACGCCGAGGCCGGGTTCACGGAGATCGCCCTGGTGCAGATCGGCGGCGACTCGCAGCCGGCGTACCTGGACTGGTCGGAGAAGACCCTGCTGCCCGCTCTGCGCAAGGCCTTCGGCTGAGGGACCACGGGCGGACCGGCCGGACGGCAGGCGGGTCGGCAAAGCGCCGCCAATGGGCCCATATAGGCTGCGGATCGGCACTCTCGCGGTGCCGATCCTATGTCCAGCAGCCCGCAGAGGAGAGTCATCCGTGACCCTGGCGACCGACCTGTCCGAGACGCCCGTCGAGACGCCCGTCGAGACGCCGGCCGAGATGTCCGTCGAGCCGCCCGCCGGGACGCTCCCCGCGACGGGCCCCGCGCCGCTGTCGGACCTCGTGGCGCGCGACGCCCGCGAGTTCGGCGTCTACGCGCGGACCGGCGGTTGGGCCTTCGGCCTGATGGTGGCGCGCAGCGTCCGGCCAGGCGGGCAGAGCGCGGACGAGACGCCGAAGGTGTCGGCGAAGGAGTTCGCGGAGCTGGCCGGCTGCTCCCCCGAGCGCGTCATGCGCTACTACAAGGCGTGGGACCGGGCTGCCGACGACGGTCTGGTCCCGCACTTCGAGGAGCTGGCGCCGGGCCAGGAGGTGGAGCTGCCGGACGCCGAGGTGTGGCTGGCCTACTACGTCTCGCGTTCCAGCGCCGCCTCCGAACGCGGGACCGCGATCGCGGAGGCCGCCGAGGCCGAGGGCATCCGCCCCACGAAGGCGCTGGAGGTCGCGGAGAATCCCACCGCCCTGCGCGCCGCGATCCTCGCCGACCCCTCGACCGCCCGCGCGGCCCGCGCCGCCCTCCTGGACCGCATCAAGGAGGATCCGGACCTGCAGACCGAGCTGGCGCGGGACGTGGTGCGCACCGACGACCTGAAGAAGGCGGTGGCCTCCGAGAGCCGTTCGGCCGACCGGATCGGATATGTGCGGCAGATCGCCGAGTCCGGTCAGATCAAGACGCCGGCGGGCCAGACCGTGGACGCGCCCGTCGAGCTGCGCCAGGAGGCCGAGCGCCATCTCTCGCTGCTCGACGAGCTCGACGACGACGAGGACTCCGGAGAGTGGGCGAGCGAGGCCTACGACACCATGAAGTCCCTGGTCGTGGAGACGGTCGAGGCCGACCCCGAACTGCGCGTCCAGGAACGGCGCACGAAGTTCTACAGCAGCCTGCAGCGGGCGACCAGGGTCTTCGAGGAGCTGACCTTCGACGACGTCGACGCGCAGGAGTTCTACGAGGACGACATGGTGCAGCAGCTGGAAGAGCTCCAGCAGGCGATCGGCAGCTGCATCGCCGCGCTGCGCGGAGCCCGGGGCGCCGGGCCCGAGGCCGGGTAGACCGATCGGGCCGGACCGGGGGGCCGGACCGTCGGGGCGGTCCGGCTCAGTTCGTCGTGTAGCGGCGCCGGGTCCACAGAGGCAGGACGAACCAGCACAGGCCGTACCACGAGACCACACCCGCGACGAGCCAGGGCACGAAGGCGTCGTGGGTGGCCACGCGCAGGATCAGCAGCAGCGAGGAGGTCATGGTGGCGAGCAGCAGGATCAGACCGACGAAGGTCAGCCTGGACGCCACCTGCACCGTCTGCGGCTTCACCCGCCGGCCGGAGACCAGGCGGTGCAGGGACACCGGTCCTATGAGGGCGCCGGTCGCGCAGGCCCCCAGGACCACGGTCACGATGTAGATGACCTTGTCGGCGTCCTGCAGGTCCGCGTAGCGCGGGGTGAACACGACGGTCAGCAGGAAGCCGAAGAGGATCTGCACACCCGTCTGGGCGACGCGGATCTCCTGGAGGAGCTCGACCCACATCCGGTCGGCTCTCTCCTCCTCGGTCTCGTTGCGCCCCGTGCTGCGCGCGGCGTTCGTCGCCGTGTCCGTCACCTTTACCGTCCTCCCGATTCCGAGTGGTCCCTCGACCCCCTCTTCACCGCGAGTACCCCGTGAGCGGCGGTTTTCGCCGCTCACCGCCGGGTTCGTCTACCAGCGTCCCTCGACCTGCTCCTTGATGCGCCGCTCGTAGAGGTCGCGGACGGCGGCGAGGGTCTGCTCGGAGAGTTCGGGGAGCTTGGCCGCAGCCGCGTTGGCGCGGGCCTGCTCGGGTGAGCGGGCGCCCGGGATGACCGTGGTGACGCCGGGCTGCTGGATGATCCAGCGCAGCGCGAGCTGGGCCGGGGTGTATCCCTCGGGGGCCAGGCCGGCGAACTCGACGGCGGCCTCGACGCCGGTGGTGTAGTCGACGCCGGAGAAGGTCTCGCCCTGGTCGAAGGCCTCGCCGTGCCGGTTGTAGGCGCGGTGGTCGTTCTCCGGGAACACGGTGTCCGCCGTGTACTTGCCCGAGAGCAGGCCGGACGCGAGCGGGACGCGGGCGATGATGCCGACGCCGGCCGCGCGGGCCGCCGGGAGCACCTCGTACAGCGGCTTCAGGCGGAAGGGGTTGAGGATGATCTGCACGCTCGCCACGCCGGGCCGGGCGATCGCGGTGAGGGCCTCGGCACAGGTCTCCACGCTGACGCCGTAGTGCGCGATGCGCTCCTCCTCGACCAGCGTGTCGAGGGCGTCGAACACCTCGTCGGTCGAGTAGACGGGGGTCGGCGGGCAGTGCAGCTGGACCAGGTCGATCCGGTCGACTCCGAGGTTGCGGCGGGAACGGTCGTTCCAGGCGCGGAAGTTGTCGAGCACGTAGTTCTCGGGGATCTGCTCCACGCGGCGGCCCATCTTGGTGGCGACCAGCACATGCAGGTCCGGCCGGCCGCTGAGGAACGCGGCGATGGTCTGCTCGCTGCGTCCGTCGCCGTAGACGTCGGCGGTGTCGAAGAAGGTGACCCCGGCCTCGGCCGCCGCCTCCAGAACCGTCAGCGCCTCCTTGTCGTCGACGTCGCCCCAGTCGGCGCCCAGCTGCCAGGTGCCGAGACCGACGACGGATGCGTGCTGACCAGACCTACCGAATTCGCGCTCGTCCATGGCGACAGTCTGTCACCCGGCGCGACGCGGCGCGGCCGCGGTCGGCCTCCGGCGGGCGGCTCGCGTCGGGTCACTCCCCGGCCGGTCCGGGCCGGAGCCGCGGGACCCGGCCGTCGAGGTGCGCCTGCACCGTGGGCCCGTACCGGTCGACGACGTCCTCGACCGGCATCGCCCGCAGGGCGGCGCCTCGTGCGATGCCGAACATCACGCCGAGGCCGAGCAGCGCGGCGACCGCGAGTTCCGCGCGCACGCCCGCGTCCGGGCCGGTGAGGCGGTCGGCGAGCTTCTCGGTGACCTGGGTGCGGAAGTTGGCGCGCAGGACGTCGCCGTGATCGCCGTGCAGGGGCGCGAAGGCGATGCGCACCACGGGGTCGGCACCGCGCTCGCGCTGGCTGACCAGCACGTGCCGGACCATGTGCCGGCCCAGTTCGTCCGGCGGGGCGTCGAGCAGGGCCTCGGCGTCCTCCTCGAAGGACATCACGCGCGCGAAGAGGGCGTCCTTGTTGCCGAAGTACTTCACCACCAGCGGCGCGCTGACTCCGGCGCGCTCCGCGACCGCCTTGAGGGTGAGGTCGGCGTGCGCCCGCCGGGCGAGGAGGTGCCGGGCGGCGCGCAGGATGGCCGCCTTGGTGGCTTCGGCGTCGCGCCGGGCGGGGGCCTGGCGGCCGCTGACGGCGGTGGCGTCGGGTCGGGTGCTCACGGCACTCATGCTCCCTCCATCGCCCCGTCGCTGACCGGCCGGGTGCGGCCCCGGGCGCGTGGCGTGTCGTCCGGGCCGGGGTCGCCGGGGATGGTGAGCGCCACCGCGCAGGCGGCCAGCGCCACCGCGCCCGCCACCGCGAAGGCCATCAGATAGCCGTGCAGGGTCGGCACCGGAAGTCCGCCGACGAGGCCCGTGTGGTGCACGAGCACGGCGGCGACGGCCGCGCTGGAGACGGCCTGGCCGATGGTGCGCATCAGGACGTTGACGCCGTTCGCCGAGGCGGTCTGCCCCGGTGGGACGGCGCGCAGAATGAGCGCGGGCAGCGCCGAGTAGGCGAGGGTGGTGCCGGTCGACACGACCGTCGCCCCCACCATGATCATCCACAGTTCGCGGCTGTCGGCGACGCGCACCGCGTATCCCGAGGCGATGACGGCGGCGCCCAGGGCGAGAGTGACGCGGGGGCCGCGAGCCTGGGAGATGCGGGCCGAGACCGGCGAGAACAGCAGCATCGTGACGCCCCCGGGCAGAAGGCACAGACCGGTCTGGACGATGGACAGCCCGAGTCCGTACCCGCTCTCCTTCGGGGCCTGCACCAGCTGGGCGGTGACCAGCGAGTTGGCGTAAAAGGCGAAGCCGGTCAGGAGCGCGGCCACGTGGGAGAGCCCGACGCTGGGCCGGGACACCAGGCGCAGGTCGACCAGCGGCCGTTCGGCGCGCAGCTGCTGCCGGCGCCACAGGGCGAGGACGACGGTCGCGCCCAGGAACAGGCCGAGGATCCGGGCGCTCGACCAGCCCCACTGACCGCCCTGGGACACGGCCAGGAGCAGGGAGACCAGCCCGGCGGCCAGTCCCAGCGCGCCGGTGACGTCGAACCGGCCGGGCTCGCGGACGGGCGACTCCGGCACCGCCCAGCGGATCAGCGCGACGCCGGTCGCGCCCAGCGCGGCGGTCACCCAGAACATCACGTGCCAGTTCGCGTACTGCACGACCACGGCCGCCGCGGGCAGCCCCAGCGCGGCCCCGATGCCGACGGTGGAGCTCATCAGCGCCACGGCGGATCCCCTTCGATGCGGGGGCAGTTCGTCGCGCAGGATGCTGATGGACAGCGGGACGACGGAGGACGCGGCCCCCTGCAGGGCGCGCGCCGCGATCAGGACGCCGATGTCGGAGGTGAGGGCGCAGATCACCGAACCCACGGCCATCAGGGCGAACGACAGGAGCAGCACCCGCCGTTTGCCGTACATGTCGCCGGCGCGGCCGAGGACCGGGGTGAGGACCGCGCCGGACAGCAGCGAGGCGGTCACCATCCAGGAGACCGCTCCTGGAGAGGCGCCGGTGAGCCGGGGCAGGTCGGGCAGCAGCGGGACGACGACGGTCTGCATGACCGCCATGAGGATGCCGCAGTACGCCAGGACCGGGATGGTCAGCCGGGCCCGCAGACCGGCGGCCTCCCCGGGCGGAGCGGATATCGGAGCGGGCGACGCCATGGACACTCCAGCGGCCGGTGCGACACGAAAACAGGGTGAATGGAAATTCACCGTAACAGTGAATTGCCATTCACCCAAGGTCGCTCCGTCGGATCCGGCGGGCCGCCCGGTCGGTTACTCGCGCGAACTCAGCGCGCGGGCGTGCGCGCCGCGCGCCAGCTTCGGCCCCAGCCAGCGCTTCAACCGCCGCAGGGCCTCGAGCCGCCCGGCGGCCCGGTCGAGCCGGTAGTACAGCTGGGGCGGCACGTAGGGCAGCAGGGGCGAGTGACGCTGGCCGAGGAGCGCGAACATCTGCTCCGGGGGGAGATGGATGTAGCGGGTCAGGTTCTCGTACCACTGCGCGCTGTAGCGGGCCGCGCTCTGCAGGGAGAGAAGCGCGGACCGGCGCTCGCGTTCGTAGCGGGCGAGCGCCTGCGGCACATCGGCGCCCTCGCGCAGCGCCTCGGCCAGGGCGATGGCGTCCTCCAGGGCGAGCGTGGTGCCGGCGCCGATCGAGTAGTGCGTGGTGTGGGCGGCGTCGCCGAGGAGGACGAGACGGTCCCGGTGCCAGGTGCGGTTGGTGAGGGTGCGGAAGGTCAGCCACGGGGAGCCGCCGTCGGACGCGGCACGGCCGATGAGGGGATGGCCGTCGAGGATGTGCGCGAAGAGCTTCTCCAGCGCGGCGAGGCTGTCGGCCTCGCTCGCCCGGTCGAGGCCGAGGCCGGCCAGCGTCTCGGGGGCGCACTCGATGACGCAGGTGCTCTGTTCGGCGCTGAAGGGGTAGCCGTAGCACCAGATCCAGCCGTGCTCGGTCTCGACGAAGGCGAACGTGAAGGAGTCGAAGACCTTGGTCGTGCCGAGCCAGACGTAGCGGTTGCGGCCCGGCGTGAGGGTGGCGCCGAAATCCTCCGCGTGACGGGAGCGAAGGGCGCTGTGCACGCCGTCGCCGGCCACGACCAGATCGGCGTCCGGCAGGTCGTCGGCGGTGACCTCGCTCTCGAACTCCAGGCGCACGCCCAGGGCGCGGGCGCGCGCGGCGAGCAGTTCCAGCAGTTTGTGCCGGCCGATGCCGTGCCCCTCGTCCCCCGGCTGACGGGTGGCCACCTCCCGCACGTGGGCGACGCCCGCGTTCCAGCGGACGGAGTGCTCCTCGATCGCCTCCGCCGACTCCGGGTCGCAGGCACGGAGCTTCTCGAGCAGCCCCTGCCAGTAGGTGACGCCCCAGCCGTAGGTCGAGCCCTCCGGGTCGCGTTCGTGGACGGTGACGTCGTGGGACGGGTCCTGCCGCTTGAGCAGGATCGAGAGATACAGGCCGGCGGGCCCGCCGCCGACACAGGCGACCTTCACGCGCACCCCCAGGAGTTACCGGTCGTGGTTGATTGACGACGCAGGGTAGCAGGATCGACATCGGCCACCGGACGCCCCCCGTGCCCGATCGCGCCACTTTTCGCACGTGAGCCACACCACCGGCGGAGCGCGCCCGCGCGAAAGTCCACCGAAAGCGGGGCCCCGACCCAAAGGAATTGCCCCTTCCGCCACACCCCGGGCCATCGCGCGACAAGATCATCTTCGTTCAACACTGTACGACTTGTAATTGATTGTCCGGATCGCGGCCAACCGGTCGGGAGCGATTTCTCCCCCTCTCCACGCCGCAGATAGGCATGCGGAGTCGTCAACCGAACGCACTCCAGGAGGTCCCGCATGCCGGAACTCAGCCGTCGTCGCGCACTCACCGCGGCGGCCGTCGTCGCCGGTGCCCCGTTCGCCGCCGCCCCCGCCGCCCGGGCCGCCGAGCCGCACCACGACTCCCACGGCGGCTCCCACGGTTCGCCCGAGTCCTTCGACGAGGTCTACCGGGGGCGCCGCATACAGGGCCGCCCCGCCGACGGGGGCGGCCACCACCACGGCGGCGGCTACGCCGTGTACGTCGACGGGGTGGAGCTGCACGTGATGCGCAACGCCGACGGCTCCTGGATCAGCGTGGTCAGTCACTACGACCCGGTGCCCACGCCGCGGGCCGCGGCCCGCGCCGCGGTCGACGAGTTGCAGGGCGCCCGGCTCGAGCCCTTCCCCGCCGGCTGACCCACCGCCGTCCGCCCTCCTCTCCCGCACCCCTGGAGCACCGCACCATGACCGTCCGTAAGAACCAGGCGTCCCTGACCTCCGACGAGAAGCGGCGGTTCGTCGCCGCCGTCCTCGAACTCAAGCGCAACGGCCGCTACGACGCCTTCGTCACCACCCACAACGCGTTCATCCTCGGCGACACCGACAACGGCGAACGCACCGGCCACCGTTCGCCGTCCTTCCTGCCCTGGCACCGCAGATTCCTGCTGGAGTTCGAGCGGGCGCTGCAGTCCGTGGACGCTTCGGTGTCGCTGCCCTACTGGGACTGGTCGGCCGACCGCTCGCCCCGTTCGTCGTTGTGGGCGCCCGACTTCCTCGGCGGCAGCGGACGCAGCCGGGACGGCCAGGTGATGGACGGCCCGTTCGCCGCCTCGGCGGGCGCCTGGCCGATCAACGTGCGGGTGGACGGACGCACTTACCTGCGGCGCGCGTTGGGGGTGGGCGTGCGCGAGCTGCCGACCCGGTCCGAGGTCGACTCGGTGCTGGCGATGGCGACGTACGACATGGCGCCCTGGAACAGCGCCTCCGACGGTTTCCGCAACCATCTGGAGGGCTGGCGCGGGGTCAATCTGCACAACCGGGTCCATGTGTGGGTCGGCGGCCAGATGGGGACCGGGGTCTCCCCCAACGACCCGGTGTTCTGGCTGCACCACGCCTACATCGACAAGCT
Source organism: Streptomyces sp. LUP30 (assembly GCF_001746365.1). Classification (GTDB taxonomy): domain Bacteria; phylum Actinomycetota; class Actinomycetes; order Streptomycetales; family Streptomycetaceae; genus Streptomyces. The sequence goes on from NZ_MJAJ01000043.1 coordinate 72,348, forward strand.
GTGGGCCCAGTGGCAGCGCCGGCACCCGGGGTCCGCCTACCTCCCCGGCGGCGGGACGCCGGACGTCGTCGATCTGCACGAGACGATGAAGCCCTGGAACGACACCGCCCCGGCGGACCTTCTCGATCACACCGCGTACTACACCTTCGACGCCCTCGGCGCGGACCGCCCTGCGCGCGCCTTCGCCGGCTGATCCCCCTCGCCCGGTTTGCGGCACGGGTCACGGGTACCCGCACGGACGTCACCGACGATACGAACCACGACAACGCAGGAGGAGACGACCGTGTCGCAGGTCGAGGAATCCATCGAGGTGGGCGTGCCCGTGCACACCGCCTACAACCAGTGGACGCAGTTCGAGACGTTCCCGAAGTTCATGAGCGGCGTGGAGCGCGTCGAACAGCGCTCCGACACGCTCACGCACTGGGTGACCAGTGTCGACGGCGTGCACCGGGAGTTCGACGCCGAGATCACGGAGCAGATCCCCGACGAACGGGTCGCCTGGACCACCGTCGCCGGTGAGGCCCGGCAGGCCGGGGTGGTGACCTTCCACCGGCTCGACGACGCCCACACCAAGGTGATGCTCCAGATGGAGTTCCAGCCGGAGGGCCTCGCCGAGAACGTCGGCGACAAGCTGGGCTTCGTGAAGCGTCGGACCAAGGGTGATCTGGAGCGCTTCAAGGAGTTCGTCGAGGAGCGCGGCCTGGAGACGGGAGGCTGGCGCGGCGCGGTGCTGTGACGGCCGCGCCCATGCTCAACCGGCGTCCACCGTACGGCACTCCGGGTGCCCCCAGCCCTGCGCGTTCTTGGCGATGTCCTCGCCCGCCGCGTAGGGACGGCCGCACGGACAGCGGCCGGGGAATTTGGCCTTGATCGTGCGGGAGGACGAACCGCCGCTCCGCCGGGACGACTTGTTCCCGGCGGGGCGGCCGTTCTTCTGTCCGGACGCCGCCTTCGGAGTGTCGGGCGAGGCCGGCGGCTCGGGCGAACCCCGATCGCTGCCGGCCGGCTGCTGGACGATCGCCGCCTGGCTGGCGGCGCGGTCGGCGAAGTCGTTGAGCGGGTCGCCGTCGACCTGGTGGGCGGGCACGTAGCGGAAGTCGACCGAGCGGCCGTCGAGCAGCTCGTCGATGCGCACGACGAGTTCCTGGTTGGCCACCGGCTTCCCGGCGGAGGTCTTCCAGCCGTTGCGCTTCCAGCCGGGCAGCCAGGTGGTGACGGCCTTCATGGCGTACTGCGAGTCCATCCGCACCTCGAGCGGAACGGCCGGATCGGTCGCCGCCAACAGGCGTTCCAGCGCGGTGAGTTCGGCGACGTTGTTGGTGGCCTTGCCGAGCGGCCCCGCCTCCCAGCGGGCCGGCGCCTCCGTGTCGTCCGCGACCACCCACGCCCAGGCCGCCGGGCCGGGGTTCCCCTTCGAGGCCCCGTCGCACGCGGCCACCACTCGTTCACGCATGCGCACGATCATGCCATGGGTCCACGGGACTCCGGCCGCGCGGCTAGGACACCTCGTCGGCCTGGGGCATCTCGCCCGCGGTGGTGGTCACGTCGATCACCGAGAAGCTCGCGCCCTGCGGGTCGCTGAGCGCCGCGAACCGGCCGAACGGCGTGTCCATCGGGCCGAAGCGCAGGACGCCGCCGTGCCCGGTCGCCCTGGCCACCGCCTCGTCGCAGTCGGCGACCGTGAAGTAGACGTTGACGTACGACGGCACCTCGGGCGGGAACTCCTCCCCCATCCGCATACGGCCGAGCACGGTCTCGCCGCCGATCTCGAACATGCGGAAGTCGACCGCCTCGTCCCGCATCTGCTTGGCCTTGTACGGGAACACGGCCGGGAGGAACGCGTCCGTCTTCTCGGGCTCGCGGGTGAACACCTCGGCCCAGCAGTACGCTCCGGGCTGCCCGGGCGGGGCCTCGAAGCCCTCGTGGACGCCCGCCTGCCACACCCCGAACACGGCGCCGCCGGGTTCGCGGGCCAGGCACATGGTGCCGAACTCGCCGACCTGCATCGGCTCCATCAGCACCTCGCCGCCGTGCTCACGGATCCTGGCCGCGGTCGCGGCCGCGTCCGGGGAGGCGAAGTACAGGCACCACTGGGACTGGCCCTCCTGACCGGGCATCGGCGGGACGACGGCGGCCACCGCCTTGCCGTCGACGTAGGCCTGGGTGTAGTTCCCGTACTCCGACGTCGCCTCGCCGAAGGTCCAGCCGAGGACGTCGCCGTAGAACCTCTTGGCGCCCTCCACGTCGCTGAACATCGCGTCGGCCCAGCAAGGGGCTCCCTCTGGTCGTACGGCCATCACGACGGCCCTCCTGATGAGATGGTTTGTCCGGTTCCTCACGCTAGCCACCCGGTCCTCGGCCCGCGCGCCGAGCACACCGGCGACCGGGAGCGCCCCGGTGCGCGACCCGGGCCGCGCGGTCCGGCTCCGCTCCGAAATCCGTTGGACGGCGCGGCAGTCGGCCTCGTCCAATGGGGTGCATGTGTGCCGCTGTGAAGATGCGTCCGGACGAGGTCGACCTCGACGCCCCGCTGGTGAGCAGGCTCGTCGCCGCCCAGTTCCCGCGATGGGCCGGGCTTACCGTGCGGCGGCTGCCCTCCTCCGGCACGGAGAACGCGATGTTCCGGCTGGGCGACGACAAGGTGGTGCGACTGCCCCGGCACCCCGGCGCGGTCGAGAGCGTGGGGCACGAGGCGCGCTGGCTGGCCCGGCTCGGGCCGGCCCTGCCGGTGGCGGCGCCGGTGCCGCTGGCGCAGGGCGGGCCGGGAGAGGGGTTCGCCTGGCCCTGGTCGGTCTACCGCTGGCTGGACGGCCGCAATCCGGCCGCGGGCAGCGTGGAGCGGCCGCTGTCGCTGGCGGCGGAGCTGGCCGCGTTCGTCACCGCCCTGCGCGGGATCGACCCGCGCGGCGGCCCGCCGAACGGCCGGGGCGTTCCGCTGGCCGAGCGCGACGGCCCCACCCGCGACGCCCTGGCCCGGCTCACCGGGCGGATCGACACCGACGCGGTCACCGCCCTGTGGGAGGAGGCGCTGCGGGCGCCGGTCCGCGTGGCGCCGCCCCTGTGGGCCCACGGGGACCTCTCGCCCGGGAACGTGCTGGTCCAGGACGGGCGGCTCACGGCGGTGATCGATTTCGGGTGCGTCGGGATCGGCGACCCGGCCGTCGATCTGATCGTCGCGTGGAACCTGCTGCCCGCGTCGGCGCGCGGCGCCTTCCGCGAGGCCGTGGGCGCGGACGACGCCGAGTGGGCGCGCGGCCGGGGCTGGGCGCTGTCGATCTCGTTGATCCAGCTGCCGTACTACTGGGAGACCAATCCGCCGCTGGCGGAGAACTCCCGGCATGTGATCGGAGAGATCCTGGCCGAGTCCCGGTCGCAGGGCGCGCCCCCTCAGGCGTCCGGTGTCTCCTCGCCCTCGTAGGCCCTGCGCAGGGCGGCGAGGTCGAGCTTGCCCATGGCGTACATGGCCCGGGTGGTGCGGACGGCCTTCTCGGGGTCGGGATCGCTGATCATCTCGATCACCCCGTCCGGGATGACCTGCCAGGACAGTCCGTACCTGTCCTTGAGCCAGCCGCACGGGCCGGGCTCGCCGCCGTTCTCGGTGAGCTTGGCCCAGTAGTGGTCGACCTCCTCCTGGTCCGCACAGTGGATCTGGAACGAGATCGCCTCGCTGAAGGTGAACTGGGGGCCGCCGTTGATCCCGACGAACCTCTGTCCGTTGGCGGTGAACTCCACGGCGAGCACGGAGCCCGCCGGTCCGGGACCGGCCTCGTTGTAGCGGCCGATGCTCCCGATCGAGGAGTTCTTGAAGATCGAGACGTAGTAGTGGGCGGCTTCCTCGGCCTGGCCGTCGAACCAGAGACACGTGGTGAATCCGTCGGTGGTCATCGCAAACCTCCTGGGCGTGGAACGCGGTTCTGAGTGTCGACTCCCGCTGGCCCTGGAACTCATCGGCCGGACCGACGGCAGTGCGCGGCCCACCCGACCGGAGCACGGACGTTCCGGCGGGCCGCGCACGACACCCCGAAGCGATCTGCCCGTGGCGAATCTGCCGCGGGCAGAGAAACGGCGTCCGGGCCCGACGCCCGGTCGACAGTGGAGTCGACGGCATCCGCGCCACGACGAGGAGAACCGATGACTCCACTCACCACGTTCGCTCCCCGGGCCGAGGAGGGCGACACGGCGCCCACCCGGTTCGACGACCAGCTCGCCGCCCAACTGCTCGGCCGGCGCATCGTCCTGCTGGGCACCCAGGTCGACGAGGTCTCCGCCAACCGGGTCTGCTCCCAGCTGCTGATCCTGTCCGCGGAGGACCCGCACACCGACATCAGCCTGTACATCAACAGCCCGGGCGGATCGGTGCACGCGGGGCTGGCGATCTACGACACGATGCAGCTGATCCCCAACGACGTCTCGACGCTCGCCATGGGCTTCGCGGCCAGCATGGGCCAGTTCCTGCTCAGCGTCGGCACGCCCGGCAAGCGGTACGCGCTGCCGAACGCGCGCGTCATGATGCACCAGCCGTCCGCCGGGATCGGCGGCACCACCGCGGACATCGAGATCCAGGCCGAGAACCTGGAGTTCACCAAGCGGACCATCGAGCGCATCACCGCGGAGCACACCGGCCAGTCCCCCGAGACCATCTCCCGGGACGGGGACCGCGACCGCTGGTTCACGGCCGAGCAGGCCAGGGAGTACGGCATGGTGGACCGGGTCGTCGAGTCCCTCGCGGACGTCCAGCCCACCGCCTCCAAGCGACGGATGGGACTGTGACATGGGGACCTACACGATTCCGAACGTCGTCGAGCGGACCCCGCAGGGCGAGCGCTCCTACGACGTGTTCAGCCGGCTGCTGTCCGAGCGGATCATCTTCATCGGCACGGAGATCGACGACGGCGTCGCCAACGTCGTCATCGCGCAACTCCTCCATCTGGAGTCGTCGGCGCCGGAGAACGAGATCGCGATCTACCTCAACTCGCCCGGCGGCTCGTTCACCTCGCTCATGGCGATCTACGACACCATGACGTTCGTCCAGGCCCCGATCTCGACGTTCTGCGTCGGACAGGCCGCCTCGACCGCGGCCGTGCTGCTGGCCGGCGGGGATCCCGGCCGTCGGTTCGTGCTGGAGCACGCGCGCGTGCTGCTCGGGCAGCCGGCGAGCGGCGGCCGGCAGGGCACCGTGTCGGACCTGGCGCTCCAGGCCAAGGAGATGGTCCGCATCCGCTCGCAGGTGGAGGAGGTGCTGGCCCGGCACACCCGGCACGACATCACGATGCTGCGCGCCGACATGGACCGCGACAAGGTGTTCACCGCCGAGGAAGCGGTGGCCTACGGGCTGGCCGACGAGGTGCTGAGCCGGCGTCTCGCCAGGGTGTGAGACGCCGGCCCGCGGGGCGCGTCAGGCGGCCAGGCAGAGCCCGTCGTACGACGAGGCGGGCGTCGCGCGGCTGCGCGCGGGATGCCGGCCGGCGAGCCTGATCAGCTCGCCCTGGGCCCGGGTCAGCAGGTCGCCCAGGCTCAGGCCGAGAGCCTGGGCGGCGGCCGCGAGGACCTCCGAGGAGGCCTCCTTGCGGCCGCGCTCGACCTCCGACAGGTACGGCATGGAGATACGGGCGGAGTCGGCGACGTCCTTGAGGGTGCGCTCCTGCGCCTGACGTTCACGGCGCAGGACGTCTCCGATCAGGTCCCGCCACAGGGGCTCTCTCGCGGCGGGCCGTGAGGCGCCGGGAACGGGGGCGGAGACCGGGGCGCCCGGGCGCGCGGAAGGCGGGCGCAACGGGATCACGCGGGCTCGGTCCGGCGCTTGACTGCTCACCTCTTGATTGCTCACCTCTCAAGCCTAGGATCTCCGGTCGGCCCCGCAAGGGTGCGGTATTGCGCCCTGGGTGGAACCGGAGAGCGCGGTCGACCGGGGGTTCTCCGACGGGTGGGTACCGCTACGATTTTCTTCCTGCTTCGCAGGCATGGGTCCGCGAAGACCGGGTACCCGCCCCCTGAACGGGCGTGCACATGTGTGTGCGCTCACGGACCGAGAACAACAGACGTCGAACCGTGACTGTCGAGGGAGAGACCATGCAGACCGCCGTGAACCGGTCGGAGGCAGCGGTCGTCGAGGGCGGCGCCGGAGCCAGCGCGGACGGCACACCGCTGCCGGGCATCGAAGCCCCCCGCAGCATCGCTCCGCGCGACGCCCGCGAATTGTCCCGGCAGTTCTTCCAGCGCCTGGCCGTGCTGGAAGAGGGCACGCACGAGTACCAGTACGCCCGCAACACGCTCATCGAGATGAACATGTCCCTCGTCCGGTTCGCGGCCGGTCGGTTCCGTGGCCGCGGGGACGACATGGAGGACATCGTCCAGACCGGGATGATCGGCCTGATCAAGGCCATCGACCGGTTCGAGGTGGCCCGCGAGGTGGAGTTCACGTCGTTCGCGCTCCCCTACATCGTCGGTGAGATCAAGCGTTTCTTCCGGGACACGACCTGGGCCGTCCACGTGCCGCGCCGGCTCCAGGAACTGCGCGTCGAACTGGCCAAGGCGCGCGACGAGCTCGCCAGCCGTCTCGACCGGGAGCCGACCGTGGCCGAGCTGGCGACGCTGATGAACATCGCCGAGAGCCAGGTCGTCGAGGCGCAGATCGCCGCCAACGGCTACAACTCCTCCTCCCTCGACGCCGCGCTCACCGGCGACGGCCCGGAGAACGGCGAGTCGGTCCTCGCCGACTTCATCGGCGTGGAGGAAGAGGGACTGCGTCTCGTCGAGGACTACCACTCTTTGGCCCCGCTCATGGCCGAGCTCAGCGAGCGCGACCGGCAGATCATCCACATGCGGTTCGTCGAGGAAGCCACGCAGGCGGAGATCGGCGAGCGGCTCGGCTGCTCCCAGATGCACGTCTCCCGCCTGATCAAGCGGATCATCGCCCGGCTGCGCCAGGGCATGCTGGGCGAGCTCGGCTGCGCCTGACAGAGCCGGCCGCCCGGACCGGGAAGCAACCCGGCCGGGCCGGAACGAACGGGAAGGGCCGTCGGCCGACCGGGAGCACACGGTCGGCCGACGAAGACGTGCGGCGGACCGGGAGGACGACGGGGAGCACCTGCCGCGACCCCGACGGCCCGGCCTCACGGGTCGCCGGGTCACTGCGAAGAGAGCGTCGCCGGTGAGGGCGTCGGCGGTGCCGAGGACGGGACGGCACGGAGTCGTGGACGGCAAAGGGCGCGGCGCGGCAGGGAGGGGTGTGGGGCTGAGCGCCCCACCGACCTAGGCTTCGAGCGTGAGCACGGCGCGGACGCGCTTGCCGACCGGCACCCGCTCGGCGGTTACCTCCGCGGCCACGGCGTGCACGATCTCCAGGCCGTGCCGGCCGACCCGCTGGGGATCCTTGGGGAACCGCATGGGCAGTGCGTCGCTGCTGTCGTAGACGCAGACCGTCACCGAGGCGTCCGTGCCCTCCAGCTCCAGGATGTACGGCCCGTTGCTGTGGCGGTCGGCGTTGGTCACCAGTTCGCTGACCACCAGCATCACCTCGCCGATCACCCGGTCGCCGACCGCGGCGCACCATTCGGTCCTGAGCTGCTCGACGAAGTGGGAGGCGAAGGCACGGGCCTCGGCTATGCAGCCGGGCTCTCCCGTGTAGTGCGCAGCCCGCCTCAGCGGTTCCACGGGTACATCGAAACCAATCGGTATCACTGCCCCGTCCAGGTGCTCGATGTGCTCGATCATGCGTTTCTCTCTAGGAGGCCGGACGCGCCGGACGCTGCTGTGCCCATGCTCGTACCCCGAGTCGCGTCATACAGTCCCCCTCATTTACCACCTCTTGCGCGCAACGACCATGGGGTTCCTCACACACCGGCCATGGGCGCGGCCGTTCTGCCGGCCGATCGCGAACGGCCCTCCCGGCAGGCGCACCCCGCCGGTGCTGCCTAGCGTGGCAGTGTGATCCCGCACAGCCCCCATGACCAGGCAGTCTCCCGCCACGGGTGGGGGCGGGCGATCGTCACGGCAGTGGCCGGACCGATCGCCATGGGGGTGGTCGCCGCGCTGGGCCTGTGGGCGGCCGGAGCCTCGGATCTGCCCGCGGGCGCCTTTCCCCGGGTGGTCGCGGCGACGGTCGTCACGGCCGTCGGCGGCACGGTGGAGATCTCCGGCGATGCGGGCGGGCTCGCCGGCACCCGGGCGGGCCTGACGGTGATGCCGCTGTCGGTCACTCTCGTCGGGGCGCTCGTCGTCGCCGCGGGTTTTCTGCGGCCGCTGCGGCGGCGGGCGGTGGCGAGCGCCGCGGAGCTGGCCGGCTGGGCGGCGCGGATCGCCGTCGTCTGGCTGCTGGGTCTGCTCGGCGTCGCGCTCGCCGCCCACCGGACCTTCGCACTTCCCCTCGGCGACGACACGCTGAGCGACCTGGGCGAACTGTTCGGCGTCAGTCCGAAGGCGGGGTTCACCACCGATGTGCCGCTGACGCTCGTGTCCGGTTCGGCATGGCTGGCCGGCGTGCTCGTGACGGCGTTGCTGGTCTCGCGCTCGGCGCCGTTGCCGGCCCGGCTGCTGCGTCTGCAGGAGTCGGTACGGCCGGCCGCGCACGCGATGATCGTGCTGCTGCTGGCCTGCGTCGTCCTGGGGGTGCTGGTCGCCCTCGTCGTCGCGGCGACCCGTGGGCGTCCGGCCGAGACGTTCGCCGTGGTGCTGCTCGGGATGCCCAATCTGGTGTGGCCGGTGTTCACCATCGGCCTGGGCGCCACCTGGAACGGCCGGGTGGAGGGTCCGTTCGCGCTGCCGATGCCGCACGTCCTGGACGAGGTGCTGCGCGGTCCGGACACCGCGCGGCTGAACCTGAGCACCCTTGCCGAGCACGACGGGCGGGTGTGGTGGCTCGTCGTCGTGGACGCGGTGCTGGTGCTGGCGGCCGCGTTCCTGACGGCCGTGCACTCGCCGCCCCGGACGCGTCCCCCGTGGCACGCCCTGCGCACGGCGGTCGCCCTGGTGATCACGGCGGTCATGATCTGCCTGACCTGCCGGATCTCCGCGCACTACGGCCTGTCCGTCCTCGGCCTCGGCGATCTGGGCGGTGCGCTGTCCGGGCGGCTGCTCCTGCATCCCGAGGTCTGGTCGGTGCTGGGTGCGGCCGCGCTCTGGGGGCTGGTGGCGGGCTTTCTGGGCGGGGCGGCGGCCGGGGCGCTCCGCCGCCGGGACGGGACGAAAACCCGTTGACGACGGGCACCGCGCGAGTGACAGGGTGCGAGGCATGACACTGGCTCTCGAAGACCGTCTGGCCGTCATGGAACTTCTGGCCCTGCACGGCCATCTGGTCGACGACGGCGCACTGGACCGACTCGCGGAGGTGTTCACCGCCGACGTCGAGTACGACCTCACCGACTTCGGTCGCGGCACCCTCACCGGGGTGGCGGCGCTCCGCGACGCGGCGCTCGCGCTGGGCGCGGCGAACCCGGTCGCCCATCACGTGACCGACATCGTGCTGGAGCCGCTGGACGAGGGTCGGGTGCGCGCTCGCTCCAAAGGGCTCGGCGTCACGACGGACGGGACGTGCGGGTCCGTCACGTACGAGGACACGGTGGTGCGGGTCGGCGTCGCCTGGCGCGTCGCCCGACGCAAGGTGATCGCCCGGCGCACGCCGCTCGGCGGGGCGGGCCGGAGCTGAGACCGTCGGGTCCGCGGAGCGCCCGGCCGCCCGACGCCCGTCCCACGCCTGACTTGCGGTCCGGTGCGCCCCGTGCGCTCGGGGCGGACCGCGGGCGTCACCTCCGCATCACGGCGGGCTCGTGCCGGCGCTGGAGACGGGAGACCGCGAACGCGAAGAGCGCCGAGAGCACGACCAGCATCGCCGTGTCGAGCAGCCACACCCCCGCCGAGTGCCCGAACAGCGGATCGGCGGTGACGTCGCCGGGCACGAGCCGGGACAGTCCGACCGTGGCGGCCATCGCGCCGAGCGCCCACCGTGCGGGCGCCAGCCACGCGAACTGCTCCAGCCCCGGCACTCCGTCCAGTTTCAGCAGCGCCCCGCAGAAGACCACCTGGACGAGGGCGAGCAGCACGAGCAGCGGCATCGTCACCTCCTCCTTGCGGACCAGAGCCGAGACCACCAGGCCGAGCATCATCGCCGTGAAGCCCAGCAGCGCCACCGCGACGGCGATCTCCGCCAGGGGCGCCGTCAGCACGCCCCGCCCGCCGGGCGCGTTCAGGTCCACCCCGAACAGGGCGACGAGCGTCAGCACCACCGCCTGCCCGGCGGTCACCGTGCCCAGGACGACGACCTTGGACATCAGATACGCCGACCTGGACAGACCGACGGCGCGTTCCCGCCGGTAGATCGCGCGTTCCTTGACGAGTTCACGCACGGCGTTGGCCGCTCCCGTGAGCACTCCGCCGACGCACAGGACGAGCAGCGCGTTCATCGCGGTGTCCCGGGTCAGCTCGCTCCCGGCGAGGGCCCGGGCCATGGCACCCATGACGAACGGCAGAGCGATCATGATCGCGAGGAACGTGCGGTCGGCGGCGAGCGCGGCCGCGTAGCGCCGGACGAGGGTGCCGAGCTGCGCGGCCCTGCTGCGGGGCCGGGGCGGCGGAAGCATGATCACCGGACCGGAGCGGGGCAGCCGGGGCTGCTCGCCGGCGTCGACCACGTACCGCCGCCGCAGCGGCGAGGCGCGGTACTCCCCCGCCCAGTCCCGGTCCCGGTCGCGTTCGAACGCCTCGAAGGCCTCGGGCCACTGCTCGAAGCCCAGGAAGGCCAGGGCTTCCCCGGGTGGCCCGTAGTAGGCGACCCGGCCGCCGGGCGCGAGCACGAGCAGCCGGTCGCAGACGTCGAGGCTGAGGACGCTGTGGGTGACGACGACGACCGTGCGGCCGTCGTCGGCGAGACCGCGCAGCATGTGCATCACCGAGCGGTCCATACCGGGGTCGAGGCCGGAGGTCGGCTCGTCCAGGAAAAGCAGCGAGGGTTTGGTGAGCAGTTCCAGGGCCACGCTGACCCGTTTGCGCTGGCCGCCGGAGAGGCTGTGCACCGGCCGGCCGGCGCGCTGTTCCAGGCCGAGTTCGCGGATGACCTCCTCGACCCGCTCCCGGCGCTCGGCCTTCAGGGTGTCCTGGGGGAAGCGCAGTTCGGCGGCGTAGCCGAGGGCGGCGCGCACCGTCAGCTGGGCGTGCAGGATGTCGTCCTGCGGGACCAGTCCGATGCGCTGGCGCAGCTCGGCGTAGTCCCGGTAGAGGTCACGGCCGTCGTAGACGACCGTGCCGTGGTCGGCGGGGCGCTGTCCGGTCAGGGCGCCGAGCAGGGTGGACTTGCCCGCGCCGCTCGGTCCGACGACCCCGAGCAGGCACTTCTCCCCCACCGGGAAGGACACGTGGTCGAGGAGGACCGTGCGCCCGCGGTCGACGACGACCGTCAGGTCCTGTACGTCGAGGGAGACCTCCCCGGTGTCGACGTACTCCTGGAGCTGGTCGCCGACCAGGCAGAACGCCGAGTGGCCGATGCCCACGACGTCCCCGGGGCCCACCGGGGCGCGGTCCACGGGCAGACCGTTGAGGTACGTCCCGTTGTGGCTGCCCAGGTCGACGATCTCGTGTCCGCCGCCGGGCTGAGCGCGCAGTTCGGCGTGCCGGCGCGAGACCACGAGGTCGTCGACGACCAGGTCGTTGTCGGGGGCACGGCCGATCCGCACGGTGTGCGACGGCATCGTCCGGACGACGGCGGGCTGCCGGAAGGTGCCGGTCGCCGCGGGCATCGACACGCCCGACGGCCGCTCGGCCAGGGACCGGGGAAGGCAGGACAGGACGACGTAGGGCCCGTCGGACGGGCTGCCGAAGCGGATGAGACTGCCGGGGCCGACGCTCCACGCGTGGACGCGGTCGCCGTCGGCGTAGGTCCCGTTGGTGCTGTGCTGGTCCTCGACGGTCCAGTGGCCGCCCGCGCAGCGCAGCACGGCGTGCCGCCAGGAGACCCGGGCGTCGTCGATGACGACGTCGCTGAGCGGATCGCGGCCGACGCGGTAGTCGCGGCCGGGGACCAGCAGGGTGGAGCCCGTCTCGGTCGCCAGCACGAGTGCGGGCGCAGTCGAGGGGACCGACCGCTCCACCATGCCGGAATTCTATCGATTCGCCCGTCCGGGCGCCCTGCGGATCGGCCGGGACGGGACGGAGAAGGGGCGGGGACAGGGGCAGAGGGGGTGGGCAGGCGGTGAGCGGTGGGCGGCGGGCTTCAGCCGACGGGGAGGACGAGGGCGGGCACGGTCCGCTGCATGCGGAGCGCGTCGACGGACTCGGCGAGCAGCTCGTACTCGGTGGTGTCGTCGCTGACCGCGATGCGTACCAGTCGGCCGCCCGCCAGCTCGTCGGCCACCAGCTCCTGCCGGTCCAGGTCGGCGCACCAGGCCCGCAGCAGCGCGGGAACGTCGCGCACGGTGTCGGCGACCGGGACCAGCGCGCCCGGCGGGATGTGCTCGCTGTCGGGCTGCGGATCCAGCCGTTCCGCCATCCATGAGGCCCGGTCCCGCAGCCACCACAGCGCGAGCGCCAGCGTCGGAGCCCGGTAGGTGCCGAGCGGTACGCCGATGCGCCGGCCGTCGCAGACGCCGTACGCGGTGACATGGCACAGGAATTCGTCGTGCACGTCCCTCTCCCCCGGTGCTGGTTTGCCGGCGGTTCCTCGCTTTCCGTGCGACTCCTATGAGTGAACTCGTCCCTGACGTTCGAGTATGTTCACTGCTGAATCACTGTCACCATGTCTTTTTGGCCAGTCTCTTGGCATATTCGCCACCACTCATGGCCGGAATTCGGCACCTGCCGGGGACCGCTGTGATTACCCGGCGGGTAATCGACTGCGACGGGGGACGGGGGCAGGCTGGTGACACCGGATCGGCGAAGACCCGAATCCGGCTTCTGACCAGTGACGACGACCTCGACGGAGGCTGATTCCCCCATGTCCGCGAACACCGCACGTTACGAGAACGCCGTCGCCCGCTACTTCGAGGCCTGGAACGCCCGCGATCCCCAGGCTTTGGCCAAGGCTGTCGACGCAGCGTGGGCGACCGGCGGCCGGTACACCGATCCCCTTGCCGACGCCGTCGGTCACGAGCAGATCTCCGCCTTGATCGCGGCGGTGCAGGCCCAGTTCCCGGGCTTCTCCTTCCGCCCCACCGGCGTGGTCGACGGGCACCACGACACGGCCCGGTTCTCCTGGGAGCTGGCGAGCGAGGCCGGAGATTCCTCCTCCGGGGGAGGTGCGGCGCCGGTGGCCGGATCCGACGTCATCACGCTGGACGCGCAGGACCGGATCATCTCCGTCCTCGGATTCCTCGACCGCGTGCCCGACGGAAGCTGAGACCCCGGAAGCGATGAATTCCTCCGCGCGCGGCGGTCTACCCGAAAAGGGATCACCGCGAGCGGAGGAACATCATGAGCGCCGACGGAATGGCGAGCGGGAGCGCAAGCGGAACACTGAATGCCGAATTCACCGCCGTCCTGCGCAGGAGTCCGGCGCACGGTGGCTGGACCTATGTCGTCTGGCCGGACTCCGTCGCGTTCTTCGGCACCCGCGGACTGGTGAAGATCCGCGGAACGGTCGACGGGCATCCCTTCCGCAGTTCGTTCATGGCCCTGGGGGACGGCACCCACAAGCTCCCCGTCAAGGCCGAGGTGCGCAAGGCGATCGGGAAGCAGGAGGGGGACTCGGTGACCGTGCGGCTGACGGAGCGGCTCAGCCGTTGATCACGGCGTCGATCCGGGCCAGCTCCTCGTCCTCGAAGTCCAGCCGGTCCAGGGCGCCGACGCTGTCCTCGATCTGCCGGGCGCTGCTCGCGCCCACCAGCGCCGAGGTCACCCGGCCGCCGCGCAGCACCCAGGCGAGGGCGAGCTGGGCGAGGGACTGGCCGCGGGACCTGGCGATGTCGTCCAGGGCGCGCAGCTTGCCGACGAGCTCCTCGGTGAGCGCCTCGGAGTTCAGGAAGGGGCTGTCGCTCGCCGCCCGCGAGTCCTCCGGGATGCCGTCCAGGTAGCGGCCGGTCAGCACACCCTGCTCCAGCGGGGAGAACACGATCGAGCCGACCTGGAGCTCGTCCAGCGCGTCGAGCAGGCCCTCGGTCTCCGGACGGCGGTCCAGCATCGAGTAGCGGGGCTGGTGGATGAGCAGCGGCGTGCCCAGTTCGCCGAGGATACGGGCCGCCTCCCGGGTCTGCTCCGCCGAGTAGTTGGAGACGCCGACGTACAGCGCCTTGCCCTGCTGGACGGCGGAGTGCAGGGCGCCCATCGTCTCCTCGAGGGGGGTCTCCGGGTCCGGGCGGTGCGAGTAGAAGACGTCGACGTAGTCCAGCCCCATGCGCGACAGGCTCTGGTCCAGCGAGGACAGCACGTACTTGCGCGAGCCCCACTCGCCGTACGGGCCGGGCCACATCAGGTAGCCGGCCTTGGTGGAGATGACCAGCTCGTCGCGGTAGGCCCCGAAGTCGGTCCGCAGGAACCCGCCGAGCGCGGACTCGGCGGCGCCGGGCGGCGGACCGTAGTTGTTGGCCAGGTCGAAGTGGGTGATGCCGAGGTCGAAGGCGCGGCGCAGGATGGCCCGCTGGGTCTCGACCGGGCGGTCCGGGCCGAAGTTGTGCCACAGGCCGAGCGACAGCGCGGGGAGCTTCAGGCCGCTGCGTCCGGTGCGCCGGTAGGGCATGTTCGCGTAGCGGTCGGGGTGTGCGGTGTACAACGCGACTCCAGGAGGGGTTGGCACGACGAGCGGGTTCGGGAAGATCTGTTTCCGGAACCGTTACCCACTCTGGCTCCACCTGCGGGCAGTGGTCCAACAGAAGAATCCGATGGGATTCAGCGGCTAGGCTTCTCAATCATGGAACTGCGCCACCTCCAGCACTTCGTCGCCGTCGCCGAGGACCAGCATTTCACCCGGGCCGCCGAACGCCTAATGGTGTCGCAGTCGGGGCTGTCGGCGTCGATCCGGGCGCTGGAGCGGGAACTGCGCGCACCCCTGTTCGTGCGGACCACCCGCAGGGTGACGCTGACGGAGGCGGGCCGGGCGCTGCTGGCCGAGGCGGAGCGCGTCCTGGCACAGGTGCGGGCGGCCCATGAGGCGGTGGCCGCCGTGCAGGGAGTGGTCCGCGGCACCCTCTCGGTGGGAACCGAACAGTGCATCGCCGGGGTGCATGTGGCGGGGCTGCTCGCGGCCTTCCGGCGGCGCCATCCCGACGTGGAGATCCGGCTGCGCCAGACCGGATCGGGCGCGCTGGGCGAGGAGGTGACCGCCGGGCGGCTCGACCTGGCCTTCGCCTACCGCACCCAGCCGGACACCGATCAGCTGCGCTGCGTGCCGCTGGCCGCCGAGCCGATGTACGTGCTGTGCCATCCCGACCACCGGCTCGCCGGGGCGTCGGCGGCGCTGACGCCGCAGGACCTGGCCGGCGAGGTGTTCGTCGACTTCCACCCCGACTGGGGCCCGCGCCGCGCCACGGACGCCGCGTTCGCCGAGGCGGGGGTGCGGCGCACGGTCGCGCTGGAGGTCAACGACGTGCACGACCTCCTCGACCTGGTGGACGAGAACCTGGGCGTCGCGGTCGTGCCGCGTCACTTCCGGCACAAGCGCGAGGCCCTCGCCGCCCTGGAACTCAAGGGCACGGGCGAGGCCGCCTACGAGACGGTCGCCCTGCTGCCGCCGGCCCGGGCGACCAGCCCCGCGGCCAGGGCGCTGATGGGGCTGCTGGAAACGGGGGGCGGATGAGGGCGCGCTGAGCGATGGTGGACGTATGCACGCCAAGGACATCCTCATCGACGGGTTCGACCGCGTCCGGGAAGAGGTCCACGCGGCCGTCGAGGGCCTCGACCCCCGCGGGCTCGGCGCCCGGCCCGCCGCGACGGCCAATTCGATCGCCTGGCTGGTGTGGCATCTGACGCGGGTCCAGGACGACCACGTCGCGGACGCCTTCGGCCTCGACCAGCTGTGGCTGACCCAGGACTGGGAGAAACGGTTCGGCCTGGATCTGCCGCCCCAGGACACCGGCTACGGCCACAGCTCCGCGCAGGTGGCGAAGGTGCGGGTGCGGGAAGCCGGTCTGCTGACCGGGTACCACGACGCCGTGCACGCGCAGACCCTGACGGCGCTGCGCGAGCTCACCGCGGCGGACCTCGATCGCGTCGTGGACGAACGCTGGGATCCGCCGGTCACGCTGGGCGTGCGGCTGGTCAGCGTCCTGTCCGACGATCTGCAGCACGTCGGACAGGCTGCCTACGTCCGCGGAATCCTTCAGAGCGCGGTGGCGTAGCCCGGCAGGACGACGTCCTCGATGAGGGCCGTGCGCTCGTCGAAGGGGATGAACGCGCTCTTGAGGGCGTTCACGGTGACCGTGCGCAGGTCCTCGACGCCCCAGCCCGCCTCCTCGACCAGCAGAGCCATCTCCCGGGTCATCGTGGTGCCGGAGACCAGCCGGTTGTCCGTGTTGAGGGTGACGCGGAAACCGAGGTCCTTCAGGGCCGTGATCGGGTGCTCGGCGATCGAGGTGGCGGCGCCGGTCTGGAGGTTCGAGGTGGGGCACATCTCCAGCGCGATCCGGCGGTCGCGCACCCAGCCCGCGAGCCGGCCGAGCTTGCCGTCCACGATGTCGTCGGTGAGGCGCACGCCGTGGCCGATGCGCTGGGCGCCGCAGACCTGAACGGCCTGGTGGATGCTGGGCAGGCCGTGGGCCTCGCCGGCGTGGATCGTGAAGGGGACGCTCTCGCGGCGCAGGTGCTCGAAGGCGTCGAGGTGGTCGGCGGGCGGGAAGCCGTCCTCGGCGCCCGCGATGTCGAAGCCGACGACGCCCGCGTCCCGGAAGGCGACCGCGAGGTCCGCCGCCTCGCGCACGCGGTCGAACATCCGCATGCCGCACAGCAGGGTGCCCACCCGCACGGGCGTCCCGGCCGCCGCCGCCTTCGCCATACCGGCCGCGAGGCCCTCCTGGACCGTCTCGACGACCTCGGGGAGCGTCAGCTCGCCGTTCAGCATCAGTTCGGGGGCGTAGCGGACCTCGCCGTAGACGACGCCGTCCGCCGCCAGGTCGAGGACGTACTCCTCGGCGGTGCGCAGCAGGCCCTCACGGGTCTGCATGACGGCGAGGGTGTGCTCGAAGGTGGCTATGTACCGCACCAGGTCACCGGAGTTCGCGGCCTCGAAGTACCACGCGGCCAGCTCGTCGGGGTCGGTGGTCGGCAGCGTGTGGCCGGCCTCCCCGGCGAGTTCGACGACGGTGGCGGGGCGCAGTCCGCCGTCGAGGTGGTCGTGCAGGACGGCCTTGGGGAGCCGGCGAAGGGTGTCGGTGTCGGTGTCGATGCGGGGCGCGGTCATGTGCGTGTTCCTCGGCGAGTGGTTCGGCGGGCGGTGCTCAGGCGGTGGCCGGCTGGAGCAGGTCCCAGCGGTTTCCGTACAGGTCCTCGAAGACGGCGACGGAGCCGTACGGCTCGTGACGCGGCTCTTCCAGGAAGGTCACACCGCAGGCGAGCATGCGGGCGTGGTCGCCTGCGAAGTCCTCGGTGTGCAGGAAGAAGCCGACACGGCCGCCGGTCTGGTCGCCGACACGGGCACGCTGGGCCTCGCCCTTGGCGCGGGCGAGCAGCAGCCCCACGCCGTCCTGACGGTCCCCCGGGCGCACGACGACCCAGCGGGCGCCGTCGGGGCGGGGCTCGTCCTCGACGAGCCGGAAGCCGAGCGCCTCGGTGTAGAAGCGGATCGCCTCGTCGTAGTCGTCGACGACGAGGGTGACCAGGGCGATGCGGCTCATCGGGACCTTTCGAGGCGGGTGCGGAGCGCTCCGGAGAAGTTTCCGGAAGGGGATTGACGGGTGAGGTTATACGTAAAACCTTCCTGGCGCCAGTTCCCCCCTCAGGGGCTCACGGCGCCCGGGCCGTGAGCCCCTATGGGCGGGGTCAGTCCCCCTTGCCCTGACCGGCCTCACCGGCCTCACCGGCCTGACGGGCGCGACGGGCCTCACCGGCCGCACGGTGGGCCGCGTCCAGGCGCCGCAGTTCCTCTCCCGTGAGGCGCAGTGCCCCGGCGGCCACGTTCTCGGCCAGGTGCGCGGGGTTCCCGGTGCCCGGGATGGCCAGGACGTGCGGGCCCCGGCCGAGGGTCCAGGCGAGCCGGACCTGGGCGGGCGTCGCCTCGTGGGCGCGGGCCACGGCGAGGACCGCGTCGTCGTGGGTGGTGGTCGCCCCGTGGGCGCCCGCGTCGCCGGCGATGGCGAAGAACGGGACGAAGGCGATGCCCTGTTCGCCGCAGAGGCGCAGGAGCTCCTCGGCGGCGGGGTGGTGACCGCCGAAGCCGTACCGGTTCTGCACGCTCACCACCGGGGCGATGGCCTGTGCCTCGGCGAGGTGCCGGGGCCCGACCGAGGAGAGGCCGAGGTGGCGGATCAGGCCCGCCTCGCGCAGCTCGGCGAGGGCGCCGAAGTGCTCGGCGACCGACTCCTGTTCCATCCGGCGCAGGTAGACGAGGTCGAGATGGTCCCGGCCGAGCTGGCGCAGGTTCTCCTCGACGTGGCCACGCAGGTCCTCGGGGCGGGCGGGAACGCCCCACTCCCCCCGGTAGTCGCGGAACGGGCCGACCTTGACCGCGACGAGCAGGTCGTCCGGGTACGGGGACAGCGCGCTGCCGATGAGCTCGTTGGCGGAGCGCAGGGCGGAGAAGTAGAAGGCCGCGGTGTCTATGTGGTTGACGCCGAGGTCCACCGCCTTGCGCAGCACGTCGAGAGAGCGGCCGCGGTCGCCCGGTGTGCCGAGATGGAAGGCCGCGCTTCCCGTCAGCCGCATCGCGCCGAAACCGATGCGGTTGACGGTCAGGTCGCCGATGTTCCAGGTGCCCGCGGCGTCCGCGGTGATCGTTCCTGTGATCATCCCGGAAGTCTCGCACGCACCGCGCACCCGCTCCCGGCCCTCCCGCGCCCCCGGCGGGTGGGCGGCGCGACCGAGCTGCCGCATCTCGTACACCGTGAGGACGACCCGGCAGCGCGGGGCCTGCGCACCCCGCGTCAGGCGCAGGCGGCCCGCATCCGGATCGTCGCAGTGGCCATGTCGCCACCTGTTGTCACTCTGGCCAATAAGCTGGTGCCGGACTTGCCCACAGGGGGGAACATGACGGGGCCACGGCGCAGACGCGCGCCCGAGCAGGCGCGGCAGGAAATCCTCGACGCCGCCGCCGAGCTGATCGCCCGGCACGGGCCGGACGGCGTGGGCCTGCGCCGGGTGGCGGAGGCCGTCGGCATCTCCCACGGCCTCGTGACCCACTGCTTCGGTACCTACAGCGCGCTCGTCCGGGCCGTACCGCGCGCGAGAACGAGCGGCAGCGGGAGCGGATCCGCGAACGGATGCGCGCCGATCACGGCGTACCGTACGCGGACGGCATGACCCGGGTTCTGTTCGAGACGCTCGCCGACGAGCGCCACGTGCGTCTGTTCGCCTGGTCCAGCCTCCACTCCGAGGACGTCGGCACGTCGTCGCAGGGGCTGTCCGAGCTGGTCGACGCGATCGAGGCCGGTATTCGGCTCGTCCTGCCCGACACGGACCGGCCGGACCGGGACCGGATCGAGGCTGCCGTTCTCCTGGCACTGTCAGCCACCTACGGATTCGCGCTCGGCAAGCGCTCCTGGCTGACCGGTCTCGGCCGCGATCCGGCCGACCCGGCGCACGACGCCGCGTTCCGTGCCGCACTGTCTTCCGCGATCGCCACCTATCTGGCCGAAGGGTCTGCGCCCCGATGACACCTGGTCTGCTGTTGATCCTCGGCATCACCACCGTGATCCTGGTGAGCCAGTTCTCCGTGCGCCCCGTCCGGTCGGCGGCGTATCTGTGGGTCGCCCTGCTGATCGCGCGCGGCTGTGTCCCACCGGGTCCGAGCCGTGCGACGGCGGCCGGGGTCGCGTTCCTGGTCGCGGGGACGGTCGTGTCGGTGGCTGCCGGGGTCCTGCGCGGTCGCACCATGCCGATGTGGCGGGGCGAAGACGGAAGGCTGTACCGCAAGGGCGGCCGGGTGACGCTGCTGCTGTGGCTCGCCACCGTCGCCGTCAAAACAGGGCTCGGCGCGATCGCGGAAGCAGCGTTCGGCGAGCCGTTCAACGGCAACGCCCTCTGGCTCGGCCTCGGTGTCACGTTGGGCGCCCAGCACCTGGTGATGACGTACTACGGCCGTCGTCTGCCGCTACGGGAATCGTCTTCGCAGCCATCGACGAGCACGCGTGACCAGGACATCCGGAGCACCTCCTAGGTCAGGGACGACAGGCGGGACGCGGCCCGGCGCCCCGCCCGGGCCCCCGGTCGCCTGCCGCACAGGGCGGCTCGTGGCGTGGCGCGTCGGCGGCGATCAGGGCGAGCGGGGCCCACTGCGGCAGGCGCCCGCGGTGCGGGCCGTTCAGTGCAGCGGCTTCTCCAGCACCGCCTTGCGGTGGCTGAACGTCTCGATGGAGTAGCGCCCGTGGTAGCTGCCCATGCCGCTCTCGCCCACGCCGCCGAACGGCAGGTCGGAGACGGTGAGATGGGCGAGCGGCAGTCCGAGGCCGAGGCCGCCGGAGGAGGTCTCGGCGGCGATGCGGTCCCGGGTGTCGTCGGAGTCGGTGAAGACGTAGAGGGCGAGGGGCTTGTCCCGGTCGTTGATGAAGCCGATCGCCTCGTCCAGGCCCTCGACGGTGACGATCGGCAGGATCGGGCCGAAGATCTCCTCCTGCATCACGGGCGACTTCGGGTCGACGTCGGCGAGGACGGTCGGCGCGATGTACTTGTCCGCGCGGTCGTTGCCGCCGCCGACCACGACCCGGCCGGAGCCGAGCAGGCCGCTGAGCCGGTCGAAGTGGCGTTCGTTGACGATGCGGCCGTATTCGGCGGAGGACTGCGGGTCGGCCCCGTACAGCGTCTCGACCGCGCTCTTCAGGAGGGGTTCGAGGGCGGCGGCCGTCCGCGGGTCGGTCAGGACGTAGTCGGGGGCCACGCAGGTCTGGCCGGCGTTGAGGAACTTGCCGCGGGCCAACCGGTCGGCGACGACGGTGAGATCGGCGTCGCGGTCGACGAACGCCGGTGACTTGCCGCCGAGTTCGAGGGTGACCGGGGTGAGGTGTTCGGCGGCGGCGCGCAGGACCACCCGGCCGACGGCGCCGTTGCCGGTGTAGAAGATGTGGTCGAAGCGCTCGGCGAGCAGGGCTGTGGTCTCCGGGATCCCGCCCTCCACGACGGCGACCGCCTCGGTGTCGAGGTGGGCCGGCAGCAGACGGGCCAGGGCGGCCGAGGTGGCCGGCGCGAGCTCGCTGGGCTTGACGACCACCGCGTTGCCGGCGGCGAGGGCGCCGACCAGCGGGGCGAGCAGGAGCTGGGCCGGGTAGTTCCAGGGGGCGATGACCAGGACCACGCCGAGCGGCTCGACCAGGGTCCAGGCGCGGGCGTCGGCGCCGAGGTGGGCCGGGACCGGGGCGGCCTCGGGGCTGAGCCACCCGTCCAGATGCTCCAGGGTGTGGTCGATCTCGCGGACGGTGAAGTCGATCTCGGTGCGGTACGCCTCGGTGGAGCTCTTGCCCAGGTCGGCGTGGAGGGCGGCGGCGAGCTCGGCGCCCTGCTCCGTGAGCAGGGCGCGCAGCCCGCGCAGCTGGTCCCTGCGCCAGGCGACGGGCTTGGTGCGTCCGGTGCGGAAGGCGGCGCGCAGTCGGGCGACGACGTCGGCGGGCTGCTCGGGGGTGGCTGCGGTGGTCACGGTGCCTCGCTGGGGTGCGCGGGCCTGTCGGCCCTGGGTGGAGCGGGCCTGACGGCCCCGGGAATGCGGACGAGCGGTCAGCTCGATGTATATGCCAACCATTCATCCACCAAAATACATTCCCGGGTCGGTGAGCACATCGCGCCGTCGCCGCTGCAGGAAGGCGCGCTCCGCCGGGCTCTCGCTCAGCGCGAGGGCCGCCTCGTAGGCCCGTACCGCGTCGGCCGTGCGGCCGAGACGGCGCAGCAGGTCGGCGCGGACGGCGTGCCACACGCGGTAGCCGTCGAGATCCAGCGCGTCGACCAGGTCGAGGGCCGGGCGCGCGCCCTCGGTCTCGGCCACCGCGACCGCCCGGTTCAGGGCCACGACCGGACTCGGCGCGACGGCCATGAGCTGGTCGTACAGCCGTAGCACCTGCTCCCAGTCGGTGGCGTCGGCGGTCGGCGCGTCACTGTGGACGGCCTGCACCGCGGCCTGGATCTGGTACGGGCCGGGG
Organism: Streptomyces sp. LUP30; assembly: GCF_001746365.1. Taxonomy (GTDB): domain Bacteria; phylum Actinomycetota; class Actinomycetes; order Streptomycetales; family Streptomycetaceae; genus Streptomyces. The sequence goes on from NZ_MJAJ01000043.1 coordinate 94,535, forward strand.
CGGTTGCGGCGCAGGCAGCGGCGGACGAGCGCCTGCCCTTCGGCGATCAGGTCCCGGTCCCAGCGGCCCCGGTCCTGGTCGGGCAGCGGCACGAGCGTGCCGTCGGCGTCCTCGCGTGCGCCGCGGCGCGATTCGACGAGCAGCATCAGCGCCAGCAGCCCGCTGGCCTCGGGCTCGTCCGGCATCAGCTCGGTCAGGAGCCGGCCCAGCCGGACGGCCTCCGCGCACAGGTCGGCGTCGCCCTCGTAGCCCTGGTTGAAGATCAGGTAGACGACGGCGAGCACGCCGTCGAGGCGGTCGGGCAGGTCGGCGTCGCGGGGCACCCGGTAGGGGATGCGGGCGTGGCGGATCTTCGCCTTGGCGCGGACCAGTCGCTGCGCCATGGTCGGCTCGGGGACCAGGAAGGCGCGGGCGATCTGCGCGGTGGTCAGACCGCCGAGCAGCCGCAGAGTCAGGGCGACCTGCGCCTGTGGGGCCAGCGCGGGATGACAGCAGGTGAAGACCAGGCGGAGCCGGTCGTCTCGCACGGGGCCCTCCTCCACGGGCGGGTCGGCGGCGTACAGCAGGACGGCCTCGGCCTGACGGGCGTCCCGGGTGGACTCCCGCCGCAGCCGGTCCACGGCCCGGTTGCGCGCGGTGGTGATGATCCATCCCGCGGGGCTGGGCGGCACACCGGTCTGCGGCCAGCGGCGCACGGCCGTGGCGAAAGCGTCCTGGACCGCTTCCTCGGCGAGGTCGATGTCGCCGAGGAAGCGGACGAGGACGGCGACGGCCCGGCCGTACTCCGCGCGGAAGACGGCCTCGACGTCCGTGGTGTCCGGCATCGCTCAGTGCGTGTCGGCGAAGGGGCGCACCTCGATGGGCAGGGTCGTGGCCAGGGCCGCCTTCCGGCCCCAGTCCAGGGCCTCGTCCAGGTCCGCGGCCTTGATCAGGCAGAGGCCGCCGAGGTACTCCTTGCCCTCGGCGTACGGCCCGTCGGTGACGAGCACGTCGCCGTCCTTCGGCCGCAGCACCGTGGCCGTCTCCGGTCCGTGCAGTCCGCCGGCGAAGACCCAGGCGCCGGCGGCGCGCAGTTCGTCGTTGTACGCCTGCACTCGGCGCATGATGCCGGCGAGCTCCTCGGCCGCGGGCGGCTCGCCGCCGACGGGCTGGACCACGCTGAGCAGGTAGTGCGTCATGACGTCCTCCTGGGGTGTCGTGCCGTGTCGTGCCCTTGTCTCATCTCCTACACGAACGGCGCCGTCCCGGATCGACACCCCGCGCCGGGAACCGGGAAAGAATCTCGTCCATGACCGCACCGCACCCTCTCGTCGCCCGCGCCCGCCGCCTCGCCGAGGACCTCCTCGCCCCGCAGGCCGAACAGGTCGACCAGGGGGAGGTGCCCGCCGGTCATCTCGCCGAGATCCGACGCTCGGGTCTGCTCGGTCTGCACGCCCCGAAGGAGTACGGCGGCGCGGCGGCGTCCTCGGCGGTGGTGCGGGAGACGGCGGAGATCCTGGCCGGGGCGTGCTGCTCGACCTGGTTCGTGCAGACGCAGCACCACACCCCGGTGCTGACCCTGGCCCGGAGCGAGGGGCCCGTGCGCGAGCGTCTGCTCGGCCGGCTGGCGACCGGTGAGCTGCTGTCCGGGGTGGCGTACGCGCATCTGCGGGCGTATCCGCGCACGCCCGTGCGGGCCACCCGGGAGCGGGGCGGCTGGCGCTTCGACGGAACGGTGCCCTGGTACACCGGGTGGGGTCTGAACGACGTCATGCTGCTGGCCGGGGTCACCGAAGCGGACGAGGCCCTGTTCGCGTTCGCCGAGGCACGGCCGCAGCCGGGTATGCGGCCGTCGGCCCCGATGCGCCTGGCCGCCCTCTCCGCGGCCCGCACGGTCTCCCTGGAGCTGGACGGGCTGTGGCTGCCGGAGGAGGCGGTGGCCCTGCGCACGCCTTACGAACAGTGGGCGGCGACGGACCGCGAGAGGACGGCGAACACCAACCCGGCGGTGTTCGGCGTCACCGGGACGGCCCTCACCCTGCTGGACGAGGACACGGCGGCTCCCTTCCGCGCCCGGCTGACCGCGCTGCGCGGCGAGGCCTACGCCCTGGCCGACCACCCCGCGCCGCACGGGCGCCATGCGCGACGGCCGGCTCTCAGGACACAGGCGTACGAGCTGATGCGGGCCGTCACCACCGCTGCGGTGGTCGCCGGCGGAGGCCGCTCGATGCTGCTGACGAACAGGGCCCAACGCCTGGCGAGGGAGGCCCTGTTCCTGATGGTCCAGGGCCAGACGCACGCGTCGCGCACGGCGCATCTCGCCGCGCTGGCGGGCTGATCGACCGATGGCGGGACGGCACGCTCAGCTCGCCGCGGCCAGATACGGCGTGCGCCCGAGCGCGGCCGAGAACTGGTCGACGACCTGGGCGAGGGCCTCGGTGGCGGCCGGCGCGACGGTGACGGAGCCGTCCTCGTGGGCGGTGATGTCCTTGTCGAGGGTGAACCAGCCCTGCACGATGTGGGCCGCGCCCATGGAGTTCAGCACCGGCCGCAGGGCGTAGTCGATGGCCAGGACGTGGGCGGTGGAGCCGCCGGTCGCCAGGGGCAGGACCGTCTTGCCGGTGAGCGCGTACTGCGGGAGCAGGTCCAGGAGCGCCTTGAGCACGCCGGAGTAGGACGCCTTGTAGACCGGGGTGGCGACGACGACGCCGTCGGCGCGCGCGAACAGCTCGGCCGCCTCGACGATCGCCGGGTGACGGAAGTCCGCGCCGAGCAGGGCCGCGGCGGGGATCGTGCGGACGTCGAGCGGGATCACCCGGTGCCCCTGGGCGGCGAGCCGCTGGTCGAGGTGGCGCAGCAGACGGCCGGTGCGGGAGGAGGCGGAAGGGCTGCCGGAGACGGACAGGACGGTGGCCATGGGTCCTCTTTCGAAGGTGCCCGGGGCGCCTCGGCGCGGCGGGGCGCTGCGGGTGGGAGCGGTCAGGATCACCAGGTGGCTGCGGGCGGTTCACCCGCGAGGACCGCGGCGAACTCGCCGGCCCGGGCGGGCGGGCATGCGGAACTCCTGGTGCGGAAGGTCTTCGGGCACGCCGGACTCACGGCGTCCAGACGCCGGAGGCCGTGCCGCGTCAGGGGAAACGGGCGCGGTGAATCCGGGCGGAGACGCGGAGAGAAGAAAAGAGCGCGGCGGATCGCGGGAGGGATCAGGCCGCGGCGCAACAGGAGGCGCTGGAGACGCGCGCGAGGTCGACATGGCGTCGCCGCGTGAGGTCCAGTCGCATGTTCATGTCGATGATCGTGGCAGCCGTCGGCGACGGCAGTCAAGGAGAAGCGGCCCGGTCTCGTATCGCGGACCGGGCGTTCCCGCCGACGCGGGACGGGGGGAACACGCCTGCACAGCCACCGGACGGACCCGCTACGTCTCGAGGGGGCCGGGCGCGTCGCCCGGCCCCCTCAAGGGGTTCAGTCCTCGTCGCCGAGGGGGACCACGACGAGGAAGGCATCCGACTTCAGGTCCATGACCACGGTCGCGGGCTCCCCCTCGGCTCGCCGCCGTGCCGCGTACTCCTCCGCCGGCCACGATCCTCGCGGGGATCCTGCGGGGAAACGCTCCAAGACCTTCGCGCTCATAGCGGCAGACACCTCCCGATGCGTAACGGACAACTGCTCCGTACTCCGGCTTCCCGGGATCGGCGCGAACATGTTCATCCGCGAGCCGACGGGGCGTCACCTGTCCCGGTCCGGTCGCGGCCGAGCCGTCCGGGCCACCAGGCGGGGGCTCCGATGTCCCGCACCAGCGCGGGCACCAGCAGTGAACGCACGACGAGGGTGTCGAGCAGGACTCCGAAGGCGACGATGAAGGCGATCTGGGCGAGGAAGGCCAGGGGGATCACCCCGAGCGCGGCGAACGTGGCGGCGAGCACCACGCCGGCCGAGGTGATGACGCCCCCGGTGGTGACCAGTCCGCGCAGGACGCCTTCGCGCACACCGTGCCGCAGGGACTCCTCGCGCACCCGGGACATCAGGAAGATGTTGTAGTCGACTCCCAGCGCGACCAGGAACACGAAGCCGTACAGCGGCACGGACGGATCGGTGCCGCCGAAGCCGAACACGTGCCGGAACACGAGGCCCGAGACGCCCAGCGTGGCGAGGAAGTTCAGCGCCACCGTGGCCACGAGCAGCACGGGCGTCAGCAGGGACCGCAGCAGGACCGTCAGGACGAGGAGGATGACGGCGAGGACGACGGGGACGATGAGGGTGCGGTCGCGTTCGGCGGTGCGCAGGGTGTCGTAGCGCTGGGCCGTGTAGCCGCCGACGAGGGCGTCCGCGCCGGGGACGGCGTGCAGGGCGGCCCGCAGGCGGGCCACGGTGCGCAGCGCGTCGTCGCCGTCGGCCGCGGAGGCGAGGGTGGCGTCGATCCGCACCCGTCCCTCGACCACCAGGGGCGTGCCGCCCGGGCGTCCGGACGCGCCGACGCCGGCCGCCGAGGCGACGCCCTCGGTGGTCCTGGCCGCGGCCAGGACCTCCGGGAGCCGGCGGGCGTCCGCGACGATCACGGTGGGGTTGCCGGAGCCTCCCGGGAAGTGCCGGCCGAGGGTGCGCTGCGCGGCGACGGAGGGGGCGTCGTTCACGAAGGTCTCGTCGAGGGGCGTCCCCTGGGAGGCGAGCGTCGGAGCGAAGGCGGCCGCGGCCAGCAGAGCGGCGAGGGCGACCGCCCAGACGCGGCGCGGGGCCCGGTCGACGAGCCCGGCGACGCGTCGCCAGACGCCGTGTCCGGTACCGCCCGCGTGCGTGCGCGAGGGCCAGTAGGCGGTCCGGCCGAGGAGGGACAGGACGGCGGGCAGGAAGGTCAGCGTGCTGAGCACGGCGCAGCCGATGCCGACGGCGCCGACCGGTCCGAGCGCGCGGTTGTTGGTGAGGTCGCTGAGCAGCAGCGCGAGCAGTCCGAGGGCGACGGTGGCGGCGCTGGCCACGATCGCTCCGGAGGAGCCGCGCAGCGCGCCCGTGACGGCGGCGAACCGGTCGGCGCCCGCGGCGAGTTCCTCCCGGTGGCGGGCGGTCAGCAGGAGGGCGTAGTCGGTGGCCGCGCCGATCACGAGGATGGAGAGGATGCCCTGGACCTGCCCGTCGACGCGCACCATGCCGTGGTCGGCGAGCGCGTACACGACGGCGCAGGCGAGGCCGAGGGCGAGGACCGCGCTGAAGATGATCACCAGGGGGAGCAGCACACTGCGGTACACCAGCAGCAGGATGACCAGGACGGTGGCCAGGGCGACGCCGAGGAGCAGTCCGTCGATGCCCGCGAAGGCGTCGGCCAGGTCCGCGCGGGTCGCGGCAGGTCCCGCCAGCTGGACCGTGGTGCCGGGGACGCGTTCGGCGGCGGCGCGGATCCGGTCGAGGGTGGGGGCGAGGTCGTCCCCGAGGTCGGGGCGCAGGGGCACCACGGCCTCGATGGCCCGACCGTCGTCGGAGGGCAGCGCGGGCGACGCCGCGCCGGACGCGCCGCGGTCATGGGCGAGCGGGGCGAGCGCGCGGTCGGCGTCCGCCGTCCGGCGCTCGATCACGGCCCGGCCCGCTCCGGCCTCGCCCGCCGTGGGTCCGCCGCCCGCGGTCCACACGACGATCACCGGGAGCGTCTCCTGCTGCCGGAAGGCGCGTTGCGCGGTGACGACCTCGGTCGACTCGGCGCTGCGCGGCAGGAACGCCGCCTGGTCGTCGGTGGCGACCTCGCCCAGCCGCCCGGCGTAGGGGCCGAGGACGCCGCCGACGACGAGCCAGACGGCGACGAGGAGGAACGGGACGAGCCGGCGGGCGCGTCGAAGGGTGGCGGACATCGTTCTCCGGTTCCGGGAGGAAGGTGTGGAAGGCGCGGCATCTCGGCGGCAGTGATACTCGATGAAAAACAATCTCAATGATTGAGCAAGTCATTCGTCGAGTGATCTTAGACGTCGCCTGTCCTTCTGCCCTCGGCAGGTCCCCGGATGCACCCTCCACCGGTCCCGGACGCAGCCGGGAGAGCCCGTCTCAGCGCCCGGGCGCGTGGATCTCGGACAGTTCCTCGCCCATCGCGCCGAGGAAGCGCAGCACCACCGACAACTCGTCCTCGGTGAACCGGGCACGCGCGGCCCGGGTCGCCTCGGCCAGCGGCCGGAAGTAGGCGCGGGCCGCCGACCGGGCTTCGTCCGCGTAGTACAGGTGGACCACCCTGCGGTCGGCGTTCTCCCGGACCCGGCGGATGTGACCCGCGCGCTCCAGCCGGTCGACGCACGCGGTGACCGCGCCGGAGGTCAGCCCGAGATGCTCACGCAGCCGCTTGGGTGTCATCGGCCCGTCCGCGTCCAGGATCGCGGCGAGCGCCTGGACGTCCGTCGCATGCAGTCCCTGGTCCCCGGCGAACCCGTGCACCAGCCGGTTGATCTCGCCGTTCATCCGCCGCAGCCGGACGGCGAAGGCATGCAGGTCGGTCGGCGCGCCGGACGCCTCGGACCGCTCTTCCGGCACCCGCTCCGCACGCTCGTCAGCTGTGGCCACGAGGTCAGCGTAGTCGCCGTCCGCGATCACTCGTTCGTGCGCACAACCCCGGGGTGCATCCGCACGCCGTCTCCGCGTGGAAGCGATCTGAAGGGACCGTCCGCCGGGCGTCGCCGCGTCGGCGGACGTCGCCGTACCGGCCCCAGGGGGCCGACCGAACGAAGGACCGAGGACTCATGACCTCAGAGGGCCGCGACGCCGGATCGCTCTGCCTGGTGACCGGCGCCACGGGATACGTCGGCGGCCGGCTCGTCCCTGAACTGCTGGCCGCCGGCCACCGGGTGCGCTGTCTGGCCCGTGCCCCCGAGCGGCTGCGCGACCACCCCTGGGCCGGGGACGTCGAGACGGCGCGCGGCGACGTCACGGACGCCGCGTCGATCGCGGCGGCCCTCCAGGGCGTCGAGGTCGCCTACTACCTGGTCCACGCACTCGCCACGGGCGACGACTTCGAGGAGACGGACCGCCGGGCCGCCCGGATCTTCGGGGAACAGTGCCGGGCGGCGGGCGTGCGCCGCATCGTCTACCTCGGGGGCCTCACCCCGGCCGACGTGCCCGAGCGGGAGCTGTCGCCGCACCTGCGCTCACGCGCCGAGGTGGGACGGATCCTGCTGGCCTGCGGCGTCCCCACCGCCGTGCTGCGGGCCGCGGTGGTGATCGGCTCCGGGTCGGCCTCCTTCGAGATGCTCCGCTATCTGACGGAGCGGCTGCCGGTGATGGTCACCCCGAGCTGGGTGCACACCCGGATCCAGCCCGTGGCCGTCCGCGACGTGTTGCGCGCCCTGGTCGGCTGCGCCCGGCTCCCGGACGACGTCGCCCGGGCCTTCGACATCGGCGGACCGGACGTCCTGACGTACCGCGAGATGATGCTCCGCTACGCCGAGATCGCCGAACTGCCGCGCCGGCTGATCCTGTCGCTGCCGATGCTCACCCCCGGCCTGTCGAGCCACTGGGTCGGGCTGGTCACCCCCGTGCCGGCCTCGATCGCGCGGCCGCTCACCGAGTCGCTGCGCCACGAGGTGATCTGCCACGAGCACGACATCGCCCGGTATGTTCCGGACCCGCCGGGCCATCCCCTCGGCTTCGACGAGGCGGTCCGGCTCGCCCTGCGCAAGGTACGGGAGGCGCAGGTCGCCACCCGCTGGTCCTCCGCCTCCGTCCCGGGCGCGCCCAGCGACCCGCTGCCCACCGACCCCGGCTGGGCCGGGGGCAGCCTCTACACCGACGTCCGCGACCTCGCCGTCGACGCCCCGCCCGCGTCGCTGTGGCGGGTGATCGAGGGCATCGGCGGCGACAACGGCTGGTACTCCTTCCCGCTCGCCTGGGCCGTCCGCGGCCGGCTCGACCGGCTGGCGGGCGGGGTGGGGCTGCGCCGCGGCCGCCGGGACGCCGCCCGGCTGCGGGTGGGCGACTCGCTGGACTTCTGGCGGGTCGAGGAGATCGAACCCGGTCGCCTGCTGCGGCTGCGGGCCGAGATGCGGCTGCCGGGCCTGGCCTGGCTGGAGCTGCGGGCCGAGCCGGAGGCCGGCGGCCGGGCCCGCTTCCACCAGCGCGCCGTGTTCCACCCCCACGGCCTGCTCGGCCACGCCTACTGGTGGAGCGTGGCGCCCTTCCACACGCTCGTGTTCGGCGGCATGGCGCGCAACATCGCTCAGGCGGCGGTGGCGGACGCGTCGGCGCGGGCACGGGAACCGGCCCGCTGACCGGTCACGACGGGAGGCGGCCCCGAACCCCCCGCCCGGCTGCATCCGCCGGGCGCCGCCGATCGGAAGCGATGCACGGAACGCCCCCTCCCCCGGAGCCCCCTCATGAACGTCTCGCTCGTCCTGTTCACCGCCGACCTGCGTCTGCACGACCACCCGCCGCTGCGCGCGGCCCTCGACGGCGCGCGCCAGGTGGTCCCGTTGTTCGTGCGCGACCGGGCCGTCGACCGCGCCGGGTTCGCCGCGCCGAACAGACTGGCGTTCCTCGCCGACAGTCTGCGCGACCTCGACGCGGGACTGCGCGAGCGGGGCGGCCGGCTCGTCGTGCGCTCGGGCGAGCTGGTGGAGCAGGTGTGCCGGGTGGCGGCCGAGGCGGAGGCGGACGAGGTCCATCTGGCCGCCGACGTGAGCGCGCACGCGCGACGGCGCGAGGAAGGCCTCCGGCGGGCCCTGGAGTCCGAGGGCGTGCGGCTGCATGTGCACGACGAGGTGACGAGCGCCGTCGGTCCGGGCACGCTCGCCCCGGCCTCCTCGGACCACTTCGCCGTGTTCACGCCGTACTTCGGACACTGGTCGCGGGCACGGCTGCGTGAGCCGCTCGACGCGCCCCGGACGGTGCCGGTCCCGGAGGGGGTCGGCTCCGAGGAACTGCCCGACCGCAGGGACCTGGCGGGGCTGTCGCCGGGTCTGGCGGCGGGCGGCGAGGAGGAGGGCCGCCGGCGCTTCGCCTCCTGGCTGCGGTCCGGCGTCGGCACGTACGAGGACGGTCACGACGACCTGGCGGGCGACGCCACCTCCCGGCTGTCGCCCCATCTGCACTTCGGGACCCTGTCCGCGGTGGAGCTCGTGCACCGCGCGCGCCAGGTGGGCGGGCCGGGAGCCGACGCGTTCGTACGGCAGGTGGCCTGGCGCGACTTCCACCGCCAGGTGCTCGCGGCCCGGCCCGGGACGGCGACCGCCGACTACCGCACCAAACACGACCGCTGGCGTTCGGAGCGCACGGCCCGCGCCGACGTCGAGGCGTGGCGGGAGGGCCGCACCGGCTACCCGCTGGTGGACGCGGCGATGCGGCAGCTGCGCCACGAGGGATGGATGCACAACCGGGGCCGCCTGCTGACCGCCAGCTTCCTCGCCAAGACGCTGTACGTCGACTGGCGCGTCGGCGCCCGCCACTTCCTGGACCTGCTGGTCGACGGGGACGTGGCCAACAACCAGCTCAACTGGCAGTGGGTGGCGGGCACCGGCACCGACTCGCGGCCCAACCGGGTCCTGAACCCCGTCACCCAGGCGAAGCGGTTCGACCCCGACGGGGCGTACGTACGGCGTTGGCTGCCGGAGCTGGCGGACCTGGCCGCGCCCGAGGTGCACGAGCCGTGGAAACTGACCGGCAAGGACCGCGCGGCGCTCGACTACCCGGACCCGGTCGTGGCGCTCTCCGAGGGACTGGCCCGGTTCAAGCGGGCCCGGGAACGCCCCTGAGCGCCCCTCACCACTGCGGAGCCGCGCTCAGCAGGAGATCGCGCACCCGGGTCACGTCCCGGTTCGCGGCCGCGCCGGGCCGCTGGACCAGGTACGCCGTGTTGATGGGCGGGTCCGACGGCTCGTGGAGCGGGACGAGGGCGCCGGAGGCCAATTCGCCGAGGCAGAGATAGCGGGGCAGGACCGTGACGCCCGCTCCCGCGACGGTCGCGGCCAGGACCCCGCGCAGATCGGGCACGGTCACCGCGGCGGAGCCCGACAGACGCCTGCCGAAGACGTGCCGCCAGTAGCGGCGCGCGATGGGCAGGTCCTCCGCGTACGTGATCAGCGGGACGCCGTGCAGGGCCGCCGGGCCCTCGGCGGCCAACGGGCCCCGGAGCCGCGCCGCCCACACCGGGGCCGCGACGAGGACGAACTCCTCGTCCGTCAGGGGGACCGCGTGCAGGGTGCGGCCGCGGGGGCGGGTGGTCGCGACCACCAGGTCGTGCCGTCCCGCGCGCAGCCCCTCCAGCAGCGCGTCGGTCAGGCCGGTGGCGACGCGCAGCCGCACGCCGTCGGCCACCAGCGGCGCCAGCGCGGGAAGCGCACGGGTGCACAGCAGTTCGGCCGGTCCGGCGAGGTGCACCGGATCGGCCGGACCCGCCCGGCCCGCCCCCGGGTCCGGGTCGGCCACGACGGCCAGCTCGTCGAGCGGCGCGGAGACACGGGCCGCCAGCTCGTCGGCGACGGCGGTCGGCGAGACGCCGCGCGGGAGCCGTTCGAAGAGCTCGCGCCCGGTCTGCCGCTCCAGCGCCCGCATCTGCGTCGTCACGGTCGGCTGGGAGAGCTTCAGCAGCTGCGCCGCCCCGGTGAACGAGCCCGAGCGGTACACGGCGAGGAAGGTGCGCAGCAGGTTCAGGTCCAGGGGGCCGGCCGGTCGGCCGTCGCTGTGTTCCACCGCGCCAGTATTCCTCCGCCGCCCATAGGATCCTCGATGCCGGGCATCGGAATCCTCATTGGATCCCTATGCCTCGACCGCCTAGGTTCGCTCAGGCACCCATGCGTCGGCGGTCCGCGGAGCGGAGCGTCGGCGCCGACCCTCTCGGAGATCACTCATGGCCAAGATCCTTTTCGTGCTGACCGGCGCCGACCACTGGACGCTCGCCGACGGCACCCAGCACCCCACCGGCTTCTGGGCCGAGGAAGCCGTCGCCCCCTACGAGGCGTTCCGGGCGGCGGGCCACGAGGTCGTCGTCGCCACGCCCGGCGGCGTCGTGCCCACCGTGGACAAGGGCAGCCTGGCCGCCGAGGTCAACGGCGGGCAGGAAGGCGCCGACCGGGTCGCCGCCGTGCTCGCCGGCATGACCGAGCTGCAGCGGCCGCTGCGACTGGAGGACGTGGACCTCGGCGACTACGCGGCCGTCTTTTACCCGGGCGGCCACGGCCCGATGGAGGACCTGGCCGTCGACGCCGTGTCCGGGCGTCTCCTGGCCGACGCCCTGGCCTCGGGCAGGCCCCTGGGCGTGGTCTGCCACGGTCCGGCGGCGCTGCTCGCCGCGGTCTCCGAGGACGGCGCCAACGCCTTCGCGGGCTACCGGATCGCCGCGTTCACCAACGCCGAGGAGCACCAGGCCGGCCTGGGCGACAAGGCGAAGTGGCTGCTGCAGGACCGGCTCACCGAGGCGGGCGTCGACGTGCGGGTCGGCGAGCCCTGGGCGCCGCACGTCGTGGTCGACCGCAACCTCGTCACCGGCCAGAACCCCGCCTCCTCCGCCCCGCTCGCAGATGAACTGCTGAAGAAGCTGCACTGAGGCGGTCGCCCGCACCGGACAAACCTCCGTTCGTCGCCCGCGCCGTCTCCGGCGCCCGCGTCCGTGAGGACGCCCCCGCCTCCCGGCCGTTCGCGCGCCCCGGGACGCCTAAGGGCGCCGCGCCCCTCGGGGCCCGGCGGCTCTCAAGCCCGGCGGCTCTCAGGCGCCGGGGCCCGGAGGCCTCGGCCGTCGGCAGTGCGGCCGTGCCTCATGCCGTGCCGCGGCCGTGTACGCCGGCCAGCAGCGTCAGCGCGTCGCTCAGGCCCGTGGGCCGGGGCAGGCCCGGGGCGGCGCGGCCGGCCCAGCCGGAGCCGCCGAGCACCACGGTCGGGGCCCGCCGGGCTCCGGTGACCCCCCACCGGGTGTCCGCGAGATGCCGGGCCAGGGGCAGGCTGGCGGTGGACCGCGTCTGCGCCCACAGCACCACGGCGACCGGGCCCAGCCGCCGCACGGCCGCGATCAGCGCCTCGACCGGCACGGCCGCTCCGAACATCCGGGTCGGGACGCCGAGTTCGAGGAGGCCCGCGTTGAGGGCCTCCAGCGGCAGACTGTGCTGTTCGCCCGGCACGCAGGCCAGCAGCACCGGCCCGGGCCTTCCCTCCTGACCGCCCGTCACGACGGCGTGGGGCGCACGGCGCAACGCGGTGGAGACCTGCCAGGACAGCAGGTGCTCCACCTCGACGTACCGGTCGCCGGACGAGGCCCACTTACGTCCCACGGCGTGCAGGGTCGGGACCATCACCTCCTGCCAGGCGACGGCGAGTCCGTGGCGTTGCACCGCCGCCTCCAAGCGCTCCGCGACGGCCGGCGCGTCGAGGCGCACGGCAGCGCGGGCCAGGCCCCGGCACTCCTGACGGACGTCGCCGCCGAGTGCGAGAGCGCCCGGCTCATCCGTCCGTTCGGGGACCGTGTCCGCCGGTTCCGCGGCCGGCCGGAGCACCGCGTCCTTCGCCGCGCGGGCCGCGTCCGCGGGAGGCACGCCGGAGGAGGTGAGCCGGCACATCGCCTCCAGCACGGCCACGTCGCTCGGCCGCCAGCGCCGGTGCCGGCCGTCCGCGCGCACGGCGGGCCCGATGCCGTACCGCCGGTCCCACGAACGCAGGGTGGTGGGCGCCACGCCGAGCCGGTGGGCCAACGCCCCCGTGGTCAGAACGGCGTCATCGGGACTCGGCAGCTCGCTCACGACGCCACGATACGACGCAGAAGCGACGCACGGTGCGCCCGTCGGCACACGGCTCATGAGGCCGGATCAGCTCCGCGTCATCGCCGCGCCATCGCCGCGCCATCGCCTGATGATTCGGCGCGGGCAGGTGGCGCGATCGAGGAACGCAGACTCTACACATAAAGGATTAATAAGAGCACAATGGACATGCGCGGCGCTTACCGCACACCGCACCGAAGCGGTCGGCCCTGAGAGTCAAAGGAGACGGATCATGGCCAACGTCTCGCCCACCAGAGGCGACATGTCGACGCACCCCGACGTTCCCGAGATGCAGGCACGCTACGCCCGCATGCTCGGCGGTCGTGATGTGGCACTCGTGGACGGACCGGTGTTCCTGCTGGGTCTGTACTGTGCCGTGTCCCCGTGGGTACTCCACTACACGGCGAGCCAGCCCGCCCTGGTCACCCACAACCTGATCGTCGGCATCGCGATCGCCCTCCTGGGCCTCGGCTTCACCGCGGCTCCCGCACGGATGTACGGCCTGAGCTGGGCCATGTGCGCGGCGGGCATCTGGATGATCGTGGCACCGTGGATCGTCGGCGACAGCCCGGACGCCGGCGTCGCGGTCAACAACATCGTCATCGGCGCGCTGGCCCTGCTCCTCGGGCTGATGTGCACCGCAACGGCGGCGCGGAGCACCCGCACCCCCACCCCGTAGTCCCGTCCCGCACCCGGAGCACGGCCGGGCCGACCCGCGGACGCGGGCCGCCCCGGCCGTCACACATGGCCCCGCCGTCCCGGCGCCCGCCCGACGGGGGGAGGGCGCGCCGAGCGGAACGGACTGTCCCACCGCCCCGTGGGCAGACATCAGTCAACGGGCCAACGGGCCAACGGGCCAACGGGCCAACGCGCTCGCACGGAGAAGCGGAGGGGCGGAGATGGAGATCAACGGCATCATCAGTGCCATCTTCATCGGCATCGTCATCGGTGTGCTCGGGCGGCTCGTCGTCCCGGGACGCCAGCGCATCGGCGTGCTGTGGACGATCGGGGTCGGCATCGTGGCCGCGCTGATCGGCTCGCTGCTCGCCGCGGGCCTCGGGGTCGACGACACGAAGGGCGTCGACTGGATCGAGTGGCTCATCCAGATCGGGCTGGCCGCGGTGGGCGTCGCCGCACTGGACCGGGCGAAGTCGCGACGCTGACGCACGGTGCCCGGCACGACCTCAGTGGGTGTAGAGGTACGGGGTCGTCGTGCTCAGCGCGGCGAAGCCGAGCCGTTCCAGGATGGGGCGGCTCTGGTCGGAGGCGTCGACCTGCAGATACCGGTAGCCGCGTTCGGCGGCGATGCGGGCGCGGTGGGCGATCAGCGCGCGGTAGAGACCCCGGCCGCGCCAGCCGTCGACGGTGCCACCGCCCCACAGACCGGCGAATCCGGTGCCCGGGACGAGTTCCATCCGAGCCGAGCTCACCGGCACGTCCCCGGCCAGCGCGACCAGGGCGACGAATTCTTCGGCGCCCGACGCGAGGCGGGCGCGCAGGAGGTCGCGCAGCCAGGAGCCGTCACGGCCGAAGGCCCGTTCGTTCGCCTCGACCATGAGCTCGACGCCCGCCCGGTCGGTGACCGGGACGATGCGGACGCCCTCGGGCGGTGCGACGTCGCCGAGTTGGTCGCGCGTCTCGCCGACCATGAGGGTCTCCTCCTCGTCGGGCACGAACCCGGCCGCCGTGAGCCGCTGCCCGAGGTCGGCCGGACGGTCGTGCCCGTACAGCTTCCACTCGAACTCGTGGCCGAGGCCGCCGAAGTGGGCGACCTGCTCGGCGATGGCCGCGTCGGCGTCGGTCGCGTCCAGGTCGGACCACAGGACACCGCTCCAGCCGCCGTCGCCGCCGATGTGCCGGACCACTCCCCCGGCCTTCTCGACCCGGGCGTCGGAGCTCTCGGGGCGCGCGCCTTCGCGCATCTCCCGGTCGTACAGGGCGAGTACCGCGGCATGATCCATGCGCCCACTCCAGCACCCGCCCGTGCCCCCGCACAACGCAATTAGCGCGGCGGGGGCTTCCCTGCGTCGGCGGGCGCTCCCGTGCCACCCGGCCGGCGCAGGCCGTGCCGGTCGACGAGGCGCGGGCTGCGCTCCGGGCGCGCTTTCCCAGGCCGCCGAGCGCGACCGCAGGCCCCCCGCGCCCGACCGGGCCTGCGGCTCGTCCGCCCGTCGGCGCCGCTCAGCGCCCGGTGGGCGGGCGGAACCTCCGGTAGAGCAGCGCTCCGCCCAGCATCAGGGCGGCGCTGCCGGCGAGGGCGGGCAGGGCGGCGTCGGCTCCCGTGCGGGCGAGGGCGGCGACGGGCGCCGCGGCCT
>NZ_MJAJ01000044.1 GCF_001746365.1 Streptomyces sp. LUP30
CCCGCGGAGCGGGATATGCCCCGGCAAGCCGGGGCATAGAGCGCGAATTGCGCAAGCGCAATTCGAATTCCGGCGCAAGCGCCGGAATGGAATTCCGTAAACGGAATTCCGAAAGGAAGTCAATTCGCGCAAGCGCGAATTGAGGGCACCCGCGCAAGCGCGGTCGCCTGGGCTGGCGACAGGGGGAGGTGCATCACGTGCGGGCCTGTGTAGGGCTTGGGATTCCCAGCCACCACTCTCGCACCGAATGTGACGGACCATCGGCCTGACGGGGTGCCGGCTCCACCGCAGTGACGGGCTCCGCTGCGCTCCACCCGAACCCCTCCCTTATGCTCGAACCCGCCCTGACGCGTTCACCAATGCTCCGTCAGCATACAGGAAGACCGGCCGTCCGTGGGCGAGATTGAGTCATGTATCACCCTGGGGAGCGAAGTTGGCGCGCGGGTGATGCATCACGGGTCGCCACTGTGTAGAGTCTGGGAACAGACACCACACCCCAGCGCCGCGCACCTCGCGCCGGGATTCCCTTTATGATTACGCGCTGCTTTCGCGAAAAGGAGAACACGGGGCATGGCCGTGAAACTGCGTGACCACCAGATCGAGGCCGTTGCCGCTATCGTGCGCGGCTTCGATATCCCGTCGGGTGGTATTCCCTGGAACGGCCTTCGCGGGCAGGTGCATGCCGCGTGTGGCACGGGAAAGACGATTATTGCCGCCGCGTCGGCAAAGCGGATTGTGCCCAAGGGGCGCATTCTCGTTCTGGTGCCGACGCTGGATCTCCTGGCGCAGACGGTGAAGGCGTGGCACGACGCTGGGCACAAGGGGCCGGCGGTTGCGGTGTGCTCGCTCCAGGACGACCCGGAGCTGTGGAGCATGAAGGTGCGCTCCACCACGAACCCGGTGCAGTTGGCGCTGTGGCACGGGCAGGGGCCGGTGACCATCTACGCCACCTATGCGTCGCTGGGGGTGCTCACGGAGGCGTTCGAGGGCGTCTACGGGCAGCAGTTGGCCCCGGTAGACCTTGCGGTGGTTGATGAGGCGCATAGGACTTCCGGTTCGATGGGTAAGGCGTGGGCGGACGTCCACGACCAGGCGAAGATCCCGGCGTTCCGGCGGCTGTACCTGACGGCCACGCCGCGGATCTGGGAAGAGCGGCTGAACCGCGAGGTTGCCGAGGGGGTGCGCGACCCGCTGCCGCGTGAGATGGCGGCCTCCATGGACGACGAGAAGGTCTTCGGGCCCGTCCTGTACAAGCTCTCGCTCGCGTCGGCCGTGTCGCGCGGGTTGCTGGCGCGGTACCAGATCATCGTCCTGGAGCTCCAGGACCCGGTCGTCACGCCCGAGCGGCTGATGGGCGAGGAACGGCACACGGAGGAAGTCCGCGGGCAGCGGCTCGGGGCGCTCCAGGCCGCGCTCCTGCACACGATGGCGCAGCATGACCTGTCGACCTGCATCACCTTCCACCACCGGACGATAGAGGCACAGGCGTACGCGGAGGGCCTGGAGCGCGTGGCCGCGAAGCTGCACGCCGACCAGCCGGAGAAGTACCCCGCTCGGATCTGGGCGGACTGGCTGTGCGGCGAGCACGTTCCCGAGCGCCGGCGGGGAGTCCTGGGCAACTTCGGGACCACGGCTCTGCGTGCAATTCTTTCGAATTGTCGCGTTTTGGGTGAGGGTGTGGATATTCGGGCCGTGGACTCGGTGGCCCTGCTGGACCCCAAGGGCGCGCCGCACGACATCGTCCAGGCCATCGGCCGGGCACTCCGTCAGAAGCCGGGACAAGGAAAGGTCGCCTCTTTGATCGTGCCGGTTTTTCTCCAGCCCGGAGAGCAGCCGGAAGATATGTTCACGTCGGGATCGTATCGCCCTTTGGTGAAGGTTCTTGAGGGCCTTCGGGCTCACGATGAAGAGGCCGTGGAATTGCTCGCGATTCCACAGGAGCCGCAGAAGGACGTCGCTCAGCCGTCCCAGCACATCGGTTCAGCGCCCGAAGATGACGAGGAAGAATCCCGTCTGCTGCTCCGTTTTGCCGCTCCGCGTGACCCGGTGATGGTCGCGGACTGGGTGTCCTTCAACGTGATCGACACGGAGAAGCAGGACTGGGCGCGCGGCTGGGCGGCGCTCAAGAAGTTCACCGAGCGTGAGCTTCACGCCCGAGTCCCATATGGGCATAAAGAGGGCAATTACCCCCTTGGGCAGTGGACGGCAGAACAGCGACGCGCTTACGGCGCGGGGCAGATGACCGGCCTGCGCGCCCGGCGGCTGGAGAAGCTGGGCATGGTCTGGTCGCTGGCGGATGAGCGGTTCCAGGAGAACCTGGAGGCCGCGAAGGCGTACTACGAGCAGCACTGGAGCCTCTGTGCTCCGAGGTCCGCCGTGGCCCTGGACAGGCCGGTAGGACAGTGGTTGAGCAATTTGCGCCGTCCGGGTGCGCTGGACGATCACCCCGAGTGGAAGACGGCGCTGGAGGCCGTGGACGAGGACTGGAACCCGGACTGGCCGGCGGAGTGGCAGAGGCATTACGCCGCGCTGCGCGAACTGGTGGCCGGCGAAGAGGGCCAGGCGGAGGTTCTGCCCGGGTTCACGGTTCACGGCATGGACATCGGGAAGTGGCTGGCCCGGCAGCGGACGCCGAAGGTCTGGGAGGCCCTTCACGACGGGCAGCGCGGGCGCCTGGAGCAGCTCGGCATCACGCCGCTGGCTCCGGAGCCGGAAGAGCCCGCGAAGCCGTCCATGGCGCCCGTGAGTGCCTTCGAGAGGGGCGTTGCGGCCCTGGCGCAGTACAAGGCCCGGGAGGGCTCTGTGACGGTCCCCAGGGGCCACGTAGAGGCGTTGCCGGACGGGTCGGAGGTGAAGCTCGGGGTGTTCCTGTCCAACACCAAGAGCCGCCGGGCCAAGCTGACCGTCGACAAGCTCGCCGCGTTGGCCGGCCTCGGGCTGGAGTGGGCGGCAGCGGAAGGAGCAGCGTGATGACTGCGCCCGAGGAAGAGCGGCGTGTGCAGGAGGCCGTGCGGCGGCATGTCCGCACCAGCGCCTTCGCGGAGGCGGAGAAGGTGATCTCGGCTCTGATGTCCGACCCCGGGGTGCAGGAGGCGCGGGCACAGGTCGAGGCGGCGGAGACGGAGCTCGGCATGGAGCTGCGGGCCCAACTGCAGCCGTTCCAGGACCGCTACGACCAGGCCGTGCGCGACGGCGACGCGGCCCGGCTCACCGGGATCTGTCCGGGCAAGCACGGCCGCTGGGGACGGATCTGCGTCTTGGGCGACGGTCACGAGGCCTCGATGGAGGAGCCGCATTGGGGGCGTAACAGCGAGGGCCAGCCGATCGCGTGGGTGGGCAGTGCACCCGACGACTGGTGAGTGGCGGATGACGCTGGCAGGCAGGACCCCGGGGCGCGCGGGCGGCCCGGGGTCCTTCGCTGTCCGGGGCCAGCGGCGTCGTGCCCCAGGCCCTACACGCACTTGAGTGCGATGCCGTGGGGTTTTGAACTGCGGCATCGCACTGGTGTGCGTGTAGGGCCTGGGATCTTGGGGCGCTCCCCCTGCCGAACTACGTGGCGGCCGGGGCGGGTTCGGTGAGGCGGTCCAGGCGCGTGTAGAGGGCCCGAACGAGGCGGGCGCGGTTCTGGACGCAGTGGGCGGTGCCTTCCAGAGGGGCTGCCAGGCGTCCGTCGGCTTCGCGGAGGACGACTTCGGCGAGGGCGCCGCGGCCGTCGTTCTTGGGCAGGGCGGCGGCGTGGTGGCGTACGTCGGCGGCCACGGCGCGGGCGTGCCCGGTGAGCTGGAGGGCGATCTGCTCGTAGTCGCGGGGCGCGAGGTCCGGGTTCTTCCATGCGAGGACGGCGGTGACGAGTGCCTCGTGCGGGGCGCGGTCCAGGGGGAGGTTGGCCTCGATCAGGCCGCGCGGGTCGTAGAGCACGGTGTGGGTGTCGCTCATCGGGCGCCCGCCGCGTCGTCGTCCTGGCCGTGGTCGTCGGTGTCGGCGTCGGGGGCCTGGACGGCGAGGAAGCGGGCGTAGCCGCGGTCGGCGCGGGCGATCAGCGCCGGGGAGGGCCGGCCGAAGGCGGGCGGCTGGGGGCCGGGGCCTTGTGGTGCGGGTCCGGCGGGTGTGGGTGCGCTCATGGGCACCGCCTTCTGTTGCTGGGTGCGTCGGTGTCGTTCGACGCTACGGAGGCGGCGGGCCGTTCCTCAACGAGATTGCGGAGAATTGCGGAGGTTCACTCCAAGGCGTCGATCGCGGCCTGGATGCGCCCGCGGGCGGCGTCGCCGTACACGGCCATCTCCGCGAGTCCGGTGAACGCCTTGGCGTAGTCGGCCAGTTCGCGCGGCTGCGTCACGTTGATCTCTGCGGTCAGCGTCTCCACCACGGCCTGGACGTCGTCGTGGAGGTAGAACGCCTCGAGCGGCCACACCGTGCGCTGGGCGGTGAAGGGGATGACCCCGAGGGACACGGACGCGAGGGGCATCACGGCCAGGAGGTGGCGCAGCTGCCCGCGCATGGCGTCGGGGCCGGCGGTGCGGAAGCGCAGGACGGATTCCTCCATGAGGACGACGAAGCGGTGGCCGCCCTCGTAGAGGAACCGGGAGCGGGCGACCCGGGCGGCGACGGCCTCGGTGACGTCGTTGGGGGTGCCCTGGAAGGCGGTGATCTGCTCCATGAGGGCGGTGGCGAAGCCGGGCGTCTGCAGGAACCCGGGCGGCACGTTGGAGAGGTACGCCCGACAGACGCGGGTGCGCTCGTACAGGGCGTAGAAGTCCTCTTGGACCTTGCGCATCCCGGTGCGGTGCAGGCGGCGCCATTCCAGATACATGGAGTCGACTGCGCGGGCGGTGGCGATGAGGTCGTCGGCCTGGTCGTCGGCGCCGCAGGCCGTGCACCAGGTGCGGATGTCCGCGTCCGAGGGCGGTGCCTCGCCCTTTTGCAGGCGGGTGGTCTTCGCGGGGTGCCAGCCGCACCGGGCGGAGAGTTCCTTCCCGGTGAGGCCGGCGTCCTTGCGCAGGTGCTGCAAGCGCACGGCGAGCGCTTCGCGGGCTCCTTGGGCGCTGGATGAGGGGGAGGCGGTCATAGGGCGGCTCAGGGGGTTCAGACGGTGTACTTCTCGTGGGGGATGCCGCGATCCCACACGGTCTCGAACGCCGTGGCGCACAGCCGCACCGCAGCCGGGTCCTCGGTGAACTCGAAGCCGGGGTTCGCCCAGTCGCCGTCGCCGGTGAAGTAGTGGAACACGGCCAGGCGGTCGTCGATCAGCCAGAAGTCGTTGCCCGGCAGAGGGATGTCGGAGGCGTGCCGCCTCGGCAGCCAGCGCACTTGTTCGCCGGCGCCCAGGTTCAGCGGGGTCACGGCGTGCTCCCACCGGATGTAGTCGGTGACCGGCTCGGAGACGATGCGGGCGCGGCGCATGACGACGCCCCTCGCGAGGGTGTCCTTCACGATGGCGAGCCACTCGGGCCAGAACGAGGCGGTGGGATCCAGGGTGATCTGGCCGGTGCGGGTGAAGTGCTCGATCTCTTCGACCTCGTCACCGACGCCGTAGACGTCGCGCATCTCCAGATGCACGGCCGTGTGCTGTGCGCCGCCCAGCAGTTCAGCGAAGTCGGGCACGCTGTTCTGCGACATCACAGGCCTCCCTCAGAATCGACACCATGCGGGCGGGAATCCGGATCACCGTCTCATGCGGCGGGATCCCCACCTGATGGCCGGCGACCCACTCGGTTCCGCTCACCTGTGCCTTCAGCAGTTCCTCGGCTTCCTCGCCCTGAAGGACCAGGTCCGCGCTCTCCTCTTCGACCCACACCGTCGGCGATCCACCACCGCCGGTGTTCGGGTCGATCCCGACGAACCGTAACGTCATGACCGTCTCCCCTGTCGAGCTGGTTGCGGATAGTTGCGCACCGACCGTCCCGCGCCGCTACGGCAGCGGTCAAGGCCCCGGGTGGGTTCGATTCCTCGCCTCCGATTCGAACGATCCGACTCGGATTCGAGTCACGCGGACCCGGCTTTTGTAGGGACGCCCGTGCGAGGACGTTCCCTTCAGCAAGATGGTCTTGTTGGGCACTGTTGCGGCTTGAGAGGGGATCAGATGCCTACAGGAGTGGCTGTCGTGTGCGACACCGACGACTGCTTCGCCGTCTACCTGGCGGTGGAGACCGGCGACGACGAAGACGCGCGCTCCGCATCCGTGGTCTCGCAGCTGGCGCGCGACGCTGCCCAGGGCGAGGGGTGGGTGGTCAGCTTCGGCTTCCGCCAGCCGGTGATGACCTGCCCGGGCTGCGCGGACGGCCGGGGGCCGGTGCGTGAACGCGGGGACTGCCGACGGTGCATGGGCCGCGTCGACTCGGAGTCGAAGTGCGTGTACTGCCTGCGCCAGATCGAGCCCGCCCAGGACGGGGAAGGCTGAACGCTCCATCCGGGCCCCGGGGGCGATGGCTGTTCCCCCGGGGCCCGTGGCGTGCCCGGCCCGGGGTCAGGACGTGTCGGTGGAGCCGATGGCGCCGCGGGGACGGTTGCGTGCCCAGCGCTTGAGGTCGCCGACGCGGTAGAGAAGTTCGGCGCCGCGCTTGCCGACCGAGCCGGGGAAGTCGGGGTCGTTCGCGCGAGCCCAGCGCAGGGCGGCGAGCGTGATCTCCGGCAGGTGGTCCTGCTGAGCTTTGCGCAGTCCGACCACGGCGTCATCCGGGTCTGCGGCCGGGGCCGGGTTCTCCGGCGACGTCCCCGTGGTGGCGGCCGCGACGTGACCGTGGTCGGCGGTCGGCTCGGTGGCAGGTGCGGGCGTAAGGGCCTGGGCGCTGGTGCTTCCGGCGTCGGTGATGAGGTTTGTGGCCGGGGCGTCAGGGACGGGCGGCTTCTCCAGGGCCGGGCCGGTTTGGCCGTTCGCGTGGACGCCGGACATCGCCCACTCGCGGGCCTCCGCGTTCGACAGGTTCAGCACCTGCGTCTCGTGAGCCCGGCCGCGCAGGACGACTTGGACGCGGCCGGGATGCTCGGTCGGCATCGGGATGGGACTGACCTCGGGGACCAGCATCCGCCAGGCGTTGAGCGTGTAGCGGACCAGGATCCGGGTGGAGAAGTTCTCGCGCATCTCCGGCCCGCCGATGGCGCGGGCAGTGGCGGACTGCGCGACCAGCAGCACGTGCAGGCGGACCTGGCGGCCCATGAACAGGATCTCGGCAAGCGCGTCGACGGCCGGGGAGTCCTTGGGGTCGCCGCTCTCCCGCGTCTTCGCCCAGTACCGCTTGAGCTGCGTCATGGTGGCGTTGACCTCTTCGAGGAGGATCACCAGCCGCGGGCCCACCCGCCAGGGCTCGCGCTCGAGGACGTCGTCGCCCAGCTGCTCCGCGAGGCGGATCCGGCGCCGGCCTTCCTGCGCGAGGTGGATCAGGGCATCGTGGATCTCGGCGATGTCGCGGCAGTAGGTGAGACCGGGCACGCCACGCGCCCAGGTATGGGAGATCCGCTTGAAGTCCAGGACGAACGCGAGAGCGCCGTTGTGGACGAACTGGCAGCAGATGCAGCGCAGGATGGTCGACTTGCCGCCGCCGGTGCCTGCGGAGATCAGGACGTGCGGGGAGTCGGCGTCCAGGTCGACGCAGACGGCCCTGCCGCCGGATCCGACGCCGATGACGGGTGCGGACTCCTTGGCCTTGGCCACCAGCTCCCGGATCTTGGGGTCCTTGAGGAGGGCCTTCGCCGGGGGCTTGCGGGTCTTCTTCACCAGCACGTACGTCTCGCGGCCGGCGGTGTGCCAGGAGAACGTCACGCCCTCCAGGGCGAGCTTCTCGGTGATGAGGTCGGCGACCAGGTCCTTGGAGAAGTTCAGGCGTCCCGGCACGTCCACGCGTATCTCCGCGTCATCGTCGGAAAAGTTGCGCGGGATGTGGAGGTAGCGGCGCGGATCGGTCTGCTCCGGCAACCTGAGCGGCAGCACGAGCGCTTCGTGCAGCGGAACGACCCACTCGCGCATCAGCTCCCGACGCTTGCGTGTCAGCAGCCCGTACGCGATGCCGCCGATAGCCGCGGCGCAGCCCGCGCCGATCCCGCCGGTCTCCAGGGTGGCGAGGGTCGCCTCCCGGTTCTCCCAGAGGTCTTGGGCAGTGGCGAAGGTGGAGTCCTGGTTCTCCCACAGGGCCCGGTAGCCGGTGGTGCCGGTCGCTCCCAGGGCGCTGACGCGGAAGATCAGACGCTGCCACCCGGCCCGGTACGACGAACGAGCCACGCGGCCTTCCACCTTCGGCAGAACACGGTTGCCGGAGTGCCAGAACGTCGCGTCGGTCCGCTTCACTCCGTCCATGTCCCGGCCGCCCAGGAACCGGCCGATGCCGAACATGAGGACTTCGGCGGTCTCTTCCACCTGCTTGTCGAACTTCGTCTGCGCCATCGGCCGTGCCCTTCGGTATGCGTCCCGGCACCTCACACCCGGAAGCGGACTCCGACGCTAAAACGGCGGGCCTGTGGATAGATCCTGGCGAGCCCGACCCCCGACCCATCCGAAACTTTAGTTGTCACGCGATCGGTGCGTGATCTATGGTTGTCGCATGACGGACATGTGGGATCTCGACAGCGAGGCCATCGAGGAGCGAGTCGCCTTCCGGGCGCAGGTGCGGGATCTGGTGTGGCGCGAGACGAAGAGGCGGATGCGCTTCCTGGGCTTCAGCGAGCAGGAGGGCCCCGCCACCCCGAACGCGCTCGCTCCTACCTCTGCGGCCGCCAAGGCCGTGCACCTCATGTATTTGGAGGTCGCCACGGAGGTCGGCAACGCTGCGCGGGAGCTGGCCACCGATGCCGCCACCCGCGCCGGCCGGGCTGCCGCCTCCTACGCGGACCTGGGTGAGGCTGCTGGGATCACCCGGCAGGCCGCACGCAAGCGGTGGCCCGACGCCGTCGGCACCTACTGGACCCTGTACACCCTCACCGGCAAGAGCCGCCCGCACGGCATGGCCGTCAAGGTGTTCCGCAGCAGCGGCAAGGCGATCGAGGCCGGCCGCACCGCCGTAGACGAAGGCGCGCTCGCCGACGACGGGGCCGTGGGCGCCACCGTCGTCAACTCCACCCACGAGGCCGTATGGGCCTGCTACTTCAACGATGGCACGTGGGCCCCGGAAGAGATCACCCTGCCCGAGAACCTGCAGACCGTGCCCGCCGCGGACAGCCCCGAGCACGGGGACTGGCTGCACAAGTGGGACCAGTTCATCACCCGCAACCTCTGACCGCCCGCCGGTCACACGCCGGGCCCGGACCTCCTGCGGGAGGTCCGGGCCCGGCTGCTTGTCTGTCGTTCGTCAGGAGGCGCTCTCGATCGTGACGGGGACTTCCAGCGGGACGGTCCACTCGCTGCCCTGGGACCTGGCGGTGATGCTCAGACGTACCGGCTCGTTCGCGTAGTCGGCCTGCCAGACGTCCATGGTGGTCGCCGACCACGACGGTGGTGAGGTGGGGGTCAGGCCGAACCGAGTCCACTCGCCGACCGCCAGCTGCTGCGCGGCGACCGTGCGGCCGGTGTCGTCGCGGCCGTCCGCGCTGAACTTCCACGGTCCCCAGATGTGCGCCCGCACCGTTTCGGGAGATTCGGTGCCTGCGAGTTGGGGCCCGTTGCCCCGGTGGGGGCTGTCGTTGCGGATGGACACGGTGATCTCCACTACGTCGTGAGACAGCAGCCCCGGCGGGCCTTCGAGGTGGACCCGCAGCGTCGCGGTGGAGCAGGCCTCGTTCGCCACGATCGTGCAGCGGAAGTCCGGGGTGAGATCGGTGTGCAGGCGCTGCTGCTCGATTCGGGACATGGTCTTGGCGGCCTTGTCGGAGTTGCGCGCCGCCTTCCAGGACCCAACAGCAGCAACAGCAGCAACGATCGCGGTAACAAGGGCCAGAGCCGCGATCGTGTCGGTGGTGGTCATGAGGCAGGACGCTATCCGTACACCGAGCATGTGGACTGGGTGCCAGACACAATCGTCGGGCCTGGTCCTCTGGTGGGAGGGCCGGGCCCGACGATCGTGAGAGCGCCGCCTCAGCGGGTCTCGGTGTTGCCCTGCGGCTGCACAGCCTTGTTGAGCGTGGGCGTGTCGCTCTTCTTCTCGGTCCCGATCATCGCCGGATTGGTGAAGGCGTCCACGAAGTCGGGCTGAGGCGCCGGGGCGGGGGCGGAAGCGGGGGTGGGCTGACTACTCCCCTGATTCTGTGCGTCGCTCATGGGGTCAAGTGTGCAGCAGCAGTGCGACAGTCGACAGGCCAAGTCCCACAACCAGCGTCGACAGGCTGACCGCCCAGTACCGGGCCTTCATCTCATGACGCCGCTGGTTCTCCTCGAAGATCGACGCCCGGGTTGCCGCCAGGGCGGCCAGTGCTTGGCTCTTGGGGAAGCCGACGTTGTCGGTGAGAATCACGCGGGGCTCCAGGTCCTTGTGCTCCGCCACGCGCATCGTCTGCACTCCCGCGAGCAGGGTGATGGCGTACGCGGCGAAAGCACAGTAGGCGAGGACGTCGTGGTGCTTGTGCGTCGCCAGGAACTGGGCGGCGGTGGCCGCGAACCCGATCAGGAACACCGACTTGGTGTCGATCTTCGCCAGTGAGTCCGATTGACGCGTCAGACGTGCGGCCACCTCGTTGTTGAGGAGCTCCAGCGTGTCTTTCTGCGCCTCGAGTTCAGCCGGTGTCATCGCCATGCCGAGAGCTTATGAGCCTCGGGCGGTATCGGGGTCATGGCGACCAGTCCCCTTCCTGCGTGACGGCGGGCGCTCGGCACCGACATGCTGGGGTTATGGATGACACCCTGCTGGACCGGCTGGAGACGGCGCTCAACGAGCTCAACGGCACTCCCCCGGACCGCACGCGCTTCACGAACGTCGACGAAGGCGTGCTCCAGGTCCTGGTCGACGCTGCCGAGCGCGCCGTCCGGGCACAAGCCCAGGTATGGGCGCTCGTGGAGGCGACCGCCGACCCCGAGCCCTCACTGGTGATCTGGCGTGCCCGCAGGGTTGATGATGTCCGGGCGACCGGTGAGGAAGCCGAGCGCGCCGACGCCCAGATCCGGGAGAACACCGCCGAGGCCGCGCGCACCCTCGCCCAGTCGCGGCGTGAGGCGCTCGACAGGGTGAGCCAACTGGTCGACGAAGGCCGCACGCGGCTGCAACAACAGGTTCAGCAGGCCGAAGCCGAGATCGCTGCCGGGCCGCCGCCCCGCCCGAGGCTCTTCTGACGACAGCCGTGGCAGTCCGGCCGGGATGTATGCGTGGCGCGGCGTTGTGGCGGCCGCGTCGGCCCGGCTCGCTCCTCCTGTTCGACGGCTGCCCGCAACAGCCGCCCGCTTACCGTAGGGCGGTGACGACGCCTACGGATGACACGGTCGGAACCGAGCCGGTGCCTGTGCGGGTCGTGCTGCCCGCCGATCCGGTGTTGGGGACCGAGCCGCAGGAAGTCGTCGCGCGGCTGTGGAAGCGGCGGCAGACGGAAACCGGGTGGGTCTATCTCGTGGGGTTGCCGTCGTTCCGAGACCGTGAGGACGGCGGTGTGGAGGCCGCAGAGTACCGGGTGTGGGTGCGCGCCCCCGACCACGTACGGCCGGTCGACGGCGTCGACTACGACCAGGTCGTCACCGAGAAGCTGGAGCGGTCACCGCAGGCGGTGGTCCGTGAGGTCCTCGGGGAGCGCCGGCCTTCGGGGTGGGTGCTGGCGAAGGTGCGCGACCGCGGCCCGGCCCGCTCTGTCCTGCACGCACCGGACTGCGAGGAAGCACCGCAGGGTGCGCCGCTGCTCGATGTGGACCGCGCCCTGGACGCGGCAGAGCACCCGGGCACCCAGCTGTGCACGCTGTGCGGAGCCGCGCAGGAGCTGACGCCGCTGCTCCGTGGCTTCGACCACATCACCGACTCCGCACCCGCCGACTCCTGACCCCGGCCGCCGCACCATCGGCGGCCCTGGCGCGGCGGCCCCGCCCGGCGCGCAACCCGGCGAGCGCGCCCCGATCCCCGGCTGCGTCCGCGCCGCCCATTCCTGCCCTCCCTCTCCTCTAACTCCAGCCAGAGCATGGGCAAAAGCGGTCGCAACGGGGATGTCAAAGGCCCGACCACGCCCGTACGGTGGGGGTGACCTGCACGGATGCGGCGGCGCCGGTGGGGCTCGCGCAAGAGAAGTCGCAAGAGATGCCGCAGGAGAAGGCGCAAGGGTTGGCGCAGGAGATGGTGCCGCGCGGCGAGCCGGAGCACGGTTCGAACAGCAGTACCTTTGTCTCGTGGCAGCTTCGTACGACTTCCCCCAGGACCTGACCGACGCGCAGGACGAACTCCGTCAGGTCCGCGCTGATCTGCAGACGGTCTACCGGCGGGTGCCGTGGTCGGCCGAACCGCTGGACGCGTGGGAGACGCACGAGAACGCCTGGCGGCCCGCCTCCCGTCCCGCCTCCCCTGGCTGGGATCCCCAGGACGCGGCGGAGATCGCCCGGCTGCGGGCACGGGAAGTCGAACTCGCCACGGCGATCGTCACGCACGCGTACTGGAGCGAGTTCGCCCCGGGCGACGTCCTCACGGCCCGTGACGCGCTCAAGCGCCACCACGAGCAGCAGCTGGCCGACGCCTCCAGCTAGCCGCCGACCGCTTCCCCGGCCGCCGCACCGTCTGCGGCGCTGGCGCGGCGGCCCCGCCCGGCGCGCAACCCGGCGAGCGCGCCCCGATCCCCGGCTGCGCCCGCGCCGCCCATTCCTGCCCCTCCCACTCCTCAACTCCAGCCAGGGCATGGTCGAAGGGGGTCGCAACGGGGATGTCAGCAGCCCGACCACGCCGTACGCCTGCGGTGACCTGGGCGGACTCCAGGACGCGGTGCCGGTCTGCGCAACCTCTACCGCAACACCCAGCGCAACACTTCGCGCAACCTCTACCGCAACTCCTAGCGCAACACGGGGCCTTACTCGGTCGGGTGAAGACGCCAGGATCGGAGAACTTCTGCGGGCCCCGGCGCGTAGTGCCAGGCATGAGGCAGATCACTGACGCGCACGTGGCAGAGCCGGGCCTGGCTGTGGTGGAGATCGCGGCCGCCGATGACGCAACCGCCTTCGTCATCCAGGAGCTGCTCGCCGCGCGGTGCGCCATCGCGCCGGCGGACCGTACGACCCGGGAGCCCGGCGAGCCGGGCGTGCGGTTGCGCTGCTATCTGGACCTGCGCCAGGAACCTGACTCCGAGCACCAGGCGGTGGGAGAGCCGGACCCGGTATTGGGCTGACCAGCTGTGGACGCCGACAGCGGCCCCATGGTCGGGGCTGTGGTCGGGGGTCCCCCTGGGGTGCGACCACAGGCCCGACCATGACCGGTCCGGCCGTGGCGCTCACCCGGGCGGCCGATGGTCAGGGGGGAAGGCATGGTGCGTGACGTGGACGCTGCCCGAGCCGATGCTGGCCACCCCCGTGCCTACCCCTGCCCTGCTGCCCGGGTGGGCGGGGGAGCCCAAGTGGGACGGGTTTCGGGCCCTGGTCTCCGTCGACGCGGGCCGGGTGGTGCTGCGCTCCAGGCGCGGCACCGAGATGCTCCCGGCGTTTCCGGAGCTCGGGACGGGAGCCGCGCAGCTGCCGGACGCGACGGCGATAGACGGCGAGCTGGTCGTATGGGATGCCGCGGGCCGGCTCGCCTTCGAGCAGCTGCAGAACCGGCTTCAGCGGCGCGGTGCCCGGGCGGCCCGGGCCGCTGGCGAGTGGCCGGCCTACTTCGTGGCGTTCGATCTGTTGCGGCTGTCCGGGACCGACACGACGGGATGGCCGTATCGGCGGCGCAGGTCCGCCCTGGAGTCCGTGTTCGCTGCCCGCCGCCTGTCGGCGCCGTGGGTGTTGTGCCCGTCGACCACCGACCCGGACACCGTGCGCGAGTGGCTGACGTGGGCGTCGGTCGGAATGGAGGGCGTGGTCTTCAAAAGGCTGGACGATGCCTACCGTCCCTCGAGGGGCTGGCAGAAGTACAAAGTGCACGAGACCACGGAGGCGATCGTCGGCGCGGTCACCGGCTCCCTGACAGCTCCCCGCAGTCTGCTGCTCGGCAGGTACGACGACGACGGGCGCCTGCAGTACACCGGCCGCACCACCACCCTCACCCGGACGGCCAGCACTGCGGTCGCCGGACTACTCGCCCCGGCGCAGCACGATCATCCGTGGACGGGCTGGTCGTTCTCCGCCGGGTGGGGCAGCCGCGAGACGCTGAACGTCACGCTGGTGGAACCGGAGCTGGTGGTGGAAGTCGGCGTCGACGTCGCCCGCGACGCCTCCGGCCGGTGGCGCCACCCCGCACGCCTGCACCGCGCCCGCCCCGACCTCTCCCCCACCGACGTCCCCCAATGACCACGCCACCGAACTGACGGCGGCTGCGGCAGCACAGCCGGGGGCGACCATGCCCCGCTGACCAGCCGTGGTCGGGCTCATGGTCGGGGGCTCCCACCGAGCCGACCACGCCCGCCGGTAACCGGCGCAGAGCGTCTTCAGGCAGCACTCCACTGGTGTGCGCGGCCGCCGCGCCACTCGATCCACCGGTCATCGTCCAGGATGCTGTCGGCATCGTGGATGCCCGCCCCTCGAGGAACACCACCAGGTCGTGATCGCTGTAGGCGGTGCCGAGGATTTCGTCGCGGCCGTGGGAGTGCACGGTCACCCTCCGGCCTCCCGTGTCTGCGGGCGGGTGTACGACGATCGGCGTGCTGCTCACGCTTCCCAGCGTGCATCCGACAGGCCGGCGCGGCGAGCCGCAGCAGTGGTCAGGGCGTATCGCCGGAGTAGTAGAAGCGGCAGCTGACGCCGGGGCCGGGTGTGCGGGGCTCGCCGGGGCGCGGGTCGTACAGCGACCGCCCGCCGGGGAACTGCCCGAGCTCGGTGGACAGGGCCACCACGTCGTCGACTTCCACGGTCCGCCATCCGTGGATGTCCAGCAGCAGACCGTCCAGCGGGCCGCCGACCAGTTCGGCGTAGGTCCGGTGCGGGAGCGGGCCGGGGTGGGGGTCGTCGTGGTCGCGGCCGTAGACGCGGCCGTTTCGCAGCTACTCATCGCCGTTCATCCGACCAAGCCTTCCAGCCGCCACCGACAACGAGAGCGTGAAGACGGCGGTGGGCCCGGCCCGGTGGAGGCCGGACCCACCGGATCACCGTGCCTTCGGCAGCGCGGCCAGAGAGCAGCGGTCCTCGCCGCGGCCGTTGCCGGCAACCCGCCACACCGACCCATCGGCCCCGCTGCGGGTCAGCAGGGGCAGGGTCGTCGTCGCCACCGTCATCCGGTAGTTCACGCCCCCGACGCGGCGGGCGCGGTCGTGGAAGGCGGCCTCCCTCGTTGCCGGGGCCGCGCGGCGCGGGGCGGGGGCGAAGACGAACAGCACCGGCGGGAAGGGCCTCTCCAAAGACGGCCCGGCGTAGGTCTCCTGCCAGTGGCTGCGCGGAGCTCGGGCGGCGTTCCCGCGCCCGGACGCAGGCGCGTTGCGGTAGGCGTCGTAGCGCTCCAGCTTGGCGACCAGGCGGGCGTAGGACATCGTGCGGTCGATCTCCACGAACGCGCTGGAGCTGTCGTTCAGGAGCACCACGCCGTCGGGCACCAGGTTCCCGGCCGGAGTGGGGTGGGCGACTTCCACGCGCCAGTCGGCGTGGTCGGCCATCTCCGCCTGGTGGAAGGCGATGACGGTGTCGACCAGGGCGAGGCCGTGCTCCCGCAGGCCCGTCTTGCTGGCGGCGATGCGCTTCCCGGTGGCGTGGCCGGCCCTTGGTGCGAGTTCGCCGGAGGCGGCGGCTTCGGCGAGGCCCGCCGGAGTGCAGTACCAGTAACTCTGCTGGGCCCGGTTGGTCCGGCCGACCAAAGCGGGGGATTCGGCGAGCAGGTTACGCAGCGCACGCCGGACGTGGTCGGTGTCCTGCTGGTGGGGCAGCAGCAGCGCCTTGAGCTGGCGGGGTGTGGCCAGGCGCAGCTGAGCGAGGGTGAGCAGGACCTCGCCGCGGATCTCCGCTCCGGCCTTCGCCGCCGCCTTGCGGGCCCGGGACGCTTCTCCAGGTACATCAGTAGTGGGAGAAGAGGAGTTGCAACCGGCCGGGGCGGGTGAATCGGGGGTCTGATCAGCGACAACGGTCAGACGGCGGCTCGGGGCTGCGGGGCTGGGAGCGGGGCTTGCTACAGGGCTCGCAGTGGGGCTCGCCGTCGCAGCGGTGTCCGCCGGGGCCGGCGGAGTGTGCGGGGTGGGTGCGGTGGTCATCGCGTCCTCGGGATTCTCCGGCCGTACGCGGCCGGATCGGTGACAGGTCCGGCCCGCACGCGAAGTGGTGCGGGCCGGGGCCACCGTGCGAAACCACCCCTTGTCCTCGACCTGACGATCACCGCCGATCGGCGTCCGCTTTCACCTGGTTGACCCGATAGACCAACGGGTTTGTCCGTGATCGACGTCACGACCGCCGCCTCCCGGCTCCGGAATCTATCCACAGGCAAGTGCCTGCACCGTAGGGCGACCGGCCGGGCGCAGCAGGCGCCCGGTGTGCGAACAGTGAGGAAGCGTCATGGAGACGACGACGTCGAAGCTGCCCGAGCTCGCCCCGGAGCAGATCGCGCGGGCCACCGACTACATAGAGCTGGTCTGGCGGTCCCAGGGCAGCGAGCAGGACCAGGCCGCGCTGGCGGCCTTCCACGCCGACGGCCTCGAGCTGGCACTGCTGATGGGTGAGTTCGGCGCGCTGCTGCTGGCCGACTACATCAGCGTCGTGCCCGATGAGCACACCGACTGCGACGCCGGGCACGTCCTCGGGAACCTAGTGGCCGTCACCAGCCGGTACCTGAGGCGCTGGTGCCACGCAGGCGGCGGGGCACAGGTCGCCTACACCGCGGCCGTGTTCCTGATCGAGTGCATGCAGGAGGTCGACCAGGTCCACCAGTTCCTCGTCGACATCCGCGGCAACGTCGGCGCCGGATACGGGCAGGCCACGACCTGAGCGGAGCGGAAGCCGGGACAGCGCCCGGGGGAGGGAGACTTCTCCTCCCCCGGGCGCTGTCCCGTTCGGGCGGGATGTCGCACGTAGCGAACCGGGTCAAGGAACGATGTACCGGCCCGCCCCGGCGATGGACATCGGATGCCGTGCGCTCCCCCACTGCGATGTCGTGCACTCCCGGCCGATGTCGTACATCGAGTGGAGTCCACTCTGTCCGGGCATCGGGTGCGGTGGCGCCCACCGAGTGGGATCCACTCCGCGCGATGTCGTCCACTCTCGGGCCGGTGGTGCGCGCACCCGGTGCGCATCGTCGGTGCGGTGGTGCGCACCCGGTGCGGGGCGGTGGTGCGCACCGTCGGCGCGGCGGCGGGGATGGTGCGCGCACCGCCCGCACCTGGCGCGTATCGCGGCGCGCGGCACGCTCGGAGTGGCGCGCGACGCCGCCGCCAAGAGGAGCCGGATCGAGCCGAGTTCCTATATCACACAGCCCCTTGTCCGCTGTCCGGCCAGAGTCCCGAATGCGCGATATGGGGCCCGCGCGTGTGCGGCAGGTCACATGGAATGGGTTCGAGGGCGGTCCGGCGGGCGCGCGCCGCATCCCCGGCCGGGCGGTGCGCACCTTCTCGGGCAGGCGGTGCGCTCGGTGCGCGCACCGAGGATGTGGTGCGCCCGCCTGGGGCCACCGGTGCGCGCACGATGCCGTGCATCGTCATCGCTGGTGCCCGCGATGCAGTGGATGCCGGGATGTTCCACTCCCCACCGGCGAGCGCTCACCAGAGTGGAGCCCACTTCCACTCGATGCGCACCACGGTGGACTCCACTCTCCGGGCGGTGCATCGTCGGGCTGCACGCCGGACGCCTGGTGGGGTCCGCCGTGTCCGCTCACCTCTGACGGCGTCGGCGCAGGCGCGCGGTCCGCCACGGGTTCGGCCGGCCACCGGGGTACAGCCTTGATCGGCGCCGGACCGGCGGCGGCTTCGGGGACCGGTACAGCGCCGCGACGCGCAGCCTGGACGCGTCGATCAGCTGCTGCAGGTGCTCCAGTTGCTTCGGTGAGAGGTACGGCGGGGTCGGGTCGACCATCGGGGCCTCCGTGCTTGGCGGGTCACTTCCCGCACCCTCGCCGGTCCCCGCCGTGTCCAAGACGCGCGCTGCGGCCATGTCCCCACAGGTGGCCCGGTGACTTCGTCCCCCGTCCCGCCGGACGGGTCCGCAGCTCTCACGGCTGCAAGCTCTGGCCTTGGCCAGGGCCGGGCTGCTGGCGCTGCTGCTCGTGCTCCTGGCGGCGCCGGTCGACCGGTCCGGTCGGGTCGGCGGCCGGGGCCGGGATCTCCCCCTCCTCGATGGCGCGGCGGCGGGCGTTGGCCGCGCGGGTGAAGGCGGCGAACCGTTCCAGGTTCCTTGGTGTGCGCATCCACGTCTCCGGGTCGGTCGTCCGGCCCTCCAGGTACTCCTGCGGCATCGCGGCCTGCTGGTGGGCTTGGATGGCGGCGGCCCGCTGCGCCGGAGTGAGCGCGGTGTCCCGGCCCGGGTGGTCGACGTCGTGCGGCGCGTCTGATGCCTGGTCGTGGTGCGGGTCTTCGGTGTGCGGCGCGTCCGACGCGGTCGCGTCCGGGGCGTCGTCCCGTGCAGCGTGCTCGGGACGGGCGGCGCGGATCGCGTTCTGCACGGCGAGGCTGGCGACCCGGGCCCGCTCGTACCGGCTCGACTCGCGGGGCGGCTTGCCGTCGGCACCGGCGATCCACCAGCGACCGGGCTCAGCGAAATCGGCGGCGTAGAAGAACTGGTCGGCAGCCGGGATCCGGCGGCCGGGCTGGGGAACGGTGAACTGGCGGGAGTAGTCGGACAAGGCGCGAGTGGCGATGTAGTCGTCCAGGCCGCGCGTGAACTCCTGGCCGCGCAGGGTCTCCAGCAGATGCCGGCGGGCTTCGGCCAGGACGTGACGGCGGGCGAACTTGCCGCGGACGGTGGAGACCACCGCGGCGACGTCGATGGCGGCGAGTACGGCGTCCACGTACGGATCCACCCGGGCCCGGATCGCCGCACCCGCCGCGCGGCAGCGCTGAACGAGCCCGTTGACCATCTGCTTGCCGAACTTCCACAGCGCGGACGCCCGCCACCACACGAGCAGCTGCTTCAACGGGCGCGGAGTCTTCTTCTCAGGGCGGGTGTCCTGCGCCGCCTGCCACCCGAGGCCGTTGCGGGCCTTCTCTCCTGGCAGCCGTCCATGTTCCTGCGCGTACTTGTAGGTGAGGCCCTCCAGGACGTCCTCGATCCGCTGACGGCGGGTGGAGGACCAGTCGATGAGCTCGGAGTCGACACCGGCTACCTCCATCACCGGGCGCAGGCCCGGCGTCACCTCCCGGGGCACCGTCGCCATCCCCAGCTCCTCACACACCTCGGTCGTCATCGCGAGGGTGTAGAGCGTCCCGGCCGCCACCACATTCCGGTAGAGGCGGAAGGTGTCCAGGGCGCCCCACACCGGCTCGCCGTCGTCGCCCCTGCGCTGCACGCGGTTGAGGATCAGGCAGTGGTCGTGCAGGAGCGGGAATCCGTCCCGGTTGTCGAAGTGCCGGAACGCCGCGACGACCAGGGCCGGCGTCTTGGCGCGCCCGCGGCCCGAGGACCACCGGGTCTCCGCGACTTCGTCCTCCAGCCAGCGCAGCGCCTTGGCGATGGCCCGCTCGTGCGCCCGCTCGATGACCCGGCGCGTCTTGGCGTCTCCCAGCGCCCACAACACGATCAGGGACGCCTGCGGCCGGAAGGTGAAGTCGAGGGCGAGCAGCGGTGTCTGTTTGCGGGCCTCGATCTCCTCGATCGGCTGCCCGAGCACGGTGGCCAGCCGCGCCGTAGCGGGGTCGGCGCCGTCGTCCAGGAGGTCGCGCTCGATGCGGTCGGCATCCGGGTGCCGGCCCTGACCGAACAGAAGCTCCATCTGTCGCTCGGACACCTCCGCGCCCGCGGTGAGCCCGAGCGCGACCAGGCCGCGCCCCAACCACCTCCCCGGCGGGAGGCCGGCCATCTCCTGGGCGTCCTTCAGCGACTGGCCGACCGGACGGCGGCCGTCTCCGAACGCGACTCCGCGCACGTAGTACCGCCACGCATTACGCCTCTGGACCTTCGCGACACTCAGCATCCCCACAGAGGACACCGACTCTGACCTGCGAAAAAGCGCGATCCCGTGGGGCGGGAGAGTTCAGCGAACCTTCACGGCACGTCCCGCCTCACGGGCAACAGCAGCGACATCGTGCCCACCCGGCGGACACCGACTTCTGCTCTCACCGCCCCTATACGGAGCCATGTAAATGCTGCGCACCCATCTCACCGACTCCAGACACCGACTCCGCCGTCAACTAAGCCGCCGCCCAGGAGTTCACTAATCCGGCCCGCTATCTGCAGTTGGCCCTCGATTGTCAGTGGTGAGGGCTAGCCTGCCGCTCAACAGCGGTCACGAGGGGGGCTGTTAGTGAACCTTGATCCACAGCGCTTCTTCAACGCCAGCCAGCGCCAGATCCTCTACTCGCTCGCCAACGGACTCTGTGAGCTCTGCGGTGACGAGCTCGACATCGGTTGGCACGCCGACCATCGCATTCCTTGGGCCTCGGGCGGCCCGACAGAGATCGAGAACGGGCAGGCCCTGTGCGCAGGGTGCAACAACAAAAAAGGGCGTGAGATGCAGTTCCAGGACAAGTTCAAGCCGCGGCCGTTTCAGGCTGATGTTGTCACCCAGGTGATCGACGGCATTGAGTCCGGGCGGGACCGTACGGTCGTTCTCGCCTCGCCAGGCTCCGGAAAGACGCTCGCGTACTTGTCGCTGGCTACCCGTCTGTTTCGTGAGGGGCGCATCGACCACGTCGCGGTGTTCGTGCCGCGGGTCGCTCTGGCCCAGCAGTGCGAGATCGGATGGCAGCATCTGACACAAGACAGGCGCACTGAGGGACTGTGCACGCTCTTCGAGCAGCCGCGGTTCGGCAAAATCTGGCATCGCACTAACGAGGTGCCGCTGACAGCCGGGAAGGGGACTGGCTTCGTCGCCACGTACAGCGCGCTGGCGACGAGCGAGGTGATTTTCACTGAGTGGGCTGCCAAGCATCAGGGCCGTTTTCTCCTGATCGCCGATGAGGCTCAGTTCTGTGGCGACTCCAGGGACAGCGACGGGGGCGGCACCCGGGCTGGCACGCTCATCCAGAAGCTCCACGAATTCGCGCTGCACACGTTGCTTCTGACGGGTACGCCCTACCGGGCGGACAACAACCCGCTGGTGTTGGCGGACTACGAGGATCCGCTGAACGGAGACCCGAAGGGCCTGCGGCCACTGGTCAAGCATGCCGAAGCCACCTACGCGGACGGCATCGCGGAGAACTACCTGCGCACGTTCGAGATGCACCTCACGGAGGCACGCGTCTCGCGTCGGACCCTTGGCGATCCCTCCGACCGCATGAGCGGTGACAGCCTGCTCACCTACAACTTGTCCGATGACGGTGACGGCCTGGCTGAAGTGCTGCGTGATCCCAAGACCTGGGAGCCTCTGGTTGAGCAGGTGGTCTCGAAGGTACGTGACAAGCAGAAGTTCAACCCGGCCTACCGGGGACTCATCTCGTGCATGGGGCAGAGCGAGGCAAAGAAGGTTCAGAAGTATCTGCAGAGCCGTCACCCGGGACTTCGTGTCGGCATCGCCGTCTCGTCTGACACAGATGCTCCGCGGGCACTGGCCGAGTTCCGGTCCCTCCCCATGGACATCCTCGTGACCGTGCGCATGGCCTTCATCGGCTATGACTGCCCGCAGATCAGCGTCGTAGGGATCCTCACCCACTATCGCGACCGCGGACACCTGATGCAGCTGGTCGGTCGCGGTTTGCGCGTGTGGAGTGACATGCCGCCGCGTGAGCAGTCCTGCTTGATCATCGCCCCGGACGACCCGAAGATGAAGGAGTTCCTCGAGCACCTGCGCGGCCAGAGAGAAGAAGGCTTGCGCCGCGTCGAGGAACGAGAGATCGCTGGAGAGACGGCAGGTCCGTCTCCGGAGCAGCAACTCGCCCTGTCTTACGTTGAGTCGGCCGTGGCGACGACCACGCGTGCTGCCAGCAACGACACTGATGTCGAGTCCGACGAGCTCATGCTCATCGAATCCATCAAGGTGGAGGTCGACTCTGCCGAAGACGCTACTAAGTTCGCCAGGTTCCTGGAGCTGTACGGCATCAGGACGAAGCGGGCAGCCGAGGTGCCGGGGCCGCGCAGCGACCTGGACAATGAGGTCTTCGTCCAGGTGCCTCAGCCACCGCGCACCGACAAAGAAATCATTGAGGACCTGAGGAGCAGGACCAGTAGCGCCATCACCAAATACCTACACACCTGCGGCGTGACACCCGGCTCCCCTGGCTACCAAGACGCCGTCACCAAGGCCACCTTTAGGGTGAACGAATCCGCCGGCTACACCGCGAAGACGGCCAACACCGTGGACCGCGCCGAGAAGCGGCTCAAGGCCGCACTAGCCCTGAAATAGGAGGGCATCATGAGCGTACGCATAGAGTCGAACTCGCAGCTCACACCAGAGCAGGAGCGCGTCTACAGGCTCCGGAACGCTGCAGAGCGCGACGGCGGAACGCCCGGCGGGTTCTTGGAGCTCCTTGCTGCGGTTGTAGCGGACGACACGTGGCGCCAGATTCCGTCGGGCATCAACACCGAGGAACCGTTCTCGTCCTTCGCCGACTTCATCGAGGCCAAGCCGCCTTTCGGACTGGGGCAGCGTGTCGAGGACGTTCACGTCCTGCTTCAGATGCGCCATCCGCACGAGGCGGCCGCTGACTTCCGGGCGAAGATGGAGGCCATGCGCGCCGAAGTGCGGCGCCTCCTGGCAGAGGACGGCATCACCGGTTACTCCGAGCAGCAGCGCGACCGTGACATCCAGGCATGGGCAGCACTGGACAAGTCCGGCAGCTGGTGGTTGGCGTTCTTCGTGGCCTGTCAGGTGCGTTCGTCGAAGGCGGGAACCGCGGAAGACGGAAACCGCAAGACCACCTCGAAGATTCCCGCCAGCGAGTTCGCCCGCCGCGCTGGCACATCCCCGGAGCGTGTCCTGCGCTACCTCAGGGCGTGGGATGCGGCGCATGCCGCCGGCGCTGTGCCTCTCAGCACCGATGACCTCTACCCGGGACACGAGGCGATGGACCTGCCTCCTGCAGACGACTGGACCCTCTACTACAGCAGCCGTCGCAGCGCTTCAACTGACCGAGGCGCTCTGATCAGTGCGGCGGCCGAGACGGAGGGTATCCGACCCACCAAGGCCCTGGAGGTGGCGGAAAACCCCACAGCACTCCGTGCAGCGATTCTGGGTGACCCCAAGACAGCCGACGCCGCACGGGCCGCGCTCAAGGCACTGACTGCGGAGGAACGACGCTCTGAGCATCTTGACTATGTCCGGCAGGTAGCCGAGGGCGGGAAGGCTCAGGTTTCCTCGGGACAGCTGATCGAGCTGCCCGAGCAGATCAGGGCCAAGGTGTCCGAACAGCTGGCCGCGGTCACGGAACACCCGGCTGATCCCGAGCTGGTGACAAGCGCGTACGAAGCGGTGCAAGGACTCATCACGAAGGCTGTCGAAGCGGATCCGGAACTGCACGCCAATGAACAGCGAGTGCGGTTTCAGACGGCCCTCAAGGCCACGCGGAGAAGCATCGCGGCAATCGACCCCGTTCGCCTCCCCGCAGTCGTTGACGACGGGCTGCGTGACGAGATCACCGCACTACATGAAGCAGTCAGCGCTCTCGTGGCGAGCATCAACAAGCAGTGACGAGCGCCGAAGCAGCGCTGCCCCTACCCGCTGGACGGGTAGGGGCAGCGCCATGTTCGGATCACATCAGCGTTTCTGTACGACATCGCTCCGGCGCACCAGGTAGTGCCGCTCGCATACCTCGGGGTCGCTCACCAATGTGGTGTCACCGACTTGCGTCCAGTGACGCCAGTAGGCGGCGCCTCCATGATTCTCCCCCATGCAGGAGCACACACAGTCATCTCCACCGGCGCGTTGGCATCTGGTGTCGCACCGCTGCCGGGTTGAGAACTCCAGGTACACGTCGACCTGACCGAAGCGCAACGCCATCGCCTCGATGAGAACCCGGAGATGCGGCCGGGCGATCTCCCACTGGCCGACGGTTGAGTTCCATGTCGGCCGCATGAGGTCGCCCAGTTCCGCCTGGATCCATCTCCTGTTCGAGCCCCCCTCGTACGGCATCCATGCTTGAAGTCGGCCTGGTCCTACAGGGCGTCGTACCCACGGACTCGTCACCCAGATGTCTCCCTTCGCTGCGAGAGATCCGATTTTCACCCTGCAGGGCACACCTGGCCAAACACGGGGACTCTTTGGAGTGGATGAGCAGAGATGTCGGGCAGTCAGATGACCCGCTATGGCGGGTGGACCTAGTAATGTTCGGCCGTATGAGCATCCCCAGCCCTCGTGGGGAGCGAGAGAAGCTAATTACATCCCTCACTCCCCAGCTGCGCAGACACCTGAAGATCCGCGCCTTTGAGCACGGAATGGACATCCAGGACGCCACCGAGCGCGCCATCAATGCCTGGTACGCGGCGGACGGTCTCCCGGAGGTCAAAACCGACGGCGCGAAGACGTGGGGAACATTCCTCCCGGTCGGCGAACCAGACAAGTTCAAGGCCATCTGTGCCGAGCGCGGCGTCACGTACGTCCAGGGGCTCGCGCAGGCTCTGACCTTGTGGCTGGACAACCACCCTTCCCCCACCGCGCCGTTGGTGGCGCAGCCCGTTGTGCGGGTCATAGTGGCCAACCAGAAGGGCGGTGTCGGCAAGACGTTCATCTCCTCCGGCGTCGCCCAGGCCCTCGCAGAGGCCGGCCACCGTGTTTTGCTGGTCGACTACGACCCGCAGGGACACCTCACGGCTGAGCTCGGCTTCGAAGACCTCATGTACGAGGACGATGTCGAGACGCTGATGATGCACATGGACGGCACCGCCAAGGGCGACATACACGATCTGCTGGTCGCCTTGGACCAGAAGATCTTCGGCGATCGGCTGCATCTGCTTCCCGCGTCCGACGACGCGTTTCTGCGGGACGTCGCCCTGTCCAAGGTCAGCTTCAGTGAAGCGGCACTGGAGCGCGCGCTCGAACCGCTGGAGGCCGACTACGACGTCATCATCATTGACGGCCCTCCCAGCCTGGGGCTGAACATGGACACCGCGCTGTACTACGTACGCCGCCGTGACGGGGAGCTCGCCGACCGGTCCGGTGTCATCACTCCTGTGTGGGCCAACAAGGCGTCCCACCGGGCATTCCGGCTTCTGAAGTCGCAGAAGGACGACCTGTGCCGTAAGGGTCGCATCCAGGTCGACTACCTCGGATTGGTCGTCAACGCCTACGACAGCCGGCGCGGCAAGCTGGTTCAGGAGAACAAGGATCAGTGGGAGAAGAGCAGTTCTCCTGGGGTCCTTGCCGTGATCGGTGACTTGAAAGAGGGGCGTGAGGCAGCGGACGGCGAGATCCCGCTGTTGGAGTACGCGCCCGACAGTGAACACGCGCAGGTGATGCGCGATCTGGCGAAGGAGCTTGCGGTATGACGCCCCCTAAGCAGCAGCGGGTCACTCGCGGCTTCAGCATGGATGAAGACGGAGAGGACACTGGCAAGCCGGCCCCGCGTCGCGTTCGTACCCGCCAGCAGATCATGAACGGCGAGGGTAAGCGGCCCCCCGCCAAGGTGGCGCTCGCGCTGCTGACCCACAACCCGTTCAACCCGCGCGAAGAACTCACCAACATCGAAGAGACCGCGGATTCGTTGCGGGCCAAAGGGCAGATCCAGCCTGTCACCGTGGCACGGCGAGCTGTCTTCCTGACGGCGCACCCCGGGCAGGAAGACGCTCTCGCTGAAGCCGAGTACGTCGTCATCGACGGCAACCGGCGTCTGGCTGCCGCCCACCTGGCTGGGCTCGAAGAGCTGCGGATCGACGTCAACGACGACCTCGCGGCGAGTGCGGCGGACCTCCTGGAGTCCGCGCTGATCGCCAACATCCACCGCGAGGATGTGGCGCCCCTGGACCAGGCGAAGGCGATCCAGGAGCTCGTACAGGTTCACGGGTCGCAGGGCGAGGTGGCCCGGAGGTTGGGGAAGACCCCGCCTTGGGTGTCGCAGCGTCTGGCGCTCCTGGAGCTCACGCCCGATCTCCAGGAGCAGGTGGAGGCGGGTGAGTTGAAGGTGGAACCGGCTCGCCGGATCGGCCGGCTTCCCAAGGCGCAGCAGGCGGGCGAGGCGAAGAAGGTCATCGAGGCCGCGAAGGCCCCTCGTCAGCGGCGCAAGCCTGCGGTGGAACAGACGAGCGAGGCCTCAACCGTTAACGCCGTTAATACCCTCGAGGGCGGGGCGTCGGCTGGCTCCCCCGCGCCGCCGGCCGTTAACGCCGTTAATACCCAGGAGCCGCAGGCTCCCGAGAGCGCGGGGCGGTCCGAGGCCGAACAGCCGGGCCAGTTGTCGTACGGCGATGCCCTCTCTGTGGTCACCCACCTGCACCTGAAGATGGAGCCGGAAGTCTTCGCTGACGGTGCTCGCGTGTGGCTGAGGATCCTGCGCGAGCAGCACCCGGACGCGTACGGCACTCTGCTCCAGGAGCTGAACCAGCAAGAGCAGCAGCCTGCCTGAGTTGCCAGAGCCCCGAAACGCAAGAAGGCCCGTACTCCCGCGAAGCGCTGCGGGGAGTACGGGCCTTCGTCGTGCTCAGTCGTGTGCGTCAGGGTGCCCAGGTAGCGGGCGCTCCTTGGTCAGGGTTGGGGAGGCCGGTGGTGGTTGCCGGGGCGGCGGGGTGCCGCATGGCGGTGATCGGGACGGCGTCGGGCTCGGCGGGCGGTGCCCAGACGAGGCGCCAGGTGTCTTCCCACTCGCAGCCGCACGGGTGGTCCGGGTGCGGGTGCCGTAAGAAGACGCCGTGCGTGTGGACGGCGCGCGGGATGCGGGGGATGAGCACCGAGGGGTCGTCGCCCGGGTACAGGTGCAGGGTCCGCCAGTTGTGGACGCGGTCCATGTACGCGGCCGCGGCCTCGATGATGTCCGCCCACCGCTGGTGTCCGAGCACGACGAACCTGTCCGGGTGCGGGCGGTCGTCGTTCGGGGCTCCGATGCCAGCGACGTACAGCCCGCCGTAGGTGATGAACCCGTTGTCGGCCGCGTCCTCACTGCTGGGGGTCCAGATGCCTTCGGCGGGGACCGTCGTGCCGTCGTCGGCCTCGCTGGTCTCGATCTCGTACAGGGCCGTGGTGGTCACGCGCTCACCCCCGCGATGGCGTCGGCCAGGAGCGCGATGATGTCGGTGTCGTGGGGGTCGGCGTAGCTCTCGTGGTCGCTGACGTGGAACACGGCGTCCTTGGCGGTGACGGTGAAACCAGGGATGGCGGTGGCCGCGCGGCCTTCCAGCTCGGTGTTGAGGCGGTCGGCGTCGCGGGAGGCGAGCCAGGTCTGGGTGTAGGGGCCGAGGCGGAGCAGCGTGTAGCCGGTGTTGTCGCTGCGTCGGGCTTCGACGTGGACGCCGTAGTGGGCGGGGGCCATGCCGACGTCGTCGGGAAGGGGCAGGTTCGCCGCGGCGTGGGTGAGCATCGCGTAGGCCGGCTGCCAGATGCCGAGGATCGCGGTTGTCTCGCAGCGCAGCCAGCCCCGGTTGGTGTAGCCGAGCTGGTGGCCGTGGAGGTAGGCCGCGGCGTGCGGGGTGTCGGGGTGGACCAGGGCGACGGCGATCAGGTCGGGGCCGTGGTCGTCGCCGGGGCGGGGCTGGGCTCGCTCGAGGAACGGGCCGACCCGTACGGCGACGTCCTGGTTGCAGCCCGGCGTCCAGGGCTGCGGATTCTTGCGGGCGGCGAGCAGCGCGCGGAAGGAGTCGACGACGGCCTGGTCCTCGGGGGAGATGGCGCCGGGGGCGGGGCCGCAGCGGCGGAAGGAGGGTCGCTTCATCGGGTGGGCTCCTGTTCGGGGGTGTGGTGGGCCCTTGTCGTCGACACGGGCGGGCTCAGGTAGCGGGCGGCGGTGTTCACGAAGTCGTCGTGGGCGGCCTTCGCGGCCTCGCGGGCTGCGGTCAGTTCCTCGCTGGTGGCGTACGCGTTCCGCATCGCGTACGTCAGCGTGATCATGCGATCGGCGGCGGTACGCACGGCCTGGTCCTCGATGAGGACGCGCAGCGCGACCAGCGGGCGGGTGACCGCGCTGCGGGTCATGTGGCTCTCGCCGCGCAGGGCTTCGATCCGCTCGGTGCCGGCGTTCTTGAGGACGGCGTCGCCGCGCATCCACAGTGCCCGGCGGTGGTCGCTGGCGGCGCAGGCCAGCGCGGTGACGGCCTCCAGGCGGTCGCGGCGAATCGACTCGCCGTGGTTGACGCGCACGGACCGTTCGGCGGCGCGCTCCTGGAAGCGGCCGGACACGATCGCTCCCAGCAGGGTGGCGACGATGGCGAGAACGGCGGGGCCAAGGGTGGCTAACACGGAGGCAACCTCCTGGGTGTGCTGATGGAGGGTGGGAATGGGGAAGCGCCGCGCCCAGCCGGGAAGGTCGGGCGCGGCGCTCCTGGTGGCGCTACTGGGCGGTGGCGTCGGTGACCACGAGGAACTGGTCGCTGCCGAGGTCCATCACGACGTGGGCGTCCGTGCCCTGGGCGCGCTGGGCGGCGGCGTACTCTTCCGCCGGCCATGAGCCGCGAGGGCCTCCGGCGGGGAACCGCTCCAGGACGGTGCGCTGCGCGGTGACCGCATCCATCAGCCGTCACCGCCGTTCTCGTAGGTCTCGATCAGGTCGCCGATGGCGTCGGGACTCGCGGCCTCGCCGACCCAGGCGCCGTTCTCGGTGAACACCGGGACGGTGTCGGTGTCGACGTCGAACACCACGAGGTAGGGCCCATACCTGTCGAGAACCATGTCGCGCAGCTCCCGCATCGGTGCGGCGGCCAGGACCTCCAGGGCGTCGACGGTGAACAGTGCGCCCTCGCCGGTAGCGACAGGCGGCACCAGGGTTCCGGAGACGTGCAGCAGGTCACCGGGCTGTATGTCGGTGAGCAGCGCGTACGCGATGCGGGGCTCTTCGGTCGTGCAGAAGAACACCGTGTCGTCCGCAGGGTCGTCGGTGGGTGAGGAGATCAGCTCGAACCGG
Organism: Streptomyces sp. LUP30; assembly: GCF_001746365.1. Classification (GTDB taxonomy): domain Bacteria; phylum Actinomycetota; class Actinomycetes; order Streptomycetales; family Streptomycetaceae; genus Streptomyces. The sequence continues at coordinate 29,047 of NZ_MJAJ01000044.1, forward strand.
GCGGTGCCCGGGCAGGTGCCGGGGGTGGGAACGGCGTAGAGGAAGCCGTCGACCGTGAAGGGCTTGGTGTCCATCAGCCCACCAGCGCCAGGTTGGTGGCGGCGTGGGCGGCGTCGTAGGCGTCCAGGACGGCCTTGGCCGGGGTGCCCTTGTCGGCGACCTGGTGGCCGTTGGCGCGCGCCCACGTCCGGATCGCGGCCAGCTGCTCCTTGCTGCGCTTGGTGCCGGTGGTCGGCGCGGGAGCGGCCGCGGGGGCCGCAGGGCGGCCGCCGGCCTTCACCGTGCGCAGCGTCTCCTGCGCCTTCTCCAGTTCCGCCTTGAGGTTGGCGACGCGCTCTTCGGCCTCGCGCTGGGCGTCGTCGCTCTCGCGGCGTGCGGTCAGCTCGTAGAGGTCGCTGCGGATCCGGGCGGCCTTGTTACGGATCACGGCGGCCGGGTGGTTCTTCGCCCAGGAGAGCAGGGCCTCGATCCCGTCGCTGTCCACCGGCCCGTCGGACGCGGGGTCGGCCGCCTGCGGGGCGTCCGTGCCGGTGTCCGGGGTGGGGGCGTCCTGGTCGGTGTACTGGAGGGCTTCGGCCAGTTCGCTCTCCGACAGTCCGAGGGTCTCGCGGACGTGCTCGGGGCTGTCGCCGTTGTTCAGCATCGAGGCGGCGGTGGCGGTGAAGGCGTTGGCGGGCATGGTGTCTCCGGTCGTCGGGGTGTCAGGGCTGGTGAGGTGCGGGAGCAGGGTCACGAGGTCGTCCTCGCCGCAGGGCAGTCCGAGCGCGCCCAGCAGGTCAGCGAGGTCGTCCTTGTCGCGGGCCTGGTGGGCCACCACCAGGGACGCGGCGGCGCTCTGGCCGCTGCCGATCGGGGTGAGTTCGAGGGCCTCCGCTTCGAGGGCCTCTTTCATGTCGGTGAACATGACGGGGTCCTCCTACGCGGCGGCGGTGCGGGGCTTGCGCTGCGCGAGGTCCAGCAGCTCGCGGTTGCGCTTCTGTTGGGCCTCGGTGAGCGGCCGTGCCTTAGCGCCGTGGCGGTGCCAGAGGGGGGAGGCGGGCGGCTCGGGGTAAGCGAGGGCGTGGTCGACGTCGCGTTGGGTGCTGCTCAAGGGAGCCTCCAGGCGGAGGGGTTCAGGCGTGGTCGTCGGCGCGCTTGCGTTTGGGCTGGAGGTCGGAGGCGAACCGTCCGAGGCGGGCCTCGGTGGGGTTCGCGGCGATCCAGTCCTCAGCGCACGCCTTGTGCACGGGCTCCCCGTCGTGGGAGCGCATGGGCGTGGGCTGCTCGCAGAGCGCGCAGGGGCGGTCCTGCCAGTGGTCGAAGTGCTGGCTGTCGCGCCAGTCGAGGAGGGCGCCGGGAGCCGGGATCAGGCCCGGCTCGAACGGCGGCTTCTCCTTCTTGCGTCGCGTGCTCACGGCCGGAAGGCGGCGATACTCACGCGGCTCGCCCCCACGCAGCGGTGCCCGGTCGGCCCGCGCGCCGGCCGTTGATGGACGGCACCGTCGCGTGTTCCTTGGTGGCGAGGACCGCGCGGCCGGAGTGCTTGCCGTCGTAGAGGGCGGCGTCGGCGGCGCGCTGCGCCACGGACAGGTCTCGGGTGCCGATCACGTCCAGGGCCGCGGCGCCGACCGAGGCGGCGACGTCCACGGCGTGGCCGTCCTCGAGGACCACCGGGATGCGCAGCATCCGCACCAGCTGCGCGAGGCGGACCTCGCGGCGGCCGGCGGGCAGGTGCAGCACGGCGGCGAACTCGTCTCCACCGAGCCGGCCGACGGCCGTGCCCGGGCCTGCCCAGGCGGTGAGCCGGTCGGCGGTCGCCCGCAGCACCGTGTCCCCGGCCGCGTGGCTCAGGCTGTCGTTGACGGCCTTGAAGTGGTCCTGGTCGACCAGGACCACGACGGTGTCGTCGCCGTGGCGGCGCAGGACCTGTCGGGCCCGGGCGGTGTAGGCGTCGCGCCGAAGGAGCCCGGTGAGGGGGTCCTTCTTCGCGGCGGCGAGCCTGCGGTGCAGTGCGAGGGCGTGCACGGTCCAGCCGGTCAACGGCACGGCGGCGGTGGTCAGTAAGAGTGCGCGCTGCCCGAACCGGGCCTGTACGCGCAGGTTGGACGCCATACTGGGGTCCTCCGTCTCGTCTTGTACGGGATGGGTGGACCCGGGACGGGCGACTGGTTTTCCGGCCTGTGACGGCCGTCCCGGGGCAGAACTGCAGCTCGAAGGTCTTGGAGTTGAGCCACCTGTACGGGCTCCTGCTGGAGCGTCCGTCAGCCGTGGACCGCTTCCAGGGCCTGCGCCTCAAGGTCGGCGCGACCGGTCAGGTCGTCCTCCTGGTCGCTGTTGTCGGCGTGGTCGTCGGCCTCCTGGTCGACGTCGTCGGCCCCGCCGTGGACGGTGCAGACGATGTCCTCGTGACCGTCCAGATCGCCGTTCAGCGCCTGGAACAGGCTGGTGATGCTGTAGGCGGGCGCCCACGCGTAGCCGGTGCATTCGTCGTCGAACGGGCACGGGAGCATCACGTCGAACCCGATGTCGCCCTCGCCGTCGACGTTCTGCCGCAGCGCGAGGGTGAGGTACATCTGACCGAGGCGGATCTCGCCGACGCGGTCGCCGCCGGCGACGTTCGAGCCGGGCTTCCACCGCCACAGCGGCACGATTTCCGGCCCGAATACCCGGCGGACGAGCAGCAGATCGCCCAGGCCGTCGCCGTCGTCCAGCCCGAGGTCGGAAGTCCGCGCCTCGCTCAGCCGCTTCAGGTACGGCAGCAGCCGGTAGAGGCTGTCGGCGAAGACGACCTCGTTGAAGCCCTCGGAGAGCAGCTGCGGGTGGGAGTGGACCATCGCCTTGTGCTGCGCGAGGACCGTGCCGTCTGGCACTGTCCGGTTGTCCGGCCTCGGGACCTGGCGCTCCACACATACAGAGGCCGGGGTGGCCACCATGACCGCGATGACGGGCATGTTGTGCCGCTTGGCTGCAGCAACCAGCGGCTCCCGCGCCGACCTGGTGACGTTCGTAGCGTCGACGATCGTGAACTTCCGCCGGGCCATCCTGCGTTCCAGGAGCAGGTGCAGGGCGTCGACGGCGTCGGCCGTCGCCTCCTGGCAGCCTTCATCGTCGCTGACCGCGCCCCTCAGGGCATCGAGCGAGAGGACCTGGGAGGCGGGCCAGGTGCCGGCCAGCGTCGACTTGCCCGCACCGGACGCGCCGATGAGGACCACCAGGCAGCTTTCCGGCAGCTGCGGATAGGTCAGCGAGGTCATGTGAGATCTCCTTGCGGGGCGAGGGAGTTGGCAGCCCAGATCAGGCGCTGCCCGGCGTTGTCGGTCATCAGGGCGGCGGCCTCGTGTAGCGGGCAGGAGGCGTCACCGTCGCGGTCGGGCTCGATCTGCTCAGCCCTGAGCGCGGCGGTGGTGACCAGCTGCGCGACGGCCGGGATGAACCCGCCGGGCGGGTCGGTGTCCTCGATGAGTTCGCGCAGGATCGCGGCGAGCTCCGCCTGGTCGACGTCGTCCGCTTTGAGGTCGTCCTCGATCTGTTGGAGGGCGAGTTGGGCGATGCCGACCGAGGCGCGGATGCGTTCCAGGCGGGTGCGGGACCGGGCGGTCGCCGTCACAGCGCGAGGCCGGTGGCGGCCAGCGCGAGCAGGGCCAGGGCAGCGAGGGACAGGTCGACCGCGCGCCGCAGGTGGGTGAACTTCCGTACGGCGAGGGTGGACAGGACCCGGATGCGGGCGGCTCGGGTGTCGCCGTCCATGCAGCCGCGGATCCCGTCTTCGTCCAGGCGTGCCCAGTACGGGAAGGACGCCTTGTCGTCGCCGCGCAGGCGGGGGCGGACGACCAGGAGCAGCAGCACGGCGGCCGCGCCCAGGGCGAGGACGGCGAGTGCGCCGAACACCTTGGTCGGCAGAGGCAGGTCCTTGTCGGCGACGGACGCGAGGCCGGCGAGGACCGCGCCGTTGAAGGCGAGCAGTAAGGACGACTTGCCGTCCGTTCGTCCAATCTCACTTGCGACGGAGGCGCAGGCGGTGTCCAGGTTCTTGTCGATCACGGAGGCGGGGACCATGACGGTCGTCATGCGCGGGGTTCTCCTTGCGGAACGTAAAGGGCGGGACGGTGCATGCTGGAGTTCCTCTGATCTCGCAGAGGGTGAAGAGGAGTTGGGGGCGGCTGGCGCGGTACGAGCGCGCCAGCCGCCCCCTTCTCACTGTCACGGCCGGGCGTCGCCCCAGGCGCGCAGCCGGTGCTGGCTGTCGCAGTCGAGGTCATCGCCGTTGTGCGGGAAGCGGCCGCCGGTGGCGCGCAGTTCGGTGAGGACCTGCAGGAGGTCGCGCTCACCGTCCAGGACGGTGTCGATGTAGCCGTTTCCGCAGGTGCAGGGTGCAATGAGGGTGAGGACGTCCTGCTCCTGGTCGCCGTCGACGGTGTGGTGCAGCCATAGGCCGCCGTCCAGGTAGGCGATGGCGCACGGCTCCAGGTCGGCCCCCGCGTGGGCGGGCCGGCCGGACCAGTCGTCGTCGTCCAGGGCCTTGCCGAGGGTGTCGGGGTAGACGTTCCAGACGTGGTCCAGAGCGGCCGTCTCCGCGTCGTCACGCTGTTCGTCCTCGCCCTGCACGCCGATCTCCAGGGCGATGTCGAAGAGCAGGGCGAGCGGTGAGTCCGCGCCGGCGGCGGCGGTGGGCGGGGTGAGGGTCTCGGTCACGTGCAGCTCCTTCGGGTGTTCCGGGCGACCGGGCTGTCCGGTCCTCCGTGCCGCCCCCGGCCAGCTCAGGAGGCTGACCGGGGGCGGCACGGGGAGCCGTCAGAACGGGGGTTCGTCCGGCCAGGGGTCCCGGACGGGCCGGAGCCGGAGGGTTCGCGCGGGGCGGTCCCAGCACCAGCACATCTCGCCGCCCGGGTAGAGGCCCTCGGACCACCAGCCGCCCTCACCCCGGCAGTCGGGGCAGTTCGGGCGGGGCCTGGGGGAGAGCCGGATGGCGTTCCGGGAGACGGCCAGCTCCCAGGCGCCGGCCTTGAGAGCAACGGCGGCCGCCGTGGCGGTGAGCGGTACGGCGGCCGCGAGCAGCAGAGCGGTTCGGGCGCGCACCGCGTTCAGTTCCGGGGCGGGTGCGGCAGGACCAGGAACTGGGTGCCCGTGCCGCGGCGCCGGGCGGCCAGGAAGTCGGGCTCCGCCTTGACGAGCTGGAGCATCGTCTCCTTGATGAAGTCCGACGGGCGCTGGAGGTCGACACGGTCCGCGTGGAAGTCGCTCAGGTAGACGGGGTGGCGGCCGGTGCCGGGCATGCGCAGGCCCCACAGCCGGTCGCGCACGATCTTCGCGGCCTGGTCGTCGTCGGGCGCGGCCGGGATGCCCCGGTCCAGCGCGCGGCAGTTGGCCGCGTGCGTGTTGGCGAGGTCGGCGGCCTCCTTCTCCGTCAGCCGGCTGCTGCGGCTGGTGCTGGCTGCGCGGTAGGTGCAGCCGAGGCACGCGGCGGCGAAGGACGACGTCCCTCGGTCGCCGTCGGCGGTGTAGACGAGGACGATCGCGCCCTCTCGTTCTCCGACGACGCCGCGGTATCGCTGGACGACGATCGTGCCGTCCGGCGTCCACGTCGCCGTCTCCTGCGCCTCGGGACGGCGGGCGAACAGGGTGCTGAGCATGGGTGACTCTCCTTCGGGATGGTCGTTGGTCAGGCCGCGAGTCGGTGGGTGGCCGGGGAGGTCATGACCGTTTCGGGGCTGGGTTCGAAGCCCTTGTGGCACGGGTCGCAGACGCCTTGGGTGCGCAGCGGGAGGCAGAAGTAGTACCGGCGCCTGCACCGGGGACAGGTGCTCCTTGCGGCCATCGCCTGGTCCAGGGCCCGCTCCTGAGCGAGCGTCGGGACGCGCTTGGGCGTCGCCAGATCGACACGGAGCAGGAAGCCCCGGGTGGGGTGGTTGCACGACTGGTCGGGCCGGTACGAGCAGTACTTGCAGCGCAGGATCGCGACCGGGCCGTCGTTGGCGCCGGGGCTGAGGCCCATGTCCCGAAGCTGACGCCTGGTGGCTAAGCCTTCGGGGACCGCGGCGCGGTCAAACTCGGGCAGCAGGGCCTCGCTGCGCGGCACCCGCTTCACCTCGCGGCGACGGCGCCGCTTCCTGGCGCGCGGCATCACTGCCTCCAGGTGCCGGGCAGCCGGACGGGGCGCTGCGGGTAGCGGGGGCCGGGACGCATGGGCCGGGGCCGGCCGATCCGGCGGCGCGGTCGGGGGATGAGCACGGGCGGTTCCTCCAGCGGGTCGGTGGCAGGGACGGCCGCGCCCCGCCGGCGAGGTGGCTGCCGGGCGGGGGCGCGGTGGTGCGGTGCGGCTGGGGGGGCTGCGGCTACGGGGCGTCGTCGGGGGCCGCCGTGGTGGGCGACGTCGTGGCCGACGGGCTGTGGGACGGGGAGGTCTGGCCGTCCGCGTTGGCGTGGGAGGCGAGGACGACGGCCAGGGCGACCCCGGCGGCCAGCAGCAGGCGCAGCAGGAGCGGCGTCTTCGCCTTGGACGGGACGGCGTGCCCGGTGGGTATGAACCATCCCTGCACCGGCTTCGGCGGGGTGTTCTGCGGCATGACGGATCTCCTTGCGGATCGGCGGTGTTGGGGGTGGCGCGCAGGCCGGTCGGCCAGTGAGGCCCTCGGGCGCACGGCGGCGCTCGAGGACCAGGCGGGTCGACGGGATGTCAGCGCTGCTGGAACTGGTGGACGTTGTCGGGGGTGTCATCGCCCGGGGCGTGCGGGGCCGGGAGGTGGATCTCGGCTTTGACCTCGGGCCGGAACTCGGGGGCCGGGTTGTGGATGTGGGTGACCCTGATCGGGCGCAGGCTCAGCCCGCGCAGCGCGAGCACCGAGGATGCGGTCCAGGCGAGGGCGGCGAGCCCAGTGGCGATGGTGCGGCCGTCGGCGGGGGCGGCACTCCACACCATGGCGATGCTGGCCGCACCCCAGGCTGTCCAGGTGAAGCGGGCGCCGGTGTTTCCGGCGAACCCGCCGATCAGGCCGAACAGCCCGGCGAGCTGCCAGACGGTGTAGACGGTGGATCCGCTGATCGCGAGCGAGGGGGAGTGGGCCGCGATGTACGAGCGGATCGGCTGGTCGATCACGGCGAAGACGCCACTGGAGGTGTTGGCGCCGACCTGCACGCGCGGCATGGCGGTCAGCAGCCGGTGCAGCGCGTCGGCCAGGACGTCGGTCGCGCCGTTCAGCAGGATGATGACCATGCAGATGCCGGCGAGTCCGACCGCCGCCTTCACCCAGTTCGCCATGCCGTGCCAGCCGAGTTCCGGGGCCTGGCGCAGGTCCTCCCAGCGGTCGTGCAGCATACCGCCGTCGTCCCACGCGTCGTCCCACCACTCGCGCAGTGCGGCGAGGCGCGGCTGCTTCGCGCTCTGGTAGTTCCCGGCCGGGGGCGGCGGGAAGGCGAAGGGCTGTTCCACGTTCTGACCGAGCTGGAGGAAGTCCGGCTGGTCGGCGTTCGGGGCCTGGCGGTCGCGGTCGTTGTGGTCAGCCACGGTCGGGATCTCCTTGGGAGTCGTTGGTGAGCGCGCGGTGCGGGCCGGGCGGCCTGCTTCGGCACCCGCTTAGGCGCACAGAGCGGCAGGTTCGGGGGCCGGGGCGGGTTGTCCGGAGGTGTGCGCGGGGATCTGTTGGAAGGGCCTGGTGGTGCGTCAGGCTGTGTGCCACAAGGTGAAAGGGGGCGGCGCGATGGGCTGGTTCACGCGCGATGAGCCGGAGGGCGTCGTGTTCGACTCGGTGATCGCCGACGGGGTGATCTGGCCGGCGTACACGGACGACGACGGCGTGCTGTGGCTCGATGTCGAGGACGACGTGGAAGTCGTCGTGGACGGCGCGATCGTCGACGGCGTCATCTACGACGCGTGGGTCGATGACAACGGGCGCATCCTGATCGACCTGGAGAGCTGACCGCTCCGGGCCACCTGGCCCGTACTCGACACCCGGCGTGCGGGGTTCGAGTACGAAGCAGGCGGCCCGGTCAGTGGTTGTTCGTCGTCGACGACGTGGACCGGCCGAACCAGCGGCTGGTGTTGTTGTTGGTCACGTGCGTCTCGTTGTGGATGTGCGTGCGGCCGCCGCCCCCGCCACCGCCCGTGACCTTGATGAGCAGCCACAGGGCGAGCCCCACGACCACGGCCCCGGTGCCGCCGGCGGCCGCTATGCCCGCGAAGGCCTGCCCCAGGCCCCAGCCGATCCCGGCGCCGGCTGCCCCGGCGCCGATGCCGCCCGCGGCGACCAGTTGGGCGCGCGGGTCGAAGAGCGGGACAGGGGTGAGGTCGCGCTGGGGCGGGGCGGGCATCGTCTCGTAGTGGCGGTAGCCGGCGGGCAGCATCTCGCGCGGCACGGCCATGAACTGGTTGCCCGGGCCCGGGATCCACACCATCTGGGCGCGCTCGCCGGAGAGTTCCACGGTGCCGGTGGAGGCGGCGAGGATCTGGAGCGTGCGGGCCTGCGCCATCGCTTCGGCCACCGGGTCGACGGCGACGGGCAGGTGCTGGGGGCTGGTGACGGCCCCCTCGTGGGGGCGCTGCGTGCCGGAGTCGTACATGGCGGTGGTCCTCTCGGATGCAGGCTGCCCGCCGCACCCGGAAGGGGTGCGGCGGGCAGCAGGGGGTGCGGGGCGGTCGGTTACGCGTTGCCGCGCCGGACGGCGGCGTCCAGGTCGGAGAGCGTCAGGTACTGCGGAAGCGGCCGGGTCGTGGCGGGCTCCGGGAGCTGGACGTGCGGCCGGCGGCCGGTGTGCACCAGGTCGTCGATGAGCGCCTGGACGTCGGGCTGCCCGGGTGCGGTGGGCCAGCCGACGATGGTGGTGGCCGCATCGAGCGTGAGGCGGATGCGCGTGACGGGGCGGCTTGTCGGTTCGGGCACGGGGATCCTTTCGCGGGGCCGGGTCAGAGTGAGGAGACCCAGCCGGTGATGTTGGTGATCGCGCCGTTGATGGCGGGTGCGATGCCGGTGGAGGCGAGCAGGAACCCGAGCAGTGCGGCCGCCAGGGCGGGCCACAGCCGCAGGTAGCCGGTGCGCAGCAGCGCCAGGACGATGACGGCGGCGACGACAACGAGGGACAGGGAGATGACCACGGCGGCGCGGGCTCCTTCGCTTGAGGGGAGGGGCTAGTTGTTCTTGAGGGCGGTCAGGGTGTTGCGGACGCTGCCGAGTCGGACCTGGCGGCCGCCGTCGGCGTTGACGGCCTCGAGGACCGCAGCTGCGTCCATGTCGCCGTCGGAGTCCTCCAGGACGGCCTGGACGCGTTCGGCGAGCGTGCGGGTGCGGGGCTTGGTCGGCTCGGGCATCGCGGGGCCCGGTGCGGCGGCGCGCTTCTTGCCGCCGGAGCGGCGAGCGCCGCCTCCGCCTTCGCCGTCCTCGTCTTCCTCTTCCATGGGGAAGATCGCGGCGTATGCCTCGGGGCCGTCCAGGCGTCCGGCGTAGGCGTCGCCCGCGTCGTCCCAGGAGGCTTTCTCCAGCTGCGCGACGGGGCCGTCGCCGTACAGGGCGAGCATCTCGGGGTCCAGGCCCTCCACCGGGGTGGTGCTGCCGACGTTGAAGAACCGGAAGCGTGAGGTGGGGGAGGGGCCGGACAGCAGGTAGCCGCTGCCCTGGGTGCCAGGCGCGTCTTCGTCGGCGGCCTCGTCGAACTGCGAGACGAGCTTGATGGCCCCGGAGTACTTCGGGATCGGGGCGAGGGACTGCCCGGCGGCCAGCAGGCCGTCGGAGACCAGCTGGCGCATCATCGTCGACGTCCAGCGCAGCAGGATGACTTCGCCGTCCTTGAGCATGCCGCGCAGCGTGTCCGAGCCGCCCAGCTCCTCGAGGTGGCCGGCCTGCGCGGACAGGTGCACACCGATACCGAGCGAGCGGCCGGTGCGGCCGATGTCCTTGATGTAGTAGGTCGCCTCGTCGCGGAACGGGGCGCCCTTCTCCAGCAGCCGGTTCGCTTCGTCGATCCGCAGGGACAGCAGCGGGTCGGGCCGGTTCATCAGGAACTTGGAACGGCCGGCCTCCGCGTAGCGAATCTGGCGTCCCTGCATGACCAGCCACATCGTGCGCAGCTGCGCCATCGCGCCTTCCGGCGTGGTGACGAACCAGTCGACGTTGTCGCGGGCCTCGGGAACGGACTGGCCGCCCTTGAGGTCCGAGAGGAACGTGACGATCCCGGAGCGCTTCTCCGCCGCCAGGATCACCTGCAGACCGGTCGACTTGCCCGCGCCGGTCGTACCGAACAGCAGACCGCGCTGCGCCGATCCGGCCTTCGGGTCGTACAGGCGCATCCTCGCGGGGCGGCCGTTGTGGTAGCTGCCGACCCAGATGCGGCCCTGGTCGTCCATGGCGAGCTCGCGGGGGTCGGGCAGTTCGACGTCGGCGAGCGGGTCGGACGGATAGATCGTGACCAGGGCGTGGTTCATGCCGTCGGTCTCGATCGCGAGCCTGCTGGGGTCCTCGATCCGAAGGGCGGAAGCGAGGCGGATCGGGTCGTAGGCGATCAGGTCCCCGGGAGGGGCCTCAACGGTGAGTTCGTAGATGGTCTCGGCAGTCATGCGCCCAGCTCCTTTTCGATGTTGACGGCGCGGATGGAGGTGATGACGGTGCCGGGCATGCCCTTGGGGGCGACGTTCTGTGCCCAGTGCGTGTACGGGTCGTCGGCCTCTTCGGCGGGGGCCGTGCCGACGGTCAGGCGGCGTACTCCGGCGCCCTGCCGGGGCACGGGGGTGATGGCCAGTTCGTCCTCCGGCCAGTTCAGGGCGGCGGACAGCTCCAGCAGGTTGATCGTCGGGACGGGCTTGCCGGGGACGGTGGAGCGGATCACGGCGCGCATCGAGCGGCCGCCGGTGTCCTCCACCTGTTCCAGCACGGTGTTGGGGGCGGCGCCGTCCTCGATGGCGACGCGCTGCGCCCAGAACGCGGCGGCGGGGTGCTGCGGTCCGGCCGGGGCGCTCTCCACCAGGAGCTCCCGGCTCTGTTCGACCGCCTGGGGGGTCAGCGACGGCTCACGGCCGGCGAGGACCTTCGCGATCCGGGCGGGGCGCACCCTGAGGACGACCGCCGTCCACACGGCGTCGGCCAGCAGGTCCCACCACCAGTCCAGGCCGGACCAGATCCGCTGGGTGGTGAGCATCGCGGCCAGCGAGAGCGACGGGGACAGGTACAGGGCCATGGCCGCGTCCAGCGCGCGGCCCTTGGGCAGCGTCGCCGACCAGACGGTGCCGTATCCGGCGGCCAGGAGGGCGCCGCACACGGTCGTGCTGTAGGTGTCCGGCCAGAAGGCTCCGGCCGCGAGGGCTCCGGTGCCGGCCACGGTGGCGGCGCGGCCGAAGACGTCGCGGGCCAGGGCGATCCGGCCGCGCAGGGGACCGAGGGGAATCATCGGGGTGCAGCTCCTTTGCGGGCATGGGGAAGGGCGGCGGGCCCCTGGGTGGGGTCCGCCGCCCTTGCGCGATGCGGGGGTTGGGGGCCGGTCAGCGGTTGCTGTAGAAGCTGCGGTCGGCCATGGGTACGGACATCCGGTTCGCGGCGTCGGCGACGGGTCCGTAGTCGGCGATGTGGGCGTCGGCGGTTTCGTGGAAGAGCGTGGACATCTCCTCGCACTCCGCCGCCATGGCTTCGGCCTCTTCGAGAGCCGAGAGCATCACGGTCGCCGCGTCGCGGTGTTCGGCGATGGTGTCCGTGTCGACGGTCTTCGCGGCGGCCAGGTCGGCGAGGCGGTTCACCTGCTTCGCGCAGTTGTCCACGTACTTGAAGGTGGAGCGCACCGTCTCGGACAGGCCGATCATCTTGGCGCTGGCGGCGGTGAGCTGCACGATGACGACGCCGTAGCGGATGCCTTCACCGAGCACCGCGCCGGTCTTGGCGAGGGCGCCGCCGATGCGGGGGACCAGTTCGGACGACGACATGGGCGTACCTCCTATTCGTTGTGGTAGTCGGCTTCGGCCGGGGCGGCGTGGCCCTGGTCGCGGGTGACGTCGGCCAGCTCCTTGTGGCGGTCGGCCGCGTTCTCTCCGGCGACGCGGATGGCCTCGGAGGCGGCGGGGAGCTTCTCCGCCACCGCCTCCGCCCGTGCCTTGACGTTCTGCGCCTTCTCCGCCAGGAGCAGCACCCAGCCCTCCAGGACGCCGGGCACCTTGAGGTCCATGATCTTGGCGTGCAGGAACTCCAGGCGGGTCGTGAGCTTGTCGCAGCCCTCCGCCGCCTCCTTGGCGTCATCCGCGCCCGCCATGATTTCTTCGGCCATGTCGGCGTCGGAGTCGATGACGTCGTAGATCGTCAAGTCGGAGTCGGCGTACTGGGTGTTGGGCGCCTTGCGCGGCACGGGCACGGTTCCACTGGCGGTCACGGGTGCTCCCTTTCTGTTTCCGGCCGGCAGCGCGGCCGGGCCGGGCGTGGTGGCCTTGGCCTTGTTGCGGCGCTCCTGTGCCCCCGGGCCGCCATCGAGGCGTTCCAGCGTCACGGTGGTGTTCACGACGTGGCCCCAGCCGGGCGGCGGAGCGAATCCGCCGCCCGTACCCGGGCCAGGGACGTCGCCGGGGCCGTGGCCGCGGCGGGCGTTCGTGCGTTCCCACCGGTCTCGCGTGCCTCGCCCCTTGTTCGGGTCCTTGCGCCGCCAGCCCCTGCGCTTGCCCTTCGGCTTGGGCGTCGCGGCACCTGCGCCGGGCGGGCCGGAAGGGCCGGGACCGGTGCTCCCGGCGGCGGGCCCCGTCGCGCCGGCGGCGGGGCCGTGCTTCCCCGGGCCCTTGGTGCCGGGCTTCTTCTTGAGGTTGACCCTCGGCTTCTTCCGCAGGTTGACCTTCGGCTTCGCCGCCCCCGCGGTGCCGCCCGAGGGGGCGGGCCCGGTGCGGGGCGTCTTCTTCCGCAGGTTGACCTTCGGCTTCGCCGCCCCCGGGGTACCGCCCGACGGGGCGGGCCCGGTGCGGGGCGCCTTCTTGAGGTTGACCTTCGGCGGTGCGGGCGGTGCGGGCGGCTTGGGCTTCTTGGTCAGGCTGACCTTCGGAGGCGTCGGCGCCGTCCCGGCCGGTGTCATCTTGCCGGGCTTCTTGGACTTCTTGCCGCTGCGAGGCCGGGCGATGACGGGCTGCAGGCGCTTGCGGCGCTTGTTGAGGCGGCGCTCGGATTCCTTCGCGATCGCCTGCGGCAGCGTGGTCCGCCCCGTGCCGGACCGGGGCGACGACCCGGACTTCGTGCCCGATCCCTGCGTTCCCGGTGTCCCGCCGGAGCCCTTCGTCCCCGGCTTCGGGGACTTCGGGGACTTCGAGCTGGAGCCCGGTGTCGTACCCGGCCCGCCCGACCCGGTCTTCTTGCCCGACGGGCCGCCGGAACTGCTGCCGGGGGTACCGGACTTGCCGCCGCCGGACTTCGACGGGGGGCCGTTGCGGATACGGTCGGCTGCCCTCTGCCGTGCCGCCTGCCGAAGGCTCGGTCCGCGGTCGCCGTTCGGGCCGCTGGAACCGTTGCGGATCCGGCCCGAACTGCGGTCCGTGGCACCCGAATTCCGGTTCGTGGTGCTCTTTCCGCCCGGCCCGTCCAGCAGCCCCTTGCGGCCCCGGGAGCCCCCGGACTGCCCAGGAGTGCCCGAACCGCCCGAACGGCCGCCAGAGCCGCCGCCAGGGCCCTTGCCGGTCGTCTTCTGCCCTGCGCCGCCCGTCCGGTTCGGCCCTGCTCCGGACTTCAAAGACGCCGGAACTGAATTCTTCCCGGAATTTGAGCGGCCTGCCGAACCGGTGGAATTCCGGGACGACTTTCCGAATTCAGGGCCCGACTGAATGCGCGCCTTCTGGCGGGCCGCGTCGGCTCCGATCCGGGCCTTGTCCAGCTCCAGACCGGCTTTTCCGGCCGCCGCGCTCTGCTGATCCGCGATGGCCCGGTGGTGATCGTGGCGGGCTTTCAGGTAGGCGGCCATGTGATAGGCGCCGCGCATTGCGGCGACGGTGATTCCCGCCATCATCACCACGGACATTGCACCCACGCCCTGACCAGGGGATTCGGAATCCCCGGAAAGGCCCGGATCGTGGTTTGTGGTGGTGGTGCCCGGCGCCGTGCCCCCGGAAAGGGTGGGGGTGCTGGCGACGGAAAGCGAGGCGGGAGGGGCGAGGGTGGCCACGGGGGCCAGGGCCGGGAAGCCGCCGGAGGCCGGCGGCGGGTCGTCCGCCACCGCCCCCGGGATCCTCAGCCCGGGGAAGGGGTGGAGCGTCCCTCCGGTGTCGTCGTCGGCCATCGGCCGCTCTCCTTCGGTTGGTTACCCTCCGTGACCGATCCGGGGTCGCTTCACGCGTACGCGTACACGCGTACGTGGCGACCCCGGATCACGGGGATGGAGTGATGATGATGAGCGCGGAGCGTTACGGCTTGCCCTGGCCCTGCTGCTGCTCGGTCCAGGTGCCGAGCAGCCGGACCAGGTCGGCCCACACGGCGTCGTCACGGCCGGCGATCGTGCGCGCCAGGTCCCACATCGTGCGGGCGCGGTCCGGGTTCGTCCGGGCCGCTTCCAGGCGCTTGTTCCAGTAGTCGAGCTGGCCCGGGGAAAAGGCCATCGGTTATGCCCTCCTCTGGTTGTCGAGGTAGTCCAGGAACGTCGGCTCCTGTCCCTCCGTGGCGTTCTTCTGGCCGCCCGGCTTGCCGTCTTTCGTCGGGTCCTCAAGTCCCAGGGCCACACCGTTGAGCTGACCGGCGGTGTTCACCGCGCGGGAGTGGGCCAGGCCCTTCTTCTGGGCCTTTTCCAGCTCCTTTTTCTCCGCCTGCTTCTCGCGCTTGGCGGGGAGTTCGACGTAACGGCGCTGGAATTCCTTGTCCAACTTTCCGGCGTCGTTCACCGCGTCACGCAGCTCCTTTTCGAGGCGGGCCAGCGGGCGGGACGCCAGATAGGCCCGGATGCGGTTCTGGAGCGGCTTGTCGCCGTCGAACTTGATGCTCTCCAGGTCGGAGCGGTATTCGCGAAGCAGCGCCTGGACCTCGTCGGCCATCTGCCGCAGCCGCTCGCGCTGCTGGGCGCCGTACAGGGCGGTCCCGCCCGGCTTCATCAGGTGGTCCGACGTCCACCGGGCGTTGTTGATCTCGGTCATGCGAAAGACCTCCAGGTCTCGGGGGGTTGGGGTGGGGAGGTAAGCAAGGTCCCCGAGGCTGTTGCGCGGGGCCGGGGTGGTGCTCGGTTCGGGCCTGGCCCGCCGCGCCCGCGCTCGGGGCGCGGGTGCGGGTGCGGTTGAACTGGCCTGCCGGCCGTGGCCGTCACCGGTCCGCGCTCACGCTCACGCGTGGGCTCGGGCCGGTGGCGACCATGAGCGGCAGGTGCCGTGCGATGGGGCGGGCGCTCAGGTGTTCGCCGGGGCGCTCGCCTTGGCGCTCATCGGGGCGCTCGCTTCGACCTGATCGCGCAGGCGCTGCGCGGTCGGGCGGGAGACCGGCTCATCGGACAGGCCCGCCTTGGTGAGCGCGTCGCGGATCTCCGTCCACTGGGGGCGGCGCCCGAGCTCGGTGTAGAGGAGCCGGACGCGTTCGTGGCGGCGCTCGGTAAGCGCGTCCCGCTCGCTGCGGCTGCGGGGGCTGTCCGCTCGGTGAGCGTCGTCGCCCTCACTGGCGCGCTCACCGGAGCGAGCGCCCGGGGCGAGCGCCGGACGCTCACGCTCACCCTCGCCGTTGCCAGAGGTGAGCGCGCTCATCTCCGGGCGAGCGTCGTGAGCGTCGCCGGTTTCCTCAACGCGCTCGATGGTGTGAGCGTCCTCGGGGGTGAGCGTGTCGGCGAGCGCGGCGGGCGCGGTGTTGAGCTTGAGCGCCATCCGCATCTCCAGCGGGGCCTTCCACCGCCACGCCATCCATCCGTACTTCTGGCGGAGCTGCGCTCGCAGGTACGTCTGCTCCTGGAGCCGGGTGAGCGCTTCCTCGTAGGAGGTGATCTCCCACAGGATCATCCGGCGGCGAAGGCGAGCGGTGGGGATCGGGGCGAGCAGCCAGCGGCTGCGGCGCACCGTCTCCATCCGCACCTTGCCGGTGACCGCGCCGATCCTCGTGGCGTACACGTGAGAGGCGATCTCCGAGAAGATCACCCACAGCAGCGTGAGGGCGGCGTGCCCGAGGCGGCCGGACGCGCTGTGCGAGGCGTTCCAGTTCAGGTAGACGGTCACCGCCGTGAGTGCCCTCGGCACCCAGCGGATCCACCGGAGCTCCATCCCCATGCGGATCAGGAACAGGTTGGCGCCGGTGAAGGCGGGGATCGCGACGTCAATGCCGACCGGCAGCAGCCACGGCCACTCCCAGCCCCACCCAGCCGCCTTGGTCTCCAGCGCGGTGTAGGAGGACAGCAGACCGAGAGTGGAGACGGTCGCGGCGGCGAGCACGATCGCGATCGCCCCCAGCAGCTCCTGCCCGGACAGCGGCGGGACACCGCCGGCGGGCCGGGCGTCGTGGCGGGCCTTGCGTCGCGCGGCACGGGCGTCGGTACGGATCTGGCGGCGCCGGGCCCGCTGCACGGTGCGCTGCGTCGCCTCGTGCAGGATCCGCTCGCCATCGGCTCGGGCCTGCGCGGCGGCGACCTGGTCGGCGGTGGCCTTCGCCGTTGCCTCCCTGCTCGTCTTCGCGTCCGTCTCCGCCTGCTCGCGCAGCCGGACGACGTCCTTTGCGGCGGAGGCCCGCAGCTCCTCAGCACACGTGCGGGCATCGGCCAGGGCGCGGTCGGCGTCCTGGCGGAGGCCGGCGGCGACCTTCTCAGCTCCGGAGCGGACCTGCGCGGCCTGGCCGTCCGCGCTCTCGCGCATCCGGTCGGCGTCCGCGCGGGCCCGCTGAAGGACCTGGTCGGCGTCCCGCGTGGCACGGGCGCGGGTTTCGGTCGCGATGCGGTCGGCGTCGGCCAGCAGCTCGGTGCGCCAGGCTTCGGCGTCCGCGCGGACCGTGTCCGCGTCCTGGTCGGCGGCGGACCGCAGTTCGCGGGCCGTCTCCTGCGCCGCGGTGACGACGTCCTGCGCCTGACGGTGCGCGTCGGCGAGGACCTGGTCGGCCTTGCCGGTCGCGGCTGCGGTGAGGGTGTCGGCCTCCGAGCGGGCGTCGGCGAGCAGCTGCTTGGCCTTCGCTTCGGCGTCGGCCAGGACCTGGTCGGCGTCGGCGGCCGCGCTGGTCGCGGCCTCCGTGCGGACCTGGTCGGCGGCCGCCATGGCGTCGGTGAGGATGCGGGTCTGCTCGGTGGTGGCCGCCTCAGTGATCGAGGCTGCCTCCGTCCGGGCCGCGTCCAGCAGTTCACCGGCGCGCTCCTGGCCATCGGCGAGGATTCGGTCGGCGTCGGCGGCGGCCAGGGCCAGGAGGTCGGCGGCGCGGTCGGCGGCGTCGGCCAGCTGCGGGTCGGCCTCGGAGTACACCGCCGGGGCAGCGGTCTCCGGCTCGGGCGCGGTGGACTGGGCGGGAACGGCCACCGCCGTCGTCGCCTTGCTGCGCCCGCCGCGGGGCTTCGGGGCCGCTGCGGGCTGGCGCCTGCGACGGGGGGTCTTGGTGTTGGCCACGGGGGTGTCCTTTCTTCTCGGGCGCCTCCGTGCAGAAGGGGCACCGTGGATCAGTGGCAGTCGGTAGGGTCGTGACCAGGCCCTCCGGGGCCCCGGCAGCTTCAATGCCGGGGACTCGGAGGGCCGTTCTGCCGTGGGCAGCTGGTCAGCGCTGGGCGTGCAGGATCGCGGCCGCCGCGCCGGTCTTCCCGCTGCCGGACGTGCCTGCGATGAGCGCGTGGCCGTCCGTGAGCCGGAGGGACAGCGCCCCGTCGGTGGGCCGGTGCGGGTTGACGATCCGACCGTCGGGGAGCAGGTCGCCGGTGTCGTCGAAGACCAGGACGCCGTTGCACAGCAGGTTCCAGCCCTGCTCCGGGTGGCTGGCCACGATGAGCGCGGCCTCGTGGTCGGAGCTGTCGGCCGACGGGCACTTCGGCGTGTGCGTGCACAAGGAGTCCGGCAGCCGACGGGCCGTGCCGGTGTCGAGCTGAGCGCTGCTGGTCATGGGCTCTCCTGCGGGGAGGATGCGAGTTCGGGACTTTCCCGGGCTCGAGGCGTGCGAAAGGCCGGCCGCCCGTGGTGTGGGCAGTTGGTCGGCGGCAGTGCTGCAGGGCAGGCAGGGAGTTGCCCGCCGCTCCCGTCCTGCGGGAGTCAGGCGGAGCTGGCCGCGGCGTGCTTGCGGGCCGCGCGGCGCTTGAGGGAGCGGCGCTCCTTCTCGGACATGCCGCCCCACACGCCCGACTCGTTGCGGTCCAGCGCGCCCTGGAGGCAGCTGTCCATCAGGGGGCAGCGGCGGCAGACGGCCTTGGCCTCCTCGATCTGGAGCAGCGCCGGGCCGGTGTCGCCGATCGGGTAGAACAGTTCGGGGTCCTCACCGGCGCAGGCCGCGCGGGGCCGTTCCGGGGCGTCGGTGGAGACGGGCGCGTAGGCGTGGCTGCGGATGACGGCGACGGACACTCGCTTCATTGGGGCCTCCCAGAAGATCCGTGAACGAGGCAGCCCCGGGCGGTATCCCCGGGGCTGCCTCATGTGTTGGCGGCGGGCTGAACTACCTGGCGTCGATGCGGCAGCGGATCTGCTTGCCGACCGGAGAGGACACGACGTCCCAGCCGGGCGCCAACATGTCCAGCAGGCCCAGGCCACGCCCGGACTCCGCGTTGTCGCTGTCCATCGCCACCGTGCTGCGGCACGGCAGCACGTCGGCGGCGGGGTCATGCACGTTCACCTGGACGCTGCGCCCGGTGACGTACACCTCTACGACCAGCGGCACGTGGTCACCGCAGGCCCGCACGGCGTTGCCGAGCAGCTCCGAGACGAGCCACTCAGCGGTGTCAGCGGTCGCCTGGCCGGCCCCGTACGCCATCGGCACCGACGCGGTCAGACCGCGCACCGTGCTGAAGGCGGTCTCGGAGGCCGTGATGTGGGCGACGAAACCGCGGTCGCGGTGCTGGACGTACAGGCCGGGGACGCTGGCCGGAAGTGCCGGCTGCTGCGAACGGCGCTGGTCGTTCATACGGGCCCGGCGCAACATGTCGTCCATGTCCAGGCTGCTGTCTCCCCGTGCACCAGGAGGCGCGGGAGATGTCATGATGGAACTCAAGGTTTTCCTCTCACGGAGTGACCTGCTGAACGGCCCTGGGGCGCAATCCCGGGGCCGCTCGTTTTGGCTGTCGTACGAGCAGCCACGGCCCTGGCCGACCCGAGGTGATCGGGTCGGCCAGGGCCGTGGTCGTTCGTCGCTGCGGCAGTCAGAGCGCGTACACGTAGACCGCGCCAAGGTCGGTGTCCTGGTGGGCCTCGGGCACCGCCTTCAGCAGCACGATCCGCAGCGGCGCTCCCGCGCGGTCCGTGGCGAGGTACTCCTGCTCGGAGACCGTCTCGCCCATCGCGCGGGACAGCGCCAACTGGTCGTCGGCGTCCTCCGCGGGCATCTGGTCCCAGGGCTTCCTGAGCTCACCGGCGGGCGTCCAGTTCAGGTCCCAGTCGATGTCGTGCACGGAGACGGTGCAAGCGGTGTTCGTCATGATCAGCTCCTCACGATGACGGGTCAGGGTCGGCGTGTTCGGTGCGGGACGGTTCAGCGCGTGGAGCGCTTGGGGTGGAGCGTCTCGAGCGGGACCGCGGGGCCCTCCGTGGGAGCGTCACCAGCGGGCACCACCCGGCGGTTCTTGTCGGTGTCTGCCACGTGGCGCAGTGCCGCGTCCCAGTCGGCCAGGCGCCCGGCCGGCGTGCGCTCCGCGCGAGCCCGCAGGGTCCGGTCGGTCTGCGGGCTGAACGCCTTGGGCAGCACCGTGGTGGCCTGACGGCTGGAGGCTTCCTTGACCGCGTCGGTCAGGGCCTGGAACCACTCAGGGATCGTCATGTCGAACTCGACACGGCGGTTGCTGCCCCGGCAGCGGACCGCATCAGCGACACCGGCCTCACCTTTGTGATGCGGGACCAGCTTCTGCACCTTGTCCCGCATGCCGGTGATCGGACACCAGGTCTTGCAGTACTCGCAGACCAGGACGGCCTTGAGCGGCTGCCGGAGGTCAATGTGCGACGGCGGAAGCTGGGAGAGCTTGATGGCGGGGAGGCTGCTGACCCGCTTCGTACGGGTCTGGGTCTTCCGCTGTTTGGCCTTGGGCATCGCGGACGTGATGGTCATGCGGAATCTCCTTGAGTGCGGAGGGGGTTCGGGCTGCGTCGCGGTGCTCTCTCCGCCCGCCAGGCGCACGGGAAGCCCGGCGTCCTGGAGGACGGACAGCGCATCAGCGCTGCGACGTACATGCAGGGAGTCGAGAACCCGGGAGTTTGGTGGTGCCACATCCCGGCCGGCCTCTTACGAGGCGGACGACCTCCTGCGTCTTGCGGCCGGTGACGTGCCCAAAAGTGCAGGTACAGCACCGGCTACGCCCCGCATCCGGTTACTCACCGCTTGCTGGGGCACTTCGATTAGAACCCTGCTATCCCCCCACGGTCAACCTGTCTAGCTAACCTGTTTTCAACACCGGCTCTGACCTGCTAGTTCTTGCGTGTCATTAAGCGGCTGCGAGTCTCGGCTTTCGAGAAACAACTAGACATGCAATGCTGTGCGCACCGGGCAGCGAGATCCGCTGACCGCACGATGCGCACGGGAGGGGGAGCAGTGGCCACCAAGCAGAAGGAACCCGGGAAGGTCGAACGGATCGCATCCGAGATCCGGGACAAGATCGAGCGAGGCGCACTCGCACCTGGGTCGCGCCTGCCTGGCGTGCCTCAGCTCCAGAAGGACCACGGCATCGCGTACCAGACGGCACGCGACATCTACGGCCTGCTCGAGGACGAAGGCCTTGTGTTCTCGCGCCGCGGCAAGGGGACGTTCGTTTCCCTGGTGATCGGAAAGATCATCTCCGATCGCACCACCCGGTACCTGGCCGTACTTCGCGAGGCCGGCGGCGCAGCCGGAGCCTACGAGGCGGAGATGAGGGCGAGGGGACTCGATCCCAAGAACACCGTCGTCATCGACCGAGATGTGCCGCCCAAGAAGGTGGCGGAGATCTTCGAGATGCACCACCGCGCCAAGACCCTGAAGCGTCAGCGGATCATGTCCGCAGGCCTGCCTGGCAACGACGAAGCGATCGAGGTTGTCCAGGTGGCCACAAGCTGGTTCCCTCCGGACGTCGTCGACGCGGTCCCTGCGCTTGCCGAGATGAACACGGGCGTCGGTGGCAGCAAATCGCGTATGGCCGAAGCCGGCTTCAAGCAGGTGCGCCTTCGCGAGGAAGTCGAGGTCAGATCCCCGACTGCAGACGAAGCTGCTGCGCTCGGCATCCAGGTTGAACAGGCCGTCCTGGAGATCACGCACAAGGGGATCACCGTTGAAGGCCGCGTTGTGGAGGTCTGCATCCACGTGCTGCCGCGAGCCAAGTGGCGACTCGCATATGAGTGGCCCATCGACTCCCCGGAACCCGGGTGACATGTAGGAAGTCCCGCCCAGCTCCGGCAAGAGCCGGGGCAGACCGAATACCCATTGACTACAACAGCTAGGAGCTTGCACCACATGGCTAGCAACCGCATCGACGAGACCGGCACGATCCTGCGCGACGCCAGCACCCGGTACACCACGGCCCGGCGTGAGGAGAACGGCGCGCACGGTGCGTTCGACGCTGAACTGCAGCGTGCCGGTCGGACGCCGGTTTCCGAGGTCTCCGTCAGCCGCGCGGCCGCCCCGGCCGACGTCGCAGAGCTGCTGGGCACCGATGGCGAGGTTGTCGTCCGCG
This sequence comes from Streptomyces sp. LUP30, assembly GCF_001746365.1. Taxonomy (GTDB): domain Bacteria; phylum Actinomycetota; class Actinomycetes; order Streptomycetales; family Streptomycetaceae; genus Streptomyces. The sequence continues at coordinate 50,719 of NZ_MJAJ01000044.1, forward strand.
CCCGGGAGATGTCCGACGGCGACCGCCTGGTCCAACTCGCCACCACGTACATCCCCGTCGATGTCGCCGAAGCCGCTGGCATCGAGCAGGTCGACACCGGCGTGGGCGGCATCATCAGCCGTATGAAGGAGGCCGGCTTCGACCAGGGTGACGCCGCCACTGAGGACATCGCGCTGCGGCCGGCCACCGCAGACGAGGCGGCTCGCCTCGGTCTGCCGGACGGCTCGGACGTTCTGACCATCACCCACATCGGTCGCACGGTCGACGGACGGGTCGTCGAGGTGACCCAGCACGTTCTGGCTAAGGGCTGGACGCTGCGGTTCTCCGTGCCGCTGGCCTAACTCCGCACAGCACTTGTCGGCGCCCTGCCATGGGCAGGGCGCCGACAAGCACCCTCCTTCTGAACCTCTGGAGACTGAGCCCCCCATGAACGCCGGAAAGCGCCTGACCAGCGATGAGCTGGTGGAAGAGCTCCGCAGCGCGCTGGATGCTGAGAGCGGCTGGCTCCCGGCCCTCGTAAGCCCCGAAGGTCCCGTCGGGATCTCCAAGGAAGCAGCACTGGACGTAGTGGTCAGGCGGCTGCAGGAGTTCGCGGAGGCACCCACTGTGCCCGAAGCCGTCGCCCGCCAGCTCAGGAACGCGGCCGACGCCGCCGACGCCGCCCTCGTCACCGAAGGCAGCGCACAATACGGGGCTTTGGGAGCCGCGTACGCGTACATCCTCCAGGCCCACCACGCAGCGTCTGAATGAGTCGGCTCCCATTCCTCACGCTGTTCCGCACGACATGCGCCGCCCGAGCGTTTCAACTCACGCACCTTGGCCCCCCTTTGACTGCTCGTCTTGTGGGGGCCATCACACCGGCCGGAGCGGCGGCGCAGAATCACAGCCGCTTGTCGAAGCCTGTGCACGGGCTCGTTCACACGTTTTCAACATCCGCGTACACACGGGATTTCGGGATCCGGCCATAGGGTCCGGGACCATGGCGACTACGGAGGCAAGCGGCGTGGGGAAGCACCTGGGGTGGAGGCCCGAGCGGCTGCGGGAGCAGCGGGAGGCTCACGGGCTGACGCTTGAGCAGGCTGGCGAGCGGCTACGAACGCTCGCGGAGCAGGCCAAACTCAAGGGCATCCCAGCGGCAAATCCGCAGACTCTGTGGCAGCACGAACAGGGTGAGGTCTACCCGGGACCGCACTACCGCCGGGCGTACTGCCTGCTGTACCGGGCCACCGATCCCGAGCTCGGCTTCCGCAACCCTCTGCCGGGCGAGGACACCCAGTTCAAGCTGACTCCGATGAACGACCAGCGCAACGGCTCGCACGTCCTGGCCGTGGAGCGCGCGCTGTTGCAGATCGGGGCGGGCACTGCTGAGTCGGATCCTCTCGGGCTGCAGCAGCGGATCCTGGATGCCTGGAAGCGTCGTCACACCGGTGGCGACCCGCACCGCCCCTCGGTGGTGCTGGTCGGCGGGTTCGCCGGCAGCGGGAAGACGGAGTTCGCGCGCTTCCTTACACAGCTCACCGGCTGGCCGTTGCTGGACAAGGACCCGCTGACCCGGCCGCTCGTGGAGCAGCTGCTGGTCGCGCTCGGAGGCGACGCGAACGACCGGCATACCGATCTGTATCGCGAGCACGTGCGGCCGGTGGAGTACGACTGCCTGATGCAGGCCGCCTACGCCAACATCAACTGTGGGATCAGCACGGTGCTGACTGCGCCGTTCATCGGAGAGATGACTTCCGAGGCGTGGATGAACCGGCTGATCAACAAGTGCAGCGCCCTGGGAGTGGACGTGTCGCCGGTCTGGGTGCAGTGCGATGCGGAGTCCATGCGGGAGTACATCGGCTTCCGGTCGGCGGCGCGCGATGCCTGGAAGCTCCAACGCTGGGATGAGTACATGGCGACCGTCAACCTGGAGCTGCGTCCGGTCGTGCCGCACCTGGTCGTCGACAACAGGCTGGGCACAGCGATTTCGCTGGCCGACCAGGCTCGTCACGCCCTCAGGGCGGTGCACGGATGAGCCCCACGAAGCCGGGCGTCGTCCTGTACGGACCGCCTGCGGCCGGGAAGGACACAGTTACCCGGGTCCTGACGGAGCTCCACCCCCGGTACGGCCAGTTCGCACGGTTGAAGATCGGTTCTGGCAGGAGCGTGGGCTACCGGATGGGAACGCCCGCACAGTTGCGGGACCTGAAGGCCTCCGGCGATGTCGTCTACGCGAACCGCCGGTACGGCAACACCTACGTCCTGGACCGGCCGGGCCTGGACGCCGCGTTCGCGGCCGGGGTGCCGGTCGTGCATCTGGGGCAGATCGACGGCATCCGCGCCCTGGTCGACGGCTATCCGGCCGACTGGTTGGTAGTGCTTCTGTGGTGCCCGCGCGAGGTGACTGCGCAGCGGTCTGCCGGGCGTGGTGACAGCGACACCGCGGCGCGCCTGGCGGCGTGGGATGCGACCCGCGAGGACTTGAACGTGCACCCGGGCACGACCTGGGACCTGACCGTGGACACCACGGCGACGTCTCCGCAGGACGCGGCGCGGCTCATCGACCAGTTGCTGGCGCAGCGGGCGGGAGCAGCAACGGCATGAACGCGGGCTACGGCTGGGCGAGCCGGTCCAGGGCGTCGGTGAGCGTGAGCTCGCGGTCGTCCTTGACGTCGTTCCACCGTGCCAACGTGGACGCAGCCGCGCGCAGCATCTCCGGGGGAAGGCCGGCGGCCGCGAGCGCGTCGGCGGCTTCCTCCAGTTCAGGACCCCACCGCCAGGCCCGCGCTGCGGTCTTGGCGACGTACTGCGGCTCGGACAGGTACGAGTCGGTGCGCCGGGAGGCGACCTCGATGAGCTCCTGGTCGACGCCGTGCTCGCGCGCCATGCCGACCGCGAGCGCCACCAGCACCCGCGACGTCTTCTGGAAGCTGGCGTACGACAGTTTCAGCGCGGAAGCCTTCCCGATCTCCGCTCCCAGCGTCCTCGTCTTCACGGCGGTGCCCGCGAAGAGCGCCTCGATCCGCGCGGTCGCGGCGGCCGGACCAGACAGGTACAACACCGGTGTCTTGCCGTGTACGGGCGGGGAGCCGACGACGCCGCCGTCCACGACGGTCGCGGCCAGTTCGAGCAGCTCGGTGATCCGAACCACCCGCTCAGGGTTGATGGCGTTCCCCTCCACGTACACCCCGTCGAAGCGGTGCCCGGCGACGTCGCGGGCGAGGTCCTCGGCTGCGGCCGGCGGACAGAGGCTGATGACGACGTCGCTGCGGTTCAGCAGCTCCGCCAGCGTGGCCACGGGCATCAGGCCGAATTGGGCGGCGCGCGCTGCGGAGGCGGTGCTGCGCCCTGCCTCGCACCACAGGACCTCGGCCGCGTTCGCCGCGGCGCAAGCGGCGACGGCAGCGCCCATGGTGCCGGGGTGGAGGATGCCGACGGTCGGCTGGTCCACGGTGCTACTCCGTCTCGTTGAGCAGGATGGCGATGGCGTCGGTGACGTCGTCGACGATGTGGTGTGCGGTGTGAAGGCCGTCCGGCCATGGGCGGCCGCGCAGCCAGATGGTGCGCAGGCCAGCCTGGTGGCCGCCGCCGATGTCCCCGGCCGGGTTGTCGCCGACCATCCAGCCGCCATCCGCGAGGCTCACGCCGCAGCGGGAGGCCGCGAGTCCGAAGAGGCGCACGTCCGGCTTACGGATCTCCAGGTCACCGGAGACTGCGACGCCGTCGACCAGGTCGGCAAGGCCGGTCGCGCTGAGCTTGGCGCGTTGGATGTCGCTGGCACCGTTGGTGACGATTCCGATCGTCCACGCGGCTGCGCGCAGGCGCGCCAGGTCCTCGAGGACCTCCGGTCGGCAGGTGACGGCAGCCGCCATGAGGCCGACGTACTCCTGCCACAGCTGGGTGCCGGGCACCGCCAGGTCGAAGGTGTCGTGCAGCCGGGCGAAGTCGGCGGCGTTCGCGCGGTCGGCCAGTTCGGTGAGCAGCCAGTGCTCGATGTCCGGGGTGAAGGAGCGCGTGTGACACAGGCCAGTCACGGCGTCACTGAATGCCGACTGCCGGTCGGCCAGCGTGCCGTCCAGATCGAAAAGCGCGAGTCGGTGCACGGTCTCGGACCCTACCGGGCGTCGAACGAAACGCCGTTCGCGGTCGCACCGGCTCCCCGCTGGAGATCAAATGGTGTATGTTTCAGAGATCTATCGATCTTGAGAGGCTGCGCTATGTCCGACCCGGACCGCTTGAAGCAGGTCGATGCCCTGCTTGAGGGCCTGGACGACGTCCTCCCACCGCCGCGCGTTCGCGCGCAGCTACGCCTCGCCGCGAACCTCACGCAGCAGGACGTTGCGGATGCGGTCGGCGTGAAGCGCCTTGCCGTGGTGCGTTGGGAGCTGGGGAAGAGCAAGCCCCGGCGCCCGCAGCGAGACGCCTACATTCACCTGCTCAAGCGGCTCGCGGAACGCTTCCCCGAGGCCGCTGAGCTGAACGAGGGCATGCCGACGCCGGCCTCCGAACGGGGGTCGGGATGACCTAGCGGCCATCGGCCGCGCGCGCCAAGAAGCGGACTTACCACCCGCTGGCCTCGCGCGGCCCGTCTACCGACCGGAATAACCACCCGCGTCGGCCGCTCAAGTCCCAGTTCCTAGCTGGTCCTGAGCTGCGGCTTATCAAGCCGCTCGTTTCACCTCGGCCCCTTATCAGGGCCACTGCACCACCGGCCACTAACCACGGCCACCACAGCTGTAGCTAGCAATACCGATCCGCATTACCCGCGGGCCCCCACCACAGGGGCTTCGCGGTTCAGCAGCACCGGGAGAGGAGGAGAAATCTCCCCCCACCCGATCGGTGTCCGCCCGCTTCTCACGAAGGGGGCGGACCCAACCCATCCGCACATCTGGTTCGGCCGGGCCCGAGGGCTCTGGTCGGTCCAGCTACATGGAGAGCAGGTCGTTTCTCATAGTGCCCGAGAGTGGTGTCCCCTGTCAGCTTGACCCTGTCCGTTTCACGCCGGTTCAGGCCATGCGAGCTTCCCGTGTGACGGAATCGGCGTCCAGTTCATTCGGCTTTACCCGCTTCGTACAGGAAGAGGGTCTTCCAGTAGGAAGCTACGAGAGCAGCGCTTTCGAGACGTGCTCAATGAGCGTCGTCGCGGCGCCTGCCGCCCCGCTCATGCACCCGCTCTCGGAGGTCGTCGCCAACTCCGTCGACGGCGTCGTCCCCGAGGGCGTCGTCCCCGAGGGCGTCGTCCCCGAGGGCGTCGTCCCGTGTGACGGGACGGCTTTCAAGATTGTTGCCCGCCGTGCGGGAGCGAGGGGGGTGATCGGGGCTGAGCGGACTCTGTCCACAGGTGATCTGGTCCATGGTCGCCGGATGGATCATGTTCTGACGTCCCTGCGGGGTGCCCGGTGAGCGCCGTCGTGGAGTCAATGGCCGCGCTGACGGGACCGGTTCGTCGACAGCGGGTTCGTGTGCCGATGCGTCTGGTCTGGTCGCCGTACTACCAGGACGTGGCGTTGTCGGTGTACGTGAAGGTGAAGGCGCTGGGGCTGCGGCCGGAGGGGTGCCAGGCAAAGTCCACGACGATCGCCTTGTATTTGGGGCTGTCGGTGGCGTCGGTGGAGCGGGGGATGACGCAGCTGCGTCGTCCGGGTCCGGACGGTGTGGTGGAGCTGTTCTCGGATCGTCGGACGCTGCCGGGTGGCACGGGCACGTCGGCGGTGCGGACGGTGCGGGCGATGACTCGTTCGGAGGCGTTCGTGTGGCTGCCGGTGGCGGCCTCGGAGGACCTCACGCCCCGGCAGCTGCGCGCGTTCGCGCTGATCGCCTTCGCGCAGGCGCGGGGGATCGCGTTGACGGAGGCGGAGCTGGCGGCCGGCCTGCGGCACCATTCGGGGAAGAGCGCGGGTCAGCCGCTGTCGGTGACGGCTGCGTCGGCGGTGGTGGATGAGGTGGAGGCGGCGCGCTGGGTGACGGTGCAGCGGCGTGCGGGGGCGCAGGGGCGTCACCACTACATCGCGCACGACATCGCTCCCGAGGCCCGTCTGGGGGGTGGTTGCGCGGCGGTTGCTGGGGCTGCTGAGGCGGCTGTGACCAGTGGTTCTCAGGAGTCGGTCAGTTCCCAAGTTGGTAAGGGGTCGGGTTCGCCGGTTGGTGAGGGATCCCTCGCGAATGAGGAATCACCTAGGACTGACTCACCGGATGACGGGCGCGCGTTCTTCTCATCCGCCGTAGGCGAGGTACCGGTAGTTGAGGGCGCTGGGGCTGTGGAAAACCCGGCTGACGCTGCTGCGCGTACGGAAGCCGGCAGTGGTCTCGCGCTTCGCGCGGGTGGAAACAGCCAGCTCTCCCTCTCGAAGCCGGAAACGGAAAAACGCAGCAGCAGGGGCGGGGGGTCTGCGCGGTCGTCGTACGACGGACCGCAGCTGGCGATGAGCCCGCACATCTACGCCGTGCTGGAGCCGGTGCACCTGCTGCTGGAGCGGGTGACCAGCGACTTCGTCGCCCGGCAGATCGCCCGTGAGGTGGGCCGCCAGCTGCGCGAGGGTACCGACGCCGAACGGCTGCACCACCGGCTGACCACCCGGTTCGCCAAGGTGATGCTCTCGGAGATCCGCGACCCGGGCCGTTGGCTGCTGGGTGTGGCTCTGCCGCGCTGGGGCTGCGGCTACCAGGACTGCGAGGCCGGTGTCCTGTGGTCGACCGGCAAGGACTGCGTGGTCTGTGCCGAGATCGTCCAGGACAAGGCCGCCGCCCGGCGCCGTGCCCAGCGCATCGAGCAGGGCCTGTGCCCTGAGCACGGCACCCGTCCCGGCCCGGGCAGCCGCTGCGTCGACTGCGTGCTGGACGACGCGGCCCGCCACCCGGCACCGGCGCCGTCCCCGGTCCCGGCGCAGCGCGAGCCGGAGGGTCCGCCGCGCGGTTCCTGCGGTGACTGCGGCGCCCGGATCGTCGTGATCGGCCGTGCCCTCGAGGACGGCCTGTGCAAGCTCTGCCGCGAGGAGGCCGCCGTACTGGGCGCCGCCGTCGTACCCGCGCCGACCGCACCGGCCGGGCAGGAGACCTGCTCGGGCCGGGACGGAGACGTGCCGTGCGGGCGGAAGCCCCTGCCGTCCCGCAGCGTCTGCGGTGTCCACCGCGTCCAGGAGCTCGCCGGGGAGGTCGCGTGATGACCGAGAACCCGCAGCTCAGTGGCGTCGACCTGGCCCGCGTCGCACTGCGCGCGGCCAAGGTGGCGGCGCAGAAGAACGGCGGCGGCCGTACGGTGCAGCCCAAGCCGCGCACGACCCGGGTGGTCCGGCGCGACGGGCGCGAGCCGATGGGGCTCGGTGCCGCGATCGGCGCGCTTGTGACCGAGCGGGCCTGGGAGCTCCCGGCCGCCGGCGCTTCGCTGCGCGGGCGGTGGGAGGCCATCGCACCCGAGCTCGCGGGGCACGTCGCGGCCGTCGGCTACGACGCCGACTCTGGCCAGCTCACCGTGTGCCCGGAGTCGTCGGCCTGGGCGACGAAGACGCGCCTGGAGCAGATCCGCATCGTCGACGCCGCCAACAAGTCGGCGGGCCGTACGGTCGTGCGCGCCCTGCGGATCCTGGCGCCCGGCTCTGTAGCTGTGCCCGACCATGTCGACGTCGTTCCGGCGGCCGCGCCCACCGGTCCGGCGAGGACCAGGGAGACGGCGTGCGAGGGCTACCGCCGCGCGCTCGCCGCGCACCAGGAGGCCGTGCCGCCGCGCCGGGTGGATCAGGGCATCGCGGAAGCGGTGGAGCGGCAGACCGCCGCGATGCGGGAGCTGAGCCGCCGCGCGTTTCCCGAGCCGGACGTCGTCCCGGACGATGCGCCAGCCCCGCTCGAGGCCGTCCGTGTCCAGCGCCGCCGCGAAGTCGCCGCTACCCACGCGGCCGCGCTTCGCCGCGCCCGTGCCGAGCGCGCTCAGCAGGCCGAAGCGCGGCCGCTGGGGCGTACAGCGTGAGGCCGTCGGGGCTACCAACGCGGGCGTTCCCGATGACCAGGGTGGGCCATGCGATACGTGGTGCGCGTGGCCCGCCGACGGTCTTCCTGGGTGATGTCCGCAGGTCGGAGATAGCCGATGGGCAGGCGGTATCGGGGTGGTTGGATGGCCAGGTGTCAACGCCCGTTCTGGTTCGTTGAACATGCCGTCCCGCGTCTGGTGGGCGCGGTTGGACGGCGGGGAGGTAGCTGATGAGCGATCGAAGTGCAATTGAGTGGACTGAGGCGACGTGGAATCCGACGACAGGATGTGACCGGGTTTCCTCTGGGTGCGACAACTGCTACGCGCTGACGTTGGCCAAGCGGTTAAAGGCGATGGGGGCGGCGAAATATCAGAATGACGGGGATCCGCGGACGTCGGGGCCGGGGTTCGATCTGACCGTGCATCCCGATGCGCTGGATGTTCCGTACGGGTGGAAGAACCCGCGGACGGTGTTCGTGAACTCCATGTCGGATCTGTTCCATGCCCGGGTGCCGCTGGACTTCGTACGGCAGGTCTTCGAGGTCATGGCGGACACGCCGCAGCATACGTACCAGGTGCTGACCAAGCGGGCCAGGCGCCTGCGGCAGGTCGCCGACCAGCTCGTGTGGCCGGGGAACCTCTGGATGGGTGTCTCGGTGGAAACAGCGAAGGAACTTCCCCGGGTTGATGATCTGCGACAGGTGCCCGCCGCGGTCCGGTTCCTGTCCTGTGAGCCGCTGCTGGGTCCGCTGGAGGGGCTGAACCTGGAAGGCATCCACTGGGTGATCGCCGGCGGTGAGTCCGGCCCGCGGCATCGGCCGATGGAAGAAGCCTGGGTGACACAGATCCGTGATCTGTGCCTGGAGGAGCGTGTCGCGTTCTTCTTCAAGCAGTGGGGCGGCCACACGCCTAAGGCCGGCGGCCGCACCCTGCAAGGCCGTACCTGGGATCAGATGCCTGCGTTCACCGGCGCCTGACGGTTTTCACCGAGGGGGCTGCACGATGAGTTCGTGGGTTTTCCCTCCGATGCCCGTGCTGGCCGTCCGGCCGCTGCTGTGCAGCAGCTTGACGGCTTTGCGCGCGGCGGGTTCGGTGACCTGCCCGTAGTAGTCGCCGAACACGTCCAACGTGTGGTTGAGCAGTTTGAAGGGCCGTTTCTGCTGGTGCAGGATCCGTTCCATGTTGTCGGCCATTGCGGGCACGGCAGCGTCGATGACCTCCTGCGGGTCCGGGCGGACCACCGAGGTAGCAGAGAAGAGAGCGTCCGGGTCTTCCCGTTCCTCCTTGATCTCAAGTCCCTCCCACCATGCGTCGCGAGCCCGGGCGACGGCGTCGCCGAAGAACCACAGGCCGTGTTCGCTGCGGGAGCCGAAGACCAGGTGGTACACCGCCTTCTGCCCGTGCTTTCTGGCGACCGGCACCGACTGGACGAACATGCCGGTCTTCTCCCTCAGCCGCTGGGCGTACTGGGCGGCCACGATCTCGTCCACGTCCGCCGCGGCCGGCTCGTCCGGCCGGAAGTACTCACGCCACCACCGGCCGCCGCACGCCTCGTCGAAGCGCTCGGAGGAGCGTTCCAGACCGCGGGCGGAGCGGGCATTGCCTCCCAGGCGCCGTACCGCGTCCATGCTGAAGTTCATCAAGAACTCGGTCGGCTGCCAGAGCCGCGGAGTACTGCGCCGCTGGTTCAGCGTCTGAACGATCCGGTCGAACGGCAGCCCCAGGCCGCACGGATCAAGGAACAGGAATAGCGGGAGCCCTTCGGCAACCCGCAGAACCTCGCCCAGAACTCCGCCCACGTCGCCGTGATGCACCCTCGCGTCCACGCCCAAGGCGCGGTAGTGGGCAGCGACCTGGTCCAGACGGGCAACGGAATCGGGTTTCTGCTCCACGAAGAAGCAGTTCCATAACAACGCGTTCTTCTCCAGGTGATGAGCGGCCACCTGCATCGCGATCTCCGCAGAGCCGGGGTCGCCGCTCTCGTACCGTCCCTCGCCCGCATAGCCGTCGAGGTACACGACCTGGTGACGACCGCGCGAGCCGGTCATCCCGCCGAAGCGGGGAATGTACTGACCGAGCAGCTTGTGCTTGAGGACACTCGGCAGCGCCTGTGAGGCCCAATAGTCCTTGTCGGTGCCCGTCGCCATGGTTTCTCCCCCACCCACCCCAGAATCCACTGTGATAACCGATATTGAGGTAAGCGTCACGCACCGTAAAGAGGGCGGCAGGGCCGGGACACGGGCCGTGGTGAGGCATGTTGGGCGGCCGCGGCTATCGAACCGCCCGGCAGCTGCCAGGCGCCCTACGTGCGTTTGGGGCCCGTCTCAAACAAGCTGAGGTCTACCGCCTGGTGCGCAGAAGGTCGCGCCGTGCGGTGACGATCTCGCGCCACCGTGCACGGGTGACCTGTTCGCCGTCCAGCCAATGCGGCGCCGTGTGCTCAGCGGGGAGCGGGAGGCCGGCCATGAAGTGCGCGATGTCGATGTAGTACGCGTAGTCGCCGTCCTGGGTCAGTTCGCGCAGTCGGGAGATGGTGGCGCTCAGCCCGTCATGGTCTTCCAGGACAGCCTGGTGGAAGGCGGCTGCGAGCTCGAGGGTGGGGGCCATGGAGGTGAGGCCGGCGACGTCGAGTTCGGTGCGCAGGGCGCGGACGCGGTCGTTGAGTGTGGGGTTGCCGGCGTCCCGGATGAGGGCGGCGATGGCCGCGTTGATCGTGGTGGCGCGCAGGTCGAGGTGTGCGAGGAGTTGTTCGGCGAGGTCGATTTCGTCGTCGGCCTGGTGAGGGTCGTAGAAGGCGATGGCGAGGGCGCGCAGGGCTTGATTGTGTGCGGCCTCGCCGGCTTTGGCGTGTTGTTCGGCCTCGAGGCGCCCGGCCTGGTAGGCGGCGGCCGCGCGTGCCGGCTCTCCCTGGACCCACCACACGTCGCCCAGGACGCGCTGATGGCGGCCTTCCCACCCCAGGGTCTGTGCGGCGGCGTACGTGGTGGGAAAGTCCCCGGCCAGCCGAGCGGCCTGGGCAAGGCCACGCCGGGCGGCCGGGGCCAGGCGGCCGCCGCCGTCGACGACCTGCTGGTATCCGCGGCGCGAGTCCGCGCTGTGCCCGATGTCGCGGTGGGCCTTGGCCCGGTAGTAGAGGGCCATGTGCTGCAGGTCATCGGGGAGCAGGCGGCTGTCGATGACCGTGGTGAGGCGGGCGGCGGTGCGTGAGCGGTGTTCATGCTGGCGGCGGGCGAGCGCGCTGAGGAGTTCGACCAGGGCGTCGGCGGCCGTACCCAGTCCCGCCTCGGTTTCGGTGTCGGGCGGGGCGAGGGGCTCCCACACGGAGTCGCTGACGTAGGTCCAGGCAGCGGGTGTGAGCCAGTCGAGGTCAAGGCGGTGGTCGCGGGCGAGGCGCAGGCCCTGGCGTAGGCAGGCGATCAGCAGGAGCCGGTCCGGGCCGGGGGCGCCCTGGTGCTGTTCGCCCAGGGTGGTGAAGGCGCGCCGGGCGGCCTGTTGCCAGTCGGCGTCGGTCCAGCGGTCGTCGGTGGTGTCTTCGGCGTTGCGTACGGCCGAGCGGATGAGTCCGTGGAGGTGGAAGGGCCACAGGCCGAAGGGGTTGTCGTGGACGAAGGGCCGCTCGGTCAGCCGCTGGGCGGGCCCCTCGTGGGCGAGGCCGGCGGCGCGCGTGGCGAGGGGCACGTCGAAGGCGTCCAGCAGGCTCACCGAGCGCAGGACGTGGCGTTCGTCGGGGGTGAGGTCGGACAGGGTGCGGGAGACCAGGGCGGGGAAGTCGTGGTCGAAGTCACCGGGCTGCAGGGTGTGGCCGCTGCGGCGCAGTTCCAGGAACCGGGCGACGGACAGATCGAGGTACAGGGGCAGGCCGTGCGAGCGGGCGGTGATGACCTGCCGGATGTTCTCGCCGATGAGGGGCTGGCCGTCGCGGGTGAGGCGGCGGGCGAGGTAGTCGTCGCAGTCCTCGGGGGAGAAGTCGCCGATCAGCACCTGCCGCGCCGTGCCGACACCGGTGGGGGTGCGGGCGGCAGGCACGGCTGTGTGAGCGAGCCCGGGCCAGGCGGCGGGGCCGGTGTAGTCGAGTTGCCCTTGCAGGGCGGGGTCGGCCCATTGCAGCCGGGAGCGCCCGGTGATCACCCAGAAGGCGTTCGGCAACAGCCACACCGTCCGCTGGATCAGCCGCTCCAGGTCGCGGCGGGTGCGGTCGCCGATGTCCTCGAACGTGTCCAACAGCACGACCGGCACAGCCTTCTTTCCGTCGGGGAGGCGGGCGAGCTCCCACGCCAGCAGGTGGGAGTAGAAGGCGAGGGTGTCCAGGTCGGGTTCGGCCTCCAGCAGGTCCGCCAGCCGGGCGCAGCCGGCCAGGGCCCGGACGGTCTGGCGGCGTTCGCGCAGCGCGCCGATGAGGGCACCGGTGACCTGGCCGACGACCGAGCCGATGGTGCCGGGCAGCATGAGTGCCTGCGCGACGTCGGCGAGCGCGGACTGCATCTGCTGCGGCAGGGCCTGCCCGAACCGGGAGCCGAGACCCGCACGGCGCAGGTATTCCTCCAGCGGTTCGCCGGGGTGGTTGGCCTCCCAGTAGCGGCGCAGCGCCAGGTCGAAGGCGGGCAGGGGCCGGCCGATCCTGGTGAGGGCGGCCCGGATCGTCAGCACGATCTGCTCGAAGTCGGTGCCGGCGGAGCGGGCGAGGTCGATCCGTACGGGCAGGATCCGGTCGGCCGGCCAGCCCGGTGCGCCCCACTGGGAGGGGCGGCGTCCGGCGTCGGCGAGCGCTGCCTCCAGCGTCCGGGACAGGGTTGTTTTGCCGATGCCGCCCACGCCGTGGAAGACGAGGACGTGGTTGCGGGGCGCCTCGAGGTCCTCGGGGTCGAAGCCGGGGGCACCGACATGCTGGAGGTGCTCGGTGAGCGCGGCCGCGACCGTCTCCCACTGCGAGGACCGGTTCGTGAACGCCTCTGCGGCCTGCACGCTGCGGTCGTTCGTGCTGAACAGGGCCCTGAGATCCCGGCCTGCCACATCCACCCCCGAAAAATGATCACTCGCAGGTCAACCTATGCCCGCCCTGAGGGATTTGGGGAGTCCGCCTGCTGCCGTGGCCCGCCTGAGTGACGGATTCAGGCCTGCCGATGCCGCCTTGGAGCGCCATGGCGGCACCGAACCGGGCAGGCGGGCCGGGAGGACAATGACCCATCCGTTCAAGATCAGAACAACGAGGGGTTTGCCATGCCCGGTACACCAGATGAGCCCGACTTCTCCGGCCTGGACGGGGGCGAGGATCAGCAGGCGGACGACATCGTGCGGGAGGTGGTGGGCTGGTACAACGCTCAGATCATTGCGGAACGCCGTGCACCGGTGCCCGACGATGATCGGATCGAGGCGTTGAAGGCAGGCCGTGAGGCCGCGCTCGCTGACCAGGCGCAGCTGGCGACCGCCGATCCGGAGGAGGAGGCCCGGATCGCCGCCGTCTACGCGGCCCGGCTCAGGGAACTCAAGGAGTCGTAGCCGGAGGCATGCTGCCGTACCGGCAGGGGCCACACGGACGGATGCGGCCGGTCGATGCTGGCCGGCTGCATTCGAGGCGGCATCAGGGGCCGGGCGAGCGCGGCGATTTCGTCCAGTTCGCCGCGGTGGCGGGGCAGTGCCCGGCGCAGCGCCTGGTGGAGCTGGAGGAATGCCATGGCCTCCTGCTCGGTGTACGGGCGGAGCCGCTCCGCGGCGAGCGCCCACGATGCCCTGCCGGAGCCGTCGGCCTCGTGGCGCAGCAGGGCCTGCCCGTCACGGCGGATCACGGTGATGGCCGCGATCTGCGGGTGCCGCTCGGCGACTGCGACGATATCGGCGAGCGCCTGGAAGCAGGTGTCGTGCCCGGAGCGTGTGGTGAACCGGCCGGTGCCGCCGATCTGCAGCGCCCGGGCGTACCGCAGGGCGGTAGCGAGACGGCTGTCGGCTGCACGTACGGCCAGGACGACAAGCTCCACTGGATAGCCGTCGGTCGCAAAGGGCAGCGCGCTGTCGAGGAACTCCGCCACGCTCCCGGGGGCGGCCTCGATCAGGACGTCGCCGCGGTGACTGCGCACGTACTCCTCGGCCCGAGAGAACCAGGCGCGGTAGTCGGTGCGGATCGCAGCTCCTGCGCTGCGGGGATCGTCGCGCAGCAGCTGGAAATAGTCGGGGTGCGAGGCCTTGAAGTCATCGCCGACCAGTCGGGTCGTGCCGGTCCTCATCGCGCGCCGGACCATCCTGGCGGCCAGTAGCTTGCCCGCCCCGGGCTGGCCCAGGACATACACGGCGCGCGGGTCGTCCCGGCGTGTGACGCCTGCCAGGACCGTTGGGGTGATCAGTTCGTCGAAGATCCACCGGTGCTCATCGGCCGACAGTCGGTGGTAGGCGACCCCGGGCGGTGTCGTGGTGGGCTGGGCGATGCGGCGGACCGGCTCGGACCAGGCGGCCGCGCGCTCGCTGTCGCGCTGCACTGCCAGGCGCCGGTCCTCGTCGGCCAGCTCGGTGTGTACGCGCCGGTCGGTGTGGGCGAGAGCGTGGCGGAAGACGGCGGTTTCGGGTGCGGTCCACGGCCGTGCCCGCTCCGCCCGCAGCACCCGCTCGGCAGCCGGGCGGCACCTCCAAGTGCCCTCGGGGGTGAGGTCGTTGGTGTAGAGGGCGGTGCCGTCGCGCCGTACAACGGTGACGCGGTCGGCGAGCTGCTCGGCCTCGATGACGGCCAGCGTGGCGAGCAGCCCCTTCGCGCACGTGTCGTGGTTCTCCCACGACACGTACCGGCCCCCGCCGTCGGCGGCCTCGGTGAGGAAGCGGTCCACGATCCCGAGCTGACTCAGGGCCTCCGAGATGGCCAGCACCACCACCTCGATCCGGTGGCCGGCTGCCCGGTAGGCGCGGGAGGAGGCGCGGAAGTCGTCCGGGTCGGCGAGTGCCGACTCCACCACGGCGTCGAAGCCCATCTCGCGGACGTGGGCTTCGACGGCGGCCTGCCACCGCGCGGTGTCGGGACGCACCAAGGCTCCGGCCGTACGGACATCGGCCTCCAGGACGCCGGCGTAGTGACGGTGGAGCGGCTTGTACAGGTCCCGACCGACCCGCACGGCACCGCCACGCCGGGCCAGGACCGCTGCCACGCGGTCGGCGAGCGTGGTCTTTCCGGCCCCGGGTTGCCCGGCGACGACGACCACGACCGGCCGCAGCTGGTGTACCGCCTGGCGTGTGGCCGCCGGGAGGATGACCCGGTCCAGGGCCTCGAGGCTCTCCTGCTCGGACAGGATGGCCGACTCGTTGTCCGATCTCGCCAACGAGTCCTCCTGGTAAGTGAGTTGATGCGCCCTGCCGGTCAAGATCACCCTACCAGAAAAATCCGATCGAGTTAAAGAAACGGGTTAAATGGCAGGGCAAACGCTGGTAGTGTTCGGCGTGGAGGTAGACAGATATGGCATCCGAGGAAGAGCTGTTCGCGAATATCGACGCATTGCTGGAGGAAGAGCCGCAGCTTCCGCCCCCGGCGGAGCGTGCCCGGCTTCGTGAGGCCGCCGGCATCACCCAGGCCCGCCTCGCGCAGGCCTTGAAGTCGACGGTGCAGACGGTCAAGAACTACGAGAACGGGCGGAGCGAGCCGAAGTCGCCGCGTCTGGAGGCGTACCAGCGGCTGCTGAACGGCTGGGCAGCGAAGTACCCCGCGCACGCCGTCTCCGTCGCTCCCGCTCCGGCCGTTACGCCGCAGCCGGTGTCGGTTCCGGAGACGTTCACCGGCCCGGCCGCGCCCGAGACGTCCGAAGCGGAGACGGCCCCGGTCCAGGCGCCCGCCGTCGCGGCCGCGCCGGAGCGTCCGGCCGCCCGCCCGGCGACGTCGCGGCGTCCCGCGACGAAGAAGGCCGCGAAGCCCGCCGTTGACCCGCGGTTCCCGCACGGTCCGCTCGCGGTGCTGGACGGTGACGGCAGCGCGTACGGCGTGGACGGCATCGTGCTCGACTGCCCGGCGACCACGGTGGTGGAGCTGGTGGAGTGGACGCTACGCGAGTCCGGTCTCGGTGCCGCGAAGCTCAACCGGTACGGCAAGGACTCCGACCCGCTGATCGTGCTCACCGCGTCGGCCGCCGTGAAGCTAGGGCTGCCGGAGCGCCTGGAGGGCCACGAGCAGCGCCGCTCCCTGCGCCTGCCCGAGGACCACCCGGTGGTCAAGCAGGTGGCGAAGGCGAAGTGGCAGCTCACGCAGCGCGGGTTCGGCCCGTGGGCGCGGATCTACCGCAAGGCCCAAGGGCGCGACCGGCAGTGCGTGCAGCTCGCCATCCTGTCGTGGGACGCCCTCGATGAGCGCTCCTGGCCCGGCGTCGCAGAGATGGAGGCGGCCGACATCGCCCGCGTCCTCGGCGTGTACGCCACCCGGGTCATCACCCCGCGCGGCTCCACGGCCGTCTCCGGGCTGGAGCTGATGACGGCGCTGCGCCCGCCGACGAAGGCCGTACAGGATCCGGAGACCGGGAACTGGGTGTCCGGCTACAACGCGGGCTCGCTGGGGACGGAGCCGATGGACCCGGCGCCGCCGGAGGCCACCGCCGAACACCCCGTCGTCGTGAACAGCGGCTGGACCGGCGGGTTCCTCAACGAAGAGGCGTACCAGTGGGTGCGCTCGGTGGACACGCTCAGCGATGAGGAGTGCACGCTGCCCTTCGCCATCGGCCTGGACCTCAACACCGCGTTCCTCGCGGCCGCGGCCCGGCTGGTCGTCGGCCTGTCCGCCCCGGACCACTTCCACAACCCGAAGTTCAACCCGAAGATCCCCGGCTCCTGGCTGGTCGACCTCTCCCACATCGAGCTGGACCCGCGCCTGCCCAGCCCGTTCACGCCGGACGGCACCCGGCCGACGGGACCTGCCTGGTACCAGACGCACACCGTCGCCTACGCCCAGGAGCTCGGGCACGACGTCCACCCGATCGAGGCGTACCTGCGCCGCGAGACCGGCGCGTACCTGGACCCTTGGCACGACCGGCTCCGGAACGCGTACGTCGACACCCTGGCCGACCTCGGTGTCACCAAGGACCTGGACGACCGGGCCTTCCTCGCCGCGATGGAGCAGCACAAGCAGAACGACCCGGCGATGGCCGCTGTCCTGTCCGCCATCAAGGCGACCGTGAAGGGCGGCGTGGGCAAGCTCCGCGAGCGCCCCCAGGGCAAGCACTACAAGGAAGGTGAGACGTGGCCGGCCCTGCAGCGGCCGACCTGGCGCCCCGACATCCGCGCCGCCGTCATCAGCAAGGCCCGGGTCAACATGCACCGCAAGCTGAACAACATGGTCAAGCTGACGGGCCTGTACCCGCTCGCTGTGCTGTCCGACTGCGTCGTCTACCCCTCACCGGGGGAGAGCCCGCTGGACTTCCTGCCGTACGCCGCATCCGGCAAGCCGCAGCCCGGCGGATTCCGCCTCGGGCCCACGCCGGGCCTGGCGAAGCTGGAGGGCGTCCAGACGATGCTGTGGGCGGTCGACCTGATGGAGAAGGGCCTCAACCCGGCCCGCCACATCAAGGGCGGCGACGCCGTCCTGGACGAAGGGGAGTAGACCGTGGGGGAGATCAAGGACGCCATCGAGCGCGCCGACCGGGAGTCCTTCACCCGCCAGCCGCCCAAGACCTTGAAGGGTCAGATCGGCTACCTGCTCAAGCAGTTGGGCAGCGCGAAGGCCGTCGCGGCGGAGCTCGGTGTCACCGCCGACTCCGTCAACCGCTACCGGCGCGGGGCCCGCAAGCACGCCCGCGCTGACGTCGCTTCGAAGATTGACGACGCGGTGCGGGCCCGCTGGCAGCCCCAGGTCCGCAAGCGCCGGCAGAAGCAGGCCGCCGCCTCGGGCGGGATCACGGTGGAGACCCGGGCACGCTTCGGGTACACCGCAGCCGTCGGCACGACCGACGACGGACGGTTTCGGCGACTCACCGTGCACCTCCCCCCGGAGTACGCCCGCCGCCTGTTCGACGCCCGTGAAGCGGGCGCCAGCGACCAGCAGATGCGTGGGATCATCGCCGAAGGATTTAAGGAAATCTATTTCCAGGATGGCGGCGGCCGCGCCATGGGACTCTCAGATGTCGCCATCAACGACATCGACTACATGGATTTCGACTTCTAACTCGGATCCGTTGCACGTACGCTCCGCGGCGTGGACTTGAAGTGGACCGTCACCGCAGTACTTCCCGTCATCACGCTGATCCTCGGCGCGTGGCTGAACCAGCGAAGTGAAGAGCGCCGAGAGACAGCAGCACTCCGTCGTGAGGTACGGCTCCGCCAGCTGGAGCGAGACCACGTACGGTTGGAACGCCGGGAGTCGTTCGAACTGACTCACCTCGAAGAGGTCTACGACGCGCTCAGGAAGGCGAACACGGCGGCAATCATGTTCCGGGTGATGCGCACATCAGGCGACGACCCAGACTCTCCTGGTCGGGAGCTGTCTGAGGTGAATCGCCAGCTCGCCAGCCTGACAAAACTCGTCCTTGATGACGACATCCGGCGCAAGGTGCTTCAGGCGAGTACCGACGCCAACGGCATGGCCATCGACCCGGCTCCTCCTTCAGCCAACCCCGATTCGGCAGTGAAAGCTCAGGTGAGCCTGGGAGAGGCTCAGGAAGTGATCGCCAAGCGTCTCAGGGAGATCTACGGGCCGCGCCCCAGCCTGTAGCTGCGGCCGCGCTCCTTGAGGACTACACCGACTACGGCGTTGACTGACGCCCACCGGCATGGGAAGGGATCACCGCATGTCCGTCCCCACCGCCCCACACCGCGCGTACGGTGGCGATACGACCCGCCAGGAGGATCCGATGAGCGCGCAGCCCGAGGAAGCCCCCGCCCCGCCGGCCCCCGCGGCCGCCGCCCAGCTGCTCCAGGAGCTGCGCGCCGACCGGCGTGCCGACACGTGGGTGCCCGCGTTCGAGCAGGACTGGGCACGCGCGCTGGACGACGCCCGGCACTCTTTCAGCCTCGCCCCGGTCCACGACGTCGTCCGCACCTGGCGGGCCCGCCTCGCCTCCGCCCCGGCTGTTGACGCCTTCCTCGCGGGCGGGTGCGACGACTCTGACGGCATCGACCTGGACCAGGTCCTCGGAGCCCGTACGTGAGCGACGCGCAGCCGCCCTGGCCCGCCCGCCTGTCGCCCCAAGCAGCAGGCACCGCGAAGGAGTTGCCCGACCACGCACGCGAGATGCTCCGGGACGTCCTGGACATCGCCGGCCGCGACCCGTGGTCTTTCCCGCCCTTCAACTCCCGCGACCCCGAAGGCGAGGACGTCCGCTCTGCTGCGGTCGGACAGCTCACCGCCGTCTACTGGATCAACCGCCCGGCCGGACGCCTGTACGTGGTGGACATCGTCTGGCTCGGCTGACCCCGTCACGATCGAACGGCTCCGCCCCCGGCATGTCAGCTGCCGGGGGCGGAGCCGTTTCACATCGTGCGGGCCACCGACCTCGCGCCGAAGGCTGTGGCCAGGCGCCTACCAGCTGTCGTGCGAGCCCGAGCGCACGGTCGGCACGTTGAGCCTGATGGTCGCGAGGCGCTCCGACGCTGGACTCTCTGCGACTGACCTCGTCAGATCCTCCACGGAATGCTGGAGGACGGTCGGTAAACCAGCAGCCTCTATTTCCTCCGTGCTGGAGAGGCGGAACCCGCACAGTCCGCACAGGAGACCTTCGGCCTTCAGTTCCAAGTCGAACAGCGGGGAGTCTCCGTCCACGGCCAGGAACAGAGCTGCTGCCTCCCGGCCACAGGCAGGGCACTGGCTCAGGGTCTGGAACAGTGCCTGTTCCGGACCGACCTCGACCACGGTCAGCCCGCGTTCACTCACTGCTTGCTCAACGCCGTCGACTGCTCCCTCCGGAAGGTCAGCGAAGCGCGTCCTGAACCGCTGCCGGGCCTGGTTCATCCTCAGGTGCACGTCCCTCTGCAGGCGGTCCGCTCTGTCGTCCTCGATCACTTGGACCGTGTCCGACCAGGACTCCCAGAAGGAACCGCGGTCCTGCCCCAGGTGCTGCAAGAGCTTGTCCACGGTCGCGACGAAGGTCCCGAGGTAGTCCTCCACATCGTCTGTCCCGAGGTGAGCGACACCGTTGCGCAGCTCGATCAGACCGTCCAGGTCGTCAGCTTCGCTGCTGGATTTCTGTCTCTGCGGGAGGACATCCATCTTCCGCAGCCGGCCGATCGCCGTCGACGCACCGATGGTCCTCAGGCGTGCCGGCGGTGTGGACAGCGCTCCAGCGAAGTGAAGCAGCATGTCGTCCTTGCCGTTCACCTCGGTGAGCAAGGTGGGATGAACGCTGGCCAACGCCGCCTTCGCCAGGCGCTCCACACTGACGCCAGCGTGCAACAGGAAGACCTCCTGGTCCTCCTCGGCATGGGCTTCCATCGCCAGGTGGGCAAAGCGCTTGGCGCCTTCGTAGAGGCGATCGAACGTGACCGGCGAGTCCATGCCGGGACCATACCGGCAGCTCAAGGACACAGCCGGTGAATTATCCCGGAGGGCGTCACCCGCCTCCGGCGAGTTGTGAGGTCTGTGAGGCTCACAGCCCGTTTCCCCAGGTGAACGGCCCGTCCTGTGAGGCTGAGAGGTTGTGAGGGGCCGCGTGACACAGCCGGTTTCCACCGCCGTGTTCACCCTGCCGTCCCTGTCGCCAAAGACGCCGTGCCGCCCCTCTTGCGGGTGAATCCCACGCCCGCGGCGCCCTCCGGTTACTTCCTGCGAGTGACGCCGTGTCAGTCCCGCTCCCTACCGTCCGAACCGTGAGACCTCTGCGCCTTTGTGGCGCCCGATGAAACGGCGGTGATCCGTCATGTCCCTGGTCGACGGGCTGCGAAGCCCCCACACCCCGCTGCGCCGGTTCCTGGACCGCGAACTGTCCGCCGGCGCGAAGCCGTTGCGTGACAGCTTCCGCGCTCAGCACCGCGCCGATCACGTCCTGCTCCCGCCGCCCGGCGTCGGCACCGAGGCCGGCACCGTCGGTACCGCGATCGACCAGCGGCTGCGCCTGGCCTTCACCGCGGCCGCGCCCGTCGACGACGCCTCCCTGATCGGGATCGAGCTGTCGGGTGGGATCGGCGGCCGCGGGGCGGGCCTGCGGATGCGCGCGGTCGGCAACGAGCTCGCGGTGCGCCTGACTGAGACGGTGCAGCGCCTGGACCTCGCCAACCGTGAACTGCCGATCGATCGAGGCCAGGACGAAGAGGATGTCCTGGCGCGCATGCTGATCGCCGCGGCCTGGTACCAGGTCCTCGCCCGTACGGCGATCGGGTTCGCCTTCACCCCGCTCGCCAATGCCGCCCTCGAGGACCCGGGCGCCTTCACCTTCACGCGGCTGCTGGAGCTCCCGGACCGTGACCTGGTGGCCGACGTCACCGCCCAGCTCCACAAGGCCGCCCAGGGCCCCTTGGAGGCGTTGCGCGCCCGTACCTGGCCAGAGGACTGCGTCGGCGGGCCGACGTTCGCCGGCGCTCAGATCACGGCCGATGCCGACCTTGTCGTCGATGGTCTGCTGCTCGACTTCAAGAGCGCCCGCCGCCCGCTGGCGGAGATGTCCCAGCGCACGGCGTGGCAGCTGACCGGCTACCTGCTCCTCGATGCCGCCGACCGGTACCGGGTCGACACAGTCGGCCTCTACCTGTCCCGCTCCGGGGTCCTCACTTCCTGGCCCGTCGACGACTACCTCGCCCTGCTGGGCGCCTGCCGCCGCGACCTCACCGAACTGCGCGACGTGTTCGCCGAACTCCTCGCCGGATGCCACGGCCAGGCCGACGCCCGGTACTTCGGCACGGACGAAGAGACCGAGCGCGTCCGGCAGCTGCTTGAGCGCCTGGCGCCGGTCGCCGGGCCCGGCTGCTGCCCCGTGTGCACCCAGGCCCTGCCCGACTCCAGCCGCCGGCCCCGGAAGTTCTGCACCACCTGGTGCCGCGACCGCGAGAAGGTCCTCCGGCGCCGCGGACTGCTGCCCGGCGGCCCGCGCCCGCTGCTCCCCGCACCACGCAAGCATCGCCTGGACCTCCCCGACGACGCGGAGATTGTGAGCCTAACAACCCGAATCCCCAGGTAGACAGGACGCGCTGTGAGGCTGTGAGTTGTGAGTGCAGCAGTCGGCGAGGGCTGAGACTGCTGCACGGTGCTGCTCCTGGTCCTGCTGCTCCTTGTGGTGTGCAGCAAGGCGCTACTCGGTGGTGTCGGGTGGTTGGTGGGCGCCGTGGTGGTGGTGCTGCTCGTGATCCTGGTGGTGGGCGGCGGAGGGCTGCTCGAGTGGTGTCGTGGCTGGAGCGCAGCATTTACATGGGCCAGGCGGCACACGGCTGCTGCACGGGTAGCAGGCCGGCCCCGGCCGGTGCAGCACGGCTAGCTGCTGCACGCTGCTCGGACTCTGCTGCAACCAGCCCCGCCCGCTGCTACAGGAGCAGGCAGCAGGACCGCGGGCCCCCCAGCGGCTGCATAACATCGCAGATCTGCAATGTTCCTCAGGAGATCCATGCACGGCTGCTGCATACAGCGCCGGTAGGTCAGAGCACTACTGACCTACCGGCGCTGTTCGGTGGCGCTGCTGCCACGAAACGGTGGCAGCAGCGCCATATGCGGGACGGCTGCCTGCTGTTTCCCGCGGAGGGGAACGATGTACGCGCGGGTCGGAGCAACCGCTGGTTGTTCTGGAGAACCAGAACAAGACGGTTTACCTGGTGCTACCGCCCACCCACGCCACGCATGACTGACCTGCTGGTTTCCCCTGGAGGGGAAGGATGTATGCACCGGGTGTTCGCCGTCCGAAGCAGACGAATGTGCCCCCGATGCACATTCCTGTGCGCCAGGGGCACATTCCGCGGTCGGGTATCACCCGGGGGTGATGACGGGCGGCATCATCCGGCGGCGCGGACAGCCCGGAGCGGCTGGCTCTGACGCTTGGGCGGCGCGGTCTCGTACAGCGGAGCGGTGATCTCGGGCAGTTCGCCGGCCTCGATGCGCTCGGCAGCATCCTCGATCGCTTCCTCCAGCTCCTCCTGCGAGGCGTAGGAGGCAACGTAGGGGTGGAGGTAGTAAGTCCGGTACTTGCGGTCCTTGGGCCGCAGCACGAGGTTCCGGCTCTCCAGCAGCGACATCGCGGTGTTCGCGGAGTTCCGGGACAGGCCCACGCGGGCCCCCAGCTCGGCCTGGGAGGCGTTCACCTCACCGCCGGGCTCCTGACGCTCGATGAGAGCGCTCAGCAGCTCCATGGCGGCCTTGGTGAGGTCCAGCCGGTACAGCATTCCGAAACCGGCGCTGGCCTGGATCAGCATGCCTGCCCCTCCTCGTCGACGACTTCATCTTCCCCGTCTTCGACACCGAGCTCCAACTGCACGCTGCGCGGCGGCGGCGGGGCATTGAGGGCCGGGAAGACATCCTCAGGCAGCTTCCCGGTCTCCTTGTCGCGCAGTGCGTCCAGGATCTCGCGCTGGACGTCTCCGTTGCCCTCGAACCCGAGCATCGGGTTCACGAAGATCAGCCCGTTGTCCACGCGCTGGATCATGTGCCAGCTCTCCAGACGGCCGATGGCCCGCGTGACGTTCGACCGCTCTACGCCCAGCTTGTCGGCGATCTTCTTGTGCGTGGCGCGCAGCCACCCCTCGCGCTGCCGACCAATGCACCACAGGAGGACCGCGGACTGGATCGGCGACATGCCGTGCTGTGCGATGAGAACCGCCAGGACATCGGCGAGGAAGTCGTTGGAGACCACGCTGTAGCCGGACCGGCCGTACATGTCGTGGGGAGCGCGGTATGTGTACCGGACGCTGACGTCCATCTGCTGCACAGCCCGCTTGCGGGTCGGCGGCTTGATGTCCTTGCCCAGCCTGGAGGACAGGGTCTCGCGGAACGCGCTGTCACCACCGGGCGGAACGGCGGCGATGCGGCCCTTGCCGCGGCCGGCGGAAGGGCGCTTGGGCTGGGGAGGCATCGACGGAGGTCCTGTCCTCGATCTTGTGGGGTACGCGCCGGACACTAGCAGTTGTTCAAGCTCAGTTGGCAGATTTGTACACGCTGGCGTGGCGCTTTGGTGTCGGCGCCGACACAATCGATTTGGGCCGTGTTCCCTGGGAACACGTCGCCACCAGCAGCGTTACGCACTTGTACAAGTTGGGTTGGCAAATACGAGTGTCGACGTGGCACCGCGGACACATTTCCGCAGGTCAATGTGTTGTGGCTGACACATCCCCTTCCGGAAAAGACCAGGTCAGAGCAGGTTTCCGTGAGGCCCCCTCTTTTCCCTAAGACGCACGCGCGCGCGAGGGGCGCATCAGGACCGCGGGTCGTACCGCCCCCCGCCACCGACGCGCCAGCAAGCGAGGCACCCAGGTGCGCACGCCCCGGTCGTACCGGTCCTCAACCGACAACCCCACACGCACCGGCTTCCCGTCGCTGCGCACGCAGCCGTGGCTGAGGCGGCTTCGCGTGCGGCTCAGCTGCTCCCGTGCGGGTCGTGGAGGGCACCATCGGCTCTGAGTCTCGGGTGGTGCCGGCCGTGACGTTCAACAGCACGCAAGCGTGGCCGGTACCCGTGGGTGGTTCCGCCGCCCGGCCCCAGGGGGCCATTCGGCTCCGGTACCTCCGCACGTCGAATTCCGGCGCTCGCATATCGGGGCTTCCGTTCTGTGGCTGAGCAATTCAGGGCCGCGCAATTCTGCATTCCACCAGGTAACTTTTAGCGGAGGACCGGGGGTGGTGCGGCTAGAACCCAAACGCTACACAGCGCAGCAGCATGATGCATTACTCGCGGGACACCTTCGTCCTACCGGGTGATGCGTCGACTGATTCCACCCCGCTGTGGTGGGTTGGCGCGCGTGTATGCTGACCGGGCATCAGTGAACGTGAGTGGATGGCTTCGGGAATTGGGGAGGGGTTCGGGTGGAGCGCAGCGGAGCCCGTCACTGCGGTGGGGCCGGCACTCCGTCAGGTCGATGGTCCGTCACATTCGTTGCGGGGGTGGTGGCTGGGATTCCCAAGCCCTACACAGGCCCGCACGTGATGCACCTCCCCTTGCTGCCAGCCTCGGCGACCGCGCTTGCGCGGGTGCCCTCAATTCGCGCTTGCGCGAATTGACTTCCCGTCGGAATTCCGTTTACGGAATTCCATTCCGGCGCTTGCGCCGGAATTCGAATTGCGCTTGCGCAATTCGCGCTCTATGCCCCGGCTTGCCGGGGCATATCCCGCTCCGCGGG